>NZ_NGUR01000015.1:0-1179846 GCF_002179865.1 Pandoraea sp. PE-S2R-1 | reverse complement strand
CCCATCTGAATCAGGCCCGTGGTGTCGCGGTCCATCCACGACGCCATGAAGTGGCAGCCGATACCGGCCTGCGCAATGGAGCCGTCAGGCACTTTGGTCGACGTGTTGTGCGGGCAGCCCGAACAGAAATACGGCACGCGGCGCACGCCGTCGGCTTCGTTCGAGAGGATGTCGTGCGCCACGAGATCGACCACGCGCTCGCGACGATCGAGCGCCGGGCGATGCTTCGCGATCCATTCGGCAAACACCGGCAATACGCGCGACGGACGCAGTTCACCGAGTGCAGACAGCAACGCGCGGCCATCGGTATCGGTCTTGCCGAGCACGATCGGGCGCGAGCCGGTCGTGCGGTTGTACAGGTATTGCTTGATCTGCTGCTCGACCACCGGGCCCTTCTCTTCGATGACGAGAATTTCCGTGAGGCCGGCCACAAAGCTGTCGAGGCGCGACATTTCCAGCGGGAACGACTGACCCACCTTGTAGATGCGCACACCGGCGGCGGCGAGGTCTTCGATGGTGATGTCCAGACGGCGCAGCGTCTCCATCAGGTCGAGGTGCGCCTTGCCGCAGGTGACGATACCGATATCGGCGTCCGGCGTCGGCGCAATCCACTTGTCGATGCTGTTCACGCGGGCGAATGCGCGCACGGCGTCGAGCTTCGCGGCCAGACGCGTCTCGAGCGCGAGGCTCGGCAGGTCGGGCCAGCGGTTGTGCAGGCCGCCTTCGGGCGTCACGTAATCGAGCGGTTCGGCCCAGTCGGTGCGGATCTTGTCGAGGTCGACGGTGCCGCGCGATTCCACGGTTTCCGAAATCGCCTTGAGGCCCGCCCACGCACCAGAGAAGCGCGACAGTGCATAGCCATAAAGACCGAATTCGACGAGTTCGCCAATGTCGGCGGGGTTCAGTACGGGCATGCTCCACGACATCATCGTGAAGTCGCTCTGGTGCGGCATCGACGACGACACGCAACCATGATCGTCACCCGCCACCACCAGCACGCCACCATGGCGCGATGCGCCGTAGGCGTTGCCGTGCTTGAGCGCATCGCCCGCGCGATCGACGCCCGGGCCTTTGCCGTACCACATGCCGAACACGCCTTCGACGGTGCGCTCAGGGTCGTCTTCCACGCGTTGCGTGCCCATGACGGCCGTGCCACCGAGCTCTTCGTTGATCGCCGGCAGAAACTTGACCTTCGCCGCGTCGAGCAGCTTCTTGGCCTTCCACAGTTGCTGATCCACGCCGCCAAGCGGCGAGCCGCGATAGCCGCTGATGAAGCCCGCCGTGTTCAGACCGCGCGCGGCGTCCAACTGGTGTTGCATCAGCAAAATGCGCACGAGCGCTTGCGTGCCGGTCAGGAAAATCTGACCACGGCGTGCGGTGAGCGCGTCGGAGAGCTGATAGTCGGGATGGGCCAGCGGGTTGGCCGTGGGCGTCGCGAGCGCGGCGCGCATGGGGGCATTCATCGTGTATCTCCTGATCCCCGTGCGGCCCGTTCCGGCATCTTGTGATCAGGGATGTGATCGATGCGGCGGCCGTGCTTCGGGGGCGTGTCGTTATGTTCGTTGTCGCGCCCGGCCCAGCAGGACAGGCGAGCGTCCGTATGGAAGCAGTGTATGGGGAGGCAGGAGAAAGATTTTTACTATTTCACTCGGTTTGGCGCAGAATAAGAAACGTTCATTTCGAAATAGGCCATTTTGGAAAATGGAATTACTCGACAACTTTGCGCGGCAGATCCTGCGCCTCTTGCAGATCGATTCGCGCCGTTCAGCGCAGGAACTCTCGGAAAACGTCGGGCTGTCGGCGACCCCGTGCTGGCGGCGCATCAAGGAGATGGAGCAGAACGGCGTGATCCAGCGCTACACGGTGCTGCTCGATCGCGAGAAGCTCGGCCTGCACGTGTGTGCGCTGGCGCATGTGCAGCTCACGCGCCACACGGAAGGCGGCACGGAACAGTTCGAGCGCGAGATCCGCACCTGCCCTGAGGTGACGGAGTGCTACAGCACCACCGGCGAAGCCGACTACATCCTGAAAATCGTGGCGCCCGACATCAAGGCGTACGACGCCTTCCTGCACGAACACATCTTCCGCCTGCCCGCCGTCGCCCACGTCAAAACCAGCGTGGTGCTGCGCGAAATCAAGTTCGATACGAGCCTGCCGGTCTGACGGCAAGCGAATCACAAGGCGGGGCACCCGTGCCCCGCCGCGCCTTCCCGCCGCCTTGCCAACCCTTCCCGTCCATTGACACCGTCGAGGAAATTCCCCCTTGACGCCGGTTTCATTTATCGTTAAAAATGCGAATGATTCTTATTTAAGTTCGTTGTCCCGAGGCCGAAAAACATGCGGCCGGGTGGCACGAGATTTCGCCAGCCGCGCCTGCCAGCGTGTTTCGCCCGGTCGTTTTCGACATCGGGGGAACACGACGATTGCCACGAGCGCTTGCCAGCCAGCAACGGGGTTTTTTGCACTGGGAGCCAGCAGTGAAGCAGTCGTCGAGCGGCGGGGACCGCCAATTTGTCATGACCACGCGCCGGGGAAACGGCGCCAACCCTTCGATTCGTACCAGCCGCATCGCCGGCAACCGTGTCGAAGACTCGCGTAGCGAACGCGCTCGTGAGAACCACCGGCGTCTGCGTCCGCTGGTGCGTGCGGTGTTTGCCGCTGTCTGGCTGCCTGCCGGGCTCACCGCCGGGATGACTGCTGCGTACGCGCAACAGGCACCGGCGCAGGCTCAGGTCGAAACGACCGGTGCGGCGGCTGCCACAGTGACGGCAGCTACGGCGGCCCAGTCCATCCCGGCCGTCCAGCTCGCACAGGCAACACCCAAAGCACCGTTGCAGCTCGCCGAGGCCAACCTCAGAGAGGTGAACGTCACGGCCACGCGCACGCGCACCGAATCGGACCGCACGCCGGCATCGATCTCGGTCATCACCGATCAGGATCTCGAAGAGCAGCAGGCGCAAGACATCAAGGAAGCGCTGCGCTACGAGCCCGGCGTCACCGTGCGCCGCGCGCCGTATCGCCCCGGTTCCGCGGCATTGGGCGGTGGGCGTGACGGCAATTCCAGCATCAACATCCGAGGTCTCGAAGGCAATCGCGTCGCCCTCTTCGAAGATGGCATCCGCATGCCGTCCGGCTACTCGTTCGGCCCGCTCGAAGCGGGGCGCGGCGACTACATGAGCATGGACATCCTGCGCCGCATTGAAATTCTGCGCGGCCCGGCCTCGTCCCTCTACGGCAGCGACGGCCTGACCGGCGTGGTCAACTTCCTGACCAAAGACCCGCAGGACCTGCTCGACACCTTCGGCAAGTCGACTTACTTCTCGCTGCGCCCGTACTACAACTCGATGGACCGCAGCTTCGGCACCACCGCTCAAGCCGCCTGGGGCGGCGAGCAGTGGCAGGGCACGGTAATCATCGACGGCAACAAGGGGCACGAGCTCGACAGCAAGGGCACCAACAACAGCGCCAGCACGGCACGCACGACCGCCAATCCGCAGGACAGCAATGGCGACTCGGTGCTGGGCAAGCTCGTGTTCAAGGCCACGCCGAGCTCCACCTTCAAGCTCACGGCCGAGAACGTGCGCCGCCGCGTGGACACGCAGGTGTTGTCGGCGGTGAACCCGCCCACGACGCTGGGTCTGGCCACCAGCGACCGTCTGGAACGCAATCGCGTCAGCCTCGATTACGACTTCAACGACGCGTCGCAGGCGTATGTGCAGAACGCGCACGCGTTGCTGTACTTCCAGGATGCGAAGAACAACCAGTACGCGTACGAAAATCGCACGGCAGGCGCACGCACGCGCGACAACACGTACAAGGAACGCACCATCGGCGGTTCGCTGCAAGCCGAGAGCAACTTCGCCACCGGCCCGCTCGCGCACAAGCTGGTGTACGGCACGGACGCCAGCAGCGCGTTCATCACGAGCTATCGCAACGGCACCGTGCCGGGTGCTGGTGAATCGTTCCCGAACAAGGCGTTCCCGGATACCGACTACACCCTCTTCGGCGCGTTCTTGCAGGACGAAATCCGTTACGGCGCACTGACCGTCACGCCGGGTATCCGCTACGACGCGTACTGGCTCTCGCCGAAACAGAACGACCCGCTGTATGTCTCGCAGTCGGCTAACGGCAAGCCGGTCGCGCCGACCTCGTCGAACGATTCGGCGTTCTCGCCGCGTCTGGCGATCATGTATGAAATCGCCCCGTCGCTGATTCCTTATGTGCAGTACGCACGTGGCTTCCGCACGCCGACGCCGGATCAGGTCAACAACGGCTTCTCGAACCCGCTGTACGGCTACATGTCGATCGCCAACCCGAACCTGAAGCCGGAAACGAGCGATACGGTCGAACTGGGTCTGCGCGGACGTCTGGCCACCACGTTGGGGCCGGTCACGTATAGCACCGCCGTCTTTGCGGGCAACTATCGCAACTTCATCTCGCAGCAGAACATCAGCGGCTCGGGCCGCCCGAACGATCCGCTCATCTATCAGTACGTGAACTTCAGCCGCGCCCGCATTCAGGGCTGGGAAGGCCGTGCCACGTGGGCGCTCAAGGGCGGTGTGACGCTGCGCACGGCGATGGCCTACACGCACGGCACCACGGAAGACGATGGTTCGAGCAGCCAGCCGCTCAACACCATCAACCCGTTCTCGATGGTGCTCGGTGTGCGCTATGAGCCGAACAGCACGTGGTTCGCGCAAGCCGACCTGCTGTTCCAAGCGGCCAAGTCGCAAAGCCAGATCGCCAAGACCTGCACGTCGGGCACGCAGCAAAACCAGACCTGCTGGGCCCCGGGGTCGTCGATCGTGCTCGACCTGTCGGGCGGGTATCACATCAACAAGCACGCCACGGTTTATGCGGGCGTCTACAACGTGTTCGACCGCAAGTACTGGAACTGGTCGGACGTGCGCAACATCGCCGAAACGTCGAACGTGAAGGACGCGTATTCGGCACCGGGCCGCAGCGTGGCTGTGAGCCTGAAATTGCAGTACTGACCGATCGAATCGTCAGTTGACGAGATGTTTCGCGAGATCCGATTAGTTAGATAAGTCAGACCCAGTCAGACGATGTGCCCGCCGCCGTGCGGGCACGTGCCAGCCACCTGCCAGCAAGCTACCGCAACAAAGGAATTTGCCATGATGAACGCTCAGAACGCCTCCGCCACCGCTGCTGCCAAGCCGGTCTTTCCCGCCCTCGCCGACGTCACCCGTCTGCGCAGCGAATTCCAACGCCTGAAGTCCGAGCAGAACCTGCGCGATCGTGACGCTGCGGCGGCGCTCGGCGTGTCGGAAGGCGAGACCGTCGCCGCGTTTGTCGGCGAACACGTCGTGCGTCTGCGCCCGGACTTCATCGAGATTGTCGAAGCCCTGCCCTCGCTGGGCCGCGTGATGGCGCTTACGCGCAACAACGCTGCCGTGCACGAGAAGGACGGTCCGTACGAGAAGCTCTCGCACAACGGCACCATCGGTCTCGGCCTCGGCAAGGAACTCGATCTGCGCATCTTCTATCACCAGTGGGCCTACGGCTATGCCGTGGAAACGCCGGCTGATAACGGTCCGCGCCGCTCGCTGCAATTCTTCGACAAGACCGGCACGGCCGTGCACAAGATGTTCCTTCGCGATCACAGCGACGTGGGGGCATTCGAAGCGCTCGTCGCCAAATACCGCGCTGACGACCAGACGCCGGGCGAGCAAGTGGTTGCCGCCGACGCCCCGAAGGCCGAAACGCCCGACGCTGACATCGATGTCGCCGCGTTCCAGCGCGATTGGCTCGCCATGACCGATACGCACCAGTTCTTCGAGATGCTCCGGCGTCACGGCGTGTCGCGCGCACAAGCCCTGCGTCTGGCACCCGCCGATCACGCACAAAGCATTCCCGCCGCATCGGTGCGCACGCTGCTCGAAGATGCCGCCGGCACCGACCTGCCGATCATGGTCTTCGTCGGCAATGCCGGCATGATCCAGATTCACACCGGCCCGGTGCAGAACATCCGCGTGATGGGCCCGTGGGTCAATGTGCTCGACCCGGGCTTCAACCTGCATCTGCGTGAAGACCTCGTCGACACCGCTTGGATCGTGCGCAAGCCGACGTCCGACGGCATCGTGTCGTCGCTGGAACTGCTCGACGCGTCGGGCATGGTGATCGCCATGTTCTTCGGCGAGCGCAAGCCGGGTCAGGCCGAACGCGAAGACTGGCGCGAGACGCTGGGTCGCGTGGCCGCCGCCGGAGCCGCCGCGTGAAAACGACATTCGACGCACGTGAGGCCGTCATGGACACGTCATCGGGCACGTCATCGGTTACCGCGGCACGTGTGCCGTGCAAGCCTGCCCGGCGAGCGCTGCTCGCGGGCGGCGCTGCGCTTGCAGCGGGCGCATGGCTCTCGCCCTTCGGCATGGTCTCGTCGGCACGGGCGGCAACGGCCGCCGTGCCCGCCAACGCCACTGGCCCGAAGCGGGTCATCGTCGCAGGCGGCGCCCTGACGGAGATCGTCTACGCACTCGGCGCGCAGGAACGTGTGGTCGCCAACGACCTCACCAGCCTGTACCCCGAGGCCGCGACCAAGCTGCCCAAGATCGGCTATCTGCGCACGCTCTCCGCCGAGGGCGTGCTGTCGTTGCATCCCGATCTGCTGCTCGCCGGTGCGGAAGCAGGTCCGCCAAATGTGCTGACGCAAATCGCGGCGGCCGGCGTGCCGGTGAAACGCTTCACGCACGGCTACACCGCCGAACTGGTACGCGACAACATCCGCGACGTCGCCGCCGCGTTGCGCGTGAATGACGACGGTGCGCGCGTGGCCAATCGCTTCATGACGGACTGGCAGAAGGCACGCGACGAGATCACCCAACGCTATGGCAAGCAACGTCGCCCGCGCGTGTTGTTCATCTTGGGTCACACCGGCAATCAGGTGATGGTCGCGGGGCAGGACACCGCCGCCGACGCGATGCTCGCCTTCGCCGGTGCCGAGAATGCGTTGAGCGGTTTCACGGGGTATCGCCCGCTGACGGCAGAAGCCGCCGTCGCGGCACAGCCCGATGTGCTGCTGACGACTACGACCGGTCCGTCGAGTGTCGATCCCGCCGCCACGCTGCTGGCACAACCCGGGCTGGCGAATACGCCTGCCGGACGTGCCAAACGTGTCGTGAGCTTCGACGCGCTCTATCTGCTCGGTTTCGGCCCGCGCCTGCCGCAAGCGGTGGCCGAACTGGCGCAACGCGTGCACGCGGCGTAAAGCTGCTATTGGTCCGCTATTGAACGAAGATATGTCAGCCGCTCCCCCGATCAACACAACCAATACGCCCAATACGCTCAACAGGCTCGCGCAACCTGCGACCGGCATCGCTCGCCGGCGACCGCCGCGATGGCTGGTGATGACGGTACTCGTCACGCTGCTAGCGCTGACGGTGCTCGCTGCGTTATGTGGTGGCGCGTATCGGATCGCCCCGGGCGAGGCCATCATGGCGCTGTTTCGAGGGGCCAGCGGCGACTTTGTACAGGATCAGGCACGCAGTGTGATGTTGCAGATTCGTCTGCCGCGCATCGTGCTCGGCATCCTCGTGGGTGCCGGGTTCGGCGCAGCGGGTGCGGCGTTGCAGGCACTCTTTCGCAACCCGCTTGCCGATCCCGGACTGATCGGCGTGGCAAGCGGTGCGGCGCTGGGTGCTGCCGGGGTCATCGTGATGGGTGGCGTGTTGTTGCCGGCCGCGCTCGCCGCGTCCCTCGGTCTCTGGATGCTGCCGCTGGCGGCGTTCGTCGGTGCGCTTGGCGTGACCGCCCTCGTCTACCGGCTTGCCGCGGGACGGGGCCGTCTCGCGTTGCCGTTGCTGTTGCTCGCCGGTATTGCGATCAACGCGATCTCCGGTGCCGCGATCGGGTTGCTGACGTATCTCGCCAACGACACGCAACTGCGCACCCTCACGTTCTGGACGCTCGGCAGTCTGGGCGGCGCGCAATGGTCGATGCTGGCCGTGATCGTCTGGCCAGTGGCGCTGGGCATCGTCGTGCTGGCCAGCCAGTGCCGTTCGCTCAATGCGCTGCTGCTCGGCGAAGCCGAAGCCTTGCACTTGGGCGTCGCCGTGCAGTCGGTGAAGCGTCGCGTAATGGTGGCGTGTGCGTTGTGCGTCGGCGCGCTGGTGGCATCGAGCGGGATGATCGGCTTCATCGGTCTGATCGCGCCGCATATCGTGCGCTTGGTGGTCGGCCCCGATCCGCGCGCGGTACTGCCTGCGGCGGCGCTGTTCGGCGCGATTCTGACGCTGCTCGCCGATCTGGTGGCGCGCACGTGGGTGTCGCCGGCCGAATTGCCGCTCGGCATTCTGACGGCGCTGCTGGGCGCGCCCTTCTTCCTCATGCTGCTGTGGCGACGCCGTGGCCAGTTCGGGCTATAGGACGGGACCGAAACGTGCAACGACACCCGACAGGAATTCAACATGCTTAGCGCCCACGATCTGACCATTGCCCATACCGATTCGCCCGTGCTCGACGGCCTGTCGCTCGACATCCGTCCCGGCGAATTGCTGGTGTTGCTTGGGCGCAATGGCGCAGGCAAGAGTACGTTGCTCAAAGCGCTCGCCGGAGAGCCGATGTCGCCGCGTGCGCGCGTGTCTGGCGCTATCACGCTCAATGGCGCGCATCTCGCGCAATACACCACGGCCGCGCTGGCTCGGTTGCGTGCCGTGTTGCCGCAAACGGCGCAGTTGTCGTTTCCGTTCAGTGCGCTGGAAATTGTGACGATGGGACGTTTGCCGTTTGCCACACCGCGACGCGGCAACGCACGTGGTGCCAGCGACACGGAGATTGCGACGGCGGCGCTGGAACGCGTGGGCGCGGGAGCGCTGCTGCATCGCGACGTGACGACGCTGTCCGGTGGCGAATGGGCGCGGGTACAGTTCGCGCGGGTGTTGGCGCAGTTGTGGCCATCGGATGCTTCGGGTGCTTCAGGTACGTCGAAGGAGACGGCGGCTTCAGTACCGCGCTATCTGCTGCTTGACGAGCCGACGGCGGCGCTCGACCTCGCGCATCAGCATCATCTGCTCTCGCTCACACGTGAGTTGGCCAAGTCATGGGGATTAGGTGCGATGGCGATCGTGCACGACGTCAACCTCGCGGCGCGCCATGCCGACCGGATGGCGCTGCTGGCCGACGGCCGTATTCTTGCGACAGGCACACCGCGCGAGATCATGCGTGCCGATCTGATCGAGCAGACGCTCGGTCTGCCCGTGCATGTGATTACCCCCGACCTTTCACACCTTTCTCGTGTCTCTGCGAGGGCGGCGGGCGTGCCGATTGCGCTGCCAGCGTAGTCAATCGCCACTCAAGCGTCCGGCACACCATCCTTTTTGAGATTGGCGCGTGCGCACAGCACCGCCGCCAGATCCCACAGCGCGTAACCCACGCTCTTGAACAGCACCGGGCCGCTGGCGCGGAAACGGTCGGGGGTGATGATGGCGTCCATCAACGGTGCTGCACGGCCCCAGTCGATCGCGGCATGCAGCAAATCGCCCGCTTCGTGTTTGACTTCCCACGTATCGACAACCAGCGTTCCGCGCACCGCGGCGTCACGGCACAACTGCGGCGGCAGTTCTCGCATGTCGGGCCGGAACGCGCCGACGCCGGCGACAAAAATGTCGTCACGCCACCGCATCGCATCGCTGTCAGGCAACACCGGTTCGCTGCTCGTGGTGGCCGTGATGACGATGCTCACCGTACTCAGCACCGGCTCGATGGCATCGACTACCGTCGCCTCCACGCCAAGGGTGGCGGCATGATCGGCCAACGCATGCGCACGCTCCGGGCTGCGCGAGAAAATCATGAAGTGACGGGTGCCCATGCCGGCCGCAAAGGCTTCGAGATGCGCACGCGCCTGCACACCCGCGCCGACAATCAGCACCGGCCCCTGCGGTCGCGGGGCAAACTTGCGAGCGGCAAACAGCGTGACGGCCGCTGTACGGCGCCCGGTCACCGTGGGTCCGTCGAGCAACATCAGGCGCTCGCCGGTGTGGGGATCGAACACCATCACTTCGCCGATGATCGACGGCTTGCCCGCACGACAGTTCTCGGGATGCACCGTGATGTGCTTGGTCATCGCAACATCGCGATTGGTGGCGGGCATGACAAGCAGCACACCGCCACGGCGGCCGCGTTCAGGTTCGGTCAGGGGAAAATGCAGACGCTCCGGCGCACGCGCCGTGCCCGAGCGCATCTCCATGAGCATGGCCTCGATACCATCGGCCAATTGCGGATAGGGTAGCAACTGCGCAGTTTGACGCGCATCCAGCGTGATCATCGATGTGTCTCCGCTACAGGGCGTGTCCGCACAGTCCGATGGCGTTTCGACTCGCTACCGACACATCGCGTCACGTATTGCCAACATTGCCAAGTCTGATTTTTAGTGTAGCGCGCATCGCGTCGACGCGTCTGCTTCATCAAAAATTAATCAGGGCAATCCTTGTGGCGGAATAAGCACATTCCAGGCAGATTCAGTTCATCGGCAGCGCACATGCGCTCAGCGACTCGCATTGCGCATGCGCTTGCCGTCATTCACGCTCGCTCCGCGTACCTCGAAACGAACACTATCGCGCACCGTGCCTGAGGCATCGACGAGTTCGAGCGTATGTCGTCCCGGCCAGGGCAACCAGCCCACGCGCGCACTGCCACTCAACGGCTTGCCATCGAGTCGCCACGCGGCCCCCTTGGGCCATGCCGCAGCCACCTGAAACCAGAGGCGTTGATTAGCGGGCGGAATATCGGGATCGAGCGCGACGATGGTGCCGTCGGCCGGACCGGAAATGCGCCAGAGCGGGCCGCCCGGTGCTTTCGAAGCGAGTGACGACAAGGCAATCGTGCTTTGCCCCGTGCCCGCGAGAAACCACTCTTCGCGCGCGGGTTCGACGTGCTCGGCATACTGCACTGCGACATGCTCCACGCCCGCCGGTGGCGTTGGCGGCAGGCTGGCCGTGCGGCGGTGCAGATAGTCCATCACGCGATGCCAGATCGGCGCGGCCCCCGAGACGCCGGAGACGTCCCACATCGGCGCACCATCCGCATTCCCCACCCAGACACCGACCGTATAGCGACGCGAATAGCCCACTGCCCAGTTGTCGCGCATGTCCTTGCTCGTGCCGGTTTTGACGGCAGTCCAGTAGCGGGTGGAGAGCGGACTGTCTAGCCCGAACGTGCGCGTACGCGCCTGACGATCGGAGAGCATGTCGGACACGATAAAACTCACCTGCGGCGAGAAAACGCTTGTACCGGCGTTGGCGTTGGCGTTGGCGTTGGCGTTGGCGTTGGCGTTGGCGTTGGCGTTGGCAGCGAGTTTGCCGGTGCCTGCGCGGGCGGCTACCGGCATCTGATCGCGCGTGGCGCTCGCCACACCGTTGTTGGCCAACGCGCGATAGGCGTTCGTCAGCGATAGCAGCGTGACGTCCGCACTGCCCAGCGCAAGGCTGAAACCGTAGTAGTCACCGCTTTGCGTCAGCGGCAAACCCAGCGACACCAACGTCTGCGCAAAACGGCGCGGCGTCACCATCACCAACGTGCGCACCGCAGGCACGTTCAACGACGATGCGAGCGCCGTGCGAGCGCTGACCCATCCCTTGAAGTGCCGGTCGTAGTTCTGCGGGATATACAACCCGCCACCTGTCGGCAAATCGAGCGGTGAATCGTCGAGCAACGTCGCCGCCGTGATTCGCTGTTCAGCGATGGCCTGCGCATACAGGAAGGGCTTGAGCGTCGAGCCTGCCTGACGTAGCGAAGTCACTCCATCGACCTGTGCCGCAGCCGAGAGCGCGCCCGACGAGCCGACCCACGCGAGAATGTCGCCACTGGCGTTGTCGATAACCACGAGCGCGCCATCCTGCACGTTGCGTGAACGCCCGGGTGCGCCAAGCTCCCGCAGCGTCTGTTGCAGTGTGGTGGCGGCCATGCGCTGAAGATTCGCGTCGAGCGTACTCGTCATACGCGTTCCGGCCGGTGGCCGGCTCGCAGAGAACACTCGGCGCGCGAAATGCGGTGCCAGATTGACCGCGTCGCGCGTGGCCATGACGGCCGCAGGACGTGAGAACACGAGTTGCGTGTAACCCTCCAGTCCGTTGCAGTCGTTGGCCGCGCCGCCGACACCGCCAACGCCGCCGGGGCCACCTTGCGCCATGTCGCGGAGAATGCCGCAGGCCCGTTGCGACACTCGTGCAGCGGGCGCATTCGGCGCGCGCAACAGCGCCACGGCTATCGCAGACTCGCGGGCGTCCAGTCCGATCGGAAGCTTGCCGAAGAGCGTCTGCGACACCGCCGAGAGCCCGACCAGTTCCCCCCGGAACGGCACGAGGTTCAGATACGCTTCGAGAATCTGATCCTTGCGCCAGCGTTGTTCCAGCCACACCGCTGTCGCTGCCTGACCGACTTTCTGCGTCATCGAGCGATTGCGCGTGTTCGGCCGCAAATCGTCGTCAAGCAAACCCGCCAACTGCATCGTCAGCGTCGATGCGCCGCGCGTTCGTGAGTGCCAGAGATTGCCCCACGCTGCCGCCGCGACACCTCGCCAATCGACGCCGCTGTGCTCGTAAAAACGCTTGTCCTCGGAGACGATCAATGCCTGCCGGAACGCGGGCGAGACGTCGGCCAATGTGACCCAATCGCCACGTTGCGCACGCATGTCGGCACGCAAACGCTGCAATGGCTGCCCGTGCCGATCGAGCAATATCCAGTCGGACGCGCGCCAATCCTGCCGTACCTCATCAAACGACGGCACAGCGTGCGCGGGCTGCACTGCCTGTAGCGTGCATAGCGCAAGCGCGACGACGACGGACGCCGTCAGACGACGAAGGTCAGGCACTGCGGGCGTCTCCACTCTTTTCACCACCTTCACCACCGTCACCACGTTCACCGCTG
Organism: Pandoraea sp. PE-S2R-1; assembly: GCF_002179865.1. NCBI lineage: Bacteria > Pseudomonadati > Pseudomonadota > Betaproteobacteria > Burkholderiales > Burkholderiaceae > Pandoraea > Pandoraea sp. PE-S2R-1. The sequence continues at coordinate 1,166,964 of NZ_NGUR01000015.1, read as the reverse complement.
CCGCCGCTCCCGCTGTTTGCACCGGAAGCGCGTACGTCGGTGCCCGGGCGTTTGGCCAAGATACCGGCCGTGAGCAGCAACTGCGCCAGCCCGTAGAGAATCCAGATGGCGTATTCCTGAGCCGGCACGCTGCCGACGAAGCGGGTGGTGCCGATGAGGGCATCCGAAACGGTAAAGAGCAACGCTCCGACGGCGGCCCACTCTCCCCCGACGTCGGCGAGCAGCGCCGCCGATGCCATCATCGCCAGCACGATCACATAGCACGCCACGGGGGCCTTCAATTCGCCCATACCGGGCCAGTACATCACGTAGGCGAGCGCCGCCGTGATCCATACCAGCACAATCGCGACCCGATGCCACGCGGGCACCTGCGACCACCGGCGCCGCACGCGCCAGAACAGAACGAAGTAGGCGAGATGCGCCAACAGGAACGCGCCGAGTCCAAGCACAAAGCCCTGTGCCATCGCAGGCAATGCCAGCAGCACATCCCCCGCCCCGGAGAAGACCAACGCCGCGCACAACCACACGCGCTCGCGGTGTTCGCGGTGGTAGAGCGCCGCGAACAGCAACATCACACACAGGAAGACCTTGGCGACGGCCTGATCGGGATACGGTGCGCCGCGCAACGACACCGCGTAGGCGGCACCGGCGGCGGCCGCGAGCCACCAGAAGCGTCGTGCTTCGCGCGGCAGCGCCGCCGCAGGCTGGAAGAAGTTCGACGTCATTGCGTCCTCAAGCTCCGATTCATTCGATTTCGCCGGGCACGCCCCCGCAATCACCATCATCTGGCGATTGATCGACGGCGCACCACGGGCCGGTCACTCGGCGAATCATTTGGCCGGAATGACCTGCACAACAGCGTTGGGCGACTCGCCATACATGGCCGGTTCGTACATCGCTTCGACACGCGTCGGCGGCGTTGCAAACTTGCCGACGTTGTTCAGACGCACCGTGTACTCGATGCGATGCTGGCCCTTCGGCAGATAGTCGTAATACGCGCGGTAAGCATCCTGCGCACGCTCTTCGAATGCCGGCATGGCACCTTCGCTGCGCTCGCCCTGCGTCGCAATGGCGGAGTCACGACCCAGCCCGCCACCCAGTACCGTTGCACCGCCCGGCAGCGGATCGCTCACGACCACCCAGCGCATATCGGCCTGCGCATCGATATCGAGCCGCACACGCAGCACGGCACCGCGCATATAGCTGTCACCCGATTTATCGGCCGCATCCTGCACCTGCACGCTGCGCGTGACCCGATAGCCCGCCGAGAACGGTGCCTTGAGCGGTACCGCCGCAAGACTCTGGATCGTCGCCCACGGCTTGCCTGCGCCGGTCTGGTCCATCCGCAACACGTCGCGGCCATTGTCGGCACCCGTGGAGGTCTGCGCGAGCCACGGCAGCGATACCGCAGGCGGCACCGTGCCCGCTTTCAGCTTGTCCCAGTCGACGGTCTGCACGCCACCGCTCGTCTGGTTGTCGCGCTGCCACTGGATGGCCGTCTGCCCCGTCGGCGTGTCGCGTTCGAAACGCGCCGAGAAGCGATCCACGGCCAACCCGCCCCACACGTTTGCCGTAGTCGTCGACCACGCGCCGCGCGATTGCAACCCGAGCAAACCGATGACGAGACGCGGCATTTCATCCTTCCATGCCGGGTTCGCATTCATCAGCAACGCCAGTCGCGCCGCGTTGGTTTCCGGGCCGACCATCAGCCACCAGAGCCCGTCGCTGGACTGCGTCGAGAAGCCCACCCGCGTGCCCTGATACGACAGACGCGCCCGCAGGATCTGCTCGGCCTGTGCCATCTGCTCCGCGCGCTGCGGCACATCCGGCAAACGTTGCAGAATCGCGTACCAATCGATGACAGCCGACGTGGGCCAGTCATTCGGCGCAATCGTCAGCGAACTGAGCATCCGAGCGTTGGCGCGGCCATAGCGCGATAGCGCTTCGATCGCCGTGAGTTTGCGCAGCGTCAGGTCATCGCGCGGTGCCCAGAACTTGCGAGTCAGGCGACCTTCGACAAACGCCGCCAGCCCGTCTTGCATACGCGCGAGCGCGTCATCGGGAATGGCGTACGCCGGGTCGAGTGCCTTGGCTTCGTTACTCACCGCAAGCAGATAGGCAGTGAGCGTGTCGCTGCCTTGATTGGCAAAACCTTCTTGCGGCGGGAAGTAGCTGGCCAGACCGTCTTCGTCGAGATACGACGGCAGCGTCCCGGTCACTCGCTTCCACTGCGCGACGTCACGCAAGCCCAGCGCCTTCGACGCCTGTTGTTCGAGACACGCATACGGATACAGCTCGAACCAGCGTTTCACGCCCGGCAACCCTTGCGACAGACGCGGCTGCAAGCTCACGCGAACGCCGCCACGCAACTTGCCAGTGCTGTCGGCCACGGCACCGGCCGGTGCCGCCATCGGCAACGTGAGGCTGCCTTCCACTTGCGTGAGAACCGACTGCTGCACGCTCGCGGGCAATGCCGGCTGGATATCCTGGCCGACCTTGATCGCATCGCTCGCCGCCGCCGCGCCACTCACCGCAGGCGCCTGTGCCGAGACCTCCCAAATCACGCGTTGCGCGCGGGTATCCGCCAGCCCCGTCGGCGCGGTGACCTCCCACGCCACTTCGCGCGATTCACCCGCCGGCACGTCGATACGTTGCGGTGCCAGCGTGAGTTGCGTTGCACGGGCGGTCAGTTGCACCTGCATGGCGTGCTGCGTCGTGTTGCGTACCGTGAATTGCGCGCGATAGTTATCGCCCTCGCGCACCAGCGGCGGCAGCCCCGAGATCAGTTGCAGATCCTGCGTGGTGCGGATCGTCGCCGTACCCGTGCCGAACCAGCCGAGCGCCTTGGCACTTGCATCGCCCGGTTTGCCGTCGTCGGCAATCGCCACGATGCGGAAGCTCGATATCGCGTCGTTGAGCGGCACATCGACGCTCGCCTCGCCCTTGTCATCGAGCACCACGCGCGGCTGCCACAACAGCAGTGTGTCGAACAGTTCACGCGTCGGGCTCTTGCCCCCACCGCCACCTGCCGGCACGGCCTTGCGGCCGTAGTGTCGGCGACCGATGATCTCCATCTGCGCCGTGGCGGTCGTCACGCTGTAGCTGCGGCGCTGCCACATCGCGTCGAGCAGATTCCAACTGGTGTTCGGTGCCAGTTCCAGCAACGCCTCGTCCACGGCGGCGAGCGCCACTTCAGACCCGGCCGGCATCGGCTTGCCGTCCGGCTGCGTCACCTTGATGCGCACCTTGGCATGACCGCGAACCGGGTAAGTCGCCGCATCCGGTTTCACTTCGACGCCGAGACGCTGACCGGCAGTCCCCACGCGAAGCTCCGTCACCCCGAAGCGATATGCCGGCTTGCCCAGATCGACCAGCCCTGTGGGCGCCTGATACTCGCGCCCCTCGTACCAGAACGCGCGGAACCATTCGAGCGGCTGCTTCCAGCCCCACTGGAAGAACGAATACCAAGGCACTTCGTGAATACGTCCACGCACCGCCAGCACCGAGACATAGACGTTCGGCCCCCACGACGGGTCGACCTTCAGCGAGATATTCGGCTCCTTCCCTGAAATCTCCATCGTGCGCGTCTCGATTACGCCTTCGCGTTCGATCGACACCAGTGCGGTCGCGGTACGGAACGGCATACGCACCTGCAACTTGGCCGTCTCACCCGGCTCGTAGTTGCGGCGCTCAGGCAGCACATCCATGCGATCGGTGTTGTCACCGCCGAACCACACTTCACCGCGTCCGGTCACCCAGACGCTGGTCGTGGCCGTGCTCAGATTGCTCTTGTCGTCCTTGGCCTGCGCCACCAGCGTGATTTCGCCCGGCTGGGTCAGAGACACATCGCACGACAGCAGCCCGCGATCGTCCGTCTTGCCGCTGCACACCGTCCCGAGATCCTTGATTTCGGTGCGATTGTCATAGGCGTAGAAGCCCCCCACCATCCGCTTGCGACTGCTGGTGGTAATGCGCGCCTCGGCACGCACGTCCATCGCCACGCCGGCCTTCGGCTTGCCTTGCAGATCCAGCGCAATCGCCTTTACCGGCAGCTTGTTGGTCACCGATACCCAGCTTTCGCTGCGCACGCCGGTGATCAGATTGGCCGGCCACAGCGTGCCGTTACCGCGCAACGTCTGAATCTCGCCATTCGGATCGGCAAAGCTCGCTTCCAGCACCAGATCGCTCGGCCGGTCTACCTTCGGCAGATCCTTGAGCGTGAGGCTGCCCGCGCCATTGCGATCGAGCACCAGACGCTGCTTGTCGGCAACAAGCTTCTGGTCGCTCGCCCCTGCCCCATCGTCGCCATTCTGATCATCGTCATCCGACGCGCCCGTCTGTGCCGACGGCGGACGATACGGCGTGAAGCTGAAATCGTCATATCCGTCGAACGTGAGATCACGCGGACGCAGCAACGCGGACACGCGTACCGGCAAATTCCCCGCCGGACCGCCTGCCACGTAGTTCACCTGCACATTCAGTGGTGCTTCCGTCTTGTTGATGAGCGGCGACTTCGCTGCGTCGCGCACGCCGATGCTGCCCGCCAGCACCGGCAGGCGGAAGGCTTCAACACGGAAACGTCCGGCATCGAGCGACGCCGGGTAATTCGGTGGCCGCTTGTCGCCGTCGGTGTAGTCGAGCGTGACCGAATACTCGCCAAGCTTGGCACCTTGCGGAATCTGGAACGAGTTCTCCGCCAGCCGACCGTTGCGCCAGGTTACGGGCTGCGTATAGGTCTGCCCCGATCCCTCATGCGTGATGGTCAGTTGCGACGGCAAGCCACCGGGCAACGACAGGCCCTGCATCGTTTCCTGACGGATGAAGTGCTTCATCGAGACGGTCTCGCCGACGCGGAACAACATGCGATCGAACACCGTTTGTGCACGTACGGTCGGGCTGCTGCCGCCATCGGTCGGCACGTGGAAACGCCACGGTTCAATGCCGCGGTTCCAGTCCGACGAAACGAAGGCCATGTCGGGGTCGTTGCCCTTCGTACGGGCGACGACGAAGTAGCCCGATCGACTGGTCCTCTCGCAGTACTTGTAGCTCTCAAACGGTTTGTCGATCTTTGCGACGCCCGTCTTGTCGGTCACGGCGGTGCCGACTTCATTGCCGTCGCAATCGAGCACGCGCACGCTGGCGTTGGGCACGGGCTGACCTTTGTCGAGCGTTGTGACCCACGCGACGGCGTTATCGCGGCCCATCTTGAAATGCACGCCAAGGTTGGTCACGAGCACGGTGGTGCGCACATACATCGGCACCGCTTTGCCCAACAGCGCCGCCGCCAGCGAAGGCGATGCCAGCTCCACCACGTAGAAGCCCGGCTTCTGGAACGGGATACCCACGACTTCGAACGGACGCGGATCCTTTTCCTTCGGCACCGGCAGCGTCAGGGCCTGCACGCCCGGCAGGCCGGAGAGCAGCGACAGGCTGCGCGTGTCGTAACGCGTCACCTTGTTTTCGGTAATCGCGGCAGCGTTCGGACCAAAGCTGTCCTTGGCGGCCGGCGCCGTGAGAATCGACGGCATGTCGCCGGCAATCTGCTTGCGCGTCATCCATGTTTCGTCGAAACGGCGCACTCGCGAGAGCCACTCCAGCACCTGCGTGTCGTCCTCCACGCGCAGTTGCAGGGTGCGCCCGTTGGCGGCCGCTTCACCCGCGACGCCAAGACCGTTGATCTGCAACGCCGGCTCGACCTTGCGCAACGTCACGGGCAACATCGCCGGCATGCCGGGTTCGGCAAATCGCTCGACGATACCGAACGGCGCGGCGGCAAACTTCGCCAACGGCGGCATCGTCGACGTCTTGGTATGGAGCGGGAACTCACCGGCATTGGCCAGCGGACGTCCGCTGTCATCGGCGAAGCCCTTCGGCAGCGTAATGGTCAGTTCCGCTTTCTCGGGAAACGGTGCATCGAACGTCACGTCGGTCACGCTGGCCGAGCGATCCGAGGCATCCATCTTGGGGCTGCGATCGGCCCCCGCGCCTGTGACGCGCAGTTTGGCCGCCATATCTCGTGCGACCGGCGAGTTGAACGTCAGTCGAAGCGGACGCAACGGGGTGCACGGCGCGTTGGCGTTCTCGCGCTCGCAACTGAAGCTTGCAGTGAAGGGTTCACGCACCTCGTATTCGAACGGACGCGACTTGCGCGTCGCCACGCCGGACGGTGTCGCAATGCCCGCCCCCCAGACCAGATGCATCTTGGCGCCAGCGGCCAGCGTACGATTGCATTGCAGCATCACCACGCGAGAGGCCTGCTTATCCAGATTGAACCGCTTGAGCAGCGCCGTGCGCGCGTCCCCCTCGATCCACTTCACGCCGATGCGCTCACCGATGCCTTCGGTCTCGCACCAGGCGTTCTGGCGCACGCTGGCAGGGTCGGCCTCACCGTTGAGCGTGAGAACGAATATCTGATTTTCGTCGATGGGGCCATACGACGGGCGAATCCCCGTCACGGCAGGGCCGCCGGTGTTGAACGCGTAGCGTGTCGTACCGGACACCGCCGCGCCGGAGACGGCGGACAAACCGCTGCGCATCTCCACCGTGCACTTCGCGCCGGGAGGTAACGACTGCTTGAAGTCGTACACCCAGATTTTCGGTTCGAGCCAATGACCGTCACCAGTGAGTTTCGCGTCGGAGCAGCGCACGGTTGCCGGTGCCTGCGCCCGCGGATCTCCCGCCGGGACGATCGCTTCGTCGAACTTGACGACCACCTGATCGACGCTGGCGACTTCGCCTTGCGGACTCACACTCGTCACACGCGCGGCGTGTGCGGGCGACGTCACGAAGACGCCAAGGCACAGTGCCGCCAGCGCCAAAGGCGCGGCCGGCCAGACTCGTTGCGTTCGATGCGTTCGCTGCGTTCGGCTGTGCATGCCGGACTCCTCCCGGTTTCTGGTCATCGGATTCTACCCTGCACTTTTTGGCATCTCGAACCATTTCCCAGTGACAACCGCCGGTATTCATGGCAATTCGGATTCCAGAGCACGGCGATTCGGACAATCGGCCGGTGGGCCCCAGACGCGGCCTATGTCACACTGCCAACTTCCTGTCTTCGCACCACTGCTCCCCATGTCCATCGCCTTTCTCCATCCGAAGAAGAATGCGCTGGTCTATCTGGTCAAGATTCTCACCGGGTCGCTGATCGTCTGGTTCGGCCTGCGGGCGGCCGGCTTTCCCGAGCCGTATTGGGCGATGATTTCGCTCATCATCGTGACCGAGCCTGACCCGTTACAGGCGCGCAGCAACTTCAAGGCGCGCTCGATCAATACGATCAGCGGGGCCATCGTGGCGTGTATTGTCTTGCTGGTCATGGGGCCGGGATTGGCGGCCATGCTGGTGGGAATCACCATCGCCACGCTCGCGGCGATGCTGGTGCAGAACTATCCGGCCAATTGGCGGCTAGGGCCGGCCACGGTCGTCATTCTGATGTCCGCTGCGCTGAGCGGTCAGGGACAGGGGCTCCACGAGGAGCTGAGCCTCGCGATGTTGCGCGTGATCGAGGTACTGGTCGGGTCGACCGTCGCGCTCATCATGTCGCTGATCTACGGACGTTACGTCAAACCCTGGCTGATGCCGGGCGACTAAGGCCGGCGCCTAAGACAGGCGATTACGGCGGGCAACTAAGACGGACGATGCAAGGCGGGCCATTTGGGCCCAGCCCGATCAATCGTCCGAGCCGACCACCCGGCGCACACCCGTGCTGCGTGCGAGATAGTGCAGCGGCAGCGAGTTACTGCGCTTGAAGGCGCTCAACACGATATTCGAGCGCACGTTCTCGACGCCCGGCACCTGCATCAGGCGCTTCATCACGAAGGCCGACAAGGCATTGAGGTCCGGCACGACGATGCGCAACAGGTAATCGGCCTCGCCGACCACCGCGTGGCATTCAAGCACTTCAGGCAACAGATCGATCTCGGCCTGAAAACGCTCGATGACGTGATCGCCATGATGTTGCAGGCGCAGCGTCGTGAACGCCGTCACCCCAAGGCCCAACACCTCAGGCCGCAACACCACCCGATACCCCTCGATGATGCCCGCCGCTTCGAGCCGCTGAAGCCGCCGGCCGATCTGCGACGCGGAGAGCGCCACATCTTTGGCCAACTCATGATGCGTGGCCCGTCCGTCCTTCTGCAAGGACTCCAACAGGGACAGATCGTAGCTATCCAGATCAACCATGACGATTCTCCGCAATAAATCGCTTATTTTTGCGAACTTTATGCAAACGGCTTTCACCACAGGCGCATTATGCGCCCATTTCGCATGCCATGCGCACTACACTTTCAATCATTGTTACTGCCTGATTGAGACGTAAGCATCATGTCCACTACCGCCATGCTCCAAGAGCAATTCGACGCCGGTCTCACGACCCGGCCCGACTTCACCATCGATCAACCCGTCGAGCAATACGGCGCGGTGGATCACGCGGTGTGGCAACAACTTTACGAACGCCAGACCGCCATGCTGCCGGGCCGCGTGTGCGATGCCTTCATGGATGGCATTCGCGCTCTCGACATGGACGCCCGCCGCGTGCCGGAGTTCGCCCGTCTGAACGAAAAGCTCATGGCGTCCACCGGCTGGCAAGTGGTCGCGGTGCCCGGTCTCGTGCCGGACGACGTCTTCTTCAACCATCTGGCGAATCGTCGCTTTCCCGCCACGTGGTGGATGCGCCGCCCCGACCAGCTCGACTACCTGCAAGAACCCGACTGCTTTCACGATGTGTTCGGCCACGTGCCGCTGCTCGCCAACCCGGTGTTCGCCGACTTCATGCAAGCCTACGGTCAGGCCGGCAAGGTTGCGCAGGAAATCGGGGCACTGCCGCTGTTGGCGCGTCTGTACTGGTACACGGTCGAATTCGGTCTGATGCGCGACGGTGACGGCCTGCGCATCTACGGTGCCGGCATCGTCTCGAGCCGCGGCGAAACCGAGTTTTCGCTGACCTCGAACGAACCGAACCGTATCGGCTTCTCGCTTGACCGGGTACTGCGTACCGAATACCGCATCGATACGTTCCAGCAAACCTACTTTGTCATCGACGACTTTGCGCAACTGTTCGACGCCATGCGCGCCGACTTGCCCGCGCTGTTCAAGGCGCTGGCGGCCGAGCCGTCGTTCGCCGCCAACGCTCGCCTGCCGGAAGATACGCAGATCATTCTGCCGGCATGACGCGCCGGCCCGGTCGATGTTAAGCAAGACCGGGCCGCTTCCGATGTTGCTACCCGATGTTGTTACGCGCCGCCTGAGGGTTTTGCCCCCTCCGGGCGGAACTTGCGCACGTCACATCTGCCTGTGAAACAATAGCCATTCGACGGGCTCAAAAGGCGCGTCGATTCGATATTCGATTCGTACGGTACTGAATACGCTTTGAAAGGAATGCCATGACAACACGACTCTCATCCGAGACGCGCGCCAGCCTGGCGGAAGTGCTGCCCGAGTGGCACCAGGTGGTTGGACGCGACGCGATCCAGCGCAGCTTCACGTTTCACGATTTCAATGAGGCTTTCGGCTTCATGGCGCAGGTCGCGCTCAAGGCCGAAAAGATGAATCACCATCCGGAGTGGTTCAACGTCTACAACAAGGTCGACATCACGCTCTCGACGCACGATGCGGATGGTCTTACCCAGCGCGACGTCGATCTGGCGCTCGCCATCGATCAGTTCGCGGGCGATCGCGCCTCGGCCTGAACTCAGCCGGATATCAGCCGGATCACGACGTCTTACTCTTCCACTTTTCACCCAGCATCGGACGGTATCGCGGCCACTGAGGGCCCGGTCCGCACCGATGCCGCGGGTTGATATCCCGATCGATCCCTGTCAGTTCTTCGGTGCGAGCAATGTGCCACGGCACTGTTTGCTACCGCAATGGCAGGCGTACTCGCGCTTGAGTTTGGCGGTGTAACGCGCGTCGATCACTAATCCGTAATCATAGAAAAGCTCTTCGCCGGCGTCGATCTCGCGCATGGCGTAGATCTGCACATGCTCGCCCTCTTCGCGCGCTTCACAATTCGGCGCGCACGAGTGGTTGATCCAGCGCGCATTGTTGCCGTCGACTTTGCCGTCGATGCAACGCCCGTCTTCCAGGCTGAAGTAGAACGTATGCGTGGGATGCGCCGGATCGTGCGGATGACGACGCAACGCTTCTTTCCACGAAATGACCTCGCCCTTGTACTCGATCACGCGTTCGCCTTTTTTGAGACGCCTGACCGCGTATACGCCCTTGCCGTGGACGCCGGATTTTCTGACTTCGATTCTGCGCTTAGCTGACATGTATATGCGACGAGGTTTCGTGGGTACAAAAGAGCGCAGTGTACAGGGCCGCGCCGGTCATGTGCATGACAAGTCCCGACGAAAAAAAACGCCACCCATGCCGGATGGCGTTCCCCCCTCGTTCGCGCCGCCTGGGCGTTGCGACGGATGGCCGGTCGCTCAAGCCTTGCTGTAGAGCTTCCAGACCTTGCGCTGTGTGGCGATGTCCGCGTCCTCGTGCGAATTGCAGTCGAGAGGAATTCGCGATTCGTCGTAAGTCGCATTGAAATGATTGCAATGGAACTGGCCCTTGCCGCGCGGCGCCGCTTCGAAGTGCGAGCAGGTCAGACACATGCGCTGCGGCGGCATGTCGCCGCGCTCTTGCATCGTGAAGACCAGCTTGAGCAGCGCGCGATAGAGCTGAGCACATTCCTTGTCGCCCAGCGAGTCGGCCGCTGTCGTCAGGAAGTTCGGCCACTGCGACGCCCGCTTGGCGGCGGTACGGCCGCGTGCGGTCAGTCGAAGTGCCAGTGCACGGCCGTCGTTGGCATCGCGCCGTTTCTCGACCAGTCCCTTGGATTCCAGTGTGCTCACGGCCTCACTGACCGTGGCCGATGTGAGTGCGGCATCCTCCGCAATCTCACCTAATCGCATCGGCACGCCACGCGAGAGCAGGAGCGTCAGAATCTCTCCCTGCGTCGGCGTCAATCCAGCCAATGCCGCGCCCTCCCAGGCGTGGCTCCGTAACGCCGTTCCCATGCGCAACAAACCTGCCGTTACGCGCTTGGAGAGCGCTTCATCTAGTGGGGTCGGAGTAGCCATGATTTTCGTTAGGATTTCTAAAAACTATACGTCGGTAAAACAGCTTGTCAAATTTACTATCAGGCGGTGCATCACACGAGTTGCCTTGCCTTTCCATCAATTTCGGCGCCCCGCCCGGGGGAAACCCTGACCCACTTCCGTGTCGATACGCGACGGCAAGTCGCTGTTGAACCTGCCTTCCCGCCACGATTCCATTGTGTGTTCTGAGTCGAATTTTGGCGTATCAGTTCTTGTACTGATCTCCCAGATCCTAGGCGCGATGTTTACAAAATATTGGTGTCCTGCTCACTCGCAGCGCGAATCGTGACAGCGTCAAAAACATTTCGCATCCCATGCGAATTCACTCGCCAAGCCAATAGATGTAACGCCGTGTCTTGTCTCGCACCCCGCACCAATCGCAAGCATCCGTGCAAAGCCGCGCCGGACTTGGCTCGCAGGCCGTAGCGACGCTTTTTGTTTGACGAGCGTCCCTGTTACGTCCCCGGGAAAAATGCCTCGAATATCGAGAGATCCGCTTCGCTTTAGCGCATGCGCTGGCGTATACGAAGCACGCCTGCGTTTCGGACAGAACGCAAATGTTCTGAAACACGAACGACGACCCTCAGTCGCATAACGACCCGTTCGGCGAAAAATTCGGGGAATGAGCTGATCGGCATGTCCGGTGAGAGCACCTTTTTGACATGCGAAGTGAAGAAATGGACGACGACCGCGATTTCGCGCGTTACAGCCAATAAAACCAACATCGATCACTTCTGACAACACGCGGGGTACGTCACAAAAACGGAGTGGCGAGATTGTAGCCGCGAACCTCTCCGGCGAAGTGAGAACGTCAAAATTATCCACAAAACCGTGTTTTCGGGGGTCTGTTGCACAATATTTAGGCGTCTGTGGATAACTTTATGGATAACTTGTCGGAGTACATGTGCATGGGTTCGGGATAACTTGCGAATCTTTCCACAGGGGGCAAAAACTGTTCAGAGTTGTTCTGGAGATACCCGCTGTTTGTCCATCCAGTTCTCAATCGGGCAAGTTGATGTTTACAAGGCGTTAACTGTGGTTATCCACAGCAGTGGGCTGCCTTTGTTAACTACTACTATGTATACATACAGTAAACCTATTAAAACCTTAAAAGCATCCTACGAGCCGGGCAAAAAGCCGGAAAACCCGGTAAGGACGAACAGTGGAAAACGCAGCGCTTGCGATGCTGCTGACACACGTGACAAACCCGGCAGGCAATAAAAAACCCCGCCAAGGCGGGGTTTCGTTACACCGATCGCAGAACCAGGGCTTCATGACACCCTGCCAAGCGCTCCGGAAGGGCTACCGCATCACGACGCCCACCGCAGACACTGCTGCCGGACCATCTCATTGAGCGACTTCGCATCTGCGTGGATCTGACGCAGCCACACGGCATCGTTCATGCCCGAGGCCACCAACTGACGGATCTCCTCGCACGCCGCTTCGGCTTCCAGCACCGCTGCGTGGGGCTTGATGACCTCCAGTGTCTGAGCGATGTGCTGCCCTAGCGTGGTCCGCTCGCCGCTCTGCGGATCGACGTAGGCGCCTTCCAGACCGAAACGGCAGGCCTCGAAGCGGTTGAACGTGTAGACCAGGTAATCGTCCTCGCTCAGCGTGAACGGCCGTTCCTCGAGCAGATAACGGGCCAGAGACTGGATGTAACAGGCGATGGCAGCCGCCCGGTCGACCGATAAGGGGGTATCCATCACTCGCACTTCGATCGTCCCAAAGCCCGGTTTTGGACGGATATCCCAGTAGAAGTCCTTCATGCTCTCGACGACACCGGTTTTGACCATCTTGTCGAAGTACGTCTCGAAGTCTTCCCACTTGAGTACGAACGGCGCACGGCCCGACAGCGGGAACGCGAACACCGAGTTCAAACGCGCCGAGTGAAAGCCCGTGTCGACACCTTGCACGTACGGCGACGAGGCCGACAGCGCAATAAAGTGCGGGATATAACGCGACATCGCGTGCAGCAGATACAAGGCGCTATCCGGGTCCGGACAGCCGATGTGCACGTGCTGACCGAAGACCGTGAACTGCTTGGCGAGATAGCCGTAAAGCTCGGAGAGGAAATGAAAACGCGGCGAGTCGTAAATCGTGCGCTCGCTCCAGCGCTGAAACGCGTGGGTCCCACCGCCGCACAAGCCGACGTTGAGCTGCTCGCTGGCGCCGATCAGGACGTCGCGAACGCGGCGCAGTTGCGAGACGGCGTCGCTGTGGTGATGGCAGATATCGGTCGAAAGCTCGATCATGCTTTCGGTCATTTCCGGTTTGATTTCACCCGGATGTGTCTCCTTCGCCACCAACCGCATCACGTCCGACGCAGCCTTGGTCAGATCGTAATCGTGACGATTGACGATCTGCATCTCTAGCTCGACACCGAAGGTGCACGGCTTCGAGGGAATGAATTCTTCTAATGACATGGCTTAATCCTTCCGTTCACCGACAAGGGCCAATGCCCAATAGACCACCAGTGGGCCAACCAGTTGCAGCAACGCGATGGTGCACATCACCACGGCCTTGAGCATCGGATCGAACTGCGGGTAGATGTCGTACGTGTCGGCAACGAGTACGAGCGCAAGACTGGCCATCGGACAGAGCGCGAGCCCCAGTGCGACGGCCTGTTTGTAGCTGATGCCGGCCGGATGGGCGACAGCGACTGTCCCGACCACCTTGGCCAGCAGACGGACAACGATGATGGCTGCCGCGGCCAAACCGCCGATCATCACGTATTGCCACTGGAATGCCAGCGACGTCAGCACGAACAGCACCACGGCAAGCAGCCACCCGGCCGTGCCGAAGTAAGCCGGCCAAAGCTGCGGACGCTCATCCAGGTTCCGGAAAATGATCCCGGCGAGCAGCAGCGTGAGCGAGTTCGGCAGCTTGAGCATGTGCACCAGCGCGACCATCAGCATGATCAGGCCGATCAGCATCACGAACGCGTGATGGTCCTGACTGCCGAATTTCCGGAACACCAGATTGCACGCCTTGGCGAGTACGAAGGCCAGCACGATCGAGCCGATCAGCAGGTACAGCGGATGGAACAGCACCACCCAGAAGCTCGAGTGGTACGTCTGGTGCATCCAGCCGTAGACCAGCTTGACGGCCACTACGGCGTAAATGCTGTTCAGCGCCGCTAGTGCCAGCAGGCGTTCGGTGACCTGGCCTTCGGCGCGCAGCTCGTTTTTGAGCTGGACGACAACCGCCGGCGACGTGGCCATGCTGATCGACGCGATGAGCATCGATGTGAGCGGCGCCACGTTGAACAGGCGCAACACGGCGTAGACCGCGATGAGCGTGAGCAGCGCCTCAAGTGCACTTGTGACGATGAGCCACGAGTTGGCCCGCATCCATTTCAGATTCAGGCGGCTGCCGAGTTCGAACAGCAGCAGGCCGAGGGCCAGATCGATCAGCAGGCGAATGGCCGCGCTCGTTTGCGCGTCCAGCATCGACGAGAGACCCAACGTACCGCCGACCAGCCCGACCACCGCGTAACCGGTGATGCGCGGCAGGCGCAGTCTCCGGAAACAGATTTCTCCTGCCAGACCGGCAAATACCAATGCCAGACCAGCGAAGAAAACGGGATCAGGCGCCGGCGGCCAGCCCGGGAAAAGGGACAGTTCCGACGTCATATTGCTCGCTTTGCGCCGCTTGACGGCGCATCAAGTGGTGGAAAGGAAAAGAATGTCGCGCGCGGGGTTGCAGAAATAAGGACAAATGCGCGACGAACCCTTAGGGTTGGGCCCATTTTGCCACACTCGGTTTGGAGGGCTCTGTCAGGGCGCGCGCCACCCCGGGAAGCCCCTTGTGACGGGACTTCGTCATTCCCCCCTTCCTGAAGACGAGGCGGCACGCCAATTCCCGGGCGGTTGCCCAGCCGGCGGGGCGAAAAATGCCGGAGGCACGCGCGTAGCGCGTCGCCTCCGCCTGCGGCGGACCTTGCACTCTATGGGGGTCAGATTCGATTTATTGTGAACGGCACCGGCTACGTGACGAACGGCCGGTCGGCCGGTTTTATCTGCCGAAGTTCTGCCGTGGCGTCGTGCGCTCAGGCCTTGCGTAGTGCCTGCAACAGAAACCGCGCCGGGTCGATGGCGTCGGCCAGATCGCTGCCCACGGGCCACGGCTCGCCTTCGATCTGGCTGGCGACCAGCTCCGCGCAGAGTGCCGCGAAGACCAGGCCGCGAGAACCGAACGCAAAGCTCGCGTACAGGCCTGGCAGCCGGGGCAGGTCTCGCAGGTGGCCGCCGGCCAACCGGCAGCCCTGAGGGTCGCTGCTGGCGATTGCGGGCATATCCGGCAGTTGACCGGCCATCGGCAAACGGTCGGTGACCAGCGCCCGGAAGGCGGTTCGTCCGCCGAGTTCGGCGGCGGCGCTGGCACTTCCCAACCCGCCTTCCCCATCGCCAAAGGCTTCGGCATGGTCTGGCAGCAACGTGGCGAGGCGGCGCAGATTGGCCTGATGGTCACCGACGCGGACATCAGTGGCGGGATCGTCGAAACCGTAGGTGGCGCCCGTGATCGGGCCTGCGCCGCCCAGCGGCGACGGCGCAACGTAACCCTCGCCGCAGACCGGTATGCGCAGATCGGGGAGCGAATCGGGCGGCAGGAACGTCAGTTGTCCACGTACCCGTTGGATGGGAATGAAGTCCGGCGGGAGATAGGGGCCGAGCAGTTGTTGCGACTCATTGGCGGCGGTAACGATGGCTACGGCGGCGTGCGCCAGTACGCGTCGGGTCTCATCGATGGCCAGCCAGCGGCCGTCCCGCTGTTCAAGCCGCTCGACACTCACGCCGTAGCGGGCATCGAGCGACGGGCCGGCGGCGACGAGTTCCGCACGGCACAGCATCGCGGGGGCCAGCCAGCCGCCCTCGGGGAACCACAGGCCGCCGTGCGCCAGCGTTTCCCCGGCGAGCGCCGAGGCTTGGGCCGCATCGACCCACTTCACGTATTCCTCGGGATAGCCGTGCGCCGCGACGAGTTGCGCGAGGCTGCTCGCCTCGTCGTCGTCCGAGCCTACCTGCAACAAGCCGTCGGCGCGTCCGGGCAGACCGCCCGGCAGCGTGCGCCATTGCGAAAGCGCGTACAGGAAGCCCGCGCGCGTTAGACGAGACAGCACGTTGTCGTCCGCCGACAACTGCGGATGGAAGACGCCCGCCGGATTGCCCGAAGCCGCCGAGCCCGGCGCCTCCGCCCGCTCGAACAGCTTCACCCGCCAGCCGCGCGCGACGAGCCGCAGCGCCATGGCGGCGCCAGCCATCCCGGCACCGATGACGATGGCGGTGTTAGGTGCAGCATCGGATTCGCCATCGCCATCGTCATCGGCGTCGGCAGCCCGAAACTCACGCCATGACGGCGCACCGGGCGGATCGTAGCGGCGCATCCGGTAAGGCGGCGCATAGACACCCGCCAGCATCTCGCCTGCGTGTCCGTCGCCTTCTCGGTGTGTCGTCTGAAAGCCCGCAGCGGCCAGATCGCGTGGTATCTGCCCGGCGCTGGTGTAAGTCGCGAGCGTCGCGCCCTCGCGCGCCAGCTTGCCCAGCGTCTTGAAGACTTCGGGGGTCCACAGGTCGGGGTTCTTGGCCGGCACGAAGCCGTCGAGAAAAAACGCGTCCGCGCCTACGCGGAGGTCCGGCATCAAAGTGGAGAAGTCGCCGAATCCGACGCTCAGCACGACGCCGGGGGCCGGTTCCAGCCGGTGCCAGCCCGCGACGGGTAACGGCCAGATATCGCACAGCCGCTGCACAAGCGGCGCGAGTTCGGTCATGCCGGGCTGCACCAGCAGCGGCGCCAGCGTCTGGCGCAGGTCGCGCGGGCGGAACGGGAATTTCTCGACCGACACGAAGTGCAGGCGTTTGGGCCGTTGCGGATCGTCGCGCCAAGCGGCCCACGTCGCCAGAAAATTCAGCCCCAGCCCGAAGCCCGTCTCGACGATCACGAACTGATCACGACCCTGCCAACGCTGCGGCAAGTCATTGCCGCCGAGAAACACCTGACGCGCTCGCCCGAGTGCGCCATCCGCAGGGAGATAAACGTCGTCGAACACGTCGGAGTAAGGTGTGCCGCCGTCGGTTGTGACCGGTTCCGCCGGCACGATCGGGCTGAAACCCGGGCGGCGCTTCATTCGCTCCCCCGTTCTTCTGTCACGATCTCGATCAGCCCCGGCAGCGACACCACGCCGAGCCAGCGGCCGTCGGCCGCGGCGACCGGAATCCAGTCGGCATGCAATTTCGCCACCGCGCGCAGTGCGCTGACCAGCGCCATCTCACCATCGAGCGCGTTGCAAGGGGCGACAATTTCGGTCCATTGCGCGGGCTTGCCCGTCGCCTGCCGGCGCCACCAGCTCGCCGCATCAAGCATGCCGACCAGACGGCCGTCCTCTGCGCGCACGACCAGATTGCGGTATCCCGTCTCGACGAATCGCTCGCCGATGGCCTCCGGCGACAGGCCGGCCTTCACCACGGCATCGCTGGCGTCCGGATCGACGACCAGCGACGACAGCCGCATCTGGCTCGCCTCGCCGGTCATCGACAACCAGCGCCCGGCCACCAAATTGCGGCGCAGCGACTTGGCGTACACCGAGTCTTCTCGCAACGTATGGGCAGTGAGATACGCCGTGACGCAGGCCAGCATGAGCGGCAGCACGACCTGATAACTCAGCGTCATCTCGAAGATCATCAGAATCGACATCAACGGCGCATAGGTCGTGGCCGCTAGAAACGCCCCCATGCCGACGACCGCATAGCTGCTGGCGACCGACGCCGTGGCTGGCGCGAGCGCATTCATGGCGAGTCCGTAGAGACTGCCGAGTGCCGCGCCGACGAACAGCGTCGGCGTGAACACGCCGCCGACCGCGCCCGACCCTGCCGACGAGGCCGTGGCGAGCACCTTGAAGACGAGCACCATGGCGAGCGCTTGCCACGCCCAATGCGTGTGCAGAATCGAGTTCACCACGCTGTACCCATTGCCCCAGACCTGCGGCACTTGCAGCGAGAGCACCCCGACGACCAGCCCACCCAGTGCGAGCCGTACGAACAACGGCACGGGCAACGCGCCGAAGCGTTGTTTGGCGGTGTCGAGCAAACGCAGGAACAGCGGCGCGAGCACGCCCGCGAGGATGCCCAGCCCGACGTAGAAGAACACTTCCCAGCCCGACACGAAGTCGAAGCGCGGCATCTGATACACCGCCTCGTAGCCGAGAAACTGGCGGATGACGATGTTGGCGATGACCGAGGCGACCACCAGCGGGCCCAGCGTCGCGGTCGAGATCGAGCCGTAGACGATTTCGGAGATGAACAGCGCCCCGGCAATCGGGGCGTTATAGGCGGAGGTGATGCCGGCGGTCGCGCCGCACGCGACGAGCAGCCGCAGCCGCTCAGGCGGGAACGCGAGCGCGCGCCCGACCAGCGAAGCGAACATTGCCGCGAGTTGCACCATCGGCCCTTCCCGGCCGATCGACGCGCCCGAGGCCACCGAGAACAGCGACGACGTACTCTTCACCAGCGTCTGACGCAGGCTCAGCACGCCGGTGCCGATGGCGATGGCTTCCATGTAGTCGTCGGAGCCCTTCTTGGGCACCCAGAGCGTGGCGTATTGCAGGATCAGCCCGGCGATGAGACCGCCGGTGGTCGGCAACAGCAGGCGCTGCCACCAGTTGAGGTCCAGTGCCAGCTCGACCATGCCGCTGTGATGGCCGGCGAGGAGAAATTGCAAGCCGGAGAGCGCTTCGCGAAACGCGACGGTGGCCAACGCGCCCAACAGACCGACGATGCCGGCAAGCAGCAGCGTGATTTGCAGGGTGTTGGGCGCGAACTGACGGCGCACCCACACGACGACGGGCAACTTGGCCCAGGCGGACACTGCTGACACGGATAGGAGACTGTCGTGATCGAAATTGGGTCCCATGGTATCGACCGACGACTTAATTTGAAAGCGCGGGACCGGTGCGCCGGGCACAGGGATGGGCCGATTTTCGGCATGAAGGGAGGCTTTTGGCCGTAAACCGATTTTGGACCCCCTTCCAACTAGCTAAAACTGAGCAATGCTCACGTAAGGTATTTTTTAGCGGTACTTGCCTCTGAGTCGCAGCGCGCTTTCGAGATGACGCCCAGTTGAAGTTGATTTGAAGCTCATTTCGATTGGCGGGATCGATTTCGATCGATGCGGATTTCCAATCGTGATGGATCGGCGTCGACCGGTGATCAAAACCCAAGCGCGAGGCCGATTTCAACCAAGGGCCTTCTTTCTGGTGACTGAGCGATTTTGGTCTGCCGATTTTTGGCAAAAACTGAGCCATCCTCAGATAAGCGGGTTTCGCGAGGCCGTTCGTGTCGCTGCGCACCGTTTTCTCGATTCTGGCGCGACGCCTTCCTGAGGCATTTTTTCGAGAGCGATTTTCCCTACGCGCCCGCCATACGCCGACTTCTGAGGATGATTCAGATAAAGGTAATTTATGCGGCGCTGAACCCGCATTGGACCGGTTGCGTCGCGATTTTTTGCCATTTCCGGCGCGGCGTATTTTCACCGCCTCCTTCCACAGCCTCATTCCAGCGTCGGGGCCACCCGCCTGCCTTCTCGCGACGTAGCCGCCAAGCGGCGCACAGCCACCGAAAGCACATCTCGAAACTACGGCACCTGCTTGGCTCAAGCCCCACAGAATCAAGCGTCATGAATCTGTCATGCGCACACGCATTCAACTGGTCACATTCCATTCAGTGAAATAGAATGGCACGCAATTGAAATGGAACTGAAAAGCACCACCCGAATGGCAGTCAGCAAAAAGGGCACACAAAAATCACCCGTGTGTCTCGAAGAGCAGTTGGGTTTCGCGTTGTACTCGGCATCGCTTGCCATGACCAAAGCGCACAAGCCGATGCTCGATCGACTCGGGCTTACGTACTCGCAATATCTCGCGATGGTCGTGCTCTGGGAACAGGACGATATCGCCGTCAATCAACTCGGTGCACGTCTCGGGCTCGATTCCGGAACACTCACGCCGTTGCTGAAAAGACTGGAATCCATGGGGCTTTTGACGCGTCGGCGCGGTCATATCGACGAACGTCAGGTGTTTATCGACCTGACGCCGCGTGGCGTGAATCTGCGTCGTGAAGCGCGTCAGGTGCCGGCGCAAATTCAAGCCGCCACCGGTCAATCCGACACGGCGCAAAAGACCTTGCGCAATCTGCTGCTGCAACTGCGCGACGCCCTCGGCGAGGCGTGAAAAAACAAAACGCGTGCCTTTCCAAAGAAAGGCACGCGTCATTGAGTTGTACGCAATCTAATCGACAATCGGTGAAAGGATCAGTGCGCCGGCATCAGCATCTCGAAGCCTGCAATCTTCTCTACGTTGTAGCCGGCGTCACGCCAGGCATCCAGTCCGCCGAGCAGCGGACGCACTTCCGCAAAGCCCTGTTGCCGCAATTGCTGTGCGAGCCGTGCCGCCGTGACTTCGTTCGGACAGGCGCAAAACACCACAATCCGCCGGTCGCGCGGAATATCTCTGAGTTTGCTGGCGATATCGTCCGGCTCGATGGCGATCGCACCCGGAATCGTGAACGGGTCAATGGCGCGGCGTGCCGCTGAGCGCACATCGATCACGACTGGCGTGATCTCGTCCTTCATCCATGTTTCCAGCGTTTGCACGCCGATACGTGCCATGCGCAGCGAGCGCAGCAGGCGGTAACGATTGAGCCAGCGGTTGAGCAGGTAGAGCGCGAAGACGATCACCACTAGCCAGAGCACGCCCCGGCCGAGGGTGTCGAAGGCGTCGAGCACCGACACGATGTGCGACGAGAAACCCACACCGAGTGCTACGGCCACGCCCGACCAGAGCATCGCGCCCAGCGCGTCGTATAGCAGGAACTTGCGCCACGACACGCCCAGCGCCCCGGCCATCGGCACCGACAAGGCCGAGAGGCCCGGCACGAACCGCGCGAACAGCAGCACGCGCACGCCGTAGCGGCCCATCGAGCCCTCGGTGCGGCTCACGCACGTGTCGGGCGAGATCGACAGACGGCACATCAGCCGCAGAATGTGATGGCCGTAGCGGCGCCCGGCCAAAAACCAGATGACATCACCGAGCAGCGCGGCGGCAGCGGCCAGCGCGATGATGCCGAGGGGCGGGAACAGCGCCGTCGACGCGGTGACGATGAGCGTGGGATACGCCGGCAACGGCAGGCCCAGCGCCTGTCCGAAGATATTCAGAAGGACGAGCCAGAGGCCATAGCGGGCAATCAGATCGAACAGCATGCCGGTACCTGAGCGAATTTGCGCAATAACGCATGGTAGTCCCCTGCCATGACGGCCAGAAGCCCGTATCTCGAAAAGTATTGTTGCTCTTTTGGAACGATCGCGGGCAAAGTCGCCCAGAATGCCGCCTTCCGTACCGCCCTCAGTGCCCCATCGACGCCTTCGCGCCCCGCTTGGGCTTGGTCATCCACACCAGCGCCGCCATGGCGAGGAACACGTAGCCGGACAGGTGAAAGATGTCGTTCGTCGCCAGCATGAACGACTGCCGGGTGACCAGATCGTTGAGCACGCCGATCTCCGCCCCATTGGTGAGGCCCAGCCCCTGCCGCAACTGGTCGAGATAACTCGTGGTGGCGTCGGAATATGGCGTCACGCTCTCGGCCAGCCGTGCGTGGTGGTAGATCGCCCTGTCCTCCCACATCGTCGTGCTCACGGCGGTGCCGATGGCGCCCGAGAGCGTGCGGAAGAAATTCGACAAACCCGATGCTGCTGCCAGCCGGTCGTCGGTGATGCTCGAGAGTGTGATCGTCGTCACCGGCACGAAGAAGCATGCGATGCCGATGCCCTGCACCAGCCGCGGTTCGATGACTTTCGCGAACGACAGATTGAGCGCGAAGTGCGAGTTCCAGAACGACACCCCCGCGAACACGAAGAAGGCGAACGACGCGACGGCACGCAAGTTCAGCTTGTCCATGTTCTGCCCGATGATCGGCGACAGAATCAGCGCCAATAAGCCCACTGGCGCGGTCGCCAGCCCGGCCTTGCCCGCCGTGTAATCCATCACCGTTTGCAGCCATAGCGGGAAGATTACGACAGAGGCGAAAAACGTCATGAAGCCGAACGAAATCACCACCACGCCGAGCGCGAAATTGCGGTCTTTGAACAGCGTGAGATCGACGATGGGTTTGTCGGACGTCAGCTCCCAGAGAATCAGCGCCGAAAGACAAACCGCCGCCGTGATCGCAAGCGTGACGATCAGGCCGTTGTTGAACCAGTCGCGATCCTTGCCCAGGTCGAGCATCATTTGCAGCGACCCCACGCCGATGGCGAGCAGCGCCAGACCGACCAGATCGATGGGGATGGTTTGCGTTTTGGTTTCGTGTCCGCGCAGCAGCAGATAGCACGCAACCGCTGAGAAAATGCCGACCGGCACGTTGATATAGAAGATCCACGGCCAGGTGTAGTTGTCGGTGATCCACCCGCCGACCACGGGGCCGAAGATTGGCGCGACGATCACTGTCATGGCCCATAGGCCGAGCGCGAGACCGCGTTTCTTCTCGGGAAAACTGCGCAGCAGGATGGTTTGCGAGAGCGGCACCATCGGCCCCGAGACCAGCCCTTGCAGCAGCCGGAAGAACACCAGCGATTCCATATTCGGCGCGAGGCCGCACAGCATCGAGGCAATCGTGAACAGCGTGACCGAGGTCACGAACAAGCGGACTTCGCCAACGCGCCGGGCCAGCCATCCGGTCAGCGGCACGGCAATGGCGGCGGCCACCGCGTACGAGCTGATGACCCACGTGCCCTGACTGTTCGAAACGCCCACGCTGCCCGCGATGGTCGGCACGGCCACGTTCGCAATCGATGTGTCGAGCACTTCCATGAACGTGCCGAGGGCGAGCCCGACCGTGAGAATGGCCAGCCGGCCGCCTGTGAGGGGCGCCCCTTGCGGTGCGGCGGCTGGGCTGGCGGTGGCGGCGTCAGACATGCAAATCCTCTCCCTGATTTGGCGGCCGGCGATCTCAAGTCGCCTGACCATTCCGAATATTGGATGGTGCCGCAGATTGCCGGGGGATGTGCGACGCAAGTTTGGAAACGATGCTCTAATCCCGCCCCTTACGCTTCTTTATGCCCCTCGGACCCTTGCGATCTGCGTGGAACACGCGTCCGGCAAGGGTTTGCCCGTGAACGCGGGCATGCTGCGTTGCGGCCATGCGGTAAAACGCCGTCAGTTGGCGATCACGAGACGTTTTTGCCACTTGACGCCAGACATTGCACAGGCTTGAATCGGCGTTGACGCCCGATGCGGAAGTTTTCGCGTCGCTGCCCCTGGGCGTTGTCGGCCGGCTCAGAAAACCAAATGACCCGCTCCGTGCGCTCTCTGCGAACGATGCCGGGCAACGGTAAAACCACAGGAAAAGCCCCATGCAACCAGGCAGCGTCATTCCCCTTCAGTACGGCGAGTTTCTCGTCCTGCTTTCGTTTCTGATTTCCGCGCTCGGTGCCTATGTGGCACTCGTCGCCGCGTCGCGTATCCGCAATGAAGATGGTGGCATCAGCGTCGGTTATCTCGCCGTCGCGGCGCTTGCGTTGGGCGGCGTCGGCATCTGGGGCATGCACTTCATCGGCATGGCGGCGCAGCGCATGCCGTTCCCGGTGTCGTTTGCCTTGTGGCCGACCGTCGGCAGTCTGGTGCTCGCCGTGGTGGTGTCGGGAGCGGCGCTTTGGTATGTCGCTCAAGCGCCCTACCGCAATGCCATGCACTGCGTAATCGCCGGTGTGGCGGGCGGGCTCGGCATTGCAGGCATGCACTATCTCGGGATGAATGCGGTGCGCACGCAAGCCGTCTTCCAGTGGGACACGACGATCATTGCGCTGTCGGTACTCATCGCGATGGTGGCGGCAAGCGTGGCGCTGTGGCTGGCCTTCCATCTGCAAACGAGCTTGCAACGCGCGCTCGCGGCCATTGTCATGGCGATTGCGGTGTGCGGCATGCACTACACGGGCATGCTCGCCGGCACGATGATTTGCACGTCGGAAACGCGCGCACAGATCAGCCCGCGCTTGCAGGGCGACCTGCTGCCGTATGGTGTTTTCGCGATTGCGTGCGTGGTGCTGTTAGGCATGGGCGTGTTGCTCTATCGCACCGGGCGCCGCCGTCGTGAGCGTATCGCCGCACGGCTGGACGCCGTGATGCAACAGCGCACCGGACACGTCTGAGCGCACCATACAAAGCAAAACGCCGGCCCGTCTTTCGATGGGCCGGCGTTTTTTTGCGCGTGCTTGCGAGTGATTGCGCGCTCGCACGCGGCGGGTCAATGCAGGATGGGACTACTGGCACCCACGGGCATGACGTCACCCGTCGGGATCAGATCGGCAATGAAGAAAGGTTCGGTGTTGAGTTCACGTGATGCCCCGGGTTGGCCGGCGTACCAGCGCACCATCGCCATGTCGCCCAGCACACGGGTCACGATGCCTTTGGCGCCCTGCGGCACTGCGATGTGATTGGATGTGACGATCGTTCCCACTTTCACTTGAGTCTCCTGCGAATAACGAAAAACGACGCGCCAGCGGGTGTTTTCATGCGGGCGAATCGTCATCCGACTATACCGTATTGCGCAGACGACATCCCCGATTTCTCCGGCGCCGTGGTGAAAAAACCGTCCGCCTGTCCGCCATGATGTTCGGCCAGCACGCGGTAATGCGGCCCGCGTGGCGTGCGCACGGAATGCACCAGCACATAGCCGTCGCAATGCCATATGAGCGGGCGCGGATACGGATCTGACGGCGCACGTCGTGCGTGCCGCAGCAGCGTCACGTGGGGCCGGAAAGACTGCGTGATCACGCGCGCGCCGGTGGCGCGCCATTGCGAGAGCAACATGTCGCGGGTGGCGATCAGACTCTCGGGCGCTGCGGGCGAACCGGCCCAGACGATCTTGCGATCGGACCAATAGCCCAGATGATCGAAGGTGAGCGAGAACGGCGCGAGCGGTGCGCGCTGCATCAGTGCAAGGAGCACCGGCAGCCGGGCAGGATCGACCTCGTCGAGAAAGGCGAGTGTCAGGTGGAGGGTCTGTGCACGGAGCACGCGCCCGCCGCACTCCGCATGGGCGGCGGACGCCCATTCGTGAAGCTGCGCCCGCACGCCCGGCCCAGGCCATAGGGCAAGGAAAAGTCGCATGAGAACACCAGTCGTTGTGTCCTTCTGATGATTCTCATAGTAGACGGGCGGTGGCGCGAATTCCAGCCAGCGCCGTCATCGTTACCCCTCAGTTGGTCGACACCCCGGTGTTGATGCCGTTGCGACGGCCGCGGCGCGGCGTATCGGCGGGCTTTTCTTCGGTTTTGGCTTGTACCGGCGGGTGCATGATGCTGTTCCAGTTGCTCTGGATGGCGGCATCGGTGGTGTCGCGCGAGACGGCGCGCGAAATGTCGGCGCTCGGATTGAATGCGGGGGCGTTGGCGGCGTTGGCCGGATTCACTGCACCGGCAGGCGCCGGCGTGTTCTGGGCGTGGGCCGATGGCGTAAGCACCAGCACGGCGGCAATGGCGGCGGGCAGCGTCAGCCAAAGCGCCGTACGCACGGAGAAGTACCCGGCGAACGGGAAGCGGGCAAACGTGGGGTGGGCCATGAAATTCTCTCGGGAAGACAACGACGCTGGCGCGGCACGCTGATCAGCAGGCGCGCGCCATGTCGGTGTCATGGGGTTCAGTCGTTTCAGTAAGCGCCGGGGGGCGGTTTCCAGCCCGGGGGCGGCGGAGGCGGCGGCGCATAGCGCTGCGCAGGTTGCATCTGCTGCGAAGATACCATGTCGCCCCGCACAGGCACGCGGTTGCCATAGGCATACATGCACTGAATGTAGGCCTGATCATAGCGGCTTTGCGTCATGTACACAGACGACTGCGCGTTACCTACGCCGACGGCGCTGCCCGCGAGCAGACCGGCACCGGCGCCGATGGCCGCACCCGAGCCGCCACCGAAGGCTGCACCCGCTGCCGCACCGATAGCGGTACCGATCACGGCACTGCCGATGGCGCTGGTGTTGGCGGCGGAGGCGGTATCCATGCCGCCGTTCTGACCGTTAGCGAACTGACGGCAGTTGAAGTCGTCCTGCCGGAACTGGTCGAACGATTTATTGGTGCCCGGCAGGGCCATGATGCTTGGGCCGGACGGTACGACCGCGCAGCCCGCAAGCGTTGCCGCAGCGACGACGATGGCCAGTGGCGCGGCCAGACGGCGAACGTTGCTGCGGGACTGGCTGGCGCGGGATTGGCTGGAAAAAAGCGATTCGAACGGCATGCGGTGCCTCCCGATCAGTTAGCCGGCTGTGCCGGCACTTCGCGCCAGCCTGCCGGACAGGTTTTTACGTACGGGTAGTAGGCACCGGCCTTGTCGCAGTAATACCAGGTGTCGCTGCCAGCGCCGGGTTGGCCGGGTTGTGCGGCAGCTTGCGGTTGTTCGACATATTGCTGCGGCTGGCTCGGCACGACAACGACGGGCGGCGAGTAATACGGGGCTGAGTAGTACGGATACGGGTAGGCGTACGGATAGTAGCCGGGGCCGACCCAGACGCGCACACCGCCGCGCCAGGCAAATGCGCTGCTGCTGGCGAGCGCGGCGGCCACGGCGACGAAACCGAGGACAACAGGTAGACGTTTCACGGCACAGACCTCAAAGAACTGACTCCCGGCGCGGTGGATTCCGCCTCGCGTACGCGCGTCGCACTTCGCTTGGATGTGACGAGACAACGCCCTGGAGTTGACGCTTCGGAGTCTAGGCCCGTCCCCTCGGCGTAGCAATTACGGTGCCTGTTAGAAGTGTTTCAAAGCATTACGTTTTTTACGAAGATCCGCATGAACACACGATCTAGCGACGGGGTACGGTTGCCTTGAGATCGGCCAGATAACGGGCCACGAGACGTCGGCTTTCGGTGAGTTCATCGAGCTTGCGATCGAGCTTTTCCACCTCTTGCGAAAGGGCATCGACAATGTCGTCGCAGCGCTCGAATAACGGTTGATCGCCGCGCATGCAGGGCAATAGCACGCGAATGGTGTCGATCTTGAGACCGGCGGCGCTGAGCACACGAATGCGTTGTGCGGCTTGCGCGTCGTCCTCGTCGTAGTCGCGATAGCCCGCGCCCGTGCGTGCCGGGCGCAACAACCCCTCCTGTTCGTAGTAGCGCAACATCCGCTCGCTCACACCGGCGCGGTGTGCCAGTTCTCCGATTCGCATGGCTCTGGGATTCCTTGATGAGGTGACGCGTGCGGGGTCTGCATCAACGCTTGACCTTGACAGCGCTGTCAGAGTTTAGCCTTTGGGCAGGCGTCGATGTGTGGACGCGTGAATGAAGACATCCAGATCGGGAGATCAACATGGCAGCAACAGGCAGGCAGGAGATGCAGAGCACGACGGGCGAAGTGCGTTCACGCTCGGCGACGGGGAACACGTCCGGGCAATTCGTCACGCAGATATCGAGGGGGAATGCCGACGAGCGGTCGATTCCCGAAGCGCACCCTGCAACGGCCGCCGAGTTGACGCCGCTGGCGTTCGCCGGATACGCGCACTTCACCGCCATGCAGATTCGTGATGGCGGCGTGCGCGGACTGGATTTGCATTTGGCGCGTTTGCGGCACGCGTCGTTGCAGATGTTCGGACAAGCGCTCCCGGACGCCCACATCAGGCACGCGTTGCGGGCGGCGTTACGTGCAGGGCCTGCGGAGATGTCGCTGGTGGCGACGGTGTATTCGCCTGAGGGGGAATTCACTGTCGCGGGCGCAGAGGCCGTGCCGGGGCTGCTGGTACGCACCGGGCCGGCTTGGACTGGACTGACAGGGGGGAATGGACGAGCAGGGCCGGCCGGATCACTCAGTCTCGCGACGTTCGAGCACGAACGCGTGCTACCCGAGTTGAAGCACGTGGGCGAAGTCGCCAAGACATGGTTCTTGCGAGAGGCAGCAGCGCGAGGTTTCGACGATGCGGCGTTCAAAGACCGCGCGGGGCGGTTGAGCGAGGCCTCGATCTGGAATCTGGCGTTCTGGGATGGTGAATCGGTGGTCTGGCCGGTGGCCGCGATGTTGGGCGGCACGACCATGGGCATCTTGCGCAGGCAGCTAACGGAGCTGGGCGTGCCACAGCGCGAGCAGGAGATCACGTTGGCCGATCTGCCGACGATGCGCGGTGCCGTGGTGATGAACTCGTGGACGCCGGGTGTCGCGGTGCATCGGATCGACGACGTGTCGATACCAGTCGACTCGCACTTCTTGGCGCTGCTGACGCAGGCTTACGCGCGCGAGCCGATCGTCATGCCGTGACACGCATTGCGATGGGCAGCAGACGGCGTGGCGCCTACTTTCCGATACAAAACCGGCTGAAGATCACGCCGAGCAGATCATCAGAAGTGAATTCACCGGTGATGGTGCTCAACTGTTCTTGGGCGAGTCGCAGTTCTTCGGCGAAGAGATCCAGCGCGCCGGCATTTTGCCGTGCGTGCGCGTCCGCCATCTCGACATGCTCACGCGCGGCCCGCAGTGCCGTCAGATGCCGCTCGCGAGCGAGGAACACGCCTTCGTTACCCGCCTGCCAGCCGGCGATTTTCAGCAGCTCCGCGCGCAGCAGATCGATGCCCTGCCCGCCCTTCGCCGACAGCCGGACACCGAGGGGCGCCGTGCCCTCCTTCGGCAACACGGTCGCGGGCTCGCTCGCCAGATCCGTCTTGTTGAACACGCGCACGATCGGCACGTGCTTGGGCAACTGCGTGGCGATGACCTCGTCTTCCGCCGTCACGCCGGTGCGGGCATCGAGCAGATGCAGCACCGCGTCCGCCTTCGCGATTTCGTTCCAGCTGCGTTCGATACCGATGCGCTCGACTTCATCCTCCGTCTCGCGCAAGCCGGCCGTGTCGATGATGTGCAGCGGAATGCCATCGATCTGAATCGTCTGCTGCACCTTGTCGCGCGTGGTGCCGGCAATCGGCGTGACGATGGCCAGCTCGGCCCCGGCCAGCGCATTGAGCAGCGAGGACTTACCCACGTTCGGCTGCCCGGCGAGCACCACGTTGATGCCCTCGCGCAGCAGCGCGCCCTGACGGGCCTGCGATAACACCTGCGCCAACTGCGTGCGAATACGTTCGAGCTGCCCGAACGCATCGGCCGCTTCCAGAAAATCGATTTCTTCTTCCGGGAAATCGAGCGTCGCTTCGACCAGCATGCGCAGATGGATCACCAGATCCACCAGCGAATGAATCTCGCGCGAGAACGCGCCGTCGAGCGATCGGCTGGCCGAGCGTGCGGCCGCTTCGGTACTCGCTTCGATCAGATCGGCGACGGCTTCGGCCTGCGCCAGATCGAGCTTGTCGTTCAGAAAGGCGCGATGCGTGAATTCGCCCGGCTCCGCCAGACGAACACCGAGCGCCGCACCTTCGTCGATACAGCGCTGCAAGAGCAGTTGCAGCACGATCGGGCCGCCGTGGCCCTGCAACTCCAGCACGTCTTCGCCGGTGTACGAATTCGGGCCCGGGAAGTAGAGCGCAATCCCCCGGTCGAGTGCATCGCCGGCGCCATCGAGAAACGGCAGATACGACGCATGGCGTGGTTTCAACGGCTGCCCGACGAGTCGTGCGATGACACCCTGAACGGCGTCGCCGCGATGCTTGCCGAAGGACACACGCACCACGCCAATCCCGCCGCGCCCAGGGGCAGTGGCGATGGCGGCAATCGGGGCGGCGTTGGAGGTTGCGCTCATAGGACGGGTCATCGAAAAACAGGGCTCATTTTGACACGCACCAAACAAAACCGCCCGCGAGAGACTCGCGGGCGGCTTCGTTCGTCAGACGGCGAAATCCGGGCATGCCGGATTTCTCAAACTACTACGCCGCCTTCTTTTCCTTCTTCTGGCCAAGCATGCGGTTGATCGACCATTGCTGGGCAATCGACAGCGTGTTGTTGACCACGTAGTACAGCACCAGGCCCGACGGCAGGAAGAGGAACATGACCGAGAAAATCAGCGGCATGAACATCATCATCTTGGCCTGCATCGGATCCGGCGGCGTCGGGTTCAGCTTGGTCTGGATGAACATCGACACGGCCATCAGCACCGGCAGGATGTAATACGGATCCTGCGTCGAGAGGTCATGAATCCAGCCCAGCCACGGCGCGCCGCGCATTTCCACCGACGACAGCAGCACCCAGTACAGCGCGATGAACACCGGAATCTGAATCACGATCGGAATACAACCACCGAACGGATTGACCTTCTCGGTCTTGTACAGCTCCATCAGCGCCTGATTCATCTTCTGCGGATCGCCCTTGTAGCGTTCGCGCAGTGCCTGCATCCGCGGCGTGATTTCCTTCATGCGCGCCATCGACTTGTAGCTTGCTGCCGACAGCGGGAAGAACACCAGCTTGATGATCACGGTCACGGCGATGATCGCCCAACCCCAGTTACCGATCAGGCCATGCAGCTTCGAGAGCAGCCAGAACAGCGGCTTGGCGAGGATGGTGAAGTAGCCGTAGTCCTTCGTCAGCTCCAGGCCCGGCGCAATCTGCTCGAGCATGTGCTCTTCCTGCGGACCGGCGAACAGACGTGCGTCAACCGTTTGCGTGCCGCCTGCCGGGATGCTCGCGAGCGGCTCTTTCACGCCGACGCGATACAGGCCGTTGTCGAGCTTGCCGATGTAGTTGTCGCGCGGCACGCCTTCCTTCGGAATCCAGGCCGTGGCGAAGTAATGCTGCACCATGCCGATCCAGCCGTCGCTCGACTGTTTGGCGTACTTGGCCTTGTCCTTGTCGATGTCGCTGAACGTGATCTTCTGGAACTTGTCTTCGCTGCTGTACACGGTCGGGCCCGTGAACGTGTGCGAGAACTTCGCGCCGCTGATCTCACGACCGTCGCGCACGAGTTCCATGTAGAGCGTCGGCTTGATCGGCGCGTCGGTCTTGTTGACGATCGTGTTCGACACGTCGATCACGTAGCTGCCGCGATGGAACGTGTAGGTACGCACCAGTTGCAGGCCGCCCTTGACCGGCGATTCGAACTTCACGGTCAGCGAGTCGCCTTCCAACGTGGTCGGGCCCGGCACCATCGTGAAGATATCGTTGTGGTTCGGGTAGTCGCCGCCGATCAGCCCCGTGCGAGCGTAGTACTGATGGCTCGGGGTGTTGTCGAACAGCACGACGTGCTTGTCGGCCTCATCGGCGTCCGGCCACTTGTTCAGCGCGAGGAACGACAGCGTGCCGCCCTGCGTGCTGATGTCTGCTTCGTAGACGTCGGTGTTGATGCGTACCTTCTGCGCAGCGGCAGTGGCGGGCGCATTGCCCGGCGCGCTACCCGTCGCAGCGCCGTTAGCGGCTTGCGGCAGGTCGTTGGCGGAGGTCGCGCTCCCGCCTGTGGCGGCCGGGGTGGAGACTTCGGCGCCCGGGAAGAACAGCGACGAATGGCCATTGGCGCGTTGCCAGTTGTCGAAAAGCATCACGACAGACAGCGCGAAAATGACCCAGAGTACGGTGCGTTTGATGTCCATGCGGTAACTCGTGGTGGACGAAACTCAGGAATGGCTCGGCGCGCGGCGCGTGACTGCCGATGCGGCCGCGGGCCTGGACGAGACAGACCGTTCTGCTCGCGACGAATCACTGCCGGCAGCCTTATCGGTGCCTTCAGCGGAGGAGTCGGGAGCGGGACGGGCGTGTCGAGCCGGCGGAACGGGATCGAAACCGCCGGGGTGAAACGGATGACAGCGGCATAGACGCTTGGCCGCGAGATAAGTGCCGTAACCGGCACCGTGCTCGACGATGGCCTCGCGTGCGTAGTCGGAGCAGCTCGGATGAAAGCGGCAACGGTTCCCCAGCCAGGGACTGATCACCAGCTTGTAACCGCGCAGGAGCAACAACAGCACGCTTCGCATCTCGATTCCGCCTGTCAGTCCGGCCTTTGGGGGCCGGGTGGGCGGCGCATGCCCGGGTTCGGGCGCTACCGTGTGGGGACTAACTACCTTCCGTCTTGTCGCTCGTCGTGCGGCTCTTGCGTGCGGCTTTCTCAGCGGCATCGAAGAGCTGCGCGAACTCGGTCTGACACAGCGTGTTCAGAACCGGTGCGGCCGCCGCAGTGTACGTCCCTTTGTCGAAGCGCCGGGTCAGTCGCAGCACGAAGTCCCAGCCGGCCAGAGACACGCGGCGCTGTCGGAACATCTCGCGGGCCTGACGTTTGATCAGGTTGCGAGTGACCGCGCGCGGCGCATGTTTCTTGCCGACGACGATACCGATGCGGCCCTCATCGGGCGTAGCACCGGTATCCGGAGTGACGTCAGGCGCAGTTTCCCGCCGACGCATGTACAAGACGAAATGCGCGCTACGACGCAGAGGGCGCAAACTAAAAACGGATGAAAACTCATCCGTTTTGAGAAGTCGCGCAGCTTTGGGAAACCCCAATGCCGGGACTTCGCGCCTTGCGGATTTGACGCGCAAACCGCGGTACGACCGAACCGCGATTAAACGGCCAGGCGCTTACGGCCCTTGGCGCGACGAGCGGCGATGACCTTGCGGCCGCCACGGGTCTTCATGCGAACCAGGAAGCCATGGGTGCGCTTGCGGCGCGTCACGGAAGGCTGAAAAGTACGTTTCATGATGCACTCACTGTGTGAAAAAATTCCCGCGCAGCAGCATCGTGAAACGCCACATGGACACCGTGAAAACCTGCGTATTCAAGGACTTTCACGCACGGTCCAGCCGTCGGGAGTTGGATAAGAATCCGGTTGTCTTTCTAACGAACCCGCTATTTAATCGGCTTTTCCGTTGTGTGTCAATAGGTTAGCGTCCGCGTGGACGGCGGGCACGCGCCATAGCGGCCGGGGTTGTCGCGCTGACGCCACTTGGCGTTGATTTGTTGGCGAAAATCGCCTGTTACATCAATTTCTGCCGATCGGCCGGTTCGTCGTTAAAAGATATCCAAAGGGTCGCGGCAAATCGTCGCGATTGCCGGGGTTTTGCGCAGCCATTGTGCGAGCGCAAGCGGGTTAACGCGGCGCGCCCGCTTGCTGATGCCGGTGCTGTGGGCATTCCTGTGGATAACTCGCTTTGCCGACGCTTTGGCGGTAAAATCCCCCATCAATTTTTTTCCCAGCAGAGTACCGGTGACGCCGCCATGTGGATAGCGCGCCGGGTTTTGTCGTCTGCGCGCGCCGAAGCACGGCCGAGCGCGCGACGAGAGCCCGAGCGCAGCGCCATGGCAAGGCTTTGCCGGTCTTCTGCATTGCGCCGTCGGCCTGACTCGGGTACCGGCCAGTCGCCTCTCCGCTATGCCCCGGCACCCAATGCCGGCGCGGGTGACGACTTGGTTTTCGGTGTTCTGACCCCATATCGGATGTATCGGATAGTGCGGTCAATGACACTGCCGGACAGGTCAGACGGGCTTCGCGCCACCTGGACACACGCTGCATGAACGACTTCTGGCAACACTGCGCGACGCGTCTCGAGCAAGAGCTCACGCCCCAGCAATTCCGTACGTGGATCAAACCGCTGGCGCCGCTCGACTTCGACGAGGCTTCGCGCACGCTCAAAATTGGTGCACCCAACCGCTTCAAGCTGGATTGGGTGAAGAGCCAGTTTTCGGGCCGCATCCAGAGTATGGCGTCCGACTTCTGGAACGAGCCGGTCGAAGTGACTTTCGTGCTCGACCCGAAGGCCGGCATGCGTGTGCCGTCGTCCACCCCTGCCCCTACACCCGCTCCGGCGCCGACCGCCACGCAGGCGCCGGCCGCTCGTACGACGCCGGTTGGCGCGCAGACTGGCGCTAACAACGGCGCCAATGGTATGAACGGTGCGCATGGCGGACAGCACGGGTCACATGCGTCACATGCGTCGCATGGATCGAATGGCTCCGACGGCACGGCGCTCGATGGCGAGCGCCCCGATTTGGAAGCCAGCGAAGCCGAGGCCGTGCGTCGCAACTGGCGCGTCACGCCGCAAGAGCCGGCGCAGACCCATGAGGTCGAATCGATTTACGAGCGCTCGAAGCTCAACCCGGTGCTGACCTTCGACAACTTCGTGACGGGTAAGTCGAATCAGCTCGCCCGCGCGGCGGCGATTCAGGTCGCGAACAATCCGGGCACGTCGTACAACCCGTTGTTCCTGTACGGCGGCGTCGGTCTGGGTAAGACCCACTTGATTCACGCCATCGGCAACCAGTTGCTGGCCGAGAAGCAGAACCCGCGAATTCGCTACATCCACGCCGAGCAATACGTTTCTGACGTGGTGAAGGCCTACCAACGCAAGGCCTTCGACGAGTTCAAGCGTTATTACCATTCGCTGGATCTGTTGCTGATCGACGATATTCAGTTCTTCTCGGGCAAGAGCCGTACGCAGGAAGAATTCTTCTACGCGTTCGAGGCGCTGATTGCGAACCGTGCGCAGGTGATCATCACGAGCGACACGTATCCGAAGGAAATCACCGGCATCGACGACCGCCTGATTTCGCGCTTCGATTCGGGGCTGACCGTCGCTATCGAGCCGCCTGAGCTTGAAATGCGCGTCGCCATCCTGATCAAGAAGGCGCAGGCCGAAGGTGTGGGGTTGTCGGAAGACGTGGCGTTCTTCGTCGGTAAGCACCTGCGTTCGAACGTGCGCGAACTTGAAGGCGCGCTGCGCAAGATTCTGGCGTATTCGAAGTTCCATGGCCGCGAGATCACGATCGAGCTGACCAAAGAAGCGCTGAAAGATCTGCTGACGGTTCAGAATCGTCAGATTTCTGTCGAAAACATTCAAAAGACCGTCGCCGATTTTTACAATATCAAGGTCGCCGACATGTATTCGAAAAAGCGGCCTGCCAATATTGCACGGCCGCGACAGATCGCGATGTATCTGGCGAAGGAGCTCACGCAAAAGAGCCTGCCGGAGATTGGCGAACTGTTCGGCGGACGCGATCATACGACCGTGTTGCACGCCGTGCGCAAGATTGCCGAAGAGCGTAGCAAGGATGCGCAACTCAACCACGAGTTGCACGTGCTGGAGCAGACGCTCAAGGGCTAAAAGGAAAGGCCTGACGAAGGGTCGGCGAAAGATTGGCAAAAGGTAGGCGGCAGCATCAATGCCGGGGGGCATGGCGGGGCGCGAGCGGGGTTGCTCGTTTCCCTGTGGATAAGCTGGGAGCGGTTTGGGGGCAATTCGTGTTTTCGGGCACAATAGCGGATCGGCGCACATTGCGTCCCCCGATCATCCACAGCGTTTTCCGCCCTGTTATCCCTTTTGCAAGCGATTGATTGGTAAGGGAATCTTCGGGTTATCAGCAGGAACTGGCGCCCGTTAACAGTTACTACGAAGGATAAATATGCAATTGGTCAAAACTCAACGAGACAATCTGCTGCGGCCGCTGCAAATTGTGAGTGGCATCGTCGAGCGTCGCCATACGTTGCCGATTCTGGCCAATTTGCTCATTCGCAAGCACGGACAGGACATCTCGTTCCTCTCCACCGATCTGGAACTCCAGATCACCACGACCGCCGATTGCGGTGCGGGCGCCGATGATGTGGCGACCACCGTGGCGGCGCGCAAGCTGCTCGACATCCTGCGCAACATGCCGGATGCCGAAGTGGCGCTCTCGCTGTCGGACAAGCGTCTGACGGTGCAGGCCGGCAAGAGCCGTTTCCAGTTGCAGACGTTGGCAGCGGAAGACTTCCCGACCGTGGCCGAGGCGAAGGATTACGCCGCGAGTTTCGCATTGCCGCAGCGCACGTTCCGCCAGTTGCTGGCGATGGTGCACTTTGCGATGGCGCAGCAGGACATCCGTTACTACCTTAACGGCATGCTGCTGGTGGTCGATGGTGAAGAGATCAAGGCAGTTGCGACGGACGGTCACCGTCTGGCGTACAGCAGCACGAAGATTGCCGGCGAGAAGTTTGCCAAGCAGGAAGTGATCATCCCGCGCAAGACGATTCTCGAACTGCAACGTCTGATGGAAGACATCGACGATCCCGTGCAGATCGACGTGGCGCCGAGCCAGGTCAAGTTCCGTTTTGCGAACGTCGAGCTGGTGTCGAAGCTGGTCGAGGGCAAGTTCCCGGACTTCACGCGCGTGATTCCGAAGGGCTACGCCAACAGCTTCACGATCAGCCGCGAAGAGCTGCATCGTTCGTTGCAGCGCGCCGCGATCGTGACGTCGGACAAATTCAAGGGCGTGCGTTTCACACTGGCGCCGAATCTGCTGACGATCATCGCGAGCAATTCCGAGCAGGAAGAAGCACGCGAAGAAATCGAAATCGATTACAGCGGTGACTCGGTGGACATCGGTTTCAACGTCACGTATCTGCTCGACGTGCTGGCCAACCTGAAGGTCGAGCAAGTGAAGATCAGTCTGGGCGACGCCAATTCGAGCGCGTTGATCACACTGCCGGACAACGACGAGTTCAAGTACGTCGTGATGCCGATGCGCATTTAAGCGGAAATTCCGCTACACGCGCCGCCATGCGCGAAGGGGCCGAGCGCCCCTTTGGCGTTTCTAGAGGATGATCCTTTTGCAGGATAAATCGCTCTCCGGGTGCCAAAAGTGCCTGGGAGCGACAGGGTCATGAAGCAGCAAACCGTCAGCAATGACGCAGTAACCGGAAGATTGTCATGAGCGAACAGCAAAAACAGGCCGAAAACGGCTACGGCGCAGCATCCATCCAGATCCTGGAAGGTCTGGAGGCCGTACGCAAGCGTCCAGGCATGTACATTGGCGACACGTCGGACGGTACGGGCCTGCATCACCTGGTGTTCGAGGTGCTGGATAACTCGATCGACGAGGCGCTGGCGGGTTATTGCGACGACATCCACGTGATCATTCACGCGGACAACTCCATCTCCGTGACCGACAACGGCCGCGGCATTCCCACGGGCATCAAGTTCGACGACAAGCACGAGCCGAAGCGTAGCGCTGCGGAAATCGTGATGACCGAGTTGCACGCGGGCGGCAAGTTCGACCAGAACAGCTACAAGGTGTCGGGCGGTCTGCACGGCGTGGGCGTGTCGTGCGTGAACGCACTGTCGACGTACCTGAAGCTCACGGTGCGCCGCGACGGCAAGAAGTCCTTCATGGAATTCCACCGTGGTGTGCCGCAAAACCGCGAGCTGGAAGTCATCGATGGCGTCGAGACCTCGCCGTTGAAGGTGCTGGGCGATACCGACAAGCGCGGTACCGAAGTGCACTTCCTGGCGGATCAGGAGATCTTCGGCAAGGTTGAATTCCACTACGACATTCTCGCCAAGCGTATGCGCGAGCTGTCCTTCCTGAACAACGGTGTGCGTATCCGCCTGTCGGATCTGCGCACGGGCAAGGAAGAAGACTTCGCTTTCGCGGGTGGCGTGAAGGGCTTTGTCGAGTACATCAACCGCTCGAAGTCGGTGCTGCACCCGACCATCTTCCATGTGATCGGCGAACGCGACGGTATCGGCGTGGAAGTGGCGATGCAGTGGAACGACAGCTACAACGAGTCGGTGCTGTGCTTCACGAACAACATTCCGCAGCGCGACGGCGGCAGCCACTTGACCGGTCTGCGCGCGGCCATGACGCGCGTGATCAACAAGTACATCGACGAGCACGAGATGGCCAAGAAGGCCAAGGTCGAGACCACCGGCGACGACATGCGCGAAGGTCTGACCTGCGTGTTGTCGGTGAAGGTGCCGGAGCCGAAGTTCTCGTCGCAGACGAAGGACAAGCTGGTGTCGTCCGAAGTGCGTGCGCCGGTGGAAGAGTACGTGGCGAAGGCGCTTGAAGAGTTCCTGCTCGAGACCCCGAACGACGCGAAGATCATTTGCGGCAAGATCGTCGAAGCGGCGCGTGCGCGCGACGCAGCGCGCAAGGCACGTGAAATGACGCGCCGTAAGGGCGTGCTCGACGGCGTTGGCTTGCCGGGCAAGCTGGCGGATTGCCAGGAGAAGGATCCGGCGCTGTGCGAAATCTATGTGGTTGAGGGCGACTCGGCAGGCGGTTCGGCCAAGCAGGGTCGCGACCGTAAGTTCCAGGCCATTCTGCCGCTGCGCGGCAAGGTGCTGAACGTTGAGAAGGCGCGTTTCGACAAGCTGATTTCGAGCGAGCAGATCGTCACGCTGATTACCGCGCTGGGTTGCGGTATCGGCAAGGACGACTACAACATCGACAAGCTGCGTTATCACCGCATCATCATCATGACCGATGCTGACGTGGACGGCGCGCACATCCGTACGCTGCTGCTGACGTTCTTCTATCGTCAGGTGCCGGAGCTGATCGAGCGTGGTTACATCTACATCGCGCAGCCGCCGCTGTACAAGGTCAAGCACAACAAGGACGAGCGCTACATCAAGGACGAGGCCGAGTTGGCCACGTACATGCTGAAGCTGGCGATGAACAATGCCGAGCTGACGCCGTCGACGGGCGCGACGCCGATTTCGGGCGATGCGCTGGGCGAGCTGACGCGCAGCTACCAGTTGGCCGATAGCGTGATCGAGCGTCTGAGCCGTCTGTACGAAGCGTCGGTGCTGACCGCCGTGACCGAAGGTGTCGAGATCAGTCTGGATACTGAGGAAGCCGCAGCGAAGTCGGCTCTGGCATTGGAAGCAGCATTGAGCGACGACCCGCTGGCGCCGGAGATCACGATCAAGGCGGTGACGGAAGACGTCGAGAATGCGGAGCCGGTGATTTCGCTGCGCGTGATGCGTCGTCACCATGGCAACGTGAAGGTGAGCGTGATCGATCCGTACTTCCTGCAATCGGCGGACTTTGCGCAGTTGCAGAAGACGGCTGAGACGTTCAAGGGCCTGATCGGCGAAGGCGCGACGATTCGTCGTGGCGAGCGTTCGCAGTCGGTGGCGAACTTCAAGGCCGCGATGAAGTGGCTGATGGCCGATGCCGAGCGCAACGTGTCGAAGCAGCGCTACAAGGGTCTGGGCGAAATGAACGCGGGACAGCTGTGGGAAACCACGATGGACCCGACCGTGCGCCGCCTGCTGCGCGTGCAGATCGAAGACGCGATTGCTGCGGACGGCATCTTCACGACGCTGATGGGCGACGACGTCGAACCGCGTCGCGCGTTCATCGAGTCGAATGCACTGCGTGCTGGGAATATCGACGTTTAAGGCGTTTGTAGACGTATGGCGCCAGCGTCACTGCGACTGGCGCCATAGTCTTGAGAAGGCGTTCTGCGGATCTGCCTTCGTTGCACCACAAGAATTAAGGGCTTAGCCGATGGCTAGGCCCTTTTTCTTTGGTACAGACTCAGAACTGCGCCGTGAGCGAGAAACCCACCGTTGCGTGCGCTGTCTGGAACGTCTTCGGTTTATAGACGGGCGTTCCTGCAAAGACCTCCCCGGCGACAAAGCCGAATGGCAACTTGGCATTGCCTCGCACACCAATGACTGCCCCGGCGAGTTGTGTGCCGGCGAGATAGACGGCATTCGGACCACTCACGCGTCCGTAATCGACGCCAGCGAACAGCGAGACGCCGGACGCACCCAGCGCCCATTGCAACTCGTTGCGCCAGTAGAAGCCCTTTTCAGCCGCCAACGACGACTCGCCATCAAACCCCCGCACCGTGTATCGACTGCCGATGCTCAAATCGTCGATGTAGTGCAGCACGTCGCTGGTGAATTGCCCGTGGAACGTCGTGACATAGCGTAACGGCAACTGACCGAGTGGCAGTGAGAGGTTGGCATCGAGCACGGCCATCTTGAAGCGGTACGTGGGCGTGCCGGGCAAGGCGTTGTCCGGCGCAGCGCCCAATCCGGCAACGCTTTGTCGATACATGAGGCTGCCGTCGAACTGCCCGGCGCCGAGGTAGTGCCGATCGACGAACCCGAATTCGATGAACGTGTTGTTGCGGTATCGGTCAGAACGTCACGATCGAGTCGGCGGTGGAGCGTCAACATCACGACGAGACGCATGACTACAAGAGTTCCGGCTTCACGCTGGCGGTGAAATCGCCGGTGATCGATGCGGTGCAAAACGTCACCAATCAGGTCAGCGCTGCAACGAACTCCGGGGGAGATGCACGCGTTTCCGTGCTACGCGGGTACGCTGCGGCCAGCGGCGCGGTGGGTGCGTTCGGTGAAGCGAAAGGCGCGTTGAGCATGCTCGAGGCGGGCAAAATGCCGGACGCCAAGATTGAGCTAAGTTTTGGCTCGTCGAGCAGCCATTCGACATCATCCGTCGATACGACACAAAACGTGTCGAGCAACATCAAAGCCGGTGGAACCGCAGCGTTCATAGCGACAGGAGACGCGGCGTCGGGCAAAGGCAACGTCAACATCATCGGTTCGAACATCGATGCGAAGGACGTTTTGCTGCAAGCGAACAACCAGGTCAACGTGCTCAGCAGCAAGGACACGGAGTCGACCCGCAGCGACAACGAATCGAAAAGCGGCAGCTTTGGCGTGTCGTTCGGCACAGGCGGCTGGGGCGTGTCGGCATCGCTCTCGAAGTCAACCGGCGACGCGAATTCGGATTCGACATTCCAGAACAACTCCCACATTAATGCGAGCAACACCGCCGTGATCGTGAGCGGTGGCGACACGAACATCGTTGGCGGGAATGTGAGCGCCGACAAGGTGATCGCGCGCGTGGGCGGAGACTTGAACATTGCGAGCGTGCAAGACACTGGCGAGAGTTCGGCGCATCAGGAGAGCATGGGCGGTGGTCTGAATCTCAGCATGGGAGGCGCGTCGGGGAGCTTTAGCTATTCGCGTGGCAATGCGAGCGGCAACTACGCGGGCGTGGTGGAGCAATCGGGGATTCAAGCGGGAAGCGGCGGGTTTGACGTCAACGTTGCCGGTAACACGGACCTGAAGGGGGCGTACATCGCGAGCACAGCGGATCCGTCGAAGAACCAACTGACGACGGGCACGTTGACGTTCTCCGATATCGAGAACCACTCGGACTACAGCGCGA
Source organism: Pandoraea sp. PE-S2R-1 (assembly GCF_002179865.1). Lineage (NCBI taxonomy): Bacteria > Pseudomonadati > Pseudomonadota > Betaproteobacteria > Burkholderiales > Burkholderiaceae > Pandoraea > Pandoraea sp. PE-S2R-1. The sequence goes on along the minus strand of NZ_NGUR01000015.1, from coordinate 1,126,026 downwards.
ACAGCTTTGGCGTAGGCGGCGGCTTCACGATGGGCAACGGCGGCGCGAACGAGCGTAGGACGGGGCCTTCGTCCGGCAAGAACACGGGCGGCATTTCACCGATGCTGCCGCAGTCGGAGAGTGGCAGCGAGCGTGGCACAACGCGCAGCGGAGTAAGCGAGGGAACGATCACGCTGACCAACGGTGCAGGCCAGACGCAAGACCTGGCGAGTCTGAATCGAGACACAACAAACCTGAACGACACAGTGAGTCGCACGCCCGATCTGCAGAAGCTGCTGGGCGACCAGTCGCGATTGATGGCGGCGGCGACGGCGGCCGGTGAAGCGGTGGCGCGCGATATTGGGACGTATGCGGATAAGAAGCGAGATGCGGCGCAAAAGCTAGCCGACGGCACGGCAGATCCGGAGTTGAAGGCGCAATACCAGAAAGAGGCAGATGACTGGAAGGAAGGCGGCGATTACCGTGCAGCCATGCACGCGGCAGGGGGCGCGTTCGTTGCGGGGCTGGGTGGTGGCAATGCCTTGGGTGGTGCTTTGGGTGCGGGGGCGACGTCGAAGCTGGGGGGCGTTTTGAACGACCTGAGCGATCAGATCAAGAACTCGCATCCGACAGGGAATGCTGATGTTGATCAGGCGTTGGCGCAGATTGTGGCGACTGGGGTTGGCACGGCAGTCGGTGCGGCGGTCGGTGGGAGTTCGGGGGCGTTCGCTGGGTATAACGTCGATCGGTTTAACCGGCAGTTGGATCCGAGAGAACGTACGTGGGCAAAGGACAATGCACAGGCGTTCGCAGACTTCTATAGGAAAAGGACGGGCGATGCCATTTCCGTGACCGACGCGGAGAATCTCTTGCTCGCAGGCGGCTATCGTCTGGTAGATGCAGCAGCAAGCAGCGCGCCCGGTGCTGATCGATATGCAACTGAATATATTTCGAAAAACAGCGGTAGTCTATTCAGTGCAACGGCCGCTGAGCGCAAAAATCCTGGACTAGATGGAAAGGAAACAGGAGCATCCACACCGGAACGACGAGCACTGAATACTAGCCATGTACCTAACATTGAACCGCTTTCATGGGCGGTAAGTGTTGGCGTTTACTACGGGTTTGGCGGTGAATTTGAGGTCGGGTTCACCGGAATTTCCCCAACCGAGGCGAGGCTGGGGTTTGGCGTGGGTATTGGTGCACATGGATGGCTCACCGGTTCAGGTCAAGGCGCGAATGCAGACCTAGTTAGCTATGGGGCTAGTCCCAAGATCGGTGACTATCGTATTGGCTCATCTATGTCCACGAGCGCGATTCTCGGTCCTTTCGCCGGACAGATCGGAGGGGGCGCGGGACTTTTCTCCAACATCCAGGGAACGCCACTCACTGGGGGCTATTGGCAGGCAAAGGGGGGAATTGCAATTGCACCAACCGTGGGCATCGGGGTAGAAGCAAAGGTGAATATCATTGAGTTTAGCTATAAAGGGAAGTGATGAAATGGAGTCGGACAAGAAAGTAAGGCGGTTCAATGCGGTTAGACGTTCCATAATCGCGATTCTTATTGTTGGATTCCTGAGTTTTCCGCTTTTTAAGCTGTTGCCTCCGTCATATGAGTATCTGGTACTGGTTCACGTCGCATTTTTTGTCGTCGTGCTAGTGATTGTGATCGGTAGACTCTATCGGTGCCCATTCTGCAATTCGATACCGCGAGGGCATCCGATTCCGTATGTCGATCTAGCTCCGAGAAGTTGCAGGGTTTGCGGGCATTCGTTCACGGCGAGCGACAACAATGAATCTGGGGAGAGCACGTCTTAGAGTACTGAGCTACCGGTCGCTGCATCAGTGGATGCACGAGGCAACATCGGGGGTGAGCTGAAAAATCTTGGATGGTGCCTGGGAGGTATTTGAACGGAATAAGTATCGGCATCGGGGCAGAAGGTTCCTCTCCCGTCAATGTCACCGCGGATCCAACATGTCAATATCAAAAGGGGAGATAGGGTTGTATGCTGCAAAAATTTATCCAGTCGAGGGTGCTCTGATATTCGGATTATTAATATTTATTTTTATAGTACTTCTGGTATTTGTTCCAGGAATTAAACGGGGAATTGATGGGGCTGGAGGTGAGGGAAAAAACGACCTGCGGGCTTTGGTGGTTTGCGGTAGTGGTGCTATTAGATCGGGAGGAGGGATATATCGCCTCAGTCTCTATGATCGATATTTAGTGATGGCCCTTGTCTCATCTTCTTCTTATTCATATAGTGATGTGGAAATCGTCGATGGTCCATGGGGGGATGGTCGCTTGGTATTACTCCTGTGCCGAGTCCGAATGGTAATTTACGGGCGTCCGAATTCGGTCGATGCGTTTCGTCGCACGCTTGCAATTCAAGTAAAGTCGTCGGCCGGCAGAGGCAACTGATGGTCGTCCATTCGCGGATGTGCAAGTGCGCGAGCCGGAACTCGCAAGGTGTCAGATCGCCTAGCGAGCTATGCGGCTTGAAATCGTTGTAATTCTGTCGCCACCGTTCGATCTTCTCCCTGTACGACATTCCAGATCAATTGCCGACTTTGGACCGAGCGGGCCGAACGGTAGTGTTTGTGGTTTTGCTCAGCCCGTTCGCAGGCACGGTGACATGATTTAGTAAAAAAGAGAACAGGGCGATAGTGTCGGGTTCATCGTATATGGGGTTTTCAAGCGGAAATGGCATAGGAGGTTGGCACACAGGAGTGGAAGTCGGAAAGGTAAAAGCCAATGCAAATTCAATTTATTGATAACGGTAATCTGAGTTCGTGGCTGCAACTCCTACTGGTAGGTGTTGGTGTTGGCACGGCGGCCTCAGCAATTTATTTCGATTTCTCTGTTATATGGGCTCGAGTTCTGCTGCTGCTTGGATTTGCGATCGCACTGGTTGGCGGAATGGCAAGTCGTGCCAAACTTTTGAAAATTAGACCCTTCGATAACGGCTGCAAGAAGGCGCGCGATTCTTATCGAGTGAAGTAAGGCGACAAGGAATAAGTGCCGTGTCAGATGACGGCGGCCTGGCCCAACCGGTCACAGGCTATGACGGAGACAAAGGCAGATGCAATCGTATCGAGATCGAAGAGTGCTGGAGTGAGCGCTGCTCACAACTTAAAGACGAAGAACAAATGAACACACGTCTTTCTCGAAGCACCAGAGCCTTTGTCAGCTATCTGCTCGTGTTTCTCATTACCTATTCGCTCTGCGGAGTGGTCATTGAACTTATTTGGCTTCCCTTTATTGCATGGATGCACGATTACGACGGCTACCTTTGGCCGTCAAAGTCACGCATCTATGCTTGGTGCAAGCTGATTCCGTTCGCGACTATCGTCTCCGGTGTCGGAGTTTGGCTCTACGAGCGCAAGCGTATCGGCTGGTAATTGAAAGGCACGGTTTGTTGGTCGAAGGGATCGTCCAAGAGCCCTTCGATATACCTCGTCTATGAAAATTCGAAAGAGGTTGGCATCTCCGGCAGATCGAATTGCCCCTACGCTGACCCTACATCCGAATTAGTACCGAGTAGCCATTCGACATCGTCCGTCGATACGACGCAAAACGTGTCGAGCAACATCAAAGCCGGTGGAACCGCAGCGTTGATAGCGACAGGAGACGCGGCGTCGGGCAAAGGCAACGTCAACATCATCGGTTCGAACATCGATGCGAAGGACGTTCTGCTGCAAGCGAACAACCAGGTCAACGTGCTCAGCAGCAAGGACACGGAGTCGACCCGCAGCGACAACGAATCGAAAAGCGGCAGCTTTGGCGTGTCGTTCGGCACAGGCGGCTGGGGTGTGTCGGCCTCGCTCTCGAAGTCAACCGGCGACGCGAACTCGGATTCGACATTCCAGAACAACTCCCACATTAATGCGAGCAACACCGCCGTGATCGTGAGCGGTGGCGACACGAACATCGTTGGTGGGAATGTGAGCAGACTGCTTGAGACTCAGGCGATAGATTCAGCGCTCAATCTGGTGCTATCTGACGGTAAGGTAGTGCTCGGTGGTTTTGGGAGTAACTACGACTATCTGCAGAAAAATGGTTGTAAGTGCGATAGTCCCGCATCAATGACGATCGAGAGGTCATTGAGATGAGGCCTGAGTATTCACAGGTGATATCGGAGATGTGTGAGACGCTTCAACCGCTGGGATTTGTCGTGATTTGTGACGACGAGTTTTTATGCGTGCAGGCGAATTCCGGAAAGGTCGTTGTCCTGGAGGGGGAGCCGCATGTGCGTGGCGCGTTCAATGTGAGCGTAACGTCCGGGTGGCCACAGGTTCCTGAATGCATGTTTAGCTTGCGCTTGCTGATGAAAGTGTTTGGGGATGATGCACCGGCATCCTTGCTGAATCAGCTCGAATTCTTGACGGTCAATATGGCTGCCCTATTCGATCACCCGGAGAGATACGCATCTAAGTACCGGTTTCTGAATCGCGGCTGACTCTCATCAGGGCAGTCTGAGCCAAGACGCAACCAAATTCTCCGTCGAGAGCGCGGGAGAGGGGCAGAGACCGCCCCCCGAAAAGCCGTAGCGCCGAAAACTGCCGATTCCTGGAAAATCTGACGCCACGATATACGGAGTTGACTCGAGGTGCGTCGTAGTTATCAGTGACCTCCGTGATCCAAGAAAATGAACATTTCGCGAATCATTTAAGTCGTCGCTCCTTGCGCTCATAGTTGCGGGGGCTTTCTGATTGGTGTTGTTTTGCCCGCTGATAAAGAAATTCATCGTCAATTGAGCCAGCATATCTGGGCTATACATGGTGACTTCGACCCTTATAAAATGAATCAATCGAAAATATTTTGAATGGATTGTCCACTAAAGAGTGCTAACACGAGGATAAACGTACCAATACTTCAATGCCATCTTTCGCACCAATCGGATCATGCTAAATAATCGATTTCTGGGGCATCCTGCAAAGAATTACGTAATGACACTTGGGGTACTGCTGTGGCTGCTCGTCGTAATTTTCGCGATGGTAAAGAATCCATCGGTGACTGACGCAAATGCGAAGATGAGCCTGATGAAAGTGGACATGACCGCAATGCTCGCAAACGGAGGGGATGTTATCTATCGGGATGAAAATGCGAAATTCGGAGGGGCGCTTCTGATGCTGATGGTTCGCAAGGCAGGGTGGACGGAGCAGCGCAGAGATGCATATGCCAAAACGTTGGTGAATATCGGGTGGCACCAGATTCAAACGGGCCCGGTAAAATTCTGCAAAGCGGGCATGATCGCGGAAATTCATCCGAGCGTCGCAGATTACAAAGGAGTGCCGGTGGTGCTCATTGGTATGAGATACGACGCAACGACGATTAAGTCGTGCAAATAGTCAACCTGCCGAAATCCATTCTAAGGCTTCGGGATATTTACATTCAATTATAAAACCTAGTCTCTTGGCGGTTATGGCAGATAAAATATGGCATCCATTCGAATAACAGAGCTGGAAAATATTGGTGGAGCCGGCAAGAAATGATATTAAAAAAACATTTCGAACTATTTCGCTGGACGTATTATTTCCTCTTCTGGTTTATGGGTATGGGGGTCAGCGTCGTTATTATCGAACTTGCTGTGGGACCCGCATTGCAATGGTTGTTTTACGACATCCCATATCAAGTGCCGACTTGGAATCGAGCGGGAAAAATGGCCATGTTCGTGGTCTTGTTCAGCTTATTCGCAGGCACAGTGACATGGTTTAGTGAAAAAAAGAGAACAGGGCGATAGCGCCTGAGTTGATGAACCCGGCGCTGGCCGGAGTCGTCACGGGGTTTGCCAGCGTAAGCATCATGGGATAGGTGGCGTGCTGGCGACAATATGACGATGATCGGGTTTAGATGGTGCGCTCGGCGCGCACACTGCCGATAGCGCTGCTACCTGTTCGACCCTCATCCGCTCCAGATGCCTCACCTATGTGACGACGCCAGCGTGGCGATAGGTTGGTCGCAGGACCTGTGGTGTTACCATATGCGCCCATTGGCGATCGCAACGGTAACTCGTTGATTTTCTGGGCCTACAGTTGCATGAACTGTGGTGCCTTACGCCCAAGGCGCCAGAGTGTGTGCAACTGGCGCCGCCGTTTCACGACGGTTCGACGCAACGACATCGCAGGGGCATCTGGCCTGCTGTGGTATCGAACCGGTAAGACATAAGCGCGACGGATTTAGAAAAGGCCTTGATCATTCAAGGCCTTTTCTTTATCCGCACGCATGATCGTTTCGCACTGATCGCATCACGTCGATCAGCACACATCGATCACATCACATTTATCACGAAAGGAACACGACGTTGGCACCATCGGAACACGAGCCGCACCGCGAGGGCGGCAAGGCGGGGGCTTCTGCCCCGGGCGAACTACGCCGCACGCTGTCGGCGCGCCACCTGACGATGATCGCGGTGGGCGGGTCCATCGGCACAGGCTTGTTCGTGGCCTCCGGCGCCACCATCGCGCAGGCGGGCCCCGGCGGTGCGCTGCTCGGTTATGTGCTGATCGGCATCATGGTCTATTTCCTTATGACCAGTCTGGGCGAATTGGCCGCTGCCATGCCGGTGTCCGGCTCGTTCTCGACGTACGGCGCGCGCTATGTCGAGGAAGGCTTCGGCTTCGCGCTGGGCTGGAATTATTGGTACAACTGGGCCGTCACCGTCGCGGTGGATCTGGTGGCCGCGCAACTGGTCATGGCGTACTGGTTCCCCGACATACCGGGCGTCTACTGGAGTGCGTTGTTCCTCGCGATCACCTTCGGTCTGAACGCCCTCTCGGCGCGCGGCTTCGGTGAAGCCGAATTCTGGTTCGCGCTGATCAAGGTCGTCGCCGTGCTGGCCTTCGTGGCAATGGGCGTCATGATGCTGCTCGGCATCATTCGTGGCGGCGAGACCGGTGGCCTCGCTAACTGGACCGTGGGCGATGCCCCCTTCGCGGGTGGTTTCGCAGCGCTGATCGGCGTGGCCATGGTCGTCGGTTTCTCGTTTCAAGGCACCGAACTCATCGGCATCGCCGCCGGTGAATCCAAAGACCCCGCCCGCAATTTGCCGCGCGCGGTACGTCAGGTGTTCTGGCGCATTCTGCTCTTCTACGTGGCGGCAATTTTGGTGATCGGCCTGCTGATCCCGTACACCGATCCGCATCTGCTGCGTAACGACGTGAGCGACATCAGCGTCAGCCCGTTTGCCCTGATCTTCGAGCGTGCCGGGCTGCTGGGCGCGGCGTCGGTCATGAACGCGGTGGTGCTGACCTCGATCCTGTCGGCGGGCAACTCGGGCATGTACGCGGCGACACGCATGCTCTTCAGCCTCGCGCGCGATGGCAAGGCCCCGCGCATCTTCGGTCAAATCTCAAGCAACGGCGTACCGATGTGGGCGCTGCTGGCGACGGCCACTGTCGCGGCCTTGTGCTTCTTTACCTTCGTGTTCAGTCCCAACGCCGTCTATATCTGGCTGCTCAACACCTCCGGCATGACGGGCTTCATCGCGTGGCTGGGTATCGCGATCAGTCACTATCGATTCCGCCGCGGTTATATCAAGCAGGGTCACGATCTGGCCAACCTGCCCTACGTGTCGCCGTTCTTCCCGTTCGGTCCGATCTTCGCGTTCGTGCTGTGTCTGATCATCACGCTTGGCCAGAACTATCAGGCGTTCCTGCAAGACAAGATCGATTGGGGCGGCGTGGTCGCGACGTACATCGGCATTCCGCTGTTCCTGGTGATTTGGGCGGGCTACCGGCTGGTGAAAGGATCGCGCTTCGTGAAGTACCGTGAAATGAAATTCCCGGATGCGCGGGCGCGCAATCGCGCAGAGGCCCCGGCTTCTGGCGCGGCTACCGAAATCGCGTAGCGCGTTTCGATACCACTGCCGTTGCAACAAAAGAGAAGGGCCTTGATATTCAAGGCCCTTCCTTTTTAAATCTCACGCCTCGTAAAACAACCCGTACTCCCCGCCTGTTCGCTTGATTCGCGCGAAGCCGAGTTCGCCCAGATGCATCCCGGCGATCATCAGTCCCTCCGCGCTGACCCTATCCAAAAGCCGTGATCGTGTGTCGGCCGCCATCGTCGCATCCTGATCGAAGGCAATCGTTACGTCCGGCCGTTGAATCTGGATATGCGGGAAATGAACGATGTCGCCCCAGACCAGCACGCCTTGATTGCCGGATTCGATGAGATAACCGGTGTGCCCATCCGTGTGTCCCGGCAGCGGCATTGCGCTGATACCCGGCAGCACATCGCCGGCATCGAACGTACGAACTCTGTCGCGATAGCCGTCGAATACCTGACGCGCGATGAGAAAGTTACCGCGTGCCCGCTCGCTGGCACGGCTCAGGTTACCGTCGTCCTGCCAGAACCGGATCTCCCGTTGATGGACCACAAGCTCCGCGTTCGGGAAGGCAGTCGCCCCATCGGTATTCACCAGCCCGCCGACATGATCCGGATGCGCATGAGTCAACAGAATGGTGTCGATCGAAGAGGGCTCGATGCCGGCAAGCATCAAGTTGGTTTTCAAGCGGCCGCCCCATTGCTTGATACCGCCCGCCCCGCCATCGATGAGAATCGTGCGGCCCGCGCCGCGCACCACGTAACAGTTGATATGCACCGCGTCGGGCGCCTTCTGTCCGGCATCACTCTGGATTCTGGCGGCGTCCGAGGCCTCGATATTCGCGAGGAAGTCGAGGCTGGCGGTGAGATAGCCGTCGCTGACGGCGGTAATCGTGAATTCCCCGATTTGCTGACTGGGAAAGATAAGGTTGGACACAGGGCAGCTCCAGAACGACTAATCGCGGGGGTGAATGTTTGGGGTTAAGGACGTTGGCGCGTCAGCGTCCGGCGCTCTCCTCGGAACGCGTAGCGAGGTGCTTGTCAGTTGCGCGGCCATAGGCAAGTAAAGATGGACACCTTCTGCGATGGACTCGACACGCGGCACATCCGTCCGAGACAACACCGCAAGCCAACGCCGCACCGGAAACTTCTCCAGCGCAACGGCGTGCATGGCCAGCGGTTTAAGCCCCATTTGAATCAGCGGCTCAGGCCCATTCGCACAAAGCGCGAGAATCTCGTCGTCATTCACCGCCGGGGCAAGACCCATGCCGTCATACAGATTTCGATGCCAATCGGTGATGTGTTCCTGCCACTTCGCGAAATTGCCGCCGCCCTTCTGGCGATACTCCTCGCCCGTCAAAACATCGAGACCATCAATCGTGTGGATCGCCAGATAAACGGGACAACCGTCGCTGATCGCTTTGAAGCGCTGCGACGTGTGAAAGCCCGTGACCGAGATGAGCGCTGGCAGCTTCTCAAGGCTGTAGAAGTCGTTCCATTCGGCTTCGCTTGCGGCGTCGGCGAAGCTGCATTCCACGGTGTAGATCATCAGATTGTCCTTAGTGACCGATGAGCATTCGCCGGTGAAAAAACGCATGCTCATTGCATTAACGTAATGCTAATCTGATGTTTTCGGCCTTCACATCGATATAAAGTCAGCCTTCAGTGATGTTTGATCAAGCTGACATCGCACGCAGGCCAATCTGCGAGACCCTCATGCGACGCAAGATTCCAAGCAATTCCGCGCTCCAGGCCTTCGAGGCCGCAGCCAGACACGGCAGCTTTGCCCGGGCGGCCGATGAACTAGCGCTGACCGAAGGCGCCGTCAGCCGTCAGATCGCCCGATTGGAGGCGTTTCTGGGCGTCACGCTTTTCGAGCGCGCCGGAAATCGCGTGCGACTCGCTCCTAACGGCGCGCGATACGCGGTGCAGGTACGCGAGACGCTGGATCGACTGGAACGCGACAGCCTGTATCTGATGGGCCAACCCATCGAGGGCGCGAGCATCGATATCGCCGCAAGTCCGACCTTCGCTACCCGTTGGTTAATCCCGCGCCTGAAGCATTTCCAGAACCAGCATCCGAATGTCACCGTGCATATCGCCGAGCGAATGGAGCCTTTCCTCCTCGCGGGAAGCGGTTTCGATGCGGCGATTCATTTTGACCATCCGGCGTGGGCCGGCATGCATCTGCATCCGCTGCTGGAGGAGGTGCTGGTGCCCGTCTGTAGCCCGGCGCTGCTTGCGGAAGCCGGGGTGAACACGTCGCTCGACGCACTACCGCGTCTTCACCGCCGGCAGAATCCTGACGCGTGGCAGAGTTACGCGCAGGCGACCGGCATCTTGCTGACCAATTCGGCCGTGGGCGCAAGGTTCGATCTTCATTCGATGTTGATTGAAGCCGCGCTAGCCGGCTTGGGTGTCGCGTTGGTCCCGCGTCTTTACATCGAAACGGAGCTTGAACAAGGCCGTCTGGTTGCGCCGTGGCCCGACGCTAAAGCGATTACCAAGACCTTTTGCCTTGTGCTGCCGGAACCGATCGAATTGAGCGAGCCACCGGTGCAGGTGTTTGCGAAATGGCTGCTGGATGAAGCGCGGGGCTTGTCGCTTTAAAACCGGAGGCCTTCGGCTTCACCCACGACGTGTATCCCACACTTCACCCGAAGCCAAAACGTCCCGCCTCGCGCCGCTCACACAATTGCCTCGACGAACTCATCGAACTCATCGACCAGATCGAACCGATCCCGACTCAACGCCGAGGCACCCGAATTGCCGCCACTGCAAACCACCACCAGCGCACCGAACACCGCCATCGACATGGCATTGCTGCTGACGCTATCCACGCTTTGGGGCGCGTCATACACGTTCATCAAGATTGGCGTCGCCACCATCCCGCCGGTGACGTTCATCGCGGCGCGCACGTTGATCGCAGGCACTGCGCTGCTGCTCTGGATGCGCTTGCAACGCGTTCCCATGCCACGTGATCCTGCCGTGTGGCGGCGCTTCTTCGTACAGGCGCTGCTCAACAGCGTGGTCCCGTTCACGCTCATCGCATGGGCGGAGCGCTCGGTGGACGCCAGCCTTGCCACCATCCTCAATTCCGCCTCTCCGGTCCTCGCGTTTCTCGGCACGTGGCTGTTCACTCGTCATGAACCGATCACGCCTCGTAAGGGTATCGGCGTCGTCGCAGGCCTCGCCGGTATCTGCCTCGTCGTAGGCGTCAGTGCGTTCGACGGGCTCGGTCACCAGCTAATCCCGCAACTGGCGATCCTGCTGGCAACGGTTTGCTACGCGGCGGCAGCGATCTATGGACGATCGTTTAAAGGGCTCTCTCCGGCGGCACCGGCGGCGGGCTCACTCATCGTCGGTGCGGTCCTGCTCGTGCCGGTGAGTCTGGCCGTCGACCGTCCGTGGACGCTTCACCCGTCTGCGGCGTCCCTCATGGCGCTGCTCGCGTTGTCGATCTTTTCGACCGCTGTGGCATTCGTCATCTACTTCCGGCTCGTGCAGACGCTCGGTTCCGTGGGCACCACGGCGCAGGCCTATTTGCGAGTGCCGATCGGCGTAGCCATCGGCATCGTGTTTCTTGGCGAATCGCTGACGGCGTCTGCGTGGCTCGGACTGGGATGCGTCGTCGCGGGCGTGGCCGCCATGACGATCCCTCCCCGGAAACCGCGCCACCAAAACGCCTGAGGCCGCCAGCGCCTGCCGTTAGCATTCTTCTATCAACGGCCCAATTCGATAATTTCTCCCGACATCTGCATCCGTTGGCGGTCCCCGCTCGTATAGAGGGGAAATACCGCCATCGGAGCTCGCATGTTGCTCGCTGCCGCCTTCGCGTACGTCGCACTGATCGCCGTCTTCACGGGGGCGTGGCTGCGCCAATTGCGCACGCACAACGCCGGGATGGTCGACCCGGTCTGGGCGGCGTCGCTGGCCGGGGTGGCGGTGCTGGCCGCCGTCCTTGGCACCGGCGCCACCGTCAGCCGGGTGTTCGTGCTCGTCGCGGGCGGCCTTTGGGGGCTGCGACTCGCCCACCACCTTTGGCAGCGAAACCACGGCCAGCCGGAAGATCCCCGTTACCGCCAGTTCCGCGAGCAATGGGGCGACGCGGCGAACCGCAACATGTTCTGGTTTTTCCAGTTGCAGGCCGTGATCTCGATGGCGTTGTCCATCGCGTTCTTCATCCCCGCGTTTCAGGCGGAAACCCCGTCATGGATCGCTCTCGCGGCGGCCATCGTCATCTGGCTGATTGCCGTCATCGGTGAGGCATCGGCTGACCGCCAACTGCGGCATTTCGTGGCCGACCCGGCCAATCGCGGGCAGGTCTGCCGGGTTGGCTGGTGGCGCTATTCGCGTCATCCGAACTACTTCTTCGAATGCGTGCACTGGTGCGCCTATGCGGCGCTGTCGCTGGGCTTGCCGTTGGGCTGGCTCACGCTGCTGCCGCCGCTGCTGATGGCGGTGCTGCTGCTGAAGGTCTCGGGCGTCCCGATGCTCGAAGCGCGCCTCGTCAAAACACGGCCGGGCTATGGCGAATACATGCGCACCACCAGCGCCCTTGTGCCTTGGCCGCCGAAGTCTTCGATGCAGTCCAACTCAGACACGCCACCCCCCTCACCCCCATCACCCCCGTCAGGCCGCCAATCATGACTGCCGCCCAATCCACCCGTCCGCCGGAGTCCGTCCCCATGACCGCGATCCTCACGCAGCCGCCTGCCGACACGTCGAAGCCAGCCGCCGCGCCCGACGAGTCCGGACTCATCCGTTTGTGCGAACGGGGTTTCGTACCCGACGTGCTCTTGCGTGCCGCCATGCGCGCCCTGATGCGCCAGCGCCTGCGCGACGAACATGCCGACGACGCCGAGCGCAGCGCGCAGGCCCTCGAAGCGCTCGTTTCCGAACTCCGCGCCAGCCCCATCGCGATTGAGACCACGGCGGCCAACGTCCAGCATTACGAAGTCCCGAGCGCGTTCTTTGCGGCGCATCTCGGGCCGGCGATGAAGTACTCGTGCTGTCTCTATCCGACCGGTGAAGAAACGCTTGCACAAGCAGAAGACGCCATGCTGGCCTGCTACGCCGAGCGCGCCGACATCGAAGACGGACAACGCATTCTCGATCTCGGATGCGGCTGGGGATCGCTGTCGCTATGGCTCGCCGCGCGCTACCCCTATGCGCGCATCGTCGGTCTCTCGAACTCGGCAGGACAGCGTCAGCACATCGAAGCCGTCGCGGCCCAGCGCGGCTTGAAGAATCTACGCATCGTGACCGGCAACGTTGTCGACTTCGAATTCGACAACACCGTGCCCGCTGGTTTTGATCGCGTGATTTCCATCGAAATGTTCGAGCACATGAAGAACTACGAAGCGTTGCTTGCTCGCATCGCCCGCTGGCTCAACGACGATGGCAAGCTGTTCGTGCACATCTTCGCGCACCGCCACCTCGCCTATCACTTCGAGAACAAAGACGGCACCGACTGGATGTCGCGACACTTCTTCACGGGCGGCACGATGCCGTCGGCGGATCTGCTGCTGCGCTTTCAGAACGACTTGCGCGTCACGCATCAATGGTGGCTGAACGGGCAGCACTACGAGCGCACCGCGAATCAATGGCTTGCGTCGCTCGACGCGGCGCGTGACCGGATTCTGCCGATTCTCGAATCGTGCTACGGCCCCGACGCTCGCGTCTGGCTGCAACGGTGGCGCATGTTTTACATGGCCGTCGCCGAGTTGTTTGGTTACGCGAAGGGTAACGAATGGGGCGTGGGGCACTACCTGTTCGAGAAGGCCGGTGCATCGCGCCGCCTCACGAAGTGACGACGGGGAACATCATGCATCCGACACCAGCCTGGCTTCCCCCGGGTCGCCGCATTGCCGTCGTAGGGGCCGGTATTGCGGGACTCGCGAGCGCTTACCTGCTCAAGCGAAGACACCGCGTCACGCTGTTCGAAGCGGCGAACTACGCGGGCGGCCATTCGCATACGGTCGACGTCACACTGGACGGCACCACCGCACCTGTGGACACGGGTTTTCTCGTGTTCAACGACCGCACCTATCCCAACCTGCTGGCGCTCTTCGACGAACTGGGTGTGAGCGCCATCGCCAGCGATATGTCGTTCTCGGTGTCGGTGAACGGCGGCGCGCTCGAATGGGCGGGCACCAACCTCAACACGGTATTCGCGCAGCGTAGCAATCTCTATTCGCCGAGCTTTCTGGGCATGTTGCGCGACATCCTGCGTTTCAATGCATCGGCAGAGCGCCATCTGCACCACGCGGAACGCGAACGCCATTCCGTCGGTGAATTGCTCGCCGCGAATGGCTACGGTCAGCCGTTCCAGCATCACTATCTGCTGCCGATGGCCGCCGCGATCTGGTCGAGCCGCGCGGCCGATATTCTGCATTTCCCTGCGGCCACGTTTCTTCGCTTCTGCCTGAATCACGCACTGTTGCAAGTCAATCACCGTCCACAGTGGAAGACGGTGACCGGCGGTTCGCGCGACTACGTCCAACGTATCGTGGCCACCCTCGACGATGTGCGTCTGAATACCCCCGTGCAGAGCATTCGCCGCGACGCCGATGGCGTGACGCTCATGTTCGATGGCGAGGCGCCACAACATTTCGACGCTGTCGTTATGGCGGGGCACGCCCCCGATACACTGCGTCTGCTGGCCGATGCCGATCCGCAAGAACGAAGCACGCTCGGCGCCATTCGTTATCAACCGAACACGGCGGTGTTGCACACCGACGCCCGCTTGCTGCCGCGACGCCGCCGTGTCTGGTCGGCGTGGAATTACCTGAGCAAAACCAGCGCGGCCAATGCTGCGCAGAGCGATGCGCAATCGCCCGTGTGCGTGAGTTATCTGCTCAACCAGCTTCAGGCACTGCCGTTCAGCACGCCGGTGATTGTCACGCTCAACCCGGTAGACGAACCCGCGCCCGAAGCGACGCTGGGCCGCTACGCCTACGAACATCCGTTGCTCGATCTTGCCGCCGTCGACGCGCAGGCGCGATTGCCGGAACTGCAAGGCCAGCGGCGCACGTGGTTTGCCGGTGCGTGGACGGGTTACGGCTTTCATGAAGACGGACTGAAGTCTGCGCTGCGCGTCGCGAGAGACTTCGGCGTATCACCGCAGTGGGCCAAGCTATGAAAGCCCTCAACCTGCGCGACGGCCCCGCCGCCTATCTCTTGCGCGGCAACGTGATGCACGAGCGCCTGCGCCCGGCACATCACGCATTCGACTACCCGCTGTTCCAGATCGTTTGCGACATTGGCCGTCTGGACGAATCGAAACGCTGGTGGTTCGGCGTGGACCGCTGGGGACCGATGTCGATATCGTCGCGTGACTACGGTCCGCGCGATGGCAGCGCGCTTGAGCCGTGGATGCGAGCTCGTCTTGCCGAAGCGGGTATTCCCGCCGATGGACGCATCTGGCTGCAAACGATTCCGCGCCTCGCGGGCTACGCGTTCAATCCGGTGAGCTTCTGGTATTGCCACGACCGGCACGGCGATTTGCGTGCGTTGTACGCCGACGTGCGCAACACGTTTGGCGAGCATCACGGGTACTTGCTGAGCGCGCCGGGCCACTTCGCGATTCTGAATGGCACGGTGCTGCAATGCCGGAAGGTCTTTCACGTGTCGCCGTTCTGCGATGTCGAAGGCCGCTACGAGTTTCGCGCGCGACGCTACAAACAAAACCTGTCGGTTGCCATCGACTATTTCGATCACGACGAGGTGTTGTTGCGCACGGCGCTCAGCATGCAGGCCGAGCCGTTCACTGGCCGAAGCGTACTTCGTGCGGTGATGGCGCTGCCGTTCAATGCCATCAACGTCGTGCTGCGAATTCACTGGCAAGCGTTGCGTCTGCTGCGCAAGCGCGTGCCGTTCTACGGCAAGACACCGCCGACGCAGGTGGCGACGACTTGCGTTGCCAATGCCGATGCGGCCAAACAACAAGCCTCGCCTTCCGATCAAGAGGTCATTCCATGATTCCGATTCGCATGCTCTCGCCGCATTCGGCGATTCCTCTGTCGGCACGTCTGTTCATGGGATTGCTCCAACGCATCCGCGTCGGGCATCTGACGCTCATTGCGCCCGACGGGACACAACACGTTTTCGGCGATCCGCACCTGTCGCCGGGGGCCACGCTCCAGATTCTCGACTGGCGGGCTTGCCGCCGAATACTGCACGCGGGCGATATCGGTTTTGCCGAAGCCTATCGAGCGAAGTGGGTCGATTCACCCGACATCATCGCGCTGCTGCGCCTGGCGATACGCAATCAGTCGTGCGTTTCACAAACGCTCACGGGCTCGCGACTGGCGCAGCTCTGGTATCAACTGCGGCAACGTCTGCGCGCGAACACGCGCTCGGGAAGCCGTCGCAACATTCACGCGCATTACGATATCGGCAACCGCTTCTACGGACTCTGGCTTGATGAGACATGGACGTATTCGAGCGCGCTGTTCGACGGCAATGAACACCGTTCGCTGGCCGAGGCACAAAGCGCCAAGTATCAGCACATCGTCGACACCCTGAAGCTGCGCCCGGGCGCGCGCGTGCTGGAGATCGGCTGTGGCTGGGGCGGCCTTGCCGTGCATGCGGCACGTCAGGGTATCCACGTGCACAGCCTGACGATTTCGCAGGCGCAGTTCGAGATCGCCCAGCAACGCATCGCGGATGAAGGGCTCGGTGCGCTCGCCGATATCGTGCTGATGGACTACCGCGACGTGCAGGGCCAGTTCGATGCGGTCGTGTCGATCGAGATGTTCGAGGCGGTCGGCGAGTCGTTCTGGCCGGGTTATTTTGCGACGCTCAAACGATGCCTTAAACCGGGTGGTCAAGCGTTGGTGCAATCGATCACGATCGACGAATCGGCTTTCGAAGCTTACCGCGCGTCGGGCGATTTCATCCGTGAATTCATCTTCCCGGGCGGCATGCTGCCGAGCGCAGAGCGCTTCGTGAAAGCCGCGGAAGACGCCGACATGAAAGCGGCGGTCACGCTGTCGTTCGGGCTCGATTACGCGCGGACGCTGAACCTCTGGCGCGCTGCCTTCGAAGCGAATCTCGACGCAGTGCGCGAACAAGGCTTCGACGACACCTTTGTCCGGACGTGGCGGTTGTACTTGCAGTACTGCGAGGCGGCGTTCATGGAACAGCGCATCGACGTGCGGCATTTTCTTGTGAGTGTGTGACGTTGATATGCGATCGCACTTCGCGGCCTGCTTATCGAGCGCGTGCGCGCAGGCGTCGCTGTGACCGCCATCGCACGACGCTCGCAAGTCGGCGTCTATGCCATCGCCGGGCAGATCGGCTGGTTCGCGTGCGTGCTTGGCGCAGCGCACGGTAGGGCCTGGATCGGGGCGTTGGTTGTCGCCGCACTGGCTTGCGCTCATTTGGCGGTGACGCAGACCCAACGTCGCGAACTCTTGTTCCTGAGCGTCGTGACGATCTGCGGCTGGACGTGGGAGTGCGTTGTGGTGCGCACCGGATGGCTCCGATACCCGGGGGACGCGGCAACTGCCTATGCCCCCTACTGGATGGCGAGCTTGTGGCTGCTCTTTGCGTTGCAGATCAATGCGGTGTTCCGCTGGCTGCGCGGTCGATGGATGATTGCCGCGCTGCTGGGCGGCATCGCTGGGCCATTGTCGTTTCGCGCAGGGGTCGCGCTCGGGGCGGCGCATTTGATCGCACCGGTTGCCGCGTTGGCGCTCATTGCTGTCGGCTGGATGGTGTGGCTACCGGCGCTCGTCTGGTTCGGAGAGAAAACGGACGACGCAGGCTCCACGAGGGCAGCGTCGTCCGCGTGACGACAGGCGTCGTTTCAAACATCGGGGGACGGTATCGCCGTCAACCCGAGATGTAGCGCCGTCTCCGGTCTCAGTGTCACGTGCATGCGTGGCTTGGGTGCGGCCATACCGTCGGGCACCGACAGTGTGAAGCGCTGCAAGATCATGGCGGCGATCACGATGATTTCAGTGGTCGCCAGATGCTGCCCGAGACAGACACGCGGCCCGGCACCGAAAGGCATATGCGTGCCGCGCGGCGCCGCCGGCGCATCGCTCGCGAAGCGCTCCGGGCGGAACGCCGTGGGCTCGGCAAACGATCGCGCGTCGTGCTGCAACAACTGCACCGGCAACATGAACAACGTTCGCGCCGGAAACTGCCACGCGCCCAGCGTGATGGGACGCGTTGCACGACGACTGAGCAGGGTCGGCGCCGCGGGATACAGGCGCAGCGTCTCGTCGATCGTCTGGGAAAGATAGCGCAGTGCGGACCGGGGCTCGGCGCTCGGCACCATCTCACCCGCTAAACCCAACACACGAATCACCTCGTCGCGCGCGGCTTCTTGTATCGCCGGATTTGAGGCCATGCACCATGCCCACCACGTGAGCGTGCCTGCCGTCGTTTCGTGTCCAGCGAGAAACGTCGTCATGCATTCGTCGCGCACCGCCTGCAACGACCAAGTCTGCGGATCTTCCCGATGCAACCGCAGCAATCGCGACAACAGGTCATCAGGCCACACGTCAGCAGGCATCGCCAGACGCGCGTTCACATGACGATCAATCAATCCCTTCAGCCCACGAACGGCGCGCCGCTTCTCGCGCTTCCACGGCATCCAGTCCGGCCAGCTCGCGGGCCAATAGAACTCGGCATCGGCCGCTTCGCTCGCGACGCGCAGCGCGCGCTCCGCCATGCGTGCCTCGTCACCGATTTCGCCTGAAAACACCTGTCGCATGATCACGTCCATCGTGAGCGAGGTCAGCGCGCTTTCGATGGACCAGTGCGCGTCACGCTGTGGCCACGCGTCGAGCGCACGCGCCGTAGCGGCTGCGATATGCGGCACGAACGTCTGCACCGACTTCGGCAGGAAATACGGTTGCAACGTCTGCCGTTTGTGGTGCCACGCGTCCCCTTCCGCAATCAGCACGCTGTGGCCGTGAAGCTGTGACATCACGCTCACCCCGCGCTCCCAACGAATCAGCGAGTGATGGTGCGTGACCAGTAGCGCTCGAACGAGTTGCGGGTCGGTCACGACGACAGCATGCTCGGGCCAGAAGCGCACGTACACCACGTCGCCATAAGTGCGTTTCCATTGCGCCAACGTACCCAGCAGGTCACCGGACATCTGCCGGAGCAGTCCCCAGCCGGTGATGCCTGCCGGCGGCCCGGGCGGCCATACGCCGGGTGGGTGCAGGGCAGGAGCGGTCGCCTCGGGTGTCTCCGGCGTAACGGGACGAGACGACGCTGCGGCATCGCCGTGAAACGGACATTGGGGTGGGGTTCGCGTGTTCATGACGGGTATTTCACGCCAGCGCGCATCGCTTGTCTTGAACGGAAACGACGTTTACAACGGCCTGTGGCGATCCCTATACTGCGGAGCCATGACCTCCCGGCTGCCATCGAATCTCTCGCCGTGTCCCCACCGCTATGCTCGCGCACCTCTGGTGGCGCGCGGCGGTCCCGCGCCGCACACGCGGCTGTATCCGCCGTCGGCAGCGCTGTACGGCGCAGTGATGGCAGTGGTGAGCCGAGACATCCGGCACGTGCCGCTGACGGATGCGCAGCGCCTGTCGCACTTTCCGGCGTCTCCTGTCGTGTGCCTGACGGTCTACCAAGGCTTCGATGTGGGGCTCGTACACGACACCCCGGCGGGTGCCCGGTGGACGCCTCACGGCACGCGCGTCACCCTCTCAGGCAGCCAATCGATGCCGACGACGACATGGGCGACGACCGGCGGGCGCGGCGTCATGGTGTGTTTTCCCGCGAATGTGGCGAAGGTGTTGTTCGGCGTGAACCTGTCCGAGATTCAGGATCGCTTCGTTTGCGCGTGGGCGGCATTGGCAAACGACTGGCATCCGTTCCTCGATGCCTTTGCGGACGCCGCCGATGACGCCGCGACGATGGCCGCGCTCGATCACTACCTCGCGCCCCGTTGGCAGACCCTTCAGCCCGAGCGATCGGCGCTGACTTCGTTACGGCTCGCGGGGCAACGCTGGGTGGAGGGGCTGGCGTTTCAGGCGCTTCAGTGGCGCCAGACGCACAGCCCGCGTCAGGTCGAGCGTCGCATCAAGACGCATACGGGGCGCTCCCTGCGCGAGTGGCAGGCGCTCGTGAAAACGGAGGGGGTGTTCTTCGCCGCCCGCGATCGGCTGGAGGCCGGCGAATCGTTCGACTGGGCCGAGATGGCGCAGGACGAAGGCTTTGCCGATCAGGCGCACATGAGCCGGATGGCCAAACGCATTACCGGCTTTTCGCCGACCGAATTCACCCAGCGTTACATGGAAGACGAGTCCTTCTGGCTCTACCGGTTGTGGGTGTGACGACCCGCGCGCCACCCCCTGCACACCACTCCTCAACCCGGTGATTTACCGCGTCTTCACCGGCAGCCAGATCTCCAGTGAACCCGTCCCCGCTACGGGGTTGAAGTCCTCGCTGTAGCGCTCGAAATCGGGCGCATCGACGGCGTCCAGTCCGGACGACGGCAGCCACTGATGCCAGATCGTGTAGACGGTTTGATGCAGCAGCGAGATATGTCCCTTGTGCTCGAACACTGCATATTGCAGCGGGGCGATATCGACACATCGGAACCCTTCAGGCAAACGGTCACGGCGACTGACTTCCACGCCCGCGATGTACTCGAAGCCGCCTTCCCCGTCGGGGTTGCAGCACACGCCATAGGTCACGTCGCTCACCTGATCGGGAAAATTGCGGAAGTACGGATTGAAGGCTTCCCAAAGCGCCGGAATGCCCTCGTTGGTTGCGAAGGTGAAGCGGCTGCTCAAGCCGGCGACCGTTAATGCTTTGCCCGTCTCAATGCGAGGCGGGGCGAGATCGATAAATTTGATGTCTTTCATGCGGAGGGGCTCCACGAGTCCAAGGCCGTCGAGATGGCGCCGGGCGCGCAACTGCTCGGGTGTGAGCCCGAAGAAGTCGGCGAAGGCGCGCGTGAACGCTTCGTGGGAGCTATAGCCGGCGTCGAGTGCCACGCTGAGAATATCGGGGGCATCGCTCGCCAGTGTTTGTGCAGCACGCGTCAGTCGACGGGCGCGCACATACCGCATGACAGACCAGCCCGTCGTGATCGCAAACAGGCGCGAAATGGCGAAGCGCGACATCTCGCTGGCGTGCGCGATATGATCGAGTGTGAGTTCGCTGCCTATCTGAATCTCGATATACCAGAGTGCTTTTCCTACCGGGGTCATAGCGCTTCCGAGAACGTTTGAGCGGACTATAGAGACTTCGAATGATGCGCATTTGATCGTTCTTGCGCGCCTGCCAACTTTGAGCGTTTCGCGTTTGCGTAATGACGGGTAGTCTGCCAACGCAAGCGACAACCCGCAACAGATCCTCCCGACAGGAATCGAACCCGATGTCCCCGACCGATCTTCAGCAATACCTCTACGATCACATTCCGCTGTCGAAGGCGATGCAGGTGTCGGCAGACAGTGTGACACCGGACGCCGTCGTATTGCGCGCTCCACTCGCCCCGAACATCAACCATCGCGAAACCATTTTCGGCGGCAGCGCCTCGGCGGTGGCGATTCTCGCCGCGTGGTCGTTGTTGCACACGCGACTGCGTGGCGAGGGCATCGAATGCCGTCTGGTCATTCAGCGCAACACGATGGAATACGAGCTGCCGATCTCGGGAGAATTCACGGCGACATCCGCGCTGGAACACCCTGATCAATGGTCGAAGTTCCTGCGTGTGTTCTCGCGCATGGGCAAGGCACGTGTTTCGGTCGTATCGACGTTGGCATACGACGGACAGCGCGTCGGGCACCTCGTCGGCGAATTCGTCGCGCTCAGTCCGGCGACTTCATAAGCCGCCAGAACGTCGTGCGGCTGATGCCGAGTGCACGGGCCGCCGCCGCACGATTGCCACCGGCCGCCTGCAAGGCCGCTTGCGCCGCTTCGTAGGTGACAGCTTCACGCGGAGACATGACTTCCGAATGGTCGGGCGGCGACGCCCGCATCGCGCCAGCCGTGTTCAATCGGAGCAACTCGGGGAAGACTTCTTGCAGTGATGCTGCGTGTGCCGAGAGATCGTGATCGAGATAGATCGCAGCACGTGCAAGCAGGTTCTCCAGTTCGCGCACATTGCCGGGCCACTCGTAGCTCTCAAAGAGCGGCGCCAGCACCGCGAGAATTTGCCCGGTGGCGCGGTCGTTCAATCCGTATTGCGCCGTGCTTCGCGTGAGTAACGTTTCGGCAAGCAGCGCAATGTCCGCT
Organism: Pandoraea sp. PE-S2R-1; assembly: GCF_002179865.1. Taxonomy (NCBI): domain Bacteria; kingdom Pseudomonadati; phylum Pseudomonadota; class Betaproteobacteria; order Burkholderiales; family Burkholderiaceae; genus Pandoraea; species Pandoraea sp. PE-S2R-1. Next base: position 1,104,005 of record NZ_NGUR01000015.1, on the reverse strand, counting down.
CGACGCTCTCGCAAGGCGGGCAATTCGATCTGCAACAGATTCAACCGGAAATAGAGGTCTGCACGAAAGCGGCCCTGTGCCACGAGCTCGTGCAGATTGCGGTGCGTGGCGGCGATCACGCGCACGTCGATGGGCACCGGCCGGCCCGAGCCCAGCCGCATGACTTCGCGCTCCTGCAACACGCGCAACAGGCGGCTCTGCAACGCGGCGGGCATCTCGCCGATTTCGTCCAGAAAGATCGTGCCGGTGTGCGCGATTTCGAACAGCCCCGCCTTGCCGCCACGCCGTGCACCCGTGAACGCACCTTCGTCGTGGCCGAACAATTCGCTTTCGATCAATCCTTCCGGCAGCGCCGCGCAGTTGAACGCCACGAACGGGTTGCCGCGACGTGCGCTCGCGTTGTGAATGCCTTGCGCGACCAACTCCTTGCCTGTTCCACTCTCGCCGGTCAGCAACACCGTCGCGTCATGGGCTGCGCCCGCGCGTGCGAGACGCCGCACCTTGGCGATCAACGGCGAATCGCCAACCAACTCATCGAGTTCGTGTTTCGCGACCAAATGACGTGGCCGTTGCGTCGTTCGCAGCGACCGGTCGATGCGCTGCGCCATCTGCGCGTCCTGCACCGTGACCACGGCACCCGAGCGCAACCCGTGTTCCGAGATCGGCACACAGCTCACGATGAACGCGCGACCGTCGATGTGTTCGAGACGTTCTTCGATGGCAACACCATTGGCGGATAACTCGCGCAGCATCGGCCCGAGCTTGCGCGTGAGTTCGAACTGCCGCGCGCCTTGCGTCGCAACGCGCTCCGCCTCGATGCCGAGCAGCGCGAACATCGCCGGGTTGACGGCTTCCAATTGCCCGTTGTCGTCGAAGGCGGCCACGCCGTCACGCATGTGCGCGACGATTGTGTTCAACCGCATGCGCTTCGACTCTTTCTCGCGGCTCACGCGGGCGAGTTCGACCGATCGCTCGAAAGCTTCTTCCACGGCGCCGAGCGAATAGAGAAACACGTGCTCAAGCCCGGCCTCCTGCGCGAAGTCGCAGGCCATGCCCGGGCCGATGATGACCTTGCAGCCCTCGGCAGCGAGTGTGTCGACGACGTGATGGACCTCGTCAATGGACCGATACGCACGCTGGTGCAACTGAATCTTCAACAACTCACCCAGATCGTCCAGCTCCCGCGAAACGGCTTCGTGCAGCACGAGACCCACCGGCTGATCGGGCCATGTCGTGGTGGCGCGCGTGATCGCGCTGAGCACGTCGAAGCCGTTGACCTTGACCGTCACCACCGGCACCGACAGGTTCTCGCGCAGATAGGCGCCGTTCGAGCCGGCGGCCAGCACCACGTCCACCGCACCCGATTCCACATACGACTGCAATGCCGTGACGGCGGCCCCGTAACCCTCGCGCACCGAGTAAAAGCGGGCGCGGTCGGTGTAACGCGGCGCGACGGTTTCGCACAGCGTCTGCAAGCGGCTGATGCTCACCAATGCGATGCCGGGACGGCGGGCACGGGGATCGGCGTGGGGATGAGATGACGGGGGAAGCGCCGTGTGGCGCGACGGCGCAGGGCCGGTAAAGCGGGGGGGCATGACATTGTCTCCGTACGGCTTCTGAAACGTTTCATCGAGTGTTTCGGGTGTTCCATGAAACGTTTCAAATCTTGTCCGGGCATTCTGCCACATCCGCAGAAAACGTACCGCGCACCGTAAGTGACTGATTTGGCTGGCGTTGGCGCCGCATTCTCAAGTCTGGCAGGGGCTGGCACGCGGCTTGCGGAATGTCTTTCCAATCCATCCATTCAATAACGCCGGAGACACTGCCATGACCACCGCCACCGCCCAACGCCGTGCCGAATTCCGCCGCAAGGTCGAAGCCCGCCAAGGGCTGCTCGTGCCGGGCGCCTTCAACGCGCTGTCGGCGCGTGTGATCGAAGACGCTGGTTTCGAGGCCCTCTATCTCACCGGTGCCGGTGTGACCAACATGTCGCTCGGTCTGCCCGACCTCGCTTTCGTGGGGCTGGCCGAAATGGCCGAGCACACCGCCCGCGTGCGCGACGCCGTGTCGCTGCCGATCATCGTCGACGCCGATACCGGCTTCGGCAATGCACTCAACGTGCGGCACACGGTGCGTGTGCTTGAGCGCAGCGGTGCCGATGCGATTCAGTTCGAAGATCAGGTGCTGCCCAAGAAGTGCGGCCACTTCAACGGCAAGGCCGTGATCGGTGCCGACGAGATGGTCGGCAAGATCCGTGCGGCGGTCGACGCGCGCGAAGACGGCAATCTGCAAATCATTGCGCGTACCGACGCTGCTGCGGTCGAGGGCATTGAAGCCGCGATCGAGCGCGGCCGCCGTTTCATCGAAGCAGGTGCTGACATTCTCTTCATCGAAGCCACCGAGACGCTGGCCGACATCGAGCGTCTGCCGGCGCTGTTCGATCGCCCGCAACTGATCAACATCGTGATCGGCGGCAAGACGCCGACCCAATCGCAGCCGCGTCTGGCCGAACTGGGCTACGGCATCGTCCTTTACGCCAACGCCGCGCTGCAAAGCGCGGTCCTCGGCATGCAGAAGGCGCTCGGCACCTTGCGCGACAGCGGGCGTCTGGACGAAGACCCTACGCTGGTCGTGCCGTTTGCCGAACGTCAGCGACTGGTCAACAAGCCGTTCTACGACGCGCTCGACAAGCAATACGGCACCAGCAACTGAAGTCGTACCGCATCACGGCGACGCTGCCCCCTTCCCCCTGCGGCGCCGCTGGTTTTTCCCGCCATACAAAAAAAGTAACTAAGTAATTAAGTCACGGAGACAGATTTTGACGCCCCCCTCGGATTCATTCGCCGCTCGTCCTTCCACCGCACCGACCCCCGCCACCGCCACGCCGGCACGCGCACCGGTCAAGATCGGTTCCATCGTCGGCGGCCTCGCGGGCAACCTGATCGAGTGGTACGACTTTCTGGCGTACAGCATATTCTCGATCTACTTTGCGAAAGCGTTTTTTCCGGGCGACAACCCGACCGTTCAATTGATGAACACCGCCGCCATTGCGGCAGTGGGCTACGTGGCACGTCCGCTGGGCAGCTGGCTGATCGGGCTGTATGCCGACCGGCGCGGCCGCAAGTCGGCACTCACCGGCTCGGTGCTCGCGATGAGCGTCGGCTCACTGATGATTGCGCTCACACCGGGCTACGCGACAATCGGCATCTTCGCGCCAATCGTGCTGATCGCCGCCCGGCTGTTGCAAGGGCTGTCGATGGGCGGCGAGTACGGCACGAGCGCCACCTATCTGAGCGAAGTCGCGCCCGAGCATCGCAAGGGCTTCTATCTCGGCTTCCTGCAAGTGAGCGTGGTCGCGGGGCAACTCGTCGCGCTCGGGCTGATGCTGCTGATGCAGCGTGTGCTGCTCACGGCGGAGCAGATCGAGCATTGGGGCTGGCGCATTCCGTTCGTGATCGGCGGCGTGCTGGCAATGTTCGCGCTGTACATGCGCCGCAACGTGACGGAGAGCGAGGCGTTCGTGCATAGCGCGAAGCACCGCGAGGCATCGGTCACGCGCGAGGTGCTGCAACACTGGCGGCAGATTCTGCTGGCCATCGGCATCACGATCGGCGGCACCGTGGCGTTCTACACGTTCACGGTGTACATGCAGAAGTTTCTGGTGAACTCGGTCGGCCTGTCGAAAGAGTCGTCGACGTTTGTCTCGACCATTGCGCTGCTGCTCTACATGCCGCTGCAACCGCTGTTCGGGCTGCTCTCGGACATCGTCGGCCGCCGTCCGGTGCTGATCATCTTCGGCGTGAGCACGACGCTCTTCTCCGTGCCGCTCTTCACGGCGCTGAGCCACACGAAAGACCCGCTGATTGCCTTTGCGCTGTCGTTTGCCGGACTCGTGATGCTCTCGGGCTTCACGTCGGTGCACATGCTGGCGAAGACGGAGTTGTTCCCGCCGCGCATTCGCGCGTTGGCGGTGGGTTTCCCGTATGCGCTCACGACGGCAATTCTTGGCGGCACGACGGAATTCGTCGCGTTGCGCTTCAAGGCAAGCGGTCATGAATCGTATTTCTACTGGTACGTCACGATCTGTGCCGCGATCTCGCTGATCGTCTACCTGAAGATGCCCGAAACGCGCGGTCGCAAATTCGACTGACGCACGTTGTGCCGGATTCACTCGTCAGTTGAATTGACTTTGCGCTGACGGCTCGATACGATTGAGTCCAATTTCGAACGCCCTCCCGGTCCGCCGGGGGGGCGTTTCTTTTTGGTTTCCGGCGTTCGTCATTGGCGAATCCCCGCTTGAGCGGCGCCGGAAGATATGACCTCCAAAAGGAAACTTCGAAATGAATCTCACCTCCTCCGCATCGAGTGCATCGACTGCCTCGACAGCGCCCCGACTGGGCTTCACGCAGTTCGGCACCGGCCCGGAGCCCGTGCTGGTCTTGCACGACTGGCTGGGCGACCACACCAACTATGACGCCGTGCTGCCGTACCTCGACGGCAACGCCTTCACCTATGCGTTCGTCGATCTGCGCGGTTATGGGCGGTCGATGCACCTGACGGGTGACTATTCGATTGATGAAATTGCCCGGGATTGCCTCGGCGTGGCGGACGCACTCGGCTGGCCCCGGTTTCACGTGCTGGGCCATTCGATGACCGGCATGGCGACGCAGCGCCTCGCCGTCAACGTGCCCGAGCGCATCAAGAGCGCGGTCGCCGTGTGTCCGATCTCCGCAGCGGGAAACCGGTTGCCGCCAGAGGCCGCCGCATTCTTCGCGTCGACGTGCGAAAGCGATGATGCCTTCCGGCGTCTGGTCAAGTTCGTGACGGGGGGATTGTCGGATGTTTGGGCGGACCGAAAGCTACGCCAGAACCGCGAGGGCGTGGCGTCGGCGTGCCGCCCTCGTTATCTCGACATGATGACGGCCACAAACTTCGTCGACGATGTGAAGGGGCTTGAGACACCGTTTCTGGTGGTCGTGGGCGAAAAGGATCCGGGGCTGGGGGCCGAGGCGATGCAAGCGACGTTCCTCGCATGGCATCCGAATGCGCAGTTGGCATCGATACCGAATTGCGGCCACTACCCGATGCAGGAATGCCCGCCGTACTTCGCGTTGCTGGTGGAGAACTTTCTGAGACAGCACGCAGGCTGATCGGACTTCGGGGGGAGACAGACGGGGGGGTGTCGAAACTACTGGTGCCCAGGGCGGGACTCGAACCCGCATGCCTTTCGGCGCTACCCCCTCAAGATAGTGCGTCTACCAATTTCGCCACCTGGGCAGGGGAGCGCGATTGTAACGGGAAAATTTATTTTTGTGAATGCCTGACGCCACAGAAGTCGCGTTTTCGACGGCGGTGCGGGCAGAGGCAATCGATCGCACGATACACGGAGTGTGACCCGCGACAGCGTCACGCCCGACATCGGTCAACCAGCGTTTTCCTGCGGTTCCTCCAAGGATTTTTCACAACGAGCGTGCGCATATTCACAGTGTGACGTGACGCTACGCAACTGACATTCATTGTGTGCCAAATTGAATTCCGCCTGCGACAGAGGTTTTCTTTTAGCGGGCCTATTGGTAATCACTTGGAGATAATGCGATGAATGAATTAAGCAACATCGATCTGGCAGCCGCCGCAGCGAACCTCAGAAAATTATCGGTAACCCTCAAAAAAGATATCAATGTTGACGCTGCCGGAAAAAATCTGGAGGCATTGGGGCCGCAGGCGCTTAAGAAGTTAGGGGAGACGGCTGTCGGACTGCAAAAGATGGAAGATTACGGCCGTGGATTTGGTCCGATTGTTGGAAAAATGGACCATGTTGATAAGCTGGTCCAAAGATTGAATTTATTATTCTCTTCACAGAAAGATCCAAATGCTTCAAAAGGCTATAAGAGGGCGACCCTGGAAGACATCCGACGGGAAATCGAAGACTTCGGAAGCTCGGAGGGACATGATCGATACGTGACAAGCCTTCAAGGAAGTCATGGTAGTGAGGGAACGATCACTTTCGATTTCACCTTCAACTCGGGCGAGCCGCTCCTACGCGCGAGAAGCATCGTCATGGACGCCAACGGCGAGCTGGACACTTGGACGTTCGATGATGATGACCTGCGAAGTTTCAATCAATTGGCCGATTTCCAAAATTACGTGCTCAAGGAGGCTACTGATTCGGCGATTTCTCCGTTGCTTAAGGCCGTAAGTCTTCTCGGTGAACTCTCCAAGAATGTCGATAGAAGAATATCAATCGTCGGAGATGGGAGTGAGTTGAGGCAATTGGGTGGAAGCGCGATCCGGAAGTTGAATGAAACGCTCGAATGCCTCAAGGGAATTGATCGTTATGGAAAAAATTTCAAAGAACTTTATGCAAATACAATCAATGTTCGTAGATTAATTTCAAACATCAATGGCATGCATAAAGCTACTGGTGAAGATCGTGAAAAGGCAATACAAGCTGCTAAATCACTCATCGAAAGAATGAGCCCCAACACGTGGCTTGGTGCGAAAAAATTCAAAGTTGACGACGACAGGGGCTACACCGTAGCGCGCATCTATGCCTACAAACGGGATGGTGACGTGTTCCTGGGCGCCAACGCGCAGCGGTTTCGCGACGGCAAATGGTCTGAGGTGAAGAGCTATTCCGAAGCACAGATTCTCGCGTTGGGCAGCCCGGCGGCATTCGGAAAAATGGCGCTTGAAGGCCCGTTTAGTTTCGATCGGCCGCAACCGTTCGCTGGTTTGAGCGACACACGCATAGCGATTGCCGGAGACGTGCTGCCACCCGTTCGCACCCACGGTGACGATGATCGATCGAAGCCTCAGGCCCGGCTAAACGATTTTGATCTGAGCGCCAACCCGTCTACCTCGTTGCCATCCATCGGGCAGTCCAGACTCGGACAACTCGTGCAGTCGCTGACTAGCTTCGGCGCGCAGCAGGACGGCATCGACCGGGCCACGGCCCGCATCCTCCCCCTCCCAATGGCATCGCTATCGCTGGCAACGCCCAGCTAACGAGATCGTCTTGCATCCGCTTGCCGACCGCGTCTGAGGGTCGGCGAGTGAGCGACGGCTCCGCCGAGATATTCACGCGGCTCGGTTCGACAGAATCCTCGCGTCATTCTTGACGCAATCAAGATATCGGCACGGCGCCCCTTCCCGATCGAAGGAGTGAATTCCCATCGATCTCCCGGGGATTCGTCACATCGTGATAGCGGTGAATCCAAGGGGCTGACGGCCTCCCGTAGGGTAGCCGGACTCATCGGGACAAGTCATGCCTCGCCGAATCGTCATGGGGATCGACGCGTGTCAATGAGCGACGACGTGGTCGGGGCACTCGCCGTATCCGGTGTGACACGACCGCGATGACTGCATTCCGCTTCGTTAGCCCCCAACGCCATGCCATCGCCATGAACCGCGCATTCCTGCTGCCTCTCGTAACGACGTTCTACCTGATTTCGCCTGTGGCGAGCGCGTTCGATCTACTCGACGCCGTGCGTGCCGCACGCGAATACAACGCAGGCTTCGCCGCCGCACGCGCCGACCTCGCCGCCAGCGGCGAGCAGTTCGACCAAGGGCTGGCGCAGATCCTGCCTCGCGTCGAACTCGAAGGCCGGTTCGACAGGGAACGCGACAGCGCCTTGCATGGCAAGGAGATCCGCAACCAGACCCTCGACATCGAACTTCGTCAGCCGCTGTTCGACACGGGCCGCTTCGCGGGCTTTCAAAAGGGCCGCGAACTCACCGCACTCGGCGTGAGTACGTTCGCCGGCAGCGAGCAGCAACTGATGCTCGAGTGCGCGCGCGCGTTCTTCGACATTCTCGTGGCGCGTGACAAAGATGCCGCCGCCAAAGCGAGTCGCGACGCGCTCGACGTACAGCTTGCGAACGTCACGGAAGAGGTAGGACTCGGTCTCTCGGCCAAGCTCGATCAGGACGAGGCGCAAGCCGCCTACGACGAAGCGCAGGCCAACGCGCTCGCGGCGGAGAACGAGTGGGAACTCGCAAAACACGCATTCGAGCGCCTGACCGGCCTCAACCCGAATGCCATCTCGGCCCACTTTGGTGAGCGCTTTGCTCAGGCGGGTGCGCTGGCGTCACTGGACGCCTATGTGCAAACCGCCGATACCGACAGCAATGAACTGCGACAGAAGTCGCTCGAGCTCGACGTTGCCAGAACCCATATCGACGAAGCCACGGGCCGTTTCCTGCCGGTCGTCGAACTCTTCGCTCGTCACCGCACCACCGACAGCACGCCGACCTATGCCGAGACGGCCCGTTCTCGACGCGACAACGTCATCGGGGTAAGCGTGACGATCCCGCTGTTTGCCGGCGGCATGCACGCCTCTCAAGTGCGCGAAGCACGCTACAAAGCCGATGGCGCACAGGCAAGACTCGATGACACCCGTATCAAGGTGCGCGAGAGCGTGATCAAGGCCTTTCTCGGTGTGAACAGCGGCGTGCAGCAGGTGCGCGCGCGTTTGGCGCAACGGCTGTCTACACAAAACAAGGTGGGTGCCACGCGACTCGGACGTGACGTCGGCCTGCGCACCAATCTCGATCTTCTGCGGGCAGAGAAAGAGCACTTCGAAGCGCGCACCGGTCTTGCGGAAGCATTCCACGCGTACTACATGTCGCGCTTGCTGCTTGCTTATGCCACCGGTCATCTCGACGACAGCGTGCTCGGTGACCTCAACACGACGCTGATGACACAGGGAGCCTGACCCCACATGCAAACGCATTCCGAACCACAGACCGTCAATGCCGACGCAACCGCCCGTGACAGTGCCGTCGAGAGTGTCGTCATTCTGCTGAGCTTTTTCCGTCTGCCCGCCAATGCCGCGCAGCTTCACCGGGAACTGGCGGGCGACGACGTCAATGCCGCGCAACTGGTGCGCCTGCTGCGCCGTCTCGGCTTGAAATCGCGGCAGGTGACGGTTCTGCCAACACGTCTCGAGAAGACACCGCTGCCCGCGATTGCCGTCATGAGAGACGGCACTTTCATGTTGTTGGGCAAGATCGCGGAGGGCTTGGCGGTGGTGCAGGACAGTTGCAGCGGACAGGTGCTCGCGCTGCCGCTCGCCGAATTCGAAGCGCGGGCTACCGGTGAGCTGGTTCTCGCCACGCAGCGCGCCGCCATACTGGGTGCGGGCGGCAAGTTCGACATCGCGTGGTTCTTGCCGGCCTTCATGAAATACAAACGGCTGATCGGCGAGGTGCTGCTGATCTCGCTGTTTCTGCAACTGTTCGCGCTCATCTCGCCGTTGTTCTTTCAGGTGGTGATGGACAAGGTGCTCGTGCATCAGAGCATGAGCACACTCAAGGTGTTGGTGATCGGGTTGGTGACGGTCTCGGTGTTCGAAGTGGTGATGGGTGGATTACGCACGTACGTTTTCTCGCACACCGCCAATCGCATCGACGTGGAGTTGGGCGCCAAGTTGTTCCGCCATCTGCTAGCGTTACCGATCGCTTATTTTCAGTCGCGCCGCACCGGCGAGACGGTCGCCCGCATCCGTGAGCTCGACAGCATCCGCGAATTCATTACGAGCTCTGCGCTCACGTTGGTGATGGACTTGCTGTTCACGGTGGTGTTTCTCGTCATCATGTGGTTCTACAGTCCGTGGCTCACGATGATCGTGGTGATCTCGCTGCCGGGTTACGCGCTGATCGCCGTGGTCGTCACCCCCATCCTGCGCGCACGTGTTGAAGAGAAATTTCGGCGCGGTGCCGAGTCGCAGTCATTTCTGGTGGAGTCGGTGAGCGGCATTGAAACGCTCAAATCGATGTCGGTCCAACCGCAGGCGCAAAGCCGCTGGGAGACATTGCTTGCGGCGTACGTGCGGGCGAGTTTTCGTACCGCCAATCTCGGCAATATCGCGGGTCAGATGGTGCAACTGGTCTCGAAGCTGTGCGGCGCCACACTGCTGTATCTCGGCGCCATGAAAGTTATTGGCGGCGAGTTGACCGTGGGCCAGCTGGTGGCGTTCAACATGTTCTCCAATCACGTCACTGCGCCCGTACTGCGCCTCTCGCAACTCTGGAACGACTTCCAGCAGGCGCGCATTTCGGTGGATCGTCTGGGCGACATTCTGAACAGCCCTACCGAGCCGGGATACAACCCCGGGCGGGCGATGATGGCATCGATCCAGGGCGATGTGACGTTCGACGGCGTGACGTTCCGCTATCGGCCCGACAAGCCCGAAGTGCTGCACGGCATCACGCTGGCCATCCGGTCTGGGCAAACCGTCGGCATCGTCGGCCCGTCGGGGTCTGGAAAAAGCACACTGACCAAACTCGTGCAGCGTCTTTATGTGCCCTCGGCGGGGCGCGTGGTGATCGACGGCGTCGATCTCGCGATGGTCGACACACACTGGTTGCGCACACAGATCGGCGTGGTGCTTCAGGAGAATCTGCTGTTCAACCGCTCCGTGCGCGAGAACATCGCCATGGCCGATCCTGCCATGCCGATGGAGCGCGTGATCGATGCGGCGAAGCTTGCCGGCGCCCATGAATTCATTCTCGGGATGTCACACGGTTATGACACATCGATCGAAGAACGTGGCGTGAATCTGTCGGGCGGCCAGCGCCAACGCATTGCCATCGCGCGCGCACTGGTAACGAATCCGCGCATCTTGATTCTCGACGAGGCCACCAGCGCGCTCGACTACGAATCGGAGAGCATCATTCAGCAGAACATGCGCGCGATCTGTGCGGGCCGCACGGTGTTGATCATTGCCCACCGGTTATCGACTGTGCGCAACGCCGATCGCATCATCACCATCGAAGCGGGAAACGTGGTCGAAGACGGCACGCATGACGAATTGGTCGCGCGAGGGGGCCGTTATGCGCGCTTGTGCAGAATTCAGGCCGGGGAGATTGCAGCATGACGTCCCGGCAACCTGTGACGATGGGGTGGAAATGGTTGACGGCTCGCTGGCAGAGGGTCCCGTCGCACGAGCGTGAATTCTTGCCCGCCGAACTTGAGATTCTCGAAACCCCTGCGTCTCCCGCTGGCCGCATGGTGGCGATGCTGATCATGGTGCTCTTCTTCGTCGCGTTGGTCTGGTCGATCGTTGGGCGCGTCGACATGAACGCCGTCGCGCAGGGCAAGGTAGTGCCGGTGGGCGGTACCCAGTCGATCCAGCCGTTCGAGATCGGCATCGTGCGCAAGATCCTGGTCGACGATGGCCAACAGGTCAAAAAAGGCGACCTGCTGGTCGTGCTCGACAGTGTGGAGGAGCACGCCGATCTGATGCAACTTGAGCGGCAACTGACCACGGCGCAACTCGATGCCGGGCAAGTGCAGGACTTCCTCGCCACGTTGGACGGGCACGCCGGCGCGCCGGCCTGGGACACGGGGACGGGCAGTGCCGTACAGGTGGAGCGCGCGCGCAGCCTGCTGGCGTCACATCAGGCTATCTTCCGCGCCAAGGTCGCCTCGGTGGCCGCGCAGCGCGCCGAGGACGACGCGATGCTGGCAGCCAGCGCGAGCGAAATCGAGCGGCTGAAGGTGCGGCGCGATGTGTTGGCGAACAAAGAGAGCGCGCTCAAGACATTGCTCGAACACAACGGTGTGGCGCGTCTGAAATGGCTTGAGGCGCAGCAGGAACTCGCCGAGAACGACCAGACCCTGAACGCCGAGCGTCAACGTAGCCGGCAGCATCGTGCAACGCTGGCTCGACTGGCGGAAGATCTGAATCAGGCGCGTGCCGAATTTCGTCGTGAGGCGCTGACCGAACTGACGAAAGCCAACGATCAGATGCGTGAGGCGCAACTGAGCATCGATCGATATCGACAACGTGAGCAGTACCGGTTTTTGCGGGCGCCCGTAGACGGTACTGTTCAGCAACGCGCCATTCACACGGTCGGCGGCGTGGTGCAACCGGCGCAGACTTTAATGATCGTGGTGCCCCACGATGTGCCGTTGGCGGTAGAGGCCAAGGTGCTCAATCAGGACGCCGGCTTCGTTAAACCCGGGCAGGCCGTCACGCTGAAGATCGAGGCGTATTCGTACACCAAGTACGGCACGCTCGCCGGCACGGTGGAGCACGTCTCTCAAGACGCTGTCAATGACGAGAAGCTCGGGCCGGTGTACATGGCGCGTATTCGCCTGCCTCGTGAATCGGTGAGCCAGAACGGACACGTGTTGCACATTCAGACGGGCATGGCCGTGACGGTGGAAATCAAGACGGATGAGCGCCGCGTGATCGACTATCTGCTTTCGCCGATCAAGGAGGTCACGTCGGAGTCGTTTGGGGAGCGATAGAGACCGGTCCCCGGCCAGCAGGCGATAAAGGCGGCTGGGCAGCCGAGGCCACCGACGTGGCGGGTCGAACATTCCATGACCCGCCGCGTCGGCGTATGACGGTGTTGCGGTGCTCAGGCAGCCAACCGCTGCGGCGCCGCGCTGCCGACGCGCGACAGTGTCGGTGCCTGGGCCACGCGCGGCTCATCGCGCAGACGGAAGAGCGCTACCGTCTCGGCAAGCATGCGCGCCTGCTCGCTGAGCATCGCCGAGGCCGCTGCCGATTCTTCCACTAGCGCGGCGTTCTGCTGCGTAGCCTGATCCATCTCCGACACCGAGCGGTCGATCTGGCTGATGCCGGTGCTCTGCTCGGTCATGGCACCGTGGATCTCGCTCACCAGACGCTGCACGCGCGTGATGCCGTTCACGATCTCGCTCATCGTGTTGCCGGCCGCTTGCACGCGCTCGGTGCCGCTCTTCACGTTCTGCACTGAAGTTTCGATCAGCGCCTTGATTTCCTGCGCGGCGGCGGCACTGCGTTGTGCCAGCGTGCGCACTTCTCCAGCGACCACCGCAAAGCCCCGGCCCTGCTCGCCCGCACGTGCGGCTTCCACGGCGGCGTTCAGCGCGAGGATGTTCGTCTGGAACGCGATGCCGTCGATCACGCCGATGATTTCCGTAATGCGCTGCGACGATTGCGTGATCGCGCCCATCGTCGTCACGGCGTCGGTCACCACCTGACCGCCGCGTGCCGCCGCGGCGCTGGCGTCGTTGGCGAGACGCGTGGCGTGCTCGGCGGTGTCGGCCGTCTGCTTCACGCTGGACGTGAGTTCCGTCAATGCGGAAGACGTTTCCTGCAACGATCCGGCCGATTGCTCGGTGCGTTGCGACAGATCGCGGTTGCCCATCTCGATTTCGCTCGTGGCAGATGTCATCGACGCAACACCGGAGCGCACGTCGAGCATCACGGAACTGATCTTGTCGACGAACGCGTTGAACGATTTCGAGATCTGCGCGACTTCATCATGACCTTCCACGTTCAGGCGTTGCGTCATGTCGCCGTCGCCCGAGCCGATGGTGTCCATCGCGTCGCGCACGATCGACAGGCGCTTGAACGCGCGCGACGTGAAGAGCGATGCAATGACCAGCGCGATCAACGTGAGCACGACCAGCGTGATGACGGTGGCGCCCAGCACGTGGGTCAGACCGGCGGTGGCTTCGGCACGATCGAGCGCGACAACCAGATACCAGTCGGTGCCGGGAATGCGCTTGGCCTTGAGCAGCTTCGGGGCGCCGGAGAGCGTCATTTCCACCGGCTTGGCATCGTCGCCGGCCATACCGGCGAGCGAGTCGGCGGTGAGCGTGGCGGCCACGTCGGTCGACGGCTTGAGCGAGAACTTGCTGTCCGGGTGCGCGATTACCTGACCGTCGCTCGCGACCACCAGCGCCAGGCTGGCGGGGGTGGGGTGTACGGCCTTGATGATGTCCTGCACCCCCGTGAGTGCCACCGCACCGCTCACGACACCGGTGATCTGCCCGTCGCGCAAAATCGGCGTGGTGAAGGCGACATACGGGATGCCGGTCGACGAATCGCCGTACGGCTTGGTGACCACCAGCTTGCCGGCGGCCACGGCGCTCTTGTACCAAGGGCGTGCGGTCGGGTCGTAATCGGGCTGTGTGACGGCGGTGGAGAAGAACGTCTTGTCCGACCAGCCGACGCTGGTGATCGGGAAATCGTTGGTCTTGCCAAGCAGCTTGACGAGGCCGGCGGGGTCGCCCTTTTCCACGACTTGCGCGGTGGCGTTCACGGCGGTCGCCTTATCGGTGGACCAGCGCTCGATGGTGCTCGCGTTGCCGTTAGCCACGGCCGCGAGGGTGTGAGCGATGCTCGACATCATGCTGTCACGCACGATCACATAGGTCGTGATGCCAGACAGAATCAGGGCACCGACCACCGTCAGGCAGGTGATCAGCAGAATCCGGGTTCGCAACGAAGTGACTTTCATAAGCTGCCGTCGATTGGCCCGCGCGCGAGCCGTTGAGAGAGGGGAACCGCCGCGACGGGCACTGGCCCTCGCTGACGCACTCAAACACTACTGGTCTACTCTCTCGGCTTACGGCGCAATCCGGTGACAACTTTAATGAACGCAGGTCAATGCGCGTCAGACCGGGCTCAACCGGGGCTGACGAAGCTTTCCGATGCTTACATCGGCGGCACCTTGCGGTACTTCTCGGCACCGCGACGGTGCATGCCTATGCCGCCGGTCGAATGGCTCGCCACCACAGCGGCATCATGACGAGACTGACCAGGGCGGCCAACGCGAGCGCCGCGCGCAGGCCCGCCTCAAAAGGGTGCAATGCCGCCAGCAGCGAGCCGAAGGTGGCGACACCCAGTGCTGCGCCCGCCTGACGCGCCGTATTGAGCACCGCCGCGGCGACGCCGGCGCGGGCCGCAGGGACCGTTTCCAATGCGGGTGCGGTTGCGATAGGCGAAACAACGCCCGACGCCAGACCGATCGCCAGCATTGGCAGGATCGCAAAGCCATAGGGCATGTCGCTCGTCACGAACCCCAACCCAAGCGCTCCCGCCGCGTAACCGCCAAAGGCCGCGATCATCGGCCGGACCGGGCCGAACCGCGCGGCGATTCGCCCGGCCAACAGACTGCCCGCCGCCACCATGACGGTCATCGGCAGTAGCGCCACACCGGTTTGCAGTGGCGAATAACTGCGCGCCTGTTGAAAGTGCAGGCTGACGACGAACAGCAGGCCGTAGAAGACGAAGGCGGAGGCCATCGACGCGCACGCCGAACCCGAGAAGACGCCATGGCGGAACAACCCCAGCGGCAACATCGGATGCGCGTGTACCGTTTCGATGCGCAGGAGCGCGGCCCACGCGAGGCAGGTCACGACAGCACCACTGACAATGACGGGGGACGTCCAGCCAAGGGTGTGTCCTTCGATCAACACGCCGACCAGCGTGCCGAGTGCCGCGATGCCGCAGGCGAGCCCCAGCAGGTCGACAGGCGCGCGCTGACCGGACGTGGCAGCGCCCCGGTCTTCCGCGATGCGCCACGCCAGCACCATGCCGGCGAGGCAGATCGGGACATTCACGAAGAAGACACTGCGCCAGTCAAACCAATGGATCAACGCGCCGCCCACGAGAGGGCCGGCGGCCATCGCAATGCCACCGAGACCGACCCATCGTCCGATGGCACGTGCCCGGGCCTGTGGGTCAGGGGTCGCGTCGCGAATGAGCTTGAGCGAGCACGGCACCAGCAGCGCTGCGCCAATGCCTTGCACCGCGCGTGCGGCAATCAGCATGTCAGTCGACCCCGCCAGCGCACATGCGAGCGACGCGAGCATGAAGAGCCCGAGCCCCGCGAGATAAACCCGTCGCGCACCCCATCGGTCACCCAGCGTGCCGCCTGTGAGCAGCAGGCTGGCGAACATCAGCGTGTAGGCGTTGACCACCCATTGGAGCCCTGCCATCTGCACGTCGAACGCGACGCTCAACCGTTCAAGCGCAACGTTGACGATGGACGTGTCGAGCAAGACCACGACATAGCTGATGCAGGTCGCTGCCAATACCCGGCGGCGCGCGGTGTTGGATGCGTCGTCGGCGTCGGCGCCGTGGGTGTTAACGATGTCGGGGGCGAGAACGGATGTGGCGTGTTCGATGCCGACACTGTCGGTGAGAGACAACTCGCGATGCGCGCGCATGACCGGCGTTCCAGTGAGGATGATGGCCGGAGTCTACGGGCGCGCGAGCGCGGGATGTTTCTACGCGTCGTGAAGTGTCGACGTCACTCACGCGGTGTCTTGCTACGGGGTTTGTCGTCACCGGCTACGCGGGCGTCGCTGCGCCCGGCGCACTCAGCGCGGCTTCGCTGCTACGGATGCGGTGAAGTCGGCGAAGCTGACCGTTCTTGCGCCACACGCTTCGGTGAGCTCGGGATCGTGACTGGAGAAGAACACGCAGCGATCTTTGCCAAGCGTGGTGAGCAGGTCGATCAACACCGCACGCGCAGCGGCGTCGAGGCCGTTGCCCGGCTCGTCGGCGACGATCACACGCGGGGCGCCGAGCAGCGTGGCACTGAGAAAGAACTTGCGACGCGTGCCCAGCGACATTTGCTCGAAGCGCTTTTCCATGTGCGGGGCGAGCCCGAAGCGGTTGCCCAGATCGAGCACGCTGTCATCGACGCTTACCTTCTTTTCGGACGCCACCATGTCGAGGAACGCGCGTCCAGTCTGAAACGGGTAGGCGAGACAGTCGTCCGGGACGTAAGCCAGTGAGGATTTGGCGGCGAGCGGTGCGTCGCGCAGCGAGTGACCGTCGAGCCAGACGTCGCCCGTATCGGCATCGATCGTCCCGGCGAGAATGCCGAGCAACGTTGACTTGCCGCTGCCGTTTTCGTCGCTCAGTGCGACGCATCCGGCGCCGGCGCGAAAGTGCAGATCTTCGAAAAGCGTGCGGCTGCCGAAGTGTTTGGTGAGATGTTCGAAGCGAAGCATGGAGGAGTCGGTGAGCAGATCAGGGAACAATGCAGTGCCACGCGACGGCGACCCAGAGCGCGGCGAGTGTGGCGCCGAGCAGTACCGATTGCCGTGGGACGTAGCGTTGCGGGAGTCGTAGCAAGGCAACCAGCGGCGCGCCACTGACGATGACGATCCATGCTTGAACGATGGAGATGGCACCGTTGATCGTCAGGTACGCCGGGCCGAGTGCAGCGAATGGCAACGCGAGCACGGCGATGGTCGTGATGTCGGCGACCGTCTGCGTGAATCGTCTGCGAGGCAGCGAATTCATGAAGTGCGCTGCGCGCTGATGGGCGGCGCTCAACTCGCGATAGTGCATCGCCGCCACCAGCACGATGATCGCCTGTGAGATCAATACCAGCGGCAGTCCACGCTTGTCGAATTCCCACAGTGCGGTGAGATAGACGGTGAGACCGACGGTCGAACCCATCAATAGGCAGCGGCCAAACACTGCGCTGGCGTGATGACGCAGGATGCCGATTTGCAGTCGCGCGATGGGAGGTAGCCAACCCTGCGAGCCTTCGCGCAGTGCATTGACTGAAATCACCGGCAGCCTGCGATGCGCGCTTTGCACGGGCGACGTGCGCGCGAGCGCCCACACGGCGATCAGCAGCGCACCGGTCAGCCCCGCATAGGCGGAGGCGCCCGTGAAGCGCAATCCCGCGATCAGCAGAAGATTGGCGGCGAACAGCGGCCACACGGATTGCCACTTGCGATGCAAGACCGCCAACTGCGCCGCCAGTGTGATGAGCGTCAGATCGAATACATACAGGTAATGCGTGCCGGGATGCGTCGCGAGGGCGACGACGGCCGCCACAACACTGAGCAGCAGCGGCGTGCTGGCCAGTGCCAATACCGCGAGATCGACACCGCGCTCGCGCCAGCCGGGGATCGGCAACGACCGGAAGAACGCCGCGAACTTGCCACCCCCAATCGCTCGGCGCTGCGCCAGTACCCACAGCATGCCGATGCCTTCGAGCGCATGAATCCACAGAAACTGCCACTCGATGCCGCGTGCCGGTGAGAGCGTGGCCAGTACCGGCGCGCCGAGAATGCGCGCTTGCGCGAAAACGGGCATCGACGGCAGCAGTAGCATGGTCACGAGACACAGCGCCTGCCAGTGTCTGAGCAACACTCTCGACGTTTCGTGGGCGTACCAGCGCAATCGAAGGATCAGCATGACAAGCGACGCGCGGCCGTGAGGATGCGGGTCATTTCAGATAAGTCTTGATGACGTGCAGCATCGGGGCCATTTCGGTCTCCCGCTGCGCCTGATCGGGTTCGTTGACCAGATGGTCGACGAGGTGGCCTTCGATGACGGCCGCCATCAGCCCGTTGACCGCGCCGCGAATGGCCGCGATCTGTTGCAGGATTTCGACACAGTCGCCCTCCTGATCCAGTTGGCGCTCAAGCGCCTGCGCCTGCCCCTGGATGCGGCGAACCCGTGCCAACAGCTTGTTCTTGTCTCGAATCGTATGCACGTCTGACCGCGCTCCTGTAGATGCCGGGAAATCCGTGAAAAAAATGCTAACACAAATATACTGGTGGGGAGTATATTGGCGGCAGTCGCCAGTGACCGTTTCGGGCCACTTTCCGACTCGTTTCGTCGAATGGCGACCGCGCTGTTCGATCTTCCCCGTCTGTTCGCGAGCTGTCTCATGACTGAATTCTCGACCATTCTTCAGCAAGGCAATGCCTGGCTGTTCATTCCGAGCGCGATCCTACTGGGCGCGCTGCACGGGCTCGAGCCCGGGCATTCCAAAACGATGATGGCGGCGTTTATCGTCGCGATTCGCGGCACGGTCGGGCAGGCAGTGCTGCTCGGGTTGTCGGCGACGGTGTCGCATACCGCCGTGGTGTGGGTGGTGGCGATGGCCGGCCTGTACTTCGGACGCGGCTGGGATGCCAACGCGTCAGAGCCGTATTTCCAGTTGGCGTCGGCGGTACTGATCGTGCTGATTGCGTGCTGGATGCTGTGGCGCACGTGGCGCGATAACGCTCGGGCCCGCGCGCACAATGCTGGCCACGATCACGATCACGATCACGATCACGATCACGATCACGATCACGACCACGACCACGATCACGATCACGCGCATCCGCACCCGCACGGCCGTGAACATGACCATTCGCACGATCACGGCCATGCGCCGGGGCACGTTCACACCGGGCATGTGCAGCATCAGAATCTGAGTTCCGTCGCCCACACCTATGCCCATGCGCAGCCCGCACCAGCGCGCGCAGTGTCGAGTATGGCGACGGCGGAATATCAGGATGCCCACGAGCGGGCCCACGCCCGGGACATCGAGAAGCGCTTTGGCGATCGCAACGTCACGACGGGGCAGATCGTGATGTTCGGTGTGACGGGCGGTCTCGTGCCGTGTCCCGCGTCGATTACGGTGTTGCTGCTGTGCCTTCAACTCAAGCGCTTCGTACTGGGTGCCGGGCTCGTACTGTGCTTCAGCATCGGGCTGGCCCTCACGATGGTCGTCTCCGGGGTGTTGGCGGCGCTGAGCGTGCGGCACGTATCGCGACGCTGGAGCGGGTTCGGTGAATTCGCGAGAAAAGCGCCGTATTTCTCGGGCGCGCTGATTATTCTGGTCGGCCTGTACGTCGGCTATCAGGGCGCGTCGCACCTCTGGTTCAACGGCTGAGCCGGGAATTCCTCTGCGTCGATTAGTGCATTCGGCAAACAAATCCTGTGCGGCGGGGCGGCTGTTCGACGCCCTGCCGCGTCCCTAGACTGGGAGCCTCGATTGTTTCCGATAGAGGATTCCGCACATGACGCACCTTCTGCTTCGCACGCTCAAACTGGCCGCACTGGGCCTTTCTCTCGGTGCCGCGACCGCTGGCGCGGCACACGCGTCTGATGCCCCTGCGCATCCGACTATCCGCGCGATGCTCGGCGCGACACCGGTGGACCATCTTGATCCAAAGCGCACGGCGCTCCTCGTGATCGATTTCCAGAACGAGTATTTCACCGGCCGCATGCCGATTCCCGACGGTGCCCGCGCGATGGAAAACGCCAAGCAACTCATCGCGTTTGCCGACGAAGCCAAGATTCCCGTGTTCCAGATTCAACACGTCGCCCCTGCTGGCGCCGCTGTTTTTGCAAATGACGGTGCAACGGTCGCGTTCGTGCCGGGGATGACACCGCGAGCGCACGACACGGTGTTGCAGAAGACGACGGTCAGTGTGTTTGCCAGCACCGATCTCGACAAACGGCTCAAGGCGCAGGGCATCGACACGATCCTGATCGCGGGGCTGATGACGCACGCGTGCGTGGCCGGCGCCGCACGGGATGCCGTGCCGTTGGGCTATACCGTCGTGGTAGCATCGGACGCCACCGCCACCCGGGACATCGCGCGCGCCGACGGCTCGCAAGTATCGAGCGATGCGTTGCACCGCGCGGCGCTCGCCGAAATCGAAGACACCTTCGGCGATGTGATGACCACCGACAGCATCCGCCGTCTGCCGCTGCGTTGATGGCGGCCCCGTTCCCGATCTGACCTGCACACGACGTCCGCCATGGATCAACTGCTGGCAATGCGCATCTTTTGCACCATCGTCGACGCCAAGGGGTTTTCGGCGGCGGCGGAGGTGCTCGGCATGTCGCATTCCAGCGTGTCGCGGCAGTTGAAGCAGACCGAGGCGTTGTTGGGCGTGCAACTGCTCAATCGCACCACGCGGGGTTTCACGCTGACCAGTGCCGGGGAGCGTTATCACCGGCATTGCCTCGATATCTTGTCGCGCGTCGATGCCATGGCGCATGCCATGTCGGGCGAGCGAGAACAGGTGAGCGGTGCATTGCGTGTGACGGTGCCGTTAGCCATCGGCACGTTGGAGTTGGCCGATTGGCTGCCGGCCTTTGAATCGCAATATCCCGATATCGCGTTGACGCTGTCATGCAGCGACCAGTTCGTCGATCTCGTTGCCGAGCGCTTCGATGTTGCATTGCGCATCAGCGCTGCGCCATTGGCCGATAGCAGTCTGATGGCGAAGTTGCTGACGACATCGGATACCGTTCTCGTCGCCTCACCTGCGTATCTCGCCCAACATGGTTTGCCGTCGGTGCCCGCCGATCTGGTGAACCATCGACGGCTCGCGTCCGTGCGGCCGGGGCAAGTGGCGGAGTGGTCGATCACCGACGCTGCGGGCGAGCCGCATCGTGTGCCGGTTGCGGGTGGATTCACCAGTGACGCGATTCCTGCGCTGTTTTCTGCGGCGCTCGCCGGTGCGGGCATCTCCGCATTCACCGAGCGTACGGTGCGAACCGAACTCGCCCGGGGCACGCTTGTCCGGGTGCTGCCGCAGTACCGCATGGGGGCGCATCACTACTACGCGCTGTATCCGCGTACGCGCCACGTCAACCCGCGAGCGCGGGCGTTCATCGACTTCATGGCGGTGCATTACGGCCGCCGGTAACGAGACATCGCCACCACGCCGAACGGCCGTTCAGCAGAAGATATCGACCGTTTGTGCGAGGAATTTGGCCACCGGGGCGAGCCGTGCTGCTGCCGAACCCACTGCCACCAATCCGTCCAAGAGAGCCATCCAGGGCATATCGACCTCCGCTATTCGGTTTCATCGGTCTCGCGTTTCGCGAGTTGATTCAACGATACCGGGCGGGCCGTTCCGTGCAAACTGAGACAAATCACAGTGACGGCCGGCTATGCCAGAATTGACGCCTCTGCCAGCCCGGCACCGCTTGCGCGAGGTGGCGGTGTTTTCGCCAGAATCGACATTCGCGACTGCCTGATCGACCGGATGAGCGCAGCGCGCATTCTGACCTGCGAAACAAGCGCTATCGCGCTATGCTTCGCGCGGCGGCAATACCTGCCGTCACCGCTTTGAGCCCATCACCGGAGTTTTCGCATGACGTTGACCGAGCTGCTTGTCCCCACGTTGTCGCAGATGCTGCGCGCGTTGTCTAATTGGCTAGATAAGGCCGCAGAATACGAACGCTCGGCGGGCAAAGACCCCAACGCGTTGATGACGTTGCGTCTCGCCCCCGACATGTATCCGCTCGCCGCCCAAGTGCGCTTCGTGAGCTATCAGGCGATGGAGCCGGCCTATCGGCTGCGCGGAGAAGCCGTGGCCGAGGCGGCGCTCGATGTGCAGCGCGAAGGCTGGAACGCCAACCAGAAGCCGGGCACGTTCGATGACGCGAAGGCTTGCCTTGCCCGCTCACTCGCGTTTCTCGACGCCCTGCCCCCGGGCGCACTCGACGCGGGCCAGGACCTCACCGTGTCGCTCGCGCTGCCGAACGGCGTCGTGTTCGACATGACCGGCGATCAATACGCGCGCGACTGGCTGCTCGCCCAGTTCTACTTCCATATCAATACGGCTTACGGCATCTTGCGTCACCACGGCGTCGAACTCGGCAAAGCCGACTACGTGCCGCATGTGCTGGCTTATCTGCGCCCGGGCACGGCACCGCAGGCATAAGCCATTAGCATCGCCCACGACCCCCTCACGCCACGCGCGCCTCACCGCCCATTACTCTCCGATAAGAAACGGCGGCCCGAAGCGCGTGGCGATGTGTTCGGTCGACTCGAACAGCTCACGCAGCACCTGACTCGTGCACGTGGGCTGCACATACAGATAGAACGCCACATCGGGTAACCGGGGCAGCCCGTCCGCCTCCGAGAGCACGCGCATATTGGCGTCGAGCAGTTCGGTGGTGCGCGCGGTGATGCCCAGCCCTGCACTGATCGCGGCCTTGATGCCCGTAAGCGTGGGCGAATGGAAGCTGGTTCGCCACGCAATACCGGCCGCATTGAGCCGTTCGATGGATAACCGCCGGAACAGGCTCAATTCGTCCGCCATGACGAGCGGCACCGGCTCGGCGGCATTGAAGATGAAGTCGTCCGCACAGATCCAGACCATCGGCGACGTGCGCAGCTTGATGCCCGGAAACCCTTCGTCATAGCGCGTCGAGATCGCCAGATCGAGCTCCTTGTCGCGCAACGCGTCCATCAGATGCGGGCTGCGCCCGACGATGATCTCGAGTTGCAACTCACCGGACAGCTTCGACAACCGGCGCAGCATACTCGGCAGTATCGAGTCGGCCACATCGTGCGGCGAGCCGATGCGCAGCTTTTCCGCGGGTCCGCGCGTGTGCATGACCTGCACGGCCTGATCGTTGAGCGCGAGAATCTTGTTGGCATACGCCACCAGCCGCACACCATCGGCGGTCATCGTCTTCTGACGGCCCTGCTTCTCGAACAGCGGGCAGCCCATTTCCTGCTCCAGCCGCTGCATCTGCTGCGTGATCGCCGACTGGGTGCGGCCCACGCGCGTGGCCGCTGCCGCAAAGGTTTCGTGCTGGGCAATCGCGACGAAAGTGCGCAGTAGATCGATATCCAGATTTCGCATGAGGTTCCGTGCCGATACTTCAGAGTTGCTAATGTATCCGGGATAAAAATTAAATTGTTCTTGCAGATTTTGGTCGATAACCTGCGTAACACTCAAGCAATATTTATGTGACCGAGGGCAGATCACTCCCCCGCTAATGGATCCCCTCAATCGGTCCAACCCAAGGAGACTCAGGATCATGTGGCAACGACACCTTGCAGCCGCGCTGTTCGCGACACTCGCCATGACGGGCCTCGCGCACGCCGACCAACTGGCTGATATCAAGGCGCGCGGCACGCTGGTTTGCGGCACGCAGAACGCCAGCGAGCCCTACGCGTTTCCCGATGCCGCCTCGCGCAAGATCGTCGGCTTCGACGTCGACGTGTGCAGCGCGATTGCCAAGGGTCTCGGTGTGAAGCTGGAGCACCGTGCACTGTCGACCGATGTTCGCATCTCCGAGTTGAAGACACGCCGCGTCGACGTGCTGGCCGCCGCCGTCGCATGGATGCCCGCACGCGCCGCACAGGTCGACTTCAGCGACCAATACTTCGTCGCCCCGATTCGCGTGCTGGTGCGCGCCGACTCGCCGATCCAGACGCTGGACCAACTCGCCGGCAAGAAGATCGCCGCATCCGAAGGTTCCAGCTCGGCGGCAGTCTCGGTCACGCGCCTGCCCGACTCCAACCTGCTCACGTTCCACGACATCTCGTCGGCGTTCCTCGCGCTGCAACAGGGCAAGGTGGAAGGGCTCGTCGCCGGTCAACTGATCTTGTCGCGTTTTGCCAGCGAAGCGGCCGCCAAAGGGACGCCGCAGCAATATCGTCTGCTGACCAAGCCGGTCTACGAAGAACGCTGGGGTGTGGTGACCAACAAGAACGAGCCGGCACTGATGGCGGCGGTCAACAAGATCCTGCTCGACTACGAGAAGACCAACGGCTTGCAGGACAGCTTCGACAAGTGGCTGGGCGCCAAGTCCGTCTACAAGTTCACGCGCGACTACAAGGTCGAGCCGATCAAAGTGCAGTAAGCGAGACGCCCTGCGATGTTCGATCTCTCGTTTTTGCTCGAAGACGGCTACCTGAAGCTGTTTCGCGATGGGGTGCTGACGACGCTGCGCCTGTTCGTGGTCTCGGGCCTGCTCGCGATCGTGGTGGGTGTGACGCTCACCACCTTGCGCGCCATGCCGGTGAAACTCTTCAAGGGCTTTGTGATCGTGGTGGTCGAGTACCACCGCAATGTGCCGGTGCTGGTGCAGATTCTCGTGTGGTACTTCGGCGTGCCGCAACTGCTGCCCGATGGCGCGCGTGACTGGATCAATGCCGGCAACACCGAGTTCTTCTTCGCGACGGTGGCGCTCGCGCTCAACGCGGGGGCGTTCATCTCGGAGGACATGCGCTCCGGCCTGCGCGCCATTCCCCACACCCAACAGGAAGCCGCGTGGTCGATCGGTCTGACGTATCTGCAATCGTTCCGCTACGTGATCCTGCCGCAAGGCATTCGTGCGGCGTTGCCCGCCCTGCTCAATCAGGCGTTGCTGCTCTTCAAGAACAGCTCGCTGGCGATGGCCATCGGCGTGCACGAATTGCTGTATCGCACCCGTCAGATCGATAACCTGACCTTCCGTACATTCGACGTATTTCTGGTGGCGACGATTTTGTATCTGATCGGTACGCTGGCCCTGATGGCGCTCTCCGAGCACTTTGCCAAGCGCCGTACGGCGCCGTCGGGAGTCTGAGGCCATGTTCGAGATTCTTCACGACTATCTCGCGTTGTTCCTCGTCGGCAGCTGGCCCAACGGCCCGCTGGGCGGCGTGGCGGTCACGCTCATTCTCTCGGCGCTGGGGCTGGTGATCTCGTTCCCGATTGCGGTAGCGATCGGCATGGGGCAAGTCTCGCCGTGGCGCTGGCTGCGCCGTGTGATCGGTGTATGGACGCGCCTCGTGCGCGGCATTCCGCTGCTGATGATCATCTTCTGGGCGTACTTCGCGGTGCCGTTGCTGGTGGGGGCCGAAGTCTCGGCGTTCACGACGGCGGTCTGCGCCATCATCGTCTACGAAAGCGCTTTCCTGTCGCAGATCGTGCGTGCCGGTCTGGAAGGCCTGCCGCGCGGCCAGATGGAAGCCGCGCGCTCGAATGGGCTGTCGTGGCTGCAAAGCATGCGCTACGTGCAGTTGCCGCAGGCGCTCGCCAACATGCTGCCGTCGATCGTCAATCAGTTCGTGTCGATCATCAAGGCGACGTCGCTGGCTTACGTCATCGGCGTGCCGGAGCTGACGTACTCGGCCGCGCAGGTGAACACGATCACGCTGACCAAGCCGCTGCAAACGTTCCTCGTGCTCGCAGCATTCTATTTCGTGGTGTGTTTCGCCATCTCGCGCTTCGCCGGCTGGCTGGAGCGTCGCATCGCCCGCCAGCGCGCGGGGTTGGCCTGAGCACGTGAAGCACTCAAGTATTCAGAAGGAGAACGCGGCCATGACCATGCTCGCATTCGAGAATGTCCAGAAGTACTACGGTGAGCATCACGTGCTCAAGGGTATCGACGCCACCATCAACCGCGGCGAAGTCGTTGTCGTGTGCGGGCCGTCGGGCTCGGGCAAGTCGACGCTGATTCGCACGGTTACCCGGCTCGAAGCGATTCAGCAGGGACGCATCCTGTTCGAAGGCAAGGACGTGACGGCGCGCGACGTGAAGCTCAACCAGTTGCGTGCGCGCATCGGTTTTGTGTTTCAGAGCTTCAACCTGTTTCAGAACCTGTCGGTGCGGCAGAACCTGATTCTCGGCCCGACGAAGGTGCTCGGCATGTCGCGCGATGAAGCCACGGCGCAGGCCGAAGCGCTGCTCGCGAAGGTGGGCCTCGCGCACAAGATCGATGCGATGCCGGCCAACCTCTCGGGCGGGCAACAGCAGCGCGTGGCGATTGCGCGCGCGCTGGCCATGAAGCCGCCGCTCATGTTGTTCGACGAGCCGACGAGTGCGCTCGATCCGGAGATGGTGCAGGAAGTGCTGCAAGTCATGCGCGCCCTCGCCGACGAAGGTCTGACGATGATGATCGTCACGCACGAGATGGGTTTTGCCCGCGACGTCTCGAGCCGCGTCTGGTTCATGGATCAGGGCGAATTGCTCGAAGACTCGCCGCCAGCAGAGTTTTTCAGTCAGCCGAAACACGCGCGTGCGCAGCGGTTCCTGCAAGACGTGCTGCGTCCGCAACCGTTCGTGAGCGTGCCCCGCGACGCGGTACCGGCCTGATACCCCATAACGATAAAACACACACGCGACATTGCCCCAGTCAGATGTTTTCGGGCACATCCATAACAAAGCTTCACGGAGAACACCCTCACCATGTCCACGCAAACTGAACAACGCCAGGCCGTCGTGGCCGATGCCATCGCCGCAATGAAGGCCGCACTGGCCCCGGCGGGCGAAACGCGCCCGGCACTCGCTGCCGTGCTCGAACAGGTCAAATCGCTCGCCGCGCGCACCGCGCTGTGGAACGACGCCGACTTCCCGCCGCCGAACGACGGCGAGCTGCAAGCGCGCTATCTGATTCACGAAGATGCTGATCGCACCTATGCGCTGTATCTCAACGTGATGCGCCCCGGCAAGAAGATCACGCCGCACAACCACACCACGTGGGCGTGCATCGCGGCGGTCGACGGCACCGAATACAACTACGTGTATCGCCGCACCGACGACGGCGCGACGCCCGGCGTCGGCACGCTCGAAGTGAGCGACACCGTCGTGGTCGATCCGGGGCATGGCATTGCGCTGGCCTCGGAAGATATCCACGCCGTGGAGATCAAGGGCGAAGCCCCCATTCGCCACCTGCACATGTACGGCCGCGCACTGGAGACGCTCACCGAGCGCATCACGTTCGATCTGGATAAAGGCACGTATCAGGTGATGGACATCGGCGTGAAGACACGTCGATAAGCGCGCCGCTAAGCGCAAAAACTCACCGATAGAAACCGCCGCCTGCGTGGTGCACTGAGCGCCAAGCACGGAACGCAGCACCGGCCGCGGTAATTCCTGACGGCGCGAGCGAATCTCGCGCCCCCCGCATCACACCGCCCTGACCGGCGGTGCGGGATCGCTCATCCCTACGTTTCGGCAAACGCCGCGACGAACTTCGAAAACTGACGCTACGCTATGACCTCGTTCACTCCTTCATTCGTGCCGGCCGCCCAGCTCAAGGACTGGCTGCACGACGGCGCCGAGATTGCCGTCTTCGACGTGCGCGAGCACGGCCAGTACGGCGAAGCCCACCTGTTCTACGGCGTGACGCTGCCCTACAGCCGCCTCGAACTCGATATTCCTCGGCTCGCGCCGCGCCGTGATGCGCGCGTGGTGGTCTATGACACCGACGCCACAGTCGCCGTGGAGGCAGCCGCACGTCTGGCGGCGCTTGGCTACACGAACGTGCATGTGCTGGAGAACGGCACCCAAGGCTGGCAACAGGCGGGGTACGCGCTGTTCGCCGGTGTGAATGTGCCGTCGAAGACGTTCGGCGAACTGGTGGAATTGGCGTATCACACGCCGCGCGTGACCGCGCGCGAACTCGCCGCCATGCGCGAGCGCGGCGACGAGGTCGTGATTCTCGATGGCCGCCCCGTCAACGAATATCTGAAGATGACGATCCCGTCGTCGATCTGCTGCCCGAACGGCGAGCTGGGCTACCGCATTCGCGAACTGGTACCGAACCCGCAAACGCCCATCGTGGTGAACTGTGCCGGGCGTACCCGCAGCATCATCGGCGCGCAGACGCTGATCAATCTCGGCATTCCGAACCCGGTGATGGCGCTCGAGAATGGCACGCAAGGCTGGTATCTCGAAGATCTGCCGCTCGAACATGGCAGCACGCGCCGTTATCCGGATGCCGTCGCGCCGTCGAATGTCGCGCAAATGCAGGAAGCCAGCGACGCGTTGGCCGAGCGCTTCGCCGTGCCGGAAATCGATGCTGCGACGTTTGCCGAGTGGGCTGCCGACGCGTCGCGCTCGCTGTACCTGTGCGACGTGCGCACGCCGGAAGAATTTGCCGCCGGCACGTTGCCGGGCGCACAGCACACGCCGGGCGGCCAGTTGATTCAGGCGACTGACCAATATGTGGGCGTGCGTCATGCCCGCGTGGTGCTGTTCGACAACGACGGCGTGCGCGCACCGATCGTCGCGAGCTGGCTGCGTCAGTTGGGTCATGACGCCTGCGTGTTGCGTGATGGGCTCAACAGCGGTGTGTCGCTGGCCGCCACGACGCCCGCGTTCGACATCACATTGCAGGAGATCGACGCCGCAGCGCTCGCCGCGTCGTTGGCCGACGACAGCGTCACTGTGGTCGACGTGCGTCCCAGCATGAGCTACCGGCGCGAGCATATTCCCGGATCGAAATGGGCGATTCGTCCGCACCTGCCGCAGTTGCCGGCAGCGCATAATGTCGTGCTCGTGGCCGATGAGCGCGGCGTTGCCGAACTGTTCGTGGCCGACTGGCGTCGCGCCCATCCTGCCGACTCGCGCACGTTCTCGCTGCTGGCTGGCGGGTTCAAGGCGTGGACGGCGGCGGGCCAGCCGGGCATGAGTACGCCCGACCTGCCGGTGGATGCCGAGTGCATCGACTACCTGTTCTTCGTGCACGACCGCCATGACGGTAACAAGGCGGCCGCGCGTCAGTATCTGGCGTGGGAGACGGGCCTGCTCGCGCAACTCGACGAGCAGGAGCGTGGTGCCTTCCGCATTGGTGGCATCGGTGGTATCACTGCCTCTGACGCCGCGAAGTAATTGCAGTGCCTGTGCGTGCGCGGCCCGGTCGCGCACGCGACGAATCCGACCTGCCGGTCATTGCCAACGCCCTGATCATGTCCCGACAAACGCCCCCCCAACGTCTTGCTACCCGTCTTGTGAAGGGCGGCACGCATACCCCTGTCGTCGGCGGCCGTGCCGTCAACCCGCCCGTGGTGCGCGCGTCCACCGTGTTGTTCGACTCGATGGACGACCTGAACGATGCCCGCCGCCGTCGCAGCACCGAGCGCATGTTCACCTACGGTGCGCGCGGTAATCCGACCGGCTTCGCACTGGAAGACGTGGTGGCCGCGCTCGAAGGCGGCTATCGCACGCGGCTCTTCCCGACCGGGCTGGCCGCGATCTCGATGGTGTTTCTCGCCTACGTGCGCCCCGGCGATCACGTGTTGATCGCCGACTGCGTGTACCAGCCGCTGCGTCATTTCGTTGAGACCTTCCTCAAGCCGTGGGGCGTGCACGTCACCTACTTCCGCGCCGATGGCAGCGATGTCGGCGAGCATATGACCGCCCGCACGAAGCTGGTGTACGTGGAAGCGCCGGGTTCGCTCGTCTACGAGATGTGCGACATCCCCGCGCTGGCCGACCTTGCTCACCGTCACGGCGCCTTGCTGGTTGCCGACAACACTTGGGGATCGGGCGTGCAATATCGTCCGCTGATGCTGGGTGCGGACGTATCGGTGATGGCGGCGACGAAGTATCTGAGCGGGCACTCCGACGTGATGATGGGCACCGTCACTACCACCGAAGAAGTCTGGCAGACGCTTTCGACGATGGCCGATGCGCAGGGCGTGGCAGTGAGCCCGGACGATGCTTATCTCGTATTGCGCGGTACGCGCACGCTGGCGGCGCGCTTGCAGATGCACGAGCGCCACGCGCTGGAAATCGCGCACTGGCTGGAGAGCCAGCCCGACGTGGCGCGTGTCTTCTGCCCGGCCCTCACATCGCACCCCGGGCACGCCCTGTGGCAACGCGATTGTCTGGGCACCAACGGGCTGCTCTCGTTCGAGTTCGCGAACGCGACCGCCGCACAGGCAGACCGCTTTGTCGATTCGTTGACCCTGTTCGGTATCGGCGCGTCGTGGGGCGGCTTCGAGAGTCTGGCGACGGTGTCGAATGTTGCCGGCACGCGCACTTGTGAGGACTGGTCGACGGCGGGTCCGATCGTGCGGCTGCACATCGGTCTGGAAGACCCGCAGGATCTGATGGACGATCTCGCCGCCGGATTCGCGCAAATGTCAGCGTAACGCTGCTTTCCTTAGCCCTCGCCTCCCGTCATGCGCAGCCCCGCAATGCCGAGAATCGCGAGGGCGAGAAAGCCCCCGCGCGACCACGTCAACGCTTCGCCGAAGACCATTACACCGATAACGACCAGACCGATCGTGCCGATGCCTGTCCAGATGGCATACGCCGTGCCGACCGGCAGCGTCTTCAACGCCAGCGCCAGCAGATAGATGCTGGCCAGCGCCGCGACCAATGCGATGACGCTGGGCGTGACGCGCGTCCAGCCGCTATTGAGCTTGAGGGCGATCCCCATCCCGATTTCGAGCGCGGCAGCCAGCAGCAGATATCCCCACGCCATCGCGTTATTCCTCCTGCGTTACAGCCACGCCGCGATTCGCGACGATGGCCGTCTGTACGGCTGGCCGTTCGGCAATGGTCGCGAGCCAGCGCTGCACATGCGGAAACGCAACGATATCGAGGTGCAACTCTTCGTAGGTGCGCAGCCACGCGAACGCGGCAATGTCGGCGATTGAATAGTCGTTGGTCGCGAGATAGGCGGACTGTGCAAGCCGCGCTTCGACCACGCCAAGCAGACGCAGCGACTCCTTGCGATAGCGCTCGATGGCTTCGCGATTGTCTGTTTTCGCACCGTGTAAAAACCACCACAACTGCCCGAGCATCGGGCCGATGCCACCGATCTGGAAATGGAGCCACTTCTGCACGGCGAGGTGCCCGGCCTCAGTGGCAGGCTGCAAAATCCCCGTTTTGTCCGCGAGATAGGTGAGGATCGCTCCCGACTCGAATACCGTCCGATCGCGCTCGTGATCGACGATGACCGGAATCTTGCCGTTCGGATTCAGCCGCAAGAACTCGGGTCGCTTCTGCTCGCCTGACGACAGATCGACGTCGATCTGACGATAGTCAAGCCGGGCTTCATGCAGATACAGGCTGACCTTCAGCCCATTGGGGGTATTTGCTGTGTACAGCGTCAGGGGGAGTGCCATGACGTTCCTCTCGTGGGCGGTCGCCGAATGACTTCAGGAATGACTTCGTGCAATGGATTGCAATTGCAATCGTTGCAGTTGCAATCCTATGCGGTTTCGTTTTGAACCGCAAGCGAGTCATCGGCGCGCACGCCCATCGGGCGACCGAGGAGGTCGCGAGGAACGTCCAGAGATGGCAGCTGAGGCTTGTGGGCCTTAGCGTTTGCTCTCGGAGAGGAGTTCGAAAGCTGCGGCGCTGGCGCGGTCGAGCGCTTCGGCCGTCGGGCGCACGTCTTTCTCGCGGAATTGGCTCAGGAACAGCTCCGCGACCGTGGACTGGTAGACCTTCCACATCTTTTTGCGCAGGGTGCGGCCTTTGTCGGTGATGGTCGCGTAGGCGGCACGGCCGTCTTCCGGCGAGCGCATCCGTGTCACCAGCCCCTCCTGCTCCAGCCGGTCGATCAGCCGCGTGAGGTTGTAGCGCTCGATCGCGAGCACGTCGGCCAGTTCATGCATGCGGCGTGTGCCGTCCGGGCCGCTTTCCAGTCCCCAGAGCGTGTCATACCACGCATACGCCGGCAGGCCGGCGTCGGCCAGACGGCGCTCGATTTCGCGAATCATCGTGCGGTGCGCGCGCACGAAGGAAAACCACAGATCGGGGTCGGTTGAACTCATGAGGGCCCTCGTCAAATTCGAATGTGAGTTGCAGTTGCAATTGTACATGGCTAGAATGGCCGGCAAGACGATTGCAATTGCAACTCACAAGGAGGCATGTCATGACTCAACCGCTGCTGGCGGCGCACGCCGCAAATTCCTCGCCCACGGATGTCGACGCGCAGGAGACGCGCGAGTGGCTCGACGCACTCGACGGCGTGACGCAATACGAGGGCCGCGCCCGTGCGCACTACCTGATGGATCGCCTCGCCGATTGGGATTTCGAGCGTCATGGCGATTACCACGGACGCGTCACGACGGCGTACGTCAACACGATTCCCCGGTCGCGCCAGCCGGACTATCCGGGCGATCTCGCTATCGAGCGACGCCTGAACGCCTTCATTCGCTGGAACGCGATGGTGATGGTGTTGCGCGCGGGCAAGCACTCGAACGTCGGCGGGCATATTGCGACGTATCAGTCGGCGGCGGTGCTGTATGACGTGGGCTTCAACCACTTCTTCCGTGGCCGCACCGACACGTTCGACGGCGACATGATCTACATTCAGGGGCACTCCGCGCCGGGCATCTACGGCCGCGCGTATCTGGAGGGCCG
Source organism: Pandoraea sp. PE-S2R-1 (assembly GCF_002179865.1). Taxonomy (NCBI): domain Bacteria; kingdom Pseudomonadati; phylum Pseudomonadota; class Betaproteobacteria; order Burkholderiales; family Burkholderiaceae; genus Pandoraea; species Pandoraea sp. PE-S2R-1. The sequence continues at coordinate 1,071,619 of NZ_NGUR01000015.1, read as the reverse complement.
CATTACCGAGGCGCAGCTCGATGATTTCCGGCGTGAGGCGGGGCGCGACGGTATTTCGTCGTATCCGCACCCTCGCCTGATGCCCGACTTCTGGCAGTTCCCGACGGTGTCGATGGGGCTCGGGCCGCTCACCGCCGCGTATCAGGCGCGCTTCATGCGCTATCTCGAATACCGCAGTCTCAAGCCGCATCAGGGCCGCAAGGTCTGGGCGTTTCTTGGCGATGGCGAAATGGATCAGCCAGAGTCACTGGCGGCGATTTCGCTAGGCGGGCGAGAACGGCTCGACAACCTGATCTTTGTCGTGAACTGCAATCTGCAACGGCTGGATGGACCGGTGCGAGGCAACAGCAAGGTCATTCAGGAACTGGAAGGCACCTTCCGCGCGGCGGGATGGAATGTCATCAAGGTGGTCTGGGGCAGCGGCTGGGATGCCCTGCTCGAAAACGACACGCACGGTCTGCTGCGCGAGCGAATGATGGCCTGCGTCGATGGCGACTATCAGACGTTCAAGTCGCAAAACGGTGCCTACGTGCGTGAGCACTTCTTCGGCAAATCGCCCGAGTTGCTGGCGATGGTCGCGCACCTGAGCGACGACGAGATCTGGCAACTGGCCCGTGGCGGTCACGACGCGTTGAAAGTCCACGCGGCCTACGCGCAAGCGATGCGCACCGAAGGGCGTCCGACGGTGATTCTCGCGAAGACGGTCAAGGGCTTCGGCATGGGCGAGGCGGGGGAAGGACAGAACGTCAATCATCAACTGAAGAAGATGAGCGCCGATGCCGTGCGCGCGTTTCGCGATCGCTTCGACTTGCCGGTGCCGGACGATCAACTCGACGCGATGCCGTATCTCAAGCCGTCGCCGGACAGCCCTGAAGGCCGCTACTTTGCGGCGCGGCTCGCGGCACAGGGCGGAAACCTGCCGGCGCGGTTCGGCCTTCGCGCACCGCTTGCGATCCCGCCGTTGAGTGCCTTCAGCGGGCAGTTGAAAGACTCCGGTGAGCGCGAGTTGTCGACGACGATGGCGTTCGTACGCATGCTGACCACGCTGCTAAAAGACCCGGAGATCGGCAAGCGCGTCATTCCCATCGTGCCGGACGAGTCACGCACTTTCGGCATGGAGGGTCTGTTCCGCCAGATCGGTATTCACTCGTATCTCGGCCAGCTTTACACGCCGCAGGATGCCGGGCAGTTGAGCTACTACAAGGAAGCACGCGACGGTCAGATCTTGCAGGAAGGCATCAACGAATCGGGGGCCATTGCCTCGTGGATTGCGGCGGGCACGTCGTACAGCACGCACGACTTTGCAACGATTCCGTTCTACATCTTCTATTCGATGTTCGGGCTGCAACGAGTCGGCGATCTGGCGTGGGCGGCCGGCGATGCGCGCACGCGTGGCTTCCTGCTGGGCGCAACCTCCGGGCGCACGACGCTCATGGGCGAAGGGTTGCAACACGACGACGGACATAGTCACGTGCTGTCGTCCGTGATTCCGAACTGCGTGTCGTACGACCCGACGTTCCAGTTCGAGCTGGCCGTGATTCTGCAAGACGGCATGCGCCGGATGTATGCGAACGACGAAGACGTCTATTACTACGTCACGTTGCTCAACGAGAACTACCAACACCCGGCCATGCCGGAAGGCGCCGAAGCCGGCATTCTCAAGGGGCTGTATCTGTTGCAGGAAGGCGCTGCGCCCGCGCCCGATGCGCCTCGCGTGCAGTTGATGGGCAGTGGCGCGATTCTGCGAGAAGTCATTGCGGCGGGGGAACTGCTGGCGAAGGATTTCGGCGTGGCGAGCGATGTGTGGAGTGCCACGAGCCTGACCGAAGTGCGACGCGAAGGGCTGGCGGTAGAACGCTGGAATCTGCTGCACCCATCGCAAATGCCGCGTGTGCCGTACGTGCAGCAGTGTCTCGCGAAGCGGGATGGGCCGCTGGTGGTCGCCACCGATTACATGAAGATCATTGGCGATCAGATTCGCCCGTTCGTCTCGGATCGACGGTTCGTGACATTGGGCACGGACGGTTTCGGCCGCTCCGATACGCGTGAATCACTGCGTACGTTCTTCGAAGTGGATCGGCATTTCATCGTGCTTGCGGCACTCACCGCGCTGGCCGACGAAGGCAAGCTGCCGCGCGAGCGTGCCGCCGAGGCCATCGTCAAATACGGTATCGATCCGGAGAAGCTGGACCCGGCGTCGGTGTGACGTGTGGCGCGCCGTCAACGATCACTTTGGCGTTGGCGGTGCCTCACCCGTCGAAGTGACAGCCGTGATGTAGCGCGCAATCGTGCTCACGACGCCCGGGGCCAGTGGCAGCGAAGCGTTGCCATACGTCGCGATGTTGGCCGCACGCTCACCGGTGGTCACGGTTTTCAGGACGTGATTGGTGTCGGGCAGCAGGGCGAGCGTTGCAGCAGGCTGCGCCTGTTTGAGTCGCTGCGCATCGACCACGCCGACTTGCAGGTCGCGCTCGCCTTGCACGATGAGTGTGGGCACGCGCACGTCGGCAATCAGTTTGGCGGGGTCTTGCGAGAAGAGGCTGATGAGAAAGCCCTGCACGGCCGGCGCGAAGAGCGGCGCCAGCGGCGTGGGCAGTGTCTTGACGTCCACTCGCTCGCCCTTCGTGAGCGCGAGAATGGCCGCGTCACCAGCGTCGGCGATGTGAGCGTTGGCGGGATTGGCATGCAACTGTTCGCTCAGCACATCGCCTAGCGGCCGGCCGCCAGTGGATACGAGAATTAGTCCGCAAACACCTTCCGGATGACGGGCCGCCGTTGCCAGCGCCATCAGCCCACCCTCGCTGTGACCGAGCAACCAGACGCAACGCGCACTCGTTTGCTGGCGGATGGTGTTGACCCACGAGAGGGTGTCTTGCACGTAATCGTCGACGGTCACGGCGTTCGGGTTCGCCACGGCTTTTGCGCTGCCGAATAATCCCCGCTTGTCGATGCGAACGGTGGCGATGCGATTCGCGGCCAGCCCTTCGGCGAGCAGCTTGTACGGCTCAGCTCGCACACCCAACGGATTGTTGCCGTCGCGATCCGTCGGCCCCGAGCCCGGAATGATCAGCATAGTAGCGATCGGCTGCGCGGGAGATTCGAGCGTGCCTGCGAGCGGACCTTGCGGCCCGGGTGCTTGAATCTCAGTGGTGGCAGCGTGTGTCATGGCGGTGACGGTGGTGATCGAAAGTGCTAACCCGAGAGACCGTGCGGACTTGAGCATGACGAAACCGTTAGCGTGAGTTGCCGTCGAGTGTCGACAGAATTTGATGTGCCGCGCGTACGCGCTCCGCGATCGGGAACGCCTTGTTCGCGAGGATCACGATGCCCATCTGCTTCGCAGGCACGAACGCGACATATGCGCCGAACCCATTGGTTGATCCAGTCTTGTTGACCCAGACGGCCGGTGTCGGTGCGATCGACGGCGAGAGTTCACGTGCCGATGTGGTCTCGTAGGCCATCTTCGGACCGTTGCCCGCGAGCAACGAATCCAGCGTGACCGGATACGGGTACTGCTCCCAGATCAGGTCCTGCGTCATCGGACTGTCGAAGTAGTAGCCGATGCGCGTGTCGTGAATCGCTTGCTGCAACTTCGCATCGCCGACCGGCTTGCCGAGTTGCACGCTCACGAAGCGCAGCAGGTCGCCCGCCGTGGTTCGCACGCCGTAGGCTTCCGATTCGAGAATGTCAGGTCGGATTCGAACCGGCTTGTCGGTCTTCGAATAGCCCCAGGCGTAGTTCGCCATCTGATCGGCAGGCACGTGCAGATAGGTATGCGACAAGCCGAGCGGCGTGAACACGTGCTGGGTCATGAGCGTCGTGAAATCGCTGCCCATCGCGCGGGACGTAATCCATCCCAGCGTGCCGATGCTCACGTTGGAATAGGTGCGCACGGTGCCCGGCGGCTTCGCAGGGTTCCAAGTCTTCAGATAAGCGAGCAGTTGATCGTCGTCGCGAATGCCGTCCGGCACTTGCAGCGGCAGGCTGCCGGCCGTGTGGGTGCCCAGATTGAGCAGCGTGAGCTCACCGAAGGGGGTGCCGGCCAGCGACGGCAGGAACCGGCTGGTCTTGTCGGTGAGCGAGAGTGCGCCGGTGGTTTGCGCGTAGGCGGTGAGCGTCGCGGTGAAGGTCTTGCTGACGGAGCCGATTTCAAACAGCGTATCGGCCGTCACGGGCTTGTTTGCTGCCTTGTCGGCGACGCCGTAGTTGAATACGTACGATTTGCCGTCAACGATCACGCCGACGGCCATGCCCGGGACGGCGTTGACTTTCATGACCGATGCGACGGTCTGGTCGACGAGTTTCTTGATGGCGGCACTTTGCGGATCGCCGCCGGGTTGCGCGGCGTAGCTGCCCGCGCTCATGGCCATCCAGCCAATGGCGGCAAGTGTGGCAAGCGCCGCAATCGGCGTAATGAAGGTGAAATGGCGTTTTTTCATCGGTAGGGTATCTCCCTGAAGGCTTGTGCGGTGGGCAATCGACGAAATACGCGACGCCCGTTTGGACTGCGCTAAGCCTAATCCGAAAGTTGTCGCCGGTCGTTCCCTGTCCTGGTAACAGACGTAACCGTTGCAACGCTCGTTTGACGAAAAAAAACCGCCCTCTACGGGGCGGCAACACGCTGAATCGATACAGGGGGGGATTGCATTCAGCGCGGGGGTATCGACGATCCGCCATCAGCCCTGCGCTATCAGCCAGCGGCCAGCGGCGAATCGATTCGTAAATCAGGCGTCCTGAAGCGCGGGCTCTTCGCGGCGGATCGACTCGGCGGAGATCATGGCGTCGGCGTTGAGCGGCGGAATGTCACCGAAGAGCGGACGGTAGACGAAATCGCCCACGTCGATCGGCGCGCCCGTGAGCGCACAAACACCGGGGTGATGGGCCTTGCGCACGCGCCAGATCTGCGCGCCGTAGTTGCCGCCCATCGCGTCGTTCCACGAGACGGTGATGGTCAGTTCGCTCGCGATTTCGAGCACGCGCACGATCGGTGCGCGCCGTGTGTACGGAATCACTGGCCGGCACTCGACCGGCTCCGCGTCGAGCATGGCCACGGTGTGTTGCCAAACGCCCTTCTTGCGCAATGACGCGCCCGAGGCACTCGATACGCCGGATGCGCGGCCGCGGCCGCCCCGGTTGCTGCAATTGGTTCTGTTTTCGCTTCGCATAGTCAGGCCAGCCGGATGCGCGGCCCGAGAAGGCCGCCGAGTTTTTCGGCACCCAACAGCGCCGTCGCGCGGGCAACCCCGTGCAGCGCATGTTGATGACGCCGGTACAACATCGCGTGGCTCCACTGCGCAAAGCGTCCGCGCACGATGCCACCTTTGAAAAAACCAAATCGCCCAAGCGCCCCGAACGCGTTGTAGTCCGAGAGCGAGACGAGGGCCCCGTGATCGCGATAACCGAACGGCGGAATCGCATGACCTTCCAGCCACGCACCCAGATGCCGGCTCAGATGCGCGGCCTGTTGTGTGGCCACTTGCGCGGTCGGCGGCAAGGCACGTTCGCCGTCCGCGGGCACGAGTGATGCGCAGTCGCCGACGGCGAAAATGCGCTCGTCCTGTGCGGTTTGCATCGTCGCGCGCACCAGAATCTGGTTCGCGTGATTCGTGTCGAGTCCGCCGATGCCCTGCAAGAAGTCGGGTGCCTTGACGCCAGCGGCCCACACGAGCAGATCGCCCGGGATCAACTGGCCGTCGTCACGATAAAAGCCGTCGCGGTCGGCGCATACGATGCGCGTATCGGTCAGCACGCGAAAGCCAAGGCGCTCAAGCTGCGCTTGGGTGGCCGACGAAATCTCTGGCGCAAAGGCGCCCAGCACGCGCGGGCCGCCTTCTACGAGTGTGAGTTTCAAACGTTCGCGAATTTGCGGATCGCCGTAGGCCGTGGCCATTTCGAACATGCGGCTCAGTTCAGCCGCGAGTTCCACGCCCGTGGCGCCGCCGCCCGCGATCACGACACGCAACGCGTCGTCGTTCACGGTGCTGCGCAAGGCTTCGCAACGCAATGCGGTGTTGAAGGCTTCGGCCTGCGGCTGGCTGTCGATGAAATGACACACATCGCGCACGCCGGGGATGCCGAAATCGTTGGCCTGCGAGCCGAGAGCAAGCACCAGCGCGTCGTAGGGCACCCGGCGCTCGCCGAGCAGACGCGAGCCGTCCGGCGCGTCCATTTCTCCCAGTACGATCTCGCGGCTGCGGCGATCCAGCCCGCACATACGCCCGACCTGATACGTGAAGCCATGGCTGCACGCATGCGCCAGATAGGCGACCTGCGCCCGCGCCACATCGCGGGTGCCGGCTGCAATGGTGTGCAGCATCGGCTTCCAGAGATGCGTGGGGTGGCTGTCGATGAGCGTCACGCGCGCAGCGCCGGTACGACCCAGCGTGCGGCCCAGGCGGGTCGCCAGCATCAGGCCGGCAACGCCACCACCGACGATCACGATTCGGTTAGCGGGAGACATTTGGGGGGGAAATGTCCAATTCAACAAGTGATGAATAAGCGCATAATAGCGACCGTGCCCCCTATGTGTCAAATGGGGTGTGTCTGGGCAGGCAGGTGCGCGCGGGTCGGTTAGACTTGGTGCATTGCTGTCGCAAATTCGACCAACCCATCGCTCAATGACTCCGATTAAAGCTGTCTCGCAAGCCGACCTGCCGCGCAAACGTACGCGCGGCCGTCCCACCGATAACTGCACGCACGGTGCCGAAGCGTTGTTGCATAACGCCCGGCGGATCTTTGCGCAGCGGGGCTTCTATGCGAGCAGCGTGCGGCAGATTGCCGAGGCGTCGGGGGTGGATGCGGCGCTGATCGCGCATCATTTCGGCTCGAAAGAGGCACTTTGGGTGGCCGTGGTCGATCAGATCGCGACGCTCACGCGCTCGCTGATCGACGACACGCTGGCGTTGCGCCATGCCCCGATCGAGCCCGCCGAGCGTATCGAACAGGCGGTTCAGCTGTTTGTGGAAGCCGTGTTCGATAACCCGGACATCGGCATGTTCTTCTCGACGGCGGCCACGGAAGAAGGCGAACGCCTCGATATCCTCACGCAGCGCCTCGTGCGCCCGTATCGCGACGCGATGGTGCCGCTGGTAGCTGATTGGCTCGTCGCGCAAGACCGCCGCGTGGAAGACGCCGATGTGATGTTCTTCATGCTGACCTCGGCGATCAGCAAGACCGTGTCGTATCGCCACATGATGGGACCGTTCCTGCCGCCCGAAGGCATGGCCGATCTCAAGCGCACCGTGCTCGATTGCGCGATGGCGCTGATTCGTCAGTAATTCGCTAGTCATCCGGCCGTCATTCGGCGGTCATCTACGCGTCATCGGGCGGTAGCGACGCGTGACAGTCGTATAAGATATCGGGGCCAGGGCCGACGTCCGGCCCTTTTTCTTTTACGGTGCCTCAATGTCGAACGAAATCAAACGTCTGCAAACCAACGCCCGCATGAGCCAGGTGGTGATCGCCAATAACGTGGTGTATCTGGCGGGCCAAGTGCCGGATACGGCGAACGTTTCGGTGACGCAGCAAACGACGGAAATTCTCACGCGCATCGACAAGCTGCTGGCCTCGGCCGGTGTCGACAAGACCCGCCTGCTCACCGCCAACATCTGGCTGTCGGACGCCAAGCATTTCGCCGAATTCAATGCCGTGTGGGACGCCTGGGTGCCTGAAGGCCACGCCCCGACGCGCGCTTGCGTGCAGTCGCCGCTGATGCGCGCCGGTCTCGAAGTCGAAATCGCCGTCACCGCGCTGGCGTAAGTTTTTCTCCCGTGGCTCACTTCGGTGGGCCACGTTGCTGGTCCCCCTCCCTTCCTTTTTTCGCCCCCTTCCCTATGACGTTCGACGCGCTTGTCCTCGGTGCAGGAATGGTCGGTGTGTCGGTCGCCGTGCACTTGCAGCGACGCGGGTTGTCGGTGGCCTTGATCGATCGCAAACCGCCCGGCAACGAGACGTCGTTCGGCAACGCCGGGCTGATTCAGCGCGAAGGCGTCTATCCGTACGCGTTTCCGCGCGACATCGGCACGTTGTTGCGCTACGCGCGCAATCGTTCGACCGACGTGCGTTATCACCCGTCGGCCATGCCCGCCATGGCGCCCTTCCTCGCGCGTTACTGGCACAACTCGGCACCGGCACGGCATGCGCAGATTGCGCGGCACTACAGCCAGTTGATTGCCCATTGCCTTACGGAACACCGTGATCTCATCACGGCGTCCGGCGCGGAGGCGTTGCTGCGCGAAGGCGGCTGGGTGAAGGTGTTTCGCACGGTCGCGGCGATGGACGCTGCCCGGCGCGATGCGGCGCAATGGGAACAGGAATACGGCGTGCCGCACGAAGTCCTCGGTGTGGAGCGATTGCGCGCGGAGGAGCCTTCGCTCACGCACGCGCTCATCGGCGGACTGCGTTACACGGCCTCGAATTCGGTGCGTGATCCGGGCGGTCTGGTGGCGGCATACGCGCGCTACTTCGAATCGCTCGGTGGCCGGGTGCTGACGGGCGATGCGGCGACACTCAAGCCGCAGTGGACGGTGCAGACGTCTGAGGGTGTGGTGGAAGGCCGCCGCGCGGTGATCGCACTCGGACCGTGGTCCGATACCCTGAGCGCGTCGCTCGGTTATCGGCTGCCGCTGGCGGTCAAGCGCGGCTATCACATGCACTATCGCGCGCAAGATGGCGCGCAACTGAATCAACCGGTGCTGGATGCCGAGTACGGCTTCCTGATCGCGCCGATGACGCGTGGCATTCGCCTGACGACGGGCGTCGAACTCGGTCTTCGAGACACCCCGCCGACACCGGTGCAACTCGCGGCCGTCGAGCCGTTGGCGCGCGAGACGTTCCCTCTGGCGGAGCGCGTCGACGAGGCACCATGGATGGGCCGTCGCCCGTGTACGCCGGACATGATGCCGATCATCGGCCCTGCGCCCGCACATCGGGACCTGTGGTTTGCATTCGGCCACGCGCACCACGGCTTCACACTCGGGCCGGTCACCGGCCGTCTCGTGGCCGAAATGATGACGGGCGAGACCCCGTTGCTGGATCCGCGCCCATTCGGTGTGCAGCGGTTCCTGTCGTCCACGCCGCACTAACGCACACCAGAAAATTGATCAGGCTTGATGGAAGATTTCGTTGATACCTCGCGCGCACCGCGCTTCGTGCCGAATGGCCCGGCACCGACAGCCGAGCAGGTGGCGATTCAGTTAGCCAAGGAACGCGTTTGCCTTGTGCAGGCCAACGCTGGCGCGGGGAAAACGTCGGTGCTGGTGGCGCGCATTGGTGAGGCGGTCGCGCGGGGCACGTCCCCGGGAAACATTCTCGCGCTCACATTTACCGACACGGCCGCGTCGGTGTTGAATCGCCGGCTGGCGCAGGCGGGTATCCACGTGCGTGCGGCCGAGCAAGTGCACGTGTTCACGTTCGACAAATTCAGCCGGCACGTGCTCTCCCGCCTGCCGGGCGATGACTCGCGCGCCACGCAGTTCGAACTCGATCGGGATCTGGCGCCGTGGATCGAAGAGGCCATGGACAACGTGCCTGACGAGACCGTCGAGGCATTTCCGGAAGGAACCTTCGAGCCCAATCACGTCAACGTGGCACTCGCTATCGACGCCATGCGCCGTCTGAAAGCGTCCGGTGCCTTGTTCGACGATATCTACGACGAGAATCTGGACGGCATGCTCGAGACGCTGGGGGTGACCCGGGCGCAGTTCATCATCACGATCGAATACGAACGGATTCGACGGGGACGCGACGACGAGCCGCGTTTTCGCGACCCGTACGACGCGACCTACGATCTGGCGAAAGCGATCGGCATGGATGCCATCGCCGATGCGTATCTGGGGCCGTACAGTCTGGTCGTCTGCGACGAGCAGCACGACTTCAACGAGGCGGCTTACCGGGTGTTGTGCCGCGTGTTGCTCGCCAACCAGTGCCGTTTTCTCGGCGTCGGCGACAAGGATCAGGTGATTCACGCGACGTTGGGTGCGAGCGACACCTACATGGGCGACCGATTCCGCAACGACTTCACGTCGACCGAACTCTATCCGCTGAGTCAGACGTTCCGTCATGGACCGCACATTGCCTACCCGGTCGCTGCGTTCAAGCAAAAGACGATCGAGTCGTACGTCCGCACGCACACGCCGATCCAACTGGTGGAAGGCGACGGCAGTCCGCTTGGCGTTGCCAACGCGGTGGCGGACGAAGTGGCCGAGTGGGCTGCACAGGCGGGAAGTGCCGACGCGTGCGCGATTCTGCTGCGCGACTGGCATCAATCGGCGTTGATCGAAGAAGTGCTGTGGCGGCGCAATATCCGCTATCGGGCGCCCGCCGCGCGCAACTTCCATCATCGCGAAGAGATCCGTTTCGTTCGCGGCGTGTTTGCTTACGCGCTTGGCGCCTTTGGCAGACTGGAATCGTCCGATCGCGTGGCAATTGCCGCGACATTGGCGCTGTTCGGGAATGTGCAAATCGAGCCCGGACGCGTTCGTGAGATGCAAGCGCTGCTGGCGCAGAACCCGGAGTTGTTCGAGGAGTTCCTGAAGACGTGGCTAGTGGGCGATGTACCGGAGCGTCCTGTGACCAAGGTCGGCGCACTGGTGCTGGAAATTCGTGGACTCGTGAAAGGATTGAGCGCCGTCGATGGGTTCAAGCTGATTCGCACAAGGATCGATTTCGGGGCCATTGCGCGGCGCGTTTACGCGAAACCGTATGACGCGGAAATGGTGTCCCGGTCGCTCGATGCGTTTGAAAGTGCCATGGCGGGAAAGCCGGATACGCTCGCGGGGTTCTTCGATACGTGGCTCACGACAGTCACCTCCGCGACGACCGGACGGCGAGTCGAGCGCGTGATCATCGATACGGTTTCCAACGTGAAGGGACGCGAGTTCGACCGGGTGATTCTGCCTTACATGGATCGCAACGAATTCCCGAACCCGCATCTCGCGCACGATCAGGAAGCCAATCTGTTCTACGTGGCCGCGACGCGCGCGCGCAACAAGCTGGTGCTGGTGACGTCATCTACCGATGCCGTGCTTCAGAGCCGGTTCATCGGTGATCTGGCGCTGGAGACATCGACGCTGCGCGCGGATATTGCGCTGGACCGGAATCGGCAACTCGCGTCCGCAGACAGCATTATCCGCATCTATCTGAAGCACTACGATCCGCGCGACCACGCGGAAATTCGAGGGCTCGGTGCGAGCTACGATCCCGCGCGGCGGCAGTGGTACATCACGTCGGATATGAGCACCGAGCGCTTCCTGCCGTGGCTTTGATTCGTTCCTAACAGCGTTCCCGCTACTGCGGCATTTCCTCCGGCGTGTCGGCACTCTTGGCGTGTGCCGCGTCGCCGCCGGCATCGGCATTCCCGTCGCCAATCACACTGATTTCGAATAGCCGTTTGCCCGCCAGCGAGCGCGCTTCGGGGTCTTCGGGATAAGTCTTCAACAGCGGCAGAATCACCGAACCGCCAATGACGTTACGCCGGCTGTTATCCGCTGGCGACAGTCCCCACACGTTCTGATACGTCATGGGCACGGTCTGCCCGTCGATCTGCGTGTTGCCGAGGTACAGCATGATGTGGCCGTCGATGTGGATCAACGTCATGAGCGGCCGGCCACGCTCGGCGAGCGTGCGCAAACGCGTATCGATGTCGGCTTGCCGAAGGTTCGTGCGTTGGCCCGCGCGTAACTGGTCGGAAGAATGTCGCGGCAGCCAGATGCCGAACGGCGCAAAGAGGCTGCGCGTCTCCGCCGAACAGTCGTTGTAGAACAGCGTATTTCCCCACCCGTACGGCCGCCCGATCATCTGCTTCATGACTTGCGCCATGTGACGCGGTGTCAGCGACCACGGCATCGGCACAACTGTCGACGTCGACGCATCGAGTTGCATCGTGCGGACCACGGCAGCTCGCTGGGTATCGGCCACGGGGAACATCACGATTTGCCGGCCGTCTTGTGCGCGTGCCATCGGCAGTACCGTCCCGATGGGCGCCGTCGTGCGATAGATCGTCTTGAGTGTGCCGGGTACGGTGTCGGCGAGCGTCGTATCGGCATGCACGATGGCACCGAGTCCGCGCTGTGCCGCCGCCCGCCACGTCGCGACAAACCGCTCGTCGACCGACGCCACCGTGCGGGCATCCACCCAGCCGATCAAATCCGGCGAGTACACCAGCAGCCATGCCCCGTCCGCACTGCGCGCGAGCGTGTACACGGGTGTGCCCGGACGCAGAGCGGAGTCTTGCAGCGCGTCGAACGGATAGCCTTCCCCTGCCTGACGGAAATCGTAGAACGCGGGGTCGGATGTCGGCAGTTGCCGCACTAGCGCGTTATCGACCGTGATGCCGCGGCGGCGCGGGTCGTAACGCCAGTTGGCATGGTCGGCATCGAGTTGCGCGAGCGCCATGTTCGACTCGATCGCGCGAATCCACGCCTGCGAGTGCGGTTGGAAGTTCTCGCCGTAGGTCTTGCGCACACCGGCGGCACTGTTGTCGAAGCGGCGAACGCGTCGCGCTTGGGAATCGGCAATCTGGCTGGCGCCCGCCGCGTTGAGCAGGGACGTCGACAGCCATGTGCCGTTCCACGGCGACGCATCGGCTGCGGCGGTGCCGAAGTAACGGGCACGGAACGCTTCGAACCGGCGCGTCTGTTCTGCTTGAGAAATGAGCGGCTGATCGTAGCCGGGCGCATCGGGACGGATCCAGTGATCGACGTCCTGATCGTAGTGTTCGATGGGGAAGCGGGCGACGTTGAAGCGGGGCTGCGCGGTCGCCGTCGTTGATGTGGACGAGGTTGCGGTCGCGGCGGTGATCTCACGCTTCGGCGATGGCCCCGCACAGGCCGTGAGCAGGGCAACGGCGCTCACGAGCGCAACGGAAACGCGAGTGATCGAAGCGAGCACGTTGGCGCGCGGCGCCGGCAGGTTTGCACCCATGGGAGACGATGGAAAGCCCGAATGACGCCATGCTACTCCATCGTTTTCATCGTTCCCCCTGTGGCCGCGGCGACGCGCTGTGGCGGGCGTCGCCGCGTGGATGCTTGAAGGGCTTACCCGTGGCTTGCTTGCCCGCGTGCTTACCAGCGCGCCGTCACGCTCCCGATCACCGTGCGGCCCGTGCCGTAGTAGCACTGCACGGTGGTGTTGCAGCCCGCCACGTAGGTGCGGTCGAACAGGTTGGTCGCGTTCAGTTGCAGGCGCCAGCGCCAGCCGATGTCAGCGTGCAGCGAAGCGTCGAAGAGCGTCACGCCCGGCACCGAAAACGAGTTGGCGGTATCGCCTGCGGTCTGGCCCAGATAGCGCACGCCAGCGCCTGCACCGAGCTTCACGTTGCCGATATTGCCGAAGTTGTAGTCGGCCCAGAACGACGCCATGTTGCGCGGCACCCCATACGGGCGCTTGCCCAGATCGGCGTTGTTGCTGCGGGTGACTTCCACGTCCTGATACGTGTAGCTGGCCACGACATTGAGCTTGTTCGTCAGGCTCACCTTGCCTTCGAGTTCCACGCCGCGCGAGCGCACTTCCCCGGTCTGGATCGTGTTGCGCGTATTGGCCGGGTCAGCCGTCGACACGTTCTGTTGCGTGAGATTGAACAGCGACGCGGTAAAGAGCGCGTTGGTGTTCGTCGGCTGGTACTTGATGCCGATCTCGTACTGCTGGCCGGTGGTCGGCTTGAGCGGGTCGCCCGCGAGGTTGGTCGACAGCGTGGGCAAGAACGACGTCGAGTAGCTGAAGTACGGCGAGACGCCGAAGCTCGACTCGTACAACAGACCGGCGCGCCACGTGAACTTGTTCGGCGTCTGCTTCACGGTGGTCTTGGCGATGTTGTTGTCGGTCGTCGACCACGTGAAGTCTTCGCGCCCGCCCAGCGTCAGATACCAGCGGTCCCAGCGCATCTGGTCCTGCAAATACAGGCCGAGCTGCGTTTGCGTCTGATCGGTGCTGGTCGTCGGGTTGGCCGGCAGCACGCCCTTCACGCCATACACCGGTGCGTAGAGGTCGAGCGATGGTGCCGACCCGGTCCACACGCGATTCAGAAAACGTTGCGACTGAAAGTCCGTGCCGGCGACCACCTTGTGCGCGACCGGGCCGGTCTTCGTGTCGTACTGCACGTTGTTGTCCATCTGCCAGCCGTTCAGGATCGGCTCGGCCTGATAGGCGGTGCGTTGCAACGTGCGTTGGTCCGCGAGCAGCGCGGTGCCGTAGATCGACTTGTAGTCGAGGTCCATGTGCGTGAAGCGCACGCTGGAGCGCAGTTGCAGCGCGTCGTTGATGCGGTGCTCGAAGCGGAACCCGGTCGCGACTTGTGTCTTGCGATAGCGGTCGAAAGCGGGGTCGCCGGTGAGCAGTTCACGGTCGATGCGTCCCCAGCGCGACGGCGTCACCATGCCGATGGCCGGGCCGTAACTGACCGACGAGCCCATGTTGTCCTGCAAGTAGTTGAAGAACCACGTGAGGCTCGTCTGCGCATTCGGGCGCCACGTGATCGACGGCTGAATCATGATGCGGTCGTCGGTCACGTTGTTGGTCTGCGTGTCGGCCAGACGGCCCAGACCCGTGATGCGATAGAGCAGCGTGCCATCGTCATTGACCGGGCCCGTCACGTCCACGCGCAACTGGCGGCGGTCGAACGTGCCGTAGTCGACGCCGATCTCACGATACGGCTCGGCGCTCGGCACCTTGCTCACCAGGTTGACCAGACCACCCAGATTGCCCGCGCCGTAGAGGATCGAGCTGGGACCGCGCAGCACTTCCACGCGCTCCAGCGTGTACGGGTCGACGCGAATGGCGGCGTAGCTGCCCGGGCGGTTGGCGATCTGCGGAATGCGCAGGCCGTCCCAATACGCATCGGCGTTGAAGCCACGGATGTAGAACCAGTCGGCGCGCGTGTCGCTGCCGTACGGGTCGGCGTTCACACCGGCGGAGTACTTGAGTGCGTCGCTGACTGTCTGCACGGCCTGATCGTTGAGTTGGTCGCGCGGAATCACGCTGATCGACTGCGACGTCTGCATGATCGACGTGTCCGTTTTCGTCGCGGTATCGCTGCGCTGTGCGACGTAACCCACCACCGGGCCACGGGCGACGTCGCGATCTGCGCGGGCGTTCACTTCGGTCGCGGGCAGCGCCACGGCCGCACCTGTTGCCGGCGCACCGGCGTTGGCGCCGGGCGCCACGATGTAGCCGCCGTTGGGCTGGCCGGTGGCTTGCAGGCCGGTGCCTTCAATCAGGATCGCCAGCGCGAGCGAGGGCGTGTAGTTGCCGGAGACGCCGGCCGTGCGTTTCTCGGCGATCTGGGCGGCGTCGTACGAGATCATCAGCCCGGTTTGCTGGGCGAAGGCGACGAGCCCCTGTTGCAGCGAGCCGGCGGGAATGTGCAGCGGCTGTGCGGGGCGGGTTGCCGTTGCCGCTGTGGTGCCTGCCGGCGACGTGGCGTCGGCGGCGTGGACCTGTGCGCTCACGGCAAAGACGGCGAAGGCGGCCAGTGAGACAGCGCGGCGGGCAGTGGCAACGCAGGCAACAGAAGCACGAGCGGCACGCGGCGGCGTGGGGCTGACGTGAGAAGACATGACGGCGGATTCCTTTCTATGGAGCATCGAACATCGAAATGGGCATTCCTTCCTATGCCCCGCGAGATTCGAAAACCCCTCATCCGACGGCAAAAAAGTTTTTAGCGGGCGGTGCCTGTCGCCCGGCGACCGGGGCGGCGATCGACGTACCGCGCGCGGTTCAGGTGTGCGTACGGTCCCCGCCGAAGGTCCGGATCGTGCGGATACGCCCTGGCGGCTCGCCGGTTTGCGTGCCTGGCAGCACACGCACCCACCAGCGGGTATAGCGCTCGACCTCGACCGGCAGCGCGCGCGCGAGCATGTCGAGCACGCGCTCGGTGTCGTCGACCGGATAGATTCCCGAGACCAGCAGGTTGGCCACTTCGGGTGCGCAACCGAGATGGCCGCGACGATAGCGGCTCAATTCGGCGAGGAAGTCGCCGAGCGGCATGGCGTGCACGACGAGCATGCCTTGCGTCCATGCCGCGACGGCATTGGCGGCGCTGGTGTCGTCAAAGCGTGAGCGGATGGCCGTGGCGTCGAAGGTTGCCCCCTGACCGGCGGTGAGCACGATGGCATTTCCGGTGGCGTCCGATGGCGTTACGCGCACGGCGCCTTCGAGCACGGTGACCGAAGCGGTGTCGTTCTGCTGACGCACGAGGAAGTGCGTGCCGAGGGCCTGCAAGCGGCCGTGTGCCGTATCGACGAAGAACGGTCGATGGCCGTGGTCGGCATCGGCACCCGTGGTGACGGCAATCTCGCCGCGAAGCAAGCGCAGGCGGCGGGTGTCTTGCGTATAACGCACGTCGACCGCCGAATCGGTGTTGAGCGCGAGTGAAGTGCCGTCGTCCAGTTGCACGGTGCGGCGCTCGCCGACACGGGTGCTCAGGTCGGCGCGCAGCGATTGCACCGTCGCGCTGTCGCGTGCGGTCCACGCGGCCCCGGCGACCGTCGCCAGCGCAAAGAGGCCGAGTACACGGCGGCGTGACTGGCTCGTCGCGGCCTTGCGCGCCGTCATCCGCAGCAGCGTGCCGTGAGCGACTACGGGGGGAATTGTGCGCAGCCGGCTGCCGAAATCGACCAGTAGTTGCCATGCCTGCGCGTGCTGCGGGTGCGCGTCGTGCCAGCGTTGCCACGCGGCTTGATCGGCGGCGCGGGCGCTGGTCTGCGCATCCGTCGCCACGCTGCTCGTGCCGCCAGTGGACATTTCGTGCGCTTGCAGACGGACGAACCACTCGGTGGCGGCCAGCGTGACCGATTCCGGCAATGGGGCGCCAGCGGTGTGCGAGTGGGCGCTCATGGACGGTGGCTCCCGAAGCAGCAGGCATGCAGCGCCTTGACGATATGGCGTTGCACGGTGGCAATCGAGATGCCGACGGCTTCGGCAATATCGCGTTGGGCGAGGCCATCGAGTTGCGACATCAGGAACACACGGCGAACGACGGGCGGCAGGCCGTCGAGGCGGCGGTCGATGTCGATGAGGGTCTGGAGCAGGATGGCGCGCGTTTCCGGATCGGGCGCGACGGCTTCGGGCTGTGCGGCGAGCGTGTCGAGATACGCGGCTTCGATCTTGCGATGGCGATGCAGATTGGCGACGAGGCCTTGTGCGACGACGGTCAGGAATGCGCGCGGTTCGCGCGGGCAGACGGGGGCGTCTTTACTGAGCAGACGCACGAAGGTGTCGTGCGCGAGATCGGCCGCGTCGCCGTGGTTGCCGAGCTTGCGGTGCAGCCAGTTACGCAACCAGCCATGGTGATCGTGATAGAGCGCGGCCACGCCGGACGCTTCGGCGCGTGCGTGGTCTGAACGGCCCCCGGTGTCGTCACGCATCATGATCTTGGCTCGGCCGCGGGCTTGCGCTGCCGTCACTGATTCAACAGTTTTGTTGGTTAATGATAATCATTCGCATCATATCATGTCACGCATGGGGCGGCGACGGATGGGAAATAAATGCGGGGGCACGGTAGCGCCGACCTTCCGAAAATTAGGACTATCGGCAATGGGGGTATGGGTGAGGTGCTGTACAAATATACAGTACAATCGCCCCATGCCGAACGGAGCGTGGATGCTGTCAGCGCCTGTCGTATCGGCCTGATACAGTAGTTCCCCCGAGGCGCGCATGCGCACTTTCAGACGTCAACCAAGCGGCCCTGAACAATTGGATAATTCGTCCTCGAAACCCGATCTGTCGACAACCCCGGCGACAACCCCGGCAACGCCGTCGCCTGCATCGTCGGCCAACCACGCCATTCGCATTCGTGGCGCCCGTCAGCACAATCTCAAGAATCTCGACGTCGATCTCCAGACCGGCGAGATGACGGTCGTGACCGGTCCGTCCGGCTCCGGCAAATCGAGTCTGGTCTTCGACACGCTGTTTGCCGAAGGCCAGCGTCGCTACGTCGAGACCTTCAGTGCTTACGCGCGTCAGTTTCTCGACCGCATGGACCGGCCCCAGGTCGACCATGTGGAAGGCGTGCCGCCCGCCATTGCCATCGATCAGACCAACCCCGTGCGCAGTTCGCGCTCGACGGTCGGTACGATGACCGAGCTCAACGATCACCTGAAACTGCTGTTCGCCCGTGCGGCGGCGCTGTTCGATCGCGAGACGGCGCAACCCGTGCGCCACGACACGCCCGAGACCATCTACGCGGAACTGATGACGCGCACGGCGCAGGGCGACCCGCGACTGGTCGTCACGTTCCCGGTGGAACTGCCGGGCAGTGTCACGCCCGACGAGGTGACGCAGTGGCTCTCCGCCTCGGGTTACACCCGCGTGCAGGCCGAGCGCGAAGTCGTGAGTACCACCGGCACGCGCAAGGTGCTCGACGTGGTGGCCGACCGTTTCCGCTTGCAGAACACCGAGAAGGCGCGCGCGATGGAAGCCATCGAGTCCTCGCTCAAGCGCGGACGTGGCCGTGTGAACGTCTACGTGCTCGCGGAAGAAGGTGAGCCGGACATCTGGCGGTATTCGCAGGACCTGCACTGCCCGGATAGCGATCTGCATTACGCCGATCCGCAGCCGGCACTGTTCTCGTTCAACTCGGCCTACGGCGCCTGCGAGGCATGCCGGGGCTTCGGGCGCGTGATCGGTGTCGACCTCGGTCTGGTAATTCCCGACGAGCGCAAGACGCTGCGCGGCGGCGCGATCAAGACGATTCAGACGCCCGCATGGAAAGAGATTCAGCAGGACTTGCTTGAATATGCCGGTAAGGCAGGTATTCCGCGTGACACACCATGGTCGAAGCTCTCGCCCGAGCATCAGGAATGGGTGATCGAAGGCGACCCGACGTGGAAGGGCGAGTGGAACAAGCAGTGGTATGGCGTGCGACGCTTCTTCGGCTATCTGGAGTCGAAGGCATACAAGATGCACATTCGCGTGCTGCTCTCGAAGTACCGCAGCTACACCACCTGCGATACCTGCGGCGGCGCGCGTCTCAAGACGGAAGGTCTGCTGTGGCGTCTGGGGTCGAAAGAGAACGCCGACGCCGTGCTGCCGCCGTCGCAACGCTTCATGCCGCGCGGCGTGTCGTGGTCGCGCGCGCAACTCGAAGCATTGCCCGGCCTGACCATGCACGACCTGATGCTCATGCCGATTTCGCGCGTGCGTCAGTTCTTCGACTCGCTCACGCTGCCGTCGAGCCTGCTCGACGATGCACTCAAGCTGCTGCAAGAGGAAGTCGGCACGCGACTGAAGTATCTATGCGACGTCGGCATCGGCTATCTCACGCTCGATCGCCAGAGCCGCACGCTCTCCGGCGGCGAAGTGCAGCGGATCAACCTGACGACGGCGCTGGGTACCTCGCTCGTCAATACGTTGTTTGTGCTCGACGAGCCGAGTATCGGCCTGCACCCGCGCGATATGGACCGCATTGTTGCCGCGATGCATCGCCTGCGCGATGCGGGCAATACGCTGGTGGTGGTCGAGCATGACCCGGCCGTCATGCTGGCGGCCGATCGTGTGATCGACATGGGGCCCGGCCCCGGCGAGCGCGGCGGTCAGATCGTGTTCGACGGCACGCCCGAAGAAGTGCGCAACGCCGACACCCTCACCGGCAGTTATCTCGGCGGGCGCAAGCACGTGGCGAACGCGTCGAACTGGCGCGCCCGTCCGGTCGATGCCGACACGCCGCGCCTGTCGCTCACGGGCGTGCGCGAACACAACCTCAAACAAATCAGCGTCGACATTCCGTTACAACGGCTTGTCTGTGTGACGGGCGTCTCGGGCTCCGGCAAGTCGACGCTCGTGCAGGATGTGCTCAGCCCGGCACTCGCGCGTCACTTCGGTGACCCGACCGAGGCGCCCGGTGCCCACGATGAACTGGTGGGGGCAGAGCAGTTGTCGGGCGTCGTGTTCGTGGATCAATCGCCCATCGGCAAGACGGCGCGTTCGAACCCGGCGAGTTATGTCGGTGCGTTCGATGAGATTCGCAAGCTGTTCGCGGCTGAACCGGTAGCGCTGCAACGCGGCTACAACGCCAGCACGTTCAGCTTCAACTCGGGCAACGGACGTTGCCCCACCTGCGGCGGCTCGGGTTTCGAGCACGTGGAAATGCAGTTCCTGAGCGACGTGTATCTGCGCTGCCCGGACTGCGATGGCAAGCGCTATCGCGCCGAAGTGCTCGACGTGAAGATTCAGCGTGCCGTGCCGGGTGAAGCCATGCGCGAGTTGAGCGTGTCGGATGTGCTCGACCTCACGGTGAACGAGGCGGTGAAGCTGTTCTCGTCGGATCGCGACGTACTGCGTGTGTTGCAGCCGATCGTGGATGTCGGACTTGAATACGTGAAGCTGGGCCAGCCGGTGCCGACGCTCTCGGGCGGTGAAGCGCAGCGTCTCAAGCTCGCGGGTTTTCTGGCCGAAGCGTCGCAAAAGAAGACGGCAAGCGGCCAGAAGGTGGCGCATCGCGGCCGCCTGTTCATCTTCGACGAGCCGACGACGGGCCTGCACTTCGACGACATCGCCAAGCTGATGCGCGCGTTCGGCAAGTTGCTCGACGGCGGCAATTCGCTGCTGGTGATCGAGCACAATCTCGACGTGGTGCGCGCTGCCGACTGGATCATCGATCTGGGACCGGAGGGCGGTGAAGGCGGCGGCGAAGTGCTTTGCGCCGGTACGCTGGCCGATGTGGTGGCATGCCCCGGCTCGCATACCGGCAAGGCACTGGCCGACTACGAGCGCAATATCGTGGCACCTGCACAGGCCGTGGCGGCAAGCACAAAGGACGATGCCGGCATGCCGTTGCAAACCGCCTTGCGTGCCGCGCGCGCCCATCGTAAGCCAGCGGGTGGCGACGCCATCCGGATCATCAATGCGCGCGAACACAATTTGAAGTCGCTCGACGTGGAGATTCCGCGCGGCAAATTCAGCGTGATCACGGGCGTGTCTGGCTCGGGCAAGTCGACACTCGCGTTCGACATTCTGTTCAACGAGGGGCAGCGCCGGTATCTGGAGTCGCTGAACGCGTATGCGCGCTCCATCGTGCAGCCGGCGGGGCGTCCGGAAGTCGATGCCGTGTACGGTATTCCGCCGACGGTGGCCATCGAGCAACGTCTGTCGCGTGGCGGCCGCAAGAGTACGGTGGCGACGACCACGGAGATCTGGCACTTCCTGCGGCTGCTGTACGTGAAACTCGGTATTCAGCATTGCATTCACGACGGCGCGCCGGTGACGGCGCAGAGCCCCGATTCCATCGTGGCGCAATTGATGCGCGACCGGCGCGGTCAGCACGTCGGTTTGCTGGCACCGCTGGTGGTAGGCCGCAAGGGTATCTATACCGATCTGGCGAAGTGGGCCAAGGCGCGCGGGCATTCGCATCTGCGCGTCGACGGCGTTTTCCTGCCGGTAGATCCGTGGCCGAAGCTTGATCGCTTCCGCGAGCACACCATCGAGTTGCCCGTCGGTGACGTGGTGATCACCCCCGAGAACGAAGGTCTGCTGCGTACGTTGCTCGCGGCGGCGCTCGAATTGGGCAAGGGCGTCATGCATCTGCTGGCGCCGCTCGACGG
This sequence comes from Pandoraea sp. PE-S2R-1, assembly GCF_002179865.1. NCBI lineage: Bacteria > Pseudomonadati > Pseudomonadota > Betaproteobacteria > Burkholderiales > Burkholderiaceae > Pandoraea > Pandoraea sp. PE-S2R-1. The sequence goes on along the minus strand of NZ_NGUR01000015.1, from coordinate 1,050,086 downwards.
TCTGGGCGACGCCATGACCAGTGAACAACCCGGCGAAGGCGTCGGCAAGATCGAAGTGTTTTCGGTCAAGCGTGCGTGCCCGGTGTGCGGCACAAGCTATCCCGATCTCGATCCGCGCATGTTCTCGTTCAACAGCAAGCACGGCTGGTGCACGACCTGCGTGGGCACGGGGCTGGCGCTCACGCGTGAGCAGCGCGAAGCATTCGACGACACGGTGCTCGGGCAAGACAACCGCGGACGCGAGCATTCGCTGCCGTCGGAGGAGCAAGAACCGGAAGACGTGGGCGATCAGCCCTGTCCGGACTGCCACGGTGCGCGACTGAATCCGGTCGCGCGGGCCGTGACCTTTGACGAAGAGGCGATTTCGGACGTTGCGCAGTGGACCGTCACCGACGTTCGCCATTGGGTGCAAGGGCTGCATCTGCATGGCCGCGATGCGAGCATTGCGCGCGACCTGATCAGCGAAATTCAGGGCCGCCTCGAGTTTCTGGAAGAAGTGGGGCTGGGCTACCTGACGCTGGACCGTGCGGCGCCGACACTCTCGGGTGGCGAGTCGCAGCGGATTCGTCTGGCGGCGCAACTCGGCAGCAATTTGCAGGGCGTGTGCTACGTGCTGGACGAGCCGACCATCGGCTTGCACCCGCGCGATAACGGCATTCTGCTTGGCGCGCTGCGCAAGCTCGGCGACCAAGGCAACACGCTGGTGGTGGTCGAGCACGACGAGGACACGATTCGTCGCGCCGACCACATCATCGACATCGGGCCGGGCGCAGGCAAGCGCGGCGGTACACTCGTGGCGCAGGGCAGCGTGGCCGATCTGGCGGCGCATCCCGATTCGTTGACGGGCAAGTTCCTCGCGCATCCGTTGCAGCACCCGCTGCAACCGCGTCGCGAAGTCGTTGCGCCGAAGAAGGGCACGGAAGCGGTGCCGCCGAACTGGCTGACGGTGCATGGCGCAACGCTGCATAACCTGAAGAACGTCACGGCATCGCTGCCGCTCTCGCGACTGACGGCGATTACGGGCGTCTCAGGCTCGGGCAAATCGACGTTGGCACGCGACGTGTTGATGACGAATTTGCTCGACGCCGTAGGCCGTTCGGTGATGTCCTCACCGGCCGAGCGCCGCGCCCGTAAGGGCACGGTGCGGCATGCGGTGAAGGCGGACGGTAAGCCGCGCGCCAAGTCGGAGGTACCGGCGGAACCGCGTCGCGCGGTGACGCATGCGTGGCACGGCTGCGAGTCGGTGACCGGCTGGGAGACGATCGACCGGGTGCTCGAAGTCGACCAGACGCCGATCGGCAAGACGCCGCGCTCGTGTCCGGCAACGTATATCGGCTTCTGGGACACGATTCGACGTCTCTTTGCCGACACGCTGGAAGCGCGTGCGCGTGGTTACTCGGCCTCGCGCTTCTCGTTCAACACGGGCGACGGGCGTTGTCCGGCGTGCGAGGGGCAGGGCGTGCGCACGATCGGCATGAGCTTCCTTGCCGATGTGAAGGTGTTGTGCGACGTGTGTCACGGCCAGCGATTCAATGCCGAAACGTTGGCGGTAACGTGGCGTGGCAAGAGCATCGGCGACGTGCTGACGATGGAAGTGGACGAAGCGGTCGAGTTCTTCGCGTCGATGCCGAGTATCGGGCACCCGTTGCAGTTGATGAAGGACGTGGGGCTCGGTTACCTGACGCTGGGGCAGCCGTCGCCGACGTTGTCGGGCGGCGAGGCACAGCGTATCAAGCTGGTGACGGAGTTGACCAAGGTGCGCGACGACATTACGCGCCGTGGTCAGAAGTCGCCGCACACGTTGTATGTGCTTGATGAGCCGACCGTGGGTCTGCACATGGCGGACGTGGCACGTCTGATCAAGGTGCTGCACCGTCTCGTGGACGGCGGACACACCGTCGTAGTGATCGAGCACAATTTGGACGTCATCGCCGAAGCCGACTGGATCGTCGACATGGGACCGGAAGGCGGTAAGGACGGCGGCACCGTGGTGGCGGCAACATCACCGGATGCGCTCGCGAAGGTCGCGGCAAGCCATACCGGTATCGCCCTCAGGCCGGTGCTGGCGCAATCGGCCGCTAAGGTCGAAGAAGCGGAAGCGGTGAAGTAACCGCAGGACTTCCGCTGAGCAGAAAGACAAACGGGACGCTTCGGCGTCCCGTTTGTCTTTCTACAGCGCTCACGTCATCAAACGCACTGCATCAGACATACCGCGTCACCCCTGATCGCTCGTCACGAGGTCACCGATACGACGCGGCACAATCGTCATCAAAAGCCCGGCGACGATGCAGACGGCACCCAATGCGCCGAAGCCACCGAGCATGTCTCCGAAACATGCGAAGGCGAACAGTGTGGCGAACAACGGGTCACTGGTCTCAATGATCTGTACCTTGCTTGCCTCGCCGTGCGAAATCGCCAGTGTCGTGAAATAGAAGCCGCCAATCGTAGGCAGCAGAATCAATGCTGACAAGATGACCCAAGCCCACCCGACCGGTACGGCAAACCCCTGATGCAACGAGAGCAGCAACAAATAGAAACTGCCAAATCCAAACAGCCAAGTGAGCTGCGGAAGTCCGCTCCCTACGTTCCATAACTTCGACAGAAAGATGAACAAGGCGTAACCGAGGCCGCCGCATAAGGCGAGCGCAACACCGAGATAACTTCCCGTCACACCGCCTTCGAACAGGCAGATCAGTGCAACGCCGGTGACGATGGAACCGAACGCAGCGACCTTTCGCCGTGTGATCTGCTCCTTTAAAACCAGCGTCGAAAGCACAATCGTGACACCCCCCGCGGCGTAGGTCAGAAAAGAGACCAGCGGAATCGATGCCTCAGCGAACGCCCAAGTTTCGAAAGCGTAGAGGCAGAAGATGCCCAGCAACGCGAGCAGTGCAAAAACGGGCCAGCGGCTCGCCAGTCGCACCGTTTGGTCGCGCAACGTCCGTCGTGCACAGCAGTAACTTGCGATCACTACAAAGGCGCCAAAGCATTTCCAGAACGCGACGCTCGTCGGCGTTAAACCGTAGCCGAGTCCGACACGAGTGAGCGGACCGATCGTGCCATTCAATGCGGCGGCAATGAGTGCGTAGACTTCGGCACCCCGCGCAAATCGGATGAACATGTTCGGGGCTCGCAAAAAGAAACGACCTCGCATTCTGTCAGCTTGCGCTGAAGCATGGAGGTCGTTGCACGGCGTCGCGAGGCTTTTCAGAATTTGCCGATGACCCGAATTACCCGAGTCATCGCATGCCGACAGCTACCGCATCACTACTTCAGTTGCCGCGACAGACGCATCAGAACTTATGACGCAAGCCAGCGTAGTAAGTCACCTGATTGTCGTGCCCGTTCAGGCGCACGCCGGAGCCGCCGGTCCATGACGTGGTCGACGTACCGAACAGGCCGGACCAGTCGCCGTTCACGTGATCGTAAGCGCCGGCCACATAAACGTCGGTGCGCTTCGACAGGCGGTAATCGAGGATCGCGTAAGCCGTTTGACGCGTGCCGCCGAAGTTGCTCGCCGACGTGTTGTTGTACATCCACGCGCCCGTGAACGAAAGCACCGGGTTGAAGTTGTACGTCGCACCCAGCGTCAGGAACTGATCGCGACGCGCTGCGCTGAACACCGAGCCGATCGACGCCGTCGAGCTGGCCGTCGCCGGGGTGCTCATGTTCGTGATCGACGCGAAATCAACACCACCGTTCGTCACGTCGAAGCCTGCATCACGCTGGCTTTGCAGGTAGTCGGCGTAGAACGTGGCCGGACCAAACGCGTACTTCGCACCCAACACCCACAGCTTGGCCGTGCGGCTTTGCGTATCGCGCGTTTGCTGCAACTGCCCCGTCATCTTCAGACCGCTGCCTTCATACGACAAACCACCCGAAAGCGACGAGCGTGCCGAACCCTGACCCGCGATACCGCCCAACGCGTACTGCAAGTTCACCCCAATCGCGCCGAACGACTTGGTGTACGTCAACGCGTTGTTAAAACGCTGACCAGTGAGATACACCTGCCACGAGTTCGTCGCCGGCGCACCGACCGACAACGGATCGACCGCCGATACCGCGAGCAAGGCGCCCGTGTACTGACGGCCAATATCCACTTCACCGAACGCGCCCGACAACCCCACGAACGCCTGACGGCCGAACAGCTGACCCTGCTGATCGAAACCGCCATTGTTGACCGTGAGGCCATTTTCCAGCACGAAGCGCGCCTTCATGCCGCCGCCCAAGTCTTCACTACCGGTCAGGCCGAAGCGGCTGCCCGACAGAAAGCCCTCGCCGCCCTGCTGCACGCTGAAGGTCTTGCCGCCCTGCGGGCTGGTGTTGGTCTGCATCACCACTGCCGCATCAAGCACGCCGTACAGCGTGACGTTCGATTGCGCAAACGCGCTCGGGGCGACGCTGGCAAAACACACGCCGGCAGCGGCGGCGATCAGGGAAGGAAGCGGATATTTCATGAGAGTTCCGATCGGTCTTGAAGCACGAGAAATAGACGGAGCCATGGCAGGTTGCCGGCCCTCGATTCAAAAAATTGACGCAAAAACGCCCCCGCGCTCCCGTCTTCAAGACAAGGGAACGACGTCATGTCGTCGCAGAGGAGCCACTCGACACAGGTCCGGCGCAGTCGCCGGCGAACCGGTTGTGTCAGGGCGTTGGCGGCAGCCAGGCACGTCGCGCGGGTTTGTGACCCAGCACGGGCGTGTCGCGGTTCAGCCTGTCGCCTTGGGGAAAAGTCGGGCGACTCGACTCACATCGAATCGCCCGGGTCCATCAACCACCTTTCGTGTTACGCGGCCTTTTGCAGCACCGTCATCGGGCCGTACAACTCCAGCAGACGCGCATACTCCGTCTCGCTATAGAAGTCGCACTGATAGCGCTGGCGGTCGGTGTACTGAATCGCCACTTCCACGCAGAAACGCACGGCTTCGGCGATATCCACTTCATGGCTCGCGCTGCCGCCGCTGCCCGCCACGGCCGCTTGCGCCGTGATCGGCACGCCGACCACCGGTGCTTCGGTGGCCACCGTCGGCTGCATGATGCTGTTGATGTGGTACAGGCCGTTGTCGTAGTCGGTGATGTCCTGCGTCGTCAGCGGCATGACGCGCGGCAGATGGCCGGTCGTCTGCTGCATGATGTTCAACAGACTGTCCGACACGCGCAGCAAATACCCCTGCTTGGACGTCGGCGTGATCGCGAAACCGCGCTCGTTGAACACGCGATTGCCCTTGCTCGTATCGACCGACAGGATGGCGTCCATGGCGGCGTCGACTTCGAACTGGTTCATCGTCGTCGAACTGCACGGCATGCCCATGAAGTCGACCGGCTGACGCGGCGTGATCGGCGCATCGGTGCACAGGTGCGTGGTGACGATGACGTCGCCCTGCAACGTGTCGCCACGTGCCCGCAGTTGTGCGAGCTTCAGACCTGCGGCGATCACCGCCGTCGCGCCATCGGCATCCGACACCTGCGCGATACGGTCGGGACGTGCACCGATCGCGCCGTTACGGCCGATCAGGCCCAGTGTCGGGGCCGTGCCGCCGGCCGTCTTGCCTGCCGCACCCGGCACCACGATCTTGATGAAGTCGGCCACGCGGCCTTCGGTCACACGCTCCACCGTGACCGTTACGCCGGCGTCGGTGTAAGGCGCGAACAAGGCGACGATGTCGTCACCGTTCACGCTCGGCAGGTCGATGAGTTCATACACCGCCAGGGTTTGCTGCAATGCCATGTTTCTAAACCTCTTGAATCTGCTTTGTTACCAGAGACGCCGTAGCGACCTCAGATCGATGCGAGCGCGAATGTGCTGCCCGTGGCGATCTTGTCGATGGCGCCGCCCTGCTTGAAGTACAGCGCGTCGAATTCGCCGAGCACAGTGGCGTTCTCGCCCTGCACGTGCAGCGCGGTGCCTTCCGGAATGCCGACAACGCGCTCGTCCGGATTGATGCCGAGGTACTCGGCCAGACGCTCTTCGCGCGACTCGCCGTTATGACCGGCCGGTTTGCCGCTGATGAAGTGCGGGTTCACCTGGAACGGAATCAGGTTCAGTGCCTTGAGCGTGGGCGGCTCGACGATCGGCATGTCGTTGGTGGTGCGAATGGTCGGGCACACGACGTTCGAGCCGGCGCTCCAGCCCACATATGGCATGCCCGCATTCACGCGCTCGCGAATCAGACCGACGATGCCCGCGTTGTACATGCGATCGAGCAGGGCAAACGTATTGCCGCCACCGACAGCCACGGCTTCCGCTTGTTCCACGGCCGCACGCGGATCCTTGTGGTGATGAATCGACTCGAGTTCGTAGCCAAGACGCTCGAACACCGGCTTCACTCGCGATTCGTACTCGTCGTAACTGAACGTGATGCCGCCCGCGTAGGGCACGAACAGCACGCGCTTGGCGCGACCCTTGAGCAACGCGTGCAGTTGGTCGTCCGCATGCTCCAGATAGCCCAGATTGCCCTTGCGGGAGCTGCTCATCATCAGAATTTGTTTCATGGCTTATGCCTCGTCGGGTGAAGGTAGTGACGGTTCAAAGACGACTGGATTACGGGTCACGAACGCGGGTCGAGCAATTCGCGAATCAGGCCGACGGCCCGGTCGATTTCCTGCTCGGTATTGAAATAATGCACTGCCAGACGCGCCATGCGTTCAATGTTGAAGCGCTTGAGAATCGGCGTCGCCATGAAGTGACCGGCTTCAATGATGACACCGGCGGCTTCGAGATGCGCGACGATGGCATCCGCTTCGAGACCCTTGACGTTGAAGGGCACGAGGCTCAGACGCTGCTCGACTTTCGACGGCCCGTAAATCTCGGCGCCCGGCAGCGTCTGCAATTGCTCGACGGCGTAGCGCGTGAGTTGCTGCACGCGCGCGAAAACATCGGCCATACCCAGCGACTGCGCGTAGGCGATGGCTTCGCCCATGCCGAGAATCGACGGCACGATCGGGCAACCGGCTTCGAAGCGCTTGGCCGTTGCCGGCAGCGACAGCGCGCCGCTGGCGTCGACGGACGCATTCCACCAGCCGATCAGCGCCGGACGCAGTTGCGTGATGAGCGCTTCGCGTACGTAGAGGAAGCCGCTGCCTTCCGGGCCGCGCAGGGCCTTGCGGCCACACGTGGCGAGAAAGTCGCAACCAAGCGTGCGCACGTCGATCGGCACCATGCCGACGGTCTGCGTCGCGTTGATCAGCGTCCAGACGTTGCGCTCACGGGCCAGTGCACAGATCGCATCGATCGGCTGCAAGGCGCCCGTCACGTTCGGCAGATGCGCCATCGAGATCAGACGGGTGCGCGGCGTGAGGTATTGCGCGAGCGTGTCGACTTCCATCACACCATCGGCGTTCGCCGGCACGACCACGACTTTCACGCGGCCCTGCGCCTGCAATTGCAGCCACGGCGCCTGATTCGAAATCATTTCGAAGTCGGAGAGCACGACTTCGTCGCCGTCTTGCCAGTCGATGCCGGCGGCCACGAGGCTGATGGCTTCGCTGCCGTTCTTGGTGAAGGCAATTTCAGACGCGTTGGCGCCGACGAAGGCTGCCGTGGCAGCGCGCACTTGCTCGACACGCGCATACGTCTCGCGACGGAAGGCGGGCAGGTACGGGCCGGTGCGTGCGGTCTCGGCGAGATACGCGGTCATGGTGTCGACGACGCAGCGCGGCGGCACCGAGGCGGCGGCGTGATCGAAGTAGACGAGGCCGGGCGCGAGCGCGCTGTCGGCGGTGATGCGATTCAGATCCATCGAACTGTCCTACGGGGGGTGAGACAAAACAACGGGCGCGCGCGAGTGGCGCGCGCCACTCGAAATTACTTGGCCAGCAACTTGCCGAACAACAGCGGCTTGAAGAAGCTGTACAGCGCATCGCCTGCAATGAAGCCGGCAGCCAGCGTGCCGCAGGCCGATTCGCCTGCTGCGCCCCAGCGGCGCACGATCAGCACGCGCAACACGAGACCCGCTGCGACGGCCCAGCCAGCGGCCGGACTCATCAGCAAGAGGCCCGTCGCCATCAGCACGCCAAGCTGGCGCTTCGGCCCGCCGATCAGTTGCAGCAGCGCACCGGGGATGGCCCAGATCATCAGTTGATGACCGATGTCGTTCGACACACCGGCTTCAATCGTGGCGGCGTAGACCTTGTCGACCGGCGGGAACATGTTGTTGGCGAAGAAGTGCGGGTAGGCCAGCACGACGGCCACGCCTGCCACACAGAAACCCAGCATGCCGGCGTAGTACTGCTGCTTGCGGCCGGCGCGCTCCAGCGCCGGGTCGGCACCGTTGCCGCGCAGGATGAAGCCGGTCTTCAGGTCGTAGCCCATATCGGCGAAGGCGGGGCCAGTGGCTGACGACAGACCGACCAGCAGACCGAGGGCCGTCGGCGGAAAGCCGCACAGCATGCCGATTACCAGCGTGATGAGCGCGACGGCGAACGCCGGGAACCAGCCCGAGTACATCGCGGCGATACCGACGATCAGTTCATGCGCGAAGGCTGCGAACGCGGCAAACAACAGGAAGCCGATCAGCATGCCCGGCGACATGTGCGTGGCGAGGCCGGCGCACAGTGCAATCAGCAACGCGATGCCGACATAGGCGAGAAAACTCACGCCGAGGAAGCCAGCGAGCTTGCGATCCGACACGGTGGGCTGGTAGCCGGTCTCGGCCTGCGCGCCCTTGCGGTTGCCGCGCAGCACGAGGAACGTCACCTGAATGAGCGCGACCACACCGGCACCGATCATGAAGCCGTGCGGCAGATAGATCTTGTTCAGATCGACGTGCAGCAGCGGCAGGGAATAGCCCTTGATCAGCAGACCCGTACCGAAGCTGCCCAACGCCCAGATGTTGCCGATAAAGGCCACACCGAAGGCGGACATCGGAATGCCCAGCACCGAGCCGGCGACGCCACCCACCACGCCATAGACGAGCAGGCGAGCCTTCTTGCCGCCCTGATCGCCGGCAATGATCGATTCGGCGGTGGCGATACCGGCGGGCCAGGTGCCCGTGGCGGGGAATGCCTTCGAATCGAACACGCGATAGAGCACGGTGCCGTCGAGGAACATGGCGATCATCACGCCGATGAGCAGCGGCACGATCAGATCGGGGCGACCCATCGCGAACGGAATGCCGATCGGAATCATCAGGCTGTTCGACGCGCCGAAGGTGGCCGACGAGATTGCCGTCTGCACCAGATTCTGACGATGCACGGAGCGGAACTTGCGCATCATCGCGATGGGCAGGCGTGCCACGAGCATGGCGAGCAGCGCGCCGATGATGGACGTGTTGGCCGAGATGCCGAGCGTGACGATCAACTGCATGCCGATGATCGCGCCCGCGACCGACACGGCCACCATCAGCAGTAACGATGTCGGCTCGAAAACGGACGGGTGCTTGCCGTCGAGCGGCGCATAAGGTGCGCCGGGTGGCTTGGCGGCGGCAGAGGGCGGGGCGGATTTCATTGGATTGATTCTCGAAGGGGCTTGTCTGGCGAAATCGGGGCGGGTCAGTAGAAACGGCGCATGAGCGACTGCACTTCGGCGAGCTCCTGACGCACGGCGGCGAGCATCTCGCGGCGCTTGTCGTCGGTCATGCGGAAGTCGGGGCCCGAGACACCGAACGAGGCGAGGATGCCGTCGGTCTCGTCGAATACGGGCAGGGCGAGGCCGAACACGCCGTCGGCAAATTCGTTGGCCGAGTAACTCCAGCCTTGCTCGCGAATGGCCGCGAGATCGGCGCGCAGGGCTGCCGGTTCGGTGATGGTGCTGCTCGTGTAGCGCTTCAGACCGTGTTCGAGAATGGCGTCGAGTTGGGTCTCGGGCAGATACGCGGCGATGACCTTGCCCGACGAGCCGGCGTGCAGCGCGAAGCGCGTGCCTGCGGCCACGGAATACTTGATGTTCTGATCCGACTCGGCGATTTCGAGATAGACCGCTTCTTTGCCATCGAGCACCGCGAGAAACGCGGTCTCGCCGGTGTTGGCCGCCAGACGGCGCATGATCGGCAGGATGAGGTCCGACAGATGCAACCCTTCGCGCAACGACTGCGCGAATTCGAGAAACGCCATGCCGAGTGCGTACTTGCGCGACTTGCCACGCTGGGTGACGAAACCGTGCTGGGCACAGGTCGCGAGAATGCGCTGCACGACCGAGTGGTTGATGCCGGTTTCCTTGGCCAACTCACGCACGCCCCACGTCGGATTCTCGGCCGTGAAGTGGCGCAAAAGCGTCAGCGCGTTGTCGAGCGTCTTCAGCGTCATAAAAATTTGTCTCTCTATTAGCACCACTGTGTCTGTATGTGGTACATTTTAGAAAGGCATAAATGGGGCGGCAACGCTAAATTCACAAATTCAGGGTAAACACCCGTGTCGCTTTTCGCCCTTTTTTGGTGCGAAGTGTGCCGAAAACTGCCCCCCAAGCCGCATGAATGCTGGATCTGCCGGGAATTCCCGGTGCGCGTGTGACAAGCCTCACACGCCGAGACAAAACGCCCGGACAAGTCCGGGCGTTTTTCATTGGGCGGGAACGAGGGGCTTCGCGGGCGAGTGACTAGGTCGCCGGATGGCCGCCGGAAGGCAGACCGAGCCTGTCGAAGAACGCGCGGTTGCGTTCATAAGCCGATTGCAGCAATCGGTCGTACGAGATCACTTCGATATACGTCTTGAAGTGGCTGTTGTAGCCGAAGAACCCCATCCCATCCATGGTCTCGCTCAGTTGCAGCATCTGGCAGCGCTGCACGACAGAGCGGGTGATGTCGCACACCACGTAGCAAAAGCCCGGTAGCGACGCCGCCCCCGGTATGGGCCGTCCCCCCGGCGTGGTGACCGACCCGGCGCGAATTCGCACGAGATAACCGATGGCCTGCTCGACCGGGTCTTTGTCTTCCCCCGCCACCGCGTCGTTGCGCATGGGGCGTTTGAGCTCGACCACCACAAGTGACGCCAGCGGCCCGTGCGCGCCATCTGCCATCAGCATCGGCCGGTCGAAGACCTTCAGTGCGCACAGGTCGGGCTTGCGCCCAGAGACGCAGTCCGTGATCGGCATCGATTGCAGGGGTTTGTCGCTCGCCAGATACGAATGAAACGTCAGCCGCTCGTCGAGCAGCCACAGATTCCCATGCTCGGCGTGCACTTCCTCTGAGCTCTTGCCCATCGGCATGAACAACTCATGAATCACCTCTTCGCGTGCGAAGCGTCCGTCTTCGCCCCGCTTTAACGCCTGCGCGAGGATGTCGAGGATGGTCTTGCGATGAAATACGTAATTGGCGAGATCCGATTGTTTGATGTCGTCCGCCTTGGCGATATAGCCCGCGAGGCGCTGGCGGTACCTCTCGGTGGTTTCGCTCGAGGCGAACTGCATGATGTCGTGCCCCTCGGCGATCAACGAGTGTTCGACATTGGCCAATTCGCGATGCAGCAGCAGATCGAGATCCCGATCGGAGATGTCAGGCGGCACACTTAGCCGGTCCTGATCGATATGGGGGAGGATCGGGCGGTAACGGGGCGCACGATGAGTGACAAAGCGCTCGACGCGATCGCGGCTCGCCTGCCGGGTTTGGGTGAGCCATGGGGCAAGGTAGTTGGCCGCAGCGGCGAGCAGTGCCTCCCGGATTTCGGCGCGTCCCGGCGACGCGCTGCCGAAGAGATCGTCGGACGACTCCGGAATATCAAAGCCGATACGCTCGGGGCGTACGTGCTGATCGAGCCAGGGGGATGTGACGTAGCAGGCATAGGTGAAATCTCCCTCGCCGTCCTGCAATTTGCCGTGAAGGCCCGGCAGCTTGCCGCTGAGCGGCTCGTTCTCGATGACCCGGCTCGCCGCGCACCAGGCAATGACAGGTTGGGTGACCGCGCTCGTCTTGAGTTTCACGTGAGTGATGACGAACGGATGTCCTTTGATATCGAGCGTCTCGCGTTGTGCGCCACCCAACAGATAGCTGTCGTAGACATCGACCAGATCGATGGTTTCGTCGCCATCACAAATGACGATGCTGGGCACACCGCCATCGCGCACGAAGTACCACAGGCAATGTTCGAAAAGACTGTTGGCGATGGCGCGCGCCGTCTTGGCCGACTTCTCCCGATAACTCTGGAAAAAGCCTTGCAGGTGCACGACCGTGTGCGGGGTTTCGTTCGCGCGCGCGTCACGCAAGTCGATGTTCCGGATGCCTTGTCCGGCGGTGAAATGGAACTGCCGCCGGCGCGCGCGCTGACGGCCGGTGCGGAAAACACTCGCTACCGTGACGCACTCGAACGCCTTGAGCCAGAGCAGACGCCCCACGCCGCGGCAGCCGTGCGCGGCTTTATGGTCGCTGTCGAGTGTTTCGAACGACGTCATGTTCGCGGCGTCGAAGCCGACGCCGTTATCGACGATACGAAAGCCGGAGATCGGTGCCAGAGGTGGCGCGCCGCGTCGTGACGACGCGTCGTCGAGCGTCAGGTCGGTCTGGGCGAGACGCTCGATGTCGATCTGAATCTCGCCCCGGGTGGCATCTCCCTCGCCTGCGCCGACGGCGTGGATCGAATTCACGACCGCTTCGAAGAGCGGCAAAAGGCCTTTGTGCTGCGGCAGTGGCGTATTGCGCAACCGCCCCGTCAGATTGGTGTTCATGTTCACGGGATATCCCCTTGAAGGCGGCTAAGGGTTGTGACGTCGAGAGGGGGGCGACTGGGCAGGATTGTGGGCATCGCGTGGGGAAGCTGCAACGCTCGATGGGTATCAATTTGGAATTTCGGATTCCTACCGCGCCGTGTTCATTTCTCATGAAGTGAAACGCCATACCGAATGCTGCAACCGCACGTCCAAAAAAGACGGGTGCCCGCGAAGGCCCGTCAGGCCGGCGTCATACGCAAACCCTTATGCCACCTATAAGCTGGGGTGGAGTCACGACTCGAAATCCCGGGTTTCCGAGCGCCGGGAGAACGATTACACTCAGGGTCTTATATAAGACTGCCCCTTTTCGTCAGTGATCATGCGCCGCCCTAACGTGAAATGCGTTTTCGGTGACAAGTGAATGGCCCGGCGAAGCAGCGTCAACCAGGTTTTCAAACTCGAGTACAGCATCATGACTTCCACTTCCCAGCGTGGCGGCCTGACGGTCGCAGACAATCTGATCGCGTTCATCGAAAAGGAAGCCCTGCCGGGCACCGGTGTCGATGTCGAAACCTTCTGGAAGGGCTTCGACGCCATCGTCCACGACCTCGCGCCGAAAAACCGCGCGCTGCTCGCCGAGCGCGATCGTCTGCAAGGTGAACTGGATGGCTGGCACCGCGCCAACCCTGGCCCGATCGCCGACGCTGCCGCCTACCGCGCCTTCCTCGAAAAGATCGGCTATCTGCTGCCCGCACCGGCTGACGTCAAAGCGACGACCGCCGAAGTCGATTACGAAATCGCCGAACAAGCTGGCCCGCAACTCGTGGTGCCGCTCTCGAACGCCCGCTATGCCCTGAACGCCGCCAACGCACGTTGGGGCAGCCTGTACGACGCGCTCTACGGCACCGACGCGATTCCCGAAGCCAACGGCGCCGAGAAAGGCTCCGGCTACAACCCGAAGCGCGGCGAACTCGTGATCGCCTTCGCACGCGGCTTCCTCGATCAGGCGGCGCCGCTGGCCGAAGGCTCGCACAAGGATGCGACCGGCTACAGCGTCGAGAACAGCCAGCTCGTCATCACGACCAGGAACGGCAAGACCACGCTCGCTACGCCGGCACTCTTCATCGGCTATCAAGGCGATGCCGACAAGCCGACGGCCGTGCTGCTCAAGCAAAACGGTCTGCATTTCGAAATTCAATTCGACGCGAACCACCCGATCGGCAAGACGGACACCGCCCATATCAAGGACGTGCTCGTCGAAGCCGCCGTGACGACCATCATCGACTGCGAAGACTCGGTTGCCGCCGTGGACGCCGACGACAAGGTCGAGCTGTATCGCAACTGGCTGGGCCTGATGCAAGGCACGCTCACGGAAGAAGTGTCGAAGGGTGGCAAGTCCTTCACCCGCCGCCTGAACGCCGATCGCGAATACACGGGCGCCAATGGCAAGCCGGTGAAGCTGCATGGCCGCTCGCTGCTGTTCATCCGCAACGTGGGCCACCTGATGACCAACCCGGCGATCACCGATCGCGACGGCCGCGAGATTCCGGAAGGCATTCTCGACGGCGTGGTCACCGTGCTGGCATCGCTGCACGACCGCAAGCACCGCCTGAACTCGCGCACCGGCTCGATCTACATCGTCAAGCCGAAGATGCACGGCCCGGCCGAAGTGGCCTTCGCCGACGAACTGTTCAGCCGTATCGAAGACCTGTACGCCCTGCCGCGCAACACGCTCAAGATGGGCATCATGGACGAAGAGCGCCGCACCAGCGTGAACCTGTCGGCGTGTATCGCTGCGGCGGCTGCGCGCGTGGCCTTCATCAACACGGGCTTCCTCGACCGCACCGGCGACGAAATGCACACGGCGATGGAAGCCGGCCCGATGATGCGCAAGGGCGACATGAAGTCGTCGGCGTGGATCACCGCTTACGAAAAGAGCAACGTGCTCGTGGGGCTGGCTGCCGGCCTGCGTGGCCGCGCACAGATCGGCAAGGGCATGTGGGCCATGCCCGACCTGATGCACGCCATGCTGGAGCAGAAGATCGCGCATCCGAAGGCCGGTGCCAATACGGCTTGGGTGCCGTCGCCGACCGCCGCCACGCTGCACGCGCTGCACTACCACGTTGTCGACGTGCAGGCCGTGCAACAGGAACTCGAAAAGATCGACTACGCGAAAGAGCGCGACGCCCTGCTCACCGGTTTGCTGACGGTGCCGGTGGTGGCCAAGGCCGAATGGAACACTGAAGAGATCCGCAAGGAAATCGAGAACAACGCGCAGGGCATTCTCGGCTACGTGGTGCGCTGGATCGATCAGGGCGTGGGCTGCTCGAAGGTGCCCGACATCAACGACATCGGCCTGATGGAAGACCGCGCCACGCTGCGTATTTCGAGCCAGCATCTGGCGAACTGGCTGCGTCACGGCGTGATCACGCGCGAACAGGTCGAAGAGACCATGAAGCGCATGGCCGCCGTGGTGGACACGCAGAACGCAGGCGACAAGCAGTACCGCCCGATGGCCCCGAACTTCAGCGATTCGCTGGCGTTTCAGGCCGCCAGCGCCCTCGTGTTCGAAGGCCTCACGCAGCCGAACGGCTACACCGAACCGCTGCTGCACAAGTACCGTCTGAAGCTCAAGGCGGAACAACGCGGCTAACGTCATCACGTGTATCGCGTGAATTGCGCGAATAGCAGGTCTCGATAAGCACAAGACTTATCACCGGACGCCTGACGGGGTAACCTGTCAGGCGTTCGTGTTTTTTCAGGAGCCTGTTGCGCATGGACCCCGCCATCGCACTGCAACGCGCCGAACGGCGTGCCCTGTACTTCCTGCTGGTCGCGCTGGCGATTTTCATCGCCACGCTCTTCATGCCGCCGCACTTTCTCACCGGCTGGATTCGCGCTGCCGCCGAAGCGGCGATGGTCGGCGGTCTGGCTGACTGGTTCGCGGTCGAGGCGCTGTTCCGGCGCATTCCGATCCCCGGGCTCGCTGCACACACCAACATTCTCATTCGCAAGAAAGACGCGCTGGGCGATGGTCTGGCCCGCTTCGTTCGCGAGAAATTTCTCGATACGCCCTCGGTGGTGCGCCTCATCCAGCAACAGAATCCCGCCGACGCGGTGACCCACTGGCTGGGCTCGCACGACAACGCACGCCAATTGAGTGCCGTGCTGGTGAAGGTAGCCAGTGGCGTGCTCGACGTGATGGACGAGCGCAACGTGCAGGCGTTCATTCGCCGTGCACTCGACACGATGATCGACCGGCTCGACCTGTCGCAATCGGCTGCTGCCATTCTCGACACTCTCACGCGCGATGGCCGCCATCAGGCGCTGCTCGACGAAACGCTCGAGTACCTCGTCGAACTGCTCAACGAACCGCAGACGCGCGAATTTCTCTCGGCGCGCATCGTGGAGTGGCTCAAGGCCGATCACCCGAAGAAGGAGAAGGTGCTGCCCTCGGAATGGATCGGCAACAAGGGCTCGGACATGATTTCGGCCGCCGTGACGCGCCTGCTCGCCCAAATGGAGGCTGACGATTCGCACCAGTTGCGTCAGGCGTTCGACCGCGCGGTGGCCGGACTGATCGAGCGGCTGCGCAACGACGCCGAGTTTCAAGCGAAGCTCGACGGCTTCAAGGCGCAGTTGAAGGGCGACACGGCGCTGACCGCTTATGCGGGCAGTCTGTGGAACGAGTGGCGCAGTTGGGTGAAGCGCGACCTGGCGCAGGAAAATTCGGTGATCGGCGCGAAGATCGTGGGCGCAGCGTCGTGGATCGCACAAGAACTGGCGCGCAGTGAATCGCTGCGCCGTGCGCTTGATGCGCAACTGCTCGACGCTGCCGAGCGCATGGCGCCGGGCTTTGCCGACTTCGTGACCGAACACATCCGCGCGACGGTGCACGGCTGGAATGCGGAACATCTCTCGCAGCAGATCCGCCTGAGCGTGGGGCAGGATCTGCAATACATCCGCATCAACGGCACCCTCGTGGGCGGACTGATCGGCGCGTTGCTGTACCTGATCGCCCAAGCGCCGACCCTCCTGGCGCGATGAACGAGGTCAACTCTCGGACGGGGATGCAAGCGTCGCCCCTGCCGCGATGAGCGCACTGAACTTGTCGGGGTCGTTGAACGGCATCGGCCTGTCGGTCTTCATCGCCTGATGTTCGTGGGCGATCTTCACGTTGTAGCCGGCTTTGGCCGCCGCCATCGCTTCGACAAATGCCTGCGGACCGCCGTTGTACGCCAGCAGTTGGGCGCCCTTGCCCTGCTCATTGGCGATCCTGAGCGCGGTGACAACGAGTTCCTCGCCGGATTGGGGCATGCGCGTCGACCAATCGTTCGTGTCGCCGTTTGTCACGGTCACCAACGTTTCGCAATTCGCTGAAGCATATTGCGCACCTTGCTCGGCCACGATGCCGAGCGTGGCAAGCCGCATGTCCCGGGCGACTTCGTAGACGACGCCGATCCCTTCGGGCGTGCCGCCGGCGACCACGACCACGTCGTCTTTTCGACCGCGTTCCTCGCAAATGGCTTTCAGGTCCCGCGCGATGGCTTCCTTGATTCCGGTCTGCGCTGCATATCCCGCGCCCGAGTAGCCGACGTATACGACCGCGAATTTCTCCTTGAGGACTTCACCGAGCCGCGTTTCGTACGTCTGATCGCTGGGCGGACCGTCAGCCTCCGAAGCATTGGCGTATGGGATAGCAGGGGGCGGCAGGGGGGTAACGATCGTCATGAGGCGGGCGCTCCAGTTCAGAGGGAAGAGAGAGCCGGGGGCGTAACTGAGTAAATGAGTGACGGAATAACGAAGTAACGGCCAACGATGTGCTGGCAATGTGCCCGGCTGGTGCGAATCCTATCGACGCGGATCGTCGATTCCCAGAGCACCTTCGCGCTTCGCGCGGTTGCCTACGTTCGCCGGTGGGGACACGCCCTGATCGCGCAGGGCGAAGACGCGAAACTTCACTGACTGTGGCGCGCAACGCACACTCTCGATCGCCACGACAACGGTTTTTGCCGCCCAAGACGCCGCCGCACGTGGCTGTCGTCGTAGAATCGATTAAATTTATCGATATATAAAAAATCAAAATTATATTTATACAAACCCGTTCCCTATAGTTCGGTCCCTGTAGCGCCGAATGCACCTATCTCGCCGGCGCGCAGATAAAACCTTAGAGAACGCCACACCTCATGAAGACCACGATTCTGGCCCGTCTGGGCCTTGCCGGCGCCTGCGCCGCGATGGCCCTTGCCGCAACCTCGGCACATGCGCAAAGCAACGTCACCATCTACGGCCTGATTTCGGGCGGCGTGGGGTACGTGAGCAATCAGGGTGGCAACAAGACGTGGCAGGCGCTCTCGGGTACGAACCAGAACCCGCGCTGGGGTTTCCGTGGGTCTGAGGATCTCGGCGGCGGCACCAAGGCGATCTTCACGCTCGAAGCCGGCTTCAGCATCGTGAACGGCACGGCGGCCCAGAACGGCCGTGCCTTCGGCCGCCAGTCGTTCGTCGGCCTGTCGGACAACAAGTGGGGCACGCTGACCCTCGGCCGCCAGTACGACACCATTCACGATTACGTCGGCCCGATCATCATTTCGAGCAACGGCGTGAACATCGGCGACAACGACAACGGCTACAACGATATCCGTATGCAGAACTCGGTGAAGTGGGTGAGCCCGACGGTGGGCGGCTTCCACGGCACGGCGCAATACGGCTTCTCGAACTCGGCCACGGGCTTTCGCAATAACAACGCCTACAGCTTCGGCCTGGGCTACAAGTACGCCGACTTCGACTGGAACGCCGCGTACGCGCAATACAACAACCCGTTCAGCGGCACGAACAACGACGGCGCCATCGCCAACGACTACGCCAGCCCGCTGCTGATCTTCTCGAAGAGCGCCGTGCATCCGACGATGTACGCGAGCCAGCAGCGCATCTTCGCCACGGGCGGCTTCTACCACTGGGGCCCGGCGCTGATCGGTGCGATGTTCTCCGACGTGCGCTACACGTATCTCGACGCGTCGCATCTGCACTTGCAGAACTACAACCTGACGCTGAACTACAACGTCACGCCGGCCCTCGTGCTGGGCGCTGCGTACGGTTTCACGACGGGCAACTACGATGTGATCAACACGCGCCCGCAATGGCATCAGGTGAACCTGCAAGCCGATTACTGGCTGTCCAAGCGCACTGACGTGGCGCTCACGCTCAACGCGCAGCAGGCCGCAGGCGACGCGCAGAATGCGCAGCTGTTCGGCTACGCCGCATCGAGCACCAAGCGTCAGCTGGCCGTGACGCTGGGTATGCGCCACACGTTCTGATCGACCGACGCGGCCTCACGACTTCGCCTTTCACGCTAATTTCAGATTCGACGCCATGGCAGACATCAACGAACCGAGCACGGCCCCGCAGCGCAATCGCCGCACTTTCCTGCGCACGTCGCTCGCCGCCTCGCTGGCGACGCTGGGCGCCACCGGTGCCGGTAACGCGCTGGCAGAACTGACGTCGACCGAAGGCGCGTCGCGCCTCGCGGCCGACGGCACGCCGCGTCGCACCGTCATCATCGATTGCGACCCGGGTCAGGACGACGCCATCGCCATTCTGTTTGCACTGGGTGCCAGCGATCAGATCGACCTGAAAGCGCTCACGACGGTGGGCGGCAACGTCCCGCTGGAACTGACCGAGCGCAACGCGCGCATCGTGCGCGACTGGGCGGGCAAGACGCACTCGCTGCCGGTGTATGCCGGCTGCCCGAAGCCGCTCATGCGCGATCTGATTACGGCCGCGAATGTGCATGGCCGAACGGGCCTCGACGGCGTGACGTTGCATGAGCCGCGCGCACCGCTGGCCCCGCAGCACGCCGTGACGTATCTGATCGACACGCTGCGCGCGGCCAAACCGGGCAGCGTGACGCTCGTGGCGATCGGGCCGCTCACTAACGTGGCCACCGCGTTGACCGCTGCGCCGGACGGCGCAAAAGCGCTGCGCGAAATCGTGGTGATGGGCGGCGCGTGGTTCGAACGCGGCAATATCACGCCGTCGGCCGAGTTCAACATCTTTGTCGATCCGGAAGCCGCGAGCATCGTGCTGAACGCCGGTGTGCCGATTACGGTGATGCCGCGCGACGTTTGCGTGAAGGCCCCGATTACCCCGGCACGTGTGGCACCGTTCCGCGCGTTGAAGAATCGTTGCGGCCCGATCGTGGCGGACATTCTCGCGGCGGAAGTGGCGTATCAGAAGGGCCGCCGCGGTGTGGAGTCGGCACCGATGTACGACCCCTGCACGATCGGCTACCTGATCGATCCGACGATGTTTGGCGGGCGTCGCGTGAACGTGGCGGTCGAGACGACGGGGCAACTCACGCTGGGCGAGACCGTGGTGGACTGGACCGGGCGCACCAAGCGCGCCGTGAACGCCACCTGGATCACCGACGTGGATGACGATCGTTTCTACGAGACGTTGCTGGCGCGGATTGCGCGCCTGCCGTAACGACTCGAGGTAATGAAGCAACGCGGTGCCCCAGCAAAGACAAGGGCACCGCGTTTTCGCATGTTGTGATTACGTCGCGAGATGCTTCGCGATCCAGTCGCGGCAGGCGCTGACCTGCGGGCCGCGCTCCTTGCCGTCGAGCGACATCAGCGCGACGGTACGTGTGACGCGCGGTGCCGTGACGTCGAGCGCGACGAGGTCCGGGTCGTGCAAGTGCAGGGTGTAGAGCTTGGGCAGGATGGCAAGCGCGAGACCGCTGCGCACGAGCGCGTACAGCGGCTCGGTGTACTCCATGCGGTATTTCGGCTCCAGACGTAGATTGTGCGAGCCGCCCGTGCGTCGCAACGAATCGCTGACGTTGCCGCGCACGAAGACGGCGAGATCGCGCTCGGTGAGTTGTGCCCACGTGGCAGACGCCGCCTTTGCCAGCGGATCGTCGTGGCGCGCGACGAGCACGATTTCATCGTCGAACAGGTCGTCGCAGCGAAAGCCCTCGGCGCTGGCCGCTTCGTCGTCTTCATCGCGAATGCCCACGCCGAGGTCAATCTCGCCACGGGCGAGCGCGGCGACGAGTTCGCTGTTCGGCAGATCGCTCAGGGCGAAGCGAACGCCGGGGTGCGCTTCTCGCAGGCTGCCGAGCACCGGCAGCAAGCGGGCGGCCACCGACGGGATGAAGCCGATACGCACCGTCTGCGCTTGCAGCGTGAAGGTGCTGGTCATGTCGTCGAAGGTGCCCCGCGCGGCGTTGAGCAGGCGCTCGGCGAGCGGCAGGATGGTCGTGCCGGCCTCGGTCAGCGTGAGACGGTGTGCTGAGCGCTCGAACAACCGGCCGCCGAGCAGAAACTCGATTTGCCGGATGGCGGCCGTCAGTGCGGGCTGAGTCACGGAGAGCGCTTGTGCTGCCTGCGTGAAGCTGCGCGAGTGCGCCAGCGCAACGAAGTACTGCACTTGCCGCAACGTGAGCGCAGGCAGTGGCGGCACGGTGGCTGGGGGGGCGGTCGCGGTGGCCTTGGCTGTCGCCGGTGCTTCCTTCTTCGCTTGCGGCGGCGTTGTGGTGGCGGGCGAGGCTTTGGCGGCGGCCGATTGACCGGTACGGCGCGATGAATTCGGGGGTGTCGCCATAGCGCGCTCCTGGGTTTGCGAAGAATAGATTCGAATTATCGAATCATAAGTAATTTGATTTTTTATTTATAGTCGCTTGGCCGTAAAGTGCCACGCAAAGACCCAACTATTCTTGGCATATGCATACCTCTCCTACTGAGCGCGACGTTAATAGTGGCCACGCGGGCGGCACCAGCGGCAGCCTGCCGCAGGGCGGCACGGCAAGTGCGCCGCGCGGCTGGTTCGAGCGACGTTTCGCCATCGCCGAGCGCGGCTCGTCCGTGCGTACCGAAGTGCTGGCCGGTATCACGACGTTTCTGGCCGCCGCCTACCTGATGGTGGTAATTCCCTCGTTGCTCGCCACCGGCGGGATGGATCGCGGCGCCGCTACCACGGCGGTCATGCTCGTGTTCGTGCTGTTCTCGGTGCTGATGGGCTTCTACGCGAACCTGCCGTTCGTGGTCGGCCCGGGCATCGGCGGCTCGGTGATCGTCGGCGTGACGCTGGCGGCAACGGAGCATGTCGCGTGGCAGACCGGCATCGCCATCGCGTTCCTCTCGGGCGTGCTGTTCCTGTTGCTGACCGTGCTCGGCGCGCGCAGCGTGGTCGCACGATTGATCCCGACGGCCATCAAGCTGGGGTTGGGCGCATCCATCGGCTTGTTCATCGCGGTGCTGGGCGTGCGCAACGCCGGTATGGTCGTGGCCAACGCCAAGACCAACGCCTTCGCGCTGGGCGACTTCAGCAAGCCGGGCACGATCGTGGCCTTGGTCGGGCTGGGCGCGGCCATTCTGCTGCAAGGCCGCAAGGTGCCGGGCGCGATTCTCTGGTCGATCCTGCTGGCGGCGCTCGCCGGCGTGCCACTCGGTGTGACCAAGGTCCCCGAGTCGTTCATTTCGCTGCCGCACAGCATTGCGCCGGTAGCGTTCCAACTGGATTTGCATAGCGCGTTGACCGTGGCGGCGCTGCCGTATCTGTTCGCGTTTTTCGCGGCGGAATTCTTCTCCACGCTGGGCACCACGCTCGCCGTGGGCGGCAAGGCTGGCCTGCTCGACGAGCACGGCAACATGGCCAACATCAATCGTCCGTTTCTGGTCGATTCGATTGCCGCCACGGGCGGCGCGCTGCTGGGCATTCCCGCGCTGACGGCGCTGGTCGAGTCGGCGGCAGGCGTGGAAGCGGGTGGCCGCACGGGCCTGACGTCGATTGCCGCCGCGTTCATGTTTGCACTGGTGTGCTTCTTCGTGCCGGTGGCGCTGGCCATTCCGAAGGAAGCCACGGCGCCCGCACTCATCCTGATCGGTCTGTCGATGTTCAGCACGATTCGTCATGTGCCGTTCGACGACTTCAGCGATGCATTCCCGGTGCTTGCGATGGTGCTGCTCACGCTGCTCTCGAACAGCTTCGGCACGGGTATCGCGGGCGGCTTGCTCTGCTATGTGCTGGTGAAGGTGCTGATGGGGCGCTTCAAGGATCTGCCGTGGGGGCTGTACGTGTTGACGCTGCCCCTCGCGTATTACTTCTGGACGGTGGTGGGGCGTCACTAAGCGACGCGGTTACCCCTGAGCAACATCGGCCCGTCCGCCATGGGCGGGCCTCATGAATTCAATAAGACTGAGCGTTATGACAGAGACACCGGGCCACGTGCCCGCCGCACGCACCGGCGTGCAGATTCAGGAGGCGCATCGCACGTTTTTCCACGCGATGCCGAAGGTCGAACTGCACTGCCATTTGCTGGGTGCCGTGCGTCACGACACGTTCGTCGCGTTGGCCGAGAAGTCGAACGCACCGCTCGCGCGCGACGAGATCGATGGGTTCTACACCCGTGGCGAGAAGCCCGTGGGCGTGCTGCGTGTGCTGCGCGCGCTCGACGAGTATTTGTTGACCACGCCTGACGATCTGCATTGCATCGCCTACGAATATCTGGCCGATGCCGCTACGCATAACGTGCGCTACAGCGAATTCTTCTGGAACCCGACGGGCACCGTGCGCACGTCGGGCATTCCGTATGTCGATGCGCAAGACGCCATCGTCGCCGCGATTCGTGACGCCGAGCGCGACCACGGCATCGTCGGGCGTCTGATCCCGAGCATCGACCGCGAGGCCGATCCGCGCGAAGCCGTCGAGATGGTCGAGTGGATGCGTGCGCATCGCGCCGATGAAGTAATCGGTATCGGTATCGACTATCGGGAAAATGACCGCCCGCCGGAGTTCTTCTGGAAGGCGTACCGCAACGCGCGTCTGGCGGGCTTCAAGACGACCGCGCATGCGGGCGAATTCGGCACGCCGTGGACGAACGTCGAGACGGCCGTCGAATTGCTCAAGTGCGATCGCATCGATCACGGCTACACCATCGTCGATGCGCCGGACTTCGCGCACGAATGCGCCGAGCGCGGCATCGTGTTCACGGTGGTGCCGACCAACTCGTATTACCTGCGCACGTTGACGCCGGAGCGCTGGGCGGAAGATCACCCGATTCGCCGCCTGCCGGGGTTGGGTCTGAAGATTCACCCGAACACCGACGATCCGACGCTGCACAAGGTCAACCCGGCGCAGGCGTGGGAGTTGATGTTCAGCCATCTGGGCTTCTCGCTCGACGACTTGCAGACGTTCATGCAGAACGGTCTCGACGGCGCGTGGATCGACGACAGCACGCGTCGCGCATGGCGTCGCACGTTCGCCGTGGAGTTCGATACGGCGCGCCGTGCGTTGGAGGCGTCGCTTGCAAAGCCGGGTGCGGGCGCCTGAGTTACGGTTTTTCCTTGGTCTCACCCGACCATTTGCCGCCTTCGGGCGGCATTTTTTTACCCAAGAAAAAAGCCGCCGGCGTCTGCACGCTGGCGGCTTCGCATCGCTTGGGGACGATGCGCGGGCAACGATCCAACCAATGAATTACGAGTGGTTGTCCGGGTCGACCAGATTGCGGTCGTTCAACTGGGCGCGCACGTCGGCACGCGTGATGCCGCTCGCCGGGGCTGCCTTGTTGTCCTGAATCTGTGCGGTCAACGGCGTGCCGGTTTCCACTTGATTGAGCTGACCGTCGGCGCGAGCCTGGGCAATTTCGCTGCGAACTTCAGCGCGCGACACGTCGCTTTGGCTGGCGAGTTGTTGCGTGTCGCCGATCGAATTGTCGTAACGAGCGTCGGCGAAAGCAGAGGCCGACACGAATGCAGTAGCAGCGACAACAGCAGCAAGGATACGGGTGTTCATGGTGATACTCCTGTCAATTGATTGTGTTCTTTCGTGTTCAGCTAGCGTTCGGGGCATTTCCGCGGTTTTGCTGCACTGCGGTGTCCGTCGCGTTGGCATGAGTTGAATCTTAGGGATAACCCGTGGTTTTTTCGCAACTGAGCGTCCACAAAACACAACCAATCGTCTGATTCGAAAAATCTATTGAAAATCAACGCTCTGGCGCCGATATAAGGGATATATGGCTGTGCGCTGACCGGGTTTGGGCGGGGATTTGGCGGGAAATGCCGCTTTGCGCAACAACCTGTCTCATGCAATGGGGTTTATTGCTACGCGTGTCAGCAGTAGAGTAACAATCATGAAGTCTGGCCGACGTCGTGGTTCGCAAGGTGCGCCGCACCGCGGACGATGTTGGCCCGTACAGGAGCATAAAAATGGCTGCCCTCGGTTCTTTCCTCTTGCTGGCGAGTGCTTCGTTGCTCACCGCCGTGTATTTGCGCAGCCGTCAGGAACGTGCCAACCGCTCGCGTCGTCAGGCAGTGCGTATTACGCGTCGTTGATTGCCGGGATGTTGGCGTGATGCCGATCGCTACGCAGTTGTGAAGCTGCGCTGGCGCAGATGGGTGTAACCGGTTGATCTGAAACTTTGAATTTGCGCGAGCCTCGCCTCGCGCGGGGTTCGTGCAACGTGAGCCCGCTGCGATGTTCGCCATGATTCGGTGTGCGCGATCAATCGCCTCAAACATTCCCCGATTATTTCATTTTCAGCAATGCGTCCTTCTCCGGGACCGCGTTTTTCTCATGCGTGCGCGAGCGTAGATTGGCGGCAATGGTGGCGCCCGTCGTGGACGTCGCTTCCGACAGGAGAAATGGAAAATGAAACACGCTCTGATCGCTTCGGCCTTTGCTGCCACCCTGCTGACCGTTGGCGCTGCACAAGCTGCCGAAAACACGCAACCGGCATCGCAGCCGCAACAAGCGCAATCGCAAACGCAAGCTCAGGTGCAGGTGCAGCAACAAGCCCAGCCGGGTCCTGTTGCCGCCCAACAAGCCACGACCGTGGCACCGGTGTATGAAGTGCCGGGTCGCGTGAACCGCGCCGGTTCGATCTACTTCGGTCAGTAAGTCTTCTTCATCGCCGCGGCGCACGCGGCGGAGAGGCATCCGACGGCGACCACATAGACCGCGATCCACCACGGTTTGTGGCCGCCGTATTCGAGCAGCGTTGCCGCCACCAGCGGTGTGATCGAGCTCGAAACAATCCCCGACACCTGATACACCACCGAGATACCCGTGTAACGCACGCGCGTGTCGAACAGCTCGCAGAACATCGAGGCTTCCGGCCCGTAGACGAAGGCGTACACCACGCCCAGCGGCAAGATCACCGCGAGCGATACCCACCAGATGTTTGTCGAGTAGTGCATGACGGCCAGCGCCGGAATCGACGACAACCCGCACGCCATCGCTCCCCAGCCGAACACGCGACGGCGCCCCACCCGATCGGACAGCTTCGATGCGTAGGGAATCGTCACGACAAGCACGAGTGCGGCCAGCGTGACCGCCACCAGCACGGGCGTCTTCGGGAAGTGCAGCGTCCCCACCAGATAGGAAATCGCGAACACGGCGTAGACGTTGAACACGACGCCGTCGATGTAGCGCGCCCCCCAGCCGAGCAGCACATTGCGACGGTAGTCGCGTGCGATCTCCTTGAGCGGCACATGGGCCACGTGCTGGCTGTCCTTGATGCGCGCAAACTCGGGCGTCTCCAGCACCTTCAGTCGGATGAACATGCCCACGGCCACCAGCGCGAGACTGAGCATGAAGGCGAGCCGCCAGCCCCACGACATGAACTGCGCATCGGTCAGCGTCGATGAGAGCAGGGCCACGACACCGGTCGACAGACACAACCCGACGGCCAGCCCGATCTGCGGGTAGGCCGCGAACTGGCCGCGTTTGTCACGGGGGGCGTACTCGAAGGCCATCAGCACCGCGCCGCCCCATTCGCCACCCAGCCCGATGCCTTGCAACAGGCGCAGGAAAAGCAGGATCAATGGCGCGGCGATGCCGATACTTTCGTAGCTCGGCACCAGCCCGACCAGAAAGGTCGACACCCCCATGATGGTGAGCGTGATGATGAGCAGCGGCTTGCGCCCGATCTTGTCGCCGAAGTGACCGAACAGAATGCCGCCAAGCGGGCGGGTGGCGAAACCCACCGCGTAGACGGTATAGGCCAGTGCGGTGGCGATGAAGGCATCGCCGCTGGGGAAGAAGAGCTTGTTGAAGACGAGTCCTGTGACGGTGCCGTACAGGAAGAAGTCATACCATTCGACGGTCGTGCCGATCAGGCTGGCCAGCGCGACCGTACGCACTGCCTTTTCGGCAGAGACGGTATCGCTGTTGCCGATCCCGGTGAGAACCTGTTCCATTGCGCCTCCTGTTGATGCGCCGCGCCGTGGCGGCGCGCTGCGACGCTCCGGTCTGCGCCGGGGCGTCTGTCTCCATGGTTGTCTCGTGACCGCGCGTTGGACCGGCGGCTGTTTTTTCGATAATGGCTGTTGCGGGGACTGCGGATAAGTCTCGGAAATGCCTAGGCACGCTTAGGTACGCTCGGGTAAGCCAAAGCAGACCCAAGTAAAACGACGCTGCAAACGGCCACGCGCCGGTACGTCGATACATCAATGCTTCAGTACGACAGCGACAAACTTCGGTGACTCACCGCGCCCGGCGCCTGCGATGCGTTCAGTGCCGCGCGGTGGAGCGTGGGACGCAGGCCCGTCAGGCCATTGCCCCGATAAAGTTGCGACCCCGTGGGCCGTCGAGTGCGGCGGCAATCATTGCCGTCGACTCCAACTCGGTCACCCCATAGGCGGCGAATTCGGTAGCGACGCCCAATCCGTTCAAGAAGGCCGTGAGCGTCTCGGGCGCACCCGCGATATCGCCGTCGAAGACTTGCGCGAGCACGGCGTCGCGGTCCGGGCGCCGGCCGATCGCCAGACGCATCACGGCGGGCAGCGTGAACGAGCACGCAATGCCGTGCGGCAGCCCGTGACGAATGGTCATGTCGTAGGAAATCGAATGGGCGAGCGCCGTCTTCGTGTTCGAAAACGCCATACCTGCCTGCAACGCGGCGAGTGCAGCGGCGCGGCGCAGATCGATATCGTCGAGTGACGCCATGAGCTGCGGCAGCACGCGCATCATGTCGCGCGCTGCGGTGACCGCGAAGGTGTCGGAGATCGGATTCGCGTTGACGTTCCAGATCGCTTCCAGTGCATGCGAGAGCGCATCGAGACCGCTTTGCAATGTCACGGAGCGGGGCAGCGAGCGAGTGAGCCGTGGATCGACGATGGCGGCTTCGGGCCACGTTTCGGGCAAATGCAGCGAGTATTTCTTGCGCTTCACGTGCCGGTCCCAGAGCGTGGCCCACGGCGTGACTTCGCTGCCGGTGCCCGCTGTCGTCGGGATCGTGATGAGCCGCTTGGTGCGCGTAGGGTTGAAGGTGCCGCCTGCATCGAGCGCATCGACCAGCGTGCTGAAGCGGTCGTCGTCACCGGCGACCATCAACAACTTGGCCGTGTCGAGCGCGCTGCCGCCACCGAGTGCCACGATCACCTCGCACTGTCCGTAGCGACGCCAGAAGTCGCCGTACATCGGCGCCAGTTCGCGCACGTCGGGGTTCGGGCTCACCTGATCGATCACGCCGGCAAGCTGGCCGCCGAGCAGGGCTTCGACCTGACCGGTCATGCCCAGCGCGCGGGCTTCGGGCATGGTGACCAGCACGACACGGCGCTGGCCGACGAGGGCCGGTAGCTGGGCGAGGGCGCCGTCGCCGAAGTGGACGTCGACAGGGTTGTGAAAGCTGGGGAAGCTGGAAGAGCGCGAACGTTCGGTCATGGCGGATGGCGGGGACGATGCCGCGTTTGCCGCTTCGCATCCGGCGAAGCGAACGGTTGGCGAAAGATTGAGCTGGATTATGGTGAGCGCCGTCCTATACTTCCAATTCACATTTTTTCGCCAACCTATTGGCAAAACCTATACCTCGTCACGGGAGCGTCACCGATGCGGATTACCCAATTGCGTTCGTTCCATGCCGTGGCGCATCACGGCAGCGTGACGCGTGCGGCGCAGGCGCTGCATGTGAGCCAGCCGACGATGACGACGCAGATTCGCGCGCTCGAAGAGACTTACGGCATCGAGTTGTTCTATCGGCACGGTCGCGGATTGACGCTGACGCCCACGGGCAAGGCGTTGTATTCGGTGAGTTTGCGCATCTTTGCGGACGAGGCTGAAGCGCTCGGTCTGCTCAAGGAGCATGGCGGGCTGAGAACGGGGGAGCTACGCCTCGGTGCGGTGGGGCCGCATCACGCGATGGAGATCGTGGCGGCGTTTCGGCCGCGTTACCCGGGCATCGCTATTTCGATGCGTGCAGGCAACTCGGAGGAGATGATCGACGGTCTGCTCGCGTATCGCACGGATGTTGCGGTACTGGCGCGTTATCAGGATGACGCGAGGTTGCATGCCGTGCCGTACCGCACGCATCCGGTGGTGCTGCTGGTGCCTAGAGGGCACCGGTTTGCGCGCCGCCGCAGTGTGAAGCTCGCGGAGTTGGCGGGCGAGTCGATGCTGATGCGCGAACCGGGGTCGACGACGCGTCACGCGCTGGAGGCGGCGCTCGCATCGGCGGGTGTCACGCCAGACGTTTCGATGGAGATCGGCAGCCGCGAGGCGATTCGCGAGGCGGTGATTCTCGGGCTCGGCATCGCGGCCGTGTCTGCGCGCGAGCACATCCCCGATGAGCGGCTGGCAGTGGTGTCGATCAGCGACGCCAAAGTGGAGACGACTACCGTCGTGGTGTGCCTCGCCGAGCGCCGTGAGTCGCGCATGATCGCGGCGTTCCTGAACGTGGTTGCGGGGATGGTGTGACACGTTTGCGGTGAATGTTGGGTGTAATCGCCGCAGATTTTGCGGTGATTGATTTGCCCCTCCGGCGAATCTTCGCCATAATCGCCGCATGGAACGCGGTGATTGGCTTTATCTCTGGCAGGCTCCCGAATGGCCGGCAATGCGCTACGACATGGCATTACTGGCGCGTCCGCTCGCGCGGGTCAGTCGCGCGCAGGGGCGCTTGTATGGCCGCATGGCAGACGTCGGGATGTCTTTGCGCGACGAAGCCAGTCTGGCGGCGCTGACCGAGGACGTACTCAAGACCAGCGCCATTGAAGGCGAACAGCTCGATCCGGCGTCGGTGCGTTCGTCCATCGCCCATCGCCTTGGTGTCGATATCGGCGCACTGGCACCCGTGGATCGCCATGTCGAAGGTGTCGTGGAGATGATTCTCGATGCCACACAACGTAGCGCCGAGCCGGTGACGCGCGAACGTCTCTTCGGCTGGCATGCGTCGCTCTTTCCGACCGGTTATTCAGGGATGTCGCGCATTGCTGTGGCGAACTGGCGCGACGATGCCAGCGGTGCCATGCAGGTGGTCTCCGGTTCGCACAACCGGCAGCGCGTGCATTTCGAGGCGCCCCCCGCCGCAAGATTGGACGAGGAGATGACGCGCTTTCTCGGCTGGGTGAATCACGAGTCGGACGAACTCGCGCTGATCAAAGCAGGCCTCGCCCATTTCTGGTTCGTAACGCTGCATCCCTTTGACGATGGCAACGGCCGGATCGCGCGGGCGATCGGCGATTTGCTGCTCGCGCGCGGCGACGGCAGTCCGCAACGCTTCTACAGTCTGTCGGCGCAGATTCAGCGCGAGCGCAAGGGCTACTACGAGATTCTGGAGCGCACCCAAACGGGCACGTTAGATGTCACCGCGTGGCTGCTGTGGTTCTACGACGCGCTGGAGCGTGCTATCGAGCAAGCCGACAAAACGCTTGATGCAGTACTTCGCAAGGCGCATCTGTGGCAAGCGTGGGCCACGTTGCCGCTCAATGGCCGTCAGATCAAAGTGCTCAATCGACTGCTCGACGACTTCGAGGGCAAGCTCACGAACGCCAAGTGGGCGGCGCTCGCGAAGTGCTCACCGGACACGGCGTTGCGCGACATTACCGAATTGCTCAGCCACGGTGTGCTGCGTAAAGGCCCCGGGGCGGGGCGCAATACGTCGTACGAACTGGCGGACTGACGCGCGGATCAGCTCAGGTACTGGCTCGAGAACAGCACCACGGCCGAGGCCACGAGGCAGTAGATGCCGAACAGGTACCAACGGCCATGCTCCAGCCAGCGCGAGAGCCAGCGCAGCGCGATCAGGCCCGCGAAGAAGCTGAACACCATGCCCACGAGACACGGCGTAAGCACCGTCATGAAGTGGCCCGAGAAGGCCTGCGTGGCGCCCGATTTGTACAGGCGATACGCTTCCTTGACGATCACCGGCGGGGTGAGCACCACAGCCAGCGCGAAGCTGAATTCTTCGACACGAATCTTGTCGAGCCCGCGCAGCATGCCGGTCGAAATGGTCGAGCCCGAGCGCGAGAAGCCACGGAACGGCAGGCACACGCCCTGCACCGCACCGATCCACGCGGAGTCGGCGGCACGCATCGGACGGTCGCCCATCGGCGGGCGTTTGCGGCCCGAGATGAGGATCAGGATGCCCGCCATCGCGAGACCCGCCGAGATGATGTACAGATTGCCGAACAGATGCTCGATCTCGGAATGCTGCGTGCCGCGCATCAGCACCTTCTCGATGAACAGCATCAGCGCAATGCCGATCACGCCGGTAAAGGCGGTGGCGACAATCACTTGCTTGGCGTTGTGGACGAAGTCGCGGCGGGACGAGAAGTAACGCTCGCGCCACGATTTCCAGAAGTACACGATCACCGCCAGCATCGTGCCGGTGTGCAACATCACCAGCAGTAAAGTCATCTCGGGGGCGGTCGGGTCGAGCCCCATCAGCTTCTCGGCCATGATGACGTGTGCGGAGCTTGAAACGGGCAACAACTCCGCCACGCCCTGCACAATCGCGAGCACCAGCACTTGCAAATAGTCCATGCGCAATCCTTGGGAAATGGGCAAGCACACTACGCTGCAATCATGTCGTTTTGGTGACAGTCATATGACGGCGTCGCCGATCCCTGCCCCCGACCGGCTGCCGCGCATGATACCCCGTCAGAATTGGTCTTGAATGAGGTCTTTGCGTGGGTATTTTGCCGGCCGTCGGCACGCCATCGCGCTGAAACGACAACGGGCGCCCGTGGGGACGCCCGTTGTTTTATCAGTGAAAACGCGCCGCGATGGCTACGCCGCGTTTCAGAGGCGCGCGAGGGCCTGATCCAGATCGGCCAGCAGGTCGTCGATATGCTCGATACCGATCGACAGGCGCACGGTTTCCTCGCTCACACCGGCCTTGCGCAACTCTTCCGGCGAGAGCTGGCGGTGCGTGGTCGACG
The DNA here is from genome assembly GCF_002179865.1 of Pandoraea sp. PE-S2R-1. NCBI lineage: Bacteria > Pseudomonadati > Pseudomonadota > Betaproteobacteria > Burkholderiales > Burkholderiaceae > Pandoraea > Pandoraea sp. PE-S2R-1. The sequence goes on along the minus strand of NZ_NGUR01000015.1, from coordinate 1,018,352 downwards.
CCGGGTGCGTGGCCAGCGACTTGGCGTCGCCGATGTTCACGAGCCGCGTGAAGAGCTGCAAGGCATCCTGGAACGACGCGCCGGCTGCACGGCCACCCTTCACGCCGAAGGTCAGGATGCCCGGACCGCGTCCCGACAGGTACTTCTTCACGAGCGCATTGTCGGGATGCTCGGGCAAACCGGCGTAGTTTACCCACTCGACCTTCGGATGCTTCTTGAGGAACTGCGCCACCTTCAGTGCGTTCTCGGTGATGCGGTCCAGCCGCAAGGCCAGCGTTTCGATGCCTTGCAGGATCTGGAAGGCGTTGAACGGCGAGATGGCCGCGCCGGTGTTGCGCAGCGGCACCACGCGCGCACGGCCGATGTACGCCGCCGGCCCGAAGGCTTCCGTGTAGACCACGCCGTGGTAGCTCACATCGGGCTCGTTCAGGCGCTTGAAACGTGTCTTATGGTCAGCCCACGGGAATTTGCCGGAGTCGACGATGGCACCGCCCAGACTCGTGCCGTGCCCGCCCAGATACTTGGTAAGCGAATGCACGACGATGTCGGCACCATGCTCGAACGGACGCAGCAGATACGGCGACGGCACGGTGTTGTCGATGATGAGCGGAATGCCGTGACGATGCGCGATTTCCGCCAGCTTGGCGATGTCGGTGACGTTGCCCAGCGGGTTGCCGACGGACTCGGCGAAGATCGCCTTGGTCTTCTCGTCGATGAGCGGCTCGAACGACTCCGGCTCACGCGGATCGGCAAAGCGCGTGGTGATGCCCGAGAGCGGCAGCGTGTGCGCCAGCAGGTTGTAGGTGCCGCCGTAAAGGGCGCTCGCTGCCACGATGTTGTCGCCGGCCTCGGCAATCGTCTGGATCGCATACGTGACGGCCGCCTGACCCGAGGCGAGGGCCAGTGCCGCAATGCCGCCTTCGAGCGCGGCGACGCGCTGCTCAAGCACGTCCTGCGTCGGGTTCATGATGCGGGTGTAGATGTTGCCCGGCACCTTCAGGTCGAACAGATCGGCGCCATGCTGCGTGTCGTCGAACGCATACGCCACGGTCTGGTAGATCGGCACCGCCACCGCACGCGTGGTCGGGTCGGGGCGATAGCCACCGTGCACGGCCAGCGTCTCCAGGCGCCACTTCGGCGCTTGTGCGTTCTCTTCGGTGCTCTGTGTCTTCTCGGTCATGTCGATTGTCTCCGGATAAACATGACGTTCCCGGTGGGGAACGGATGGGTTGGCGAGTTGGCTTAGCGGGTCTGATTCGCGGTTTGTTTAGGTCTCCGATGACATTCTAATGGCCTGCTCCGCGACGCCTTATCTCTGATCTGCACATGCTTAGCTCGGCCCGGGCGCAACGGTTCGTAATATCGCGCGTAATAGCGCTTACGTTTGGGCGTTATTCGGCTGGATATACTCGATTCACGCTGATTCACCACCGCTACGGAGTCGCCCGATCATGACGTTTCGTTCTGCGCTTTTTGCGCGTCTCAGCACGCACGCCGGTGTGCCGGGGCGTGCCGCTTTGCGATGTGCACTGGTGTTTGCCTGCATGGCGGGCGCGTGGTCGGCGACGGCCCATGCGCAGGAGAAGATCAGCATTCCTTCGCTGGATACGGACAACGCTGGCAAGCCGGTGATGCTCGACGCGTACCTGTTTCGTGCGCCCAACGCCAACGGGCCGACGCCTGCGGTCGTGTTCATGCACGGCTGCAACGGGATGATCACGCGCAAGGGCAAGATCGACAGCCGCGAGCTCGATTGGGCCCAGCGATTCAATGCGCAGGGCTATACGGTGCTGGCGGTCGACAGCTTTACGTCGCGCGGGCAGCCCAGTGAATGCCGGGGTGGCGGGGATGTTCGACCGTCGGTGGAGCGCCCGCGCGATGCCTACGGCGCGTTGCGGTATTTGCAGCAACTGCCGGGGATCGCGCCAGATCGCATCGCGCTGATGGGCTGGTCGCACGGCGGTGGCACGGTGTTGTACTCCGTGGGGCCGCGCAGCCCGGGCAAAGTGCCGGTGTCAGCGCCCGTATCAACGGCGCCCACGCCACCCGACTTCGTGGCAGCGGTCGCGTTCTATCCGGGGTGGTGCAACACGAAGGCACAAGGGCCCGGTTGGTCGACGCGTATCCCGTTGCTCGTGTTGATCGGCGCCGACGACGTCTGGTCCAAGCCGGTGCCGTGCGATGCCTTCGTGAAGGACGTGACCGCCAAGGGCGCGCCGATCACCTTCCACATGTATCCGGGCGCGTATCACGACTTCGACTATCCGAATCTGCCGTTGCGCGAGCGCCCCGAGTTCACCAATCCGAAAACCCATATCGTGCCGATCACGGGAACGCAGCCGGAAGCGCGCGATGACGCTATCGCTCGCGTCACCGCATTTCTGGCGAAGGCTTTTGCGTCCTGATTTTCTGAAGGATCAAAACCGTTAGGGAATTTCGGCAAACTGATGCAGATGCCCGTCAGGCGGGCATCTGCGGGCGATTTTCCGAAAGTTGTGCACCAGGTATCCACAGGTTAATCACCGCAAAACCCCGGGATCTCCACAGGTAATCCACTGGTAATGCCGGGGTTATCCACGGCCTATCCACAGCTTGTTCACGGCTTATCCACGCGATATCCACCCGAATGAGGCGACTTATCCCGTAGTTATCCCTGCACTATCCCCAGACTGTCCACAGACTTGTCCCTGCGCCAATCACAGCTTGTTCACCGGGTTATCGACAGACTTATCCACAACCCGCTGAAGTGACATCGTTTCGCGCAGACAAAACAAAATCGGCCGCTGAAATTGCGGCCGATTTGTCATCGGTGAGGGTGCGTGACCCGGAGTCGCGTCGCGCCTGACAGCGGCGCCGGCTCACGGGCACATGCGGGTGATCAGCTACCGAAGTAAGTGCTTCCTGCGCTGGCAACGTTGGTCACCGAACCTGCCATCACCGGCTGTGCGGCGCCGCCAACCTTGGCAACCGTCGTCGGATACACCGAGTCGTGCTGTTCGAGCAGACCGGCTTGCTGAGCTTGGATCAGTTCCGTGCGGACCTGTGCGCGGCTCACGGCGCTCGTTTGCGGAACCCATGCGAATTCCGAAGGACCTTCGAAGGCGTCGCTGGCAAAGGCCGAACCGGCCGACACAGCAAGCATTGCGGAAACCAGAGCCGAGGTAATAAGAGTGCGCTTCATGATGTTTTCTCCTGTCGTTTGAACGTTGGCGGTGTTCGTTTCACCGTCGACAGTTGCAGTCTATTGCTCGCATCAATCGCAATAAAGTCGATAATTGTCTATTTTAAATTGCTGTTTTAGAAATAATGTGCGCAAGAAGGGGCAGGCGTATGCACGCGAGTGAGCGCTAACGCAGTAGTGGCGCGGGTTTCGGGCTGGGGGAGGTCTGAATGCGACACCGCCGCCCGGGCGTGAGCCTCGGGCGGCGGTGTGGTGGATCAGCGAATCAGGGGCTGATCGCTGGATCGCGGTGCGGCGAGACGTCTAAGCGGCTCAGGCGTCGTCGTCGAGCCAAGGCACTTCGACGTCGGTCAGGAACGCGACCATGGCGAGCGGACGGGCTTCGTGATGCCCCAGCTTGCCGTCGGCGCGATGCCATTCGACCTGGAACGTCTCAGGATACTTGTCGGCGCGAAGCTGCACGGTGCGCAGTTCTTCTTCGTCGGCTTCGTCGATCGGGCCGTCGAACGACAGCACGAGCGATTGCGGCCACACGCCGTCTTCCGGGTCATAGATCTTGTCGCCACCCGGCACGTCCACGACTGCGTCGACGCCGATCGTCTTCGATGCGGCCACGATCATCTCGCCAAGGGCACGCAGCAAGGCAGTGGCGCGCGCGGAGTTGATCTGGCGCATGGCGAGATCGCCGCGCGTCAGGGCTTGTTCCAGCTTGGGATCGGTTTTTTGTTTGGTCATGCGGGTCCTCGGTAAAACGTTAGTCACCATGCAGCGCGGCGAGGGATACCACTTCCGACTTCAGCGGCGTGCGTGGGGTTCCGATGCTACCACCGTCGCGCGCGCCGGGGCGCATTACAATGCGGCTTTCGTCATTTGAATTACCCCGGGTGCAGGCAATTTTCAGCCTGCGCCGCCTGGAGCCGTCATGGATTCACCCAAGCAAGATCAAGCCCCGCAAGCCGCCACCGACACCGCCAACACTGCCAGCGAGACGTATGTGCGTTTGCTGGGCGAGACCGCCAAGATCGACTGGAAGGATCTGGAATCGTTTTTCGCCCGTGGCGTGCTGCTGTACGTGGCGCCGGGCGTCGATCTCGTCTCGGTCGCGGAAGCCGTGGCCAACGACGACACGCCGGTCGTGACGCAGTGGCTCTCGTCCAGCCTGGTGCAACGCATGCAAGCCGAACAAGCCAGCGATTTTGCCGCCCGCACGCCCGAGTTGTGGGCCGTGGTGGTCGCGCCGTGGGTGCTCGTGCAGGAGCGCTCCGTCAGTCTGTGAGGTCACAGAGTCGGCGAGGTCAGTCGGCGAGGTCAGTCGGTTATGCCGGCTTCGACCAGTCGCCGCGTGCAGTCTTCGAGCAGGTCTTGCGCGACGGCTGACGCGTAGGCGTAGTCCGCGTCGAGCGATTCCGTCATCTCATGCGCCGTGTACAGACCCGCTTCGCGCGACAGCGTACCGGCCAGTTCGCGCGCGAAATCGTCACTCAACTCCGACAGCACGCGCCGCTCTGCCAGCGGCAATTGCAGTTTCGAGCGCGACAGCCAAAGCTGCGCCAGCGACGCGCCCTGCTTGTCGGTCATCCACTGCCCATGCTCGTAAAAGGCCGACAGTCGCTCGGCCGTCAGCGCGAATAGCAGCGCGCGACGGGTGTTGAAATTCAGACGAATCGGTGTGGCTTCCGGCATGACGATTGCACTCTCTGATGGATGTTGAGCAAGGGGCAAGGGTGCGCAAGGGCGCCAAAGGTATCACGCAAACAGCCGCAGCAGCGCGGTGCGCGCGTGGCGGATCAATTCGGTCTCGTCAGCGCGTCCGGGTATCAGATGGAATTCTGCGCGTGGCAGCGGTGGCAGACCCAACGAGGGCGGGCACACGATGAGGTCGGACGTGAGCGCCGACTCATTCAGACACGAAATTCCCAAGCCTGCCCCCAGTGCCAGTTGCATCCCCGCGACACCTGCTGCCGAGTGCGAGACGCGGTACGGCACCTTGTGACGCTCCAGCACCGTGAGCACCAGACTTTGCAGCGCACATGACGGTGGCAGCGTGACGAGGGGCAGCGGCTCGCCCAAGGGCTCGGCGAGTGTCGACGACATCGCCCAGACCAGCCGCTCGCGGCGCACCAGCGTGCCCGGTGCCCGGTAGCCCAGCGTCTTCGCGCCCTTGCCCACATCTTCATTCATCAGACGCAACGCCAGCCCTACATCGAAATGCTCGCCGGTCAGCGCCGTGCGCTCGATCTGCGCACTCTGCATCGCACTCACATGCAACCGCAGGCGCGGATACAGGCTTGCGAACCGCTTTAGCACGCGGCCCACATCGTGGGGGCGGTAGTAGTCGGTGATGGCGATGCGTAATTCGCCGTCGAGCAACACGCCTTGCAAGTCTTCAAAGGCGGCCTCGGACAGGGCGGAAATCTGCCGCGCGTAGGCAATCAGGCGCGTGCCGGCCGGCGTCGCGCGCATGCCCTTGCGTGAGCGCACCAGCAGCGGCTGGCCCGCCCGCTCCTCAAGCTTCTTCAATTGCTCGCTGACCGTCGATTGCGACAGGAAGATCAGTTCGGCAGCGGCCGAAATGCTGCCCGCATCGTGGATGGCGATGAAGGTGCGTAACTGCGTGAGGTCGAAGGCGCGGGCGTTCATGGCGGCTCTCGGGTGGGTGCTGTCGCTGCAATAGCGCTGCGGTATCTCTGCGATTTCTCGCCTATCGGGTCGAACCGGCGCCCCTCGGCGTAGATAATCCGGAAAACACGATATAAGGCATCGAATTTTCCCGCTTTTCCGATGGATTGTCTATCCGTACGATGCGTAGCATCCCTCCTCCTCTGCGACGCGCCTCCGGGCCGTGCACCGTGTCACTCATGAACGATCGCCTATCGTGTACCGCCGCGCCGCCCGGCCCGGCTATTCCCTTGGTTCCCCTCACGCCTCTGACGCCCGGGCCTGCGCCCACGGTATTGCCCGCTGCCGACGCGGCGCTGCGCCGTGGCGGTACCCGCCCATTAGGCCGCGAGCATCGCTGGAAGGTGCTGGGCGTGGGCGTGGCGGCCAACGCCAGCTTTGCCGCCGCCTTGGGCGGCCTGCCGGCGACGGCCGTGCAGATGCGCAGCGACTACGCACTCGCCAACGGCGACCTCGGTCTCGTGCTCGGGTTGATCGGGCTGGGCATCGCCGTCTCCGAATTGCCCTGGGGCATGCTCACCGACCGCTGGGGTGATCGTCGCGTGTTGCTGGTCGGACTGATGGTGACGGCGGCGGCATTGTTCGCGATGGGCATCTGGGTGGTGCCGACGCCCCGGCATGTGCCACCGATGCCGTTGCTGGCCGCAGGCATGCTCGCCATCGGCATTCTGGGCGGCAGCGTCAACGGGTCGAGCGGGCGCGCGGTGATGCGCTGGTTTCATGACGGCGAGCGCGGGCTGGCGATGAGCGTGCGGCAATGCGCGGTGCCGCTGGGTGGCGGCATCGGCGCGATGCTGCTGCCCGGGGCTGCGCTGCATTTCGGCTTTGCCGTGGTCTACATCGGGCTGGCAGTCGCGTGCGTTGCGGCAACGTACATGGCGTGGCTATGGTTGCTCGAACCGCCGGAAGAAGCGCATGAGTCGGCAGACGCCGCACGTGTTGCGCCAGTGCGTGCCGGTGCCACTGCCAGCGCACCCGTCCAATACTCACCGCTGCGCGATGCGCGGTTGCTGAGCACGGCGCTGGGGATGGCGGTACTCGCCATGCCGCAAATCGCTGTGCTGACGTTCGGGACGGTCTTTCTGCATGACTTTGCGCATGTGAGCGTGCTGACGATTTCGCTCACGCTCGGGGCGGTGCAGACGGGCGCGGCGCTTACTCGCGTCTGGAGCGGCCGCTACACCGACAAGCGCCGTAATCGTCCGCAATACTTGCGCGTGTGTACGGTGACGGTGGGCGTTGTTTTTGCTCTGCTGGCGGCGCTGGTGGCCGCGCTGACGCTGCGCCCGGACTGGCTGGCGCACGGCACGCCGTGGCTGATCGCGTTGCTGATCGTGGGCGGTATGGTGGCGTCGGCGTGGCACGGCGTGGCGTTCACGGAACTGGCGACGCTGGCGGGCGCATCGCGTGCCGGGACTGCGCTTGGCATCGGCAACACGGGCGTCTTCATGACGATGTTCGTCACGCCGCTTTCGATTCCGTTTCTGCTCTCGATCGGTGGCTGGGCACTCGTGTGGTCAGGCGGGCTCTTGTGTGCCGCGCTGGCGTGGCCGTTGTTCGTGTGGTCGCATCGTGCGCGTGCGGCGCAATAGTCTCTCGGCGCCAAGCCGCTCGGCCGCTACGGCAGATGCACGTGCTCGACGAGAAAATCGAGAAACGCGCGGACACGGGCGGGCAGGTGTCCGCCCTGCCCCACATAGACGGCATGCACGGGTTCCAGATCGCCCGGGTTGTAGTCTTCGAGCACGGCGACGAGGCGTCCTTCGCGCAGGTCGGTATCGACGTGATATCGCGAGTGACGCCCGAGCCCGAGGCCTTCGACGGCAAGCTTGCGCATGATCTCGCCATTGCTCACGACCATATTGCCGATCTGCGGGTAGTGCGTGATACCGCCCGCCCCATCGAGAAACGGCCAGCCCTGCACCTGACGATCGAAGTTGAAGGCCATCACGTTGTGATGAATCAGATCGGCGGGGGTGCGCAGCGGGCCGTTGCGCGCGAGATAGCCGGGGGACGCGACGACATGCATGCGGCTCTCGCCGAGCTTGCGCGCCACGAGTCGCGAGTCGCGCAGCGGCCCCGCCCGCACGGCAACATCGGCGCGTTGCTCCAGCAGGTCGACGACGGTATCGGTCAGCGTGAGATCGAGCCGGATTTCAGGGAATTGTGCGAGAAATGCCGGGATGACCGGCAGCAGATAGAGCGTGCCGATCGGCACGCTCGCGTTCACACGAAGCAGGCCGCGTGGCACGGCACCCGCCGCGGCTTCGCGCTCGGCGGCCTCGATGTCGGCCAGCACACGAGTGGCACGCTCGTGGAATGCGGTGCCTTCTGGCGTAAGTTGCAGACGGCGCGTCGAACGGTTGAATAACCGCGCACCCAAGCGCGCTTCGAGGCGCGCAATCAGCTTGCTCACGGCCGACGGCGTCATATGCAGCGCCCGTGCAGCGGCTGAAAACCCGCCAAGTTCTGCCACGCGCGTGAAAACTTCCATATCGCCGGAGCGGTTGACGTCCTGTCGACCCATCGTCGGTGCCTCTCGTGCTCGTCGTTTGACGTGTTGTGACTTGAAGTCACAAATGATTTTCCTTCGCGCAGTCTATTTCATCAATGCGAGGACGTCTATATTGCGTGGCATTGGTCAGCGTTGTCTCAGCGGTTGCTGTTTTTCTTCTGACGCCCGGACGCGGCCTTTCCAAAGATTCGCAATATTCAGACAGGAGTTTCTCGTGCCCATCGCCCTTTACGCCCTGACCGCCGGTGCCTTCGGCATTGGCGTGACGGAGTTCGTCATCATGGGTCTGCTGCTCAACGTCGGCGCCGATTTCGGTGTCTCGATCGCGGCCGCAGGCCTGCTTATTTCCGGTTATGCACTAGGTGTCGTTGTCGGCGCCCCGCTCATGACCACCGCTACCGCCCGCTGGCCGCGCAAGACCGTGCTGCTGGTGCTCATGGCGATCTTCACCATCGGCAATGCGGCTTGTGCCATCGCGCCGAGCTATACCGCGCTGATGGCCGCGCGCGTGCTGACGTCGTTTGCTCACGGCACGTTCTTTGGCGTGGGCTCGGTGGTCGCCACCGGTCTCGTGTCGCGTGAGCGCCGTGCGTCGGCCATCGCCGTGATGTTCACGGGCCTGACGGTCGCCAACATTCTCGGCGTGCCGTTCGGCACGTGGCTCGGTCAGAGCTACGGCTGGCGTGCGAGCTTCTGGGCGGTGACGGTCATCGGCGCGCTCGCGTTCGTGGTGATAGCGATGTTCGTGCCGAAGATTGCGGCCCCGAAGGACGCCGGTGACTGGCGTGCGGATCTGCGTGCGCTGGCACGCCGTCCGGTGCTGCTGGGGTTGCTCACGACGGTGCTGGGCTGGGTCGGTGTGTTCGGTGTGTTCACCTACATCGCGCCGCTGCTCACGGAAGTGACCGGCTTCGCCGAGCGCGCCGTGTCGCCGATTCTGCTGATCTTCGGCGGCGGTCTGGTGGTGGGCAATCTGCTGGGTGGCAAGCTCGCCGATCGTCGCGTTGTGCCGACCGTGCTGGGCAGCCTGCTGTCGTTGTCCGTCGTGCTGGGCCTGATGACCTTTGCGCTGCACTCGCAATGGCTGTCCATCGTGTTTGTCGCGCTGCTGGGCGCAACGGCGTTCGCAACGGTCGCGCCGCTGCAACTCTGGGTGATGGAGAAGGCGTCCGGTGCGGGCGAGAGCCTCGCGTCGAGCTTCAACATTGCCGCGTTCAATCTGGGTAACGCCATCGGTGCGTGGCTGGGTGGCTTCGTGATCAATCACGGCGGCTTGACGGCGGTGCCTTGGGTGGCGGCGCTGGTGCCGCTGGCGGGGGTGGGCGTGGCGCTGTTGAGCCTGCGTCTGGATCGTCGCGATGCGCGTGCACAACTGACGCCGAACTGCGAAACACCGGCGATGTAATCGTCGACGCGTTTCAATGACACCGGGGCGGCGGGTTCACACCCGCCGCCCCGGTTTTCGTTTGGCACCTGTGCTCATTGACGTCAACGAGTGACGTCAGGCGAGCACGCCGATGATGACGCTGGTGGCGGCAAATGCCGCCGTCGCGCCGTTGGCCTCTGCGAGTCCCCGGTTCACCAAGGTGTCGTGCGGCATGACGGCGGCCAGTCGACCGCCGCCGGGCAGCGCGAGGATCACTTCGGCCTGTCCGGTGTCGTTCGTAATGGCGACCACCGTGCCGGCCAGCCGGTTGGCCGTCGGCAAACCGGCAAGGTCTGCCCCGCGCGCAACCTCGATCCATGGCGCCTTGATGAGCGCGAAGGCATCGCCGCCGACGGCGAGTCCGAGCGTTTGCGTGCTGTGATGCGTGAGCGACGCCGTGATCGCTTCGCCACCGGGCAGCGTGAGCGTCACTTCGTCGTTCACACCGCAGCGCCGAATCGCCGTGATCGTGCCGTGCAACTGATTTCGCGCGCTTGTCTGCAAGCCGAGGCGCGCAATCACCTGCCACTGCTCGTCGAAGTGTTCGAGATCGTTGGCCACCCGGGCGAGAAACTGCTGCTGCGCCGCTTCCACTGCGCGAAACGCTGCCACGAGCTTCGCGCCGCGTGCCGTCAACGTGGTGCCGCCGCCGCCGCGCCCGCCGGTGCTGCGCGCCACGAGAGGTTCGCCCGCGAGCTGGTTCATCGCGTCGACCGCGTCCCATGCCGCCTTGTAGCTCATGCCGGCAGCCTTCGCCGCGGCTGTGATCGAACCCTGCGTAGCAATGTGTTCGAGCAGGGCGATACGTGCCTGTCCGCCGAGTGACGAATTGCCGCGATGCAGCCAAAGTGAGCCACTCACTTGCAGTGCATTATTTGTTTCGTTGCGCAAAACATCATCCGGCGTTGAAGAAGGTTCGGAAACCATAATGTTTTTTTCTATCAAACCCAGAGGTGGTCGCATTGTAGAGGCCTACGGAACCTGTCAGAAACAATAGCCGAAAGCCCGAGTGTTGCGGCGCACCAACGGAGGTCACTTCGGAGGCCTGATTGGGGGACGAATGGGGGACGTTTCTCATCTACATTGAATTTGCCGCATGCCCCCCCAATGCCGGTCGAATCCCGCCAGACCAACGACTTCACGGTCCTGACGAGGTGCGCCCGGGAATGCGACGTTTACCGAAGTGCCCACTCACCTGACACAACAGAAACGGGGTGAAATGATGCGCGTCAGGAATATCAAGGAAACGGTTGACGGGGCTCGATACTATCGTCTGGTTCGCACACTGCCTAACGGTAAGCGACATCAGATGCAAATCTCTTTCTCCGCGGGTGAAATGCGCTTCAGGCGTTTCGTGGCGCAGCGACTCTGGTTGCTGCGTGCCGAAATGCGAGACAGTACGCGTGCGGCGGCTGCCCCTGCCCCACGCAGCAATATGCCTCAGTTGGTGTTTTAACGAAGCCATACCGCAAGCGAATATCTCGCCGGGCCGGATCACTCCGCCCCGGCGTTTTCGTTTGTCGAATCGGAATTTTTGACGGCGACACCCGGGCATTAGTTGGTTGTCCTTGATATCCGGGCAGTGCGAGATTCCAGCCGAACGGTCGGTCAACCCCGCTTGACCACCTTCAGCCTGCCTTCCTCGGCGGCAGTTCGGCAGGCCTGGGCGTCGTCTTGACGGCCATGAGGCCGGTGCCCGCATGGGCAATCGCAAACTGCACCAGTTCATCGAACGAAATCGGCCGGGCGAACAAATACCCCTGCGCATAAGTGACGTCGCGCTCGCGCAGGTAATTCGCCTGCATCTCGTTTTCCACCCCTTCTGCCACGATCGTCATCTGCAAGTTGTTGGCGAGCTGGATGATCGAGTCGCAGATATTGCGCGTGACGGTGTCGTCTTCGGTGACGGGCAGGAATTCCTTGTCGATCTTCAAATAGTTGAAGTCGTAGCGCTTGAGGTAGCCGATCGAATTGTTCTCGGCGCCGAAGTCGTCGAGCGCAGTTTCGATGCCGCGCCGTTGCAGTTCCGACATGACGTGGCGCGCCGCCGCCGTGTCGCGAATGACATAGCGCTCGGTAATCTCGGCCACCAGCGGATAGGTGTCGTTCAACGACCCGTACAGCCGCTCGATGTCCTGCACGATGGTGGTGTCGCGCAGGTGCCGCTCGGCGAGATTGATCCCCATGTGAAAACCCGGCGGCAGCGCCCCCATCGACATGTCGTTGCGAATCTGCCGCAGCACGGAGCGCGTGAGATCCACGATCAGGCCGTTGCTTTCGGCAATCGGAATAAAGGCGTCGGGGCGCACGAGGCCTGCGAGCGGGTGGTGCCAGCGCAACAGCGCCTCGGCACCGGCGCAGCGGTTCGTGGCCAGTTCCATGACCGGCTGGTAATACACCTTGAATTCGTCGCGCTTGATGCCGCGCGCAATCTGCCGCCGCATGAACTGCGCCGGACCGAGGTGGCGAAACGTCATCACACCGAGCAGAAACGCGATGACGGCGCCGAACGACAGGAAGATGGGTGCCTGACTCGCGGCAAGCTCGCGCATGAGCGTCGGGCTGCCGGCGAGCGAGGTCGCAAAGTGCTCCGACGCCAGCGTGACCTGCGCGCCACGCGTGGCAACGCCGGACGACTGGAGCAGCGGCCCCTCGGAGGTGAGCGACATCTTGCCCACGGTCATCGCCGTCCACGCGAGGTCGTTGTTCTTCACGCTATGCAGCGTTTCGGTCAGGTAGACGCCGTCGACATAGCCGAGCACGCCGTCGGTCGCCGAGGTCGGCACATACAGGGCCAGCGCGGGCGCTTCGCGGGCGTAGGGCGAGCCGGGCACGAGCAGCGTGCGGGCGCCGGTGAGCATGGGGACGACTTCGGCCGGCATGGCCATGTCGAGGCCGTCGGTCGAGCGTGGGACCGACGAGCAATAGAGCTGGCCGCGTGACACGAGCCAGATGGAGCGGAAGTAGGGACTGAGGGTGCCGGTGGCCTGAAGCTGGTTGCCGACGTCTTCGCAGGCGCGGCCGACCCACGGGGTCACGCCCTGAAGCGTCTTTTCCGCCTGAAGGACGATGCGCTCGAGGGCATCGCGCTGGCGGACGGCTTCTTCCTGAAGAATCGACTGCGACATGTGATAAATGCGCAGCCAGCCCACGAAGAGGACAACGACAAACGTGACCGCCACAACAACCCCGGTCACCAGCCACTGCACGACTCTCGAATGTTGAATCATGTGCTGCCAACCCGGAAATAAGTGGGGCCCTTGTGTGCTGTTTGTGTTGCAGGGCACAACCCGTCAATCGACTCTACACGAATCCCCGACGGCATCCAACGCCCGATAAACCCGCACGACAAAACCCTTAGGAGTGTCGCAATCGAGTCATTTCGGCACAGGATTGACGCGATTACGACGTGTTTCCGACGGGCATGAAGCCGCCTTGGGCTACGCAACTTGGGGCGTAGCGGGGGCGAATTCAGGCCGCACGCAGGGCAAATTCATGGCGGAATCGCGACAAAACTTGGCGTAACGACGATTTACGCATGCTCTACACTTCACTCATTAAATTTCTGACGGAATTTGAGAAATATCCCAACTTTCATGCATATCTGCGCGAAAGCCGTCGGAATCTGACCGTTTTCCTAAGCTAGAGACGTCAAGTCGTTCCTCCCATGTCGAGTCAACCTGCTTCCTCCCTCGCTGGCGCCCCTACGCCGGCTGCGCAGGGCACGGCGTTCCGCGTGCTGTCTGCCATCAGCTTCTCTCACTTGCTCAACGACATGATCCAGTCGTTGATTCTGGCGATCTATCCGCTGCTCAAGGCCAATTTCGACCTGAGCTTCGGGCAGGTCGGCCTGATCACGCTGACGTATCAGATCACCGCGTCGTTGTTGCAGCCCGTCGTCGGCCTTTATACCGACAAGTACCCGAAACCGTATTCATTGCCGGTCGGCATGGGATTCACGCTCGTGGGTCTGCTGCTGCTGGCGGTGGCGCCTAACTTCGGCGTGCTGCTTGTCGCAGCAGCGCTGGTGGGCATGGGCTCGTCGGTGTTCCATCCGGAATCGTCGCGCGTGGCCCGTATGGCCTCGGGTGGCCGTCACGGCATGGCGCAGTCGTTCTTCCAAGTTGGCGGCAACGTCGGCTCGTCGCTGGGCCCGTTACTGGCCGCGTTGATCATCGTCCCGCATGGCCGTGGCAGCGTGGCGTGGTTCTCGGTGGCGGCGCTCGTCGCGATCTTCGTGCTGTTCCACGTGAGCCGCTGGTATGCGGCGCAGCGCGCGGCCAGCAAGGGCAAGCCGGCCGCACGTCGCGGCGGCACGGCGCACCTGTCGCGCGGCAAGGTGATGTTCGCCATCGGCATCCTGCTGGTGCTGATCTTCTCGAAGTACTTCTACCTCGCGAGCATCAGCAGCTACTTCACGTTCTATCTGATCAGCAAGTTCCACGTGTCGGTGCAGAACGCGCAGATCCATCTGTTCGTGTTCCTGTTCGCGGTGGCGGCTGGCACGATGATCGGCGGTCCGCTGGGCGACAAGATCGGCCGAAAGTATGTGATCTGGGGCTCGATCCTCGGTGCGGCGCCGTTCACGCTGATGCTGCCGTACGCCAGCCTGTACTGGACCGGCATCCTGACGGTGGCCATCGGCCTGATTCTGGCGTCGGCGTTCTCGGCGATCCTGGTCTACGCACAGGAGCTGATTCCGGGCAAGGTCGGGACGGTCTCGGGGCTGTTCTTCGGCTTCGCGTTCGGCATGGGCGGCGTGGGTGCTGCCGTGCTGGGTCAACTGGCCGACACGACGAGCATCGACTTCGTGTACCACGTGTGCGCGTTCCTGCCGCTGCTCGGTATCGTGACGATCTTCCTGCCGAACGTCGAAGGTCACAAGAAGACGGCGGCGGCCTGATACGGGGCTGATCGCTTGACTGGGCGCTACCGGGAGCTTTCCCGGCAGCGCCCAAAACAAAACGCCGGCCTGAGCGATCAGGACCGGCGTTTTGCTTGGGTATCGACTACCTTACGGTGCGGCGCGCTTTTGCAGTTCCCACTTGCCCTTCTCGCCCGCCTTGCAGGCATTGAGCCTGAGCGTGACGTCCTGACCCTTGGCGTTGAGCAGCACGATCAGATCGCGGCACGTCTTGTCGTCGGTCTTCTGGGTGTTGGTCGCCGTGATCTGGCCGGTGAACTGCGTGGGCGTGCCGGTGCCCTTGTTGTTCCACTCGACGGTCTCGTTGTCCTGCTTGTTGGAGAGCACGTCGTCGGCCGCCTTGGCGAGCGAGGCGTTGTCTTTCGCGCGCAGCCAGGCCAGCGGCGAGTTGCTCATGAACGTGAGGTTGGAGGCGGCGAGCACGGGCGCGGCAGCGCCTGCGCCAATGAGAAGTGCTGCGCCAAGCGCGAGCAAACGGGTATGCGACATTCGGAGTCCTTGAGATTGTCGGGCGGGGACGGTGCCTGCCGGGTGCTGCACGGGCAGCGCGGCCCGCACGGTGCCTGAAAACAGAACTCGCACCGGTACGGCGGCAGGGGACGCGTCGATCATAAAAGAATCCGGGCGCGGCGTCATCCCGGCCCCTTGCCGGTACCGGTCGGCGTCACATACGCGCCCGTGCCATGCAACTGATCTTCCGCCAGCTCCAGTGCACGTACCGCGCCGCGCCCTTTGCGGGCGAGCAGCATTTCGACCAGCGTCTCCACCACGGCAATGCCCGCCGTAATCGACGGAAAGAACGACGGACTCTCGTGCGAGAACAGCACCGTGGCGTCGGCATCGAGCGCCAGCGGCGAGACCGTGGAATCGGTCAGCGCCAGCACCCGCGCACCCGCTGCCTTGGCCGCACGCGCCACGATCAGCGCTTCATTCGAATACGGCGCAAAGCTGATCACGACGACCACGTCGCGCGCCGAGAGCGCCCGCAGTTCCATCTCCAGCGTGCCCGCTTCGCCGCGAATCAGATGCACCGTCGGGCGAAACAGGCGATAGATGTACTGGAACGTGAAGGCAATCGGAAAGCAGGCGCGAAAACCCGCCACATGCACGGTGCCCGCACTGGCGAGCAATTCCACGGCGGCGCCGAGCGACTGATTGGCCCCCGCTTCGGTCAGGTCGAGATTGTTGTGCTGCACCCGAAACATCTCCGGCACCATGCGCGCCGCGTCGCCCTCACGGATGACCTGCCGCGCGCGGCTCGCATACGGCTGCGGCCCCAGACGGATCGATTCGAGAAACAGCTCGCGCAGGCCGTGCCAGCCGTCAAAGCCGAGGTGCTGCGCCAGCCGCACGAACGTGGCCGGTTGCACGCCCGCTTCGGCGGCAATCGCGCGCATCGAGCTGATGGGCACCTGCTGCGGGTGGTCGAGCAGAAAGCGGGCACCCGCTTGAAACTGCGGGCTGAGGTGGGGATAGCGCTCGCGCAACAGGGTGTTGAGCTGATCGAGCGATTGCGGCAGCACTGAGGCTTCGGTCATTGGGGGAGAGCAACACGGCAACGTAGGTGTGTAACGATTGTTGCATGAAATGCCACAAGCGCGCACGCGTAATCTCCCAGACGCTTGCCGTGCGGGGAAATGGCAGGTGTGGTAACGCTGTTGCGCGAATGTTGCGATGTTAAAATGCGTGAAACATATGTTGCAAACGGCCGACGCTGAGCCTACACTTGGCGACATTGTTGGCGCGTCGCGAACGCTGGCGCGCGCATTCTTTCCGTCAGGGGTTATGGCATGACTCACGTGTTTCACCGCAATCCGCGCCAGACGCTGCCCGTCGCCGTCGGCGGCGAGGGCATCGAGCTGATCGACAGCACCGGCAAGCGCTATCTCGACGCCTGTGGCGGCGCGGCCGTGTCGTGCCTCGGGCATGGCCACCCGCGCGTGATCGAAGCAATGCAGCAGCAGGCTGCGCAACTGGCCTATGCGCATACCTCGTTCTTCACGACGGAAGTGGCCGAGCAACTGGCCGATACGCTCGTCGGCAGCGCCCCCGGTGATCTGAACCATGTGTATTTCGTGAGCGGCGGCTCCGAAGGTGTCGAAGCGGCGCTCAAGCTGGCGCGTCAGTACTTCGTCGAAATCGGCCAGCCGCAGCGCCAATTTTTCATCGCGCGCCGCCAGAGCTATCACGGCAACACGCTGGGCGCGCTCGCCATCGGCGGCAACGCCTGGCGTCGCGAGCCGTTCCTGCCGTTGCTGGTGCCGGCGCATCACGTCTCGCCATGCTTCGCCTATCGCGAGCGCCATGAGGGCGAGACCGACGACGCCTACGTGCAGCGTCTCGCCGACGAACTGGAAAACAAGATTCTCGAACTCGGCGGCGACACCGTGATCGCGTTCGTGGCAGAAACCGTGGTCGGCGCCACGGCCGGTGCGGTGCCGCCGGTGGGCGACTATTTCAAGCGCATCCGCGCCGTGTGCGACAAGTACGGCGTGCTGCTGCTGCTCGACGAAGTGATGTCGGGCATGGGCCGCACGGGGTATCTGTACGCCTGCGAAGAAGACGGCGTCGTGCCCGACATTCTGGTGATCGCCAAGGGCCTCGGCGCAGGCTATCAGCCGATCGGCGCCATGCTTTGCTCCGACAAGATTTACAACGCCGTCGTCGACGGCTCCGGTTTCTTCCAGCACGGTCACACGTATCTGGGCCACGCCATGGCGTGCGCGGCGGCGCTGGCCGTGCAACGCACGATTGCCGACGAGCATCTGCTCGACAACGTGAAGGCGCGCGGCGAGCAACTGCGCACCCGTTTGCGGGAAGTCTTCGCCGATCACCCGAACGTGGGCGACGTGCGCGGCCGTGGCTTGTT
Source organism: Pandoraea sp. PE-S2R-1 (assembly GCF_002179865.1). Lineage (NCBI taxonomy): Bacteria > Pseudomonadati > Pseudomonadota > Betaproteobacteria > Burkholderiales > Burkholderiaceae > Pandoraea > Pandoraea sp. PE-S2R-1. The sequence goes on along the minus strand of NZ_NGUR01000015.1, from coordinate 1,000,758 downwards.
CGTCGGGGTCGAGTTCGTGGCCGACCGTGCGACCAAGCAGACGCTGCCGGCGGCCGACAAGATGAACGCTCGTCTGAAGGCGGCCGCCAAGTCGCGCGGCCTGTTGATCTACCCGATGGGCGGCACCGTCGACGGCGTGCATGGCGACCATGGGCTGATCGCGCCGCCGTTCATCTGCCAGCCGAAGGACATCGACCGGATCGTCGAATTGCTGGCGGCGGCCGTGGCCGACGTGACCGGTGTTTCGGCAGGGGCCGCGGCATGACGCGCGCCTACGCTCTGGCGGTGGCCCCGAACGGCGCCCGTCGCACGCACGCCGATCACCCGGCACTGCCGGTGACGCCCGACGAGCTTGGCGCGTGCGCGAAGGCGTGTCTCGACGCGGGCGCGGCCATGATTCACCTGCACGTGCGCAAGGCCGATGGCACGCATAGCCTCGAAGTGCCCGATTACGTGGCGGGTATCGCAGCGGTGCGCCGCGCCGTCGGCAACGCGCTGGTGCTTCAGGTCACCACCGAAGCCGTCGGCATCTACACCCCCGAACAGCAGATCGCGACGGTGCACGCACTGCGCCCGGAAGCGATCTCCGTGGCACTGCGCGAAGTGTTGCCCGACGCCGCGCACGGCCCGGCGGCCGAGGCGTTCTTCGAATGGATGTGGCAGGAGAACATCGTCGCGCAGTACATCCTGTACGACGCCGAGGACGTAGCGCACTACTGGCGCCTGCGCGCCAAGGGCGCGATTCGCCCGGGCCGCCATTGGGTGCTGTTCGTGCTGGGACGGTACAGCTTGGGGCAGTTGTCGGCCCCGTCAGATCTCTTGCCATTCCTTTCGGCGTGGCAGGCCGGTGGCGAGCATGCCGGCGCCACGCCTTGGGCGATGTGCGCCTTTGGCCCGCGCGAGGCGGAATGTGCGCTGGCGGCGGTGTTGCAGGGCGGCCACGCCCGCATCGGTTTCGAGAACAACCTGTATTTGCCCGACGGCAGCGTTTCGCCGGGCAATGCCGCATCGCTCGACGTGTTGCGTGCCGCGGCAACCCCGCTGGCATTGGTGCCGATGTCCGCCGACGCGCTGCGCGAACTCACTCGTTGAGCCATCCCTCGGGGGAAACCCCGGGGATGACGCGAAATAAGGCCAAATAGACGTTTAGACCGCCGCCGCCCCGGGGTGCCGCTGTAATAGAATCGGCGTTACCTCAAAAAGCCTCGTGTCGCCCTGTGCGGCGCCGGGCGCGAACACCGACACGGGAGCGCGGCGTGAAACACTGGTCGATCCGACATCGCATTCTGGCCAGTTTTGGCCTGATCCTCGCATTGATGGCGCTGATGGCCGGCGTCGCTTACACGCGTCTCGCCGCCATTGAGCGCGAAGCGTTCAGCGTGGAGTCCGACTCCACCCCGGGCCTGTACTACAGCACCATGCTGCGCGGTGCGTGGTTCGAGAGCTACCAGCTGCTGCAACAAGTGGTCGCGATCGACGACAACGACAAGGCGCGCGCCGTCGACCTCGACGCGCTGCGTGCGGCCGACACCAAGATCGACGGCTGGATCAAGGACTACGGCAACACGGTCAATCGTGCGGTCGACCGCATGCAATACGACGAAGTGCGCGGCGTTCGCCAGCAGTACGGCCGCATCGGCAACGAAGTGCTCAAGCTCGTGGCCAACGGCCAGATGCCCGCCGCCCGCGCCATGCTCTCCGAACAGCTTTACCCGGAATGGGGACGTGGGCGCGCCGCGATCCAGCGGCTGGTCGACACCAACAAGACCTTCGCCGACGAAGCGACTCACAACATTGCCGAGGCAGTGACTGCCGCGAAGGCCACGCTGCTCATTACGCTGGCCGTCGCATTGGGTTGTGCGGTGCTGTGCGGCTGGTTGCTGTTCAAGGCGGTCAGCGTGCCGCTCGCGAACGTGATGCAGATTCTTGAAGTCATGCGCTCCGGCGACCTGACCAAGCGTCTCGATCTGGACCGGCGCGACGAGTTCGGCGCGCTCGAAGCGGGCTTCAACCGCATGACGGACGAGTTGACCGGGCTGGTCGGGCAGGCGCAGAAGTCGGCGCTGCAAGTGACGACCTCCGTGACCGAGATTGCCGCCACCTCGCGTCAGCAGCAGGCCACGGCCTCCGAGACGGCCGCCACGACCACGGAAATCGGCGCGACCTCGCGCGAAATCTTCGCCACCTCGCGCGACCTCGCCCGCACCATGACCGAAGTGGCTGGTGTGGCCGACCACGCGGCGTCGCTGGCCGGTACCGGCCACGTCGGCCTCACGCGCATGGAAGATGCAATGCGTCACGTGATGGAAGCGGCCGGGTCGGTGAACGGCAAGCTGGGCATCCTCAACGAGAAGGCCGGCAACATCAATCAGGTCGTGACCACCATCACCAAGGTGGCCGATCAGACCAATCTGCTCTCGCTCAATGCCGCCATCGAAGCCGAAAAGGCCGGTGAGTACGGTCGCGGGTTTGCCGTGGTGGCGACCGAGATTCGCCGCCTCGCCGATCAGACGGCGGTGGCGACCTACGACATCGAGCAGATGATCAAAGAGATTCAGTCTGCGGTGTCGGCCGGTGTGATGGGCATGGACAAGTTCGCCGAGGAAGTGCGGCGCGGCATGGACGAGATGCGTCAGGTGGGCGATCAGCTCGCGCAGATCATTGCGCAGGTGCAGACGCTGCCGCCGCGCTTCCAGGTCGTCAACGAGGGCATGCAGGCGCAGGCCACCGGCGCCGAGCAGATCAATCAGGCACTGGTGCAGCTCTCGGAAGCGGCGCAGCAGACGGCCGAGTCGTTGCAGCAGTCGAGTCAGGCTATCGAAGAACTCAATCACGTCGCCAACGGACTCAAGAGCGGCGTGTCGCGTTTCAAGGTGCTGTCGAGCACGCCCGCCGGGCTGGTTTGATTGTCACACGCATTTTGACTATTCGCGGACACCGCCATGCTGTTCCTGCGTTTTGCCATTGCCACCGATCACTACGTCATTGAGGCCAGTCACGTGGCCGAGGTGCTGCCGTGGCTCGCGCTCAAGCGCTTGCCCGCCGCACCCGCCTGGGTGGCCGGTGCGTTCAGCTATCGCGGCGAACCGGTGCCGGTGCTCGATCTGACCCATCTCGCAACAGGCACGGCGGCGCCGGCGCGCCGCTCGACCCGTCTCGTGCTCGTGCACTACCCCGAACCGGGTCCGCACGCGCGGCGTCTGGGCGTGCTCGTTGAGCGGGCCACCGATACCTTGCGCGCCGACGCGCAGGCATTCCGCGCGAGTGGCGTCGATCTGCCCGAGGGTCGCTATCTCGGCCCCGTCCTCGATACGGAGGAAGGGCTGGTGCAGTGGGTGCGTGTTGACCAATTGCTCACCGACGAAGCGCGGGCGTTGCTGTTCGACGCCGCACGTGACGCTTGCGATGCGCCCGAACACGATACGCCGCCGGAGGCCGCGTCATGAGCCCCGTGCAACAGATCGAGCGCTTGCTGCGCGACACGATGGGGCTCGACGCGGGCACGCTCGGCGCGAATGCCATCGAGCGTGCTGTGCGCGCCCGGCTGGCGGTGCTGTCCCCAGAGACAAACGACACGTCGACCTACTGGCAACTGCTGCAACAGTCGCCGCAGGAATTGCAGGCGCTGATCGAAGCGGTGGTCGTGCCCGAGACGTGGTTCTTCCGGCATCGCGAGGCGTTCACGGCGCTCGCCCAGATGGCGGCCGAAGAACGCGCCGCGCGACGTGGCACCGTGCGCGAAGGTCAGGCGTTGCGACTGTTGAGCCTGCCCTGCGCCACTGGCGAAGAACCGTATTCGATGGCGATGACGTTGTTCGATGCGGGCTTTCAGGTGGGCGACTTCACCATCGATGCGCTCGACATCAGCGAACGCGCGCTCACGATCGCGCGCGAAGGCGTGTATGGACGCAACTCGTTTCGGGGGCCGGTTGCCAATCTGCTGTTCCGTGATCGCTACTTCACGCCGCAGGGCGAGACCTATCGCGTGAACGGCGCGCTGCGTCCGCCGATTCGCTGGCATGCGGGCAACCTGTTCGACCCCACGCTCGTCGACCGGCTGGGGACGTTCGACTTCGTGTTCTTCCGCAATGTGCTGATCTATTTCGACCGGGAAGGCCAGCGCCGCGCGATTGCCGCGCTGGAGCGGCTGATGCGCATGGGCGCGACGCTGTTTGCCGGGCCCGCCGAGGGTGGTTCGCTCACGTCCAACGGCTTGTCGTCGACGGGTCACGTGCAGGCGTTTTCGTTCCGATTGGCAGGGCCGCAGCGCGACGTGACGTCTTCACCCGTCGGGGCGGCGCCCCTCACGGGAACGCTGTCGACGTTCAGCACGCAGTCACCGACACGGACGTTCGACGCCATTCAACATCGGCGCGGACATGCTGCGCAGGTGACGCCGGTGTTCCCCGCGCCGAACACGATGCCTGCGACGCCAGCGGTTCCGCCAGCGCCGACGGCTACACCCGATGCGCGAGCGTTTGGCAATCCGGTCACTCCTGAAACCTCGCGCGTGGGTACGACCGCGTCCCGCCGATCTGCGCAGACCCCCGACATTGCGGCGCAACTGCAAGAGGCGCAGACACTGGCCGATGCGGGCGATTTCGCGCGCGCCATTGCGTTGTGCCGAACGGTGCTCGCCACCGACCGTGCCAATGCACAAGCGGAGTATTTGCTGGGACTGGTGGAAGACGCGCGCGGCGACGCGCAGCAGGCACTCGTGCATTACCGCCGTGCCCTCTATCTCGATCCGGGCCACTACGAAGCGCTCGTGCATTGCGCAGCACAACTCGATGCGCGAGGCGATGCGGCTGGCGCACGTCGCCTGCGCGAACGTGCAGAGCGCGCCGGCCGGGCCGGGCCGGCAGACCGCACAGCAGACCGCACGGCAGACGCCCCTCATGATGCACACCGCCACGGGGCCAGACATCGATGACTGACATGACGAACACCACGGCCGGCGAACCGCCGCGCGAGCCCGCATTGCAAGACAGCCCCGAGGCGGGCCGTCAAGCTGGCGCGCGCCGGTCGGCCTTGTTGAGTGATGGTGCTCTGCATCGGCAGGCCGCCGATCTGCTCGACCGGTTGCCCGTGGTGCCTGCCGACCCGGCACCATGGCGTGCCGCAGCACAGGACGAGTCGGCCTCGCGCGGGGCGGCGCTGCTGTTGTTCCGTCTGGCGGACGAATGGCTGGCGCTGCCGGCTTCCGTCATCGAAGAAGTCTCGCCGATGCGCGCATGGCACACGGTACCGGGGCATCGTCAGCGCGCGCTGCTCGGGCTGGTCAACCTGCGCGGTGCGCTCGTGCCGTGCGTGTCGCTCGGCGAATTGCTCGGCGTGCAGCCTGCGGCCCAACCGCTGGCGACGCAGGCAACACCGGCGAACACGTGGCGCACCAGCACATCGCGCCTGCTGGCCATGCGTCATGGCGCGCATCTGAGTGCATTCCCCGTCACGGAAGTCCATGGCACGGTGACGCCTGCGAGCAGCGCGTTGGGCACGGTGCCCGCGACGGCACTCGGTGCGTCCGATGGCTTCGCCCATGCGGTGCTGCATTGGCGCGAGCGTGTCGTGGGCTTGCTGGACCCGGCGCGTGTGGGCGCGGCTTTCGACCGGAGCCTTGGATGAGCGACGATCTGCAAAACGCCTCGTTGCTCGATCTGTTCCGGATGGAAACGGAGACGCAGGCACAAGTGCTCGGCGACGGACTGCTCGCACTGGAGCGCACGCCGACCGACGCCACGCGGCTTGAGGCGTGCATGCGCGCGGCGCACTCGCTCAAGGGGGCGGCGCGCATCGTCGGCGTCGACGCCGGTGTGGCGCTGGCTCACGTGCTGGAAGACGCCTTTGTCGCAGCGCAGCGCGGCACGCTCCGGTTGGACACCGCTTACATCGACAAGCTGTTACAGGGTGTCGATCTGCTCATGCGCATGGCGCACCCGCCGGGCGGCGACATGGGATGGGCGCAAGGCGCAGGCAAAGCGGAGATCGACACGTTTGTCGCCACGCTGACAGCGCAACTTGCCGAGCTGCCCGAGAACACCACGGGCAACGCACCCGAAGCGTTCGACTATGCGAGCTACGGCTTGTCGTCGCAGGACGCGCAACCGGCAACGCCCGCACCGTCAGCCGCAGTGACCGGCATCGGGCAGTCCCGATCGACCGGATCGACCGGATCGACCAGTGAGCCGATCGCGCCCGCATTGGCATCGCTGAGCGAGATGAATCAACCCCATGAGGCTGACAGCATCATGGGACTGCCGGGCGCCTACGACGCTGACGACCAGCATGACGCGGGCGAAGGCGACAACGCTGCCCGTGCGCTGCGCGTGTCGGCCGACACGTTGAACCGCCTGCTGCGGTTGTCGAGCGAAGCGCTCGTGGCCTCGCGCTGGTCGCAACCGTTTGCACAATCGTTGCAGCGGCTGAAGCGTCATCAGCACGAAGCAGGCGAGGCACTCGACCGCATGAGCACGGCGCTGACGCACGCGGCCAGCAACGATGAAGACCGTCAGACACTCTTGAGTGCACTGGCGGACCTGCGCCGCGCGCTCGGCGTCGGCAGTCAGTTGCTCGGCGAGCAACTGCACGAACTCGATCAGTTCGACCGGCGCTCGACCCAGCTCTCGCAGCGCCTTTACGACGAAGCGCTCGCCTGCCGCATGCGCCCGCTCGGCGACCGGCTGGGTGGCTTTGCCCGCATGGTGCGCGATCTCGGCCGTTCGCTCGGCAAGCCTGCGCAGCTCGATATTCGCGGTGCGGATACGCAGGTCGATCGCGACATTCTCGATCAGCTCGAAGCCCCGCTCGGGCATTTGCTGCGCAACGCCGTCGATCACGGTCTGGAAAGTCAGGCACAGCGCCTCGCAGCGGGCAAGCCGGCGCAAGGCAAAATTACGCTCAGTGCGCGCCACAGCGCCGGGCTGCTGCTGGTGAGCGTCGCCGACGACGGCGCGGGCATCGATCTCGACCGGGTGCGCGACGCGGTCGTGGCGCGCGGTCTGGTGACGATGGAAACGGCGCAGCGGCTCGACGACAACGAACTGCTCGAATTCCTGATGCTCCCCGGCTTTACGCTGCGCGAGACCGTGACCGATGTTTCGGGGCGAGGCGTGGGGCTGGATGCCGTGCGCGCGATGGTCGCTGCCGTGCGCGGCACGGTTCGCATCGAGCACTCGCCGGGGCGTGGCACGAAGTTCGTGCTGCAACTGCCGCTCACGTTGTCGGTAGTGCGCAGCCTGCTCGTGGAGATTGGCGGCGAACCCTACGCGTTGCCGCTGGCGAGTCTGTCGCGCACGCTTGCCCTCGCGCCCGAGCACATCGAAATGCTCGAAGGCCGGCCGCACTTCACGCTCGACGGCCGTCAGATCGGTGTCGTCAGCGCGCGGCAAGTGCTCTACGGCAGCGAGCCGGTCGCGGCACCCGGTGCGCAACCGGTCGTGGTGATCGGCGACGGCGAGGCGCGTTACGGACTGGCCGTCGACAAGTTTCTCGGCGAGCGCATGCTCGTCGTGCAGCCGCTCGATGCTCGGCTGGGCAAGCTGCCGAACATTGCCGCCGGTGCGCTGGCGGAAGACGGCACGCCGTTGCTCATCATCGATCCGGCCGACTTGTTGCGCTCCATCGCGAAGGCCGTAGAGACCGGCTCGCTGGAGCGTCTGCCCGCCCGTGCGGCGCAGGGTGGCGTGGCGGTGCGCAAGCGCGTGCTGGTGGTCGACGACTCCTTGACCGTGCGCGAACTCGAACGCAAACTGCTGGCCGCGCGCGGCTACGACGTGAGTGTGGCCGTCGACGGCATGGACGGCTGGAATGCCGTGCGCAGCGAGACATTCGACATGGTGATCACCGACGTCGACATGCCGCGCATGGACGGCATCGAGCTCGTGACGCTGATCAAGCGCGACGCGCGCACGGCGGATTTGCCGGTCATGATCGTTTCATACAAAGATCGCGAGGAGGATCGCCAGCGCGGGCTCGATGCCGGTGCGGATTACTATCTCGCGAAGGGCAGTTTCCACGACGACGCGCTCCTGCGTGCGGTGGTGGATCTCATCGGGGAGGCGCAGTGATGAAGATCGGTATCGTGAACGATTCGGTCATCGCCGTGGAAGCGCTACGTCGCACGCTTGCGCAGCGCCCGGGGCTGGAGGTGGCCTGGGTGGCTTACGACGGTGCGCAGGCGGTGTCGATGTGTGCGCCGGTGCCGCCGGATCTCGTGCTGATGGATCTGGTGATGCCGGTGATGGACGGCGTGGCGGCCACGCGCGAGATCATGCGCCGCACGCCATGCCCGATTCTGATCGTGACCTCCGACGTGGGCCACCACGCGAGTCTGGTGTTCGACGCGATGGGCGCCGGTGCCGTCGATGCGGTCGACACGCCCGTGTTGGGCGGTTCGGATCTGGCGCGTCCGGCGTCTTCCTTGCTTTCCAAGATCGATGCGGTGGCCGCACAACAGGCCGAGGCCAATGCCGTCGTGCCGGTCGCCCCCGTCGCGCCGCCGATCACGCCGCGCACCGACGCACTGATCGCCATCGGCGCATCGGCGGGCGGACCGGCCGCGCTGGCGACGCTGCTTGGCCGGTTGCCCGCGAATTTTGCGGCCGGTGTGATCGTCGTCCAGCACGTGGACGACGCGTTTGCGCCCGGCATGGCAGCATGGCTCGATCAGCAAACGCCGCTCACCGTCCGGCTGGCGCAAGCGGGTGACCGGCCGGTGGCGGGTGAAGTGCTGCTCGCGGGCGGTAACCGGCATCTGCGTCTGGATGCGAGCGGGCGTTGCGGGTATTCCGACGAACCCAAGAGCGCCGTGTACCGGCCCTCCATCGATGTATTTCTGCAAAGCGTGGCCGAATGCTGGCGCGCTCGTGCCGTGGGCGTGCTGCTCACCGGCATGGGGCGCGACGGGGCGGCCGGGCTGGGTGCCATGCGCACGCGCGGCTTCATCACCATCGCGCAGGATCGCGCGACGAGTGCCGTGTATGGCATGCCCAAGGCGGCGGCGGAGGCTGGCGCGGCTTCCGAAATCTTGCCGCTCACGACCATCGCGCCGCAATTGATTACGCTGTTTGGCACTGTTTGACAGGACGCACATCATGACAACAACCCCACGCCAACCCACGCCGCCCGCCGCCCTGCCGACCGGCTCCGAGAGCAGCCTGAACGATTCGTCGGCGATGGTGTTGCTTGTCGACGATCAGGCGATGGTCGGGGAAGCGATCCGCCGCGCGCTGGCAGGCGAGCCGAACATCGACTTCCACTATTGTTCGAATCCCGACGAGGCGCTTCGCGTGGCCGAACAAACACGCCCGACCGTGATTCTTCAGGATCTGGTGATGCCGGGCACCGACGGCCTGTCGCTCGTGCGGCAGTACCGGTCGAGCCCGCTCACGCGCGATATTCCGATCATCGTGCTCTCGACCAAAGAAGAGTCGACGATCAAGCGCGAAGCGTTCGCGGCCGGTGCGAACGACTATCTGGTCAAGCTGCCCGACACCATCGAACTGGTCGCGCGTTTGCGCTATCACTCGCGCTCGTACATGAACCTGCTGCAACGCGACGAGGCTTACCGGGCGCTGCGCGAGAGCCAGCAGCAATTGCTCGAAACGAATCTGGAGCTGCAACGGCTCACGCATTCCGACGGGCTCACGGGGCTGGCCAATCGCCGCTACTTCGACGAGTACTTCGGCGCGGAATGGCGTCGTGCACTGCGTGAACAGCGCGAGCTGGCGTTGTTGATGATCGACGTCGACAACTTCAAGATCTATAACGACACCTATGGCCACATCGCCGGCGACGACGTGTTGCGCCGCGTGGCCCAGACGCTGGCCGATTCGGCGACGCGTCCCGCCGATCTGGCCGCGCGCTTCGGCGGTGAAGAGTTCGTGATGGTGTTGCCGAATACGTCGTCGTCCGGGGCCGCCATCATTGCGGAGAAGGTGCGCGCGCAGATCGATGCGATGGGCATCCCGCACGTCGGCTCGGCCAACGGCCGCAATGTGACGATCAGTCTCGGCGGTGCGGCGCTGGTGCCGCGCACGCACATGGCGTCGACCTCGCTCATCGAGTCGGCGGATCTGGCGCTCTATCGCGCCAAGCAACAGGGCAAGAATCGCGTCGAGATGCAGCCGGGCGTCGCGTGATGCGCGATGCGTGACGTGTGAAGCGCGATTCGCTGGCCTGAAACAGCCTGAGGAGGTGGCATGACCTTCGAACTGTTCTATTGGCCGGGTCTGCAAGGGCGCGGCGAGTTTGTCCGGCTGGCCTTCGAAGCGACCGGCACGCCGTTCGTGGAAATCGTGCAAGGCGAGGGGCCGGGGCAGGGCTTGGACGGCATGCTGCACACGATGGATGACCCCGCCTGCACCGATCCGCCCTTCGCGCCGCCGTTCCTGCGTGCGGACGGCGAGTTGATCGGCCAGACAGCCAACATCCTCGCGTTTCTGGGGCCGGTATTGGGTCTCGTTGGCGAATCGCCGCGCGCCCGCCGCTTCGTCAATCAGTTGCAACTCACGCTGGCCGATCTCGTCGCCGAGGTGCACGACGGCCATCATCCGATCTCCAGCAGGCTCTACTACAGCAACCAACGGGCCGAAGCGCGCAAGCGCACCGCCGAGTTGATCGACTATCGTCTGCCCAAATTCTTCGATTATTTCGAGCGGGTGCTGACCAACAATCCCCACGCAGGCGGATGGCTCTCAGAGCGCGCGATGTCGTACGCGGATCTGTCGTTGTTTCAACTGATTGCCGGGTTGAATTACGCATTCCCGCGCGCCATGGCGAGTTTTGCGAAGGCGTATCCGCGCTGTCAGGGCGTGCACGACGGCGTGGCGCGGCAGCCCCGTATCGCGGCGTATCTGAAGTCGCCACGACGCATCGCGTTCAACACGACGGGCATCTTCCGGCATTACAAGGAACTGGACCGCGCGTCGCCGTTCTGACGCGCGCGGCTTACTCCGGCAGGGTGGCGTCACCCGCGTTGAGCGGGCGTTGCATGAGCACCGTGTCGACCCAGCGGCCAAACTTGAAGCCGACGGATTTGAGCGTGCCCGCGTGCACGAAGCCACACGACGCATGCAAGCCGAGTGACGCCGCGTTGCCGCTATCGCCCACGTTGGCGATCAGTTGCCGCCACGGCCCGCCCTCGCAGCGCGCAATGAGCGCGAGCAGCAGCGTGCGGCCCACGCCCTGTCCGATGGCACCGGGGGCCAGATACACCGAATCTTCCAGCGTGAAACGATAGGCTGAGCGTGGCCGGTAATGCGTGGCATACGCATAGCCGAGGACTTTGCCGTCACGTTCTGCGACCAGATACGGCAACCCCGCATCGATCACCTTGGTGCACCGCGCGTGCATCTCCGCCTGACCCGGTGGCACTTCTTCGAACGAGGCCGAACCGTTCAGCACGTGGTGGGCATAGATGGCCGTGATAGCGGGGAGATCGTCGTCGCGCACGGGGCGAACGACGCAAGCGGCAAGCGCCTTCTCAGTGGGAGCAGGCACGGGAGCGGAGGTCATGGCGAGCAACGGCATACGGACTTTCGGCAGCTAAGGCGCTTACGGTGGGCAGGATAGGCCGGGATGACTGACATCCCCGCCCGAAACATTGCCGCAGTTTGCGCTGCACCGGTCCATAAGAAAAGCTTGTGATGGTTATGACATGCATAAGCATCGCTTTGAGATGGGCTAAGCGTGACCGGTCGGCGCCGGGGCGCTGTCCGAATCGCCCGCAGCGTCTGGTTGCGGTACGGGTTCGGCATTCATGGCATCGAGCCGCTGCCGCACGAAACCGATGTGCTCGCGCAGCACGTAGAACTGGTCGGCATACGCGAGCGGAATCTTCAGCCGGTTCACCGCCGCCTCGATCGCGTCCAACCGGTGACGCAGGCTCTTGTACTCGGTGTGCGCATCGTCGGCGAGCGCCTCGCGCTCCAGCGCAATGAGCGCGCCATACCAGCGATAAAGCCGCGATTTCACCCGCCAGCTATACAGCGACGGCACCAGCCGGAACGCCGGAATCAGCACCACGATGATCGGCACGAGCAATACGACGATGCGATCGGCGAGGCTCGCCACCCAGAACGGCAGATGCCGGTACAGGAAGCCCTTGCCTGACTTGTAGTAGCGCGCGGCGTCGTCGGAGAGCGGAAATTCGTGCACTTGCGAAGACGGGAATTCGTCGGCGCGTTGCAGCAGATTGGCCTTGCCGTGCACTTCGCGGGCGGCTTCGATCAGCAGATCGGAGAGCGCCGGGTGCAGGCTGTCGCGCGCCACGAGTTCGACCGTGGGGCTGATGACGTGCACCGGCTGCGCGGGCAGATTCTTGCCGAGATCGAACACGCCGCGCGGCAGTGTCAATTGATTCAGATAGGTGAAGCGTCGTGTGTAGGCGTCGGCTTGTGCAAAGTCCATCAGCCGCACGCCGGGGGTGCGAATCAGCTTGCCCATCGTCGGGCCGGTGGCGGTATCGCCCGAGAGCATGGCGGCATCGACGCGGCCATCGACCAGCGCCTGCGCGGCTTCCTGCCCGTCGTACGAAGTCAGATCGGTGGGGCCGCCCGGCTCGATGCCGTTCGCTTTGAGCAAGGCGAGCGCGAGCGCGCGGGCACCGCTGCCTTCGCGGCCGATGGCAATTCGCTTGCCGGTGAAGTCGGAGAGTTTGGTGACGCGCGGGCCGCGATAGAACACGGAGATCGGGGCGTAGAACACGCTGCCGAGCGAGACGAGGCCATCGATGTCGAGCTCACCCGACACACCGCCTTGTACGAGACCCAGATCGACGTTCTGCTTGCTGTCTGCCAGACGCTCCACATTCTGGCGCGAGCCTTCGGAGGTCAGCACGTTGAGCGTGATGTCGTTGCGCGCGAGGATCGTCTTGTAGCGCTGCGCGGCGTTCCAGAACGAACTGCCTTCCGGTCCGGCGCTGATCGTGATGGTGCGTGGCGGGGCGGGCTGTACGAGCCACACGGCGAGCCAGATGGCCGCGATGGCGACAAGCACGACGGGGCCGAAAGAGACGGCAAGGTCGCGCCAGGAGATCGCGACAAAGCGCGCACGCAGTCGTTTGTGGGCAGGCCCGGAGGGTTGGTTCTCGTCGGTCGTCATCGGCAGGCAGGAATATCCAACACCCGGCCGATGATACGCCATCTGCGGTGAGTGCCCCGCGTCATTGCCCGATCAGCGCTGGGCCAGACTCTGCGCGAGTTGCTTCCAGAGGTGATCGGCCGCGGGGGAAAGCCGCCGGCCGACCCGCGTCATCATCTGGCTGGAGAAACCGGTCGCGATCGGATGGTCGATGGGGACCGCGACGAGTTCGCCCAGTTCGATGCCGCGCCGTGCGGTGATCGCCGACATGAAGGCCACGCCGAGCCCCGCGGCTGCCAGCGTCTGCGCGGTGTTGAACAGGTCGACCCGATAAGCCGGAATGACGTTGAGGCGCACGGTTTCGAGCACGGAGTGGACGAAGTGCTGCACGCCGTAGGCCTCTGTCATGAAGATCAGCCGCTCGTTGGCCAGCTCCGTGGGCGGCACGCTCGCCATGGTGGCAAAGCGATGCGACGGCGCGACCACCGCGCATAACGGTTTCGCAGCGAACGGGTGGATGCGCATGGCAGGGTCGTCTGCCGAGCGCACGCACAGGCCGATGTCGACGACGTCGTCGCGCACGAGCGAGAGCACCACGGGTGTGGGGCCGGAGCGTATCTCGACGAGGATGTCCGGATACGTCATCGAGAAGCGTTGCAGGGCGCGCGCGATCAGGTTGCCGATGAAGCCTTCGCCCACGCCGATGGCGACCCGTCCGCGCTTCAGATGCCGGTATTCCTCCAGCCGTGCCGAGAGGTCGCGCTGGCGGCGCTGGCCGTCGCGGTAGTAGTCGATCAGCACCTGACCGATCTCGGTCACGCTCACGTTGCGTCCGCGCCGCTCGATGAGCGGGAAGCGTAACCGGCGCTCCAGCGCGGCGATCTGCCGGCTGACGACCGACGGGTTCACGCCGAGCGATTCGGCGGCCATGCGCACGCCGCCCGTGCTCGCAATCTCGGTGAGGTACTTGAGCGGACGCTCACCGATCTCGTCCATCCATGCGTCGTTCGTCATCTCCGCTTCACTGTCCCGTTCGAGCGATTTCGTTCCCAAGGCGGCTGCCGTAGCGCTCACCACCCCAGATGCTGCATAAATGAATGAAATTCACCATAAATCGTTGATTTTCGATGATTTTATGGATGGGTTCCGCAACAAATCTCCCGACATCATGCCGTCAATTGTTGCTTTGAGAGCAACATTTTGGACGGGTTTGCGTCATGGGTGGGAATTTTCGTCGGTGCAATACTCCGCTACTTCGCGGTATTCAAAAATAGAGAGGAGCCCCCCGATGAGTGAGATTCGCTTCTGTGAGGTGAGCGATCTGGCCGAAGCGCGTGAGCAGCTGGCCGACATTCGCCACCACATCCACCAACATCCCGAACTGTCCTACGAGGAAGTCGACACGTCACGTTACGTGGCGGAGAAGCTCGAGGGTTGGGGATATCAGGTCACGCGCAACGTCGGTGGCCACGGTGTGGTGGCCTCGCTCACCGCGGGCACCAGCGGCCGCACCGTGGGCGTGCGCGCCGACATGGATGCGCTGCCGATTCACGAGCAGACCGGCCTCGCCTACGCCAGCGTGCACGACGGCAAGATGCACGCGTGCGGCCACGACGGCCACACGACCGTGTTGCTGGGCGCTGCACAGCAACTCGCCAAGACGCGTAATTTCGACGGCACCGTGAATCTGATTTTCCAACCGGCGGAAGAAGCCGGTTCGAACAGCGGCGCCGAGCAGATGATTGCCGACGGCCTCTTCGAGCGCTTCCCGTGTCAGGCGATTTTCGGTCTGCACAACCACCCGGGCGTTGCCACGGGCACATTCGGTTTCCGCGCCGGCCCGTTGATGGCGGCGTGCGACACCGTGAAGGTGAAGATTCATGGCCGTGGCGGTCACGCCGCGCGTCCGCATCTGGCCGTCGATCCGGTGATGATCGGCAGCAGCCTCGTGATGGCGCTGCAAACGGTAGTGGCACGCAACATCGATCCGACCGAAGCCGCCGTGGTCACGGTCGGCACGTTCCACGCCGGTTTCGCACCGAACGTGATTCCCGAGTCGGCCACGATGGAAATGAGCGTGCGCTCGTTCTCGGCAGCCGTGCGCGCCAAACTCGAAGAACGCATCCGTGCGCTGGTCACGACGCATGTCGAAGGCTACGGCGGCACGGCAGAGATCGAATACATCCGTGGGTACCCGGTGCTCGTGAACAGCGAAGCCGAAACGGAATTCGCCCGTGGCGTGGCCGAAGAACTGGTGGGCAACGAGCACATCATTTCGCCGTTCCCGCCGATCGCCGGCAGCGAAGACTTCGCGTACTACCTGCAAAAAGTGCCGGGCTGCTTCATTCGCCTCGGTAACGGTGTGGGCGAAGGCCGCCCGATGCTGCACAACGCCAAATACGATTTCAACGACGACAATCTGACCATCGGGGCCGCCTTCTGGACGCGTCTGGTCGAACGTTTCCTTGCGAAGGACCGAGCATGAGCACTGCAACGCAATCGTTTCCGGCCACTGACGCCAGCACCTCGCCGATGACGCCTGCGCAACAGCGCAAGGTCGTCTTCGCTGCGGTCATCGGCAATCTGCTGGAGTTCTTCGACTTCACGGTCTACAGCTACTTTGCACTGACCATCGGCAAGCAGTTCTTCCCGTCGGACGATCCGATCACGTCCTCGCTGCTGGCGTTCGCCGTGTTTGCCGTGGGCTTCGTGATGCGCCCGCTCGGCGGCATCGTGCTCGGCCGCTACGCCGATCGCGCCGGCCGCAAGCCTGCACTTACGCTCACCATCGGCCTGATGGCCATCGGTTCGGCCGCCATCGGTCTGGCACCGACGTACGCGCAAATCGGTATCGCGGCGCCGTTGCTGATCGTTGGCGCGCGTCTGTTGCAGGGTTTCGCACAAGGCGGTGAGTTTGGCGCTGCCACGGCGACGCTGCTGGAAGTGGGCGGTGCCAAGAGCCGTGGTTTCCGTGCGAGCTGGCAGCTGGCGAGTCAGGGTGCCGCAGCGCTGCTCGGCTCGGGCCTTGCCGCGAGTCTGGGCTTCCTGCTCTCCGACGACACGATGCACAACTGGGGCTGGCGTATTCCGTTCCTGCTGGGCACGTTGATCGCCCCGGTCGGTATTTATCTGCGCCGCCATATTCAGGAAGAGCCGCCCAAGGCGAAGGTTGTCGCCGGGCGCAACGATCCGAAGCGTGCCGTGTACGTGCGTAACTGGTTCCTCACGATCTTCTCGATCATGGGCATGTCGGTGTCGACGTACGTGATGATGTATTACATGCCGACGTACTGCATTCAGTACCTCGGTCTGCCGCCGAAAATGTCGATGCTCGCGGGTGTCGCGGCCAGCACGATCTCTTTGGTGATGTGCCCGATCTACGGCGCATGGTCGGACAAGATGGGCCGCCGCAAGCCGCTCACGATCACCGGCCGTGTGTTGCTGATCGTGCTGCTCTACCCGGCGTTCTGGGTCATGACGCACTTCCCGTCGCTGCCGGTGGTGCTGGCGGCGCTGGTCGTGCTGATGTTCTGCTACACGATGGGTTCGGCACCGGCCTATGCGCTGATGCCGGAGAACTTCCCGAAGCATCTGCGTGCGGGGTACATGTCGAGTGCTTACGCTATTGCCGTGTCGCTCTTCGGCGGTACCGCACAGCTGGTCGCGGGCTGGCTGATTCGCGTGACCGGCAACAAGATGGCACCGGCGTGGTACATGATCGCCTGCGTGCTGATCTCGCTCATCGCCGTGTCGATGTTTGAAGAAACCGGCAACAAGGTGCTCGACGAGTAATCGTTCGGCGCTAGCGGTATCGCTGCGCAGAGGCGACGACGGGAGACCGTCGTCGCCTTTTGTTTTTTTGCGGGAGGCGACGCGAGCCGCGTCATGACACGACGGTGCCGGGCATTGGGAATGCACACCGTGCGTTCGATCGGGGACAAGCCGGTGACAGTCTTCGATAGTGGGCGGGCGCGTGGCGGAGGACGATCCGGGCACGGTGCGCCGAGGGGTTCGGCGCGCCATTTCAGGAGCGCTTTCCATGCCGGTCATCCCTTCAGCCGCCCTCTCGCCGTCGGTTTTTTCCCCGCTGGCCACCCCGCTTGCAACAGTTACGCCGCTTGCCTTCGCGGCGTCTCCAGCCACGGCCGCATCGTTGGCGCCCGTGGGCGGTCAGCGTGCCCACGACCGATCCCCAGCGTTGGACGGACGGCTGGCACAGTCGCTGTCCGCCGATCTTCGGTCGGCGGACGCGATGCCGCTGCGGGCAGACGCCGCCCGAGCCGCAGCGGCAGAGACTGCGGCGTTGCATGGTCTCGAGGTTGGTGATGTGTCCCAGGTGAACGCGAACCTCGGGGCGCGCACGCGCCGCAGCATCTACGATCACCCGCTGGTCAACAAGACCCTCACCAATCTGATCTATGAGATGAGCGCTGCGAATGCGCACGGCGACGGACCGCTGTCCAACCGGGCATTGCTTGGCAGATTGGTCGATCAGGCGCCGGAGGACGGCATATCGCCGGCGTCCATCCAGCGGCTGATGGCTTACCGCTTGCCGTCACTACTGCTCACCGAGCGTGGCTTCGAGCCGGGCACGATGCAGGCGCTGTATTACAACATCGGCAAACTGCGATCATTGGCCTTCAGGCAGGTGCCGACGCAACAGTATGTGAATGAGGGGCGGGCATTACTCAGCGGCCTGATCGCGATGAACCAAGAGGAATATCTGGTCGCCGAGCTCTCCCGGCAAAGCAATGTGGCGGTCATGATCCATGCCAAGGCCAATAACGTGTCCGGTCTGGAGGACTGGGCGGCGACGGACGGCTACCCGCCGCATCTCGTTGCCACCCGTGCAGTGGCTGTGGATCACGTCAATCACGAACACGGAAAACCGACGGTCGTCGAGGCCCAGATCGAAGCACGCCGTATCGCCGCCGGATACGACGCATTCGATAGTGCATTCTTGTGGCTCGTGAACCTCGTCCGGCAGGTGCCGCCGATCGTGACGGCACCGTTCGAAGCCATGCGTCGCTGACGCAAGTCGCAGCGACGCTCGCTCGTTACGGCGTCTTGAACGTGACGTCCCGATCCAGCGGATACACCGGGCGATTCACGCGAGAGAACGGGAACAGGGCGTAGTTCGAACTCGTCACACCGTTGCTGTCGCATTCCACCAGCCCCGCCGAGATCGGCACGAACACCGGGCGGCAGTACATGCGCGACTTGAGCAGCAAAAAGCGCTCGCTGCGCGGATCGAGCCCCACGCACGTGAAGACACCGTGGTCCCACGGTTCGTGCGTGCGCTCGGTGACCACGATGCGTGCCGTGCCGATATCGAACAACACCGTGCGGCCCATGTAGCAACGCTGCCCGGTGTAAGTTGGCCCGCTCACCACATACTCGCCGTCGCTCACCTTGCGCACGATGCCGGTGAGTACCGGCGGCGTCTTGGTGATGCCCAACTGCGGCATCGCCCGCTTGTTGCCGAGGGCGAGCGTCACTTCCGCGCCCTCGCCTGCGGCGATGAGCGTAGCGACCGCCTCCGGGTCGCACAGCGGCCCCACCCCAATGCCGGTAAGTCCACCCGCCAAAGCGGCCTCCAGCACGTCCATCGTGTCGCACGTGCCGCCGGACATGCAGTTGTCGCTGTGATCGAGCAGCAGCACGGGTTTGTCGGCGCCTTGCGCGAGTCGCTTCGCTTCGGCAATCGATTCGGCGAGCGGCGCGCTGTCGTAGACAAAACCGTCGCGCTCGTCCCATGCTTGCCGCGCGATGCGATCGGCCACCGCTTGTGCGCGTGCGACGCCGTCGTCGCGCTCGTCGGCCGTGACCACCACGCTGATGCAAGGCGCCGGAATGTCGGCCAGCGAGAAGCCCGAGAAGACCGACACTGCCGGAATACCCTCCTCGGCTTCGGCACGGCGCGCGGCATCCAGCGCGCGCTTCATTGCGCCGCCATGGCTCGTGCTGCGCAGCGAGTGCACCATCAACGGCGGCTGTTGCCACACCACGCGCGGGCGGCGCTTGCCGGCCAGCAGGTCGAACAGCAGCCGTCCGGCATGTTCGCCGGTTTCATACATGTCGACGTGCGGATAGGTTTTGAAACCCACGACGATGTCGGCGTTCGTCACGATCTTCGCCGTGACGTTGGCGTGCAGATCCAGTGCCACGGCAATCGGCGTGTCCGGTGCGGCAGCGCGAACGCGTTCGAGCAGATCACCCTCCCCGTCGTCGCTGTTCTCGGCCACCATCGCGCCGTGCAGATCGAGCAGGATGGCGTCGACGCCTGTTGCTGCCGCAACGATGCGACGGCACAGTTCGTCGTACGCCGCCGCCGCCACCGGGCCGCTCGGATTCGCACCGGCAGACACTGGCGTCACCATCTCGGCGCCCGCCGCCTCGGCCAGATCGATGAACGCGGCCATGGCGGTGCGCATGCCCTTGTTGTCGCGATAGGCGTCGTCGCCGTAAGTCGGCCCGTGATTGCCGAACGCGTCCATCGGCGTTGGTACCGGCGAGAACGTGTTGGTCTCGTGATTCATGCGGGCGATCATCACTTTCATGCGACACCTCCCGCGCGTTGCAGCATGGCCTGAAGCAGCACGTTGCAACCGGCTTCCAGATGCGCCGGATCGGCATCTTCGATTTCGTTGTGGCTGATGCCGTCCTTGCACGGGACGAAGATCATCGCCGTGGGCGCCACGCGCGCGAGATACACGGCGTCGTGCCCCGCCCCGCTGATCGCATCCATCGACGACAGTCCGAGCGCTTGTGCACCGCTGCGAATGGCCTCGACGAGCTCTGGTGCAAAGGGTTGCGGCGGAAAGTACACCACTTGCTCGACCGATACCTCGATGCCGTTGGCCGCGAGCGCGGCGCATTCGGCGCGCAGCTTGGCATCGAGCACATCGAGCGTGGCGTCGTCGGCGGCACGCAGATCGACGGATAACTTCACACGCCCGGGAATGACGTTGCGGGAGTTTGGATAGTTATCGACCCAGCCCACGGTGCCGCGCGAATGCGGCGCATGCTCACACGCGATGCGATTGACGGCCTGAATCAGTTGCGCCGCACTCAGCAACGCATCGCGACGCAGTTCCATGGGTGTGGGGCCAGCGTGCGCTTCCATGCCGGTGACGACCACGTCGTACCAACGCTGCCCGAGGGCGCCTTGCACGACGCCGATGGTCTTGTGGTTGGCCTCCAGCACCGGACCCTGTTCGATATGCGCCTCGAAGTACGCGCCGACGGCACCGGGTTTTCCGACGGGCGATTCCGATCCGGCATAACCGATGTTGGCGAGCGCATCGGCCACGCTGATGCCGTCGTGATCCTTCTGCACCAGTGCGTGATCGAGCGTGAATGCCCCCGCGTAGACGCCGGAGCCCATCATCACCGGCACGAAGCGCGAGCCTTCCTCGTTGGTCCAGACGGCGACTTCGAGCGGCGCGTCGGTGTCGATGCCGCGATCGTTGAGCGTGCGCAGCACCTCAAGCCCGGCGAGCACGCCATAGTTGCCGTCGAACTTGCCGCCGGTCGGCTGCGTGTCGATATGGCTGCCGGTCATGACAGGCGGCAAGTGGTTGTTGCGCCCGGCGCGGCGCGCAAAGATATTGCCGATGGCATCGACACGCACGGTGCAGCCGATCTCCGTCGCCCACTTCACGAAGAGATCGCGGCCCTGCCGGTCGAGATCGGTCAGCGCCAGCCGGCACACGCCGCCCTTGGCGGTCGCGCCGATCTGCGCGAGTTGCATGAGGCTGTCCCACAGGCGCGCGCCGTCGATGCGCGCTGCGGCAGCGGTTGGGTCGAGACGTTCCATGTTTCACCAGTCCTTAGGGGGCGTCCGCCCCGCCGAGGGACGGTCGGACGCATTGGCAACAATGGCGCGCGCGCTGAGCGGCGTAGCGTCGCGCGCCGGGTTCTTGACAGGCGGCGGCGTCAGGCCACGCCCACGCCGAGATAACGGTCTTTGACCACCTCGTCGGCGAGAAACGCGGCGTTATCGGCACCGTAGACGATCACGCCCTGCTCGACGATGTAATGCCGGTCGGCGAGCTGCGTGCAGACTTCCAGATTCTGTTCGACCAGCAGGATCGCGACGCCGGCCTGTTTGATGAGTTTCAACTGCGCCACGATCTCTTCGACGATCACCGGTGCGAGACCTTCCACCGGTTCATCGAGCATGAGCAGTCGCGGGTGATTCATCAGCGCGCGGCCGATGGCGAGCATCTGCTGCTCGCCGCCGGAGAGCTGCGCGCCGCCGTTTTTGCGACGTTCCTGCAAGCGCGGAAAGATGCGGTAGATATCGGCGAGCTGCCACGGGGAATCGCGACGCGCGCCGAGCTTGAGATTCTCTTCGACCGTGAGCAGCTTGAAGATGCCGCGATGCTCGGGCACGAAGCACACGCCGCGCGCCGCAATGCGGTGAGCGGGCTGACCCGCGACCGGTTTGCCGAGGAACGAAATGCTGCCCGCTTTCGGGGTAACGACACCCGCGATGGTCTTGAGCGTGGTCGACTTGCCTGCGCCGTTGCGCCCGAGCAGGGTGACGAGTTCGCCGTCTCCGACCGTCAGCGACACGCCTTGCAGAATGTGGCTCTTGCCGTAGTAGCTATGAACGCCTGCGACGTCGAGAATCATGCGCGGCCTCCGGTGATCATGTTGCCGAGATACGCCGCGCGCACGCGCTCGTCGGCGCGAATGGCATCGGGCTTGCCTTCGACCAGCACGCGGCCTTGCTGCATCACGGTGATCGTGTCGGAGATGTCCATCACGATGTTCATGTTGTGCTCGATGAGCACAACCGTGTGATCGTCGCGCAGGCCGCGAATGAGTTGCTTCATGTCGTCGAGATCGTCGATGCCCATGCCTGAGGTGGGCTCATCGAGAAAGATCGCCTTGGGGCGCGCCGCGAGCGCCATGCCGACTTCAAGCCGGCGCTGCTGACCGTGCGAGAGCGAACCCGCCGCCGTGTTGGCGTGACGTGTGAGGGCGAGCCGCGTGAGCACGTCGTCGACCACGGATGCGCAGGCGCGGGCACCTTCTGCTTTGCTCCAGCACGACAGCGCACGACGCGGTGTGACGCCAAGCGCCGCGAGGCGAAGGTTTTCGCGCACCGACAGATTCTGGAACAGCGCCGTGACCTGAAACGAACGCGCGATGCCGCGTTGGACGCGACGGTAGTCGGCTTCGGTCGTCACGTCGTGACCGTCGAACAGGATGCGCCCGCCGGAGACCGGCACGGTGCCCGTGAGCATGTGAAACAGCGTGGTCTTGCCCGCGCCGTTCGGGCCGATCACGGAGTGCACCGTGCGCGGCGCGACGCGCAGATCGACGCCATGCAGGGCCGTGAACTTGCCGTAGCGCTTGACGATGCCGGCGGCTTCGATGAGAACGTCGCTCATGTCGGGTCTCCCTGCGTGTCCAGTTTGCTGCGCGCGTCGGCGTCGGGCCGTTTGCCGCCAAGCCGGTACCACAACGACTCGGCCACGCCCCAGAGCCCCTTGTGCATGAACAGGCTCACGGCGATGAGCAGCAGGCCGAGCAACAGCAGCCAGCGCGGCCACAGCGTCGAGAGCCAGTCGGATGCCAGCACGTAGAACGCCGCACCGAGCACCGACGCGAACAGGTTGCCCGTGCCGCCGATGACCGTCATCACGAGAATCATTTCGCTCGTGTGGTACTCGATGTTCGACAGCGGTGCGATGCCCGTCATCAGCGCATGCAGTGCGCCGGCCAGCGCGGTGACCGCGCCCGAGATCGCGAACGCCACGAGCTTGAACGTCTTCACGTGATAGCCGATGGCGGCCGCCCGCGTTTCGTTGTCGCGAATGGCGAGCAACGTGCGCCCGAACACCGAGTCGGCCACGCGCAACAGCACCGCGAACACGATCAGGAAGATCACCGCCACGAAGGTGTAGTACTGCCACGGCGTGGTGAGCGGGATCAGCGTCTGGCCGCCGATGGCGAGTGATTTGCGCGGGATGTCGAGCAGGCCGTTGTCACCGCCGGTCCAGTCGGTGGCGGTGTAGGCGACGAAGTAGAACATCTGCGCACACGCCAGCGTGAGCATCACGAAGTACGTGCCCTTCTGCCGGATCGCAAAACTGCCGACGACAGCGGCAATCAACGCACCCAGCACGATGGCGACGACGATCGCCAGCGGCATAGGCAATGCAGTGCGCGTGAGCAGAATGCCAAGCGTGTAGCTGCCAAGGCCAAAGAAGATACCTTGCCCGAATGACAGCAACCCGGTGTAGCCGAGCAAAAGGTTGCAGCCGAGCACGGCGAGGGCATAGACGAGGACTTCGGTGGCGAGCGTGCCCGACGAGAGTGTCGCGGGCAGGATCAGCGTGACGGCCGCAGCCAGCAGCCAAAAACGGTAGCGTACGAACATCATCCTCTCCCGAGCAGACCGTGCGGGCGCATGAGCAGCACCGCCGCCATCGCCACATAGATCATCAGGCGGGCACCTTCCGGCCAGATCGTGCTCATCAGGCTCTGCACGATGCCGATCACCAGCCCCCCGACCAGCGCACCGGCAAAGCTGCCCATGCCGCCGATCACCACCACGACGAACGCGATGCCCAGCGCCTCGATGCCCATGAACGGTTCGACGCCGCGCACGGGCGCTGCGAGCACACCGGCGAGCGCTGCGGTGCCTGCCCCCAGTGCGAACGCGAGACTGAACACACGGAACACGTTGATGCCGAGCAACGACACCATCTCCGACGACTCGCTGCCTGCGCGCACCGCGCTGCCCAGCCGGGTGCCTTCGAGCAACCACCAGAGAATGGCGGCGAAGACCGCAGTGAAGCCGATCAGAAAGAGGCGGTACTTCGGATAGATGAAGGTGCCCCACATCACGACGCCATCGAGTGCCTGCGGCACCGGCACGTTGTCGCCAAGCGGCCCCCACACGATGATGACCAGTTCCTGCACGACGAGGGCAAGGCCGACGGTCACGAGAATGTGGAACTCATGCGCCTTGTCGTAGATATGCGAGAGCAGAACCTTCTCGGCAATCCATGCGACGACGGCCACGACGATCGGGCACACGATGAGCGCGAGCCAGAACGACAGGCCCCATTGCATCGCCTGAAAGCAGAAGTACGCGCCGAGCAGATAGAAGGCGCCGTGCGCGAAGTTCACGAAGCGCAACAGGCCGAAGATGATCGATAAGCCGACGGCGAGCAGGAAGTACAGCATGCCGATGCCGACGCCGTTGATGACTTGCAGCAAATAAACGTTCATGCGCGTCCCGAAGAGCTTGAGTGGACGTGGGCCGCCGCACGCGGGCGTAAGTCGTGTTACGCGCCGCGCGGACGACAGATGCGGGGACGATGAATAGGCGTCCCCGCGAACGACGACAGCCGAGTGCATTGGGTGTGCCAATAACGCACGGCTGCGCCAATCAGGCCATCTTGCACTCGGTCTTGTCGAGCGGCAGGAACGATTTACCTGCGCTCACGATGTCGGCATAGTCGTCGGGATTCTTCATCTTCGACTTGGCCTTGCCCTTGAGCAGGTAGTAGTTCTTGAGTACCTGATGGTCGCCCTTGCGGATTTCTTCCGGACCCGTGAGACCGTCGTACTTCATGCCTTCCATCGCCGCGATGACGGCCTTCGGATCGGCGCTGCCTGCTTTGACCATCGCATCGAGCATGAGCTTGGTGCAGATGTACGAGCCGGCAAGGCTGTAGTTCGGGTTCTGCTTGAAGCGGTCTTGCGTGCGCTTGACGAGGTCGAGATTGAGCGGCGAGGCCACGGCGTGCCAGTACTGCGCGCCGAAGTACACGCCGTCGCACAGATCGGCACCGAGCGTCTCGAACTGCTCCAGACCCGAGGCCCACGCCATCAGGATCGTGCAGTTGTTCTTCATGCCGAAGCTCACGGCCTGACGCAGCGTATCGGACGACTGCGAGCCGAAGTTCAGAATCAGCAGCACGTCGGGCTTGGCCGCGACGGCGTTGGTGAGGTAGCCCGAGAATTCCTTCTCGGTGAGCGAGTGGTAGCTGTTGCCCACGTGCTCGATGCCCTTCTCTTTGAAGATGTTCTTCGCGGCCGTGAGCAGGCCGTCGCCGAACACGTATTGCGGCGTGATGGTGTACCAGCGCTTCGCTTTCGGGTGCGCGTCGATCAGCGGGCGCACCGTTTGTTCGATGGCACCGAACGTGGGCACCGACCAGCGGAAGGTTGCGCTGTTGCAATCCTTGCCGGTAATTTCGTCCGCACCGGCCGTGGTGATGAAGATGCCGCCGGCCTTCTCGGCTTCCTTGCCCATCGCCAGCGCCTCGGACGACAGGATGCCGCCCGCGAAGAAGCGCGCGCCCTTTTGCTGGGCGATTTCCTGCACGCGGCGAATGGCCGTGGCGGGTTTGCCTTCGGTATCCAGTGTGGTGTAGGCGAGCGGACGGCCCAGCACTTTGCCGTACTGCTCGACGATGAGCTTCATGCCGAGATCGGCAAACTTGCCGTTGGCGGCGAACGGGCCCGACATCGGCACCGGACA
This sequence comes from Pandoraea sp. PE-S2R-1, assembly GCF_002179865.1. NCBI lineage: Bacteria > Pseudomonadati > Pseudomonadota > Betaproteobacteria > Burkholderiales > Burkholderiaceae > Pandoraea > Pandoraea sp. PE-S2R-1. The sequence continues at coordinate 975,167 of NZ_NGUR01000015.1, read as the reverse complement.
GGCCAGTTGAATGGCGCCGGAGGCCTGTGCGAACGCGTCGCGGGCGGTAAGTAGGGAGCCAGGCAAAGACGCAGCGGCGGCGAGCTTCAACAGTTCACGACGATTCAAGATGGTCTCCAATGAAGGGGAGCAATCGTTCATGGGGTGCAAACGTGCAGCGCGTCACGCTCGGGTCAGGAAGCAACCTGGCAACGACAATGTGCGACGTCCGGGGCCTAGGGTCTGTTCCCCCTAATTCCTATCCGTCATATTTATCATGATAAATAGGATGAATTTGATCGTAGGTATAATGCTTTTCGGTGTCAATCGGGAAAAAATTCGAGATCGGAGGCACCGGAGTCTCCGGATTTACCGGCGTGCCGGTCTGACGGGTGAACAAGATCCTAACGAGGCGCCACATGGCATTGGATCCGCAAACGATGCGAGAACCGTTGGAAATCAAACAGCAGAAACGCGGCGATCTCGTCGCCGAGGCCATCAAGCGCCTGATCACCGAAGGCAACCTGTTGCCCGGCGACCGGTTGCCGCGCGAGATCGAGTTGCAGCAGATGTTCGCGGTGTCGAAGAGCACCATCCGCGAAGCCCTCAAGTCGCTTGAGGTGCAAGGGCTCATCAAGGTGAGCACGGGACCGTCGGGCGGCGGCATGGTGGTGGAAGTGCCGCTGGAGCGCACCTTCCAGTTGATGCAGAACTATCTGTTCTTCAAGGAAGTGAGCATCGACGACATCTACACCGTGCGTCAGTTGCTTGAACCGGAGTTGGCGGCCGGTGCGGTGCCGCATCTCACCGAGGACGATTTCGCGGCGCTGGAGAACAACATGTCATGTTGCAGCCCGGCATCGCACGATAGAAGCGAACTGCTGCGCCAGCGTCAGGCCGACGTCGACTTTCACGATATTCTCGCGGCGGCGAATCCGAATAGCTTCCTGCGATTTACGTGCGAACTCGTCAACGAGATGATTCGCCAGTTGATCGTGTTCGGCAACGAAACGCCGCGCAAGGAACACGAGAAGTTCGGCACGGCCAACGTCAACATCCATCGACAGATCACGGACGCCGCACGGGCAGGCGATGTGGAGCGCGTGCGTTCACTCATGCAGTTTCATATGCAGGAGGCGCGCACTTACATCAAGCGCATGAACGGCAAGCTGCGCGGGCGGTTGATCCTCGATTCGGATATTGCCGACATGCAGCAACGCGTTCGCTCGCAGAGTGGGGCCGCGGCGTCGGTACCGGTGAAGACGGCGCGTGCGCCTCGCAAGACGGCGGCGAAGGTGGCGGCAAAAGTGGCGACGAAGGCCGGTGTGAAGGCGCGTGTGAAGGCCGTAGCGAAGAAAGCCCCGGCCAAGCCCGTGGCGACGACCCGGGCGACGCCGCGCAAGAAGGGTTGATAAGTCGCGCCGCGTCAGCGCGTGCCGGCGCCGGACTCGGCCAGATGCACGGTGAGTCGTGTGAGGGCGCGCACTTGTCGTAATGCCACGCGCAAATCACACGTTGAAATCAGGCCGATGCCGCCTTCATCTTCCCCGAGCGGCCGGCCGTCACGCTCATACACCACGAGTGCACCTACGCCGACCGGCGTGTTGTACAACTCGTGCCACGAGAACATGACCGTATAGCCATCGGCACCCTCTGCCAGCACATAAGCACGGGTGAAGTCGCGCGCTTGGGGCAAGCGCAGGCGCGCCACGTCAAGCAGTGCCGTAAGCCGCACGCCTTTGTATTCGCTCGCGCTGCGCACTTTCCGCCCGGACAGACACACGACATCGAGCGGCCCCGTGAGTTGGGTCGGCAGCCGCATGAGCGAAGCGAGGTCGAACGAGTGGCGGCGATTCACGCAACCGGACACCACGACTTCGTGCGAGACGAGCGACGTGATGGCCGGTGGCGGACTCACCAGCGTGAGCGGCGCACCGGGCGTGGTCAGACGAGACGTGTCAGAGGCGGCAGCCGGCGTGTTGGACGCCGACGCACGCAAGGGTTCGATGGGCATGTCGGATTCGGTGTACGGGCTTGGGGGCACCGGTGGCATCAATATAGCCGCCGCCCCCGGCACGGACATACGAGGTGCCTGATAGCCGCTATTCGGCTTGCAGCAAGGGCTCGCGAAGGCGCGTCATAGGCACCGGCTGCCGAATCGATTTCCGCATCAGCTACCGCAGCGGGCCGTGCGCCGATCGGGCAACTTCGCCGTCACATCGGCGAGCATGGCGCGGGCTTCCTGCACGTCGGTCAGGCTTTCTCCGCCTTGCAGGCCATCGAGCGCTTCGCGCAGCAGCACGGCACAGTCGGCATCTCCCGGGGCATCGCCCCCCCCCACGCGCAGCAGACTGACTGCCGCACGCAACGTCAGCATCGGTGAGGCCTGTGCGCGGGCAATCTGCAACGCATGTTCGAGCCACGGCCGTACGGCGTCTTCCGGATGATGTCCCGCGCGCAGGAAGTCACCCTTCTGCCGCAGAAATTCCGCCTGCCAGTGGCCGTCGTTGCGACGTGCCGACACGTGCGCACCGCGTTCTGCCGCATGCAGGCCCAGTGCAATGTCGCCGGTCCCCGCGCAGGCTTCCACCAGCAAGCCGAAGAAGATGCCTTCCACGCCGCCCATGATTTCGCTCAGGCGCCCGACGCTATCGGTGATGCGCTCCAACCCGGCTGCGTCGCCGCGCGAGGCGAGTGCCCAGCCGCGAATCGTCTGACCCGCCAGTGCCCAAAGTGCCACGCCAGTCTCTTCCGATACTTCTGTGGCTTCGCTGGCCAGCGCTTCGGCCGACGCGACTTCACGCCGCAAGCGGCGCAGCAAGGCGGCGAACACCAGCGCGAACGAGAACGAGTAGCGGCGGCCTTGCTGACGGCCCATCGCCAGCGCTTCTTCGCTGGCGGCGAGCGAGGCGTCGTGCCGTCCCGTGAACCAGTAAGCCCACGACAGGAACGACAGCCCGGTGATCTTGGCGTCTTCGCCAAGGCCGGTGTCTGCCGTCTCAGGACGGTAATGCGCAATACCGGTTTCGAGCGCGGTCACCGCGCCGCCAAAGTCGCCCTGACAGCACAGGCTGTTGCCGAGCGCGTAGTAAGCGTGCGCGAGCAGCGGCGCGTCGCCGGCCTGTTCGGCGATCAGGATGAGCTTGCGGGCCAGATCGACGCTGCGGTCAAAGTCGCTCCACGAGCTGGAGCCGAGCCACAGTCCCCAGTAGACGGGGAACAACGCGACGTCGTCGCCCATCGGCTGGGCAAGCCCGAGCGCCGTTTCGAAGTTGTGCCGCGCGGGTTCCGAACCGTAGCCGTGCAGCGAGACGAGCGGCACGCCGAGCGCCATGCGCAGTTGCAATTCATGCGGTGCGGTTTGCGTACTAGGGCCCGTTTGACGCAGCACGTCGAGCGCGCTCTGGTAATGCGCGCAGGCTTCGCGAAATGCCTGACGTCCGGTGGCATAACCCCCCGCCAGCCGGTAATGCTCGATGGCGGCGTCGGGTTCGTCGGCCTGACGGAAATGCCACGCGAGCACTTCGGGTTCGGTCTGGACGATGGCCGGGTCGTGCTCGCGCATGGCGAGTGCAATCCGGCGATGCGCGTCCTGACGGCGTTCCTGAGGCTGAGCGTCGTAGGCGGCCTTGTGCAGCAACGCATGACGGAACACATAGCGTCCGCTTTCCTGTCGCTGCACGAGTGCACAGGCGACGAGCGTGTCGAGTGCGCGTTCGACGAGGGGCATCGTGCGCCCGCTCGCCGACGCGAGCAGATCGGCGTGGAATTCCTGACCGAAGCACGAAGCGAAATGCGCCACCGGCTTCGCACTGCCAGCCGCATCGATGCGCGCCATCATCAACTCTTGCAGGCTCGCCGGCATGGGCATGCCGCCGGCGTTACGGCCACCCTGCTGGGCAGCGGTCGCGCGGGCGAGTTCTTGCAGGAACAGAGGCACACCTTCGGCCAAATGCACGATGCGTTCGCGCAGGGCTGCCGGCAGGGCGACGCGGGGCGTTGCTGCCCGCACGATGGACGCCGCCGCGCCCGCGTCGAGCGGCGCAAGATCGATCCGCCGCAACGCGACGGTGTGCCGCCACGGCACTTCGAATTCAGGGCGTGCGCAGACCATCAACAGACGACCCGCAGGCGGGCTCTCGGCCATCAGCGCGAGCAGTTCCTGCGTCGATGGGTCGGCCCAGTGTGCGTCGTCGAGCAGCAGCACGCCGCCATCGGGCAGCAGCGCTGCGAGCAGTCGCGGCGCTTCGTCGAGCACGGCCTGCTTCCACGCGTGCGGTGCCGCGATGTCGGCGGGCGTCTCGAACAGGTGGCGCAAACGCCGATAGGCGAGCAGCGCCGGTTGCGGCAATTGCGAGGCTTCGGCGACCGGCTGCGCACGCAGCCAGCGCACGATGGGATGGAACGGCGTACCGGCGCCGTCTTGCGCACAGGCGAGATCGATCACGCGCAAGCCGCCAGTGTCGACGAAATGACGGGTGAGAGCTGATTTGCCGATGCCCGCCTCGCCGATCACGAGGGCGACGACACCATGGCCGGTGCTCGCATCCCGCCCGCTGGCGTGGGCGGCACCGAGTTCGGCCAGCGCCGAATCGCGCCCGAAGAGCATGGCCGCGCGACGGCGCGAGCGGCGCTCGGGCGTGGGGTCGGGATTGACGCGAAAAACCGGAATGTCGCGATTGGCATGGCGCTCGCGCACGCTGCCGTGCGGCGTACTGGCCAGCGCGACGCCGATCAGACGCTGCGTCGCATCGCACATCAGCACTTCGCCAGCCTGCGCCATATCGGCCAGTTGCACGGCAGAGCGCGAGACACGTCCGCCGGTGTCGGGGCTGTCGTCTGCTGCCGAGCTGATGACAATGCCGGTGTGAACGCCCACACCGATGCTGACGCGGGCGGTGGTGGCTTGCGCGCAGCGCATGGCCGCTTCCACGGCATGGCGGCCGGCGCCTTCGAGCGCCGTCGGATAGCCGAAGTAGCCGAGCAGGCCGCCCGTGGGTGTGCGCAGCGTGTAACCCCATGACTGACGCAGGATCGTTTCGCACTTCACCAGCGGCGGGCGCATCACGCCGACGAGCTGGTCGGGGTCGTCGATGCCGTTGGGGGCGAGTTCGACGGCGACGACCGTCACCTGCCGCCGCTCGGGGCCGGTGGCGCGCTGTTCCATGCGCGCGGGCGGCGTTTCGAGCAACTGGGTGAGGGCCTCGCCCGGCAATTCGCCGAGCTCGTCACGCAGGATGTCGCACAGGCGGCGATATTCGTTTTCCGCCTCGTCGCGGCGTCCCGCACGCAACAGCAGTGCGAGCAGGCACTGCCAGCCGGATTCATCGAAGGGCGCGAGCGAGACGAGCTGACGCGCATGGGCGAGGGCTTGGTCGAGGTCGCCCAGGCGGGCGTAACCGTCGGCCAGCAGGCGTTCGCCGAAGACCCGGCGGCGCTGGTATTCGTCGCGCTGCAACTCGATCCATTGCTCGAGGTCGGGGGTGTCGCGCACGGACAGGCCATGCAGGAACGGACCTTGGTAGAGCGCGACGGCATCGGCGAGCTGTTGCAGATGGGCGGCAAGATCGAGGCCGGTCACGCCATCAAGCGTGCGGCTGGCCTGCGTGATCATGCTCGCGAAAACGTGCGCGTCGATCCACAGGCCGGTCTCGGGGCGCAGGCGCACGACCTGGCGGTCCGACTCGAAGAGTTCGTCGCCGAGGGTGTCGCGCAGATGGAAGAGCATGCGCTTGAGCTTGTCGCGTCCGCCCTGGCCGTCTTCGTCGGGCCAGAACAGGTCGGCCAGCGCGCCGCGGGTATGGAAGCCCGGTTGCAGGGCGAGATAGGCGAGCATGCCGCGTGCCTTCGTGTACTTCACGGCGCACGACTGTTTGCCTTGTTCGACCCGCATCGGTCCGAGCAGGTAGAGCGATCTGGTGGCTTGCATTGTCCCTGGACGGCAAATAGGCAACGCCGGCGCTCGCCCGGGGGCGAGTACCGACGTCGCGAATTTCATGATGTCGTCGTGCCTGGCCTTCGCACAGTCACGTCACGTGGCGTTCCCGGGTACCCCGGGGCCGGCGTGAGCGGGCTGGGCGAATGGCGAGTCTGGCACAACGCCAAGGGCCGTTCCGGGGGGGCTCCGGCCGTCTTTGTTCTCGTATTGCAGGCCCAAGTATAAACAGGTGTATGAATCTCGTCGGTAATACCCGAAAAATCCGTGCGTTATTGTCGGAACCGGCCTGCCATGCGCGTGGTTTTTGCAACAGTTGGCGGCCCCCGGTGCGCCTGGCGCAACAGGGCGCCCGGTGAGGACTGGTGACGTCGGGCGCGTCGCCGTTTCGTGACGCGTCAGTATCAGGCGGGCGCTTGCCAGATAGTGGCGTCGGCGGCGTCGATACGCTTGGGCAGCAGCCCGGCTTGCGTGAAGACGTCGGCAATGCGTTGCTGCTCGGCAATCGCGTCGCGCACGACCGGCTGCACGTCATAGCTGCGCCGGCGGTTTGCCGCTTCGACAATGGCAGCATCCAGCCCCCACACCGGCGCCAGTTGCGCTGCCGCTTCGCGAGGGTTGGTGCGCACCCACTGACCGGTTTCGCGCAAGGTCTGGTAGACCGCACGCAGCACGGCGTCGTGATCGCGCGCAAATGCGGGGGTGGCGAGGTAGTAGCGCTGATAGCCGGCGAGCCCGCGTGCGGTGCTCAGTACGCGCACCTTGTCCTGTTGTTCGACGCTGGCGAAGAACGGGTCCCACGTGACCCACGCGTCGACATTGCCGCTCGCGAAGGCGGCGCGCGCGTCGGCTGGGGTGAGATAGGCGGGCTGCACGTCAGTGAATCGGAGTCCGACGCTTTGCAGCGCGGCGATCAACAGGTAATGCACGCCTGCACCCTTCGTGACCGCGACCCGTTTGCCTTTGAGATCGGCCAGCGAGCGAATCGGCGAGTTTTGCGGCACCAGAATGGCTTCGGCGTCGGGCGAGGGCGTCTCGCGTGCCACATAGGCAATACGCGCCCCGGCGGCCTGCGCAAAGACAGGCACGGTGTCGGCTACGTCGGCCGAAAAGTCGATGCTGCCGACGTTGAGCGCTTCAAGCAACGGCAGGCCGCTGGTGAACTCGTGCCACGTGAGGGTGACGTTGTGCGGCGCCAGCGCCTTCGCCAGCGTGCCTCGGGTCTTGGCAAGCACGATGAGGGTGGACGACTTCTGATAGCCGATGCGCAGCGTAAGCGGTGCGTTGGCAGCGCGGGCGTTGCCGCTTTGCGTCAGCGAACCCAGCGCGCCGGCGACGGCGCCCAGCGTGCCCATCGCGGAGAGTGCGCCACCGGCCAGCAGCGTGCCTCCGGTGCGTTGGAGAAAGTGGCGTCGGCGGGCAAGTTTGGGTGAATGGGGCATGGAAAAATCGGTCGGAACGTAGCGGTCTGCGGGAAATGCAGCGGGTCCGGACCGTGGCACGGGCGGCGCGCTGCGCTTGCCCGACTTGTAACGCGTCGCACCGACAGCGCGCCAACAAGTTATTCGACTTTGCTTAGCGAGGCGATGCGCATATCGATATTCGCCGGAGTCCGCCGGATCGGGCGGCGGGACTGTCTTGCCGTCAACACCCCGTTATTTCGTGCTAACGGCGGCGATATCGACAGGTGAAACCGAAAGCCCACCTTGGAACCCTCCCGAAACTGTCAGGTTTGCTCAAGAATTCAGCAGCCGTTGCGTCTATGGCCCTAGGGAAAACCCCTGCATCACGCTTCGGACGCGCGGCATTACCGACAGCGTGTCGAGAAAGCATTTGCCATGCTTTCATCGTCTTACCGAATGTACGCACGATATTGGTGCAAACGTATTACGACGTATTACAAAAAATCCCGTAATTTCATAGAGTTACCATCCTTTCGGATGCTTGAAATGAAAATCATTCCTATTTATATTCGCGCCGCAAGTCGGGGAGAGACAGGCGGCGCTTCAGAGATCGCGTAGATCGGGTGCAGCAGTCGTTCTCCGGCGCAAATTTCGACGCTGGCCACGAGCACAGAGGAGTGCACGGGCTCATGGACTGGCGCGCAATCAACGACGACGCACACCGACACCGATCATGATGCAACGCAAGCCGCTGGCCCTCGCGATGATGGCCCTCTTCGCAACGCCACTCGCCACCACCTTCGCTACGCCAGCGATGGCCCAAAGTGCCGCTTCCAGTGCGTCTTCAAGCGCGCCGGCTACCGCCGGGGATGCTTCCGCTTCACCGGCTGCGCCCGCCGCCAATGCCCCTGCTGCGGCGCTGCCGCAGACTGAGGTGTCCGGCACGTCGATTCGTGACGAATACCAACGCGACGTCTCGACCGTCGGCGGCAAGGTGCCGACGGCCATTCGCGACATTCCGCAATCGGTGACGGTCATCGACAAGGCCGTGATGCAGGCACAGGGCGCAACCTCGTTTGCCGACGCGTTGCGCAATTCACCGGCCATCACCATCGGCGGCGCAGAGGGCGGCCAGATCGGCAACAACATCAACCTGCGCGGTTTCACGGCGCGCACCGACATCTATCTCGACGGTTTCCGCGATCGCGGTCAGTACTATCGCGACACGTTCTATCTGGATTCCATTGAAGTGCTCGAAGGCCCGTCGTCGATGTTTTTCGGCCGGGGCTCGACCGGTGGCGTCATCAATCAGGTGAGCAAGCAGGCCAACCTCAAGCCGCTCAACGAAGTCTCGGGCACCATCGGCACTAACGACCGCTACCGCACGTCGTTCGACTTCAATCATCCGCTCTCGGACACGGCGGCGTTCCGTATCAACGGCTTTGCGCAGGACATCCACACCACGCGCGACGTCATGAGCAATCAGGACTTCGGCATTGCCCCCACGCTCAAGCTCGGTATCGGCACGCCGACGCAGATCACCCTGTCGGCGCTCATCGAGCATAACCACGACATGCCCGACTACGGCACCGTGGGCTACAACGGTCACCCGCTGCCGATCTCGAAGAATCAGTTCTACGGCCTGACGACCGATCGCACGGTGCAGGACGTGATGAGCTTCTCGGCCAAGATCGAGCACAAGGTCGACGACAGCCTGAAGATCACCAATCAGACGCAGTACAGCCGCTATGTGATCGACGCCGTGGAGACTGCGTCGCACGCGGTGGGTGTGCCCAATGGCTCGGGGGGCTTTACCACGCTGCCGACAGGGCAGACGGCGGGCATTCCGTCGTACTCGCTCGATCAGCTCTGGGTGCAGTTGCAGAGTCACGACCGCAAGATTACCGACACGTCGCTCTATAACCAGACCGATGTCGTGAAGAAGTTCGACACGGGGCCGTTCAAGCACACGCTGATCGCCGGGGCAGAAGTCGGGCGCGATACCTACGAGAACCAGACCTACCTGCGCACGGGCGCTGGGCAGGCGTCGGGCTTTCTGGGCTGGATTCCGGCGAACAGTCAGGCGTACTACTCCAACCTGCCGAACGTGACGCAGACCACCGGCAACCTCGCGCAGGGCAGCGCGGAGTCGGTGGCGTTCTATGCGAACGACACGATCGAGCTGACCAAGCAGTGGAAGCTCGTCGGCGGCTTGCGCTGGGATCGCTACAAGGCGCAACTCTCGAACACGCTTAACGCGCCGGGTTACGCCACGCAGACTGTCAACTACACGAGCGTGCGCACGGGCCTGATCTATCAGCCGAGCGAATCGCAGTCGTATTACTTCTCGTACGGCACGTCGTTCAACCCGTCGCTCGAACAGCTCACTGTCACGAACAACACGCAGGCGCTGCCGCCCGAGACGAACCAGTCGTTCGAAGTGGGCAGCAAGTGGAACCTGTTCGACGACAACCTCTCGATCAACACCGCGCTGTTTCAGGTCACGCAGAACAACTCGCGTACGCAGACCGGCACGACCGGCGAGTACTCCGACGCCGGCAAGGTGCGCATTCGCGGCGCCGAGGTCGGCGTGACGGGCCACATCACCACGAACTGGCAGGTGATGGGCGGCTACATGTTCCTGAACTCGCAGGTGCTGCAAGCGAATGACGGCACACAGGGCAACGTGCTCGCCAACACGCCGCGTCACTCGGTCACGTTGTGGTCGACGTACACGCTGGGGCATTGGGAAGTGGGTGGCGGCATGAACTACATGTCGATGCGCTATGCGGCGAACACGAACCTGATTCGGGTGGGCGGCTACACGCGCTGGGACGCGACCGTGGCCTACCATCAGCCGAAGTACGACATCCGCCTCAACGTGCTGAACGTGTTCAACAAGAACTACTTCGATGCGTTGATTCCGTCGGATGGCGGGCGTGCGGTGCCGGGCGTCGGACGCACGGCCATGCTCACGGGCACGTACCGGTTCTGACGCGGCTGGCGTCGCCCGCGGGTCCGGTCGCCGTCACGGCTTGATCCATCGCAAGCGGGCGGCCACCACGCTGGCCGGGTCCGGCCAAAATGACGGACAATACGAGGCGCGAGCCGGCGGTGTCGCCGCGCTCGCGCCTTGCTATTTCACGAGGGAAGCCCGCCGATGTTGCTGCATGTGCCAAATGTCCTCAGCCCCGATCAGGTGCGCTGGGTGCGCGCCAAACTGGATAACGCCGGAGACGCCTGGGTCGACGGGCTGGCCACGGCCGGCTATCAGGGCGCGCCCGTCAAACAGAATCAGCAGATCGACGAACGCTCGGCCATCGCGCGCGAGTTGGGCGACGTGATTCTCGGGGCGCTCGAACGCCATCCGCTTTTCATCAGCGCTGCGCTGCCGAACAAGGTCTATGCACCGATGTTCAATCGCTACGGCGAAGGCATGCACTTCGGCAACCATGTCGACGGCGCGATTCGACTGCAACCGGGCAGCGGCATGCGCATTCGCACCGATGTGTCGGCCACGCTGTTTCTCGCGAACCCCGACGAATACGAGGGTGGCGAGCTGGTGATCGAAGACCAGTACGGCGCGCATCAGGTGAAGCTGCCGGCGGGCGATATGGTGCTTTATCCGGCGACCAGCCTGCACCGCGTGAACGCGATCACACGCGGCTCGCGCGTGGGCTGCTTCTTCTGGGTGCAAAGTCTGGTGAAGGACGACACGCAGCGCACGCTGCTCTTCGATATGGACAACGCGATCCAGCGGCTCAATTCCTCAGACGCGGATGAGACCGCACGCCGCACGCTGATCGGTTGTTATCACAACCTGCTGCGGATCTGGAGCGAAACCTGAGCCACGCGGCCCACGGGTTCTCCAGTGCGCCAGTTCGCTGAACCATAAAAAAACGCCCGGTCCCAATGGACCGGGCGTGTCACGAAGCGCCGGACTGTCGCGTCCGGCTGCGCTGGCCTCGCGCTTGTTATGACTCGGCTTATTACTGGGCTTACTGAGCGGCCGGCGGCGTCGCTGCCGGGGCACCCGGGGCGCCCTTGTGCATCTGCTGGCGGCGCTGCATGGCCTTGTCGTGCCAGTCTTTCATCTTGGCCCAGCGTGCCTTGATGGCGCTGCTCACGAGGGTCTTCTGACCGTCGTCCAGACCGTTGTAGACATTCAGCCAGGCATCCTCGGTCTGGCTGCGAAGTTGACGGTTCTGATCGAATACCTTCTCGCGGGCGGCGCGCATGCCGGCCAGATCGAGAATCTTCTGATCCTTCGCCTGCATCATCGACTGACGCAATTGCTGGCCGTTCTGGCGCATCGCGTCATGGTTCTGCTTCGACGTGGCCACCGCTTGCTGCCAGGCTTGTTCCTGTTGCGGGTTGAGCTTCAGTTGGTCGTGCAACTTCTTGATGTCGCCCAGCCCCCACGGACCGTGACCGCCGCGCATATGATGCATCGCGGCTTGCGGACCCGTGGCCGGCGCGGTGGCGTCGGCGGCATGGGCAAGGCCAAACATCGAAGTGGCGACGAGGACGGCCGACGCAGCGGCGATCTTCAGTTTGCGCATGGTGTTGACTCCTGTTGATACTGCCGGAATTGGCATTTTCAGAGTAAGTCATCGCCCCGCTGAACAAGTTGCAAAGTGCAACGGCCGTATTACTCGACGTTACCAGCGCCCGCTTTCGCAATATTCCGAAACGACTCGGCCCGCCTGCGTCGTTGGTGTTCGACAGAGGCGGGCCGTTGTGAAGTTCGCGTGACAGCGTGTGACGCTTTCAGTTCCCCACTTTCAGACTGGCTCAGGTGGTGCTCAATCCCACGCGCCGCGGCCACCCGACACGCTGTAGCGGCCGGCGCCGAAGAGAATCACGCACAGGCCCATGAACAGATAGAAGCCTTGCAGTTCGAGTGCCCAGCCGCCGGTCTTCGACAGTTCGCCGAGTTGGCTCAGGTGCACCAGCGAGAAAGCGACGAGCATGTTGCCCACCACCAGCACGCCGCCCAGACGGGTCAGCACGCCGAGAATCAACAATACCGGTGCGAGAACTTCGCCCAGATAGGCACCGTAGGCGAGAAAACTCGGCAAGCCATGCGATGTGATCATGCCTTCGATGAATCCGACGCCGTTGATCACTTTGCTCACGCCGTGAAACAGCAGCAGGATACCGAGGGTAAGACGCAGGATCAGTTTGCCAAGATCGTCTTTGGTGCTCTGCATGGTAAGGCTCCTTCCTTTCTTGCGGATATGCGCAACGGGGGCTGATGGGTTCGGGGTTCGGTCGACGCGCCGGACAGGCTGGCGCGCCTTGCAAATCGGCACCACTGTATCAAATCGTTACCGCGCTGTCTGCGGGACTCCCAACCTTTTCAGGCACTTGGCAAGAATTCCCTCCGGCCTGCGGATTACAGCCTGTTACTTTTGCGGCGACGCCGTTACACGGTGGCTGTCGGCGGGCGGGCGCCGGGCCGCGTTATTCGCCTTAAGGACACGGCAAACGATCGGCAATCCCGCCGACGGTACCGGGCCCCGACCGGCATCAGGCCGACGCGGTGCGCCAGCGGCCCACCGCGCAAGCAAATAAGGAATCCATCATGAACGTTCGTAAAACTCTTATCCTGAGCGCCGTGACCGTTGCCCTCGGTGGTGTGTTCGCCGGGCAAGCCTTCGCCCAGAGCACCGCGACCGAAACCTCGCGCGACATCAACCAGCAGCAACGCATCGAGAACGGCCTGAAGAGCGGCCAGTTGAGCACCAAGGAAGCGTCGAGCCTCGAAAAGGGCGAAGCCAAGATCGATCGCATGCAAGCGCACGCCGATCACACCGGTGACACGGCCGCACAGAAGGCCCGCATCGCTGCGGCGCAGAATCATGAAAGCGCCAAGATTGCGCAGGCGAAGAGCAACGGCGTCGTGGCCAACCCGAATTCCAAGTCGTCCGAGCGGATGCAGGCCGACGTGCAACGCAATGTGAATCAGCAGAAGCGCATCGCTCAGGGGCAGGCCGCAGGCACGCTCAACAACCATCAGGTCGGCAATCTTGAGCACGGTCAGGCGCATGTCGATACCGCTGAAGCCCATGCGGGCAAGAACGGCCATGTGAGCGCGGGCGAACAAGCCGGCATTCAACACAAGGAAAATCATCAGAGCAACCGCATCCGTCAGGACAAGACGAACGGATAACGGACTGCGTCCCGGCCAAGCAGCCCAAGTTTCACGGGTCCGCCAAAACCACACGCACGCGCAGTACTGAAGCGGTATTGAGAGAAGCGCCATCAAAAGGCGCTTGCGCCACCCCTCACCGGGTGGCGCTTTTGTTTTGGGGCACGGGGTCTATCCGGATGGGGCTATCATCGTCGTCACGAACTCAACAATCACAAACGACAAGGATGATCAGGATGGAGCTGGTGCAAGCGCAGAAGATGCTCGAAGAACTCGTCTCGCCCTGGGTGCGGCAACTGAATTTGCAGGTCGTAGCGACGGGCGCCGAGCAAAGCGAATTGCGTCTGCCGTTCGACGCGGCGTTCAAACATGGCGGCGGCGTCATCTGCGGTCAGGTGTTCATGGCGGTGGCCGATACGGCGATGGTCGTGGCGTTGTCGGCGGCGCTTGGCGGCTTTCAACCGATGACGACGGTCACGTTGAACACGCAGTTCATGCGCCCCGTCACTGAGGGCGATCTGCGCGTGATCGCGCGCATTCTGCGCCGGGGCAAGAATCTGGTGTTCGGCGAAATCGAGATTTTCGACGCGTCCGGAAAGATGGCGGTGCACGCGACCACGACGTATGCGTTGCTCTGAGCGCGAACGCGCCAGACTTAACGGCACGGCGGACTGACGGAGCAGGGAGGCTACGGTGTTCGATCAGATCGTATTTGCCGGCGGCGGCAATCGCTGCTGGTGGCAGGCGGGATTCTGGGAGCGGGTGACGCGCGAGGTGCCGTTGCGACCGCGCGTCATTGCCGGTATTTCGGCTGGGGCGGCCACGGCCTGCATGCTGCACATGCGCGCGTCGGACTGGGTGATGGATTACTACCGGCAAGCGCTCGCCGGCAATCGCAAGAACGCCTATTGGGGCAACCTGCTGCGGCGCGAGCGCGTGTTTCCGCATTACCGGATTTACCGTCAGGCATTGCTCGACATTTACGACGGTCAGTTGGAGAAGCTCGCCACCGGGCCGGAGATTCGCGTGGGGGTTTCACATATCCCGCGTTGGCTCGGGCCGAGATCGGCGACGGCGGCGGGGCTCGTGGCATACAACATCGATAAACACGTGCGGCGCACGTTGCACCCGACACTTGCGAGGCAGTTGGGGTTTCGACCCGAGTTTGTCCGGGCGCAGGATTGTGCGACGACGTCGGATCTGGCCGATCTGATGTTGCAGTCGTCGTGCACGCCGCCGTTCACGCCGATCTTGCGGCGAGGCGGCCGGGCGGTGCTCGATGGGGGCATGGTGGACAACGTGCCCGTCGATGCACTGGATGCGACGCCGGGGCAGGTGTTGGTGCTGGTGACGCGGTGCTATCCGCGGCCGCAAATTTTCACGCAACACCACGCGGGGCAGGACCGGCTGTACGTGCAGCCGTCAGTGCCGGTGCCGATCTCCAGTTGGGATTACACGCGGCCCGACATGATGGGGCCGGCGTATGACCTCGGCAGAAAGGATGGCGAGACGTTCCTGCGCCATCTGGAGACGCTGGGGTAACGGGAATCGGGTGGTAGAGCGGATAGCGGGCTGGTAGCGGGTAGCGGGTAACGGGGCAGTTCACCGCGCTGCGCGACGGCGTTGCCGGGTTCGTCAGACTTGCTGAATCTGCCGAACCCGATGCCAGATTGCCGTTCGCTTAACGCCCGAAACCCAGCAACGCGGCCGGGTTCGCGACATGCGCGCGGTCGCCGTTCAGGAAGTCGACGATGTTCTGGAACGCCACCCGGAAGTACAGCTCGTAGCTTTCGTGCTCGACGTAGCCGATGTGCGGCGTGCAGACGCAGTTCTCGAGACGCAGCAGCGGGTTGCCTTGCAGAATCGGCTCGCTCTCGAAGACGTCGATGGCCGCCATGCCCGGGCGTCCGCGATTGAGCGCCGTGATGAGCCCGTTTTCTTCCACCAGTTCGGCGCGGCTCGTGTTCACGAAGAGCGCCGTCGGCTTCATCTGCTGAAGGTCTTCGAGTTTGACGATGTGACGCGTCTCGTCGTTCAGGCGCAGATGCACCGAGAGCACATCGCTTTGCGTGAAGAGTTCTTCCTTGCTGTCTGCCACGCGCAGACCATCGGCCGCCGCCGCGGCGCGCGAGCCTTCACGACCCCACACCATCACTTCCATGCCGAAGGCTTTGGCGTAGCCCGCGACCAGCTTGCCGATCTTGCCGTAGCCCCAGAGGCCGAGCGTCTGACCGCGCAGCACCTGACCGAGACCGAAGTTCGGCGGCATGCTCGACGACTTCAGGCCCGACTGTTGCCAGGCACCGTGCTTGAGGCTGGAGACATATTGGGGAATGCGGCGCTGGGCCGCCATGATCAGCGCCCAGGTGAGTTCGGCGGGGGCGGTGGGGGAGCCGACCCCTTCGAGCACGGCCACACCGCGCGCGGTGCAGGCGTCGATGTCGATGTGATTGCCGGCGCGTCCGGTCTGACTGATGACGCGCAGACGCGGCAGTTTGTCGATGAGCTGGGCGGTGATTGCCGTGCGTTCGCGAATCAGTACCAGCACCTCGGCTTCGCCGATACGGGCGCTGAGCTGGCCGACGCCCTTGACAGTGTTATTGAAGACTTTGACGTCGTGTCCGGCGAGCAGGGAAAAACAGTCGAGCTTGCGAACGGCATCCTGATAGTCGTCGAGAATGGCAATTTTCATGGCAAAGCGTAATCGGTTCCGCGCCCGGCTTGTGGGCCGCGCGCTGACGTAACAGTTGTCGGAGGCCGCCATGTTCGGCGGGCGCACTGGTCGTTGACTCGGCTGGCGCCTATCCGGCAAAACCCGGACAAAAACCGGGCAAAACCCGCACCAGCCTTGTTGCGACGCAGCACCGGCGCGATTTGCGCGGTGGTATGCTGACGCCTCGTTTTGCATAGTATGGCAGGTGTCCTGGCAACCATGGCGAAACCGCCCAAACACGATGGCAAAAAATCGAACCCACCCCGCAAAAACAAGTCGGAACCGGTGAGCGAGACGCCTGCTGCGCACCTACCCGTGCGCATGTTGCCCCCTGCCTTCCCGCGTGTGCCGCACGTTTTGCGACATGCTCAATATTTCACGCGGCCCGTGCCGGTGGGCGCCGGAATTTCCGGTGCACATGGCAAGCGTCGGGACCTTGTCGTGCGTCCGGTATCCCCAACCGGTCGTGCTGTCCCGGCGTGCCGACACCCAGCGGTGCCCGCGCGACGAACGCCCTGCGTTCGCCCCGATTTACCGACTCTGCATGGAGACAACCCCCATGACGCAAGCCAGTAGCGCGAGCGCGCTCAATTCCTCCTCGTCCAATGTCGTCACACGTGATCTGCCCTCGTGGGTGCGTCACCGCAAGCTCATCGACTGGGTCACGCAGATCGCTGCGATTACCCAGCCCGCGCGCGTCGTGTGGTGCGATGGTTCGCAAGAGGAATATGACCGTCTGTGCGAACAGATGGTCGCCGCCGGTACGATGAAGCGGCTCAACCCGGCCAAGCGCCCCAACTCGTTCCTCGCGCTGTCCGATCCGTCGGACGTCGCCCGTGTGGAAGACCGCACGTTCATCTGTAGCGAGAAGCGCGAAGACGCCGGCCCCACCAATCACTGGATCGATCCGCGCGAGATGCGCACCACGCTCGACGGCCTGTTCGAAGGCTGCATGCGCGGGCGCACGATGTATGTGGTGCCGTTCTCGATGGGCCCGCTGGGTTCGCCCATCGCGCACATCGGCGTGGAACTGTCGGATACGCCGTACGTGGCCGTGAACATGCGCATCATGACGCGCATGGGCCGCGCGGTGTACGACGTGCTCGGCGACGACGGCGAATTCGTGCCGTGCGTGCACACCGTGGGCAAGCCGTTGGCCGATGGCGAGAAGGATGTTGCCTGGCCGTGCAACAACACCAAGTACATCGTTCACTTCCCTGAAACGCGCGAGATCTGGAGCTACGGCTCGGGCTACGGCGGCAATGCGCTGCTGGGCAAGAAGTGCTTTGCGCTGCGTATCGCGTCGAAGATGGGCCGCGACGAGGGCTGGCTGGCCGAGCACATGCTGATCCTCGGCGTGACCTCGCCGCAGGGCAAGAAGTACCACGTGGCTGCCGCGTTTCCGTCGGCCTGCGGCAAGACGAACTTCGCGATGCTGATTCCGCCGAAGGGTTTCGAGGGCTGGAAGGTCGAGACCATCGGTGACGACATCGCGTGGATCAAACCGGGCAAGGACGGCCGCCTGTATGCGATCAACCCAGAAGCCGGCTTCTTCGGTGTGGCCCCGGGCACGAGCCAGAAGACCAACCCGAACGCGCTCGCAACGCTTGGCGAGAACGTGATCTTCACCAACGTTGCGCTGACCGATGACGGCGATGTGTGGTGGGAAGGCCTGACGGACACGCCGCCGGCGCATCTGATCGACTGGCAGGGCAAGGACTGGACGCCGGAGAGCGCGAAGGAATCGGGCCGCAAGGCGGCGCATCCGAATTCGCGTTTCACCGCGCCGGCATCGCAATGTCCGTCGATTGATGCCGACTGGGAAAACCCGGCAGGCGTGGCCATCGATGCGTTCATCTTCGGCGGCCGTCGCTCGACGACCGTGCCGCTCGTGACCGAAGCGCGCGACTGGACGGAAGGCGTGTACATGGCCGCGACCATGGGCTCGGAGACCACCGCTGCGGCCGCCGGTCAGCAGGGCGTGGTGCGTCGCGACCCGTTCGCGATGCTGCCGTTCTGCGGCTACAACATGAGCGACTACTTCCAGCACTGGCTCGACACGGGCGCGCATCTCGACAAGACGGGTGCCACGCTGCCGAAGATCTATTGCGTGAACTGGTTCCGCAAGGGTGCCGACGGCAAGTTCGTGTGGCCGGGTTTCGGCGAGAACATGCGCGTGCTGGCATGGATGCTGGGGCGTATCGATGGGACGGCGCAAGGCGTGGAAAACGCGTTCGGCATCACGCCGCGCTACGAAGATCTGAATTGGGACGGCGTGTCGTTCACGCCGGCGCAGTTCGACGACGTGACGTCGATGGATCCGGCCGCGTGGCATGAAGAGCTGAAACTGCACGCCGAGCTGTTCGAGACGCTCAAGCACAACCTGCCGCAAGCGCTGCTCGATACGAAGGCAGATATCGAGCGCCGGTTGAAGGCGTGAGTCATCAGGCGTTAGTGGCGGAAGCTGTCGAACGAGGGTGATGATTGCCTGACGATTGACGTGTCTCACCGCACACGCCGCTGTGCTATCAAACTATCCCGCCGAGGGAAACTTCGGCGGGATTTTTTATGGCTTTGTGAACTGTCCGAAAGGCTTGCCAGACGCGGTTTTCAGCGACTTCTGGCGTGTTTGCGGTGATAGCATTTCCTCCGTGGTCTGCAACGGATCACGAGGATCTTTTACGAAGAAAAGGAAATGCGCATGTCAAAGAAAACGTCTGTCAGAAAGTCTTCCATGAAGGGAAAAATGCCTATGCACACCATGGTGATCGACGGCATCGATGAACCGCTCATGCGGTCGATCAGGTCGCGCGCCGCCTTGCATGGCAGAACGCCCAAGGAAGAAGTGTGGTCGATTCTTGATAACGTCGCGCGCCGGCCGGGATTCCGGTCGCTCGACGAAGCGATCCTGAATTTTCCGAACGTCGGGCTCGACAGTGATTTCGAGCGCATCAACTGAGTCAATCGAGGGAAATGATGTATCTGCTTGACACCAACGTCGTCAGCGAATGCCGAAAGTCCAATGGAGGGGACGTCGGCGTTCAGCGCTTCATTCGCCGGGCGATCCGCAACAACCATCCCCGTTTTCTGTCGGTAATCACGTTAGGCGAGTTGCACCGCGGTGCGCGCGTGCTTCGTCACCGAAACGACGTCGTTCAGGCATCACTCGTGGAGAGTTGGATTGAATCGGTGAAGCGCGATCATGACGGACAAATCCTGTCGATCGACCAGACCATCTGCTACGAATGGGCCCGCTTGCGTGTGCCTCGACAGGAGCACGCCATCGACAAGCTGATCGCGACGACGGCGTTGGTCCACAGGTTGGTTGTCGTCACACGTAACGTCAAGGATTTCACCGATACCGGTGTGGAGGTGCACAACCCGTTTTTGCACTGACGAGTAAGACGATTAGCCTCCTCCTTACAGCCGATTCTCCACCGCAAACTTGATCAACTCCGCTTGCCCCTCGATACCGAGCTTGCGTTTGATGTTGAGTCGATGGGTTTCGACGGTGCGCACCGACAGGTCCATTTCCGTGGCGATCTGCTTGTTGGCCAGCCCGCGTGCGATGAGCGTCAGAATTTCGCGCTCGCGCGGTGTGAGCGAGTCGATGGGGCCATGCGATGTCGACGCCTGCACGACGCGTGCCGCGATCGCTGCGCTGTAATACGCCTCGCCTTTCGCCACGCGCTCGATCGCCGTCACGATTTCATGCGCCGGGGCATCCTTGAGCACATAACCACGCGCACCGGCACGCACCGCCTGACGTACATACTCAGCGTTGTCGTGCATCGACAGAATCAACACGGCGATGTGCGGAAACTGTTCGCGAAACTGCGCTGTCAATTCAATGCCATTGGTGCCGCGCATGCTGATGTCCATCAGCGCCAGATCTGGCGATGCCGTCTTGGCCCGTGCCAGCGCTTCCGCCGCATTGCCGGCTTCACCGACAACTTGCAGATTGGGCGCTGCATCGAAGCGCGCGCGCAAACCGTCGCGCACGAGTGGATGATCGTCGATCAGCAACAAACGGATAGGGTGAACTTGAGTCATTGGCGTGAAGCGTTGAGCGCCGCTTTAGCGGCAGCGGGCGTGAGCGGCACCCACGCGCTGATGGTAGTGAGGCCGGGCCACGATTGAATGCCGAGCGCACCGCCGACGGCATCAAGCCGCTCGCGCATATTGCGCAAGCCGATGCCGTGACGCGGGTCGTGGTGCACGTCGGTGACGTCGAAACCGCGGCCGTCGTCGGCAATCGACAAGTGGATACCTTCCGCTTTGAACACCAGCAATATCGACACGCGCGACGCGTTCGCATGCCGCTCGATATTGGTGAGCGCTTCCTGCGCAATGCGGAAGAGCATGGTCTTGATGTTGTCATCCAGTGCCGGGGCCTCGCCCTCGACGTGCATCTCGACCGGCAAACCCGCATGTGAGCCGAACTCGCGTGCGAGTTGGTCGATGGCAGCAGCGACGCCAAGATCGTCGAGCATCGCGGGACGCAGCGCCTGCGAAATTCGCCGCACTTCGCCGAGCGTGCCGTTCAGTCGCTCAATCGCCACGCCAAGCGTCGTGCTCGCCGCCGCAGGCGAGCCCGGCAGGCGCATCGACGCCGATTCGAGCAACAACTTGACCGAGACGAGCAACTGGCTGATGCCGTCGTGTAACTCACGCGAAATACGAGAGCGTTCGACTTCCTGCGATTCCACAACCTGCCGTGCCAGTTGGCGCAACTTGGCGTCAGCCGTTTTCAACTCGGTGATGTTCACGACCAGACCGCAGAGCCCGACGATTGCCAGACACGTCGAGGCAATCATCGTGATCCAGATTAGCGTGCGGTCGATGTTGCTCTGTGCGCGCTCGTCGGACTGACGCAGCGTGGCCTCCACGTCATCGAGATAAATGCCGGTGCCGATCATCCAGCGCCAGCGCGGCAGCGCAATCACGTAGCTCAGTTTGGGTGCCGTCTGCCCCAGCGATGGCTTCTCCCACGGGTACTGCACATAGCCCCCGCCAGCACTTGCCGCTGCAATCAATCGCTGAATCGTCGGCGCACCTTCCGGGTCCTTGAGCGACCACAGGTTGTGACCGACCAGTTCGGGCTGACGCGGGTGCATCAGGCTGTTGCCTTCGAGATCGTAGACGAAGAAGTAACCGTCTTTGCCGAACTCCATACGGGCAAGCGTGGCGAGTGCGTCTGCGCGTGCGGCCGGCGTGTCCGGGCCGTTGTAGAACGGCTCGATGGCGTTGCGCGCCAGCCCGACGTAATGCAGCAGCTCGGCGCGCTTGTTGGCAAGCGAAGCGGTCTGCACCGCCTCGTGCTGCGCACGTGCCAATTCATTGCCCTGATAGCGCACGGCGAGGGCGATGGCGACCATCGCGAGGGCAGCCGGCAGCAGGGCCAGCACGAAAAATTTCTGTCGGAGATTCATGACGTTCAAGAGCCTGCAAGGCCGCTTTTTAGCGGCATTCGCTACGTATTATCACGTAGTGTGCCTGCGTAGTTTCGCGCTTGTGGCACGTCAGGCAAACGCCAATACTACACGGCGAATCGTGCCCTGGTTGCTATCAGACCCTCGCTTCAAGAGGGCCATGCCTTGCGCCACGCTTCGCGACATCGACACGATGTCAAAAAACAAAGGCGGGACCGCGCTGACACGGCACAGTCCCGGGTCGCTGCCCTAAGGAGGCAGTTCCGAGGAGAGACAATGAATCGAATCTGGCAACAACTGCCCTGGGCAGCGGTGGCCGTCGTCGGCGCGTGCGCGCTCGGCACGGTCGCCCTATCGCGCGGCGAAACCATCAGCGCACTCTGGATCGTGATCGCAGCCATCTGCGTTTATCTGATCGCTTACCGCTTCTACAGCAAGTTCATCGCAACGCGTGTCGCGCAACTCGACGGCTCGCGCATGACGCCGGCATGGCGTCACAACGACGGCCTCGACTACGTCCCGACCAACAAGTACGTGCTGTTCGGTCACCACTTTGCCGCGATTGCCGGTGCGGGCCCGCTGGTCGGTCCCGTGCTCGCCGCGCAGATGGGGTACCTGCCGGGCATGTTGTGGATTCTCGCCGGCGTGGTTTTCGCCGGTGCCGTGCAGGACTTCATGGTCCTGTTCATCTCCACGCGTCGCGACGGCCGCTCGCTGGGCGATCTCGTGAAGTCGGAACTCGGCATGATCCCCGGTGTGATCGCGCTCTTCGGTGCGTTCCTCATCATGATCATCATTCTCGCGGTGCTCGCGCTGATCGTAGTCAAGGCGCTCGCGGGTTCGCCCTGGGGCACGTTCACGGTCGGTCTCACGATTCCGATCGCGCTGTTCATGGGCGTCTACACGCGCTTCATTCGCCCGGGCCGTATCGGTGAAGTGTCGATCATCGGCTTCATCGGGCTGATGGCCGCGATCTACTTCGGCCAAAGCGTGCATGACAGTGCTACGCTCGCGCCGCTGTTCACGTTCGACGGCAAGCAACTCACGTGGATGCTCATCGGCTACGGTTTCGTCGCCTCGGTGCTGCCGGTGTGGCTGCTGCTCGCGCCGCGCGATTACCTCTCGACATTCCTGAAGATCGGCACGATCCTCGCGCTCGCCATCGGCATTCTGGTGGTCGCGCCCGAGCTGAAAATGCCCGCGCTCACGAAGTTCGTCGACGGCAGCGGCCCGGTCTGGTCGGGCAAGCTGTTCCCGTTCCTCTTCATCACGATTGCGTGCGGGGCCGTCTCGGGTTTCCATGCGCTGATCTCTTCGGGCACCACGCCGAAGCTGCTCGATAACGAAGTCAATGCGCGCCTGATCGGCTATGGCGGCATGCTGATGGAATCGTTCGTCGCCATCATGGCGCTGGTCGCCGCATCGGTGATCGATCCGGGTGTGTACTTCGCCATGAACAGCCCGGCCGCCGTGATCGGCACGACGCCGGAAGCCGTGGCGCAAGTCGTCTCGGGCTGGGGCTTCTCGATCACGCCGGATGTGCTCACCGCGACCGCCAAGGCCGTGGGCGAGAACACCATCATCTCGCGTGCAGGCGGCGCACCGACGCTGGCCGTCGGCATGGCGCACATCCTGCATCAGGTGGTGGGCGGCGAAGCGATGATGGCCTTCTGGTATCACTTCGCAATTCTGTTCGAAGCGCTGTTCATTCTGACGGCTGTCGATGCAGGCACGCGCGCCGGCCGCTTCATGCTGCAAGACCTGCTCGGCACCTTCGTGCCCGCACTCAAGCGCACCGAGTCGCTGCCCGCCAACCTGATCGCCACGGCACTGTGCGTGGCGGCGTGGGGTTACTTCCTGTATCAGGGCGTGGTCGACCCGCTGGGCGGTATCAACACGCTGTGGCCGTTGTTCGGTATCTCGAACCAGATGCTGGCCGCGATTGCGCTGATGCTGGCCACCTGCGTGCTGTTCAAGCTCAAGCGCGAGCGCTTCGCCTGGGTGACGATTCTGCCCACGGTGTGGCTGCTCGCCTGCACGCTGACCGCCGGCTGGCAGAAGATGTTCGATCCGGATCCGAAGGTCGGCTTCCTGGCGCACGCGGCCAAGTATCAGGCAGCACTCGCCGATGGCAAGCTGCTCGCCCCGGCCAAGTCGGTCGCGCAGATGCAGCAGATCGTGTTCAACGACTACGTGGACGCCACGCTTGCCGGTGTGTTCATGTTCGTCGTGGTGGCGGTAGTGCTGTTCGGCTTGCGCACCATCATGCTCGCCCGTCGCGCCAACAAGCCGACGGCCAGCGAAACGCCGTTCGAACCGATGCCGTCAGGCCAGCGAGTCTGACGCAGTGCAGATCCCGACGGCGGACTACGAGTTCGCCTCGGGATCGCTGCTGAAATGACTGACGGAATTAGTGACGGAATTAGTGATTAAGCAGGAGTCGCCATGTTTGAAGATGTCGGCAAGATGGGACGCTATCTGGGGCAGAGTCTGCGGTTGATGGTCGGTCTGCCCGATTACGGCACCTACGTGGCACACATGCAGGCCACCCATCCGGACAAGCCGGTCATGGACTACGAGGCGTTCTTCCGTGAACGTCAGGAGGCACGCTACGGCGGCAAGAGCGGCGGGCGCTGCTGCTAACGTTGCTTTCGGCGCCTCACATCACCTTCGCGCACCGCGCATTCGCCGCGCTGCGCCGATAGCTGTCGAAGACCTGTGCGATGACGCGCACCAGCAACCGTCCGGCGGGAAGTACGCGCAAGCCGCGCGCATCGATGGCGACGAGACCGTCTTCAGCGAGGTCGGCCAACTCACCCAGTTCCGCTGCGAAATACGCCACGAAGTCGATGTCGTGCGTCTGCTCGATCGCCTCGAAGTTCAGCGACATATGGCACATCAGGCGCGAGATGACGTCGCGCCGCAGCCGGTCGTCGTCGGTGAGCCGCACGCCTCGTGTAATCGCCAATCCGCCCGCATCGATAGCCTCGTAGTACGTCTTGAGGGTCTTGGCGTTCTGCGCGTAGCTGTCGCCTACGCGGCCGATGGACGACATGCCCACACCGATCAGATCGCAATCGGCGCGCGTGCTATAGCCCTGAAAATTCCGATGCAACGTGCCCGCCGCCTGTGCGCGGGCGAGTTCGTCGTCGGGGCGGGCGAAGTGGTCCATGCCGATGTAGACGTAACCCGCTGCGGTCAGCCGCGCGATGATCGTCTGCAACAACGCCACTTTTTCCGGACCGGCCGGCAGGTCGTCGGGCAGACAGCGCTGCATCTTGAACTGTTGCGGCAGATGCGCGTAGCTGAATACCGACAGCCGTTCGGGCACCATCTCGATGACGGCATCGAGCGTCTTCGAGAACGACGCCGGTGTTTGATGCGGCAGCCCGTAAATCAGATCGAAATTGACCGAACGAATCCCGCAATCGCGCGCGGCGTGGAGCGTGGCTTCGACCAAGGCGCGCGGCTGCACGCGATGAATGGCCTGCTGCACGCGCGGATCGAAGTCCTGCACGCCAATCGACAGACGGTTGAAGCCAAGGGCACGTAGCGCGCGAATCGATGCGGGGCCGGCACTGCGCGGGTCGATTTCGATGGAATATTCCGCGCTGTCGTCCGGGGCCATCACGAACTGACGGCGGATGGCATCGACCAGCGACGCAATCTGTTCCAGCGAGAGAAACGTGGGGGTGCCGCCGCCCCAGTGCATCTGGGCGAGCGTGCGTCCGGCGCCGAGCAGCGACGCCTGACGGGCAATCTCGGTGTGCAGGCGCGCCACGTAGGCGTCGGCGTGCGCGCGATTGCCGGTGACGATCTTGGTGCAGGCGCAGTAAAAGCACACGGTGTCGCAGAACGGCACGTGCACGTAGAGCGAAAGCGGTTTGCCGGAGCGCTTGGACTGCGCCGCCGCGCGGGCGTAATCGCTTGCGCCGAAGTCGTCGTGGAATTGCAGTGCCGTCGGGTACGACGTGTAGCGCGGCCCGTTGACGTCGTAGCGGCCGAGCAGGCGGGCGTCGACGCGCAGCGGGAGCGTCTTCGACGCGGGCGGTGCAATGAGGGTGGATGCGTTTGCGGTGCCCGGTGCGGCGTTCGAGGAAGCGCCC
The DNA here is from genome assembly GCF_002179865.1 of Pandoraea sp. PE-S2R-1. NCBI lineage: Bacteria > Pseudomonadati > Pseudomonadota > Betaproteobacteria > Burkholderiales > Burkholderiaceae > Pandoraea > Pandoraea sp. PE-S2R-1. Next base: position 949,445 of record NZ_NGUR01000015.1, on the reverse strand, counting down.
AAGGAAGCGTCCAAGGAAGCGCCAGACCCACGCGAAGCGCAGGACGGACACGTCCCCTGACATTGGCGTTCGGTGGCGAGGGCAGGGGCGTCCTCGGCGCGTGGCGTCGACAGGGGGGGATGGGGTTGCATGACGAAGCCTGAAACGAGAGTGATGCCCCACTCTAGCCACGTGATGCCGGCCGAGCCGTGACCTGCGTCAAACCGTGCGCTCAAGCCCCGGAATTGCGACATTTGGTCGCATACGGCGCTTTTACAGGCCAAAACGGGGTCGGATGCGGGGCAAAAGCGCGATACCCGGGGCGCCTGTCAAGCGCACGCATGCACGCGCCGCATGGCAGAACTGCACCGGAATCATTGCCACGTCGGGCAAATTTCGGCTGCCTACGGTAAGCTAGCGCCTTATCGAAGTCCCCCGCCGCGTCGACGGCCCTGGCGGCACGTACGCGGCCCACTCCGGAAGGTTCCGGGGCGGCGGGCCAAGCGGTGCCCCGACGACCCGCTGCTACCCATCGGAAACGGTCGTAGGTAGCGGCAGGTTCGCCCCCATGCTCGCAGGTGCGCAATGCATCTTCGCCGGAACGACGCGGCACATCACGATTGGAAACAACATGGACCGTCTGCAATCGATGCGCGTTTTCGTCAAGGTGGCCGATAACGGGAGTTTTGCCCGTACCGCCGCTCAGATGGATCTGTCCGCCGCCGTGGTCACACGTCACGTCGCAGAACTGGAGTCGCATCTCGGCGTTCGCCTGCTCAACCGCACCACGCGCAGTCTCTCGCTCACCGGTGCCGGGCAGGTCTATCTGGAGCGCTGCCGGCAGATCATCGACGAAGTCGACGAGGCCGACGCACTGATCTCGAGCGCGTCACGCGATCCGAAGGGCACCCTGAAGGTCGTCGCCCCGGTGTCGTTCGGCTTGCGCAACCTCGCGCCGCTCATCAAGAAGTATCAGGAAATGCACCCGAAGGTCGTGGTCGACCTCACGCTCACCGATCGTGCGATCGATCTGGTCGAAGAAGGCTACGACTGCGGCATTCTGCTGACCCGCATGATCAACAGCGAAAGCCTGATCTCGCGGGTGCTCGCCGAGACGCGCGTGATGCTGTGCGCTTCGCCGGCCTACATTGCCGAACACGGTGAGCCGGTGACGCCGCAGGAACTGAGCGAACACGGCGTGCTGGGTCTGCCCAACGATTTCTGGAGTGATGATCGCGTGTTCTCGGGCCCGGAAGGCGAAGTGCGGGTGCGCGTGCAGAACAAGTTCATCTGCAACAACACGGCGCTGCTGCGTCAGTCGGTGCTGCTGGGGCACGGCATTGCGTTCCTGCCGTCGTATCTGGTGGGTAACGATGTCCGCGACGGCGATCTCGTCGCGCTGCTGCGCAACTTTACGCAAACGCCGATCGATGTCTCGCTCGTCTACCCGAGCCGCAAGTATTTGTCGGCCAAGACGCGTGGCTTCATCGACCTGACGGTCGAGTACTTCCGTCAGAACGAAGGCATCTCGGCCGCCGAGCGCTGGGTGCCGCCCAAGCTGCCGTCGCCGACCACGCCGAACGCCGAAATTCCGGTATGACGGCATGACAGTCTGAGCGGGCGCTCGCGCGCCCCAAAGCAAAACGGCCACTCCCGCGAGGAAGTGGCCGTTTTTCATTGACCCTGACGGTCAATATGCGACAGACGGTCGATCAGAACGGTGCATCGTCGTCATCGAAGGCATCGCCAGCCGCGGCCTTGGTCGGCTTGGCGGCCGTTTTCGCCGCAGCCTTCTTTGCCGGGGCCTTCTTGGCGGCGACTTTTTTCGCCGGCGCCTTGGCAGCGGCGGTCTTGCGTGCCGGTGCGGCCGCCTTCTCGTCACCACCCTCATCGCCTTCGGCATCCGCCGCCTTGGCGGCCGTCTTCTTCGGCGCCTTGGCCTCGAATTCAAAGCCGATCTTGCCGTCCTTCTGCTGGGCCAGATACGCCTTGAAGTTGCGGCCCGTGCGCGACGACTTGAAGTTCGTCAGCAAGTCGGTCTTGCCTTCGGTCAGCAGCTTGTGAATCTGCTCGCGCGAAATTTCCTGCTGCAAGATCACTTTGCCCGACGTGAAGTCGCACGACTTCGGGTTGGCCACGGCGTTTTCGCACACGTAACGCATGCCGTGCTCGAAGACGCGGCCCCCGCACTTCGGACACTTGCCGACCGGCTCCTGACCGGTGAAGTCCGGGGCTTCGCCGTCTTCGTCGCCGTTGTCCTGACCGAAATCGAACTCGAGCTTGTAGCCCATTTCGTCGTCGGGCGAGAGCTTGAGAATGGCCGAGAACGGACGGCCCATCTTGCTGCGGAAACCCGACAGCGGCCCGATCGTCTTGTTCTTGAGCAGCTCTTCGACTTCCGGAATTTCGAACTGACGTCCGCCCGGGATCTTCGAGATCGAGAAGCTGCAATTCGAACAGGCGAAACGGCGGTAGTTCTCTTTGACCACGCCGCCGCAATGCGGGCACGGCGTGCTGAGCGTCGCGTAATCGCCGGGAATCGTGTCCGAGTCGTATTCCTTCGCGCGCTTGACGATGGTCTGCGTCATCTGCGCGATTTCTTGCATGAACTCGTCGCGCTTCAGGCCGCCGCGCTCGATCTGCGAGAGCTTGGCTTCCCATTCGCCGGTGAGTTCGGGCAGCGTCAATTCGTCCACGCCAAGCCCGCGCAGGAGCGTCGTCAGCTGGAACGCCTTGGCCGTCGGATGCAACTCACGGCCTTCGCGAATCAGATACTTTTCGCCGAGCAGGCCTTCGATGATGGCCGCACGCGTCGCTGGTGTGCCGAGGCCCTTGCCTGCCATGGCCTCGCGCAGTTCGCCGTCTTCGACGAGCTTGCCTGCGCCTTCCATCGCCGAGAGCAACGTGGCTTCGCTGTAGCGCGCCGGCGGCTTGGTTTGCAACCCAACGGATTCGACCTTGTCGACACCGACCTTCTCGTCCTTCGCGATCGGCACGAGGGTCGGGGCGTCTTCCTTGCCATCCTTGCCGTCACCGGCCGATTCCTTGCCGTAGATGGCGAGCCAGCCGGCTTGCGTGAGCACCTTGCCTTCGGTCTTGAAGTGATGACCGACCACTTCCGTGATCCGCGTCGTCACCTGGTACTCGGCTGCGGGGAAGAACACCGCCAGGAAGCGCTTGACCACGAGGTCGTACAGCTTCTGCTCCGGCTCGGAGAGGTTCTTCGGCGCTTGCAGCGTCGGGATGATGGCAAAGTGATCGCTGATCTTGCTGTTGTCGAAGATCCGCTTGTTCGGCTTGACCCAGTCCTTGGCCAACACCTGATTGGCGAACTGGTGATAGTTGTTGCTCTCCTTGAGCACGGCCATCGTCTCTTTGACGGTGTCCAGATAGTCTTCAGGGAGGGCGCGTGCATCGGTACGCGGGTACGTCAGCACCTTGTGCTTTTCATAAAGCGCCTGCGCCAGACCGAGCGTGTTCTTGGCCGAGAAGCCGAACCGGCCGTTGGCCTCGCGCTGCAAGCTCGTCAGGTCGAAGAGCAGCGGCGAGAGTTGCGTGGTCGGCTTCGACTCTTCCGTCACCGTGCCATGCTTGCCGCGCGTGGCTGCCACGACCGATTCGGCCGCCGCGACACTCCACAGACGCGAGTCGCGCTGCTCCGGATCGAACTCGTTGCGCTTGAACTTCGGATCGAACCAGCGGCCTTCGTAGAAACCGGCCGCACAGACGAACTCGGCCCGCACTTCCCAATAGTCGCGCGAGACGAACTTGCGAATCTTTTCTTCCCGCTCGACAACGATCGAGAGCGTCGGCGTCTGCACGCGGCCCACGGTGGTCAGGAAGAAGCCGCCGCCCTTGCTGTTGAAGGCGGTCATGGCACGCGTGCCATTGATACCCACGAGCCAGTCGGCTTCGGCACGGCTGCGGGCGGCATCCGCCAGCGGCAGCATGTCTTCGTCGGTACGCAGACGCTTGAAGCCGTCGCGAATCGACTGCGGCGTCATCGATTGCAGCCACAGACGCTTTACCGGCTGCTTGGCCTTCGCGTGCTGGGCAATCAGACGAAAAATCAGTTCCCCTTCGCGCCCCGCGTCACAGGCGTTGATCAGCAGGTCGATATCCTTGCGCTTGATCAGCTTGGTGAGCACCTTCAGGCGCGACTCGCTCTTGGCGATCGGCTTGAGGTCAAAGTGGGGGGGAATCACGGGAAGGTTGGCGAAGCTCCACTTGCCGCGTTTGACTTCATAGTCTTCCGGCGCGCCGATTTCGACGAGGTGGCCAACCGCCGACGAGATGACGTAGTCGTCGTTCTCGAAGTACTCGTCATGCTTGGTAAAGCCGCCCAGCGCCCGCGCGATGTCATTCGCGACGGACGGTTTCTCGGCAATGATCAGAGCTTTTGACATGACGTTAGGTAATGTAGAGGGGGTGTCGCCAAGCGACATTCGTTGGCTTTATAACATATAGCGAATCCGGCGTTGCCGTCGGATCGGGCACAAGGCGGCCCCGAAAGCGGCACATCATAAGCGCGTCGCAGGCCGGCGGCAAGGTCGCAGGTACCCGGAGCGGGGCACCGGGGCGTCAGCCGAGCAGGTGGGCACGCAGCGCGGGTGCTGCCACACGGGTGTCGCCCAGCACACCAGCGTCGAGCATGCGCTCGAGAATACCGATCGCCGGCAGCAGGGGCCCGAAAAACCGTGCCTCTTCGCCGGTCTGGTGGGCGTCCTGCACAAGCAGGGTCGGGAAATTCTCGATGTCGTGGTCGTCCAGCCAGTCGGCGTGCGTCTCGATATCCACCCAGACGAAACACAACTGCGGATGGCTGGCTGCGAGCTGTTCCAACGCCTCGCGATACTCGCGGCAGGTGCCGCACCACGCCGCACACAGGCAGGCCACCAGACGCGTCTGGCCGTCGGCCAGTGCCGTGGCAAGCGCGGATCGATCGGCGACAGGGTCGAGAACAGGCATGGTATCGGGGTGTCGGGGGTATCTGGGGTTCTTGGGGGCCGTTGCACTGGCCGATCGAGTCGGTCGGCTCGACATCGTCACGCGGGTGCCTGTGGCGTCAGACGGACAAAACAGGCGCCCGGTGCGCGTGCAATCCAGCCGTCGAGTTCGAGCACGCTCAATTGCTGGAGGACCGTGACGATGTTCAGCCCGGTGCGCGCACGAAGCGTGTCTGCGCTCGACGGATCATAACCCAGCGCTTCGAGAATCGCTGCGGCAGGCGGGGTCAGTCCGGTCGGTTGCCGTGTGGCGGGGCCTGCCTGTTGGGGCCGTCGGGGCGATCCGGTCGATGAGGTCGATCCGGTCGATCCGGTCGGCCGGTTCGGTCGTGCGGGCGTCCGGGGTGTCGCTGGGATTGCTGTGGCCGTTGTGATCGTCGGCGGAACCCTTCGACCATGGACCGGCGGTGAGGCGGCCGTGTTCCCGGGCAGGCCAAGGGCCTCAAGCACGTCGTCCGGCGAGGTGACGAGTGTCGCGCCGTCGCGAATCAACGCGTGGCAACCCGCGCTTTGCTGCGCATGGATCGAACCGGGCACGGCGAGGACGTCGCGCCCCAACTCGCCCGCCAGACGCGCCGTGATGAGCGATCCCGATTTCGTTGCGGCTTCGACGACCAGCGTGCATCGGGCAAGTGCAGCGATCAGCCGGTTGCGTTGCGGGAAATGCGCAGGCCGGGGCGGGGTGCCGACGGAAAACGGCGAGATGACGAGCCCGTTGGCGGCAGAACCGCCGATACGCTCGGCCAGCGCCCGGTTGCGGGCGGGGTAGACGGTGTCCGGCCCCGTGCCGATGACCGCGCAGGTCCCGCCGGGGGTGTCCAGTGCGCCTTCGTGGGCCGCCGCGTCGATGCCTGCCGCGAGTCCGGAAATGACAGTGACACCCGCTTCCCCCAGCTCGCGTGCGAAGCGTCGCGCGTTCTCCCGGCCCTGCGGCGACGCAAGGCGGCTGCCGACAATGGCCACGGCCGCAGGCCCGGCGCGGTTCGCCAGCGTGGCGTCACCACAGCAATAGAGCATGGGCGGGGCATCGCCAAGGTCGAACAGCGCGCGCGGATAGTCCGCCTCGGCCAGCGTCAGCACGGTGCAGCCCGGCTGCGCGGCCCAGTCGAGGGTGCGGTCGATCAGCTCGCGCAGCGCCGCAGAGGGGTGTGCCAGCAGCCGCGCCGCGATCTCGTGCGGCACCACGCGGGCGAGTTCATCGGGTGTCGCACGAAAGATCGCATCAGGCAGCCCGAACGCCGCCAGCAGACGCCGCGCGGCAGCGGGCGGCACTTGAGGCGTGGCGCACAGCCGCAACCATGCCTTGATATCTTCCGTGCCGGCCCCGATCTGTGAAGCGTCGATGGCGGCCCCTCTCGCCTCGCCCGGGTTGAAGGCGGCGTCGGTGGTCGCGATTTCGCGGCGAGGCCCGTCTGACACGGGAAGTGCGGTGCCGCCCGCCAGCGGCGAGAGGGGCGCTGTGATAAAATTTTTCATCATCCGGTAAGCATTGACCGGGGGGCCAAGGCTGGCGAAGCCTGCGGCGCGTAGTTCGCGACGCGTTTCGCCATCGCTCGATTGTGAGTTGGCGTGAACCCCGATGGCAATGCGGCGATATCCCGTTTTCACCATGGCACTCCTGAATATTCTTCAATACCCCGATCCGCGTCTGCATAAAGTGGCCAAACCTGTGGCCGAAGTGGACGACCGCATCCGTCAACTCGTCAAAGACATGGCCGAGACCATGTACGACGCCCCCGGCATCGGTCTCGCGGCCACGCAGATCGACGTGCACGAGCAAGTCATCGTGATGGATCTGTCCGAAACGCGCGACGAGTTGCGGGTGTTCATCAACCCGCAGATCGTGTGGCGCAGCGACGAGCAGAAAGTCTACGAAGAGGGCTGCCTGTCGGTGCCCGGCATCTATGACGAAGTCGAACGTGCCGACCGCGTGCGCGTGCGGGCCCTCGACGAGAAAGGCGAGAAGTTCGAACTCGATGCCGATGGCCTGCTCGCCGTGTGCATTCAGCACGAGATGGATCACCTCAAGGGCCGCGTGTTCGTCGAATACCTCTCGCCGCTCAAGCGCAACCGCATCAAGCAGAAGATGAAAAAGCAGGTCGAGCGCGCGTAATCGGTGTGAAGCAACGTTAAGCAACGTCAGGCGAACACCCGCCGAGCGCCAAGCGAGCGCCCGGCGGTACTCAGCGATACACAGCGATACCCAGCGATACCCAGCGGGATATTGGCGTCTGACGGGGATTTCGCGCCGCTTGCCGCTCGCCGTCTGAGATGGCGCACGCAGTAAAGTCATCTATACTTGCAGCGAATTTTTGCGCCAGCCTTGGCGCGAAACCCTGCTGCGACGGGACGTCAACGGGACGTTTGCCGTCGGGCCCAACCCGATCGGTTTCCCCGGATGTCCATCGTTAATGCTTCGTCGTCGGCTTCGACGGCTTCGTCGGCCTCATCGATTTCAACGTCGTCCCGTCGCCGCAAGATCTATTGGTTGAGCGCCGCACTCCTCTTCGCTTTCCTGCTCGCAGGATTGTTCGATCGTGATCCCTGGAAGGCCGACGAACCGTATTCGGTCGGCATGGTGCTCAACTTCTTCCGAGGCCATGACCTGATCGTGCCGCGGGTGGGCGCCGATCCGTTCGTCGAAAAACCCCCCGTCATGTATTGGACCGGTGCGATCTTCGCGCGCCTCACGTCTGCCGTGCTGCCCGTTTTCCAAGGCGCACAACTGGCCGTGCTGGCGTGGCTTCTGATGGCCGTGTTCTGCGTGGCCCGACTCGCGCAGCGTCTGCACGCGCCGACGTCGACATCCGATACGGGGACTGCCAACCAATTCAATTGGCTCGCGCCCATGCTGATGGTGGGCAGCTTCGGGGCCATCGAAAACATCCACAAGCTCACGGCCGACGTGCCGCAAATGGCGGGCGCCGCGCTGGCACTGTTCGCGCTCGCGCGTCTGGCCAGACCGACGGTCTCGTCGTGGCGCTGGGGTCTGCTGCTCGGCACCGGCGCGGGCATCGCCTTCCTCAGCAAAGGCTTGCTGGTGCCCGGCGTGCTCGGCCTCACCGCGCTGGCCGCGTTCGCGTTGCCGGCCTACCGCACGCGCCGTTATGCCGCTGCGCTCGGTTGGGCCGTGCTGGCGGCGCTGCCTTGGGTGGTCATCTGGCCGGCGTTGTTCTGGCGCGCCTCGGAGCCGCTGTTCATCGAATGGTTCTGGGATAACAATTTCGGCCGCTTCTTCGGCTTCGTCCATCTGGGTGGCGAGCGCAAGTCGTATTGGAGCGACTTCCGCAGCCTGCTGGCATTGACCTTCCCGGCGGGCTGGCTCGCCGTGGGGGCACTGGTTGCGCAACTGCGCGGCCGTCATGAACGCAGCGTTGCAAGCGGCGCTGCAAGCCGCAGCGCTGAACGTGGCGGACTGCGCCGGTTTGTCGCCGAACGCCCTGAACTGGCCATGCTGTGGCTGTATGTCGTGCTGTTCGTGTTGACGCTCGTCACGTCGTCGGCCATTCGCGACATCTACATGCTGTCGATCTTCCCGGCGCTCGGCGTGCTCGGTGCCGGTGTGCGCTTGCCGAACTGGCTCGAAAAGACGTGGTCGATCGTCGCGCTGGTATTGATGAGCGTGCTGGGCGTGTTCCTCTGGGTGCGCTGGGGGCTGCAACTCGGTGGCCACGGTCACGTTGCTGCGGGCCCGATCGGCAAATGGCTGCCGCTCGATTACGTGCTGCCGTTCTCGCCCGGGCTGGTGCTGGGCGCGGTGATCATCGCTGCCCTGTGGGTGGCGGCCATCATCTACCGCCGTCAGCTCGGCGCGCTCGTGTTCGGCTTCGCTGGATTGATGTTCGTGTGGGGCACGCTCTCGACGCTGTTGCTGCCGTGGATCAACGAGGCGCGCAGCTACCGCACGCCGTTCGTCGCAATGATGACGTCGTTCGTCGACGCAGGCGGAACACTCAACGGCACCTGTGTCGGCTCGTTCAACGTGGGGGAATCGGAGCGCGCGATGCTCGATTACTTCGTCGCCATTCGCTCCGTGCAATTGCCGAGTCTGGCGCAGGCTTCGGAGTGCCGGGTACTGTTGGTGCTCGACAAGGCGGCCGCGCGGATCGACGCCCCCGCCGGGTGGCGCGAGGTATGGCAGGGCGGTCGGGCCGGCGACACCAATGAGCGTTTCCGCTTGCTGGTCGCGCCCGGCGTTACCCTGACGCCATTGCGTCAATAAAGCACGACCAAGGCGCTACGCCCACCCAAGGCCCCCAAGCCCTCAAGCAGTCAGCCCAAGCAGTCAGCAGCAGGCAGGAGAAAATTCATCATGACGCTTCGTATCGTATTCGCCGGCACGCCGGAATTTGCACAAACCGCGCTGGCCGCCATCGATGCGGCGGGTTTTCCTGTCGAATTGGTGCTCACCCAACCCGATCGTCCGGCAGGGCGAGGCATGAAGTTGCAGGCCAGCCCGGTCAAACGCTACGCCGAAGCGCATGGCATGCCGGTCGCACAGCCGCCGTCGTTGCGCCGTAACGGCAAGTATCCGGAAGCGGCGATTGCGGCCATCGACCAACTGCGCGCGCTGGCTCCCGATGTGATGGTGGTGGCGGCTTACGGCCTGATCCTGCCGCAGGAAGTGCTCGATCTGCCGCGTTACGGCTGCCTGAACATTCACGGGTCGCTGCTGCCGCGCTGGCGCGGTGCGGCGCCGATTCACCGGGCGATTGAAGCCGGCGACGCCGAGACGGGCATCACGATCATGCAGATGGATGCCGGTCTGGACACTGGCGCGATGATCCTGCGCGAAGCCGAACCGATCGGCCCCGATGACACCACGGCCACGTTGCACGACCGCATGGCGTCGCTGGGCGGCAAGCTGATCGTCGACGCACTGCGCCAGTTGGCACGCGACGGCAAATTGCCGGCCGAGCCTCAGCCCGACGCCGGCGTGACCTATGCTGAGAAGATAGCCAAGCAGGAAGCGGCGCTCGACTGGCGCCGTCCGGCGCAGGCGCTGGCACGTCAGGTGAGGGCGTTCGATCCGTTCCCCGGTGCACTGGGCACCCTGCGCGGCACGGCCGTGAAGCTCTGGCGTGCGAATGCCGTTGCCGGCAGGGCCGGTGCGGCGCCCGGTACCGTGCTCGAAGTGAGCGCTGACGCCGTGGTCATCGCCTGCGGCGAAGGCGCGCTGAACGTGACCGAATGCCAGAAGCCGGGCGGCAAGCGCCTGCCGGTGCGCGAGTTTCTCGCGGGATTTGCCATCGCGCCAGGTGACATGTTCGACGCCGTGCCGAACACGGATGCCTGACATCGACCGCGGACATCGATCAGTCAAAGGCGGGTTTTATTCTTCAAAATTCGATAAACAACCCGCAAACATCGGTGAAAGCGTCGACAAGCAGCGGTAACCGCCCGGAAATGGCGTGCAATTTGCTTGCGGGCATTGAATTTTCGATGATTTGCCTCATCTAACGCCCGAGGACACGCGAAGTGCGTGCAATCCTCAGGTCACCCAGATTTGCAGAGGAGAACACCATGTTCAATTGGATGAAGACCACCCTGCTGATGGCGGCCATCACCGCGTTGTTCATGGTGGTGGGCGGCATGATCGGCGGCAAGCAGGGCATGATGCTCGCGCTGGCAGTTGCGCTCGCGATGAATTTCTTTTCGTACTGGTTCTCGGACAAGATGGTGCTGCGCATGTACAACGCGCAGCAAGTCGACGAGACCAGCGCGCCGCAGTTCTACAACATGGTGCGCGAGTTGTCGCAACGCGCCGGGTTGCCGATGCCGAAGGTGTATCTGATCAATGAAGACGCGCCCAACGCGTTCGCGACCGGCCGCAATCCGGAAAATGCGGCCGTGGCAGCCACCACCGGTATTCTGCGTGTGCTTTCCGACCGGGAACTGCGCGGCGTAATGGCCCACGAACTGGCCCACGTGAAGCACCGCGATATTCTGATTTCGACCATCTCGGCCACCATGGCCGGTGCGATCTCGGCGCTGGCCAATTTCGCGATGTTCTTCGGCGGTCGTGACCAGAACGGGCGTCCGAGCAATCCGATTGCGAGCATTGCCGTGGCGATTCTCGCGCCGCTGGCCGCCTCGCTGATTCAGATGGCCATTTCGCGGGCGCGTGAGTTCGAGGCTGACCGTGGCGGTGCCGAAATCTCGGGCGATCCGCAGGCATTGGCAGCGGCGCTCGACAAGATTCATCGCTTTGCACAGGGCATCCCATTCGAGGCCGCCGAGCAACATCCGGCCACGGCGCAGATGATGATCATGAACCCGCTCTCGGGCGGTGCGATCGCCAACCTGTTCTCGACGCACCCGGCCACTGAAGAGCGTATTGCGCGCTTGATGGAGATGGCACGCACCGGACAATATCCGGTCTGAGCACGGGGTCAGATCACGGCGCTCCGCTACGAGAACCAACGCCAGCCATCGCGGACCCCGTGAGTGAGGACTGACCGCGCATGGCCTGACGGCGTCCTGCGGGTCGCCGTCCGTTGGCTGTCAGTCTGCTATCCTGTCGCCCGACAGCCGTCCGATAGCCCCCTATGCCCGCCGTCGCGCGGGCATATTTGTTTGTAGAAAGCCCATGCCGCAAGCCACTCTGCCCACCGAATCTCTGGCGTACGCGCTGCAACGTGCCGCGCAAACCCTCGAATCTGTCCAGAAGGGCATGGCGTTGCCGCAGGCACTCGCGCAGGCGACCGCGCAGTGTGCCCCGGGCACCCGCGCCGCCACACAGGATCTGGCTTACCGCACCGTGCGCCGTCTCGGCAGCAGCCGTGCCTTGCTGGCGGTGCTGGTCAAGCCCGCGATGCAGGCGCGCGTGCGCGACATCCTGTTGTGCGCGCTCGCGCTGCTGCAAGACCCTGTGGAAGACGCTGCGTACACCGAATTTACCGTGGTCGATCAGGCCGTCGAAGCCATTGCTGCGCAACGCCGCACGGCCGCCGCGAAGGGGCTGGCCAATGCCGTGCTGCGCCGTTTCCTGCGCGAGCGCGAGGCGTTGCTGGCCCAGATCGCCCAGCAGCCCGAAGCGCGCTGGAACTACCCCACGTGGTGGATCAACACGGTGCGAGACGCATACCCCGGCCAATGGGAGACGTTGCTCACCGCGGGCGATAACCGGGGCCCGATGACCCTGCGTGTGAATACGCGGCGCGTGAGCGTGGCGGCCATGCAGGAGAGTCTGACGCTCGCCGGTATGGCGTCCGAAGTGGTCGGCCCGGTCGCCCTGCGCCTCGCGCAAGCGGTGCCGGTGGACCGGCTGCCGGGCTTTGCCGAAGGCTGGGTGTCGATTCAGGACGCCGGCGCCCAACTGGCCGCACCGCTCGTGCTCGGCGACAACCCGCGTGCCGGCATGCGAGTGCTTGATGCGTGCGCAGCGCCGGGCGGCAAGACCGGCCATCTGCTGGAGCTCGCCGACGTGCAGGTCACCGCGCTCGAATCGGACCGCACTCGCGTGCCGCGCATCTACGAAAATCTGGAGCGCCTCGGGCTGTCGGCCGACGTGCGCATCGGCGACGCGGGCAATCCGGCCAAGTGGTCGGGTGGCGGCTGGGACGGCGTTCCGTTCGACCGCATTCTGGCCGACGTGCCGTGCTCGGCGGCGGGCATCGTGCGCCGGCACCCGGACATTCGCTGGTTGCGCCGTGCCGACGACATTCCGGCGCTGGTGGCCGAACAGCAGCGCATTTTGCTGTCGCTGTGGGAAACGCTGGCCGTCGGCGGCGAGCTGGTCTACGTCACCTGCTCGATCTTCCCGTCGGAAAACGAAGAGCAAGCGCAATGGTTTGAACGCGTTCGCACAGATGCGGTACGATTGGACGCTCCCGGGCAATTGCTGATGACCCCTGGCGGCGCCCATGACGGCTTCTATTACGCTCGCTTCCAGAAACGGTGACTTTCTCCCAACGGCTACTGGCCTGCCTGCTGCCGCTGCTGTGCGTTGTTACGCTCGGCTTTGCGGGACCCGCACGTGCCGACAACGAAATTCAGGTGCGCGAAGCCCGGCTCGAATCCTCCGAGGGTGGGTGGACGCTTGACGCGCGCTTCGCGTTCGAACTCAACAGTAGCCTGGAAGACGCGGTCAATCGCGGTATCTCCCTCTACTTCACGACCGACTTCGAACTCACCCGCTCGCGCTGGTACTGGTTCGACGAGAAGGTCGTCACCAGCTCGCAGAGTGTGCGGCTGTGGTTCCAGCCGCTGACGCGTCAATATCGCGTCTCAAGCAACAACGGCAACAGCAGCAACAGCGGCCTGCAACTCGGCTTCAGTTCGTTGCGTGAGGCGATGGCACTCGTGCGCAACGTGAGCGGATGGCGCGTCATCGAGAAAGGCGTGGTCAAGCCCGGCACGCAATATCAGGCGTCGGTGCGCATGCGACTCGACAATGCCCTCATGCCCAAGCCGTTCCAGATCGATGCGGTGAACAATCGCGACTGGAACCTGAGCTCGGACTGGGCGCGCTTCCTGTTCTCACCCCCGCAACCGCCTGCCGCAGCCAGCCTGCCGGGGGCCGGGGGCGCGAACGCGATGGCTTCTGCGGCACCTGCGGTGGCACCGGCACCGGCGTCGGTCAACGCACCCGCCGGCCTATCGAGCACTTCGAGCACGTCGTCTGCCAATGCTGCCCCGGCACTTCCGATCGCCTTGCTGGCTTCGCCCGCAGACGAGGACGCCGCATCGGGGCCGGTCGCGCGGCTCACCGGCCGTCTGCCGCTGGCGTTCAGCGCGGCGTTGCCGCCGGGGGCGTCTCGTGTCAAGTAACAACGGCGGCGGCCTGCTCAAGCGCATTGTCATTCGCACGCTGATCGTCACGATGGCGCTGGTCGCCATCGGCCTCTTCGGCCTGCTGGCGCTGGCTTCCGCCAATACGGAATTCTTCGATCGCTACTACTCGCTGCTCTACACGGCGAACATCGCGGTCGCGATCATCTTCGTCTTCATCGTCGGGGCGCTGATCTGGATCATTCTGGTGCGCCTGCGCCAGCGACGCTTCGGCACGCGGCTGCTCGCCAAGCTCGCAATCTTCTTCGCGCTGGTGGGCGTGCTGCCGGGCGGCATCATCTATCTGGTGTCGCTGCAATTCGTCTCGCGCAGTATCGAGTCTTGGTTCGACGTGCGTGTGGAGACCGCGCTCGACTCCGGGCTCGAACTCGGCCGCGCGATTCTGAACAACGGCTTGTCCGATCTGAGCGCCAAGGCGCAACTCGTCGCCGACAATCTCACCGCGAGCGGCGACAAGGGCGGCACGCTCACGCTGCTGCGCATGCGTGACCAGTTCGGTTTGCAGGACGCGACGATCGTCGACGGCAACGGCCGTGTGCTCGCCTCCGCGTCGGGCAACTTCAATGCGCTCGTGCCCGACTTGCCCACACCGCTGATGCTGCGACAGGCGCGCACGCAATCGCGTGGCTACACGGCCATCGAGGGCGGCGGCGAGGGCTACGACCGGCACAGCTCGGACGACCAGTTGCGCTGGCGCGTGGTGTTGCGAATTCCGTCGAGCTACACCTCGTCGCTGCAAGACGAAGAGCGGTTCCTGCAAGTCACGCAACTGGTGCCCGCTAATCTGGCGCAGAACGCCGAGGCGGTGCAGAACGCCTATCGTGAATACCAGGAGAAGGCGCTTGGCCGGACCGGCTTGCGCAAGATGTATATCGGCACGCTGACGCTATCGCTGTTTCTCGCCACCTTCGTGGCCATGATGCTGGCGCTGGCGCTCGGAAGTCAGTTGGCGCGGCCGTTGTTTCTGCTCGCGCGTGGCACGCAGGAGGTGGCCGCGGGCGATCTCTCGCCGAAGGGCGAAGTGCGCACCAACGACGAGTTGGGTTTCCTCACGCAGGCATTCAATGCGATGACGCGACAGCTCTCCGATGCGCGCGCCACGGTCGAGCGCAATCGGCTGGCGCTCGAAAGCTCGAAGGCTCACCTGGAAAGTATCCTGTCGAGCCTGACGGCCGGCGTGTTCGTGTTTGATCGAGATTTCCGGCTGACCACGGCCAACTCGGGGGCTGAACGCATCTTCAAGCAGAGTTTTCAGGGCGAATTGAATCGTTCGCCGTCGCATATTCCGGCCCTCGTGGAATTTGGCGAGACCTTGCGCCGCGCATTTGCCGATCGCGATGCCAATGCCGATCTTGGCCCCGGCGGTCACTGGCAACAGCAGATCGGCCTGACATTGCCCGGCGAAACCGATTCGGTGACCTTGCTCGTGCGCGGCTCGCATCTGCCCGAGCCGGCGATGGCGGTGGCGGGTGTGCCCACGCGCTCGGGCGGCGGGTATGTGGTGGTGTTCGACGACATCAGCGACGTGATCTCGGCACAGCGTTCGGTGGCATGGGCGGAAGTGGCGCGGCGTCTTGCGCACGAGATCAAAAATCCGCTCACACCGATTCAGCTCTCGGCCGAGCGCTTGCAGATGAAGCTCTCCGACAAGTTGCCGCCGACCGAAGCCGAATTCCTGCGTCGCGGCGCGACGACCATCGTCAATCAGGTGGCGGCGATGAAGCGCATGGTCGACGACTTCCGCGATTACGCGCGTCTGCCGCCGGCGATCATGCATTCGCTGCAACTTAACGAGCTGATCGGCGAAGTACTGACGCTCTACGGGGTGGATGAAGGGCGGGGCGCGATCCGTCCCTACCTCGGTGCAGACCTGCCGGAAATTCGGGGCGACTCGACGCAATTGCGTCAGGTTATCCATAATCTGCTGCAAAATGCTCAAGATGCAGTGAGTGGAACCGAAAACCCTCTTATCACTGTGGAAACGAAGACAGTAGAATACGCAGGAACGGACGCGCATCCCGGAGAACCGAAACGCACGGCAGTGCGTCTCACGATCACGGACAATGGGCCGGGCTTCCCGGCACGCATCCTGACCCGCGCATTCGAACCGTATGTAACGACCAAGGCAAAGGGCACGGGGCTCGGTCTGGCGATGGTCAAGAAGATCATCGACGAACACCAGGCGCGCATCGACATCCGCAACCGGACGTTGCCCGAGGGTGAGGGCAGTGCGGGAGCACAGATTTCGATCTTGTTTACTCAATTGGCTGACGACCAGGATCTGTCGCGCAATAAGCCGACAGAACACACGAAGGTAGCGTAAATGGCAACCATTTTGGTGGTGGACGACGAAATGGGAATCCGGGAGCTGCTCTCGGAGATTCTGAGCGACGAGGGGCACGTCGTCGAGGTGGCGGAGAACGCACAGGAGGCTCGCGCCTATCGTGCGGCGCACACCCCCGACCTCGTGCTGCTCGATATCTGGATGCCCGATACCGACGGCGTGACATTGCTCAAGGAATGGGCGGCACAGCAACTGCTGACCATGCCGGTCATCATGATGTCGGGTCACGCAACGATCGATACCGCCGTCGAGGCGACCAAGATCGGCGCGCTCAACTTCCTCGAAAAACCGATTGCCTTGCAGAAGCTGTTGCAAGCGGTCGAGCAGGGTCTCGTGCGCGGCAAGCGCGACGCCGCCGGCGGGGCGCCCAGTGCGTTCGATGCCGCCGACGACGAGCTCGAGACCGGCGTGTTCGGCGAGAGCGAACCTCGTCACGCGGCAACGGGCCTGAACGGCACCACGGTGCACGCGCCGTTGGGGGCGCATGATGCCGACGGGGCCGTGGGCGCCGGTGGTGCCGGCCTCGCCGCCGACATCTCGTTCGACGTGCCGCTGCGCGAAGCGCGCGATGCCTTCGAGCGCGCGTACTTTGCTTATCACCTGGCGAAGGAACACGGCAGCATGACGCGCGTGGCCGAGAAGACGGGGCTTGAGCGCACGCACTTGTATCGCAAGCTCAAGCAATTGGGCGTGGAGCTTTCCAAGAGCAAGACCTGACGTCACCGGCGAAAGTCCGTGGCGTCGAAAGACCGGCGCGCAATTCCCGCAGGTTTTTTCGACAAAGGGCTTGCGAAAATCATCAGGGCTCTCTATAATCGCTTTTCTCTTGGCCCGGTAGCTCAGTTGGTAGAGCAGCGGATTGAAAATCCGCGTGTCGTTGGTTCGATTCCGACCCAGGCCACCAAATTCGAAGGGCTTGCGCACAGCGCAAGCCCTTTTTGCGTTTCACGGAAACGCGCCCCGATGAGGGGTATAACGCCCCGCTGATATTGCGCTGATTGCGTTATGTCGCGTGACCCTCTCCCGCACGCGGGCTGCCCCGGTGGCCTGAATCGCGTGCCCGGCCCCCGTCGTCCTGACGGCGAGGGCGATACTGATACTGCTAGCGCAAGATCATGACGACAAGCACCGATTCCGCTCTGGTTCTGTTCTCCGGTGGACAGGATTCGACCACTTGCCTCGCGTGGGCGCTCTCGCGCTATGCGCGCGTCGAGACGTTGGGCTTCGACTACGGCCAGCGCCACAGCGTCGAGCTGGAGTGCCGCACCGACGTACTCGCCAAGATGCGCCAGCGCTTCCCGCATTGGGCACCGCGCATGGGCGACGATCACATGATCGACCTGTCGATCCTGGGTCAGATCAGCGAGACTTCGCTCACGCGTGAGACCACCATCGCGATGGCGGCCAACAACCTGCCGAACACGTTTGTGCCGGGCCGCAATATCCTGTTTCTGACGATCGGTGCGACGATCGCCTATCGCCGCGGCTTGCGCGTGCTGGTGGGTGGCATGTGCGAGACGGACTTCTCGGGCTATCCCGACTGCCGCGACGACACCATGAAGGCCTTGCAGGTCGCGCTGAACCTCGGCATGGACCAGCGTTTCATCGTCGAGACACCGCTGATGTGGATCGACAAGGCCGACACGTGGCAGATGGCGCAGGATCTCGGCGGCAACCTGCTGGTCGAAACCGTGCGTGAAGACACGCATACGTGCTATCTGGGCGAGCGCAGCGTGCTGCATCCGTGGGGTTACGGCTGTGGCGAGTGCCCGGCGTGTCAGTTGCGTCAGCGCGGCTACGAGCAGTGGCGTGCACGCGGTGCCGACGCTGACAATAGCGCTGGCAATAGCGCTGGCGATAGCGTTAGCAATAACGCCAGCTAGCACGCCGCTAACCATCAGACGCACGGCGCGGCCTGATCCATCAAAAATCGAGAGCATCATGACGTACGCGGTTAAGGAAATCTTCTACACCTTGCAGGGCGAGGGCGCGAATGCCGGCCGCCCGGCGGTGTTCTGCCGGTTTGCGGGGTGCAACCTGTGGACCGGGCGCGAAGAGGACCGTGCCGAGGCCGTTTGCCAGTTCTGCGATACCGAATTCGTCGGCACCGATGGCGAGAATGGCGGCAAGTACCGCACGCCGGCCGACCTCGTGGCGCAGATCGTGGCGCTGTGGCCGGAAGGCGACCGCGCGCATCGCTTCGTGGTTTGCACGGGCGGTGAGCCGCTGCTGCAACTCGATGCCCCGCTGATCGCGGCACTCCATGCCGAGGGCTTTCGCATCGCTGTGGAGACCAACGGCACGCAAGTCGTGCCCGAAGGCATCGACTGGGTGTGCGTGAGCCCAAAGGCCGATGCCGGGTTGGTCGTCACGCGCGGCGACGAGTTGAAGGTCGTCGTGCCGCAGGATCGCCAGCGTCTGGCCGAATACGAGACGCTCGACTTCACGCATTTCTATCTCCAGCCGATGGATGGCCCGCTGCGCGACACCAATACGAAGCTGGCGATCGATTATTGCAAGTCGCATCCGCGCTGGTCGCTGTCGATGCAGACGCACAAATATCTGAATATTCCCTGAGCCGTTGCCGTGATTACGATTACCCGGAAACTTGAATTCGATGCGGGCCACCGCATTCCCGACCACCGCAGCCAATGCCGCAACCTGCACGGGCATCGCTACGTGCTCGAGATCACGCTCGCGGGCGAGGTGAGCCGCGAGAGCGGCGCATCGGACAACGGCATGGTGATGGATTTTGCCGACGTGAAAGCACTCGCCAACGAGCACCTTGTCTCTGTGTGGGACCACGCGTTCCTCGTGTACGAGGGTGATACGGCCGTGCGCGATTTTCTGGCGACGATGCCTGACCACAAGACGGTCGTGTTCGATCGTGTACCGACCGTCGAGAATCTGGCCGCCGCCGCGTTCGACAAACTGAGCGGCGTATTCGACGCCCACTACGGCCGCGACCTGCGACTGGTGCGTTTGCGCCTGTACGAGACGCCGAACTGCTGGTCGGAAGTCACGGCATAACGCATTGACGGTGAAGTGCGCCGCCCGTGCGAAAACAAGCCGAAGCTCGCCATGTTTTAGGCGGGAGTTTTCCGAATTCGGTGGGCACTGACCTACCGAGACGCGAATTCGAAAGCATTCGTCGAAAGCCGAGGCAACCCGTCACGGGAAGTCAGAAAGTGTGAGCCCGCCAGATCCTGAGTCTGGCGGGCTTTTTCACTTCTGGAAGCATCATGACGAGAGTATTTGTAGCCGAACTTCGATGGACGCCGGTCGACAATGAAAGAAACGGCGGCGGCGACATCCCGCCTCACATCGTAGGGGAGTTGAATCAAGCGCT
The DNA here is from genome assembly GCF_002179865.1 of Pandoraea sp. PE-S2R-1. Taxonomy (NCBI): domain Bacteria; kingdom Pseudomonadati; phylum Pseudomonadota; class Betaproteobacteria; order Burkholderiales; family Burkholderiaceae; genus Pandoraea; species Pandoraea sp. PE-S2R-1. Next base: position 929,974 of record NZ_NGUR01000015.1, on the reverse strand, counting down.
GAATCTGCGCCGGGGTGGCTTGCCACCAGTGCAAATCGGCGCAACGCCGACGATCGTGCCGCCCCCGAGGTCTTACGAAAGGCGTGCGGGCTTGCTCGACACACTACGCACCGATCTCCAAGCCGTACGCCGCGTACCGTACGCCGAAGAGGCGCCTCGCGCGGCACCCGTCAGACACGCCCGCGCAGGGGCGCGAGGCCAGGACGGCAGACGCGGCAATCTGGCTGTGCAACACGGTTGGACGCCCCCGAGCACACGACGGGCAGCGATTCCCGCGGCGTACGAGCGACGCCCGGAGCCAGCCGTCGACAAAGACTTGCCCCCGCCATACGACTCACAAGTCGGTGCGCTGCCTGCCTACGCTTCGGTGGATGTCCCGCCGCCGTATGCGCCACCGGACAAGGCGTGGCTCGGTGCGTTCTTCGGCCAGTCACGCCGCACGGACGCCGACCGCGGCTGAACGGCGTCATCGCGATATGATGCGAGTTGCACACCGTAACTCATAGGGGACAACTCAAAATGAAATCGCTTCTGCGCGGCTTGTTCGCCGCTTTGCTGTTGACGGCTTTTGCTTTGCCCGCCACGTCGGCATTTGCGAAAGACAAGGTCGTGTACCACATCAATGACGCCGAAAGTCAGGCGCTCGCCGGACTGCGCAACATCCGCAATCAGCTCGATACCGTCCCGGACACCGATGTCGTGGTCGTCGCGCATGCGAAGGGCGTCGACTTCCTGATGAACAACTACAAGGATGCCGCGACCGTCGGGCCGCTCGTCGCTGCGCTGCATGGCCGTGGCGTGAAGTTCGAGGTGTGCGAGATCACCATGAAGCAGCGCAGTCTCACGAAGGACCAGTTCGTGCTGGAAGCGGACTTCACGCCGTCGGGCGTGGTGGAACTCACGCGACTGCAACAACAGGGTTACGCGTACATCAAGCCGTAACCTGACATCGCCGATATGCGACTCGGGCGTGTGACGTTTGCGCCCGGTCGAACGGGAAGCCGCACCCCGAGCGCTGGATATCGATCCGGCCTTCGGGGTGTTTTCGTATGCGACGTCACTCGCCGGCGCGCGTCGCCGGTTTGGCGCACAATAGGCGCGTGCCCGTCCCCGGAGGTACCTCATGTCGACGTCTTACGCCATGCGCTGGCTGCTCGCCAGCACCACGCTCGCATTAGTGAGTGTGGCGTGCCAATCGATTCCCTATGCGGTGGCGGCGGCTCAGGCCCCCGCGCAGGCACTCACCGACCGGGCAGTCCATGACTATGAAGCGGGGCAGCAGACGCAGGCGCTCGATGAGTTTCGCCGGGCGGCGCAGCAAGGCAACCGGCTGGCCCAGTTCGACTACGCGATGATGTTGCTCGCGGGCGAAGGCGGCACCCCCGACCCGCAGGGGGCCGTGCAGTGGCTCGATCGGGCGGCCAACGCCGGCATGACGCAGGCACAGTACGTGTACGGCAAGATGTACGACGATGGCTACGTCGTGGACAAGTCGATTCCGCAGGCCAACCACTGGTACGAGAAGGCCGCGAAACAAGGCCACGTGCAGGCTCAGGCGGCGATTGCCAACGAGTACTTCATCGGTCGCGGCGTGCCCAAGGATTACAGAATCGCTTTCGGCTGGTACGAGAAGGCGGCAAAGGGCGGCGATCTGCCCTCGCAATACATCGTGGCGAGCTACTACGAGCGCGGCTACGGTGTTGTCACCCCCGATCTCGATCAGGCCCGCTTCTGGTACGAGAAGGCCGCAGCGCAGGGGGATGTTGCTGCGCAGGGCAAGCTCGATGCCTTCAAGCGTCAAGGCGCGCCGGGTAGTGCGGCGTCCACTCGCTGAGCGCCTGAACTGACATTTCAATCCCACTGCATCGTCATTCGCGAGTGCCGTTCCGTCGTCGCTGACGGACGGCCAGCGCGACGTCGGCGCACCCCCGCATCTCGTCTTCCGTCGTCAGTCCCTCGCGCCCACGTCTCCATTCCGATGTCACAAGCCACGCCGCGCGTGGCCGCCGAGTCGCGTCTGCAAATCATGATCACTGTTGGGGGATTTAAGAAGAATCCCATCAGGACTCGTCGGCGCAGCGTGAGTAGCATCGGCGTCAACGATGTTACTCATAAGGAGCGCGAACGCCGCAGGTCGCGGAGGACTCGCGGGGACTACCGACCCGCACCGACCGCACACGCTGCCCGTTCGCGAAGAATCGATGGCGCCAGACACTTCGATGGATGCGATCGACAGCGCGCAGCACAGCGCCGTATTGCGGTTGCTCACGGGACCGATGCGTGGCTGCGAATTCACGCTGACCGAGGGCATCACGCTGTTCGTCATCGGCCCGAGCGATCCGGCCGTCGACCGTGGCTGGCAAGCGGATATGCCGCCGAATGCCATTTACGTGCCGATGGACGGCGAGAGTGACAATTTCGAGGTACTCGTCGATCACGACGACCGCCCGGGCCTCTTCGTCAGAGTGTTGAGTGACGTCGCGGGCAGGGAAATCGGTATCGACGCGACTCAGATCGCGGAGATCGGCGACGTACGCATTGGCGTCAGGCGTGTGGATGAACCCTGGTCGACGCACGTCTCGCGCAGCATGTGTGCGCAGCGTGGCGCATCCGATGCGACGCAAAGCCCGGGCGGGCGCCGCCGCTGGCAACAGATGTTCTGGGGAACCGTGCTGCTTGCGGTCCTGGCAGGCGGTGCGTGGTTCTACGCCCGCAGTGCGCCGCAACGTCAGGCCGAGGGCATTGCCGAGTATCTGGAGACGATCGGTGGCCGGGCGCAGGTGCTGCCGGGCACCGACGGCATGATGTACGTGCTCACGGAAGATAGCGCGCAGCGACTGTCTCTGACACGCATCCTCGGTGCCGCGGTGATCCAGCGCGAGGGGCTGGTCGTGCTCGCGCTCGACGAAGAAAACGAGCGCATCACGCAGTGGATCGACGCATCGCGCAATCAGGTTCCCTACTTCAAGCTTTATTTCGACGATCCGGCGGCGCCGGAACTGTGGGTCGGCAAGCAGCACTTCCGGCTCTCGGAACACGAGGCCACACAGTTCCGCAGCCTGCTGCACGAAAAGATGCCCTACGCCAAGCGGGTGAGCATCGTCCCGCACGACGAAGCGGATGCCAGTAACGAAGCCGAAGACGCGCTCAAGCGTCAGATGGTGCCGTTTCTGCGCACCGATACCCCCGAGGGCGTGACGTTCCACATCAGTGCCGAACTCGACGACGTGCAACTGCGCCGGCTGTACAGCTTCATGCAGAGTTTCGCCAAGCGCTGGGGGACCAAGCTCGTGCGCTTCAACGTTGATTTGCGCGACGACTGGACGGGGCAGAAGTCGTACTCCTACGGCGAGATGGCTTACATCAAAGAGGGGCCACGGCAGTGGCAGTTCGTTAACAGGCAGTAACCGACAGTAACCGCCAGCAAGCGGAAGCAAGCGGCGACAAGTCGCCAAGGAGACATCATGACCACCATCAATGCACCGGACGATCTGAGAACGCTCGAGAAGATATCGCGATCGTTCGACGAAAAAGCGAAGACGCTGAAGACGCGCGTCGACGAAGCCCTCGCGGCCATTCAGGGCGACGCAAGCGACGCGCAGACACTCGCGAAATATCAGGCCGTGCTCGGGGAATACACGCTGGTGCAAAGCGCGCAATCCGCCTCCGTCAAGACTTGGCGCGATACCGCCGCCGGCATCATCCAGAAGTTCTGACGCTACACACCCCGCCACTTTTCGCCACCAGCCTCCAGCCCTTATTCAGCGAGCCCCCCAATGTCGATCGCTCCCGTGGCGCTCTCACCCGCATTGCGCCTCACCGCACCCCCCGCGCATTCCGCGCACTCCGTTACGGATGCCTCGGTATCGGTGATCGCCAATCAGCCCGACGCCACCGATTCTCTTGAGTCGCGTTTCATCCGGGCTGCCGCCGATATGTCCGCCAGATTCGAAGCCGATCGCGCGCAGATCGCCGATGACGTCATCCGGATCGACCCCACGGACCTCGTCGCCATGAACGCCATGCAGGTCCGGTTGGCGCAATACAGCCTGGATGTGTCGATGACGTCCACGCTCGCGCGCAAGGTCGTCGGTGCCGTGGAGGCGTTATTAAGGTGAAGTATCGCAATGCCCTCGTCGTGTGTGCACTCAGCGGCAAGTATGTCGTCGTCATCGACACGGCGCCGCTCGATCGCATGATCGAGAACGTGCCCGCCAGCGGCGTGATGAACCCCTTCGAGCTCGACATCTGGCGCTCCGGTTTCACCTCGCAGGAGAACCTGATCAAGACATCGATGCAGTCTCTGATGCAGCGCTATTCGACGGCCAACTCGGTCTACGACAACCTCGTCAAGATACTGAGCGCCACGATCAATGCCACGCTCGAAGTCTGCAAGGGGTATCTCAGGTGAGCCGGGTGAGCGGCGTGCTCTGTGATGCGGCTCGCCTGCGGGTGCCACCCGTGTTGGCCCCTTGCGCACGCCGCGCCGGGTTTCGTGCGGGCCCGTTGCGCAATCTCCCGTCGCAGGGGTATCTGTCGGTGATGTTTGCCAGCGGCGATGCCACGTCGATCGGCGTGGTCCTGATGCGGGTGATCCGCGATGCGCTCGACCCTGCGCCGCTCGACGATATCGCGCTGCGCCGTCAGTACATGGCCATGCGCGACGCCGTTCTGCCGCGCGATGCGATGCATCAACGCACGATCTTCGAGCGCTTTGCGAGCGGCGAAGCGCGCTTGCTGGGCGACGTGTTGGGCAGCGTGATCACGATGCTCGCGGAGCATCCGCAACGCGAGTCGTTGTGTGCTTTCGCACTGGCGTTGTTTCTGCGCGGTTCGACGGCCAGCGACGAGATTCGCAAGAACCCGCTCGTCGCGGCCATGCTCGCCGGGCTCGGTTGGTTCGATGGACCGCCAACCTTGTCTGCGCACGCGCGAGCGCGGTGGTGCGGCTCGACGGGCATGGGCTGGCCCGTACGACGGGTTCGACAGGTGCGAAGGGTGCCGGTGATTGGCATGGCAACTGCGCCGCCACGATCATTTCGTGCGCGCGTCGCCATTGCCGGGGATGGCGGTAGGCACTCCAACCGATGAGCAACATCAGATAGCCGTCACGGCTCACGCCGATCGTGGTGCGAGCGGGGTCTATCGCGTGACGGCAGATGAGACGGTGCAGACGCTCGGCTTCATGACGGGTCAGGGTCGCAGCGTTGATCTGCGTGTGGATCGAGGCCATGCGCCGGGTTTCCTCCAAAATCCAGAACGAGCATGGATCCATGGTCGTCGTCGCGCCGGAATGGCGCTTGCACGTTTGGCTCATCGCGCAGGCCGGCCCCGGCGGTGCGGACAACGCCGGACCCTCGGGGCCGGTGGACACTGCGCCGGATCAGAGGCCGCGGTTGGCGAACATTTGCCTGAGCAGATTCGAATCGACCCCGAACTGTTGCTGCAACTGTTCTACGAAGGTGAGGGGCTGATTCGTTTGCATGGCACGGGCGGCACGTGCAGCACGGACGGCGTTCTGGCTCGCAACCGAAAACGTGGCGCTGCGCACGATGTTCGGGCGTGGCTTGGGCACCGGCGGTGTCGACACCGCCGTGGTCACGTCGGGCAGTGCCGACGCCGCTGTGGTCACGTTCGGCAGTGACGCGTTGCGCGGCATTGGCGTGGGGCGCTCGCGCGTTGCGGCGATCGAGACAGGCATCGCGCCCGGCGAACGACGTGGCGCCGGGACCGGAGCGCTAATGCCGGCCGCGCGAGCCCGTGCGGCTTCAACACCGTTACGCAGCGCCTCGCGATTCTCTTTCGGCGGCAGTGGCGGTGCACCCTCGGGGCCACGCGCGAGCTCGGTCATGATCTGGGGCAGCAGGCCCCAGTCAGCCTTGTTCGGCATCGGCGAGGTGCCAATGCTGCCGGCGCGGGATCGTGCGATCGGGGTGGTGGGTTTGGGCGTCGTCAACGTGGGCGCACTGGCGGAGCGGGGGCGGTGCGCCACCGACGACTTGCGTGCTTGCACGGGCGGCGCGGCATAAGACGAGCAATGCGTTCGCAATGTCATGATCAAGTCCCGCGTGGCGGCCTTGCTCAGACGGAGCGAATCTTGTTGGAGCGTCGATTTCGCGCTCTCGCTAAATTTGTTTTCCTTGAGAAATTTCAGCGCCCGATGCGTTTCCTTCGGATGCAGCAAGTACTGCATGCCCTTGTAGACCGTGAGCGAACCGTCTTTGCGGATGCCGATGCGAAGTTCTTGCGTATCGAAGGCCCCGGTTCTCAGGTACTCCAGCGTCGTGGATGATTGGGTGGCAACCGAATGCAGCGTATTTGACATGACGTAATTTCCTCTTCCAATGGGACGCCCGCGCACGCTGTCCCGCGAGAGGCACCGGTGTTCCGGGTGCCGCTGGCAAAGGTTTCGCGCCGGGCCGTGCAGGATCAGATTTGGTTTTACGCGATGCGCCTACCAGCGACTCGCAGATAACGCTCATCGTCGGAGCGGTGAGCGGGCGATGAAAAACAAACGGCAGAGCGAAGGCTCTGCCGTTGTTGTGGCGACACGTCGAGAGGGTGTCGCCGGGTCGATGCGCAGGGGAAGTCGAGCGCCGTCAGCTCTGCATCAAACGCTTCTCGCGCGCGACACTCATCAGAATGCCCACGCCGAGACCGAGGGTCACGAGCGCCGTACCGCCGTAACTCATGAACGGCAGCGGCACGCCCACCACGGGCAGAATGCCGCTCACCATGCCCATGTTCACGAAGGCGTAGGTGAAGAAGATCATCGTTACCGATCCCGCGAGCAAGCGGCCGAACAGCGTGGCGCCCGACGCGGCGATCATCAGCCCGCGCGCGACCAGCAGCAGGTACAGCAGGATCAGCACGCCTTCGCCGATCAACCCGAACTCCTCGGCGAACACGGCGAAGATGAAGTCGGTGTGCTTCTCGGGAATGAATTCCAGATGGGCCTGCGTGCCCTTGAGCCAGCCTTTGCCCATGGTGCCGCCCGAGCCGATGGCGATCACCGACTGAATCGTGTGAAAGCCCTTGCCGAGCGGATCTGACGTCGGGTCGAGCAGCGTGCACACGCGGTGCTTCTGGTAGTCGTGCAGGATGTGCCACTCGACGTCGGGCTGACAAATCTTGTCTTCCAGCGCGAGGATCGTGCCGATGCCGATGATGCCGGCGATGAGCACCGGCAGAATCAGTTTCCACGACAACCCGGCCAGATAGATCACGTACAGCCCGGCGGCGGCCACGAGCAGGCCGGTCCCCAGGTCGGGCTGCTTGGCGATCAGGCCCACCGGCACGCCGAGCAGCGCGAGCGCGGCCAGATAATCGAACCAGCGGATGTTGCCTTCACGCTTCTGGAAGTACCACGCGAGCATCAGCGGCATGGCGATCTTCATGATCTCGGACGGCTGGATCACCATGCCGACGTTCAGCCAGCGCTTCGCACCTTTCTTCGTCAGGCCGAACATGGCGACGGCAATGAGCAACGCCACCCCGGCCGTGTAGAGCGGCACGGCAAACTTCATCAGCGTCTGCGTGGGCATCATCGCGAGCACCCACATCAGAATGAACGTCAGCACGATGTTGCGAATCTGGTCTTCAACGCGCCCGGGCACGTCGATGCTGGCGCTGTAGAGCGTGACGAGCCCCACGCACAGCAACAGGAACACGATCAGCGCGAGCGGCTTGTCGAAGGCGACGAACAGGCGCTTGACCTGTTCTTTCCACGTATGTTTGTCGAGCGCCATCATGGCGTTCCTCCTTGCGCGCTTTGTGCACGGATCGCTGCGCGATGGCGGGCCTCGTCGGCGACGGTCGGGCTCACGGCAGGCTGACGCTGCGGCGCGGGTGGTGCGGGTGGTGCTTTGAGCGCGTTTGCGGCACTCGGTGCAGAGGCTTTGCCATCCGCCGGGCGTGCCGCGCCGGCGACAGCCGCCGAGGCAACACCGGGTGCATTAGCCGGTGCAACGCGCGGGACTGTCGTGGTGGCCGGGCCGTAGCCCGCCGCCGCACGCAGGCCCAGTTCGGCGGCGCTGGCGGGCGGTGCATCCGGCGCAGCCGACACGCCCGCGACGCCGGACGCGGCGCCCGGTACCGATGCCCCGGCTTGCAGCGCGGCCGCTTCGGCGGCGCGCTCCTTCGGTTCGTCCACGAGGTAGTAGTCGAGCAGTCGGCGCGCCACCGGACCGGCCTGCGCGCCACCCCAGCCGGCGTTCTCCACGATCAGCGCGATGGCGATCTTCGGATTTTCGGCCGGTGCGAAAGCGATGAACAACGCGTGGTCGCGTTTGAACTCCGGAATCGCGTTGTGGTTGTACTTCTCGTTCTTGCCCAGCGAGTACACCTGCGCCGTACCGGTCTTGCCGCCGGCGTCGTACGGCGCGCCAGCGAATGCCTGACGGCCCGTACCTTCCTTGATCACGCCGACCATCGCGCGTTTGACGAAATCGATGTCGGCCTGCTTGTACGGCAGACGCGCGCTTTCGTGCGGCACGGTGAGTTGGCGCGAGTGCGACACCGGGTCTTCAACCGCCTTCACGAGGTGAGGCTTCATCACCACGCCGTCGTTGGCCAGCGTGGCGGTGGCGTGGGCGAGTTGCAGAATCGTGAACGAGTTGTAGCCTTGGCCGATGCCCAGACTGATCGTCTCGCCGTCGTACCATTTCTGCTGCGCAGCCGTCTTGTAGGCTTTGCGCTTCCACTCGGTCGAGGGCAGGATGCCGCGCGCTTCGCCTTCGATGTCGATGCCGGTCAGTTGGCCGAAGCCGAGCGGCTTCATGAAGTCGTGGATCGCGTTCACGCCGAGGTCGTGCGCGAGCATGTAGTAATAGGTGTCGTTCGACACCACGATCGAGCGGTACATGTCGATCCAGCCCTGACCGTTGCGCACGTCGTTGCGGAACGTGTGGTTGCCGAGCGTGAACGAGCCCGTGTCCTGAAAGCCCCAGTTGGTCGTGCGCTTGCCCAGCGTCAGCGCCGCGAGCGCCATGAACGGCTTGTAGGTGGAGCCGATCGGGTACGTGCCGCGCAGCGGACGGTTGAGCAGCGGGCGGTCGGCCGAGTTGTTCAGGGCGTCCCAGTTCTGTTGGTCGATGCCTTCGACGAACATGTTCGGATCGAAGCTCGGCGCAGAGACGAAGGCGAGCACGTCGCCGGTCTTCGGCTCGATCGCGACCACAGCACCGCGCCGTCCGGCAAACGCCTGCTCGGCGACCTGCTGGAGCTTGATGTCGATCGACAGCACCAGGTTGTCGCCGGGCGTGGCAGGCGTGCGCGAGATCGTGCGCACCGGCCGGCCGCCAGCGGTCACTTCAATTTCTTCGAAGCCGGTGATTCCGTGCAACTGCGTCTCGTAGCTCTGTTCCACGCCGATTTTGCCGACGTAGTCCGTGCCCTTGTAGTTGTTCACGTCGCGGCGGATGTCGTACTTCGCGCTGTCGCTGTCGTTCTCGTCGCTCATCGCCTCGATGCGCTGGCGATCGCGCAGCGAAATCCGGCCGATGTAGCCGATCACGTGCGCGGCGGTCTCGCCCAGCGGATATTGCCGGAACAGACGCGCATGCACGTCGACCCCGGGGAAGCGGAAACGTTGTGCGGTGAAGCGGGCAACTTCGTCGTCGGTCAGGCGCGTGCGGATCGGCAGGCTCTCGAAGCTCTTGCTGTCGTCCATGAGCTTCTTGAAGCGGGCGCGGTCGCGTGGCGTGATGTCGATCACGTCGGACAGATCGGTAATCAGATCTTCGAGCGGACGGCCGATCTTCGACGGCGTGATTTCCAGCGTATAGGCGGAGTAGTTGCGCGCGAGCACCACGCCGTTGCGGTCCATGATCACGCCGCGGTTGGGCACGATCGGCGCGAGCGAGACGCGGTTTTCGTCGGCTTGCAGGGCGTACTGATTGTGGCGGAAGACTTGCAGATAGACGAAGCGGACCGCGAGCAGGCTGAAGCAGATCAGCACGAAGAGCGCGGCCGCCGTCACCCGCAGGTGAAACGTCTGTAGTTGCTGCTGGGGATTCTTGAACTCGGTCATGCTGGCGGGTACGGGCGGGCCATGGTGGTGCGATCGTTCGGGTGCTGGCCCATCAGATCGGACGCGTGTCGTCGCGGTCGACGGCGCGCTTCTGAGGCGCCAGCAGCAGGATACTGATCACGGGCCAGAGCAGCGCTTCGACGAAGCTGGCGGCCAGCGGCCACCATCCCGGAAACGCAGCACCCGTGGCGAGCCGGATGATGAACGGCACCACGTGGGCAAGTAACAGCAACGGCAAGACAGTCAACGCCTGGCCGAGCAGCGTGAAAAACAGTACCCGGCGGTGGATCATGATAGCGCCGTACGACAGCAGCGTGTAAGCGAGCGCATGCTCACCCAGCAAGCCGGCGTTGTGCACGTCCATGAGCAGGCCGACGAGGAACGCGACGCCCATACCGACTTTGCGCGGCTGGTGGATGTTCCAGAACATCAGCACCAGCGCGACGAAGTCGGGCATGGCAGGGGCGTGGCCCCACGGCATCAGGTTGACCAGAAACGCCACCACGAGACTGAGCGCGATGAAGTACGGATTGACCGGCAGCAGGATGTATTGCGGTCGTGGCATGTCGATTCCTTAATGGCCTTTCTTGACGGCCGGCGCGCGCTTCGGATCCGCACGCGTGGCGCCTTTCTGGCCGGGCTTTTCACCGCTGGCCGACGGATCGGAGGCGCGCGCGAGATCGGCGGCGGCGTCCGGATGCAGGGCGAGCGGCGTGGTGTATTGCAGGACCAGCACCTGGCGCTGGCTGCGAAGGTTGGCGACCGGCTGGCACAGGATGCGCGCGAAGGCGGTGTCCGAGACGCGATCGACCTTGGTGATGCGGGCCACGGGCAGACCGGCCGGGTAGATGCCGTCCAGACCGCTGGTGGCGATCTCGTCGCCGACCTTCACGTCGGCCGACAGCGGGATGAAGCGCAGATCGAGCACGTCGCCGCGCAGGCCGCCGTAAATCACGCTGTGCACGCCGCTACGGGTGACCTGCACGGGCACGGCCTGTTCCTTGTCGGTCAGCAGCGTCACTTCGCTTTGCAGCAGGAACACGCGCGAGACCTGACCGAGCAGACCCTGCTCGGTGACGACCGGCGCGCCAAGCTTCACGCCATGCTTCGTGCCGCGATCGATGACCACGCGCTGCGTGAACGGGTCACGCGTGTCGTACTCGATTTCGGCGGGAATGCTGGGCACCGGCAGGCGCTCGCGCAGCGTGAGCAACTGGCGCAGATGTTCGTTCTCGGCGACGAGCTGATTGTTGCGCTGGGCTTGGACTGCGAGTTCGAGGTTCTTCTCGCGCAGTGTGCCGTTTTCGGTCGTGAGCTGGTTTTCCGTCGAGAAGAAGCCTGCGACGTTCAGGATGGCATCGCGCGGCAGCAACATCATGCGCTGCACGGGATAGAGGGCGGTACCGACGACAGTGCGCACTCGCTCAAGCGTGTTGTAGTGCGAGTCGACCACGAGCAGGCCGATGGCGAGCGCGACAAAACAGATCAGCCGGGCCAACGCCGACGGACCCTGTTTGAACAGTGGCGGCGGACTGTACTGCATGGTGGGCCCTTCAGGGGAGCACGCGCAGCGAGGCGCTGCGGTGCGCGAATGGTATCAGTCGGGCGCGACCGGGCGGCATGGCAATGCCCCCCGTGCGCGTATGAGTGCAACGTAGCCCGTCCGGTCTGGCGGGGTGTGGATGGTGTTGCCCCACCGCGCCGGACGACGGACCACGCACGTTGGCTTACTCGTAGGAGAAGATGCTGCCGAGCTTGTCCATACGCTCGAGCGCCATGCCCGAGCCACGCACCACGCACGTGAGCGGGTCTTCGGCGACGAGCACCGGCAGACCGGTTTCTTCGGCGAGCAGGCGATCCAGGTCACGCAGCAGTGCGCCACCGCCCGTGAGCATCATGCCGCGCTCGGCGATGTCGGCGCCCAGTTCCGGCGGCGTCTGTTCGAGGGCGATCTTCACCGACGACACGATCTGGTTCAGCGGATCGGTCAGGGCTTCGAGAATTTCGTTGCTGGAAATCGTGAAGGCGCGTGGAATGCCTTCCGACAGGTTGCGGCCCTTGACTTCCATTTCCTTGACTTCCGAACCCGGGAAAGCCGAACCGATCTCCTTCTTGATCGCTTCCGCCGTCTGTTCGCCGATCAGCATGCCGTAGTTGCGGCGGATGTAATTGACGATGGCTTCGTCGAACTTGTCGCCACCGACGCGGACCGAACCCTTGTAGACGATACCGCCCAGCGAGATCACGCCGACTTCGGTCGTGCCGCCGCCGATGTCGACGACCATCGAGCCCGTGGCTTCCGAGACCGGCAGGCCGGCACCGATGGCGGCAGCCATCGGCTCTTCAATGAGATACACCTGCGAGGCGCCGGCACCGTGTGCGGCTTCCTTGATGGCGCGGCGCTCGACCTGGGTCGAACCGCACGGTACGCAAATGATGATGCGGGGCGAAGGCGAGAACAGGCGCGATTCGTGCGCCATCTTGATGAACTGCTTGATCATCTGTTCAGTGACCGTGAAGTCGGCGATAACGCCATCCTTCATCGGGCGGATCGCCTCGATGTTGCCCGGTACTTTGCCAAGCATCTGCTTGGCTTCCTTACCGACGGCCTGAATCGTCTTCTTACCGCTCGGGCCACCTTCCTGACGAATAGCAACGACTGACGGTTCGTCGAGGACGACGCCCTTGCCGCGCATATAGATCAGAGTGTTTGCCGTGCCGAGGTCGATGGCCAGGTCGTTGGAGAAATAGCTGCGAAGAAAACCGAACATGCAAAATCCTGTGTTTGCGTGAGACCGCCCCAAGGGATGTGACTGGGACGGCTGCCTGTCATCTGGGTTCCGGACTGTTCGCAAAAAAATCGCCAGGCGCCACGCGGCGGCTCGCGAATCGTGCGGACAAACCGAGGAATGCTGTGCCGGCAGGAGGCGGGGCTGCCTTCGTAAATTCGTCGCGTCAGGGTCATCCACTGGACTGCGCGATCGTCTGTCACGCCCCCCGGACTTGCCGTGGCCCACCTGCGCGACAGCGGCGAAGGGTGCAAAAACACGCTTCGACGCAAATTTAATGCGCAATGATACCTTATAATTTCGCAGGTTTTGCAGGAAAAACGAGCACGTTGACACCACATTCGGCTCCCCCGGCCCTCGCGCCGAAAGCCCCGTGGCACGGTGTGCCAGCCCTCCTGCGCAGCCCGGTGCACGGAGTAAAACCGCGCGTGATCGCCAAAGCGAGCGCGCATTCTCCGCATCCTGTCCCTAATTTCGGCGTCAGGCCTGCATCCGGCTGCTCTCCAATGCGCATTTTTTCGGGATTTCTTCATGGCTTTGAATCTCTCCGACGTCAAACGCATCGCCCATCTCGCACGTCTGGAGCTGGCGGATGACGAGGCGGCTCACATGGAAAAGGAGCTCAACGGCTTCTTCGCGCTCGTCGAGCAGATGCAGTCGGTCGACACGACAGGCGTCGCTCCCCTCGCGCATCCCATCGAGCAAATTCAAGCAGTTGCCCAACGACTGCGTACCGATGCCGTGACCGAAGTGGTCGATCGCGACGCGAATCAGCGTCCGGCACCTGCGGTTCAGGACGGCCTTTATCTGGTGCCGAAGGTCATCGAGTGACGACCGCCGCGCGCCGGTGCGCCGGGTAGTCCGGTCACCGCGCGACACGCTGCGGCGCGCGGGTGTTATCCACCCATCGTGCCCCGTCACTCCCTCATGTGCTCTATTGCCGCCACCATGGAACAAGATCTGATTCATTTGCAGGACCTGCGCGCTGCGCTCGACGCCAAGCGCGTATCGAGCGTCGAGCTCACGCAACACTATCTGTCGCGCATCGCCGATGCGGACGACCTCAACGCCTTCGTGCAGGTCGATGCCGAGGCCAGCCTCGCGCAGGCCCGTGCCGCCGATGCGCGCATCGCCGCCGGCGAGGGTGCCAACCGTCCGCTGCTGGGCATTCCCGTGGCGCACAAGGACGTGTTCGTCACGCGCGGCTGGCGCAGCACCGCCGGCTCGCGCATGCTCGAAAACTACGTCAGCCCGTATGACGCTGCCGTGGTCGAGCGTCTGCTCGATGCCGGCATGGTCACGCTCGGCAAGACCAATATGGACGAGTTCGCGATGGGCTCGTCGAACGAAAACTCGTACTTCGGCCCGGTGAAAAACCCGTGGGACAAGCGCGCCGTTCCCGGTGGCTCGTCGGGTGGCTCGGCCGCCGCCGTGGCGGCGCGTCTCGCCCCCGTGGCCACGGGCACGGACACCGGCGGCTCGATTCGCCAACCGGCCGCGTTCTGCGGTGTGACCGGCATCAAGCCGACGTATGGCCGCGTGTCGCGTTACGGCATGATCGCCTTCGCGTCGTCGCTCGATCAGGGCGGCCCGTTCGGCCATAGCGCCGCAGACTGCGCGTGGATGCTCAACGGCATGGCCGGTTTCGACGCGCGTGATTCCACCAGTCTGGAGCGCGCCGACGAGGACTTCGCCCGCGGTCTGGGCAAGCCGCTCGACGGCGCCACCGCCGACAAGCCGCTCGCCGGTCTGCGTATCGGTCTGCCGGCTGAGTACTTCGGTGAAGGGCTCGACGCCGACGTGCGCGAAGCCATCGACAACGCGCTGGTCGAATTCGAGAAGCTCGGTGCCGTACGCGTGCCGGTGACGTTGCCGAAGACCGAGCTGTCGATTCCCGTTTATTACGTACTCGCCCCGGCGGAAGCCTCGTCGAACCTGTCGCGTTTCGACGGTGTGCGTTTCGGCCATCGCGCGGCCGAGTACGGCGATCTGCTCGACATGTACAAGAAGTCGCGTGCCGAAGGCTTCGGCACCGAAGTGAAGCGCCGCATTCTGGTGGGCGCGTATGTGCTCTCGCATGGCTACTACGACGCGTACTACCTGCAAGCGCAGAAGATTCGCCGCCTGATCGCGCAGGACTTCCAGAACGCGTTTGCCCAGTGCGACGTGATCATGGGCCCGGTGGCGCCGTCGGTCGCGTGGAACCTCGGTGAGAAGAGCGCCGACCCGGTGCAGATGTATCTGGCCGATATCTACACGCTGTCGGTGAGTCTGGCCGGTCTGCCGGGCATGAGCCTGCCGGTGGGACAGGGCCGCGAATCGCGTCCGGTCGGTCTGCAAATGATCGGCAACTACTTCGACGAAGCCCGCCTGCTGCAAGTGGCCGACGCGTTCCAGCGCGCGACCGACTGGCACAAGCGCGCGCCGGCAGGCGTATAACGATGGCCCGCCAGCGCGTTGTGAGCGTCGTGAGCGTCGTGACTTCGCAGGCCCGCCGTTGGGCGGCATTGGCCGGGTTGGCCGCGACCGTGCTCACGCTCGCGTCGTGCAGCCTGCCGTTCAGCCGCCCTACGCCAATTGCGTACCGCGAAATCAATCTGTCGGGCTATTGCTCGCAGACGGATGAAGACGGTTTTCGCGAGCAGGCGACGTTGAAGGTGTCGGCCAATCAGGTGCAGGCCCTCGACTGGCGCTTGTGGGTGGGCCAGCGCGGCAGTTGCCACTTCAATCTGGCGGACTTCCACCAGACGCAGTCGCGCCCGAGTATCGAGTTGCGCGCCAACAGCGGCAGTTGCAAGCTGCTGATCTGGCAAGACCCGGGCAACGTGACGATTGGCCACGCGAACTGCGAGGCGTATTGCACGGCGGGCGTCTACGAGAATGCGTGGCCGGTGAGTTTCGATCCGCATTCGGGCGTTTGCGCGGCGGACACGCGTCGGTAATTTGACGAACAGGCGGGGCGTTACCCGGGGACATCGCGCAGGGCGATACCGGTGACGAACCCGCAGCAAGGGCAGGGCGAGCGCGCCGTGCCGACAAGTTGAGACAGGGTGAACCTTATGCAATGGGAAGTCGTTATTGGTCTGGAGACGCACGCACAGCTCTCCACCGCTTCCAAGATTTTCTCGGGCGCATCGACGCAGTTCGGCGCGGCCCCCAACACGCAGGCGTGTCCGGTGGACCTGGCGCTGCCGGGCGTGCTGCCCGTGCTCAATCGCGGCGCCGTCGAGCGTGCGATCGAGTTCGGTCTCGCCATCGGGTCGACCATCGCGTCGCGCAGCATCTTCGCGCGCAAGAATTACTTCTACCCCGATCTGCCGAAGGGCTACCAGATCAGCCAGTACGAGATTCCGGTGGTGCAGGGCGGTTCGCTGAAGATTCAGGTCGAAGCCGACGCTCGCACGGGGCGTGAAGCCTACGAGAAAGTGGTGACGCTCACGCGTGCTCACCTGGAGGAAGACGCCGGCAAGTCGCTGCACGAAGACTTTGCGGGTATGACGGGCATCGATCTGAACCGCGCCGGTACGCCGTTGCTGGAGATCGTGACCGAGCCGGAAATGCGCAGCGCGGCGGAAGCCGTGGCGTATGCCAAGGCGCTGCACGGTCTGGTGGTGTGGCTGGGTATTTGCGACGGCAACATGCAGGAAGGCTCGTTCCGCTGCGACGCCAACGTATCGGTGCGCCCGGTCGGTCAGAAGGAATTCGGCACGCGCGCCGAGATCAAGAACCTGAACTCGTTCCGGTTCCTCGAAGAGGCGATTCAGTACGAAGTGCGCCGTCAGATCGAACTGATTGAAGACGGCGGCAAAGTCGTGCAGGAAACGCGTCTGTATGACCCGGACAAGAAGGAAACGCGTTCGATGCGCAGCAAGGAAGACGCGCACGACTATCGCTACTTCCCGGACCCGGACCTGATGCCGCTCGTGATCGATGCCGAATGGATCGAACGTGTGCGCGCCGGGCTGCCTGAGCTGCCGGCCGGCATGCAAGTGCGCTTTGTCGAGCAATACGGCCTATCGGATTACGACGCCGCCGTGCTTACGCAGTCGAAGGCGCAGGCGGGTTACTTCGAAGCCGTGGTGGCCAAGGCCGGTGCGGCCAGCGCCAAGCCGGCCGCGAACTGGATCATGGGCGAGCTGTCGTCGCTGCTCAACCGCGAAGACATCGGTATCGATGCCAGCCCGGTCTCGGCCGCGCAGTTGGCCGGTCTGCTGGCCCGTATCGCCGACAACACGATCTCGAACAAGATCGCCAAGGAAGTCTTCCAACTGATGTGGGAAGAGCGCGCCACCGACGACGGTGCAGCCGATCGCCTCATCGAAGCGAAGGGCCTGAAGCAGATCACCGACACCGGCGCGATCGAGAAGATCATCGACGAAGTGCTGGCCGCCAACGCCAAGTCGGTGGAGGAATTCCGGGCCGGTAAGGAAAAGGCGTTCAACGCCCTGGTCGGTCAGGCGATGAAGGCCACCAAGGGCAAGGCCAACCCGGCGCAAGTCAACGAGTTGCTCAAGAAGAAGCTGGGCGCCTGAATGAGTGCCTGAATGAGCGTCTGAATTTCAGCGCATCACGCGAAAAGCGCGGCAGCCGGTACGGTGCCGCGCTTTTGCGTTGACGGTCCAACTCCCGCACGCCCTTGCCTTATCTGCCCGCGTGATTCGCTTATATCGGGCTTTTTTTCTCCCCTCCGCAAATTGCGCGATACTGCCACTCTGGCGCCCCAAGGGCGTGCGCTTGTCACGAAGGAGTTGGCGATGTTCGAGAAATACCGCGTACCGTTTGGCAAGAAGCTCGACCTGTCGGACTACGATCCGGCCGACAAACCGTTCTCGGGCGATAGCAAGGACGACGACAAGGAGCGGTTGGCGGAACTCGCCGCCAAGCTCGACGAGTTGCAGACCATCCTGCATGCCAACAGCAAGCACCGGGTGCTGCTCGTGCTGCAAGGCATGGACACCAGCGGCAAGGACGGCACCATTCGCGCCGTGTTCCAGAACGTGGACCCGCTGGGCATTCGCGTGGCCAACTTCAAGTCACCCACGCCCATTGAGCTGGCGCGCGACTTTTTGTGGCGCGTGCACATGGTGGTGCCCGCCGCGGGCGAGCTGGCCATCTTCAATCGCAGCCACTACGAAGACGTGCTGATCACGCGCGTGCACGACTGGATCGATGCCGACGAGTGCAAGCGCCGCTACACCCACATCAACAATTTCGAACAACTGCTGGTCGATAACAACACGACCATCATCAAGTGCTTCCTGCATATCTCGAACGAGGAGCAGCGCAAGCGCTTGCAGGAGCGTATCGACGACCCGAACAAGCACTGGAAATTCGAGCTGGGCGACCTCAAGGAGCGCAGCTTCTGGCCGCAATACACCAAGGCGTACGAAGCGGCTTTATCGGCGACCTCGACGGAAAATGCGCCGTGGTATATCGTGCCTTCCGACTCGAAACGCCACCGTAACCTGATGGTGGCAGAGTTGCTGGTGCAAGCACTGACTGACCTCAAGTTGTCCTATCCACCGGCAAGACCCGAATTGACGGGCATGAAGGTGGAATGAAACCTTGCAGGGTCGGGGTCGAATAGCGAAACAAGTGGTGTTGAGGTGACGTGAGCGGCCGTGGGAAACCATGGCCGTTTTAATAGAAGAAACCGGCGCAGCCGGACGGGCGGGGGCCTGTCGTGCTGAATGGGCGTATCGAACCTGTCAAATAGATCGAATAGATCGAACAGGTCGAACGGATCGCGCCGCATGGGGAAACGGGGAAGAAGATGAGTGACGAGAACGCCCGCCGGCCATTGCCGGTGGCGGGGGACAAGGCTGCCGCCCATCAACCGCAGGCCGGCCACGGTGCGGCCACGGCAAGCGAAACGGCTTCGGGCGGCAAATCGGGTAACACATCGGGTAACAAGCGCCCCCGCCGTTGGGTGATCGCCGTCCTGGCGGTCGTGGTGGTGGCAGGGGCCGGGGCTTGGCTGCGCTCGCGCGGCGCCGAGAAGCCGGTCAAGGCGGCGCTCGCCCCGTCGGTGACGGCGGCCACGGTCGACGTACGTGACGTGCCCGTGCGGCTGGTGGCAAACGGTACGGTCACCGCGCGCCAGACCATCGAAGTGCGCCCGCAGATCTCCAGCATCATCCGTCAGGTGCATATCAAGGAAGGCGACTCCGTCAAGGCCGGGCAACTGCTGTTCTCGCTCGACGCCCGCATGGACGAGGCCAACCTCAAGAAGGTGCAGGCACAACTCACCAAGGATGAAGCCGATCTCGCCAACGCACGCCGCACGCTGGCACGCACGAAGCAGTTGATCGCCGAGCACTTCGTCTCGCAAAGCGCGCTCGACACGGCGCAGAGTGGCGTAGACAGCCTCACCGCGCAGGTCGCGGCCGACCGTGCAGCCATCTCGGCCAGTCAGGTCGCGGTCGACTACAACCAGATTCGCGCAGGGATCGACGGCCGCACGGGGGCCATCAACGTGCACCCGGGCAGTCTCGTGACGCCGGGCGGCGCGGCGCTCGTGACCATTACCCAACTCGATCCGATCGACATCAGCTTCACGCTGCCGGAAGGCGCACTGGCCGAATTGCAGGCGGCGCGCGCCGGTGGCCCGGTGGCGGTGACCGCCACGCTGGGCACGACGGGGATGACGGCGACCGGCCAACTCAGCTTCATCGACAACGCGGTGGACTCGCAGACCGGCACGATTCGCCTGAAGGCGGCGTACGACAACCGCGATGCGAAGTTGTGGCCGGGGATGTATCTGAACATCGCCGTGATCGGCCGCATTCTGAAGCAGGCCAGCGTGGTGCCGCCGCAAGCGGTGCAGACCGGCCCGGACGGCAAGTTCGTCTATGTGATCGGTGCCGACGGGAAGGTGAGCGCAAAGCCGGTGAAGGTCGGCTACGTGGAAGCGAAGCTCGCGGTCGTCGAAGGCGTGCCCGCAGGCGCACGCGTGGTGCAGGAGGGCGCGGAGAACCTGCGGCCCGGTAACAAGGTGACGGTGGTCGCATCGCGCGAAGGTGGCGACGCGACGCCGCAGACGACGCCGACGAAGGACGCGACGAAGGCCGCCGCTGCCGGTGGCGAAGCCGCGAGCGCCAGAGCGAACACGGCAGCAACCGCCACGTCGGCCGAAGTGCGTACCGCTGACGCCACCTCGCCGAAGAGCACGCCATGAACCTCTCCGAACTATGTATCCGCCGGCCGGTGATGACGATTCTGCTGTGTGTGGCAGCGGTCGTCGCCGGGTTGATCGCTTACGGACAGATTCCGATCTCGGCCTTGCCGAGCTACAACTCGCCGGTGATTCAGGTCACCGCGACGCTGCCCGGGGCGAGTCCGGAGACGATGGCGGCGTCCGTTGCGGCGCCGATGGAAAAACAGTTCTCGACGATTGCGGGCGTCGCGGTCATCAGTTCGACCAATACGCAGGGCACGACCTCGATCATCATCGAGTTCGATAGCGACCGCGATATCGACGCCGCCGCCGTCGACGTGCAGGCCGCGCTCTTCCGTGCGCAGCGCAAGCTGCCGGTAGAGATGACCACACCGCCGTCGTATCGCAAGGTGAACCCGGCCGATGCGCCGATTCTCTTCCTCGCGATGAATTCGCCGTCGATGTCGCTGGCCGAACTCGACGATTACGCCGAAAACCTCGTCTCGCCAACGCTCTCCACGCTGCCCGGCGTCGCGCAGGTGCTGATCTTCGGGCAGAAGCGCTTTGCCGTGCGTGTGAAGGCGCGTCCCGATGCGCTCGCCGCCCGCAAGCTCACGCTTGACGATGTGGCCCGCGCGCTGGCCTCGGCCAACGCCAACAGCCCCGTGGGGACGCTCGACGGCAGCCGCCAGACGCTGACCATCGAAGCCAACCGCCAGATGACCAAGGCCGACCAGTTCGCGAACCTGATCATTGCGAGCGTGAACGGCAGCCCGGTCTATCTGCGCGACGTGGCCGAAGTGCAAGACAGCGTCGAATCGGTCAAGACCGGCAGTTGGGTCAATGGCGAGCGCTCGATCGTGCTGGCCGTGCTGCGCCAGCCCAATGCGAACACGGTGGCCACGGTCGATCAGGTCAAGGCCGCGCTGCCGCGTCTGGCCGAGCAGATGCCGCAGTCGATTCAGGTCAAGTTGCTCAACGACCGTTCGGTGTCGATTCGCGAATCCATCGACGACGTGCAGTTCACGCTGGGGCTCACGGTGATTCTGGTCACGCTCGTGATCTTCCTGTTCCTGCGCCGGCTGGCGGCGACGATGATTCCGGTGATGTCGCTGCCGGTGTCGCTGATCGGCACCGTCGCGCTCATGAAGGGCATGGGGTATTCCATCGACAACATCTCGCTGCTGGGCATCACGCTGGCGGTGGGGCTGGTGGTGGACGACGCCATCGTGATGCTCGAGAACATCGTGCGTCACATCGAGAACGGCGTGCCGCCGCTGCGCGCGGCACTCGTCGGTTCGCGCGAGATGGGCTTCACGATTCTCTCGATCTCGATTTCGCTGGTGGCCGTGTTCATCCCGATCTTCTTCATGCCGGGGGTGATCGGGCTGATGTTCCACGAGTTCGCGGTGGTAGTGTCGCTGGCGATTCTGGTGTCCGCCGCTGTATCGCTCACGCTGATTCCGATGCTGTGCAGCCGCTATCTGAAGCACGAGCAGAGTGAAGGCTTGGGGTTGCGCGCCACGCAATGGTTTGAAGACGGTTTCGTGTGGGTGCAGGACCGCTACGTTCGCAGCGTGGATTGGTGTCTGGCGAATCGCAAGTGGGTGATGGGCGCGGCGGCGGCGACGTTTGTCGCGACCGGGGTGCTGTTCGCCACGATTCCGAAGGGCTTCTTCCCGAGCGAAGACATCGGTCAGATTCAGGTGACGGCCGAAGGTGCGCAGGATATCTCGTTCACGGCCATGTCGACGTTGCTGCGTCAGGCGGGTGACATCATTCGCGCGAATCCCGCTGTGGATACGGCGATCGTGTCGGCCAGCGACAGCAATCAGGGCCGCATGTTCATCAACCTGAAGCCGCACGGCGAGCGCCCGCATATGAGCGAGGTGCTCGAGACGCTACGGCGCGACGTCAAGCAGGTGCCGGGGCTGAACGTGTACTTCAACCCGGTGCAGAACCTGCAACTGGGCGGCAAGCAGAGCAAGAGCCGCTATCAGTACGTGATGCAGAGCGTGAAGCCGGGCGAGATGCAGGTGTGGTCGGACAAGCTGATGAACCTGATGCGTGCCGACCCGATTTTCCGCGACGTGACGACCGACGCGCAGATGAAGGGCCTGCAAGCGCAGCTCACCATCGATCGCGACAAGGCGAACACGCTGGGCGTGGCGATTGGCGACATTCGCAGCGCGTTGTATAGCGCGTTCGGCGAGCGGCAGGTGTCGACGATCTACACGCCGAGCGACAGCTATCAGGTGATTCTGCAAGCGGCGGATAACGACCGTCGCGACGAAGGCGCTTTCGACAAAATCTACGTGCGAGGCAAGGGCGGCGCGCTGGTGCCGCTGTCGGCGGTAGCGACGGTGGAACGCAAGATGGGGCCGGTGTCGGTCAATCACCAAGGGCAGTTGCAGGCGGTCACGCTGTCGTTCAATCTTGCGCCGGGGGCGGCGCTGGGCGATGCGTCGAGGAAGATCGTCGGCTTCCAGCGTCAACTCGGTTTTCCCCCGAGCATCATCACGAGCTGGGGCGGCGATGCGGCGGCGTTCCAGGCGTCGCAGTCGAGTCAGGTGGTGTTGCTGGTGGGCGCGTTGCTGGTGATTTACGTGCTGCTTGGCGTGCTCTACGAGAGCTACATCCATCCGCTCACGATTCTGGCGGGCTTGCCGTCGGCAGCGGTCGGCGCGTTGTTGACGCTGCGGCTCTTCGGCATGGATCTGTCGCTGATTGCGGTGATCGGTATCTTGATGCTCATCGGCATCGTGAAGAAGAACGCCATCATGATGATCGACTTCGCCCTCGATGCGCAGCGAAACGGCGGCATGACGCCCGATCAGGCGATCCGGCAGGCGTGCGCGCTGCGCTTCCGGCCGATCATGATGACCACGCTGGCGGCGCTGATGGGCGCGCTGCCGATCGCGTTGGGCTTGGGGGCGGGCGCGGAATTGCGTCAGCCGCTGGGGTTGGCGGTGGTCGGTGGCTTGTTGTTCTCGCAGGTGATTACGCTGTACATCACGCCGGTGATTTATCTCTATCTCGACCGGTTTGCCGGGAAGGGGCCGCTGGTGCTGCCGGGGGATCGGGCGGCGAACGATGGCGGCGGCGATAGCAGCGATGCCGATACCGGACATGGCGTGGCGCGAGCCGAGCATGCCGAGCATGCCGAGCGTCAGGCGGCGGGCGCGCACTGACGCTCTGAAGTTCGACGGTTAAAGATGGCGGCAGGTGGCGCGACGTTGTCGCGCGATCTGCCGCCATTTTTGTTGACGACGTTGTGAGTTGCATTCGAACGGCATCGGAAATTTCATCAGTAGTGCGAAGACAGGCCATGCAACGTGGCTTGTGAAACCGCTGAATCGGGGCGAAAACGCCTTCCGCCGCGAATACTCGTTCTGCGGTTGGTTCGATTCCTAATGTCGTCGAATTCGACTTGACGACTTTCCCCACGCCTCTCGCTGTCTCGCCTAGATCGGGCGGGAGAACGCGACGATTCAGGTCGCTTCGGCCGAGTGACATCCCCTATCGGAAACCGCATGTGAATGGGCGTTTTCACGCCTGTGCGGATTGTCAATTTGCTAAAGACGCGGTCTGCACCCGACAACGCGGCGAATCGCCTTCAGGCATAAATCGGCCCTGTCGTTGCGAAGGCGAATTCTGCGGCGCTTCGAATCTTTCCCCTCTCAATAACTTCTGATCTCGGACGAGGACTTATGGCTATGCAAGTGAATGCAGGTGCGCTCGCACAATTCAAAACGAAGATGACGCAGCGCCTGAACAAGCGCCGTCAACGCGGCGTGACGCTGGTTGAACTGGCGGTCGCCGTGGCGGTGATGGGGTTGATCATGGCCGGGGCGATGGTAGGGGTGCCGAGACTGATGGCCAGCGTGAAGCTGACGCAGGAGCTCAAGGACTGGCAGATGGCCTCGCTGGCGGTGCAGAACGCGGTAGCGACGGGGCGTCTCGTTGCGACGGGTACGAATCAAGCAGACATTGTCTCTGCCGGTGTGATGGACGGGTTCAACAGAAGCGGCACGGATATATTGAATCGATTCGGTGGCGCTGTAACAGTGGAGGGCGTGGCGGGAGGTAGCGGCACGTTTCCGTCGAGCGGCATACAGGTGACGTCAGCGGGTTATCCGACGGAGCAATGCCGGGAGTTCGCGGCAAAAATGATGCCTACCTTTGCGACGCTCTCGATCAACGGAACGCCCGTTAAAGGGCCCGCCATCACACTTGCCAACTCGATGACATTGGCTAATGCCCGTTGTGCGTTGTCCACCGATAACGCCGATCCCGCCGCCCCTGTCGACACCCCAGCGACCCGAGCCGATCTTGAGTTCACCCTGGCGGGCTGAGCACCGCATTTTCTCAGACAAGAATTGGAGGCAAGAGAGCATGAGCCGTCCCAAGCTTGACTTCGTAGTCTTGTCGGCGCTTTCGGTGTTCGGATCGACGGTCGTGGTGGCGCACGAGGAAGTGCCGTCCACTTCGATCGCAGCGTCGCTCCCGATTCACCGGCCGTTGGTGGCAACCGCCCGTCTCGCGGCGCTGCCGTTACCCGCATTGACAGTCGATGCGCGTGATGCGGTTGCTCGAACTCGCGACACGCCAGTGGATAACGACACGCTCCCAGCCGGCGGGCTTGCGGGTCCTCTCGAGAAATTGCTCGCCATACAACCCTCCGACGGCCGTGTTTCGCAAGCCATCAAGCGTTACGCCGAGGCCAACGGCTGGCAGCTCGCATGGGAAATCGAACGCGACTTCCCGATCGAGTATCCGGCGACGTTCACGGGCGACTTCCTCGGCATCATCGAGCAGGTGGTGCTGTCGCTGCAAAACAGCGACGCACCGATTCGCGTGAAAGTCTACGAGGCCAATCGCGTGCTGCGCGTCGTGCACGCCACGCAATAACGTTGGTCGTGCGTCACACGGCAGCCCACCATAACAAAGACCAGCAACCCATGAGAAAGCGACTCGGCGTATTGTGCGCCATCACGTTACTGGCGGCGTGCGGTACGCCGGGAATGCTCGGCAAGACCGACGCGAACGTCACGCAGGCACAGCAAGCCGTGCGCACGGCAATCGACGCAAAATCCGCTATACCGATTCGCGCCATCGAGCACGTCGACGGCGCGTGGCTCGCCAGACATTCCGTGGCGATCGAAGCCACCGAATCCCTCCCTGATTTCTTCAAACGTAACGTCCGCTTTTCCACCGGAGCACCCCTCGCCATGTCGGTAGTGCTCGGGCAGATCGCGCGCGGCAATGGGCTGACGATTCGCGTCGCGGCGGATGTGTCGTGCGACGACGGCGGCGGTTCGGGGCGAGGCGGCAGCCGTGGTGGCGGTGGCGCGTCAAAACTCTTCCAGATGAATTGCACGGACAGCGGCGAACCTGCCGTGCCGCTGCACTACAACGGCACGTTGTCCGGCCTGCTCGACACCGTCGCGTATCGCTCGGGCACGCACTGGTCGTATCGCAATGGTGTCGTGCAGTTCACTCGCTACGTCACGCGAAGCTTCCAGATCAAGATGATGCCGGGGAGTTCGACGTTCAGTGCATCGGTGGGCAAGAAGTCGGAGATGAAGGCGGATCGGGGCGCTTCGGGCGGGAGCGGTGGCGGTGGTTCGGCCGGTGGCGTCAAACTCGACTTCAATGCCGACGCCAAGGTGACGACGGAGTCCAAACTCGATTACTGGGCCGATCTCGTCAAGACTGTCTCCGACATGCTCTCCGATGGCGGTCGCGTCACGCCGTCGGTGGTCACGAGCTCGCTTGTCGTCACCGACACCGCAGAAGTCATGGAACGCGTGAAGCGATACATCGACGCCGAGAATGCCGTGCTGGGCCGTCAGGTCAAGCTGCGCGTGCAGGTGTACTCCGTCACGCTCGAAGAAAACTCGGCGGCGGGTATCGACTGGAATCTGGTCTATCAATCGGCCGGTGGATTGGTTGCAGGACTAGGCGGCCCGGCGCTCGGCGGCGCGCTGATGGCACGCAAAGGTGGCTTGAGCGTGAGCAAGATTCCTCGCGGCGTGCTGGCCGGGTCCACGGCGTTCATCAAGGCGCTCAGTCAGCAGGGACGTGTTAGCGCCATCATCGATACGACCGTCGTCACGCTGAACAATCAACCCGCGCCAGTCGCCGTGACGCAGAATCAGGGCTTCGTCGCGCAGACCAGCATGACACCCGGCAACTACGGCGGCCAGGCTGTCGTGACCGCAGAGCAGTCCGTGCTGACGACGGGTTTCGTGATGAACTTGCTGCCCACTGTCATGGATAACCGCAGCGTGATGTTGCAGGTGCAGATCGATATGTCCGATCTGAAGAAGCTCGAGAAGATCAATCTACGCACCGGCAAAGAGGCGCCGAGCGGCAGCGACGCCGGGGGCAAGGGCGGCGGCGGTACAAGCGTCAGCGTCGATGGAAAGGATGTGAAGGTGGCCGTCGACGGCGGCAAGGACGAAGACGATAAAGCCCGCCACGACGACGGTTTGGGCACAGGCACGTTCATGCAACTGCCGTTGACGGCATCGATTCAGACGATGCAGCGCGCGTCGCTGAAGTCGGGCGATACGCTGGTGCTCAGCGGCTTCCGGCGCAAGGACGACAGCACCGACCGCGACGGCATCTTTGCTTACGAGGGCGGTACGAAAGAAGCGCGCCAGCGGGTGAACGAGGTCGTCATCGTGATCTCGCCGGAACTGACCGAGGGCGTGTGAGATGACACGCGCACTCTCCAATCATCTCGTCGTCGGCGCGCAGTGGGAGACGCTCATCGGTTTGCAGAAGGAGCCGACGGAGATTCGCGGCCTCGCCCGAAGCCGTGATGCGTCGCACTTCGCTGTGGCCGATGATGGCTCCGGCACCCGCACCGTGGGGCTCATGTCACTGCCCGTGGCGTCAAAAGACGAGGCAGTCCCCGATCGCTATGCGCTTGCGGCCGTGCTAGGGCAGATGGTCGACGGCGCGAATGTCGCTTTCGTCCATGCCGATCCGGATGACCCTTCGGCCGCCCTGTTCGTTACGCTGCGAGACCGCCGCCCCGACATCGATACCGTGCTGCCGCTTGCGCATCTGAAGGCGCGTCTCGCGGGATGGACGGCGGAAGTCGAAGGGCCGGTGAAGATTGCCGGAATGGAATTGGCCGATTTGCCACCCCCCGACGTTTCACTCTCCCTTGATGCCATCGCCGAGCATGTGCGCCGCGAGCGGCCTGCTGAAGCGCGGCTGCAACTCGTGCGCAAGCCGCTGCCCGCGAGAGAACTGACCATCGCTGCCGTGGCGCTGCTGATCGTCGCGGGACTTGGCGGCGCGGGCTGGCTGGGCTGGTCTTGGTACGACGATCTGCAACAACAACAACGGGCCGCCGCGAATCGGGTCGATCCGGTCGATGCGTACAAGCGTTCGCTCGCACGGGCCATTGCCGCCGAGCCGTTTGCCTTCGGTGCAGATTACGCACAGCGTGTGCAGTCGGTGGTGCAGGCACTCCCGGCGAGTGCTGGCGGATGGCGTCCGGCGAGCATCGAGTGCAATGCAGCACGTTGCAGCATCGACTGGCGGCGAAAGGAAGGCGGCACGTTCGATTTGCTGCTTTCACAGCGGCCCGACGCGATGATCGTCGATCTGGACCACGCGAAAGAGGTCGTGGCGATCACCGACGACGGGCAGGACGTAGATGCCGCCGCCGACGCCCGCGTCACGCCGATTCCCCGCAATCAGTTTCTCCGCACGGCCGGCGCGCGCTTGCAGGCGCTGGGCGACTACGGCATGGATATCTCGCTCACGATGGCCGAACCGCTGGTGAAGCCACCGCCAACGGCGGCGGCCGGGAAAGACGTGCCGCCATCCATTGCCAAGGGCGAATGGCAGATGGCCGGTCATCTCGCATTTCTCGATTCGGTCGCCGGTCTGATGATGCGCGCGGGCAACATGTCGCTGCGTGACGTGAAGATCGACATCAGCGACGGCAAGCCCGTCTTCACCGCTCAAGGCACCTACTATGTCCACTAGATCACGTCATCTCGTACGGCTCGCGGTGGCATTTGCTGCCGTATTGTCCACGCCTGCGCATGCCGAAGAGAATATCGATGCGTTTGCGCGCGCCCACCTCAAGGCATCGCAAGATGCACAGGAGGATAAGGCGGCTGGCAATGGACAATCGCCGGACGGCATTGCCCCCGATGTAGCAAGCAAGCCCGCCCGGGTGGACTCGCCGCCCGAGTTGCTGTTCATACAGGGGGTGGAAAACACTACCGTTGCGTACCTGCGCGTCGACGGCCGCTTCGGCCACACGGTGAAGCGCGGTGATCACGTCGGCGACTGGCAGGTAGTGAGCATCGGTGACGATTTCGTCGACGTGAAACGGCATGGCAAGCCCGCGCGTTTGCTGCTGCCTGATGCCTTAGCTGTCCAGCACGCTGCACAAGGGCGGCACGATGGCGACAATCGGTGAACGTCTTCGCGTCGCGTGGGCGCGAGCGAACGGACGTAGCGGCACGCGCCCCGTCGCCCGCCCCGTCGCCGATCTACGCTCCGAGGATATCCAGACGTTCGGCTGGCGTCAGGATCTCGGCCTGACGCTTGCCGGCGCGGAGCAAGGCTCGCTCGTGCTGGTGGCGATGAAGCCACGACTGTTTCTGGTGCTGATCGAGCACACGACCTTTGTGCGCATGCAGGGCTCCGATTTGCTCGAACGCTTCGATCAGGCGGTGCGCGCCACGCATCGCCTCGATCTCGAAGGCATCTATGTCGGCACCACCGAAGAAATTCTGCTCATGCAGTCGCAGTTGCAGCAGCAAGACGATGACGATGGCCGATCCGACGAGCAACGCACCGGGGCCTATCGCAACTTCGATCTACTCATCGAGAAGGCGGTCGAAGCCGGTACGTCAGACATCCACTTCGAATTTCGCGACGGGCAACACGTGAAGGTGCGCATGCGCATTCACGGCAAGCTGCGCGTGACCGGCGACAGCGACCGGCTCTCGCGCGACTATCACGCGATGCTTGACGCGGTGTCCGCCGCGTACAACTCCCGGGCCGATCCGAGCAGCCGCAGTCACAACCACTTCGATGAAGATCAGCATCAAAGCTGTTCGATTCCGCTCTCCATTCGCCAGCGCAAATATCAATTGCGATTCCAGAGCGTGAAGGAGAATCGCGGCGTGGATGTGGTGCTGCGTTTGCTCCTTAATGAAGCGGTGGAAGGCGATGTGCTCTCGCTCTCGCAACTCGGCTATTCCGATGATCAAGTCGAAGTGCTCGAAGACGCTTTGCATCGCAGCCCGGGTCTCACGATTATTGCAGGGGAAACCGGGTCGGGGAAGTCCACGACGCTTCGCACGTTGATGATGTACGAGCGCGACTCGGGCAAGAAATTTTTCTCCATCGAAGACCCGGTTGAGTACATCCAGCCGCACATGACGCAGATTCCGATTCAGCGGCGGGCCGAAGATGGTGCGGGAGAATCCGCGTTCGGCGCGGCGGCCAAGGTGTTGTTGCGGGGGGACCCGGACAAGCTCATGCCTGGCGAGATCCGCGATTCGGAGACAGGCTCGTTCGCGAAGTCGATGACCGAGACCGGCCACCAAGTGCTTTCCACCGTGCACGCGTCGAGCGCATTCGGCATCATCCCGCGCCTCGTCAGTGATGAGATCGGCATGCCGCTGGCGGCCGTCACGTCACCCAACTTCTTGACGGCGATGGTGTATCAGAAGCTGATCCCCGTGCTGTGCGAGCACTGCAAATTGCCCGCGATCGGCAATCTCGATGCACCCGCACTCGACGTCATTGCGGCGCTCGGTATCGATGTCGCCAATGTCTGCGTCGAGGGGGCCGGCTGCGAGCGGTGCAAGGGGCGAGGTACGGCGGGGCAAACCGTTGTCGCCGAGGTCTGTGAGTTGACCGACGACATGCTCGATCTGCTGCGCGAGTCGCATTTTTGGGAAGCCGAGCGGCAATGGCGCGCGAGTCACAACGGCGATCTCACCAGCCCGGACATGACGGGCAAGACCGCCATCGAGCATGCGATTTACAAGATGTCACAGGGACGCATCGACCCGCGCGACATCGAAGCGTCTTTCTACAAATTGAAGAAGTATCACCTTCCCCAAGCCACCGCGCCGACGGCCACGACGCCGCGACGACTCGCGAGTGTGTGAGTCGTCGCGGCCGCTTTCTTCTCCTGCAATGATGTTTTGACGTCTCACCTCCACGCCATGCTCGACGCCGCCAATCGATTCCTCGCCAAACTCTCTCCCCCGCGTGACGCCTACCCGGGGCTAGCCAAGGCGAAGCGCCAGTTCCACAAGACTCGCGCGAAGTTCTACAGCGACTTTGCCGACGCGATCGAAGACGGTGCGAATCCGTTCGACCTGTTTTCGCGCCGGTGCGCTCGTGCGAAGGAGCGCCGCAACGCAATGGCGCCGCTGTACGCCGTGTGGCGCGACAGGGCCAGCTCGAAGAACTTGCGAAAATCGCTGGAGGGCACGATCCCGGAAGCCGATCTGGTGGTCATTGCTGCGGGGGAAAAAGGTGATCTGCCCGGTACGCTGCGCTTTCTCGCACGCGTCGTGACACTGCAACAACAGACGCGCAGCGCGATCTCCGGGGCGATCACGCTGCCGATCTTCATGTCGGTATTGCTCGCGGCGATTCAACTTGGGGTGGCTTACGGGATGATGCCGATCATGACCGAGATCATGCCGCCGGAGAAGTTTCCGATGATCGGGGCGTGGTTGTACGTGATGTCGGGGTTCGTCGCCAACTGGTGGCCGCTGCTCTACGGTGTGCCGTTGGTGTTGCTGGTCGTGATGTCGTGGTCGCTCAGCCGCTGGACCGGGCCGTTGCGTCGCCGTTTTGATGATTTCGGGCCGTACGCCGTCTATCGCGACGTGCGTTCCGGTGAGTTTCTGGTGGCACTCGCGGCACTGACCAGTGCCAAGACCTCGGTCTTCGATGCGATCTCGTTGCTCCTCTCGGGCGCGTCGCCGTGGATGCGCTCGCATCTGTTGCGCATGCGCGCGTCGCTCAGAAGTGACAGAAGCATGATCAAGGCCATGGACACGGGGCTCTTCAACGAGGAAGTGTTCGATCGTCTCGTCGAATATTCCGGGCGGACCAACTTCGATGTCGGCATTCGCAAGATCGGGTTGATGACCATCGAAGAGACCGCCGATCGCATCAAGGCGCGCGCGGCGGCGGCACGCTCCGTGCTGATGGCATTGGTGGGGTTGACGATCGTGGTGACCGTGGCCGGTATGTTGCAGATCGGTCGTGCGGCAGGTGAGCACGCGCAGTCGATGATGTGATGATGGCGAACCTTCTGGACCTGCTGGTGCATTCGATCAAGGCGCTGCCGCGCGAGAGCTTCGCGGCGATGTTGGGCATTCTCGGCCTGTTCATCGGCAGCTTTCTCAATGTGGTGGTCTGGCGGCTGCCACGCATGCTCGAAGTGCAGTGGGCGCGCGAGGCGGCCCATTGGGCCGGGCACATGCCTCCGGTTACGCCGATCTTCAATCTGGCGTGGCCGCCGTCGCGTTGTCCGCGTTGCGACAATCGCATCCCTGCGTGGCACAACTTGCCCGTGGTGAGTTATCTCTTGTTGCGGGGGCGCTGTGCGCATTGCCACGCCACCATCAGCTTGCGTTATCCCATTGTCGAATTGAGCGCCGGTGTCATGTTCGCGGCCATCGGCTGGACGTTCGCGCCGTTGATGTTGTACGCAACGATGTTTGCGTGGTGCGGTTTCGGCGCGGCGCTGCTTTCGCTTTCACTCATCGATGCGGAAACCCGTCTGTTGCCCGACGTGATCACGTTGCCGCTGTTGTGGATCGGTCTGCTGCTGAGCGTCGCGGGCGTGACGGTGCCGGTAAGTGATGCGGTGCTTGGCGCCGCGCTGGGCTATGTCGCGATGTGGCTCATTGCCGGGGGGCACTTTCTGCTGACCGGCAACGAAGGACTGGGCGGCGGTGACGTGAAGCTTGTCGCCGCCTGTGGGGCGTGGCTCGGATGGATCGGCGTGCCGCTCACGCTGGCGTTCGGCGCCGTGGCGGCAACGCTCGCGTTCGGCATTCTCGGCATACTGCGCGGCCGCACGATGTGCGGGCCGCTGCCGTTCGGCCCGTGGCTCGCCGCCGGGGCCGTAGCGAGCGCACTCTGGGGCGAGCGGTTTCTAGGCCTGTGGTTGTACGCGGGCAGCTAACGTTGCATGTCCGGCATTGGCGGCGCGATCACGGCCGGCGTCCACGCCGCCGACCTGACGCTGCGCTTGCCGCAGAATCATGTCCGCCGCCTTTTCCCCGATCATCATCGACGGTGCGTTGGTATTGCCGCCGATCAACGTCGGCATGATCGATGCGTCGACAACGCGCAGGCCGTCGACACCCCGCACACGGAGTTCGGTATCGACCACCGACGCCGCATCGCCGCCCATGCGGCAAGTGCCGACCGGGTGATAGATGGTGTCGGCACGTTGGCGAATCAGTGCCATGAGTGCTTCGTCCGATTCCACGCCGCGACTGTGCAATTCCCTTCCGCCGAAGCGCGCGAGTGACGGTGCGGCCAGAATCCGGCGGATCACGCGGGCGCCGCGCAGCAAGGTGTCGACGTCTTCCTGTGCTTGCAGAAACGCAGGATCGATCAGTGGTGCATCGCGCATGTCGCCCGTGGCGAGCGTGACGCGGCCACGGCTCTTCGGGCGCAACACGCAGGCATGCAACGACAGACCACGCCGCAGATGAAGACGCCGGTTGTGGTTGTCGCAAATCCCCACGAGGAAGTGCATTTGCAGATCGGGGCGAACGAGACCCGGATCGCTCTTGAGAAAGCCGCCCGCTTCGGCAACGTTGCTCGCAAGCAGGCCGCGCTTGTCGCGCAGATACGCCACGCCCTGCATCAGCAAGTGCCATAGGCCCGGTGGCGTGTAGCCCACCAGATCGCTGTGCGCGACGTATTTGTTGATGATGAAATCGATGTGATCTTGCAGATTCTCGCCGACGTTCGGCGAATCGACCCGCACGGCGATGCCGTGCTCACGCAGTTGCGCTGCCGGGCCGATACCCGAGCCCATCAGTAACTGCGGCGAGTTGAAAGCCCCGGCACTGAGGATCACTTCCGCACGCGCCTTGAGCGTCTCGAGCGCACCGCGACGTTGCAGCGTGACGCCCGTCGCGCGCATGCCGTCGAAGGTGATTCGCTGCACCAGCGCATCGGTGATCACATGGAGATTCGCACGCGTTTTTCCATGCAGATACGCACGTGCGGCATTCCATCGCTCGCCGCCCTTCTGCGTGACCTGATAGATGCCCGCACCTTCGTATTGCGCACCGTTGAAATCGCTGGAAACGGGGAAGCCCGCTTCGCGAGCTGCGTCGACATAGTGCCGCGAGAACGGGTTGACGGTGCGCAAATCCGCCACGTTGAGCGGGCCGCCGCTGCCGTGCCAGTCGTCGGCACCGCGTTCGTTGTTTTCGTTGCGCCGGAAGTACGGCAGCACGTCGTTCCAGCCCCAGCCGGTGCAACCGGCTTGCGCCCAGTCGTTGTAGTCGTCGGGGTGTCCGCGCGTGTAGATCATGGCGTTGATCGAACTCGATCCGCCCAGACCTCGGCCGCGGGGCTGGTAGCCCTGACGCCCGCCGAGACCCGCCTGCGGTGTCGTGCGAAATCCGTAGTTGCGACGTGACCGGAATGGCACCAGCGCCGCGAGCCCTAGCGGCAGCCTGACGAGGAAGCTGTTGTCGGGCGGGCCCGCTTCGATGAGGGCGATCGTGCGCCCGGGTAAGCCGTCGGCCAAGCGTGCGGCGAGCGCGCAGCCCGCCGAGCCGCCACCGACAATGACGTAGTCATAGTCCATGCTGTCATCCTCCCTTGGATGGGCACTGCATTGCCTGCTTTGTATTTATCTTTCTTGTGCACTGCTATTCGCCGCACCGCATGCGTCAGATTGCTGTGACCTGAAGCGGCGGCACTCATTGTAGGCAGACATTTCTCCGATTCGCGCGCGATGTGAAGCATTCCTCTAATTTGTGCGGACGGCAGAGTTCAACCGCTATGATGAAATGATCGACTTGGTGTGACCGTCCGATCGAGCGCAATAACGTCCATCGACACGCATCAACGACCTGCACGGCACGCACACGGCTGGCATTCCCGGAGGGAGACACGGATGACTGAGGCTTGGCAAACCCACGACGTCACCAATCAGGTGCCGCCGCTCGTCGATTACAACCTGTACACCACCGACGCGGCGTTGCAGGCCGCCGTGACGACGTTCAATGCCGGCTGGCATGCGAAGGAACTGCATCGTCAGGGCGCGCGATTGGGCGAGGCGGAAGTGCAGCAGTGGGCCGAGACGGCGAATCGCCACGAGCCCGAGTTGCAGACCTTCGATGCGCGCGGCAACCGCATCGATCACCTGGAATTTCACCCAGCCTGGCACGCGCTGATGGGGCTTTTGCGCGGTGCACAATTGCAGTCGCTGCCGTGGGCGCATCCGCAGGCGGGGGCGATGGCTGCACGCACGGCGTCGTATTTTCTGCATGCACAGAACGAGGCGGGGTCGCTGTGTCCGACAACGATGACGTTTGCCAGTATTCCGGTGCTGTCGAAGGTGCCGTCGCTGTTTCCCACGATCAAGGACAAACTGTTCGCGCCGCAACACGATTCGCGTGATCTGCCGCTCGCGCAGAAGCACACGATGCTCGTCGGCATGGGCATGACCGAGAAGCAGGGCGGGTCGGACGTTCGCACGAACACGACCGTCGCCCGTGCGTTGGGCGGTGATACGTATTCGCTGGTCGGCCACAAGTGGTTCTTTTCTGCACCGCAATGCGATGCACATCTGGTGCTCGCCCGCGCTGACGACAGCGACGCGTTGTCGTGTTTCTTCGTCCCTCGCTACACACCCGACGGCCACAAGAATGCCGTGCAGATTCAGCGCCTGAAAGACAAGCTCGGCAATCGTTCGAACGCGAGCAGCGAGGTCGAATTTCAGGGCGCTTACGGCACGCTCGTGGGCGCGCAGGGACGCGGGATTCCCACGATCATCGAGATGGCGACGTACACGCGACTCGACTGCGTGATCGGCAGTGCGGCGATGATGCGCACGGGTGTCGTACAGGCCATTCATCACGCCCGGCATCGCACGGCGTTCGGCGCCAAGCTGGTCGATCAGGATCTGATGACGACCGTGCTTGCCGATCTTGCGCTGGAGTCGGAAGCCGCGACGTGGCTCGCCATGCGGCTGGCCCAGTCGTTCGACGCGGCCGGGGCGGATGACGATGCCCCGCTCGAGCGCGCATGGCGACGCATTGTGTTGCCTGCCGCGAAGTTCTGGGTGTGCAAGCGCGCGCTCGAACTCGCCGGCGAATGCATGGAGGTGTGGGGCGGCAACGGTTATGTGGAAACCGGGCCGCTCGCGCGGTTGTATCGCGAGGCGCCGGTCAATTCCATCTGGGAAGGTTCGGGCAATGTGATGTGCCTCGATGTGTTGCGCGCCATCGGGCGCGAACCGGAAGTGGCACAGGCATGGTTCGACTGGCTGGGCCAACGCGTGGGCGCACACGCCCCGTTGCGCGCGGCATTGGCGCAACTGCACGGCTGGCTCGCTGCCGACCCGGCAACGCACGCCGTGCGCGCGCGTGCGATTGCGCAGCAGATCGTACTGCTCGCACAGGCCACGTTGTTGCTTGAACATGCGCCGGCCGAGTTGGCGCATGGCTTTGTCGAGAGCCGTCTGGCGAATCATGGCGGTCGCGTCTATGGCGTGATGCCTGAATCACTGGCCGTGGGTGTGCAACGCGCGTGGCTGGACCGAGCGTTCGCGGGTTGAACCTCAATATCCGTAATATCCGCAGCACTCGCCATATTCGCAGGACGTGCAGTACCAAATGACAATAATGACAACGGCGGCCATCGGCAGCCACAGGGAGGACGGCATGGGACATAACCACGAGTTCGGCGGCCTGCACGACGCGCCGCCCGCGCTGCACGCGGCATCCGACGACGATATCGCGCGCGCCATGCTGTTGCCGCGTATCGACGCGATGCGCCGTGCACACGACGCCGCGCCGCAGGTCGACTGGCCGGCACGCAAGGCGCATCTCAAGGCCTTGCAGGCAATGCTGCACCAGTATCGCGAGGCGTTTGCCAAAGCCATCGACGAAGACTTCGGGGGCC
Organism: Pandoraea sp. PE-S2R-1; assembly: GCF_002179865.1. NCBI lineage: Bacteria > Pseudomonadati > Pseudomonadota > Betaproteobacteria > Burkholderiales > Burkholderiaceae > Pandoraea > Pandoraea sp. PE-S2R-1. The sequence goes on along the minus strand of NZ_NGUR01000015.1, from coordinate 893,820 downwards.
GGTCGGCGGAGGAGACCGACATGCTGGAGTTGTTCCCGTCGCACGGCAACCTCAAGCATGCGTTGGCCAACACGCGCCGATGGATGCGCGGCACGCACGGTTGGGCCAACCTCTGGCTGCTGCCTGCGCGCACGGCCATCGTGCCGCAGCCGCTCGGTGTCGTTGGCGTGATCGTGCCGTGGAACTACCCGCTGTTTCTCGCGGTTGGCCCGTTGACCGATGCGCTCGCGGCGGGCAACCGGGTGATGCTCAAGGTCTCGGAAGTGACGCCGCGCTTTGCGGAAGTCTTCGCGAAGGCCGTCGCCGAATTTTTCCCCGTCGAGTGGGTGACCGTCGTCACCGGCGACGCGCAGATGGCCCGCGCGTTCTCCACGATGCCGTTCGATCATTTGTTGTTCACAGGCGCAACGTCGATCGGGCATCACGTCATGCGCGCGGCGAGCGAACACCTCACGCCCGTCACGCTTGAACTGGGCGGCAAATCGCCGGCGATCATCGGGCCGGGGGCGCGCTGGGAGCATGCGGTCGAGCGCATCATGCTGGGCAAACTGGTCAACGCCGGGCAGACCTGCGTCGCGCCGGACTACGTGCTGGTGCCGCGCGAAAAGCTCGATGCGTTCGTCGCGACGGCGCGTCAGGTGGCCGCTCGCTTGTATCCCGATGCAGTGAACAATCCGCAATACACGAGCATCGTCTCGCCGCGCCATTTCGAACGATTGACGGGGCTCGCGGGCGAGGCTGCCGAACTGGGGGCGACGTCGCATGCGCTGTTCGATGCGCCTGCGCAAGCCGAGCGCCGACGCTTGCCGCCGGTGGTCATCACCGGTGTGCACGACGGCATGCGTGTCATGCGCGAGGAGATTTTCGGGCCGCTGTTGCCCGTGGTGCCGTACGACGATCTCGACGCGGCCATCGCCTATGTGAACGAGCGTCCGCGCCCGCTGGCGCTGTATGTGTTCGATACCGACGACACGCGCATCGAGCGGGTGGTGGACGGCACGATTTCGGGCGGTGTGACGATCAACGACACCCTGCTGCACGTGGCGGAGCATGGGCTGCCGTTCGGTGGCGTGGGATCGTCGGGCATGGGGGGCTATCACGGTGAGGCCGGATTCCGCACGTTCTCGAAGGAGAAGCCGATCTTCCGGCAGGCGCGATTCAACGGCGCGGGCCTGCTCAACCCGCCGTATGGCAAGCGATTTGCGATGATGATCAAACAGTTGCTGCGCTGAGTTGGCGCACCGGAATTTGAAAGCACCGCAGGCAAAGAAAAACCCCGCTGGGAAGACCCGAGCGGGGTTTTTCTTTACGTCGTTACATCTGTACGTTGTCCCGTCTGCCGTCAGCGAGCGCTGACGGTGACAGGCAGCGTGTGAAGCTTACGCGACGGCGCGCAGGCCGGCGTCGGCCAGCAGGGCGTCGGCGCGGTCCGTGGCTTCCCACGTGAATTCCGGCTCTTCACGGCCGAAGTGACCGTAGGCAGCCGTCTTCTCGTAGATCGGACGCAGCAGGTCGAGCATCTGGATGATGCCCTTCGGACGCAGGTCGAAATGCTTTTCGATCAGCTCGGCGATACGTTGATCGCTGATCTTGCCCGTGCCGAACGTGTTGACCATGACCGACGTCGGGCGCGCCACGCCAATGGCGTACGACACCTGAATCACGCACTTCGAGGCCAGACCGGCAGCCACGATATTCTTCGCGACATAGCGGCCGGCGTAGGCGGCGGAGCGGTCGACCTTCGACGGATCTTTGCCCGAGAACGCGCCACCGCCGTGCGGTGCGGCACCGCCGTACGTGTCGACGATGATCTTGCGGCCGGTCAGACCGGCATCGCCTTGCGGACCGCCGATCACGAAGCGACCGGTCGGGTTCACCAGGAACTTGATGTCGCCCTTGATCAGCTCGGCGGGGAGCACCGGCTTGATGATTTCTTCGATGACGGCTTCGCGCAGCGCTTCCAGACCAATGTCCGGCGAGTGCTGCGTCGACAGCACGACCGTGTCGATGCTGTGCGGACGGCCGTTTTCGTACTTGATGGTGACTTGGGACTTGGCGTCCGGACGCAGCCAGTTCAGGCGGCCGTCGCGGCGCACTTGCGACTGGCGCTCGACCAGACGGTGCGACAGGTAGATCGGCAGCGGCATGAGTTCCGGCGTCTCGTCGCAGGCGTAGCCGAACATCAGGCCTTGGTCGCCGGCACCCTGATCGAGGTTGTCGTCATGGGCACGGTCCACGCCTTGCGCGATGTCGGGCGACTGGCGGTCGTAGGCGACCAGCACGGCGCAGCCCTTGTAGTCGATACCGAAGTCGGTGTTGTCGTAGCCGATGCGGCGAATGGTTTCGCGCGCAACTTGCTGATAGTCCACCGTGGCGGTCGTGGTGATTTCACCCGCGAGCACGACGAGACCGGTGTTGCAAAGCGTTTCGGCGGCGACGCGCGCGTATTTGTCCTGGGTCAGGATCGCGTCAAGGACAGCATCCGAGATTTGGTCAGCGACCTTGTCCGGGTGACCTTCGGATACCGATTCGGAAGTAAAGAGATAGTCGTTCGCCACTTCAGGCTCCTCTGTAACGAATGATTGGCGACTCACGTAGCCGTCATCGGAGAAGAAGCGGCGACGCTTTAGCGGATAAATTAGTCGAATGGGCTGCCTAGATAGGGTGGCTCATTCGAATCGCCCCGCAAGTTGTCAGTTAACTCGGCGATGTCGCTTATTATACGCCCCTGTAGAAAATCTGCTGGCGACATGGCAACCACTCCCAAGAAATCCATCGGGTACTACGTGAGCGTAGGCCTGCTGCGGGGGCTCAACCTGCTCCCCTATAGCTGGGTCGCGCGTTTCGGCGCGGGCCTCGGACAACTTTTGTACCTCATTCCCAGCTCGCGAAAGCGCGTGGTGCACACCAATTTGCGCCTGTGTTTCCCGCACTGGGACGACGCCACCCGCGAGCGCGTGGCGCGGGCGTCGTTCGTGCACGCCATTCGCAGCTACGCCGAGCGCAGCGTGCAGTGGTTTGCCGACGGCAAGAAGCTGGAAAAGCTGATCGAGCTTGATTCGGCCGTGGATCTGCGTGATCCGAACATGCCGCCGACCATCCTGCTCGGGTTCCACTTCGTGGGGATCGAAGCCGGTTCGGTTTTCATCAATTACTCGCTGCACCGGCCCTGTGCCTCGCTCTACACCCCCATGTCGAACCCGGCGTTCGATGCCATGGCCCGGGAGCAGCGCGGCCGGTTCGACGCCGAAATGATCCCGCGCGGTGACAGTGCCCGCGACGTGCTGCGCATGTTTCGCAAGAAGAAACCGGTCATGCTGGCCGCCGATATGGACTACGGCGCGCGCAATTCCACGTTCGTGCCGTTCTTCGGCGTCGAGGCCTGCACGCTGACGTCGGTGTCGCGACTGGCGGAAGTGGGCCGCGCACAAATCCTGCCGTTCATCGGCGAGGTGCTGCCGAATTACAAGGGCTACCGGCTCAAGGTCTTCCCGGTGTGGGAAAACTACCCCAGCGGCGACCCCGACGCCGATGCCCGCCGCATGAACGCGTTTCTGGAAGAACAGATTCTGAAAATGCCGGAGCAGTACTACTGGGTGCACAAGCGTTTCAAGACGCGCCCGGAAGGCCAGCCGGGCGTGTATTGACCGGCACCGGATGCGCGTCGACTTCTCCTCTACAATAGCGGCATGAAGCTCAAATTCACCAAGATGCAAGGCGCCGGTAACGACTTCGTCGTGATCGACGGCATCTCGCAGACCATCGATTTCACGCCGGAACAATGGCGTGCGCTCGCCGACCGCCATTTTGGCGTCGGCGCGGACCAGCTTTTGCTCGTCGAGCGCTCGGCATTGCCGGACGTGGACTTCCGTTACCGCATCTTCAACGCCGATGGCGGCGAGGTCGAGCATTGCGGCAACGGCGCGCGCTGCTTCGTGAAGTTCGTGCGCGATACCGGGCTGACCGACAAGCGCTCGGTACGCGTCGAAGTGCAGCAGGGCGTGATTACGCTCACCGCACGCGAAGACGGGCAGGTCAGCGTGGATATGGGCGCACCGATTCTGACGCCGTCGGACGTGCCGTTCGACGCGAGCGGGCTGGAAGCCCGCCGCGAGGGCGACGACACGCTCTGGCCGCTGGATGTCGCTGGCAAGACCACGTGGATTTCGGTCGTCTCAATGGGCAACCCGCACGCTGTGCAGGTGGTCGAGAACGTCGACACCGCGCCGGTCGAGACCGACGGTCCGCTGGTCGAGCGCCATGCGCGTTTCCCGCGCCGCGTGAACGCCGGTTTCCTGCAAGTAGTCGACAAGCATCAGGCACGCCTGCGCGTATTTGAGCGCGGCGCCGGCGAGACGCTCGCCTGCGGCACGGGCGCCTGTGCTGCCGCGGTGGCGGGCATTCGCCGGGGCTTGCTCGCCTCGCCGGTCGCCATCGAGACACATGGCGGCACCCTCACCATCGAGTGGGATGGCGCCGCCGGCCCGGTCATCATGACGGGGCCCGCCGCAACGGTCTTCGAGGGCACCATCGAGATCTGATACCGTGTTGCCCGCAAGGCGCCCCGTGGCATCGGCCATGGTGAGAACGGGGGCGCCCGCAAGACCGATTTGGTTTCTGAAGCTTCTGATTTCGCGACCCTGACGGCCGCCGGGTCTCCTTGTGCAAGCAGGGGGCGGTGCGGTTTTCGATGAACAGCAGACGGACACTCATGAACGACCGAGATATTGCGGAATACCTGATCGCGCATCCCGACTTTTTCGAACGCCACGCCGAATTGCTGGCCGGCGTGCGCCTGACGAGCCCCCATGGACAGCGGGCGGTGTCGTTGCAGGAGCGTCAGATCGAGATGCAGCGCGAGAAGACCAAGCAGATCGAGCGACGCCTCGCCGAACTGATGCGTTACGGCCACGAAAACGACGATATCTCGGCCAAGCTGCACCGCTGGACCCTCGGCCTGCTCGGCGAGCGCGATCCGCATGCGCTGCCCGATGCCATCGCCCGCGGGCTGCGCGACGTGTTCAACGTGCCGTTCGCCGCTGTACGCGTGTGGAATGTGTCCGCGCCGTATCAACCGGCCGAATTTGCCCGCAGCGTCAGCGAAGAAGTGAAGATTTTCGCGTCGAGTCTGGCCACGCCGTATTGCGGCGCGAACACCGGTTTCGAAGCGGTCACGTGGCTCGGCGCACCGGTCGATCCGGCATCGGTCGCGCTGCTCGCCTTGCGCGATCCGCTCGCACAACAAGGCGCCGACGCCCCGGTGTTCGGCCTGCTGGTAATGGGCTCGGATGACGCCCGCCGTTTCCACGAAGGCATGGCGACCGATTTCCTGTCGCAGATCGGCGAACTCGCGGGCGCGGCGCTGAGCAAGCTGCGCGCGGACGACTGAGTCGACCCGGGCGCCACTGTGGCCAAGCCAGACGCCAAGCCGAAAGCCAAGGCAACGCCCAAGCCGCGCGGCAAAACTGTCACCGGTGCCACCGCTGCCACTGGTGGTGCGCCCGAATCCTCCGATATTCCAGATACGCCTGAAGTCCCCCTTCAGCCGGGCATTCAGGCCTATCTCATCATGCTGGCGAGCGAGCGCAAGCTCGCCGCCCTCACCCTCGAGAACTACACCCGCGACCTGCGGCAATTGCAGGTGATGGCCAAAGGCCGTCCGCTCGACGCGCTGGCGCACGGCGACATCCGCAAGTTCGTGATGCAGATGCACAGTCAGGGGCTGGTTGGCCGCTCGATCGCCCGCAAGCTCTCGGCATGGCGCGGCTACTACGCGTGGCTGGCCCAGCGTTCGGCGCTGGCGGCGAATCCCGTCGATGGCGTGCGAGCGCCGAAACAACCCAAGCCGCTGCCCAAGGCGCTGTCGCCCGATCAGGCGTCGGCGCTGGTCGAGCACTCGACCGGCACCTCGGCCGAGGCGCGGCGCAACCGGGCGATGTTCGAGTTGCTGTACTCGTCGGGGTTGCGGCTGTCGGAGCTGACCGGGCTTGATCATCGCTACGTGGAAGCCGATGGCTATCGCTCCGCAAGCTGGCTGGATCTGGCCGAGCGCGAGGTGATCGTCACCGGCAAGGGCAACAAGCGGCGCCGCGTGCCGGTGGGCGAGAAAGCGGTGCAAGCACTGACTGACTGGTTGAATATCCGCACCGGGCTGACGGCTGCCGAGCCGCACGCCCTGTTTCTGTCCGCACGCGGCAAGCGGATCGGTGCGCGGGCGGTTCAGCAGGGACTATCGCGCCACGCGCTGGCGGCGGGGCTGCCCACGCATGTCCATCCACACATGCTGCGGCATTCGTTTGCGACCCATGTGCTGCAATCGTCCGGCGACCTCCGGGCCGTGCAGGAAATGCTCGGCCACAGCAACATCTCGACCACGCAGATCTACACGAAGCTCGACTTCCAGCATCTGGCCAAGGTCTACGATCAGGCGCACCCGCGCGCGCGCAAGAAGACCTGACTCAGCCGTGGCGCTGCCCCGACTCGGTGTAGAATCGCGTCCTTCCCCAGCAAGTCCCGCCCGTGTGCCGACGCCCAGTCGTGGCGACGCCGCACGCCGTGCCGCAAGACTTGCCGCTCTCCGAATGCAACCGTTGGCCAGCTCCACATGAACACCTTGATCCTCAAGCCCGGCAAAGAAAAATCCTTGCTGCGCCGCCATCCCTGGATTTACGCCACTGCCGTGGCGAATGTGGAAGGCAAACCGGCCTCCGGCGCGACGGTCGTGGTGCGTGCCGCCGACGGCCGCTTTCTGGCGCGCGCCGCGTTCAGCCCGGTCTCGGCCATTCGCGCCCGCGTCTGGACGTTCGACGAGAACGAGCCGGTCGATCACGCCTTCTTCAAACGCCGCGTGGCGGCGGCGCTGGCCTATCGCGAGCAGATGGTGCACGACACCGGCGCGACCCGCCTGATCTTCGGCGAGGCCGATGGCCTGCCGGGCCTGATCGTCGACCGTTACCAATCCGCACCGGGCCAGCCGGCGAGTGACCAACTGGTGTGCCAGTACATGGCCGCTGGCGTGGAAGTGTGGAAAGACGCCATTACCAAGGCGCTCGTGGCCGCAACGGGCTGTCCGAACGTCTATGAACGCTCCGACGCCGCCGTGCGCGAGCGCGAAGGGCTGCCGAGCATTACCGGCGTGCTTGCCGGGGCCGAGCCGCCCGAAGCGCCCGAGTCGCTGACCACGCACGAGTGCGGCGTGAAGTACTACGTCGACGTGCGTCACGGCCACAAGACGGGCTTCTACGTCGACCAGCGCGACAACCGTTTGCTGGTCAAGCAACAGGCCAAGGGCCGCGACGTGTTGAACTGCTTCTGCTATACGGGCGGTTTCTCGCTCGCGGCATTGGCGGGTGGCGCGCAGAGTGTGCTGTCGATCGATTCGTCGGGCGAGGCGCTGGCAATCGGCGCGCGCAACGTCGAACTCAACGGCTTCGACGCCTCGCGCACCGAATGGCGCGACGCCGATGTATTCAAGACGCTGCGGGCCTTGCGGGAAGAGGGACGCACCTTCGACATGATCGTGCTCGACCCGCCGAAGTTCGCGCCGTCGGCGCATCACGTCGACCGTGCCGCGCGTGCGTACAAGGACATCAATCTGGCGGGTTTCAAGCTGCTGCGTCCGGGCGGTCAGTTGCTGACGTATTCGTGCTCGGGGGCTATCGACGCCGATCTGTTCCAGAAGATCGTGGCCGGTGCCGCGGTCGACGCGGGTGTCGATGCGCGTATCCTGCGCCGCCTGTCGGCAGGCATGGATCACCCGATGCTCACGCAATTCCCCGAAGGCGAGTACCTCAAGGGCCTCTGGCTTCAGCGCATCTGAGGTGTGCGGGGGCTCGCGCCCCCAAACGGCCAATCGGCCAATCGGATCGCCGGTCAGCCCAGCGTCAGCGCCACAACCCCCAGCGCAATCAGTACCGCGCCGCCGACCCGGCGGCGCATCTCGCCTTCGCCCAGCAGCCGTACCCCGAGCAGGGCCGCCACCATCATCGACATCTCCCGCGCCGGGGCCACGTGCGAGACAGGCGCGTACTGGAGCGCTGTCAGGATCAGGAAGTAAGACATCGGCGAGATCAGCGCAATCAGCACGATCTTGCGCCAGTTGGCGCGCCAAAGCAGCGACACTCTGGCTGGCCGTGAAAGCGCCACCGGCGCGGATAGCGCCACGCGCACCACGTTCTCGAGGTAGTAGTAGACGAGCGGCACGAGCATCAGCGTCTTGACGGCGTAAGCATCGGCCAGCGTATACGCCGCGATGAAGGCGCCGGTGAGCACGCCCCAGCCGGCCCCGGCATGCATGGTGCCGCGCCGGAACAGCCGCTCGCCGCCAGCGATGATCAGCACGCCGCCGACCACCAGCCCGATGCCGACAAGCGCCAGCCAGCCCGGGCGCTCGCCCAGTAATACGATCGCACCGAGCGACGAGAGCAATGGCCCGGTGCCGCGCGCGAGCGGGTAGACGACCGAGAGATCGCCGACCCGGTAGCCGCGTTGCAGCACCAGCGTGTAGCCATAGTGGAGCAGGGCGCTCAGGGCGATGACGGCCCAGCCGCGCCAGTCCGGCCAGTCAGCGTGTGAGCCGACGAGAAAGAACAGCGCGAGCGGCGTGTAGAGAACGACCGTCAGCAGCGCGTAGAGAAAGACCAGCTGGGGGCCGCCGCCCTCCGTGGTGTCGATGCGTTTGGCCAGAAAATTCCACGTGGCGTGCAGAAAAGCGGCGGTAACAACGAAGGCGAGGGCGGTCGGTGACATGGTGGGAGGCGTTTTTTGTGACAATTGTATGACGCATCGCCTGTCCACTTTCCGCCAATTTGGGTGGACATCCCGTGAAATGCCCACTTTTGCAACTCGGTTGCAGCGTTCACGGCGCTGTGCTTAAATCGATTCATGAGCCTTACTCAACTACAACCGTATCTGGAAGCCGCCCGCGCGAGCTTGCAGGAGCAATCGGGGCGCGTGACTTCGGGACGTGTCCGTGTACTGGCCCTGCTGCTCAAGGCAGGCCGCCCGCTCACCCATCAGGAAGTGCTGGCCGACCTGGCGACCGACACCGATCCGCTCGACCGCGTCACTGCCTATCGCGTGCTCGACTGGCTGGTCGCGCAGGGCTGGGCGATCAAGCAGGCCGGTGACGACCGCATCTTCCGGTTCGTCATGGCCGAGCACGTCGACCCGCAACGGGCCGCGTCGCCGCGTCCGCATACGCAACACGGTCATTTCCGCTGTGTACGCTGCCACCGCACGTTCTGCCTTGACGATTGGCCCCAGCATCCCCAATTAAGTGAGCGCGAACTCAAGCGCCTGCCCAAGGGATTCGTGGGCGAACAGGTCGAGCTGATGATTCACGGCACTTGCGCCCAGTGCGCCGGCGCCACCAACTGACGCGTGCCAAGCCGCTTTTTGCCAGCTCGGGTACATTGAGCGGCATTCCAGCGGCCTGCGGCACACCGCTTCACTACAGGACATTGCATTCATGACCCCCGTCACTATCCTGACCGGCTTTCTCGGCAGCGGGAAAACCACGTTGCTCAAGCGCATCCTGACCGAGGCGCACGGCATGAAGATCGCCGTGATCGAGAACGAGTTCGGCGAAGAGAACATCGACAACGACATCCTCGTGCAGGAAAACGCCGAGCAGATCGTACAGATGAGCAATGGCTGCATCTGCTGCACGATTCGTGGCGATCTGGTGCAGGCGCTGTCCGATCTGAACAGCCAGCGCGACGCCGGCACGATCCAGTTCGACCGCGTGGTCATCGAGACCACCGGTCTGGCCAACCCGGGCCCGGTGGCGCAAACCTTCTTCATCGACGATGAAGTGGCCGACACCTACCGCCTGGACGCCATCATCACGCTGGTGGACGCCAAGCACGCCCAGAAGCAACTCGACGAGCATGAAGTGGTGCAGCGCCAAGTCGGCTTTGCCGACCGTCTGTTCATCACCAAGGCTGATCTGGTGACGCCCGAGGCCGTCGATGACCTGAAGCATCGCCTCGCGCACATGAACCCGCGCGCGCCGCAGCAGGTGGTCGATTTCGGCAAGGCCGATCTGAAAGAGATCTTCGACATTCACGGTTTCAACCTGAACGACAAGCTCGACATCGATCCGGAATTCCTCGCCGCCGACGATCATGATCACGCGCACGACCATGGCCACGACCACGGCCATGACCACGGTGATCATTCGCATTGCGACCACGATCACGGCCATTGCGATCACGAAGGTCACGATCATGGCCACCACCATCATCACGCCCATCACGACGACGCCATCAAGTCGTTCGTGTTCCGCAGTGAAAAGCAGTTTGATCCGGCCAAGCTGGAGGATTTCCTGGGAAGCATCCTCCAGGTGTACGGCGAACGCTTATTGCGTTATAAAGGCGTATTAAACATGCGCGGCATCGACCGCCGGGTCGTGTTCCAGGGCGTGCACCAGATGATGGGCAGCGACGTGGGCACGAAATGGCAACCGGGCGAGACACCGAATACCAAGATGGTGTTCATCGGTGCCGAGCTGCCGAAAGACATCATCCTGCAAGGGCTGGAGCGCTGTCTGGTCTGAGCGGGACCGCCGTTTCGAGCAACGGGAAACCCCTTAAACGGGGCTGTTGACCGATTCGGTTACAATAGCTGCCCACTGGGTTGCCGCCAGCGAATTCACGCGGCATACCGGGGGGAAGGCAGGGGAGCACCGCAATGGCCACCGCCTCTCGCAAGACAGCCACCGCACGCCCCACGCGCCGGGCAGAACCGGCGCCGGATGCGGGCGCCAAGCGTGCTCCAGCAGGCAAGCCGAAGACGGGTGAGAAAGCCGCCGCCAAGAAGGGGCCGCCCAAATCACCCGGCAGGAACGTAACCCAGGACGCCGCCAGCGGCACCGCCGGCAAGCAAGACGCTCCACCCGCTAAAGGAGCGTCGCCGGACTATCCGAAAGAGACGCCACAAAAACCCATGAGCAAGAAAAGACTTTTGACCGAGGCCGAAATTCTGAAGATGGGCGAGAAGGACTACATGAATGAAGATCAACTCGCCTTCTTCAAGGATCGTCTGGAAAAGCTGCAAGAGGAAATTCTGCGTAACGCCGGCCAGACGACCGAGAACCTCCGCGAAACCATTCTCGTACCTGATCCGGCCGACCGCGCCACGATCGAAGAAGAACACGCACTCGAGCTGCGCACCCGCGACCGCGAGCGCAAGCTGCTGAAGAAGGTGCAACAGTCGCTCGCCCGCATCGAATCGGGTGAATACGGCTGGTGCGAAGAAACCGGCGAGCCGATCGGCATCCCGCGTTTGCTCGCACGCCCGACGGCTACGCTGTCGCTCGAAGCACAAGAGCGTCGCGAGCTGCGTCAGAAACTGTTCGGCGATTGATTTGAACGCGATTGGGACCTGATTTGAATCCGATTCAAGCCAGGTTCTAATCGAAAGCCTTAAAGCCAGGCACCGCGCGGTGGCGGTGCTTCGGCCCCTCGGTTTGCAAAGGGCATGTCTTCGTGACATGCCTTTTTTGTTTTCTCTTTTTGATCGAGAGGGCACCCGAGGGGGCTGACTGTCGCCTGCGCGCAACGTCACACAAAGCTCGCGGCAGGGCGCGCTTTATGGCAGAATTGCAACTCAGTTGCAATTGAGCTTTGCCATCTCCTCCATGCCGTCCTTCCCGTTCACCTTCCGATACTGGCGTGCGCGTCTGCGCACCCCGGTGAATCGTGGGCGCAGTGGTTGGGTGGCGTGGCTCATCGTGGCGTTGCTGTGCGTGCAGATGTGGGGCTTGCAGCACGAGATCGTGCACGCCCGGCAACTGGCGGACATCGGCGTGCCGGCGGCGGGCACAGCGACTGGCAATGCGACCGGCACAGACGCCGACGTCGATGACGATGCCGACGCGCAGAACGCATGGGCGCCGGTCAATACGAGCCTCGCTCACACCGCCTACGGCAGTCATCACCATCACTGCCATCTGTTCGAAGGCGCCACGCTGGCGGCCGCCATGGCTGTTGCGGTGCTGGAATGGCGCGCCGATAGCCACACGGATCTCACGCCATCGCGCGCTACCGGCCGCTCGCATGCCAGTGCACTTACGCTGCCGTTCCGCTCTCGCGCCCCGCCTGTCACGGTCTGATCTTCCACGCGCTGCACGCGCGAATTCCCGCTGAAACGTTTTTCATTTGCCCCACAGTTCGACGGCTTTGCCGACGGCTGCGGGCAAGGTCGCCATTCGTCTGCGCCCATGTGGCTGCGGCGCATGTTGTGACGGCGTTCGTGCGTGCCAATCGACGGGTACCCCCGTCGCAGACCTGACAACACAACAACGACATGGCATCTCCTACCTTCAACGTGGCGCGTGCGCGCGCTGCGGTCTCGTTCTCCTTTGCCCCGGTACCGCTCGCCGTAGGTCTGACACTGGCCTTCGCGGCCATGCAGGCGAACGCCGCTGACGCGACCCCCGCCGCCGCCAACGCCACCAACGCCACGCCTAACGCCACCACCGTCCCCACTTCCGCCACCGTCCCCGGTGACGACGCATTGGCACTCTCGACGACCTTCGTCACCGGCAACCCGCTCGGCCGGGCGGCGGCCGACCTCACGGTGCCCGTCACGGCACTCGACGGGCGCGCGCTGGTACTGCGCCGTACCGGCACCCTTGGCGAGACACTCGACGGCTTGCCCGGCGTCTCATCCACGTCTTACGGCCCGAATGTGAGCCGTCCGATCATTCGCGGTCTCGACGGCGACCGCATCCGCGTGCTGCAAAACGGCACGGGCGCGCTCGACGCGTCATCGCTGTCTTACGACCACGCCGTGGCCCAAGACCCGCTCTCCATCGAGCGCATCGAAATCGTGCGTGGTCCGGCGGCGCTGCTCTATGGCGGCAACGCTGTGGGCGGCGTGGTCAACACGATCGACAACCGCATTCCGCGCGAACCAATCAACGGCGTCTCGGGCGCGACCGACCTGAGCTACGGCGGTGCCAATCGCGAGCGTGCGGGCGCGGCGTTGATCGAAGTGGGCAACGGCCAGTTCGCGTTCCACGTCGACGGCTTCGCGCGCAAGAGCACGGACCTGCGCATTCCGGGTTTCGCGCGTTCCGCACAACAACGTGCCCGTGACCCCGAAGGCACCGAACAACCGTCCGGCACCCTGCCCAACAGCAACGGGCAGGCGAGCGGTGCGGCCGTCGGCGCGTCGTGGACGTGGGCGAACGGCTACAGCGGCTTGTCCTACTCCGGTTACGACTCCGACTACGGCACGGTGGCCGAAGAAAACACGCGCATCCGGCTGCGTCAGCAGCATCTCGCACTGGCGAGCGAAGTGCGCAACCTGAGCGGCCCGTTCACGGCCCTCAAGTTCAACTTCGGCTACACCGACTACGAACACAAGGAGATCGAAAACGGTCAGACCGGCACGACCTTCAAGAACCACGGCTACGAAGGACGTATCGAAGCGCGTCACGCGAAGATCGGTCCGTTCGAGGGGGCTGTCGGCGTGCAGTTCGCGCAGAACACTTTCTCGGCACTCGGTGAAGAAGCGTTCGTGCCGAAGAGCGATACCAGCAACGTGGCCCTTTTTGCGCTCGAAGAATGGGCCGTGAATCAAGCGGTGAAGCTCTCGTTCGGCGCGCGCATCGAACACACGCACGTGAAGCCGACGGCCGGTGGCAGCGACCGTTTTGACAATCTGCCCACGCGCAACTTCACGCCGGGCACTGTCTCGGCGGGCGCTGTCTTCGCGCTGGCACCGGCCTGGTCGGTGGCGTTGAACACGTCGTATACCGAACGTGCGCCGACCTTCTACGAGTTGTATGCCAATGGCCCGCACGCGGCGACCGGCATCTGGGAAATCGGCAACGCGCAATCGAAGCTTGAAAAAGCGTTCTCGACCGACCTGTCGCTGCGTTACGCGAGTGGTCCGCACAAGGGCAGCGTCGGGGTGTTCTACAGCCGCTTCTCCAACTTTATTGCGCTGGAAAACACCGGCCGTTCGGTCAATGGGGAAGGCGAGACGGTGACGTCCGGCGGTCTGCCCGTCTATCAATATGCGGGTGTGCCGGCCGAGCTCTACGGCGTGGAAGCCGAAGGCCGCGCCCGGGTGTGGCAGGGCTACGGCAACGTCGATGTGGAACTGCGCGGCGACTACACGCTGGGCCGCAACCGCGACACCGGCGAGCCGCTGCCGCGCATTGCACCGCTGCGTCTGACGGCGGCGCTTGCGTACGGCCTCGGCCCGTGGGGAGCGCGCGTGGAAGTGGTGCATGCGAGCAATCAGGGCCGCGTGCCGGCGGGTGACCTGACGACCAACGGCTACACCACGCTGGGTGCGGCACTCACGTATCAGTTCAAGACCGGTGGCGCGCAGTGGCTGGCGTATCTCAAGGGCGAGAACCTGACGAATCAGGAAGTGCGTCTGGCCAGTTCGTTCCTGCGCGACATTGCACCGCAGGGCGGCCGTGCGGTGCGCGTCGGTCTGCGTACCACCTTCTAAGCAGAACCTGCCGCACAAACGGGGGAATTTCCGAGAAATTCCCCCGTCATTCCCCCCTCCGCATGGTGCAATGCCGCGCGGATGGCGCGTTCCGTGCCTTATCGAACAGCACACAAATCACGTCGAACAAGCTGCCGTCGACGCCTCTTGATATTCCTTCGATTGCCCTAAACTACAGTCACGTCTCGCCCGGTCGGGCACGTTCTCACAGCATGGGGGACGCGCGCGGTGAAGTCCGGGCCAATCGTTACGGGGCGCAAGACGCCCCCCGAAAAGGAACAGGCATGGAGCAATATCACGGCACCACCATCGTCTCCGTTCGGCGCGGCGATCAGGTCGCGCTCGGCGGCGACGGTCAGGTCACGCTCGGCAATATCGTGATGAAGGGCACCGCCCGCAAGGTGCGAACCGTTTATGACGGCAAGGTCATGGTCGGTTTTGCAGGTGCGACGGCGGATGCGTTCTCGCTGCTCGATCGTTTCGAGGCGAAGTTGCAGAAGCACCAGGGTCATCTGACGCGCTCGGCCGTCGAACTCGCCAAAGACTGGCGTACCGACCGCATGCTGCGCCGGCTCGAAGCGATGATGATCGTCGCCGATGCCGAGACCACGCTGGTGATCACGGGCAACGGCGACGTGCTCGATCCGGAAGGCGGCGTGGCCGCGATCGGCTCGGGTGGCTCGTACGCTGAAGCAGCGGCGCGCGCGCTGGTGCAGAACACGGATCTGTCGCCGGCCGAAATCGTGAAGAAGGCGCTCACGATTGCGGGCGACATGTGCATCTACACGAACCAGAACCACATCATCGAGTCGCTGCCGCAGAAGGCTGCGAAGTAACGAATGGCGAGGCGGGTCTGCATGGCAAATCCGCACGGCATTCAATGCAGAGACTCACGACCAACGAGCAGCAAGTGACGACGGTCGACGCGCACGCCGCAGCAGGTGGACTCCTGCGGCGTGACTTGCCGGCCGGGGTATGACCGGCCGGGCGTCACCCTGATCGAAACCCTAATTTGGCGAACGTCATGACCCATATGACCCCCTCCGAGATCGTTTCCGAACTCGACAAACACATCATCGGCCAGAACAAGGCCAAGAAGGCTGTCGCGGTGGCATTGCGTAACCGCTGGCGTCGCCAGCAGGTGGCGGACCCGCTGCGTCAGGAAATCACCCCGAAGAACATTCTGATGATCGGGCCGACCGGCGTGGGCAAGACCGAGATCGCCCGTCGTCTGGCCAAGCTGGCCGACGCGCCGTTCATCAAGGTCGAAGCGACCAAGTTCACCGAAGTGGGCTATGTGGGCCGCGACGTGGACAGCATCGTGCGCGATCTGGCGGAAATCGCCATCAAGCAGACCCGCGAAGCCGAGATGAAGAAGGTGCGCACCACGGCCGAAGATCGTGCCGAAGACCGCATTCTCGATCTGCTGCTGCCGACGGGCCGCGAGTCCTCGCGTGACATCCGCTTCGGTTCGGTGTCGCATGAACCGGAACCCAGCACCGAAGATAACGCCACGCGTCAGACCTTCCGCAAGCGTTTGCGCGAAGGCGCGCTCGACGACAAGGAAGTCGAGCTCGAAGTCGAGATTCCGGCGCAGGGCATGGAAATCATGGGCCCGCCGGGCATGGAAGAAATGACCGAGCAGATCAAGGGCATGTTCGCGAACTTGGGCAACCAGCGCAAGAAGCGCCAGAAGCTCAAGATCAAGGACGCGCTCAAGATTCTGACCGACGAAGAAGCGTCGAAGATGCTCAACGACGAAGAGGTCAAGCAACTGGCGCTGCGTAACGTCGAGCAGAACGGCATCGTGTTCCTCGACGAGATCGACAAGATCGCCACGCGCAGCGAAGTCGGCGGCGGCGACGTGTCGCGTCAGGGCGTGCAGCGCGACTTGCTGCCGCTGGTCGAAGGCACGACCGTGAGCACGAAGTTCGGCATGATCAAGACGGACCACATTCTGTTCATTGCGAGCGGTGCGTTCCATCTGGCCAAGCCGAGCGACTTGATTCCGGAGTTGCAGGGGCGCTTCCCGATCCGTGTCGAACTCGACTCGCTGTCCGTCGAAGACTTCGAATCGATTCTCACGCAGACCGATGCGAGCCTCGTAAAGCAATATCAGGCATTGCTCGCGACGGAAGACGTGGCGCTCGAATTCGCGCCGGACGGCATCAAGCGTCTCGCGGAGATCGCGTTCTCGGTCAACGAACGCACCGAGAACATCGGCGCACGCCGTCTGTACACCGTGATCGAGAAGCTGCTCGAAGACGTCTCGTACAACGCCGGCAAGCAGGCGAATCAGGTCGTCACCATCGACGCCGCTTATGTGGACGCGTCCCTTGGCGAAGTGGCACAGAACGAAGACCTGTCGCGTTACGTGCTGTAAGGCGATCTATCCATCGTTCGCGAAATGAAGAACGGCCCCATTCGGGGCCGTTTTTTTATGCGCGTCGAACTGGCGTCGAAGGTGCGGTGGACGCCTGACGGACCTTACTGCTTGACCGGTCGCTTGAGCAGCTTGCGTTGCAGCGTACGGCGATGCATGTTCAGCGCCCGCGCGGTCGCGGAGATATTGCCGTTGTGCTCGGCGAGCACGCGCTGGATGTGCTCCCATTCGAGGCGCGCCACCGACAGCGGCGACGGGTTTTCGAAGGCCTCGTCGGCCTGCGTCTCGCTGGCATCATTGCGCAACGACGCGAGGATGGTGTCGGCGTTGGCGGGCTTGGCCAGATAGTTGTCGGCGCCGTCCTTGACGGCCTGCACGGCGGTCGCGATGCTCGCGTAGCCCGTCAGCACCAGCATGCGTGCCTTCGGTTGCAAGGCACGCAGCGGCGCGATGAGCGGCAACCCCGAGTCGTGACCCAGATGCAGATCGACCGAGATCAGATCGAACTGACGCGTGCGTGCCGCGAGCAATGCGGCGGCACCGTCGGCGGCAATCTGCACGTCGTAACCGCGGCGCGTGAGGGCGCGAGCCAGCGTTTCGGCGAAAACGACGTCGTCGTCGATGAGAAGAAAATGGGAGGCGTTCATGTCTGACTCCGCGAGCCGAAGAAGAAGGTGGCCATCGGCAGGCGCAGCTCGGCGCGCGTGCCTTGCGGCGTGTTGGGGGTGAGGATGATGTCGCCGCCGAGACGTTGCGCACTGGCAAAGGCGAGATACAGGCCCATGCCGTGTCCGCCGTGTGTGCTCATGACGGGGGAGTTGCCCAGCCGCGTACGCAGCTCGGCAGTCATGCCGGGGCCTTCGTCGCAGACGGTAAAGCGCAGATCGTCGGGGGCCACCGCTACATCGAGCGTGACCGACGACGGACTGAAATACGCAGCGTTATCGAGCAGGATGGTGAGGATCTGCCCGACCTGTACGGTGTCTTCGATACGCGCGGTCAGTTGCGGCGGCACGTGCAACTGAAACTGCACCTGCGGGTGACGCAGGCGCCATTGTGTGGTGAAGGCCGGCAGCCACTCGGCGAGCGCCTGACGCACCGGCGCCGCCGCCCGCATCTGCACGTGGCCGATGGCGCTCTTGCACAGCGCAATCTGTTGCTCAAGCGTCTGCAAATCGGGCTCGAACGGTTTGAGCGAAGCGTTGCCCACACTCTCGCTGCGCAACTCGCCGACGACCACGGCCATGGTGGAGAGCGGTGTGCCGAGTTCATGGGCCACGCTCGCGGCTTGAGCGCCGAGCGCGGCCATGCGCTCGTCGCGCAGCAGGCGTTGTTCCGCACGGGCCAGTTGGGCGTCGCGGGCACGCAGCGCCCGCGACATGCGCGACACGAACCATGCGATCACCAGCACGCTCACCACGAAGTTGACCCACATGCCCGCGAGGTGCAGCCGCAGCAGGTTGCCCGGGTCGGCGAGGTCGAGCGGCACGTACTGGAAGTTCAGCGCGCCATAAGCGACGAGCGAGAGCAATGCCAGTTGCGACGCGTTACGCCAGGGCAGCACGGCGGCGGCAATCGCCAGACCGGGGAGAAACAACGAGACGAAAGGATTGGTGGCGCCGCCCGAGAAGAACAACAGGGCGGTGAGTGCCGCGAGATCGACCAGCAATTGCCCCATCAGATCGAGATCGGTGCGACGCTTGGCGCGTTCCAGCCCACGTCGTGCCCGAATCCAGGTGAGCACGTTGAAGAGCACTTCGAGCGCCACGATGGTGAGCATCGGTTCGAGCGGCAGACGCACGCCGAGCCAGAGTTGGGCGACACCGATAGTGGCCAACTGGCCGACGATGGCCAGACAGCGCAGCCAGAAAAGCTGAACGACGTTGGTTCGCTCGATAGGGAAATGAGTCATACGACAAGTGTACCAAGAGCGGCCCACCGGCCGTCCGGCCGCGCCGGGCGCTGCGACACTCTGCCGCACGCCGAAATTCCATCTATTACGCGGGCGCCACGCATCGCGCGCAGGCCGCGACTACAATGAATGTCCACGTCCTGCGCGACACATCGTCGCGCAACGTCTCATGCGATACAAGGCCGGTATCCGCCGGCCCACAACCAAAAGGAGTTTGCATGAAACATAAGATTTGGGTGGCTGCTGCACTGAGCCTGGCGACGGTCTCGGCATATGCACAGGTCGCCGTCTCCGACGCGTGGGCGCGCGGCACCGTGCCCGGCCAGACCGCCACCGGCGTGTTCATGACGTTGCAGTCGCGCGATGCGACCACGCTCGTCGGCGTGAGCACCCCGGCCGCCGCCACGGCGGAAGTCCATGAGATGAAGCTCGAAGGCACGCTCATGAAGATGCGCGCGCTGCCGAACGGCCTGCCGTTGCCGGCAAACCAGCCGGTACAGCTCAAGCCGGGCAGCTATCACATCATGCTCAACGACTTGAAGGCACAACTGAAGAAGGGCGACACCGTGCCGGTCACGCTGCGCTTCGAGAGTGCCGATCACAAGAAGACAGAGCAGCAAGTGCAAGTGCAGGTGCGCGACCTGACGGCGCCGGCCCCGGCAGCGGGCGGTGCCATGAGCGCCATGCCGGGCATGTCGCACGGCTCGCATAGCCAGTAAGGCAGCGCGGCCATGGCCAACAAGTCGCTCGGTACCCGCCAGAAGCTGATGTTTCGCGGAACGGGCGGCGTGCGCGGGGTGGGTGTCGGCAGTGGCGCGGGTGGCAGCTTTGGTGTTGCCGCGCTACGCGGCAAGCCCCCTGCGCCGGCAGCCCCCGGGCGCAAGCCCGGTTCAGGTCTCGTTGGTGGGGGCCTTGGGGCCGATAGCGCCGATGAGGCTGTCGGTAAGGTCGGCCGGGGTGCCGGTAAGACTGACCCCGGCGGCCACCAGCGCCGCACGAAGACACGCGGGGCATAGGCACGCGCCGACCCCGAGCCGTGCCGAGGCCGGCAGATGCGGCCAGTCGAGACACCAGCAGGTTACGGTCGCTGCGTTGGCACTGGCATCCGCGCTCGCTGCAACCGCAGTGTCCGCCACGGTCGACTGCGCGCCGCACGACACGACGCTGCCGCATTGCGGGCAACGACTGCCTTCGGTGGCCAGTGACGTCTTTCCTTCACCTTCCATACTTGATCCTGAGTCAGTGATTTCCAGCCGGTGAGAAGCGCCCGGCGCTGGACTGCCTATCGTAGCGCCGTCGACGCCTGCCAAGTTGCACAACTGCAACAGCCTTGGCGCTGTCATCGGCTGGCCACAGCACCCGCGACGAAGACCGGTAAACGGCCCATGAGACGGGGTTTGGAAGACGTTGCGGAAAAATCGGCCACTAGCGGGCGTCCGCCATCGAGTGAAAGGGGTGATACGCGGGTGACATCGTAGCCCGGTCACGGGGCGAAATCGGCCGATTTCGCGGGTGCCATCCGACAGGTCCGGAAGGGTAGCGGCACGGGCGCGCGCAGGCAAGACGGAAGTGCTTCCAAAACCGGGCAAAGCCCAGCACGCACGGGCTTCTTGGCTGTACAATTCGCCGTGTTTCTGGTCCACCTGCGAAAACGTTCCCGCCATGTCCGATCTGCAACCGAATTCCATCGACGACATCGCACCCGCTCTCAAAGCCGAGATTCTGGCCGAGGCGATGCCGTACATCCGCAAATATCACGGTAAGACCGTGGTGATCAAATACGGCGGCAACGCGATGACCGAGGAGCGCCTGAAGCAGGGCTTCGCGCGCGACGTCATTTTGCTCAAGCTCGTGGGCATCAACCCGGTCGTGGTGCACGGCGGCGGCCCGCAAATCGATCAGGCACTCAAGAAGATCGGCAAGCAGGGCACGTTCATCCAAGGCATGCGCGTCACGGATGAAGAGACCATGGAAGTGGTCGAATGGGTGCTCGGCGGCGAAGTCCAGCAGGACATCGTGATGCTGATCAACCAATACGGCGGTCAGGCGGTTGGCCTCACCGGCAAGGACGGCGGTCTGATCAACGCCCGCAAGATGCTGATGCCGGATCGCGAGAACGCGGGCCAGTTCATCGACATCGGTTACGTCGGCGAAGTCGACTCGATCAACCCGGCCGTAGTGCGCGCGTTGCAAGACGACGCTTTCATCCCGGTGATCTCCCCGATCGGTGTGGGCGAAGACGGTCAGGCGTACAACATCAACGCCGACCTCGTGGCGGGCAAGCTCGCCACGGTGCTGGGCGCCGAGAAGCTGGTGATGATGACCAACATCCCGGGCGTGATGGACCGCGAAGGCAATCTGCTTACCGATCTGTCGGCACGCGAAATCGACGAACTGTTTGCCGATGGCACGATCTCCGGTGGCATGCTGCCGAAGATTTCGTCGGCACTCGACGCGGCCAAGAGCGGTGTGAAGTCGGTGCACATCGTCGACGGCCGTATCGAACACTCGGTGCTGCTCGAGATTCTGACCGAACAACCGTTCGGCACGATGATCCGTTCGCACTAAGTACGTTGTAAGTACGTTGTAAGTACGTTCCAAGTACGCTGCAACAAGTACGACGCACTAAGTTTCACTGGCGGACCCTGCGGGGTCCGCTTTGCATTGGTCTCCATCAAACGCGTTCGATCTCACCTCGACACCATGCCCACGCCCGCCTTCTTTTCATGGAGCGGCGGCAAGGACTCCTGCCTTGCCCTGCATCACGCCCTGTCTTGCGACGCGAGCGGTGCGCCGCATTTCGACGTGCGCCGTCTGCTGGCGATGTTCGACGAGACAGGTGACAGCTCGCGCTCGCATGGGTTGCCTCGTGAGTTGATGCAGGCACAGGCGGACGCGCTCGGTATTGCGCTCGATATCGGGCAAGCGGGCTGGAGCGGCTACGAAGCGGCATTCATCGCCCGCTTGCAGGCGATGCGCGCCGAGGGCATCACGCACGGGCTCTTCGGCGATATCGATCTGCAACCGCACCGCGATTGGGAAGAAAAGGTGTGCGCGGCGGCGGGCATGACGGCGGTGTTGCCGTTGTGGCAGCGCGAGCGTCTGGTGCTGGCCAATGAGTTCATCTCGCTGGGGTATCGCGCCGTCATCGTGTGCGTCGACGGTCGCTATCTCGGGCCGGAATTCGTCGGTCGCGAGTACGACGGCGCGTTGCTGGCCGACTTGCCGGACAACGTCGATGCGTGCGGCGAGAACGGCGAGTTTCACACGTTCGCATACGCAGGGCCACACTTCGCGCAACCAGTGCCGTGGCGCATCGAGCGTGTCGAAACGATCCATGGCCCGGCCGAGTATGGCGGCACGCCGTACCATCGCGCGAGCATCGTGATGCGGTAATTGCGACACCCGGACGTCCGGCGGCAATAGCTGGGCGTTCGTCGCGGCAACATCATCCCCGATACTTTTCGGAGGATGGTCATGCCTGCAATTCAACCGTATTTGTCGCCGCATGTATCGCCACATGTGTCGCCACAAGTATCGCCACTTGCCCTGTCCCCCGGGGTGCAGAACGCGAGTGGTTCCGCGCTCGCGCCACCGGCGCAAGCCGAAGCGGCCACCTCCCGTGCGGCTGTGTTCGCGGCTAATTTCGGCGTCGCTGCAAACCGCGCAAACTACGCTTCGAGTGGCACGTCTGCGGCGGCGTCGCCGGGCTACACGCGCCACACGCGCCACGCTCGCTCGTCGTTCCCCACGCCCTGCGACACCCGTTACCCGGCAGCGGGCGGTTTCACGCGCCAGAGCCTGTTCGGGCCGCAACGGATTGCGCCGCAGAATCACACGTTATTTCTACGTGCAAACGCCGAGAGCGCCGTGTTCGGAGAACTGCTGGAAATGCTCCGGCCGGTGGATCGATGCCCCAATCGACGCTATGTCTGGAGCGTCGAACTCAGAGATGAACTCGTGCATCGCATGTATTGCCTCGGGATCTTCGCCTACACAACCTTGAACCGCATGGCGACGAAGCACAAAATTCCATCGCTGTTGGTTGACGGTCCGGCGTACTTCCCGGGCACGATCGCCGCTGTCTTTTACGACATCGGTTTCGAAGCGCTAAGGCGTCAGGGCGAGTCGCTTCTGGCAATGGACGCTTTTCCGGCGTTGCGCATCGAGGGGGCGGGCAGGGCGGCGGTGCGAGAGATACTGATGCACCCGACCAACCCGCGGGACCCCTATCACGGCTTTACCGCCTATTTCAAACCGTTGCAGTTCCATGCCCATGCCAACGGCATGCACGACGCCGCCGACATGCTCGATCGCATCACGCGCGACGATTCCTTCGGATCGCCGGTGACGGGGCCTTCCGACGCCGCCAACTTTCTCGCGGACGAGGCGTTGCTGCTCGATGCACACCTACGACAGTGCGAACGTGCCGCCGAACCGAGCGCGTGGGAGAAATTCCTCGCGAACTACGTGCGGCCGGTGATGAAGGCGTGGCGGTTTTCCCGATCGTAAGCCGGGCGTGCAGTTACGTCATTCGAACGTCGGGCCACAACAGCCCCCGGCGGGGCGAGACGACATCATCCCCCCGATATTTCTCCGGAGGATCGATATGCCCGCAATGCAGCCTAATCTTTCGTCAGCCCCAACGCACGGATGCCTGAATGTGAGCGGTCTGGCGCTGGTCCCTAATCTGCCGCCCGACGTCGCCACCTCACGCGCGAGTGCGTTCAATCGCCACTTCGACGCCGTGTCGAACCGCGAGGGCAACGGGGCCGATGGCCCGTCAGCGTCGCGTATCGCGCACTCACGCCGTGCGCGCGAAATTCGTAAAGATGGATGTATCACGCGTTATCCGACGCAGGGGGGATTTACGCGCGACAGTCGATACGCCGCGCAGGAAATCGCACCGCAGGATCACACACGATTCTTGCGTGCGAATGCCGAAAGCGCCTTGTTCGGGGAGCTGCTGACGCTACTCAGACCGAAGCGCGGCTGTCCGAACGGTTATTTTCAAGACAACGCCACGCTGAGAGGCGAACTCTGGAAACGAATCCAGTGCTTGAAAATTGACGGATACGTGTCGGTCAACGGCATGGCGATTACGCACAAGATTCCGTCGTTGCTGATCGACGATACGAAATACCTGCCAGGCTCTGCCCGCGCGATTCTCTACGACATCGGCTTCGAAACGCTAAGCCTCCACGGCCGCGACATCGGCACGATACAGCGTAAGCCGGTCGCAAGGGTCGAGGCCGCTGGCAGGGCCGCAGTCAGACAGATACTCGCTGGAAAACCTGACGCGCGCGATCCTTATCGGGGGTTCACCGACTACTTCAAGGCATTGCAATTCCATGCGCATGCCAACGGGATGCAAGACGCCACCGACATGCTGGATCGCATTACGCGCGACGACTCTTTCGGCCACCCGGTGACCGGCCCGTCAGAAGCGGCGGACTTTCTGGCGAACGATGCGTCAACGCTCAACACGCATTTGCGCCGTTGCCGGGAGGCCGCCAAACCGAGCCGCTGGCAGCGCTTCGTGGGCACCGTCTTCAAATATCGGCCAATCCCGTTGCTGCTCAGACTGCTGCAACGGTGATCGCTTCGTTCACGCGGTGGCCGTCAGCCGCCGCAACTCATCGAGCAACTTCACCGCAGGGCTGGGCAGGATGCCCTGCCGGCGGCGAAACGCCGTCAGCGTGCGGGTCGCGCGCACGGTTGGAATCGGCAGCGTGTCCATCACGCGCGCTTTCGCCTCCACGTCGTACATCGGCTCCGGCATCCACGTCAGAAAGCCGCAGCGCGCCACCATGCTCTTGAGTACCGGCACCGAACGCGTTTCCACGACAATGTTCGGCAGCCCCAGCCCGTGCGCCGCAAACACGCCCTCCATATGCGCGTACGGCGCGGTGCCACGCGGTGGAATGGCCCAGCGCTCGCCCAGCGTATCGGCGAGCGCGATTCGTTTCTGTTTGCGCAGCGGATGATCGCAAGCGGCGACGACAAAGCTGTCGTCCTGCCAATGACAGTCGCCAATCGCCACAATATCGTCGGTGTCGGGGGCTACCGTCGATAGCGCGAGATCGATCTCGTGACGCATCAGCCCCTGCGCCAGTCTGTCCCACACCCCTTCGATGATTTCTACCCGCAGATTCGGCCAGCGCGTCAGCACACGGTCGATCGCGAGCGGCAACACGTGACTGGCAATGGCGCCCACGGCGCCGACCTTGATCGTGCCCTTGGAAAGCCCTCGCAGTGCATCGATTTCTTCACGCGCCAACTCGGCTTCGCGGGCGAGCAGCATCGCGTGCGGCAGCAACGCTTGCCCGACAGCCGTGAGCTCCATCCCCTTGCTGTGGCGCTCGAATACCGCCGCGCCCAGATCGGTCTCCAGTCGCTTGATGGTGCGGCTCAGCGCCGGCTGCGTGAGATGCAGCTCCGTCGCCGCGCGCCCGAGACTGCCGGTGGCGACGATAGTCGTAAACGCACGCAACTGTTGAAGGTTGAGGCTCATGGGCAGGCAATCTCAGGAAATGACGTCACGGAAAAGTCATGCAAAAGCGTAATGACTTCGGCACATAAAAGCAATTCCAGTGCATATATCGGCTGCCTATACTCGCTCGCATCACCCGACGCATCGCCATCGCCCGGATTGCGAAGACGGCCGGGACCAACAAGATCAACGAGACAAGTGCAAGTTATGAACGACAGCCGAGAACTGCGTGCTGGCGAAGCCGCCGGCACCACGACCCAACTCACCGTGCGCGAGGTCGTCATCGATCTGATGCGACGCCACGGCATGACCAAAGTCTTTGCCAACCCCGGCTCCACGGAACTGCCATTGTTCCGTGATTTCCCGGCCGACTTCGAATACGTGTTGGGGCTGCAAGAAGCCGTCGTCGTCGGCATGGCCGACGGCTACGCGCAAGCGACCGGTAACGCGGCGTTCATCAATCTGCATTCGGCGGCCGGCGTAGGCAACGCGATGGGCAACATCTTCACGGCGTTCAAGAACCAGACGCCGCTCATCGTCACCGCCGGGCAACAGGCGCGCTCGATCCTGCCGTTCGATCCGTTTCTCGCCTCGGTGCGGGCCACCGAATTGCCGCAGCCGTACGTCAAGCTCAGCCTTGAACCGGCGCGCGCCGAAGACGTGCCACTCGCGCTGGCACGTGCCTATCACGTCGCAATGCAGGAGCCGAAGGGCCCCGTCTTCGTGTCGATTCCGGTCGACGACTGGGACCGTGCGGCCGAACCCGTGCCGCCGCGTCAGGTAAGCACGCGGGTGCAGCCGGATGCCGCTGCACTCGATCAACTCGGGGCGGCGCTCGATGCGAGCGAGCGTCCGGTCTTTGTCGTCGGTTCGTCGATTGATCGCGCAGGGGCTTTCGATGCCGTGGTCGCGCTGGCCGAACGTCATAACGCGCGCGTATTCACCGCGCCGATGTGCGCGCGCTGCGCCTTCCCGGAAGACCATCGACTGTTTGCGGGCTTCCTGCCGCCGATGCGCGAGAAGATCGTTGGCCTGCTGGGCGGTCACGATCTGATTCTGGTCATCGGCGCACCAGCCTTCACGTATCACGTGGAAGGCGCTGGCCCGCATGTGCCGGCAGGTGCGGCGCTGTTCCAACTGATCGAAGACCCGGGCGTAGCCGCGTGGACGCCGGTAGGCGCCTCCGTCGTCGGCAATGTGCGCCTTGGCGTCGAGGCACTGCTGACGCGCGCGGCCCCTCGGCAGCGGGCCTTGCCCGCGCAGCGCGCCGTCCCGCCGGTGGCGATGCCGGAGAACGGCGACGCCCCGATGTCGACGGCCTTCGCACTGCAAACCCTCGCGAGCCTTCGCGCCGCGCAAGACATCGTCGTCGAAGAAGCCCCGAGCGCGCGCTCGGTCATGCAGCAATACCTACCCTTCACGCAGGCCGGCACGTTCTTCACGATGAACAGCGGCGGCCTCGGCTATTCGATGCCCGCCGCCGTCGGCGTGGCGATGGCCAGCCCGGGCCGCCGCGTGATCGGATTGATCGGCGACGGCTCCGCGATGTACTCGATTCAGGCGCTGTGGAGTGCAGCCCAACTGCGCTTGCCGATCACGTTTGTGATTCTGAACAACCGCCGCTACGCCGCGTTGCAGGACTTCGCGCCGTCGTTCGGCTTCGGTCCGCAAGACCCGGTGCAGGGCACCGATCTGCCGGATCTCGATTTCGTTCACTTGGCGGCAGGCATGGGCGTGCGCGGTGAGCGTGTGACGCAGGCGCTTGCGCTGCGCGACGTCTTGTCGCAGGCCATCGCGAGCGGCGAGACCCGTCTGGTCGAGATCGAGGTGGCATGATGCACAGCGCGCGCAGGCCGATACCGATACCGATACCGATGCCGTGTGCGGTCTCGTGCAACACACCTGCCCACGCCCACCTGTGACGACGCATTCGCTGCGTCCTGCGAATTCAGCAAAACAAGGAGACATGTATGCAAACCCCTCAGACGCTCACCATGCTGATCGGCGGCCAGCGCGTTGCCGCGAGCAACGGCGCAACGTTCGAACGACGTAACCCGCTCGATGGCGAAGTCGCCTCGCGCGCCCCGGCAGCAACGATCGACGATGCGCGCGCCGCCGTGCGTGCCGCGTGGGCCGCATTCCCGGCATGGTCGAAGACGGGCCCGAGCGAGCGCCGCGCACTGCTGATGAAGGCAGCCGATCGACTCGAAGCGAAGGTCGAACAGTTTCAGGCCGCGATGGCGGCGGAGACGGGCGCCTCCGGGCTGTGGGCCGGCTTCAACGTGCATCTGGCAGCGCAGGGCTTGCGCGAAGCCGCTTCGATGACGACGCAAATTGCTGGCGAAGTGATTCCGTCGGACGTACCCGGCAGTCTCGCCATGGGCATGCGACAGGCCGCAGGCGTGGTGCTTGGCATCGCCCCGTGGAATGCCCCGGTCATTCTTGGCGTACGCGCGCTGGCGTTGCCGCTCGCATGCGGCAATACGGTCGTGTTCAAAGGTTCCGAGTTGTGCCCGGCCACGCACGGATTGATCGCCGATGCACTGGAAGAAGCCGGCTTGCCGCCGGGTGTCGTGAACTTCGTGACGAACGCGCCGCAGGACGCGGGCGCGATTGTCGACGCCCTGATTGCCGAGCCTGCCGTGCGCCGCGTGAACTTCACGGGCTCGACACGCGTGGGCCGCATCATTGCGACGCGCTGTGCCGAACACATCAAACCGGCCGTGCTGGAGTTGGGTGGCAAAGCGCCGTGTCTGGTGCTCGACGATGCCGATCTCGAGGCCGCCGTGAATGGCGTGGCTTTCGGCGCATTCGCCAACTCGGGACAGATCTGCATGTCGACCGAGCGCATCGTCGTGGCCGAGACCATCGCCGATGCCTTCACCGAAAAGCTGGCGGCCAAGGCGCGCGCGCTGCCGCTGGGTGACCCGCGCAACGGCCCCGTGGTACTCGGCTCGGTCATCGACATGGCTACCGTCGAGCGCTGCAACGCGCTGATCGACGACGCACTGGCGAAAGGCGCAACGCTGCTTTGCGGTGGTCGCGCCGAGACGACCCTGATGCCCGCGACGTTGCTCGATCACGTCACCCCCGACATGAAGATCTACAGCGAAGAATCGTTCGGCCCGGTCAAGGGCATCGTGCGTGTGCAAGACGACGAAGCGGCGATTGCCTGCGCCAACGACAACGCTTACGGCCTCTCGTCGGCAGTGTTCAGCCGCGATATTGCGCGTGCGATGCAGGTTGCCGCCCGCATCGAATCCGGCATTTGCCATATCAACGGCCCCACGGTGCACGACGAAGCGCAGATGCCGTTTGGCGGCGTGAAGGCGAGCGGCTGGGGACGCTTCGGCGGCAAGGCCGGTATCCACGAGTTCACCGATCTGCGCTGGGTGACGGTGCAGACGACACCGCGTCACTATCCGTTCTAAGTCATACGGCCGGACCAGCGCGGTCATTCAGTTCCCGTCAGTTTCGTAATGCAAGACCACCATACCGCCGCAGCCGGGAGACCGGAACAGACGGCCGGAGGAGACAACCGTGTCACAACCTTATGAGACCGCCCCGGCGGGCGGCGGCAACCCGATGGCGGAGTCGCCGCGCAATGACGCTGCGCCAGGTGCCGCGCCCAGTGCAACATCAAGCGCCCCGAAAGGCGCAGCGGCGGGCTATGGCCGGGTCGTGGCAGCAAGCTGCTTCGGCACGGCCATCGAGTGGTACGACTTTTTCGTCTACGGGTTTCTCGCACCCATCGTCTTCGACCGGTTGTTCTTCCCGCAGCTCGATCCGATGGCGGGGATGATCGCGGTGTTCGCCACGTTTGCCGTCGGCTTTGTCGCGCGGCCTATCGGCGGCATCGTGTTCGGACACTTCGGCGATCGCATCGGACGCAAATCGATCCTGCTCTTCACGCTGATTCTCATGGGCGTGGCGACCACGCTCATCGGCCTGCTGCCGACCTACGACATGATCGGCATGTGGGCGCCGATCATGCTCGTGACGCTGCGGTTCGTGCAGGGTTTCGCGCTGGGCGGCGAATCGGTCGGCGGTTTGCTGATGACGGTCGAGGGGGCGCCGGCACATCTGCGCGGCCTGTTCGGCGGACTGATTCAGGCGGCGGGGCCGACGTCGATCGTGGGCGCGTCGCTCGCGATCGTTCTGATCACGCGGCTGCCTGAAGACGATCTGCTCAGTTGGGGCTGGCGTATCCCGTTCCTCGTGAGCCTGTTGCTGGTCGCACTCGGTACGTATGTGCGCCTGAAGGTCGAAGAGTCGCCGACCTTCAAAGCGGTGGAAAAGCATCGCGAGATCGCCAAGGTGCCCGTCGTCGAAGTGCTCACGCACTACTGGCGCCCGACGCTCGTCACGTTCTTCATCTGTCTGGCCGAGACGAGCTTCTTCTATCTCGTGGCGATTTTCTCGCTGTCGTATGGCACCAAGACGCTTGGCTTGCCACGCGGCATGATGGCTGACGGCGTGCTCTACGCGAACATTCTGGCGATGCTCACGATTCCGGCATTCGGCATGCTCTCCGACAAGCTGGGGCGACGCCCGATGTTCCTGATGGGGCTGGCGGCGACGGCAATCTTCATCTACCCGTTCTTTCTGATGATGGGCAGCAAGGAGACCGCACTGGTCGTGATGGCGATCGTGATCGGCGCCGGGGTGATCCACCCGATGATGTTCGGCCCGGAAGGCAGTTTCTTCTCGGAGTTGTTCGATACCCGTGTGCGCTTCTCGGGCGTGTCGCTGGGCAAGCAGATCGGTACGGTGCTGGGTGGAGGGCTCGCCCCGATGATCGCGGCGAGCCTGCTGGCGTGGAGCCACGGCCAGATCTGGCCGGTGATCGTGTACTTCCTCGTGCTGGCCGCCATGGCCTTGGTCTCGACGTTCCTCGTGCGGGAAACCAGGAACCGCACGCTGTGAGGGTGTGGCAGGCGCTCAGCTCAGGTAGCTGATCCGAGTGTCGCGATTCGCACAGCGCGCAAGGTGCTGGGATATGGGCAGCGGGTCGCGACGGCCGTATTCACGCAACTGAAAGTTCTCGGTCCGGATACGGCGCAAGATGTGCTCTCGAAACGCCGTCTCCGACTTGTCGCTCTCGGCCGGCGGTGCGTCGAGCAGACCCATCGAGACGAGATGGAAATCCGAGATGGCGTTGACCGGCGGCGTGGTGCCCAGATCGGCCAGCCGGTTCAGTTCCTTGGCGACTTTGTACAGCCGGGCGTCCATCAAGTTGTTGCGGTGTAGCGCCAGCGAGGGGTAGGGCGCCGGAATCGCACTTCCGAGTTGAAATGACTGATCGAATTGCAGGGCGTCGAGCGAGCCGATCATGAGCGTCGGGTCGCTTGTCATCAGCGATATCAATCCTGTTTCGTGGCAGAAATGACCCAGATCGAACAACTGGCCGTAGCCCAGATGGGCCATCTTTTTCTCCAGCAACTGACCCAACTCGAAGCACGGCATGGCTGACTTTGCCGGGCAGCCGTTCACGGCGGGCAGGATCGTATAAAGGGTCTTGAACGCGACGTCGTGCACGGCTCTGCGGATGTCGTGAACACAGTCGGGCACGCTTGCCGTTCGCCATTTCCCGGCGCACCCGTCGATCAGGTCGTCGCCTTTGCGCGTGGAGACGGGGGGCTCGTGATGCACCGGTGGCGAGAGCGGCACGAGCTTGGTCAGGACCGGCGTGAACGCGCCGGATCTGCCGTGTTCGGCCGGGCGGCCGTCCAGTCGCCGCACGCCTTCGTCATCGCGGCGAACTCGCTGCACAGCCACGAGTGAGTCGTTGCCCAAGCGGTCGACGGCGGGCGGGGCAAGCACCGGCAGTTGTACAAGCGCGGGCAAAGGCCCGGCGGCGAGACCGGCCGAGGCGTTGAAGGAGGCGTTGTGGGATAGCGCGAACATGATGGGAATAACCTCTCGGAGATGGTGAGACACAAGGGCGTGCGCCGGTCAGGCACCGCATGCGTTGCGAACGCGGTGACAAGCGCAAGCCATCGTAGAAGTGTCTCGCTCAGGAGGGTTTTCGGTTCGTGCGTGTGGCGTTGGGAAAGCGACCGGCCGCACGGCAAACAAAACGCCCTGCTCGCAAAGCGAAGCAGGGCGTTCACGTCACCATTCGGTGAATCGGATCGTGCTACAGATCCAGCACGAGCATTGTCGATTTGCTGCGCGAACAGCAGGGCAGCATCTGATCGTTGGCGGCGCGCTCTTCATCGGTCAGATAGACGTCGCGATGATCGGGGGTGCCGTCGATCACGCGCGTGAGACACGTGCCGCAAACCCCTTGCTCGCACGACATCTGGATCTCAACACCTTGTGCCGCGAGTGCCGCCACGATGGTCTCGTCCGCCTTCACATCGATCACGCGACCCGTCGAATGCAGCTTGACCTGAAACGCTGTGTCGCTCGCGCCGTCGGTCGCTGCCGGTGCTGCAAAGTACTCGCGATGCACATTGCCCTCGGGCCATTGCGCGGCTTCCGCACGCGAGAGCACGGCATCGATGAAACCGGCTGGTCCACACACGTACAGATGCTTGCCGCCCGACGGTTGCGCAAGAATCGCGTCGAGGTCGGCGCGAGCCCCCTCGCTGTCGTGATAGACGCGCGTGTTCCCTGCGAGATCCGTCTGCGCGAAGCGTTCGCCGAACGCCGTACGGGCGGGCTCACGCGTGCAGTAGTGCACTTCGAACGAGGCCCCTGCCGCCGCCAATGTCTCTGCCATCGCCAGAATCGGCGTCACGCCGATGCCCCCGGCGAGCAGAATGCTGTGCTTCGCCGTGTCCACCAGCGGGAAGTGATTGCGCGGCTCGCTGATCTCCAGTTCGACACCGGCCGACAGCGCGTGCATGCCGGTCGAGCCACCGCGCGACGCCGGGTCGCGCAACACGCCGAGGCGATAACGCTCGGTGTCCCCGGGCGCATTGCACAGCGAGTATTGGCGTACGAGTCCGCCCGGCAGATGCACGTCGATGTGCGCGCCGGCGGTGAAGCCCGGCAGCGGGCTGCCGTCGAGACTCACCAGATCGAAGGCGCAGATATCGGTTGCGACGTCCTGCTTGTTCGCCAGCCTGACTTTCATGCCGCGTGCTCCGTGTCTTGCGTTGCACCTGCGCGCTCGGCATCGATCAGTCGATCGAGCACCTTGCGCGATTGGACGCCACCGGCGTCGATGTTGAGCTTGAGAATCTTCTTCTCCGGATACGCCGACAGGTTGCGCTGCTGCGCTTCGAGCACGTCCTGGTCTTCAGCGAAGATACCGCCTTGGCCGCGCTTGATCGCCGCGGTCAGCTCGGCGTCTTCCGGCTTGAAGTTGCGTGCCATGCCCCAGAAGTACCAGATCGACTCGTCGGTCTCGGGCGTGATGAAGTCCACCACGATGCTGCCGGCCTTCTTGTCGGCAGGAGCGTTGTAACCGCCATGGCCTGCATGCGCGACACCCACTTCGATCATCACGTGGCTCGGCGGCGTGAAGCGGCAGATCTGCCAGCGATCGCACGGCACCTGATCGTCCAGACCGTTCGCACGCAGCGCGCTCGCCCAGAACGGCGGCGCCTTGATGCTCTCCATGTGACGCGCCGTCACCACGCTGTCACCTTCCGTAACCGTCTTCGGCGGCGCTTCTTCGATTTCTTCCTGCCCGATGCTGCTCGCATGCACGTACGTTTCGTGCGTGAGATCCATCAGGTTGTCGATCATCAGGCGGTAATCGCACTTGATGTGATACAGGCCGCCGCCATAGGCCCACTGGTCGCTCACGGCCCATTCCAGATGCGGAATTTCGTCCGCGTTGGCGAGCGCGGCATCGCCCGGCCACACCCACACGAAGCCATAGCGCTCCACGCACGGGAACGCACGCGTCTTCGGAAAACCGCCGACCCGCTGGCCGACCATCTTGGTGCACTTGCCACCGCCGTCGACCGTCAGGCCGTGATAGCCGCACACCAACTGGCCGTCCTTGACGAAGCCCAGCGACAACGCCGCGCCACGATGCGGGCAGAAGTCTTCCAGCGCGGCCACCTTACCGTCGCCGTCGCGGAAGAACACCATCGGCTCGTTGCAGACCTTGCGGCCCAGCGGCTTCTCGGCGAATTCGTCCGGCGTGCAGGCCACATACCAAGTGTTTTTGAGGAACATGATCGTTTGTCTCCTTGGCGCGTCTGGGGACGGCGCGCTCTTGTTTCGATAGGGAATGAGGAAAAGGTCGGCGGGCGCGCGGGGTCGAAACCCTCAGAGCAACTGCGCCCCCATGCTGTGTTCTTGCGTGACGATGTGCTCGCGGCACATGAATTCGGCACGGTCGGGCTGACGCGCGGCAATCGCCTCGACGATGGCGTGATGCTGGCGATGGGCGTACGCGATGATGTCCGCGTACTGACGGCGATCTTCGTGCCCGAACGCGACCGTGCGGGGCGCGACGAACGGCACCAGATTGCAGCGCGCGATAAAGCCTTCGAGCAGCGGATTCCGGGCTCCCGTCACGAGCAGATCGTGAAAGCGCGCGTTGAGCGACGCGTAGCCGATCTGCACTTCCGGCGTCATGGTGTGATCGGCCAGCAACGCATCACCTTCGGCGAGCAGGTCGCGCAGTTGCTTGAGCAACTCGGCGCTCGCGCCCTTTTCCGCGAGCAAGCGGGCGGCATACCCTTCGAGCGCGCCGCGCAGATGCAACGCTTCCACGCTCTCGTCCCGGGTGTGGGCACGCACGGCGTAACCGCGCTGTCCGGCGCGTACGACCAACCCTTCCTCTGCGAGCACCGGCAGCGCCTGCCGGATGGGCATGCGCGAGACCCCAAGCTGCTCGGCGAGCTTGGCTTCGGCCAGACGTTCGCCCGGGGCGAGCTCGCCCTTGAGAATCATCTCGCGCAATTGAACGGTGGTCGGCGTGGGGTGCAGCATGCGTTTCCTTTGGGTCGCTGGAGGGCATTGCCGGTCACGAATACTCCGGCCTTTTTTCATTATGGGATCCCGTAAATCCAAATCGCATCAGTAGATACCCTGCTTTATGCAAATATGGGATCCCGTATAGACTCGGCCCTGCATAAATGCGGGTGGTGACATGCATGCCATGACGCCATCCGGCATCACAAGACAAAAGAGACGGAGACTTATCGTGGCAAAGATCATTGGGGGGATTGGCACGTCGCACGTGCCGACCATCGGCGTGGCGTACGACAAGGGCAAGCAGCAGGATCCCGCGTGGGCGCCGCTGTTTCAGGGCTATGAGCCTGTGGCGAAATGGCTGGCCGAGAAGCAGGCTGACGTGCTCGTGTTTTTCTACAACGATCACGCCACGACGTTCTTCTTCGACATGTATCCGACGTTCGCGCTGGGCGTGGGCGAGTCGTTCCCGATTGCCGACGAAGGCGCGGGGCTGCGCCCGCTGCCGCCGATTCGTGGCGACGTGGCGTTGCAGGCGCACATTGCCGAGTCGCTCGTGAACGACGAGTTCGACCTCACCGTGTTTCAGGACAAGCCGATCGATCACGGTTGCGCTTCGCCGCTGCCGCTGCTCTGGCCGCACAAGCCGGACTGGCCGGGCACGGTCGTGCCGATTGCCATCAACGTGTTGCAGTACCCGCTGCCGACCGGCCGCCGCTGCTACCGGCTGGGGCAAGCGGTGCGCCGCGCGATCGAGTCGTATCCGGAGGACTTGCGCGTCGTGGTCGTGGGCACGGGCGGCCTCTCGCACCAGATTCACGGCGAGCGCACTGGCTACAACGACGAAGCATGGGATCGCGAATTCCTCGAATTGCTTGAGCACGAACCCGAGACGCTGGCCGAACTCAAGCACGTGGACTACGTGCGTCGCGGCGGTGCCGAGAGTGTCGAACAGATCATGTGGCTGTCGATGCGCGGTGCCCTCGGCCCGAACATCAAGCGTCTGCATCTGAACTACTACCTGGCGACCACCACGGCGATGACCGTCGCGCTCTACGAGGAGGAAGCCGCATGAATCCGCAACTCGAAGGTATCGAATCGATCACCGGCACTTACGCGTTCGATTTGCGCGTGAGCAACCGCACGCTGCACCTGAATCGCTTTTTCTGGCACATGATCCGCGCCGAGAACCGCGAAACGTTTCTGAACGATCCGGCCGCCGCGATGACCGCAGCCGGCCTGTCGGCCGAGGAACAGGCGCTGGTGCAAGCGCAGGACTGGCTCGGCCTCGTGCGCCACGGCGTGAACTTCTTCGTGCTGGAGAAGTTTGCTCGCGTGGTGCGCAAGACGAATCTGGAGGTGTACGCGATCATGCGCGGCGAGTCGCTCGACGACTTCATGGCAACGCGGCGCGTGCCGACGATGCGCTGAGCGAGCCCCTTGCATGTCGATCGACACCGTCATCAGTCTCACCAACGCTCCCCCGACGTCGAGCCTTGCCTGTCACGAGCGCGGCACCTGGAGCCGCGCGCCGCAGAACAACGACGCCTCGCTGCTATGCCGCAAGTTGCGTGGTTTGCGCGCGATGGTCGCCGTCCTCGAATGCGACTCCGTCGCGCGGGCGGCGCGCATGTTGCATCTGTCGCAGTCGGCGGTGGCGCGCTCGATCTCTGATATCGAAGCGGAGCTGGGCTTCCCGTTGTTTCATCGCAGCGGGCGCGGCCTGATTCCGAACGCGGCGGGTCAGCGTCTCGGCGTACGGGCGACGCGTGCACTGGCGGAATTGGCCAACGGCTATCGCGAGGCCTTTGCCGCCACGGCGTCACAGGCGGACGGCGGGGCGCGTGCGGCGAGCCGCTTTGCGGCGGTGGTGGCGCCCCAGCAACTCACGAGC
This sequence comes from Pandoraea sp. PE-S2R-1, assembly GCF_002179865.1. Classification (NCBI taxonomy): domain Bacteria; kingdom Pseudomonadati; phylum Pseudomonadota; class Betaproteobacteria; order Burkholderiales; family Burkholderiaceae; genus Pandoraea; species Pandoraea sp. PE-S2R-1. The sequence continues at coordinate 857,780 of NZ_NGUR01000015.1, read as the reverse complement.
TTCATCGCAGTGGCAGAACTGGGGAGCGGCCCGCTGGCGGCGACCCGTCTGCAATGTTCGCAGCCGACCATTCAACGCAATCTCGATCAGCTTGAAGACCTCATCGGCATCAAGCTGTTCCGGCGCACGCCGCGCGGCACGCGACTGACCGACGAGGCACAGGCATTGCTCGGCCCGGTCAAGCGCGCACTCGCGGAGCTGGCGATTGCGGAAGACGAACTCGCGCCATTCGGCGGGCGTCAGCAGGGCACGGTGATCGTCGCCGCGCTGCCGCTGTCGAGCGGCTTTCTGTTGCCGAAGGCCATCGACAGCCTGCTGCACAAGTCGCCGTATCTCACGGTGACCGTCGTCGACGGCACGTACGAGGCGCTGGTGCGCCAACTGCGACAGGCCGACGTCGACATGATCGTCGGCGCGTTGCGGGCGAACGACGTGCCGGCCGACATCCGGCAGGAAGCGTTGTTCGAAGATCACCTGTCGGTGGTCGCGCGGGCCGATCACCCGTGTCTGACGATGGGGCGTGAGCCGACGCTCGCGGAACTGGCGCAGTACGGCTGGGTGAGCCCGCTGCCGTGCACCCCTGCGCGCGGCGTGTTCGAACGCGTTTTTCGCGCAGAAGGACTCGCGCTGCCGCAGACGCAAGTGCATGCGAGCAGTTCGCCGGTGGTGCGCGGGTTGCTGCTGTCGAGCGACCGGCTGGCGTTGCTCTCGCCGGTGCAGATTACGTCCGAGTTGCGTACGGGCGAACTCGCGGTGGTGCCGGTCACGCTTCAGCATGCGCGTCGCGCCATCGGTCTCGCGACGCGCCGTGACGGTCTGTTGTCGCCTGCCGCAGAGCAATTACTCGACGAACTTCGGGCACTCGCCCCGACGGTGCAGCACCCGAACTGACCCCGTGCGGCACCCCCGCACGACTCCCTCCGCGAGCGCGGCGAAATTCGCCGGAATCGCCATGACTTGCATGTCGCGCGACGCGCTCGCGCGAGTGCACTCTCCCGTTTCGGCACCGTGACGACGCCTCCCCGCACAGCCTTGTACGGCGGGCGTTCCACGGGTGGTGCTGCGCGTGTCCCGCAGCGCGAAATTGCGTGCGTCGAAATCGTTCCATAACGTAGGGGAAATCTCGGGGATATACGAAAAACGCAACGCTGGACTCGGGAGTTTCATTCGACGTCACCTTTTCGGCTGCCTAAGCTGTTCCGGACATCATCGAAAAGGCCCGCCTCCCCGGCGCGGACCTCAACAAAAAACGGAGCGGCGCGCGACGCCGACGAGGAGACGACACCATGATGAAGCGCCACTTGTGGCTCGCTGTGGCACTTGCGAGCGTTTGCCAGTTCACCTCCATGGCCGCACGCGCCGACGACATCAAGATCGGCGTGCTGGGCCTGTTCTCCGGTTCCGCCTCATGGTGGGGCACCGAGTACCGTCGCGGTATCAACCTGTGGATGGAGCAGAACAAGAACAAGGTCGGTGACGACACGCTCGTGATTCTGGAGCGCGACGAAGGCGGCGTGAATCCGCAACGCACGCGTCAGCTCGCCCAGGAACTCGTGGTGCGCGATCAGGTGCAGTACCTGTTCGGCGGCTCGTTCACGCCGAACGTGCTGGCGATGGCCGACGTGGCCAACCAGACCAAGACGCCGCTCGTAATCGGCAACTCGGGCACGTCGAGCGTGACGCTCAAGTCGCCGTACTTCGTGCGCACCGGCTTTACGCAATGGACCGTGAGCGTGCCGCTGGTCGAATACGCCGCGAGCAAGGGCATCAAGAACGCCGCCATCGTGGTGGCCGACTTCGCAACGGGCTACGACGCGATCGACGCCTATTCGGAAACCTTCAAGAAAGCCGGCGGCAAGATCAGCGTCGAAGTGAAGGTGCCGCTGGGCACGACGGACTTCTCGAGCTACCTGCAACGCGTGCGCGATGCCAAGCCCGAAGCCGTCTTCATGTTCATGCCGGTGGGCCCGATGTCGGCCGGCTTCGTGAAAGCCTTCAAGGAGCGCGAGCTCGACAAGGCCGGTATTCAGCTCTTCGCGACGACTGAGACGATGGAGTCGGACCTGCCGGCCATCGGCGACAGCGCACTGGGCACGATCACCGCACTGCACTACTCGCCGTACCTGACGTCGCCGGAAAACACGACGTTCGTGAAGGCCTACAAGGCCAAGTACGGTTCGGGCGCGCTGCCGTCGATTGCCTCGGTGTCGGCGTACGACTCGATGACGCTCATCGCCCAGATGATCAAGGCCACCAAGGGCAAGAAGGACGCCGACAAGGCCATCGCCGCCGTGAAGGGCTACGCCTGGACGAGCGCACGCGGGCCGGTGTCGATCGACCCGAAGACGCGCGAAATCATCCAGAACGTGTACATCCGTCGCGTAGAGACCATCGACGGCAAGCTTGGCAACAAGCCCATCGAGACGTTCAAGTCGGTGGTCGAGCCGTGGCATCTGAGCCACCCGCAAGTGGCGGCCAAGTAATCCACGCATTCGATGCGATCGATGCGGTCAACGTCATCGATGTGATTGATGCGATTGATGTAACAGCGAGCGCCCACGCGCTCGCTCCCCCCGCCCCCGGTACTTCCTCATGACGCAATCGCTTGCCACTTTCCTGTCGTTGTCGATCGACGGTGTGGCTTACGGGATGCTGCTGTTTCTCATCTCCGTAGGTCTCACGGTCACGCTCGGCGTGATGCGCGTTGTCAACCTCGCGCATTCCGCCTTCGCCATGATCGGCGGTTATTTCACTCTGTGGGCCATGCAGCACGCCGGGCTCGATTTCTTCGTCGCGCTGCTCGTCGGCGTGGCCGGCACGATGGCGCTCGGCGCCGTGCTGGAGCGCACGCTGTACCGCTGGGTCTACACGGCCAATGGTCTCGGGCAATTGCTCATGACGATCGGGCTCGCGTTCATCATCTGCGCCATCGCCAAGCATCTCGCCGGGACGGAACTGCAAACCATTCCGGTGCCGCAGGGACTGCGCGGCACGTGGGATCTGGGCGGTTTTTCGGTGTCGATTTATCGCATCTTCGCGCTGGTGTGCAGTGCCGTCGTGGCGCTTGGCATCTGGTGGGGGCTGGAGCGCACGCCGTTCGGCGCCAAGCTTCGCGCGGCGGTCGACAACCCGCGCATGGCGCGCTGCGTCGGCATCGACGTGCCGCTCGTGTTCTCGATCACGTTTGCGATCGGCTGCGGCCTGTCGGGTCTCGGCGGGGCGTTGTCCAGCCAGATTCTGCCGCTGGAGCCGTACTACGGGCTGAAGTATCTGGTGCTCGTGCTGATCGTGGTGGCCGCCGGTGGTCTGGGCAGCCTGCGTGGCTCGCTGTACGCCGGTCTGCTGCTCGGTCTCATCGATACGCTGGGGCGCTACTACGTGCCTGCGCTCGGCGCTTTCATGATCTATCTGGCCGTGCTGGCCATTCTGCTGATCCGCCCGCAAGGGCTGGTCGGGCGCGCGTGAGCGGAGGGTGACGATGCAAAACACGAATCCCTCCCAACTGTCGGCGGCCGGTGTGGCGCAGGTGGCCCCGGCGCTGCGCCGCAAGCGGCTTGGCGTGCTCGACGCCGTGCTGCTCGTCGCGGCCGTGGCGACGTACTTCTTTGCCGATCTGTATCTCGCGCTCGCCACGAGCGTGGTGATCATGATCATCTTCGCGCTCTCGCTCGATCTCGTGCAGGGCTACTGCGGTATCGAAACGCTCGGTCATGCGGCGTTCTTCGGCAGCGGCGCGTACGCCGCTGGTCTGTTTGCGCTGCACGTCTCGCCGAACCCGCTGCTGGGTCTGGTGGCTGGTGCGCTCGTCGCGGCGGTGGTCGGGTTGATTACGGGCATCGTGGTGCTGCGCGTGAGCGGCCTCACACAGATCATGCTCACGCTCGCGTGCGCCACGCTGCTGTATGAGGCGGGCAACATCGCCAAGTCGATCACGATGGGCGACGACGGTCTGACCGGCTACACCATTGCCCCGGTGCTCGGCCTGTTCGAGTTCGATATCTACGGCCACACGGCGTACGTCTATGCGCTGGTGGTGCTGGTGGTGGTCTTTCTGTTCACGCAGTTTCTCGTCAACTCGCCGTTCGGTCTGACGGTGCAGGGCATTCGCGAGAACGCCATGCGCATGTCGCTGCTGGGCGTTCGTGTGGGCTTTCGCCGCCTGATGCTGTACACGATCGCCGCTGCGGTGGCCGGTGTGGCCGGTGCGCTCTCCGCGCAGGTCAACAACATCGTGGCGCTCGACACGCTGTCGTTCACGCTGTCGGCCAACGTGCTGGTGATGCTGGCGCTGGGCGGCACCGGACGCCTCTACGGCGCGGTACTCGGTGCCGTGGTGTTCATGGTGCTGTCCGACCGTATTGCCGCCATCGATCCGACCAACTGGCTGGCCGCGTTGGGCGTGCTGCTGATCGTGGTGGTGCGCTTCGCGCCGGACGGCCTCATCGGTGTGGTGGATCGCTTCGCGCTGCGTGCGCGCCGCCGTCATGCGCCCGCCAATGCGAGCGCAGACAAGGAGGTGACGCTGTGAGCGCCGCACTCGAAATTCAAGGGCTGTCGAAGCGCTTCGGTCAGCTCGACGTGACCCGCAATGTGACGCTCTCGCTGCAAGCCGGTGCACGTCACGCGCTGATCGGCCCGAACGGTGCCGGCAAGAGCACGTTGATGAACCTGCTTACCGGCGTGCTCAAGCCCAACTCGGGGGTGGTGCGCGTGGGCGGCACCGACGTCACGTCGATGCCCTCGCACAAGCGCGTGAAGCTCGGGCTGGCGCGCACGTTCCAACTGAACACGTTGTTCAACACGCTGACCGTGGCCGAGAACGTCGGCCTTGCGCTCACTTCGCGCCGTGGGCTCGACGGCCGCATCGGCAAGCCGCTCGCGAATCGCCCCGCTGTGGTGGAAGAAGCGGCGGAGCGTCTGCGTGCGCTCGGCATGCTCGATCTCGCTGGCCGCCGCATCGACGAGCTCGCCTACGGCCAGCGCCGTCAGGTGGAGATCGCGCTGGGGCTGGCACTCGACCCGAAGGTGTTGCTGCTCGACGAACCTGTCGCAGGTGTGCCGTCGGGGCAGGGCCGCAAGTTGTTCGACCTGCTCGAACGTTTGCCTGAAGACGTGGCGGTGATGGTCATCGAACACGACATGGATCTGGTCTTCCGTTTTGCGCGCCGTATCACCGTGTTGGTGGAAGGCGCCGTGCTGATGGAAGGCGAAAAAGAAGAAGTGCGCCGCGACCCGCGTGTGCGCGACATTTATCTGGGGCGTCGCCATGACTGACATCCTGCTCGAAGCTGGTGGCCTGAGCGCGGGCTATGGCGAGACCATCGTGCTCGAAGACCTGAGCTTGCGGCTTGCCGCCGGCGAAGCCATCGCCATTCTTGGCCGCAACGGTGTGGGCAAGAGCACGTTGTTGCTCAGCCTGCTCGGGCTGACCACGCGCCACGGCGGCGTGATTCGCTATCTCGAGAACGACATCTCGCATTGGCCTGCCTACAAACGGGCGCGCGCCGGTCTCGCACTGGTGCCGCAGGAGCGCGAGATCTTCAAGTCGCTCTCCGTCGAAGAGAACCTGCAAGTCTCGGCCATGGGTGAGGCGTGGACGCTGGAGCGCGTGTACGACCTGTTTCCGCGGCTGGCCGAGCGACGCCGCAATCTGGGCAACCAACTCTCGGGCGGCGAGCAGCAGATGCTCGCCATCGGCCGTGCGCTGATCGGCAACCCCCGCGTGGTGCTGTTCGACGAACCCTTCGAAGGGCTCGCGCCGGTGATCGTCGACCAACTCGTCGACGCGTTCTGGAAGCTGCGTGCCGACGGTGGCATGGGCGTCGTGCTGGTGGAGCAACACGCCGAACTGGGGCTGGAGTTGACCGACCGCGCGCTCGTGCTCGACCGGGGCCGCGAGGTCTGGGCAGGGCGCAGCAGTGAACTCGCAGCGTCGCCGGAATTGCTCGGTGCGCTCGTTGGGCTGGAAAGCGTTTGATCGCCTGTGGATGGCACGACGCATCACGCATCACGTATTGACGGAACATCATGACGACATCACAGAACACAAATACGACGGCGCTCTCCGGCCTCGTCGTCAGCGCCCACTCGGCAGACTTCGTCTGGCGCGCCGCAGGCACCATCGCCACGCACGTGGCGCAGGGCTATCGCATGAAGGTCGTCTGCCTCTCGTTCGGCGAGCGCGGCGAGTCGGCCAAGCTCTGGCGCAAGGGTGCCGAGATGACCGAAGCCAAGGTCAAGGCGGCACGCCGTGACGAAGCGCAACGCGCGGCCGACATTCTCGGTGCGGAAATCGAGTTTCTCGATATCGGCGACTACCCGATGCGCGTGTCCGACGAGACGCTGTTCCGTCTCGTGGATATCTATCGCGAGTTGCAGCCGTCGTTCGTGCTGAGCCACTCGGAGAAAGACCCGTACAACTTCGACCACCCGCTCGCGATGCACGTGACGCAGGAAGCCCGCGTGATCGCGCAGGCCGAAGGTCACAAGCCGGGCGAAAAAGTGATTGGCGCCCCGGCGGTGCTGGCGTTCGAGCCGCACCAGACCGAGCAGTGCGAATGGATTCCCAACACGTTTGTCGACATCACGCCGGTGTGGGAAACGAAGCGCGCGGCCATCGAGTGCATGGCCGGTCAGGAACACCTGTGGGATTACTACACGCGCGTCGCCCTGCAACGCGGCGTGCAGGCCAAGCGCAACATCGGCATCACGGCCACGCGCGACATCAAATATGCAGAAGGGCTCATGCGTCTGACGCCCGTCGTTACGGAGCAACTGTCATGATTCGCGGCGTCGTCGTTCGTCAGATTCCCCGCGTCGATGCGGCCACCCTCGACATTCTGCGCAGCGCTGGCAGTGCCACCGTGCACGAGGCGCAGAGCCGTCTCGGCCTGATGGCCACCTACTTGCGCCCGATTTACGCCGGTGCCGCCGTGGCCGGTAGCGCGGTGACCGTGCTGGCACCGCCGTCGGACAACTGGATGCTGCACGTCGCCGTCGAACAGGCACAGCCCGGCGACATCGTCGTGGTCGGCGTGACCTCGCCGTGCGACGACGGTTACTTCGGCGATCTGCTCGCCACGTCGATGAAAGCACGCGGCGTCGCAGGCCTCGTCATCGATGCCGGTTGCCGTGACATCGCCACGCTGACGGAAATGAAATTCCCGGTCTGGTCGAAAGCCATCTCCTCGCAAGGCACGGTCAAAGAAACGCTCGGCTCCGTGAACGTGCCGGTGGTGTGCGCGAATCAGATCGTGCATCCGGGCGACGTGATCGTGGCCGACGACGACGGTGTAACGGTCGTGCCGTACGCCACGGCGCAAGCGGTCGCGAAGGCCGCTGCGGCGCGCGGTGCCGACGAAGCGTACAAGCGCGGGGTGCTCGCGGGCGGCACGCTGGGTCTGGACTATTACAAGATGCGCGAACGTCTGGCCGCGAAGGGCCTGCGCTACGTCGACTCGCTCGACGAGCTCGACGCGTCGAAAGGCAACTGACGATGACTGTGGGCGAACTCGTGAAGCCATTGCACCTGCACTCGCAAACGCGTATCGACGCAGCGGTCATCCGCGGCGGCACGTCGAAGGGACTGTACTTTCTCGCCGACGATCTGCCCGCCGATGCGGCAACCCGCGACGCCGTGCTGCTCGCCGCGATGGGGTCGCCCGACGCGCGCCAGATCGACGGCATGGGCGGCGCGGACCCGCTCACGAGCAAGGTGGCGATTGTCTCGCGCGCGACGCGTGACGATGCCGACGTCGATTACCTGTTTGCCCAAGTCGTCGTGGACGAAGCCCGCGTCGACTACGGGCAGAACTGCGGCAACCTGCTCGCCGGGGTCGGGCCGTTCGCGATCGAGCGGGGGCTCGTGGCGACAACGGGCGACGTGACGAACGTCGGCATTCATATGGTCAACACGGGGCAGGTAGCGCTCGCGACTGTGCAGACGCCCGCCGACGCCGTGAAGTACGACGGTGACGTGGCCATCGACGGCGTGCCCGGCACGGCTGCGCCGATTCCACTGATGTTCCGCGATACCGCCGGTTCGACCTGTGGCGCGCTGTTCCCGACGGGGCAACGTCAGGATGTCGTCGACGGTGTGGCCGTGACCTGCATCGACAACGGCATGCCGCTCGTGTTGATGCGCGCGGCAGATCTGGGCTGCACCGGCGCGGAGTCGTGCGAACAGTTGGAAGCGAGCGCGGAATTTCAGCCGCTGCGCGAGAAGATCGAAGCGATTCGTCTCGCCATCGGCCCGCGCATGAACCTTGGCGACGTGCGCTCGCGTACGGTGCCAAAAATGTGTCTCGTGGCACCGCCGCAAGCGGGCGGTGCGCTGCTCACGCGTTGTTTCATTCCGCATCGGTGCCACTCGTCGATCGGCGTGCTGGCGGCGGTCAGTGTGGCGACGGCCGCGGCGTTGCCGGGCACCGTCTGTCACGAGATGGCAGTGGTGCCCGATGACGCTGCGCCGCTGTTGTCGATTGAACATCCGACCGGTGAGTTCACCGTGCGTCTGACGCTCGCATGCAATGACGCCGGTGAGAGCGAAGTGACGGGCGCCGGGCTGCTGCGCACCGCGCGCTGGCTCTTCGACGGTCAGGTGTGCATACCGCGTAGCGTCTGGGCGCAGGGAGGGAAGCCATGAGCACCGAACGTCCCCCGTTGCTCATGCTTCCCGGCTTGCTCTGCGATCAGGTGGCGTGGGCCGCTACGGCCGCGCTGCTGCCGGAATACGACTGCCGCGTGCCTGCATGGGGCGCACTCGACACCATCGAGGCCATGGCGCGCCACGTGCTCGCGACGGTGACTGAGCCGCGCTTCGCCGTTGCCGGGCATTCGATGGGCGGGCGTATCGCGCTGGAAGTGGTGCGGCTCGCACCGGCACGCGTCACGCATCTCGCCCTGCTCGACACGGGCTATCAGGCACTGCCCGAAGGGGAGGCCGCCGAGAAGGAGCGCGCAGGCCGCGCCGCGTTGCTGGCGCGCTCGCGTGAAGCGGGCATGCGCGCGATGGGGCAGGTGTGGGCCACCGGCATGGTGCATCCCGACCAGATCGGCACGCCGCTATTCGACGCGATTCTCGACATGATCGAGCGCAGTCATCCCGACCAGTTCGCCGCACAGATTCATGCGCTGCTGGGCCGCCCGGACGCCACGCCGCAACTCGCCGGCATTCATTGCCCGACGCTGGTCCTGTGCGGCCGGCAAGACACGTGGAGCCCGCTCGCCCGCCACGAAATCATGGCCGGGATGATGCCGCACGCCACGTTGTGCGTGATCGAAGAGAGCGGCCACATGAGCCCGATGGAGCGCCCGCAAGCCGTTGCCGCTGCGCTGCGCGCATGGCTCGCGACGGCGCCTTCTGATCCCGATTTCAATTCCGATTCCGATAGCACGGCACGACTCGCATGAGCGCTCAAGACACGACACACGCGATTGACCAGAACACCCTCGACGCCATGCTCGCCAAGCAGGCGTGTCAGGACCTCGTGATGCGTTTTGCCGCGTGCAACGACCGGCGCGATCCGCAAGGACTCGCAGCGCTCTTCACGGAGAAAGGCGTGCTGGTGCGTCCGGGCAGCGACCCATTGGTCGGGCAGGCAGCGATCGCGGCGGCGTATGCCGAGCGTCCTGCCGAACGGCTCACGCGGCACCTCGTCGGCAACGTGCTGATCGATGTGAAGTCGGCCACTGGTGCCATCGGCAGCAGCACCGTGCTGCTGTGGAGCGGGTCGACGCAAGACGTGGCGGGGCCGTTCGGGCGTCCCGCACAGGGCCGGCAGGTGATGGGCGAATTCGAAGACACATTTGTCAAGACGGCTCAGGGTTGGCGCATCGCGAGACGCGAGGCGCGCTTCACCTTCGTGCGTGAAGCGTGAGGGGTCACGCAACACGTTGCGCGTAACACGTAACGCGCGATTCACGATTTGGCAGTTTGCAGTCTGGAGGTAGCAGGGCAAAAGAAGTCAAAAGGCGGGCCGGCGTCATTGCCACCAGTCCGACGTTTGGCGTGGGGTAGTAGTGCATTCATAAAATTAGGGGACAGAAGTGAAATTGAAATACGCATTGGCCGCAGGCCTGATGCTGGGTGCAGGCCTGGCACAAGCACAAAGCAACGTCACGTTGTACGGGATCATCGATACCGGCATCGCCTATTACAACAACGCTGCCGGTGGTGGCAGCTTCGTCGGTGAACCGACGCTGACCGGCAAGGTGCCGTCGCGCTTCGGCTTCAAGGGTGTGGAAGATCTGGGCGGCGGTCTCAAGGCCGTCTTCACGTTGGAAAACGGCTTCCAGCCGGGCACGGGCGGCCTGAACTACGGCGGGCGTCTGTTCGGCCGTCAGGCCAACGTCGGTCTGTCGGGCGCGTGGGGTACGTTCCTCATCGGCCGTCAGAACAACATGACGTTCTACGTGACCGGCAACGCCGACGTGATCGGACCGTCGATCTTCTCGCTCGCGAGTATCGACCCGTACATCGCCAACGCGCGCAGCGACAGCGCCGTGGGTTACATGGGCAAGTTCTACGGCGTGACGCTGGGCGCGACGTACAGCTTCGGGCGCGATGGTTCGGCCGCCGGTGGTCCGTCGGCCACGAACTGCGCGGGTAACGTGGCGGGCAACTATCAGGCATGTAAGCAATTCACCGGCCTGATCGGTTACGACTACGAGAACTTCGGTATCTCGGCATCGTACGACCAGATGCGCGGCAACACGGGCGCCGCAGCGCCGCTGACGAGCTCGCAATACACCGACTCGCACGCCGTGATCAATGCGTACTACAAGTGGTCGTCGGGCCGCGTGGGCGGTGGCTGGATTCACCGCAACGTGAGCGCCGATGCCGCATCGCTCAGCTCGGACATCTACTTCCTCGGCTTCACGTATCTGCCGACGATCACGTGGGCGTTCGATGCACAGGCAATCCGTTACCAACTGAAGAGCCGTGCCAACGCGACCATGCTGATCGGCCGCGCTACGTACTCGCTGTCCAAGCGTACGTCGCTGTACGGCATGGCCGGCTGGGTAGCGAACAGCCAGAAGGGTGTCGTGGCGATCGCCGCCGGTGGCTCGGTGGTCACGGGTGCAAACCAGTTCGGCACGATGCTGGGTATCCAGCACACGTTCTGATCGCGCTGACTCGTTGCGTCGTTGCATCGCTGATCCGCTGACGCGAACTTTGCTTCGCGTTTGCCGGACGGCGATACCGATACGCGGCGCCGCGCGCGTGAATTCGTCCGGGGGGGCGATTCACATGCCGTTCGGCGCCGCGTCACTCCCTCCTGCTGCGGCATACGACGTGGTGGCGGTGCCGCGCACCACGAGAGAGTGATCCGGCAGACGTCGCGTGGCCGTACCGTGTGCAGCCGTACATTCCCCGAGCTGCACCTTCGCGCGCGATCTTCCTGCCCGGCCCGGGTGGTTCAGTCAACCGTTCCCCGGGCCGTCCATTTTTCCCCCGTCAGTGTCGGCGACGGTGGGGTTTGCGCCGCGGATATCGCGCCCTTGCGACCGTGCCCCGCCGCGCTCTCGTTTTGCATTTCCGGTAACCTGCGCATGTCCCAAAGCGTGACCCAACCCATGCCACCTTCCACGCCGCTGGCCGATGGACTGAGCGCCCGCGCCCGGCGCATCGCCGTGCCTTCCATCTTGCTCGGCACCTTTCTGGGCAATCTCGACGCGTCCATTGCCAACGTTGCGCTGCCGACCATCGCGCGCGATCTGGTGGCCGACCCGGCGTCGACGGTGTGGGTCGTCAACGCCTATCAACTGATTTTCGCCATGGCCGTGTTGCCGCTCGCTGCACTGGGCGAGAAGCTCGGCTACCGGCGTGTGTTCTTGTTCGGCGTGGCTGGTTTTACTGTGGCATCGCTCGGCTGCGCGCTCGCACCGAATCTCGCGTGGCTGGTGGCGGCGCGGGTCGTGCAGGGTTTGTGCGGTGCGTGCATGTCGACCATCGTGCCCGCGCTGTTGCGGATGGTGTTTCCGCCGAACATGGGTGGCCGCGCGATCTCGTTACTGGCGTTGACCGTCGCGCTCTCGACGGCGGCAGGCCCCAGTGTCGCGGCTGTGATTTTGTCGCTGGCCGACTGGCGCTGGCTGTTCGCCATCAACCTGCCGATCGGTGTGGCCGCTTTCGTCGCCTCGTCGCGTTTTCTGCCTGCGACACCGGGGGCCGAGCGGCGGCTCGACGTGCCGGGTGCGCTGCTCAATGCGGTGGCCTTGGCGCTCATCATCATCGGGTTAGGGCATGTGGGTGAGGCCGGGCACCATGGCGTGGCGGCGTTGCAGATCGTGCTCGGGCTGGTGGCCGCCGTGATTCTTGTGCGTCATCAGCGCACGCAGACGTCGCCGCTGCTGCCGCTGGATCTGATGCGCGTGCCGGTGCTCGCGTTGTCGTCGCTCACGTCGATCGCCTGTTATATGGCGCAGACGCTCGCGTACGTCGGCATGCCGTTTCTGTTGCAGCATGCGTTCGCGCGCGGTGAGGCGGTGACGGGGTTGCTGATCACGCCTTGGCCGCTGGTGATCGTGTTTGTCGCACCGCTCGCGGGCCGCTGGTCTGACCGCTTCGACAGCGCTCGCATGAGCGCGCTGGGGCTGGCGGTGTTTGCCGTGGGGCTGGCGTCGCTCGCGTGGTTGCCGGCGGACGCTTCGAACTGGGGCATCGCCGCACGCATGGCAGTGTGCGGTATCGGCTTCGGGTTCTTCCAGACGCCCAACAATCGCATCATCATGATGGGCGCACCGCGTGAGCGCAGCGGCGCGGCCAGCGGGCTGATGACGATTGCCCGCACGGTCGGCATGACGCTGGGGGCCGCACTCGTCGCGTTGCTCTTCGACGTGTATGGCGATGCCGGCGCGCATGCGGCGATGGTGGCAGCGACGGTGCTGGCGGCGGTGGGTGGTGCGGTGAGTCAGCTGCGAGTGAGAGCGAAGGCCAGCGCCAAGGCATAAGCGACGGTCGCGATGGTCGCGACGTGCGCTGCACAAGGGTTCCGGCTTCTGACCCTGCTTCCGTTCCTGGTGCCGTCCCCGCTACCGTCCTCGTAAGGCTGGCTGAGTCGATTTGTCAAAGCGGGCCTTGCGCGATAGCATCGTGCCTTTCCGTGGTTTCGCTGCGGTGCCCGCCGGGCACTGCGCGCCCCAATGCCGGTGTCTCCAGTGTCTCCTTCTCACGTACTGAGCCGACGCCGCCGGGCGAACCGCGCCCGCAGCGAACATGGCGGACGCGGCCCGGTCTGGCTGTTCGATCTCGACAACACCCTGCATCGCGCATCGCACGCGATCTTTCCGCGTATTAACCGCGCGATGACGGCGTATATCGTCGAAAAGCTGGGCTTGCCGCACGACGAGGCGAATCGCCTGCGGTTTTCCTATACGCAACGATACGGCGCGGTGCTGCTTGGACTCATCAAGCATCACGCCATCGATCCGCACGACTTTCTGGCGCGGGTGCACGAGCTGCCGCCGCTGGCCGAGGTGCTGCGCGCCGAACGAGGGCTCGGCCGGCTGCTCGCGGGGTTGCCCGGACGCAAGATTCTGCTGACCAATGCCCCCGCGGCTTACGCGATGGCGATCGTCGACGCGTTGGGCATTCGCCGGCATTTCGAGCGCTGCGTGAGCATCGAAGACATGGCCGACCGGCATGCATGGCGAGCCAAACCGGACGCGATCATGCTGCGCCGGTTGCTGGCGCGGGAAGACCTCGCGCCGCACCGGACGTGGCTGGTCGAAGACACGCGCTCGCATCTGAAGCACCTGCGGCATTTCGGCATCGGCACCGTATGGATTACGGGGCATCTGCCGACGAGAAACAGCCACGGCGACGTGATGCCGCGCAGTGGGCGCCCACACTATGTGGATATCAAAGTACAATCTCTGCGCGAGTTACGGGCGCGCCTTGCGACCGGGGCCGGCGCGAGACGCATCGCCCGGGCCGCCCGACAATCAAATCCCTACCGATAACGACCAGACGATGCAGCAGGAAAACTCTTCGAGCGGAGCCGGTTACGGCACCGCCGATGCGCTGGAGGCCGCCCCCGCGCCGGTGAAGACCACTCGCCCCAAACCGGGCGAGCGCCGTGTGCAGGTTCTGCAAACCCTCGCGGCCATGCTCGAGACGCCCAAGGGCGAGAAGATCACCACGGCCGCGCTCGCCGCGCGCCTGGATGTCTCGGAAGCGGCACTCTATCGCCACTTCGCGAGCAAGGCGCAGATGTTCGAAGGGCTCATCGAGTTCATCGAACAGACCATTTTTGGTCTGATCAATCAGATCTCCGCACAGGATCAGGACGGCGTGACGCAAGCGCGCGCCATCGTGCTGATGCTGCTCGGTTTCGCCGAGAAGAACCCGGGCATGACCCGCGTGCTCACGGGCGAAGCGCTGGTAGGCGAGCATGAGCGTCTGCAAGAGCGCATGAACCAACTGCTCGACCGCATCGAGGCGTCGCTGCGCCAGGTGCTGCGTCTGGCGTCCGCACAGGGCACGCTGCCGGAAACGTTCGATGCGAACTCGCGAGCCAACCTGCTGGTGTCTTACGTGCTGGGCCGCTGGCACCGTTTCGCCAAGAGCGGCTTCAAGCGCACGCCGACCGAAGGCGCCGACCCGCAAGTGACGGCGCTGCTGCGCTAAGCGGTATCCGTGGGCGAACGACACCGTTCGCCCATGTGAGCGCTGCCGGTCCCTGACGTTCGCCCTCATGTATGGGGCATGTATGTGTCGGGCGTGTCCGGCGGTGCTCAGCGTCGATTACGCAGATTACGTTATACTTTTGCAACTCGTGATGAGCCGCTGCCATGCAGACGGTATTGTTACGATGACTGGCGCGCCGATTTGGTGACTCGATTGCGGGCGCGCGAGTGGCTTTGACAGGGGGTTGCTCCGTCGACGGCACTCAATACAAATGCGGCTAAAGAGGTCGTTCGCGCACCCCGCCCGTTTTTCGTCGACCTTTTTCCCCGCAAAGAACGCCTAAGAAACGCTGCCGTTGTTACGGACAGCGCGACCGGCATGTTTCGGACAGGAAATATGGAATCGTCAATCGGAATCGTCACGCCACAGCGGATGCATTTTGCGCAGCCGCTGGCACTGCAAAACGGCAGCACCCTCGCGGGCTACGACCTGATGGTCGAGACTTATGGCGAGTTGAATGCCGATCGCAGCAACGCCGTGCTGGTGTGCCACGCGCTCAACGCGTCGCATCACGTCGCGGGCATTGCCGCCGATAACCCCAAGGACATCGGCTGGTGGGACAACATGGTCGGGCCCGGCAAGCCGCTCGACACCAATCGCTTCTTCGTCATCGGGGTGAACAACCTCGGCTCGTGCTTCGGCTCGACCGGGCCGATGAGTCTCGATGAAGCCACGGGCACGCCCTACGGCGCCCGCTTCCCCGTCGTGACTGTCGAAGACTGGGTCAACGCGCAGGCGCGCGTGGCCGACGTGTTCGGCATCCGGAAATTCGCAGCCGTGATGGGCGGCAGCCTCGGCGGCATGCAGGCGCTGGCGTGGAGCATCATGTATCCCGATCGCGTCGGGCACTGTCTGGTGATTGCGTCCACCCCGAAGCTCTCGGCGCAGAACATCGCTTTCAACGAAGTGGCCCGCTCGGCCATTCTCTCCGACCCTGATTTCCACGGCGGTGACTACTACGCGCACGGTGTCGTGCCGCGCCGGGGCCTGCGCGTGGCGCGCATGATCGGCCACATCACCTATTTGTCGGACGAAGACATGGCGACCAAGTTCGGCCGTGCGCTGCGTCGCGCCGAGGTGCTGGTCGATGGCGTGACGGGGGGCGAAGGCGGCGCTGCGGCACAGGACGACAGCTATCGCTTCAGCTTCGATGTGGAGTTCGAGGTGGAGTCGTACCTGCGCTATCAGGGCGACAAGTTCGCCGAGTACTTCGACGCCAACACCTATCTGTTGATCACGCGTGCGCTCGATTATTTCGACCCGGCACGCACGGTCGGTGGTGACCTCTCGCGTGCGCTCGCCCACACCACGGCCAAGTATCTGATCGTGTCGTTTGCGACCGACTGGCGCTTCGCGCCGACCCGCTCGCGTGAAATCGTCAAGGCGCTGCTCGATACGCGCCGCACCGTGAGCTACGCCGAAATCGACGCGCCGCACGGTCACGACGCTTTCCTGCTGACCGATCCGCGCTATCACAATCTGGTGCGCGCTTATTACGAACGTATCGCCGAGGAGGTGGGGGTATGAGCCAGTCCACGGAACCGTCCAAGACGCCTACGACCAGTGCGCAAGCCGCGCGTCTCGCGGCATCGGGCAATCAGATTACGGCATCGCTCGCCGACCGCGCCGACTTCCGCGTGATCGCACGCTGGATCGAGCCGGGCTCGCAGGTGCTCGATCTCGGATGCAGCGACGGCTCGCTGCTGCGTCTGCTGGTCGATGAACTCGATGTGAGCGGCTACGGCATCGAGATCGACGACGCGGGCGTGCTGGCCTCGTCCAAGCGCGGCATCAACGTCATTCAGCAGAACATGGAAGGCGGGCTCGCGCTGTTCGAAGACAACAGCTTCGACACGGTCATCCTGTCGCAGACGCTGCAAACCATTCACCGCACGGCAGACATTCTGCGCGAGACGGTGCGGGTCGGCCGCGAAGCCATCGTGTCGTTCCCGAATTTCGGCTACTGGCCGCATCGGCTCTCGGTGTTGCAGGGCCGGATGCCGGTGTCGAAGAGTCTGCCGTTCCAGTGGCACAACACGCCGAACGTGCGGGTGCTCACGATCAAGGATTTCGAGGCGCTGGCCCCCGAGGTCGGTGTGGAAATTCTGGATCGCGCGGTGCTGCATAACGGGCGTCTCGTGTCGGTGGGCGCGAACTGGCGTGGTAGTCTTGCGGTCTATCGCGTCAAGCGTTCCTGAACCGACGGTTGCGGCGGCGGGGCGGCGCGCCGGGCGCTCCTGATTCGACGTCGACAATGATCGACGCACGGGAGCGAGGGGCGGAGGCCGTTCGTCGCGCGCAGCCGGCCCCAATTGTCCTGTCCATGACCGATTCGATGCCGCCCGACGACGGGCGAGTGTTCCACCCCACGCGGATGATCATCTGCGTGATTCTCGGCTTCACCTCCGGCTTGCCGTTGTTCATCCTGCTCAATCTCGTGCAGGCGTGGCTGCGCAGCGAGCAGGTGGACCTCAAGGCGATCGGCCTGTTTGCGCTGATTCAATTCCCCTATACATGGAAGTTTCTGTGGGCGCCGCTCATGGATCGCTTCGCGCCGAATCTGTTCGGGTGGAAGCCCGGGCGCCGGCGCGGCTGGATGTTCGTCACGCAGTTGCTGGTGGCCGGGGCCGTGGCACTGATGGGGACGTACTCGCCGCAGCGCGATCTGATGACGATTGCCGCGCTCGCGGCGGCGCTCGCGTTCTTCAGCGCGAGTCTCGACATCTGTCTGGACGCCTACCGCCGCGAGTTGCTCTCCGACCGGGAGCAGGGGCTGGGCACGGCGATGCACGTGAACGCGTACAAGGTAGCCGGGCTGGTGCCCGGGTCGCTCGCGCTGATCATGGCCGATCATCTGCCGTGGTCGCAGGTGTTCTTCGTGACGGCGGCGTTCATGCTGCCGGGGCTGGTGATGACGCTGGTCGTCAAGGAGCCGGCGATTCGCGGCACGCCGCCCAAGACGTTGCGCGAAGCCGTGGTCGAGCCGTTCCATGAGTTCGTGACGCGCGGTGGCTGGACGAAAGCGCTGCTGGTGCTCGCGTTCATCTTTCTGTACAAGCTGGGTGATTCGATGGCGACATCGCTGGCGACATCGTTCTATCTGGATTTGGGTTTCACCAAGACGCAGATTGGCGTGGTCGCGAAGGCCACGAGCTTGTGGGCGAGTGTGGCAGGCGGGATCATCGGTGGTATCTGGCTGATCAAGCTGGGCATCAATCGCGGGCTGTGGGTGTTCGGCGTGCTGCAACTGGTGTCGGTGCTCGGCTTTGCGTGGCTGGCAGAAGCCGGTGCCGTCGTGGCGGGGCTCGGCGCGGTGATCGCGTTCGAGGCGTTCACGGCGGGGCTGGGGACGGCGGCATTTACGGCGTACATCGCCCGCACGACGGACCCGCGCTATACCGCGACGCAATTCGCCCTGTTCACCAGTCTCGCCTCCGTGCCGCGCACGTTCGCGAACGCGGGCACGGGGTACATCGTGGATGGGGTGGGCTGGCTGACGTTCTTCCTGATCTGCACCGTGCTGGCGGTACCCGGCATGTTGCTGCTGCCGAAGGTCGCGCCTTGGGGCGCAGACGATGCCGACGATTCCGACGATGAGGGCAGCGTCGCTCAGACGCCGCGATAGGTTACCTTCTGGCGCTTGACCACTTGTGTGGCGAAGTCCGCATCGGGCGGGATCGGCTCCCAGAAAAAGTCGCGCTGGAAGATCGGCAGGAAGTTGAATTTACGCGAGCGGAAGATGCCCCGGTTGCGCTTGAATTCACTATACCGATCGCCCGTGAACTGCCGGTTCACCGAGGTGAAGGGCAGCAGACGCTCCGCAATATCCGGGAAATCGAACTTCGGATATTCCTTCGCGAGTGTCTCCAGCACGTCGAACTGATCCCGGCCGATGACCTGAATGGCGGTCTCCGGCATGGCGTAGCGCTGCGCCCACATCACGTGCCAGCCCGACTGGGTGTCATTGATGAAGTCGACGATCTGCTGGCTCAGCGTGTAGGCATCAGATTCGATGTGAACGATCTTGTCGGCGCCCATGGCGCGCGCGAGCGTCACCGAGTGCAGGAAGCTGCGCCACCATCCGGGGTAGAGGCTCATGCTCTGGCGCCCCAGATTGTTCTCGAAGCGAACGATGGCGTGCACGTCGTCATGTGCCGAGAGGTCGCTCCCGGCGGCTACCGTACGGACGAACTCGGCCGGCGGGAGATACGGCGAGCCGTCGTCGATCATCACCATCTTGTCGGCGTGGATCGGTCCGTTCCGGTAGAAGTCGAGCCAGCGTTGATACCGTTGCTGCCAAGCTTCGGCATCCTTCATGTAGCAAGTACAAAACAACAGGGTCTTCATCGGGCGATCCGTTACAGCGCGTGATCGTAGTCAATGATCAGCGGTGCGTGATCGCTGAACTTGATGTCGCGGAAGACGGATGTGGTTTTGGCTTTGCCGGCGATACCCGGCGTGGCGATCTGGTAGTCGATGCGCCACCCGACGTTCTTCGCATACGCCTGCCCGCGATTGCTCCACCACGTGTATTGCTCCGCGCGCTGATCCAGCGTGCGGAAGACATCCACATAGCCGTGGTCGTCGAACAACTGCGTGAGCCACGCGCGCTCTTCCGGCAGGAAACCCGAGTTCTTCAGATTGCCCTTCCAGTTCTTGATGTCGATTTCCTTGTGCGCGATGTTCACGTCGCCGCACAACACGACTTCGCGTCCGGCGGCTTTCAACGCCAGCAAGTGCGGCATGAAGTCGGCCATGAAGCGGAACTTGGCCGCCTGACGTTCTTCACCGCTGGAACCCGACGGGATGTACACCGAGATCACCGACAGGTTGCCGTAGCGCACTTCGACATAACGCCCTTCGGCGTCGAACTCTTGCTGACCCCAGCCGATCACGATGTCGTCGGGCTCGCGGCGCACGTACACGCCCGCACCGCTGTAACCCTTCTTCTCGGCGTAATGGAAGTAGCCCTGATAGTCGTGCGGCTTGAGAAAGTCCGGCGTCATGTCCGGCAACTGCGCCTTGATTTCCTGCACACACAGGATGTCGGCGTCCTGATTGCCGAACCACTCGAAGAAGCCTTTCTTGGAGGCCGATCGCACGCCGTTCAGATTCGCAGTGATGATGCGCATAGGTGTCGATGTGCCGCGCTCGTCGCGCGGCCGGGGGGAAGAATTTGTAAGCGGCAAGGATACCGCAATCGTTTGAAGGCGGGCGGCGTTGGCCGCGCGTGGATGCCGTGTCGGCCTGTCAGCGTGTCAGCGCGCAGGCTGGCGCCGTGTCGCGCCGGCAATGGCCGCTTGTGCCGCCTTGACGTCGCCGTCGCCGCCGGGGCCGAGGATGTCGCGCGCCAGTGCGAGCCAGCGTCGCGCTGCGTGCGAGAGGTACGAGTCGCGTCGCCACGCCATCGCGAGATCCCACGGAATCTCCGGATCGCGAAT
Source organism: Pandoraea sp. PE-S2R-1 (assembly GCF_002179865.1). Taxonomy (NCBI): domain Bacteria; kingdom Pseudomonadati; phylum Pseudomonadota; class Betaproteobacteria; order Burkholderiales; family Burkholderiaceae; genus Pandoraea; species Pandoraea sp. PE-S2R-1. Next base: position 837,647 of record NZ_NGUR01000015.1, on the reverse strand, counting down.
ATCCGCAATCACGAAGCGTTTCGGATCGAGCCGCGCGCAGAACGGCTCGGGCAGCAAGGCAATGCCGACCCCGTTATCGACCATCGACGCAATGAAGTCCCACTGGCTTGAGCGTCCGGCAATCTTCGGCGTGAAGCCCGCCCGCCGGCACGCCGCAATCACGAATTCCGACAGCGCGAAGCCTTCGCCATAAAACACGAACGGCTCGTCGCGAAGCTCGCCCAGCCCGACCGACGCGCGGCCTTCCCACGACGACTCGCGCGGCGCGATCAACCGCAACTGGTAATGGCACACCGGGAGCACGTCGAGAATGGCGGGGTCGATCGGCAGCAACACGGCACCCAGTTCGATGTCGCCCGCCAGCAGCGCCTGCTCGATGGCCCGGGAGCCGGTCTCGAACAGCTTCATCTCGATATCCGGATAGTGCTGGTGAAACGCCCCGATCACCGGGATGAACAGATCGCCGCCCAATGGTGGAATGCCGATCGACAGTTCGCCGCGCGCGACCGACTCCAGATCCGACAACTCCTGTTGCAAACGGGCGTAGGCGGCGAGCACATCCTGACCGCGCTCGAAGACCACCCGACCGGCATCGGTGAGTTGCAGCCGGCGGCCCATGCCGCGCTCTTCTCGCAACATGAGGGGCGTGCCGAGCTCGTCTTCGAGCGCCTTGACCATTTTGCTCACCGTTGGCTGCGTGACAAAGAGCGCTTCGGCCGCCGCCGTGAAGCTCTGCTGTCGCACAACTTCCACAAATCCTCGCAAGGCACGCAGTTCCATTTCGGGGCTCCCGATTGCACCGTTTTGGTGCTAAAAGCCGGAAAGCCCCGCCAGATAAGGCTTTCTCATGCACTATTAGGGTTAATACTTAAATTATTCCAATTTGGAATCGATTTGATAATTGTAATTCATTATATTTATGTTGCAGCGCTTCCTATACTGCACTCCATGTTGATGCAAAACCCCAGGGAGAGTGCCATGACCAAGATGATCGCCAGCCGTCTGTATAGCCGCAGCAAGCGCGCCGTGGACGTGGTGTGGCAGATCGCCCTGCTCACCGGCATTTATCTGGTGGCGGATGCTGCGTCGCGTCATTTTCATTTGCCCCTGCCGGGTGGTGTGCTCGGCTTGTTCGCCGTGGTCGGTCTGCTCATGAGCGGTGTGCTCAAGGCCGACAAGATCAAGCGCGGCGCCGACTGGTTTCTGGCCGAGATGATTCTGTTCTTCGTGCCGATGGTCGCCGCCGTCATGCAATACACCGATCTGCTGCGCCACGAAGGCCTGCAATTGCTCGCCGTGATTGGCGTGGGCACCGTGCTTGTGATGGTCTCGACGGCACTGGCCGTGGATCTCGCCTGCCGCGCCGAGCGCCGCATGAAGGCCGCCTTCGTGCGCCTGCCGGCACGCCGCGCCTTACACGCCCACGACGTTCGCTGATCGTTGATCGTTGCTAATCGCCGCTGATGGTGCCTGACGGCTCGCTCGCTTCGCTTCGATAGTGGCAGCGGGCGCTGCGGATGGCACCACAACCCCAGCCTTAACCTCTCGCCGGATACTGTCATGAATCATACGGCGCTGCTTCTGCTCGCTCTTACGGTTGTCTTCTATTACGTGTCGAAGCGCCTTTACGCGCGCTTCGGCAAGGTGTGGCTCGGCCCGGCCATTCTCGCGCCGGTGCTGCTCATCGCCGTGATGGTCGGCGGCGACATCTCGTACACCACCTATATTTCCGATTCGCGCTGGCTCGTCTGGCTGCTCGGCCCCACGACCATCGCGTTTGCCGTGCCGATCTATGAACACCGCGACATCATTCGCCGTCACGCGTTTGCGCTCACCGTGGGCGTGCTCGTCGCGATGATCGTGGCGGTGGGCAGTTCGTTCGTGCTGGCACGTCTGTTTGAGTTGCCGCCGGAAATGGCGCGCAGTCTGCTCGCCCGGTCGATCTCGACGCCGTTTGCGCTCGTGGTCTCCGACAAGGTCGGCGGCTCGCGCGATCTGGTGGGGTTGTTCGTGATCGTCACCGGCTTCATCGGCATGCTGCTCGGCGAGGCGCTCCTGTCGTGGCTGCCGTTGCGTACCCGCATGGCCCGGGGAGCACCGTTTGGCGCTGGGGCTCACGGGTTCGGCACGGCCAAGGCGCGCCAGATCGGCAGCGAAGAGGGCGTGGTCGCGAGCCTTGTGATGATGATCAACGGCATCGTGATGGTGTTTGCCGCGCCGCTGCTCACGCACTTGCCGATCTGATGATGGGAAGGTGCACCCCGTGCACCTTCTTCGCCGTTCCTCCTGCCGTTGCTCCCCCAAAAAATAACCCTTCGAACGTCGCCCCTGACCCGACGCGCCGCATGAGTTTTGCTACAATGCGCCAGTCTTGAGGAGCGTTGCGACAGCGGATACCGCTGCCAGGCTCAAGATCCTTCCCATTGGCCCCCGCCGGCCCCCGGTTTCCCCCGGATAGTTCGGCGCGTAAGCCCCAAGAACGGCGCTCACGTCCCAACTATCTAGACATTTAGAGAAAGGAGGCGTGATGAACGCCGTAGTCGATTCGAAATTCACCGATTTCCACGTAGCTGATATCAAGCTGGCCGATTGGGGCCGCAAGGAACTGCGCATCGCCGAGAGCGAAATGCCGGGTCTGATGGCCACGCGTGAAGAGTTCAAGGCCACCCAGCCGCTCAAGGGCGCCCGCATCGCCGGCTCGCTCCACATGACGATCCAGACGGGCGTGCTCATCGAGACGCTGACCGCACTGGGCGCCGAAGTGCGCTGGGCCTCGTGCAACATTTTCTCGACGCAAGATCACGCCGCTGCGGCCATCGCCGCCGCCGGTATCCCCGTGTTCGCGTTCAAGGGCGAATCGCTCGACGAATACTGGGAATACAGCCACCGCATCTTCGAATGGCCGAACGGCGAGTTCGCCAACATGATTCTCGATGACGGCGGCGACGCCACGCTGCTGCTGATTCTGGGCAGCAAGGCCGAGAAGGACCTCTCGGTCGTCGCCAACCCGACCAACGAAGAAGAAGTGGCCCTGTACGCTGCGATCAAGCGTCACATCGCCCTCGACCCGCAGTGGTACAGCAAGCGCCTGTCGCAAATTCAGGGCGTGACCGAAGAGACCACCACGGGCGTGCACCGTCTGTATCAGATGGAAAAGGACGGCACGCTGCCGTTCCCGGCCATCAACGTCAACGACTCGGTGACCAAGTCGAAGTTTGACAACCTCTACGGCTGCCGCGAGTCGCTCGTCGACGGTATCAAGCGCGCGACCGACGTGATGATCGCCGGCAAGATCGCACTCGTGGCCGGTTACGGCGACGTGGGCAAGGGCTGCGCACAAAGCCTGCGTGGTCTGGGCGCGACGGTGTGGGTCACTGAAATCGACCCGATCTGCGCACTGCAAGCCGCGATGGAAGGCTACCGCGTCGTGACGATGGAATATGCCGCCGACAAGGCCGACATCTTCGTGACGGCCACGGGCAACTTCCACGTGATCGATCACGACCACATGGCTGCGATGAAGAATCAGGCGATCGTGTGCAACATCGGTCACTTCGACTCGGAAATCAACGTCGCGTCGACCCGCAAGTACGAGTGGGAAAACATCAAGCCGCAAGTCGACCACATCATCTTCCCGGACGGCAAGCGCATCATCCTGCTGGCCGAAGGCCGCCTCGTGAACCTGGGCTGCGCCACGGGTCACCCGTCGTTCGTGATGAGCAACTCGTTCACCAACCAGACGCTCGCGCAGATTGAATTGTTCGTGGACGGCGCCAAGTACAAGAACAGCGTGTACGTGCTGCCGAAGCATCTGGACGAGAAGGTCGCGCGTCTGCACCTGGGCCGTATCGGTGCCGAACTGACCGTGCTGAGCGACGATCAGGCGAAGTACATCAGCGTCGACAAGAACGGTCCGTTCAAGCCGTCGCACTACCGTTATTAAGTTGCACGATCAGGCCGGCCCATTAGGTCGCGCTATGAAGTAACGGGCAGTACCCACGCGGCTGCGCCACACGCGCAGCCGCGTACGAATTCTTGTAACTGCCGGTGTTGACGTCGACGTCTCGCACCGGCTTGTCCTTCGGAGCTTGCCATGCGTCTGCTGCTGATTTGGCTCATCAATGCCATCGCACTTCTCGTTTTGCCGCACATCATCTCGGGCGTTCAGCTCAAGGGCATCGGTACGGCGCTGATCGTTGCGGTCGTGCTCGGCCTGATCAACGCATTCCTGCGTCCGCTGCTCGTGGTGCTCACGCTGCCGGTCACGGTCGTCACGCTCGGATTGTTCATCTTCGTGATCAATGCGTTGCTGTTCTGGCTGGCCGCCAACGTGGTCAAGGGGTTCGAAGTCTCGGGCTTCTGGGCGGCGCTCTTCGGCTCGCTGTTGTACAGCCTGATCTCGTGGATTCTGTCGGCGCTGGTGTTCGGCGGCGATCGCGCGACTAACGTTTAACGCAACGCTTAATCAAACGTTCAACCGGCACGCTGCCGCCAGCGTGCCTGCTTTCATCCGCAGGAATTTGTTGTCATGTCGCCATCCCTTCGTGTCGATCAGGCACTCGTGTCGCGAGGCCTCGCGTCTTCGCGGACTGTCGCGCAGCGTTTGATCGATGCGGGGCGGGTGTACGTCGCCGACACCGACACCGTCCTCAAGAAAGCCAGCCAGCTCGTGGCGAGCGATGAAGTGCTCGAAGTGCGTGCCGCCGTCGATGGGTTGCCGGGCGAGGATCGCTACGTTTCTCGCGGCGGGCTCAAGCTCGAAGGCGCGCTTGCGGCTGCCGGGCTGGGGGCGGATGTGCTGGCAGGGCGCACGGCGCTCGACGTCGGACTGTCGACCGGTGGCTTTGCCGACTGCCTCTTGCAGAAGGGCGTGGCGCAGGTCATCGGTGTGGATGTCGGCCATGGGCAACTGCATGGCCGGCTGGTGACGGAGCCGCGACTGATCTCGCTGGAAGGGATCAACGCGCGGCACCTGACGCGTGAAATGCTGGATGAGCAGTTGGCGCAGTGGAAGTCGTCTGCGGCGAGCGAGGGCGCGGCTGCGTCGGCGCCCGCACCGACGACCCCCGAGGCGGGCTTCGACGTGATCGTGGGCGACGTGTCGTTCATCTCGCTCACGCTGGTGCTGCCGGCGCTTGCGCCGCTGCTGGCACCGGGTGGCAACTTGCTGATGCTGGTCAAGCCGCAGTTTGAAGTGGGACGCGAGAACATCGGGCGCGGCGGCCTCGTGCGCGACCCCGCGCAATACGCGCAGGTGGAGACAAAGATCCGCACCGCCTGCGAATCGCTCGGCCTCACGGTGGCCGGCTGGTTCGACAGCCCGATTACGGGCGGTGACGGTAACCGGGAGTTTTTCGTACACGCCACGCATGCCAAGGCGGCATGAGTGCCCTGCGAGCGACTCTCTCGATAATCAGAAGATCATGACGCAACCCTCTTTCAGCTTCGAATTCTTCCCGCCCAAGACCGCCGAAGGCGCGGAGAAGCTGCGCGCGACGCGCCAGCAACTGTTTCCGCTCGGTCCGAAATTCGTCTCGGTGACGTTCGGTGCCGGTGGTTCGACCCAGCAGGGTACGATCGATACGGTGGTGGAAATCCAACGCGAAGGCGTCGAAGCGGCACCGCACTTGTCGTGCGTGGGGTCGACCAAAGACAACATCCGCGACATCTTGCAGACGTACCGCAGTCACGGCATCCGTCACATCGTGGCGCTGCGCGGGGATCTGCCGTCGGGCATGGGCGAAATCGGTGAATTTCGTTACGCGTCGGAGCTGGTCGAATTCATTCGCGCGGAGACGGGCGACTGGTTCCACATCGAAGTGGCGGCCTATCCCGAGTACCACCCGCAGGCGAAGTCGCCGCGTCTGGACCTCGAACACTTCGCCAACAAGGTGAAGGCCGGGGCCAACGCCGCGATCACGCAGTATTTCTTCAATGCGGACGCCTACTTCCGCTTTGTCGACGATGCCGCGCGCCTTGGCGTGAACGTGCCGATCGTGCCGGGCATCATGCCGATCACGAACTACTCGCAGATGATGCGGTTCTCGGAAATGTGCGGTGCAGAAGTGCCGCGCTGGATCGCCAAGCGCCTCGAAGGCTTCGGCGACGACCGTGAGTCGATTCGCGCGTTCGGCCTCGACGTGGTGACCGCACTGTGTGAGCGCCTGCTCGCCGACGGCGCCCCGGGGCTGCATTTCTATACGCTCAACGCGGCAGCCGCCACCAAGGCGATGTGGCAGCGGCTGGGTCTGTAAGCCCGGCTGACTTCCAGCACTCGCAAACTGCGTCAATGTCGGTGCGTCCCATGACAGGGCGCATCGATCGTCTTCAGGTCTCACGGCCGCGCGCCGCGCACTCGCCGGGCCTTGCCCCTTGCCCCCTCGGCACTTCAGACACTTCCCATACGCGCTACGGCTTTCAAATCGTGGCCGCTTTCGCTCCCCGAGCCGGTGCAGCGCTGCACCTTCGCGCGTCATCGCTGGCTGGGCGGCGATTGCGCCGATCAGGCACCTGAATGTCAATCCTAATCAAAATTAAGTGATTTCCTAATTGAAAACGCTGCAAATCGGCGAATTGCTAGGGATTTGGCGTGTTGTGACGCGAGGTAACCTTCAGTAATATTCCCGGGTGCTCGGCGGCGACCCCTAACCGGACGACCTGATCCTGAGCCTCGAAAAATATCATTCCGAGGAGCCTATGAAACGAACCCACACCCTGCGTTTGCTTTTGGCTGCGACTCTGCTTGCCGGCGCGACCGCGATCCAGTCCGCCGCAGCAGTCGAGCTCCCGAACAAGACCCTTGTCTACTGCTCTGAGGGCAGCCCGGCCGGTTTCGATCCGGGACAACTGACCACCGGCACGGACTTCGATCCCGCCGACGCCATCTACAACCGTCTGATCGCCTTCGTTCCGGGCGAAACCGGGGTGATGCCGTCGCTCGCCGAGAAGTGGGACATTTCGCCGGACAACAAGGTCTACACCTTCCATCTGCGAAAAGGCGTCAAGTTCCACACCACCGAATACTTCACGCCCACGCGTGATTTCAATGCCGAAGACGTGAAGTTCACGTTCGAGCGCATGGGCGATCGCGAGATGCCCTTCCGCAAGGCATATCCGGCTGAATTCCCGTATTTCGTCGATATGGGACTCCAGAAGGATATCGACCGTATCGAGATCGTCGATCCGTACACCGTGCGCTTCGTGCTGAAGCAGGTCGACGCACCGTTCATCCAGAATCTGGCCATGTCGTTCGCGTCGATCCTCTCGAAGGAATACGCGGACAAGCTGCTCGCCGCGAACAATTCCCGCGACATCGCGCTCAAGCCGGTCGGCACCGGGCCGTTCATCTTCCGCAGCTACACGAAGGACGCCACGCTGCGTCTGGATGGCAACAAGGACTACTGGAATACGAATCTGCCGCCGAAGGTGGGCAAGCTGATCTTCGCGATCACCACCGACGCCAACGTCCGTATCCAGAAGCTCAAGCGCAACGAATGCCAGGTCGCAACGTACCCGCGCCCGGCGGATGTCGATTCGCTCAAGGCCGATATCTCGGCACAGGGCAAGGCGTCGAAGCTGAAGATGCCGGATCAGGTGGGTTTCAACCTCGGCTATGTGGCGTACAACGTGCAGAAGAAGCCGCTCGACCGCGTGGAAGTGCGTCAGGCACTCGACATGGCGATCAACAAGCAGGCGATTCTCCAGTCCGTCTACGGCTCGGCCGGACAGTTGTCGAACGGCGCGCCGATGCCGCCGACGCAATGGTCCTACGACAAGAACATCAAGCCGTCCGGCTACGATCCCGAGAAAGCCAAGGCGTTGCTCGACAAGGCAGGCGTGAAGGGTATCGAAATCACGCTGTGGGCGATGCCGGTGCAGCGTCCGTACAACCCGAACGGCAAGCTCATGGCGGAAATGATTCAGGCCGACTGGGCGAAGATCGGCGTGAAGGCGAACATCGTCACGTACGAGTGGGGTGAGTACATCAAGCGCGCGAAGGCTGGCGAGCACGATGCGCTGTTGATTGGCTGGACCGGCGACAACGGCGATCCGGACAACTGGCTCGGCGTGCTGCTCGGTTGCGACTCGATGAACGGCAACAACTTCTCGAAGTGGTGCTACAAGCCGTTCGACGACCTCATCAAGCAGGCGCGTCAGACCACGGACGTTGCAGCGCGTACGAAGCTGTACACGCAGGCGCAGGAAATCTTCGCGCAGCAACTGCCGTTCTCGCCGATCGCGCACTCCACGCAGTACAAGCCGATGGCGACGAACGTGAAGGGCTTCAAGCTCAGCCCGTTCAGCCGTAACAGTTTTGCTGGCGTATCTCTCGACTGATGCTCGACTGATCGAGTTTCGCCACCCGGCAATGGCTCGGCAACGGCCTTTGCGGGGAACAAGCAATAGATTGGTATCAAGCGGGCAGACCCGGCCGCCGCGCCGGATCTGCCCGCCGCACCAAGACAAACGGTCGTTCACGACTGAATAACGCGGCACAGCGCCACCCGTCCTGCCGCCGGGGGCGGGCGGTGCGCAAGCCCACGGAACCCTCATATGCTGAGATTCGTCCTGCGACGACTGGGCATGGTGATCCCGACCTTCATCGGCATCACCGTCCTGGCGTTCGCGCTGATCCACCTCATTCCCGGCGATCCGATCGAAGTGCTCGTGGGCGAGCGAAACCTCGACCCCGTCATGCACGCCGAAGCCATGAAACGGCTCGGGCTCGATCAACCGCTCACCACCCAATACTTCGTCTACCTGAAGCACGCCGCACAAGGCGACCTCGGGCGCTCCATCGTGACCAACGAGGGCGTGCTGCACGAGTTCTTCTCGCGCTTCCCCGCCACGCTCGAACTGGCCACTTGCGCGATGCTCTTCGCGCTGATCGTCGGTCTGCCTGCCGGTGTCGCCGCCTCGTTGCGGCGCGGCAAGATGCTCGACCACACCACCATGGGGGCGGCGCTGACCGGCTACTCGATGCCCATCTTCTGGTGGGGGCTGTTGCTGATCATGCTGTTCTCGGTCGATCTGCAATGGACACCCGTGTCAGGGCGCATCGGTGTGGAATACGACGTGCCGTTCGTGACCGGCTTCATGCTCATCGACACGTTGCTCTCGGGCGAACCGGGTGCGTTCTCGTCCGCCGTAAGCCATCTGATTTTGCCGACCATCGTGCTCGGCACCGTGCCGCTGGCGGTGATCGCCCGCATGACGCGCTCGGCCATGCTCGAAGTGCTGCGTGAGGACTACATCCGGACGGCGCGCGCGAAAGGGCTGTCGCCTTGGCGCGTGATCGTCGTGCATGCGCTGCGCAACGCGCTCATTCCGGTGATTACCGTGATCGGGCTGCAAGTCGGCACGCTGCTCGCGGGCGCGGTGCTCACCGAGAACGTGTTCTCGTGGCCCGGCATCGGGAAGTGGCTGATCGACGCCATTTTGCGACGCGACTATCCGGTGGTGCAGGGCGGGATCCTGCTCATCGCGACGGGCGTCATTCTGGTCAACTTGCTGGTCGACGTGCTCTACGGCGTCGTCAATCCGCGCATTCGGCACTGAAGGAGGTCAACAATGAGTGACACGCCTGCTACGCTGCCGCCGCCCGCCGCCATTACGGCCACGCCTCGCGCGCGCCTGGTGCGGGAATTCCTGCGCAGCTTTACCGCCAATCGCGGCGCGACGTTCGCCGCGATTATCTTGATATTGATGTTCCTTGCGGCCATCTTTGCGCCGCTGATCGCGCCGCACAGTCCCATCGAGCAATACCGCGATTTCGTGAAGATTCCGCCCGCCTGGTTTGAAGGCGGCAACGCGCGCTTTCTGCTGGGTACCGATGAAGCCGGCCGCGACATCCTGTCGCGTCTGATCTTCGGCGCACGCCTGTCGTTCTGGATCGGTCTGTCGTCGGTGGTGTTGTCGCTGATTCCGGGCATTCTGCTTGGCCTGCTCGCAGCGTTTTTCCCGCGCTGGCTCGACACGCCGATCATGCGCCTGATGGACATGATGATGGCGCTGCCGTCGCTGCTGCTGGCCGTGGCCGTCGTGGCCATCATCGGCCCGGGGCTGGCTAACACGACCATCGCAATTGCGATCGTGACGCTGCCCGCGTATGTGCGTCTCACGCGCGCGGCTGCCATCGGCGAATTGCAGCGCGAGTACGTGACCGCCTCGCGCATGGCTGGTGCCGGCACGCTGCGCTTGATGTTCTCGACCGTGCTGCCGAACTGTGCGGCACCGCTGATCGTGCAGGCGACGCTGAGCTTCTCGGTGGCCATTCTCGATGCGGCGGCGCTCGGCTTTCTCGGCCTGGGCGTGCAACCACCGCTTGCCGAGTGGGGCTCGATGCTCGCGTCGGCGCGCGACTATATGGAAAGTGCCTGGTGGATTGTGACGCTGCCGGGTCTTGCGATCGTCATCTCGGTCCTTGCGATCAACCTGGTCGGTGACGGCCTGCGCGACGCCCTTGACCCCAAACTGAAGCGAATCGCATGAGTCTGCTCACTATCCGCAATCTATCGGTCGACTTTGAAGGTGCGCGCGCCGTCGAAGGCATCGACCTCGACGTCGGCCAGGGCGAAATTCTCGGCGTGGTCGGCGAGTCCGGCTCCGGCAAGAGCGTGACGATGCTCGCGCTCATGGGGCTGATCGACGCCCCCGGGCGCGTCACTGCCGACGAAGTCAGCTTCGACGGGCGCGATCTGCTGCACGCCTCGGCGCGGCAGCGGCGCAACATCGTCGGGCGCGACGTTTCCATGATCTTTCAGGACGCGCTCTCGAGCCTGAATCCGAGCTATTCCATCGGCTATCAGATCGGTGAAGTGCTGCGCCGGCACATGGGACTGCGTGGCCGGGCGCTGCGCGATCGCATCGTGGAGTTGCTCGAACAGGTGGAAATTCCCGATGCTGCGAACCGGCTCAGCGCGTATCCGCATCAACTCTCGGGCGGGATGAACCAGCGCGTGATGATCGCGATGGCGATTGCGTGCCAGCCGAAGTTGCTGATTGCCGACGAACCGACGACCGCGCTCGACGTGACCATTCAGGCGCAGATCATGGCGTTGCTGCTGCGTTTGCAGCGCGACCACGGCATGTCGCTCGTGTTGATTTCGCACGATCTGGCCGTGGTGGCCGAAGTGGCGCACCGGGTGGCCGTGATGTATGCGGGGCAGGTGATCGAGGTGCAGCAGGTGCCGGCGCTGTTCGACGCGCCGCATCATCCCTACACCGAGGCGCTGCTCGCGGCGATTCCCGAACACAACCGTGGCGTGCGACGCCTGCATACCTTGCCCGGCGTGGTGCCGGGCCGTGACGATCGGCCGGCCGGGTGTCTGCTGTCGCCGCGCTGTCCTTATGCCGATGACCATTGCCGTACGGTGCAACCCAAGCTTGAGCCCTATACCGGGCCGAGTGCTGTCGGGTCGCCGCGTGTGCGGTGTTTCAAGCCACTGCCGCATGCGGCGGGTGGTCTGGCGGGTGGTGCGGCAGGTGGACTGATTACCGGAGGTGCGCAATGAGTGAAACCGTTTTCGCGACGCCGCCGGGCGGCCCGGACACCCCACATACCCCGCACGCTACGACGCGTGAGCGCGAGCCGAATCGCACGGTGTTGGCCGCCCGCGATCTGAAGCGTTTTTACACCGTCAACCGGGGCATGTTCCGCGCGGACGCGAGCGTCAAGGCCCTGAACGGCGTGTCGTTCGAGTTGTCGGCTGGCCGGACGCTGGCCGTGGTGGGTGAGTCGGGGTGCGGCAAATCGACGCTGGCACGGGTGCTGACGTTGATCGAGCCGCCGACGTCCGGCACACTCGCCATCGACGCGACCGAGACGACCGGGGCATCGGCGGGCGATCTGGCCCCGTTGCGTACGCGGGTGCAGATGGTGTTCCAGAACCCGTACGCGTCGCTCAATCCGCGCAAGACGGTCGGGCAGGCGCTGGATGAGCCGCTGGCCATCAATACGGCGCTCACCCGCGCCGAGCGGGGCGAGAAGATTGCGGCGATGATGCGCACGGTGGGGCTTCGGCCGGAGCATGTGGCGCGGTATCCGCATATGTTCTCGGGCGGGCAGCGGCAGCGCGTGGCGATCGCACGGGCGATGATTCTGTCGCCGGCGATCGTGGTGGCGGACGAGCCGGTCTCGGCCCTGGATGTCTCAATTCAGGCACAGATCCTGAATCTTTTCATGGATTTGCAGGACCGATACGCGACGAGTTACGTATTCGTGTCGCATAATCTCGCCGTAGTCGAGCACGTGGCCGACGACGTGATGGTGATGTATCTCGGCCGCGCGGTCGAACACGGTCCCAAGGCCGCCGTGTTCGGCAAGCCGCTGCACCCGTACACCAAGGCGCTGATGTCGGCGACGCCGGCCATCAAGCCGAGCGAGCGGCGCGTGAAGATTGCGCTGATCGGCGAGTTGCCGTCACCGCTGCGCCCGCCGCCAGGGTGTGCGTTTGCGCCGCGCTGTCCGTATGCCGTCGACCATTGCCGAGAGGAAGTGCCGCAATTGCGCGAGCTCGAAGGACGTCTGGTGGCGTGCCATCGGGTTGAAGACATTGAGGGATGACGAGATTGGGTGGACCACCACGCGCGACGCATGTCCGTCGGGGCGTCGCTTTGACCGGTTGGCTGCTGGGCTGCCTGCTGATGACGCTCGCCGTCACGCTCGATGCGGCATCGACGGTGACACCCCGCGTCGTTACGCCGCGGGCGTTGCCGCTGGTGGTGCCCGAGCCGGGCGAATCGCCGCCCGGCGCCAATCTGCCGTTCTACGAAGCCCGCAAGGGCGACATGACGATCTACGTCATGGGTACCCTGCACGTCGGCAAGCCCGACGACTATCCGTTCCGCAAAGTGGTGGTCGATGCGCTGCGCGTCTCGAAGGTGGTGGCGTTCGAGCTCTCGCCTGACGATCTGACGATGTCGCAGGACGACGTGCAGAAGTACGGCATGTGCACGCGCGCGTGTCTGCCGAGGATGATTCCGGCGCCGTTATGGCGCAAGTTGCGCGACCGCCTCAAGGGCAATCCGGCGATGCTCACCGAGATTCGCCACATGCGGCCCTGGCTGGCGGCGCTGCTCGTGGAGACGCTCGACTCGATGGGCGCCGATCTGCAAACGGAATACGGCACCGAGAACCAGCTGGAGAATATTTACCGCGGGCGCATTGTCGGGCTGGAGTCGTTGGCCGAGCAGATGGATGCATTCACGGGGTTGTCGGCGGCACAGCAAAACGAGTTGCTTGCGCAGGAGCTGGTGCTGACCCCGAAGAAGGCCACGGCACAGGTGGAGGAGTTGCACCGTCTTTGGCGCGCGGGCGATGCGGAGCTGGTGTTCGATTGGTCGCAGGGCAAGGCGGCACAAGTGCGACGCAACGTGGCGCTGGCCGACGCTATCGACGAGCGCATTCTGTACTCACGCAACCGCCGCTTTTTGGCGCGGATGCTGTTTCTCGCGGACCCGGGCAAGCCGGTGTTCGTTGCCATCGGCACACTGCATCTTGGCGGCCCGCATGGCGTGCTGCAACTGCTGCGAGAGCATGGCTTCTCGGTCGCGCAGCGCTAGTCCGAAACCCGCTTCGGACATCAGGGCGGTTCCGTTAGGAATCGCCCGATAACTCCCCGACCTGTATTGACTCGACCTATCCCTGACGTTTAATTTGGCAGCACTCGTGTGAGTGGCCCCCCGCCAAAATCCTAGTCAGGAATCACGATGCAAACTATCGAGCAACGCGCCGATCTCTCTGTGCGTCATCTCCATCTGCTGGCGGATCTCGATTCGCCCTGCCATCCCTCACCCGCCATTCTGGCGGAAGCGCAAACTCTCTATGAGGCCACGATCCGTGGACTTGCCGATGTCGCGTCGGGTCGCAAGCTGCCCTGCGAGGTCGTGAAGACAGGGTGTTCGATCGACCTGAACGAGGAGTACTTCGAGCGTCCGCAGGATCCCAGCGAAGTCAATATTGAGGATTTCGTAAGTCTCCTCATGGGGCTCAAGGATATTGAAGAGGGGCGTACCGTACCAGACGAGGTCGTTAGTACTCTGTTTGATGAACGCTGCCGGGAGCTTCAGAAAACGCTGTGAGAGTAACGATTCGTTGGTCGAAATTTGCGCTGCGCGAACGCGTCATTATCTGGAATCAACTCTCCAACATTAATGCCAGCGCAGCTTTGAATCTGAATACGTGTGTGGAACGGGCGCTGAGGAACTTGCGAATCTTTCCAGCTATGGGGCGTCTCAACCGAGCCAGTAACGCTCGCATGCTAATACCTCACAAACGCTACAGAATGATTTACGAATTAAAGGAGAGTGTAGTCACCATCGTGTCGTTGCAGAACGTGAATCGTCCCTGGCCGCCCAGGGACTTTCCATTCAACCACTGACTCTTTTGCTGCACGGCCCTCGCATCCCCTCAAGCCAACATCCCCCGCGCTTCAATAAACTGGATGATTTCCTGAAGGCCTTTGCCTTCCTTCATGTTGCCCATGACGAAGGGGCGCATGCCGCGCATTTTCTGCGTGTCGGCGCGCATGATGTCGAGCGACGCGCCAACGTACGGCGCGAGATCGGTCTTGTTGATGATCAGCAGATCCGATTTGGTGATACCCGGGCCACCCTTGCGCGGAATCTTCTCACCACCGGCCACATCGATCACATAAATCGTCAGATCGGATAACTCGGGGCTGAACGTGGCCGCGAGATTGTCGCCGCCCGATTCGATGAACACGACATCGGCATCGGGAAAGCGCTCCAGCATGCGCTCGACCGCTTCGAGGTTGATCGATGCGTCTTCGCGAATTGCCGTGTGCGGGCAACCGCCCGTTTCCACGCCCAGAATGCGCTCAGGTTCGAGCGCGCCGGCGACGGTCAACAGGCGCTGATCTTCCTTCGTGTAGATATCGTTGGTGATGACCACGAGATCGTAACGGTCTCGCATGGCTTTGCAGAGCATCTCCGTCAGCGTAGTTTTACCGGAGCCGACCGGGCCGCCGATACCGACACGCAGCGGTGGGTTCTTCTTGGTACGACGGGCGTTGGCAGATGTCGTCATAAGGAGTGTCGTGAGTGGCGCAGAGTGATGAGGGTCCAATGAGGGAGCGAAGCGGCGAGCGCATGAAGCACGCTCACCCCTCAGGAACGGAACAGCCTTGAGTATTGCGTCTCGTGGCGCGACGCCAGAATCGCGAGCGCCGGGGAAAACGTATTGATTCGATCGTCGGGCAATGTCGCGGCGCGATGTGCAGCGTCGATGATGCGCGGTCGCAGTGCCACGATCACCCGTTGCGCGGCGAGTTGCCCCAACGGCACCGCTTTGAGTGCACCGGCCACCTGATTCTCCAGCCAGCTGAATGCGTAAGCGACGAGCATGTCCGCGAGCGGCGCGCCATGCGTGAGCGCGGCGAACGCAAATGCCGTCGGCAACGCGATCGGGCGAATCGACGCCAGTTGCTCGCGCTGCGCAGCCGTGCCCCATTCGAGCGACATCGCCAGTTGCGTGAGCGACCAGCCCATTTGTTCGGTTTCGGCGCGAAGTTCAGCCGCTTCTCTCGTCGCCAGCAGCCAGTCGTTCACACGGATCAGCGCAGCGACGTCGTTCGCTTGCCAGTGACGCCATTGCCTCGCCAGCAGTGCCAGCTCACCCGTGGTGAACACGCCGTCGAGTTGGCTGGCGATCCAGCGTTCTGCCCCGGGGGCGTCGACGATGATGCCGTGCTCAACAGCGGCCTCAAGCCCTTGCGAATAGCTGAACGCCCCGATGGGCAACGCGGGCGACGCAAGGTGGAGCAGCGCCGCAAGCGATTGCAGCGACGCGGCCGCGACGGGCTCAGTGAGAGGACTGGCCAGACTTGCCGTCATCGGAGGCGCTCGAAGGAGAAGCAGATGGATTCACAGACGCAGCGTCTTCGCTGGAAGACGTATGCGCGTGAGCGTGGCCGCAGTCAGGGCCGTGCACATGTGCAGGCGCGTGCGTGTGGCCATGATGCGCATGGTCATGCCCGCAGTCGGGGCCATGAACGTGCCCATGATCGTGACCACACTCGGCGGTATGCGCGTGCCCGTGCGAGTGCCCGTGATCGCAATCCGGGCCGTGAACGTGCGCATGACCATGTTCATGATCGTGGTCATGCGAATGTCCATGGTGCTCATGGAAAACTTGCTGCGCGAGCGCATAGTCTTCCGCGAACGTCGCGTCATGGCCGTGCTTGTGGCCACCACCGTAGGCACCGGCTTCCGGCTCGAAGGGCATCAGCGCTTCGGCCACGTCGACATCCAATCGCAGGAGCATGTCGCGCAGTACCGGATCGGATTCGAGCTTGAGATACCCGTCGCCGACTTCGACCGGCGTATGGCGATTGCCGAGGTGATACGCTGCCCGGGTGAGGGCGAGCGGCGTCGACGCCGTCACCAGCAACACCGTTTCCGGTGCCGCCTCCACGCGAATCAATCCGCCGTCATCTGCCACCAACACATCGCCACCGCGCAGCACCGTGCCGCGCGGCAGGAACACTGCGACTTCCTCACCGGTTTCCAGCGTGGCACGCAGACGGCTTTTGCCGCGCGCATCGAAGGGCAGCACCAGCGCAGGCGCACGCCGTGCAAGCGGTGCCGCGATGCGGCCAGCTTCGAAGCGCTTTTCGACACGGCGCAGCGTCGCCGAAGAAGAAGCCGACGACGAAGACGACACAGCATCCGCCGCATCGTCAGCATGCGAATGAGAGGAGGAATCGGGCGCGGAATCAGGCGCGGAATCGGAGGCTTGCGACATGGTCTAGAAAAGGAAATAACGTTGCGCCATCGGCAGCACGGTCGCCGGCTCGCACGTCAGCAGTTGCCCGTCGGCGATGACCTGATAGGTCTCGGGGTCGACGCTGATCTGCGGCAGCCAGTCGTTGTTGATCATGTTGGCTTTGGTCACCTGCCGGATATTGCGCACCGGCACGATGCGCTTGGACAGGCCGTAACGGCCAGCCACGTCGCCATCGTACGCCGCTTGCGACACGAACGTCAGCGAGGTGCGCGCCATCGCCCCGGCACGTGCCCCGAACATCTCGCGATAGTGCACGGGCTGCGGCGTCGGAATCGATGCATTGGGGTCGCCCATCAGCGCTGACGTGATCATGCCGCCCTTGAGAATCAGCGACGGCTTCACGCCGAAAAACGCCGGTTCCCACAGCACCAGATCCGCCCACTTGCCGACTTCGATCGACCCGATTTCATGCGCCATGCCGTGCGTGATGGCCGGGTTGATCGTGTACTTCGCCACGTAACGCTTCACGCGGAAATTGTCGGCCTGTGCCGAATCCGTACCGAGCGCGCCGCGCTGCACCTTCATCTTGTGTGCCGTCTGCCACGTGCGCAGCACCACTTCACCCACCCGCCCCATGGCTTGCGAATCCGACGAGATCATCGACAGCGCGCCCAAGTCATGCAGGATGTCTTCGGCGGCAATCGTCTCGCGCCGGATGCGCGACTCGGCGAAGGCAATATCCTCGGCAATCGCGGGGTCGAGGTGATGGCACACCATCAACATGTCGAGATGCTCGTCGAGCGTGTTGATCGTGTAAGGCCGCGTCGGGTTCGTCGACGACGGCAACACATTCGGCTCGCCGCAGACCTTGAGAATGTCGGGCGCATGCCCGCCGCCCGCGCCCTCGGTGTGATACGTGTGAATCGTGCGGCCCTTGATCGCCGCGACCGTCGCTTCGACAAAACCGCCTTCGTTGAGCGTGTCGGTGTGAATGGCGACCTGCGTATCGGTCGCGTCGGCGACCGACAGACACGCATCGATGGCCGCCGGGGTCGAGCCCCAGTCCTCATGCAACTTCAACCCGATGGCACCGGCTTCGATCTGTTCGGTGAGCGGCTCGGGCTGACTCACGTTGCCCTTGCCGAGAAAACCGAGGTTGATCGGCCAGCCGTCCGCCGCCTGCAACATGCGCTCGATGTGCCACGGCCCCGGTGTGCACGTCGTGGCGTTGGTGCCCGTGGCCGGGCCGGTGCCGCCGCCCAGCAACGTCGTTACGCCCGACGACAGCGCTTCCTCGATCTGTTGCGGACAAATGAAGTGGATGTGCGAATCAATGCCGCCCGCGGTGACGATCATGCCTTCGCCCGCGATGACTTCGGTGGCGGCACCGAGGGGAATCGTCACACCCGGCTGAATGTCCGGATTGCCGGCCTTGCCGATGCCCCAGATCCGGCCGTCTTTCAACCCGATATCCGCTTTGACGATGCCCCAGTGATCGATGATCACGGCATTGGTAATGACGGTGTCCACCACGTCGGCGCGCGTGCGTTGCGACTGGCCCATGCCGTCGCGAATGACCTTGCCGCCGCCGAATTTCACCTCTTCGCCGTAGATCGTGTAATCGCGCTCGATCTCGATGATGAGTTCCGTATCGGCCAACCGCAGCCGGTCACCGGTGGTCGGGCCGAACATCTCCGCATAAGCGCGGCGTGAAATCTTCATAAGGCCCCCATAACACGCCCGGCAAAGCCGAACACGCGCCGATCGCCCGCCAGCGCAACCAACTCGACGGTGCGTTGCTGACCCGGCTCGAACCGCACGGCAGTCCCGGCGGCAATGTTCAGACGAAATCCGCGCGCAGCCTCTCGGTCGAATTGCAGCGCATCGTTGACTTCATAGAAATGGAAATGCGAGCCGATCTGAATCGGCCGGTCACCGGTGTTGGCGACCGTCACGCTGATCGTGGGGCGTCCCACGTTCAGCTCGATCTCGCCAGCAGCGGTTAGCAGCTCTCCGGGAATCATGCGTGTCTCCTCAAGGGGGCTACGTCCGCGCTCAGGCCGCAACAGCCAGCAGCGACACGCCGTACGCCAGCACGCCCGCGCCCAACAGGCGCGGCACCCACACCGTGCGCTCACGCAGCGCGACACCCGCCGCGATGCCGATGCAATGCAACATGCCCGTGGCGAGCAGGAACCCGGCCATGTAATGCATGGCGCTGGCTTCGTCCGGCAACTCGGCACCGTGCGCGAAGCCGTGGAAGATGGCGAACGCACCGACCACGGCCGCGCCGGCCCAACCGGGCAACTTCGTGCGCGTGGCGAGCATCAGCCCGAGTACCAGCAGCGAGACGGCGATCATCGGCTCGACGCCCGGCAACGCAAACCAATGCGACATGCCGAGCAAGCCACCGGCCGCAAGCATCGCGACAAACGCAATGGGCGCCAGCCAGACGCGGCGCGAGGTGAGCGCGCTCCACAGACCGACGACGATCATGGCGCACAAGTGGTCGGCGCCGGTGAGCGGATGGACGAAGCCCGCGGCAAAGCTGCTGGCGGCGTCATGCCCCGGGTGACCCGGATGCGCGAGGGCGGCGCCCGACGCGGCGAGCAGGGCGAGACCGGCAGCCGCGCGTGACCAGCGGCGTGCCGACGAAGTGGCGGATACGGTGAACGAGTGATCGCGTGACATGGTGCGTCCTTCGGGTGTTGTTATCGATGTGTACTGACGTGGATTGCCGGATTACGGAATCGGGTGATGCACGGTCACGAGTTTCGTGCCGTCGGGAAACGTGGCCTCGACCTGAATGTCGGGGATCATCTCGGGCACGCCGTCCATCACGTCATCGCGCGTGAGCAAGGTCGTGCCGAAGTGCATGAGTTCGGCGACCGTCTTGCCATCGCGCGCGCCTTCCATGAGCGCGGCGCTGATGAAGGCCACGGCCTCCGGATAGTTCAGCTTCAGTCCGCGCGCGCGCCGGCGTTCGGCGAGCAAGGCGGCGGTGAAGATGAGTAACTTGTCTTTTTCGCGAGGAGTGAGCTTCATCGTGACAGGTGAATTTCAATGCGAAGCAATTAGGGTGGACAGGCCCTGAGGCGCGCTGTAGCTGCTCATCATAAGCACGGCGATCACGCCGCGCCACTGCTCTTTGACACGATTAGAGGGCGCACCAAAATCGTGCGAATGACCGATCGGCAGCGCCGTTCCACGCAGACTTTATTGGCAGATAAAACGCTGCAATTCCGGCGTCGCCGGGCGCGTGAACAGTGCCTCGGGTTCGCCCGATTCCCAGATCTTGCCCTGATGCATGAACACCACCCGATCCGACACGTGGCGCGCGAAGCGCATTTCGTGCGTGACCAGAATCAGCGTCATGCCTTCTGCCGCCAGATCCTCCAGCACCTTCAGCACTTCGGCGACCAACTCCGGGTCGAGCGCCGACGTGATTTCATCGCACAGCAGCACCGCAGGCGACATGGCCAGCGAGCGCGCAATCGCCACTCGCTGCTGCTGACCGCCCGAGAGTTGCGACGGGTAGCTGTCGAACTTGTCGGCGAGCCCGACCTTGGCAAGCATGGCGCGCGCGACTTCACGTGCATCGCCGGACGCGGTCTTCTTCACGACCTTTTGCGCGAGCATCACGTTCTCGCCGGCCGACAGATGCGGAAACAGGTTGTACTGCTGGAACACCATGCCAACCTTCAGACGCAGAGCGCGCAGATCGGTGTCGCGGGCGCCGACGAGCACACCATCGACCGCTACGCTGCCGGCATCGAAACTCTCCAGACCGTTGAGCGTGCGCAACAGCGTGCTCTTGCCCGAGCCGCTCTTGCCGATGATCGACACGACCTGACCGCGCTCGACGCTCATGTCGATCCCCCGCAACACGGGGTTTTCGCCGAAGCGCTTTTGCATGCCCCTGACTTCAATGAGCGACATGGAGTTTCCTTTCGAGATGACGCGCCCATAGCGACAGCGGATAGCAGGCAGCGAAGTAGAACAGAGCGACCAGCCCATAGACGGTGAACGGCTGGAAGGTCGCATTAGTGAGCATGGTGCCGGTCTTGGTCAACTCATCGAAGCCGATGATCGACGCGAGCGCCGTGCTCTTGACCACCTGCACCGAGAAACCGACCGTCGGCGCGATGGCGATGCGCAGCGCCTGCGGCAGAATCACGTGCCGCAACTGCTCGCCGTAGCGCATGGCAAGGCTCGACGAGGCCTCCCACTGCCCGTGCGGAATGGCATCGACGCAACCCCGCCAGATCTCGGTGAGATAGGCGCTGGTGTAGAGCGTGAGACACACCGCCGCCGCGACCCACGGCGAGACTTCCAAGCCGAGCAACGGCAGGCCGAAGAAGACCAGAAACAACTGCATGAGCAGCGGCGTGCCCTGAAACACTTCGATATACAACGCGACCGCACGCGCGGCCCATTGCACGCGGCCCACGCGAATGACCAGCAGCACGAGTGCGACGAGCCCGCCGCAGACGAAGGCGATAGCCGAGAGCGCGAGGGTCCAGCGCCCGGCCAGCAGCAGGCCGCGCAGCATGTCCCAGAGGGTGAATTCCATCATCGCGCACCCCCTTTGACCGTGCCGCGAAACAGACGCCGTGCGCAACGCATCAGCACACGCCGCAGCGCAATGGCCAGCACGAGATACACCGCCGTGACGATCAAGTAGCTTTCGAACGCGCGGAACGTGCGCGACTGCACGAAGTTGGCCGCGTACGAGAGATCAGGCACCGAGATTTGCGATACCACTGCCGAGCCCAGCATCACGATGACGATCTGGCTGGCGAGTGCCGGGAACACTTTCGCAAACGCCTGCGGAAGAATGACGTGGCGCAGAATCTGCGCGCGCGTCATCGCCAGCGATTGCCCGGCTTCCGACAGCCCGCGTGGCACCGCGCGCATACCGGCGCGAATGATCTCGGTCGCGTAAGCACCGAGGTTCACGCTCATGGCGATGACGGCCGCCGTGGTCTCGTCGATATGAATGCCCAGACTCGGCAGCCCGAAGAAGATGAAGAAGAGCTGGACGATGAAGGGTGTGTTGCGAATCAGCTCGACGTAGAGGCCGGCGATGGCCTTGGCCCAGCGCGAGCCCTCCTCGCGAGCGACGGCGCACAGCGCGCCGATGACGACACCCACTACCGTTGACACGGCAGTGAGCGCCACCGTCAGCGCGGCGCCTTTTACGAACAGCATCAGGTATTGCCGCAGGTCGGCAAAGTCGAGAACGTAGTGCATCAGAAGGGCAGACCCGTTTTACAGGTCGGCCGGCAGCGGGGCGCCGAGCCACTTCTGCGAGATCTTGCCCAGCGAGCCGTCCTTCTTCGAGGCCGTCAGGATGTCGTTGACCTTGGCGAGCAGACGCGGCTCGTTCTTGTTCAGGCCGACAAAGCACGGCGAGTTCTTGATGAGGAACTTCGGCTCCGGCAGCTTCGGCGGGTGCTTGGCGAGAATGGCGGCGGCGACCACGTTGCCGGTGGCCACCAGTTGCACCTGACCCGACAGGAATGCCGAGATCGTGCCGTTGTTGTCTTCGAAGCGCTTGATGGTCACATCGGGCGGGGCGACCTTGGAGAGTTCGAGGTCTTCCACGGCGCCACGCGTTACGCCAATGGTCTTGCCCGAGAGATCGGCGGGCTTGGCGACAGCGATGTCTTTCGGGCCGAACACGCCGTTGTAGAACGGTGCATAGGCTTCCGAGAAGTCGATGACTTTCTCGCGGTCGGCGTTCTTGCCGAGGCTGGAAATCACCAGATCGGCTTTGTTCGTGGTGAGGTACGGCACGCGGTTAGCGCTGGTCACCGGCACGAGTTCGAGCTTCACGCCCATGCCCTTGGCGAGCAGCGCGGCGGTGTCGATGTCATAGCCGACCGGCTTCATGTCCGGGCCGATCGAGCCGAACGGCGGGAAGTCGGCGGGGACTGCCACGCGCAGCGTGCCACGCTTGGTGATGTCGTCCAAGCCGTCCGCATGGGCCGCTCGCGGCATGGCGACAGCGAGCGCGGCGATGGCGCTCATCGAGAGCATCAGTGCAGTGAAGACACGGCGGGCGCGAGCGCGTGCGCCGACGGTAGCAACGACGGCATGGTGCGGGACGGCAGTACGGGTGAACGGCAGCATAGCGGCAACCTCGGTTCGGAGTATCGGGGGCGAGTGATCCGGCGACAGGAGCGTCCCGGCGGCCGGATCATCTGGTCTGACCGGTCGATACAGTGAGGTAGCAGGAATCGTGCCTGAGGCAGAGAAAGACCGCGCGGCGGCGCTGCCGGGCAGATCGGCGCGCGCACTCCCGTGTCGGGAGCGCGCCGCGTCGGGCCATGCGCCGCCGATAACGCCCTGAATTGGTGCGTCAGCAGGGCGTGGCGACGGAGGGTGTCACCGTTTTGGTGCCGGGCTCAGGTTGCCCAGAGACGCAGCGGTTCGGCGGGCACGCCATGCACGATCGGGCGTAACGCCAGCCAGTGCCGGATCATCAACTGACGCACGGTTTCCATGTCGTGACCCAACACGCGCAATACCAGCACGTTGCCCGGCAGGCAGGTCACGCCCGCGCGCAAATCATCCTGAAACGGCAGGTCGGCGGCGAGCGTTTCGGCGAATTCACGCGTGCACGCCGGGCCAACCGCCCATAGCGTCGCGAACACCGGAAAGCCTGCAAGACCGGTCACGCCCGTGCGTTGCGCATCGTCGGCACCGAGCACGGCCTGCTCGGCCCAGAGCAAGCGGTCTTGCGCGTCGCGCAGTTCGAACGTCGCGCGCCACTGGCCTTGCGTCCATTGTTCGCCTGCTGCCTGACGTCCGAGCAGGGTGGCGTCCCAACCGATGACGGTGGCGTTCTCGCCGAGACGTACGCGGATGTTCTGCTTCGCATCGGCTTGTTCGAACACGATGTTCTCGAGCGGCAGCCAGTCGAGTTTCGCGCCCGCGCCGAGCGTGAGCGCGATGTCCTGCGTGCCGACGCGGCCTTGCGACTTGTACCACTTCGTCGCACCGGGGGTCGTCAGCACCGCGTGCGCGCGGTCGTCAAGCCGGACGTCGATGTCGAGACTGTCGCCGCCCGCAATACCCCCGGGGGGATGCACGATCACGGCGTGGCAAATACCCGGGCCTTCGGGGTGCAACGATTTCTGTACGACGAGCGGGCCCTGATGACGACGCGTCGCGAGCACGGTACGCTCGCCCGTACGTGCGAAGCCGAGCGAGAGCGCGGCATGCCAGCCGGGGATGGAAGGGTTCGGGGTGTTCATGAGCATCAGGCGATTCGGATTGCCCGAAATCTAGCACGGCGCGGCACCGTCATCGGCAGGGCCGGGCGGCGAGCGCTTGCGCAGAATGCAGTACAGCGGTATCGCGAAGATCAGACCGCCACCATATGCCGTACGCCATCGGCTTCCATGTCTTTCCCGAGACCACTGGCCACGATGGCGCCCCGGCTCATCACGCGATAGTGATCGGCGAGCGCGAGGGCGAAGTCGTAATACTGCTCGACGAGCAACACCGTCATGCCGCGCTCGTCCACCAGCCGTCTCAGCGTGGCGCCAATGTCCTTGATGATCGACGGCTGAATGCCTTCGGTCGGTTCATCGAGAATCAACAGTTGCGGGTCGCTCATGAGTGCGCGTCCGATGGCGAGTTGCTGCTGCTGACCTCCCGACAGATCGCCGCCGCGGCGCTGCTTCATGTCGCGCAGCACCGGAAACAGATCGTAGATATGGCTCGGAATGCCGCGCTTGGCTTCGCGAGCGGGCTTGCTTGCCGCACCGATCAGCAGGTTCTCTTCAACCGTCAGCCGAGGGAAAATCTCGCGGCCCTGCGGTACGTAAGCGAGCCCGTTAGCCACGCGCGCGAAAGGCGGCGCCGAGGTGAGTGTCTTGCCGCGCCACGCGATGCTGCCCGACTTCACCGGCACCACGCCCATGAGGCATTTGAGCAGCGTCGTTTTGCCCACACCGTTACGGCCCAGCAGTACGGTGAGTTGCGCGTCGGGCACGGTGAATTCCACGTTGCGCAGGATGTGGCTGCCGCTGTAGTACTGATTGAGTGCGTGAATTTCGAGCATGGTCAGCGTCCCAGATACGATTCGATCACGCGCTCGTCGCGCTGCACGACGTCGAGCGTGCCTTCCGCGAGCACACGGCCCTCAGCCATCACCGTCACGAGTCCGCTGTCACCGGAGAGTGCGGCGACGAACGCCATGTCGTGCTCGACCACCATCATCGAGCAGTGCCCGCGCAGTCGGTTGAGCAAGTCGGCGAGCTGCGCGGTCTCTTCGTCGGTCATGCCGGCGGCGGGCTCATCGAGCAGAAGCAACTGCGGCTGTTGCATGAGCAACATGCCGATTTCCAGCCGCTGCTTCTGTCCGTGCGACAACTGCCCGGCCTGCACATGGGCCTGATGTTCCAGATGGGTCAGTGCGAGCACTTCTTCGATACGACGGCGAATCGCAGGCGTGAGCGAGGCCCACAGCGCACGGAACCAGCGCTTGTCGCCTTTCTCGCCCGCATAAGCGAGTTCGAGGTTTTCCCAGACACTGTGCTGCTCGAACACCGTCGGCTTCTGAAACTTTCGTCCCACGCCAGCCTCGGCGATGGCTGGCTCGTCGAGTCGCGTGAGGTCGAGCGTCTGACCGAGAAACGCGCGACCAGCGCTGGGGCGCGTCTTGCCGGTGATGACATCCATCATCGTGGTTTTGCCGGCACCGTTCGGGCCGATGATGCAGCGCAGCTCGTCGGTGTGAATCGCCAGCGACAAGTCGTTGAGTGCGCGGAAGCCGTCGAACGATACGGAGATGTTTTCGAGATAAAGAATCAACCCGTGCGACGTGTCGATCTCGCCCGGCACCAGAAAGTGCGACATGCCCGTGGTGTCGCCACTGACCGATGTCTCTTTCTTCTCGTGCTGTGCTTCGGCGACGTGGCCGGCATCGATGGCGGGAATCATGCGCGGTCTCCGGTGACGGGGTGCGGGGCGTCGCCTTCGGCATGCGCCGGGGCGTGCTGGGCCTGCGGGCTGCGCTTGCGCGAGAGTTGTGTCACGAGCCCGATCACGCCCTGCGGCAACAGCAGCGGCACGAGCACGAACATCGCGCCGAGGAAGAACAGCCAGTACTCGGCGAAGTACGCCGTGAAGTAGCTCTTGGCGCCATTCACGAGAAACGCGCCGACGATGGCGCCGATGAGCGAACCGCGTCCGCCGATGGCGACCCAGATGGCCATTTCGATGGAGTTCACCGGGGCCATCTCGTTCGGGTTGATGATGCCGACCTGCGGCACGTACAGCGCGCCTGCGATGCCGCACAGCATGGCCGAGAGTGTCCAGACGAACAGCTTGTAGCCGAGCGGCCGATAGCCGAGAAACATCGCCCGCGACTCGCCGTCGCGAATCGCTGTCACCACGCGGCCGAACTTCGAGACGACCAGCGCACGGCACAGCAGCAAGGCACCGACCAGCACCGCGAAGGTGATGAGGAACAGCACCGTGCGCGTGTTGGCCGAGGTCACCGAGTAGCCGAGAATGCGCTTGAAGTCGGTGAAGCCGTTATTGCCGCCGAAGCCCGTTTCGTTGCGATAGAAGAGCAGCATCGCCGCGAACGTGAGGGCCTGCGTGATGATCGACAGATACACGCCTTTCACCCGCGAGCGGAACGCCAGATAACCGAAGATCCACGCGACCGCACCGGGCAGCGCCACGACGAGAAACATCGCCCAAGCGAAGTGTTCGGTGCCCGTCCAGTACCACGGCAGTTCCTTCCAGTCGAGAAACACCATGAAGTCGGGCAAGTTGCTGTGATACACGCCGTCGCGGCCGATGGAGCGCATCAGATACATGCCCATCGCATAGCCGCCGAGCGCGAAGAACAGGCCGTGACCGAGGCTCAGAATGCCGCAGTAACCCCACACGAGGTCGAGCGCCAGCGCGGCGATGGCGTAGCACATGATCTTGCCGACCAGCGTCATGGCGTACGCCGATAAATGCAGCGGATGCGCAGGTGGCAACACCAGCGCACACACCGGCACGAGAATCAGCACGGCGAGCACGAAGGCGAACAGCACTGGTGCCACATGTTTTGGTAACAGCCGTGCGCGGGACGGCACGTCGAGCGAGACCGACGGCGTAATGCCGGGCGGCAGGAAGTTGGGTGTCTGCATTCAGGCCTCCGCGCTGCGCCCTTTGAGCGCGAACATGCCCTGCGGGCGTTTCTGGATGAACAGCACGATCAGAATCAGCACGGCGATCTTCGCGAGCACGGCACCCCACATCGGTTCGAGCAACTTGTTGGCAACGCCCAGACCGAAGGCGCCGACGATCGTGCCCGCGAGTTGACCCACGCCGCCAAGCACCACCGCCATGAACGAGTCGATGATGTAGCTCTGTCCGAGGTCGGGGCCGACGTTGCCGATCTGCGAGAGGGCGCAGCCGCCCAGCCCCGCAATGCCCGCACCGAACGCAAAGGCATAGCTGTCGACGCGGCCGGTCTTCACGCCGACGCAAGCAGCCATCGACCGGTTTTGCGTCACGGCACGAATGAACAGGCCCAGACGCGTGAGATTAAGTACCGCCCACGTGAGCGCCACGACGACCAGCGCAAACACGAGAATCACGATGCGGTTGTACGGCAGGATCAGGTTCGGCAGCACGGCAATGCCGCCGCTCATCCACGTGGGGTTCACCACTTCGACGTTCTGCGCGCCGAAGAGTGTGCGCACCGCCTGAATCAGCAACAGGCTGATACCGAACGTGGTGAGCAGCGTCTCGAGCGGGCGGCCGTACAGGTGTTTGATGACCGTGCGCTCAAGCACGAAGCCGAGGGCCGCTGCCACGAAAAACGCAGCGGGCACGGCAGCCACGAGATAGAAGTCGAACGCGCCGGGCGCAAATCGATGGAAGAGCGTCTGCACGACGTACGTGGCATAGGCGCCGACCATCAGGAATTCGCCGTGCGCCATGTTGATGACGCCGATCAGGCCGTAGGTGATGGCCAGACCGAGGGCGGCGAGCAACAGCACGCTGCCCAGCGACAGTCCGGCGAAGATCGTGCCGAAGAACTCGCTGCGACGCTGTGCGGCGGCGAGCTGCGTGAGGGCGATGTCGGCGGCGCTGCGCACGTTGGCGTCGGGTTCTGCATAGCTGCCGTCGGGTTGTTTGGCCACGATGGGCAGCAGCAGGTCGCGCATCTGCGGGTCGCCTGCCGAGGCGATCAGGTCGATGGCTTCGCGGCGTTTGGCTGGTGACGCATCGTGCAGCGCCGATTGCGCCCAGAGCTGGTCGAGCCGCTTCTTCAGAACCGGATCGGATTCCTTCTGGCGCGCCTGTTCGATCAACGTCTTGAATGCGGGCGACGGGTTCTGCAACATCGTGTCGATGGCTTGTGCGCGGGCATCGTGGTCGGCCGAGAGCAGCGCACCGGCGGCCGCTGCCGTGCCGACTTTTGCGCGCAGCACATTGTTGAGCGTGAGCGATTGCGCATCGTCGGCTTTGACGGCCGCGCCCGTGATCGGGTCGACGTACTTGTCGCCAACCTGAATGGCAATGCGCGGGTTCGTGTCGCCGACGGTGACGGCCGTGTCGTCGGCCAGCGCCTTGAGCAAGGCAACGGCTTGCGGCGAGGCGTCTGCGGCGAGGTGGTCGATGGCTTGCGCCTTGGCGTCGAAGTCGTCGCCTGCGAGTGCGGCGACATCGGCATCGGTGACAGCCGCACGCGCGGCCATCGGTGTCATCAGCGCAGCACCCAGTGATAGCAGGACAAGGGTGGCAGCGGTCCAGCGTCTTATCGTTATCATCGAAACGTCTCCGTGCGCTGGCCACGGTCAATGCGGTGGCCGCCGTTGACCGCGGGTCAGCGCGAGGAAGTTGCGCCGCGTGCCTGCCGGTCAGGGCGGCACACGGCGACGGCAGAACAGCGGCGGCATCGGACCGAGGTCAGGCCGGGCTCAAACCCGGGCTCAAACCTTGTCGGGCTTGCCTTCGTTACCCGCGATGAACGGGCTCCACGGCTGGGCGCGAATCGGCGCTTTGGTCTTCCACACCACGTTGAACTGACCGTCCGGGCGGATTTCGCCGATCATCACGGGCTTGTGCAGATGGTGGTTGCCGTCCATCACCATGTCGAAGCCGTCGGGCGACTTGAAGGTCTGACCGATCATGGCCGTGCGGACCTTGTCCACGTCGACGCTGCCGGCCTTCTCGACCGCCTGCTTCCACATGTGCATGCCCACGAAGGTGGCTTCCATCGGGTCGTTGGTCACGCGCTTGTCGCCGCCCGGCAGGCCCTTCGCCTTGACGTAGGCAAACCATTCCTTCTTGAATGCGTCGTTGGTCGGGTTCTTCACCGTCATGAAGTAGTTCCATGCGGCCAGATGGCCCACGAGCGGCTTGGTATCGATGCCGCGCAGCTCTTCTTCACCCACCGAGAAGGCGACGACCGGTACGTCGGTGGCCTTCAGGCCTTGATTGCCGAGTTCCTTGTAGAACGGCACGTTCGAGTCGCCGTTGATGGTCGAGATGACCGTGGTCTTGCCGCCTTGGGCAAACTGTTTGATGTTCGCGACGATGGTCTGATAGTCGCTGTGACCGAACGGCGTGTAGACCTCTTGAATGTCCTTGTCGTCCACGCCCTTCGAGTGCAGGAAGGCGCGCAGGATCTTGTTCGTCGTGCGGGGGTAGACGTAGTCGGTGCCGAGCAGGAAGAAACGCTTGGCGCCGCCGCCTTCCTTGCTCATGACGTATTCCACGGCGGGGATGGCCTGCTGATTGGGCGCGGCACCCGTGTAGAAAACGTTCTTCGACATCTCTTCGCCTTCGTACTGCACCGGGTAGTAGAGCAACCCGTTGAGTTCTTCGAAGACCGGCAGCACCGATTTGCGCGAGACCGACGTCCAGCAGCCGAACACGGCGGAGACCTTGTCCTTCGTGAGCAACTGGCGGGCCTTCTCGGCGAAGAGCGGCCAGTTCGAGGCCGGATCGACCACTACCGCTTCGAGCGGGCGGCCCATCACGCCACCCTTGGCGTTGATGTCGGCAATGGTCATGAGCGCGACATCCTTGAGCGACGTCTCCGAGATGGCCATCGTGCCCGAGAGCGAGTGCAGGATGCCGACCTTGATGGGCTGCTTGCTCTGTGCGAACAAGTTGGGCGCCATGCCGGTGAGCGAAGCGGCGCCCGAGAGGGCCGCCATCTGGAGTAGCGTGCGTCGTTTCATGATACGTCTTCCCCTTTCCTGGTTAGACCGGTGGATCCGGTACCAGGGGACTAACGCAAGGGCCGTGCCAGCGACGCGTGTTCGTTGTGATCTCTACCATCCGCTTGCCGGATCGGACGTGCTGGCAAGCGTGCCAACCCCTGAATTCACGCCGGTATTCAAACTTGCATCCAAGTTTCGAGGCAGCGCGTCAGGGCGGGAATTATTCGTGAGGCATCCGACTTTCGGCTGATGGGTAACGTCGCGGGCGAAGCACGTTGGTGCGACCGCGCGCTGAGTTGGTGCGCACTGAATTGGCGCGGACGGGGGAGGGCGCGGGGCGATTGGTGTGGTCTGCCATGCCGTGGCACTTTTTGATGCATGATTGGCATTCGTGCCAAATCGGCCGACGGCAAGATGACGACTTCCGAAGTTCTCCGAAGTCCCCAGAAGTCTCCCGAAGTCTCCTCATCCCGCCAAGACATAGCGACACTCCCATGACCGATGCCGTTGCCGGGCGCACCGCGCCACCGTCCGACCCTGACCAGAGCAGCGAGTCCGCTGCACGCCGGGCCCGCCAACTGGGGCGTCGCTATGCCGCCGTGCTGGCGGCGTGTCAGGCGCTCTACACGGCGGCGCTGTCCGTCGATCTCACCCTCACCGGGCTGGTCGGCTACGTGCTGGCGTCCGACAAGGGCTACGCCACCCTGCCGTTCTCGCTGATTACGGTAGCCTCGGCCATTACGACGATCTTCGCGTCGATGCTGATTCAACGCATCGGGCAACGCTTCGGTTTCGCGTTGGGGGCCGCCTTCGGGACCGTGGGTGGCCTGGTGTCGGTGATGGCGATCTACCAACAGCACTTCGCCATGTTCTGCGCGGGGACCGCTTGTGTGGGTGTGTTTCAGGCGTTCGCCCGCTACTACCGGCTGGCTGCGGCTGATGTCGTGCCCGTCGAGGACAAGCCGCGCGCCATTTCGATCGTGCTGACCGGCGGCGTGATCGCTGCCGTGATCGGTCCGGCGCTCGCGGCGGGCAGCAAGGACTGGCTGGCGCCGGTGACCTTCGCGGGGTCGTATCTCGTCGTCACGTTGCTGTCGGGCATCTCGCTGTTGCTGCTATTGGGCTTTTTGCGAGACCTGCCCGTCCATGTGGCGGCGGGCACCGCGGGGGACGCCGCGGCGTTGCCCGCGCGCGGACTCGGCGAGATCATGCGCCAGCCAATCTACATGGCAGCGCTCGCCAACAACCTGATCGGCTTCATGGTGATGATGTTCGTCATGACGGCGACGCCGATTGCGGCGGTTGCTTGTGGACACAGCATCGACGATGGCGCGCACATCATCGAGTGGCATCTGGTCGGGATGTACGCACCGTCGTTCTTCTCCGGACATCTGGTCAAACGCTGGGGCGTGGTGCCGGTGCTGTTCATCGGTATCGGCATGAGCGCGCTGTGCGGCGTGCTGGCGCTGATGTCGACGAGCCTGCCGTATTTCTACGCCGCGCTGGCGTTCCTCGGTGTGGGCTGGAACTTCATGTTCGTGGGCGGCACGACGTTGCTGACGTTGTCCTACCGTCCGGCCGAACGGGCCCGTGCGCAGGCCGCCAATGAATTCATTACATTTGCCGGCACGGCGCTCGCGAGTCTGTTTGCCGGGCAACTGCTGGCGCGTTTCGGGTGGGCCACGATCAATCAGGCGACGTTTCCGTTGCTCGCTATCGCAGCGCTCGCGACGCTCTGGTACGCCGTCGATGCGCGACGTCGGACCGTGGCGGTGGCCGCTTGATGTTTCAGTTCGCGTGGCTTGCCTCGTTGAATGAACACGGAACCCGTTGCCAGTCTCGAACTGTGATTTGTGATTCGCTATTTGTTATCCGCTAACTCATGACCGAACCTCGCCTCGTCGCCTTCCTCATCGTGCCGCCGTTCGTGCTGCTGGATCTTGCCGGTCCGCTCGATGCGTTTCACGCGGTGATCCGTAACGTGACGGAGCTCGGACAAACGGCACCGTATCGCACGGTGGTGGTGTCGGCACACGGCGGGCCGGTGGAGACGGGTTCGGGTATCACGTTGCACACCGAGCCGATGCACTCGCTGGCTGCAATGGATGTGGACACATTGATCGCAGTGGGCGGTGCAGTGATGCACCGGCCAGCAGTGCCGGATGTGGTGGGCGACTGGCTGCGTGATTACGCACCGCGCGTACGTCGTGTGTGTTCCGTCTGCGTAGGGGCGTTCATTCTTGGCGCCGCCGGGTTGCTCGACGGACGCCGTGCCACGACCCACTGGCTCGACACGGCCATGTTGCAGACGTGCTATCCCAAAGCGCGCGTCGAATCGGACCCGATCTACGTGCGCGAAGACCCCGTATGGACATCGGCAGGCATTACGGCCGGCATCGATCTGGGATTGGCACTGGTGGAAGATGACCTCGGCGCGGATATCGCCTTGCAGGCGGCGCGACGTCTCGTGGTGTTTCTCAAGCGGGCCGGCGGCCAGTCGCAGTTCAGCCCGCCGTTGCAGGAGCAGCTCACGGCGGGGGCACCGTTCGGTGAATTGCACGGCTGGATGGCTGATCGGCTGGACGGTGACTTATCGGTGATGCGTCTTGCCGAGCAGGCCAACATGAGTCCGCGCACGTTCGCGCGAAGCTATCTCGCCAAGACCGGCACCACCCCGGCGAAAGCCGTGGAGCGCATGCGTCTCGAAGCGGCGCGATTTGCGCTGCTCGACTCCGAGGCCCCGCTCAAGCGTATTGCGTCGCGCGTGGGCTTCGGCGACGAGCAAAACCTGCGACGCGCGTTCGTACGTCAGTACGGGGTTACGCCCGCTGCGTACCGTGAGCGGTTTGGCGTCGAAACCTCGCTCTGAGCGCGACGCCGCGCACTTTCTGCACTCTCCATCCCCTCTCGAACTGACGCGTCACGTACCGTGTTACCTGACGCGCGTCATCGCACAACAACTTTCGGAATTCTCCGATATCAAGTGCTGCGTCATCCAGTCAACATGTCTGCCTGACTGACGTCCCCCTGCTGTCTCTCCAGTCTCCCTCGCATGACGTCTCGTTGGCGGCCCGCAGCCAACGGGACGATTTTTCTCGCGGGCTATCAGGAGAAGTCTCCATGACGAAGCAAGCACTCATCGCGCAACTGACCGAAAAACAGAACGCTGCCAAGGACGACGGTTCGATAAAGGAAATTCCGCAGAGCGAACTTGAGCAAATCTCGGGGGCCGGTCGCGGCAATGCGTTTGTGAACGCCACGTGGAGCCGTGCGATGTAACGCACGGTCGAGCAGCGATTCTGGCGGGCGCCGGTCGTGATTCAGGCTGGCGCCCGCTCGCAGCAGGAGGAGACACGCCGTGAAACAGTATGTCGAAGTGATTCTCAAGATGTCCGAGCGGTGCAACATCAACTGCACGTACTGCTATTTCTTCAACAAGGAAAACAAGGATTACGAAGACAACCCGCCCTATCTGTCGGCCAAGACGGCAAGGGATTTCGTCCGATTCCTCACATCGTCAGCGCCAAATCTCAAAGACACCACATTCCAGATCGATCTCCACGGGGGCGAGCCGTTGATGCTGAAGCCCGAGCGCTTCGAGGAGATCGTGACCATTCTGCGCGACGGACTCGCCGACGCCGAGGCCGTGCAATTCACGGTGCAGACCAACGCGCTGCTGGTCGATGAAACATGGCTGGACCTGTTCTCACGTCTGGATATCTATGTGGGCGTGAGCATTGACGGGCCGAAGATCTATCACGATGAAAATCGTGTCGACAAAAACGGCGACGGCACCTTTGACAGAACGGTGGAGAAGATCGCGCTGCTTCGGCAAGCCGTGGAAGCGAAGCGAATTCCCGGACTCGGTGCGATCTGCGTGATGAATCCGAAATTCGATGCGCAGCAGGTCTACGACACGCTGACCCGCTCGCTTGGCATCACACAGTTGCAGTTTTTGTTTCCGGATGAAACGCACGACTCGATCGATCCGGCGAATGTGGCTGCGCTGACGCAGTTCAGCAAGGCGCTGTTTCAGTGCTGGATGGACGATGAGCGAGGCACCGTGCGTATTCGCTCCTTCGATCGCGTGCTGGACGCGATTCTGGCCGATGGCCCGCGCAAGGCGGCGATTCACGACGAGGTCGCCCACAGCACGGTGTTCACGCTATCGAGCGCCGGTGACATCGGGCATGACGACACGCTGCGTAATGTGATTCCGGAGATTTTCTACGCAGGCATGAACGTGGCGGACGTCACGTTCGCCGAGTTTCTCGCGTGGCACGGCACGATCAACGCATTGCTGGCGCGGCATTCGGTGGCCAGCGTCTGCCGTGTCTGTATCTGGCGAGACATCTGTGAGACCGCCACCCGCACAGATACGGCGCTCCATCGCTGCAAGTCCGGCGTAGCTGATCAACACACCGTGTATTGCGATTGCCTCAAGGCGACTTACGAAAAGGGGGCCGAGTATCTCGCGTTACGAGGTGTACCCATTCGGGACATTTCGAGAAATCTTGTGGAGACGCATTAAATGCAAGGCAAGTTGCTGGTCAGTTCATTTCTGCCTCGGATATTCCGTCACGGCGCGCTGGCGCTTTCGTGCCTGTGGCTATTTGCACACGATGCGAATGCCGGCACATGCAGCGCGCCGTGGCCGAACGTACAACCGATGCTGGAATCGGCGATTCGATATAGCGACAACGTCAGGAAGTCGGACCCGTACATCACACTCACCACCCGTGGCCAGCCCGTGAAGATGTTGCTGGACACCGGCTCCAACGTGCACGTGATCTGGGACAAGCGATTGCTGGGGGGAGAACGGGATGTGACGGCCGATGACTCTCCCGCTGCCGATGAAACATCGGAGAGCGCGGAGGAAAGCGAAACTCTGCATGCCATTGCGTCGTCCACGTCAGCCCAACGCACTGTTCTCGACGTGGTCGATGCGCAGGGCAGACGGGTGACGCAATCGTTTTATGTGATCGGCGAAACACCGCTGATGGCGGACGGCTTCTCAGGGATCATCAGCCCGCAATACCTAGCGCAGGAGAAGGTCTCGGTCATCGACTTCAAGCATGACTGCTTCTTCGTGAGCGAGCGATTCGATCCCGAAGCCAGTGGGAAGTTTGTCATGTCTAGCGGGCGCTCACTGCCGAACCCGCATCGAGTCATGGCGATTCCGATTGGCGTGATGGGGGCACGGGTTCCTGTTGTCGTTGATTCCGGGGCTTCCGGCACGACGCTGCTGGGACGCGTGATCGAACACTCACCCCCCGGTCTGCGGCTTCCCATGAGCATCGACCTGTTGGGGAACGCCATCGCGAGCGATGAGCGCGCGAGGCTCGTGGATCTGACGATCAACGGCGAGACGGTGATACGTCACCCGGTAACGCCGGCATTGGCGCTGCGCGACAAAGGCATCGTGAGTCTGGGGGCGATCGGGATGGACCTCCTTAAGGATCGCATTCTGTTCCACGACGACGATCGCCATCGCTTCGTATTTCTCGAAGGTGTTGCGGCGCGCGGCGTGACCGACTGAGTCAGTTTCGATGACCGATAGCCGATAGCCAGCAGTCGGCAGTCGGGCGACGGCATTCAAATTTCCTCGGGGAATTCCATGTTTCGCGACGCAGCGCTGGTGGCCGAGCGGCCGCAATGGCTTGGCGAAGTTTTGCTGTTACCACCGCTGTCCCTTCGGATTGCCGCCGTCGCCTCGGCGTTTTTGGCCATGGTGACCGTCATGTTCTTGGCTTGGGGAACGTACACGCAACGTGCGACGGTTGTTGGCCGCTTAGTGCCTTCCGCGGGGTTTGCGAAGGTATATGCGCCGAGTGTCGGCGTTGTCATCAAGCGACATATCGTGGAAGGGCAGCACGTCAATCAAGGGGAGGTTCTCTTTGTGCTCTCCGCCGAGCGTCGAAGTGGGGAAGGAGACGGGGTCCGCTCACAAGTGGCTCAGCGAATCGAGGCGCGCGTGGCGTCTCTGAAAGATGAAGTGGCTGATATGACACGCATGCATTCGATGGCGCAGGCGACGCAGCGGCAAACGATTGCCGCCCGCGCTGAGGAGCTGGCAAAGCTTGATGGCCTGATTCAGAGCCAACGCGAGCGAGTGGCGCTCGCCAGCGCCAATGCGCATCGGTATGAGCGCCTGCTTGCGCAGTCCTACGTCTCTCGTGAGCAAAGTCAGGAAAAGCGCGCAGCGTATCTCGAACAACGTGCGCAGTTTCAATCTCTCCAACGCGAGCGGATCGTCATGACCCGGATGTTGAGCGCCGACCGGCAGCGGCTCGATTCGCTGCCCCACGGACAGCGAGTCGAGCTCGCGCAGCGCACACGCGAGCTTGCATTGCTGAAGCAAGAACTAACCGAGAGTGAAGGGCAGCGGGAATTCTCCGTGATTGCGCCCACTGGCGGCGTCGCGACAGCGGTGGTGTCGGAAATTGGGCAAACGGTCACCTCAGCGACGCCGCTGATGTCGATCGTGCCGACGGACTCGCCACTCGAAGCTCACCTTTACGTGACGAGCGACGCTGTCGGCTTTATGCAGACGGGTGATCCGGTCCGTCTTCGCTACCGTGCCTTCGCACATCAGAAGTTCGGTCAATTCCCGGGCACTGTGACGTCCGTCTCATGGGCTGCGCTCCCGCACGCCGATATCGCCGACATCGATCCCTACGAGGGCAGCAAGGGGACGCAGACGCCGCTATACCTCGTCAAAGTCAGTCTGGACGCTTCGTCAGCCCATACCGGCGACAAAAAGTTGGTGCTACGCGCTGGCATGCAATTGGACGCCGATGTCATGCGCGAGACGCGGCGACTCTATGAATGGGCGTTTCATCCGCTGCAAGGTCTCAGGCAGCAATGGTGAGACACGATTCGTCCGATGCTCGATAAGCGCCAGGCCGTCAACGCACTCGGGTGTCGCACGCCGTCCGTTCTCCAGACGGAAGCGGCCGAATGCGGTCTGGCGTGTCTGGCGATGATCGCCGGTTTTCATGGGCATCAAATCGATCTGCGATCGCTGCGTACGCGTTTTCCGATATCGCAGATGGGCGTGACGCTGGCGAATCTGGTCAGCATTTCACGACGTATGAATCTTGTCAGTCGACCGGTCAGTCTCGATCTCGATGCGCTCGGTAAGCTGAAACTCCCCTGCATCCTGCATTGGAACTTCAACCACTTTGTCGTGCTGGTGCGCGTCGGCTCGCGTGGCCTCTCGATTCACGATCCCGCGCAAGGACCACGCACAGTCACGCTGTCGGAGGCGTCCAGATCGTTCACGGGGGTGGCGCTCGAGCTTTGGCCACATGAAGCGTTCGTTGCCCGGAACGAGAGAAGGCATACGCGGGTGACGGACTTGCTGGGCACCGTCTCCGGTTTGATACCCGCGATGGCGCAAGTATTTGCCTTGGCGTTGTCGCTGGAAATCTTCGTACTGGTCTCGCCGTTCTACCTGCAATGGGTCATCGATCACGCGCTGGTCTCAGGTGACCGTGATTTATTGCTCACGCTGATGATCGGGTTCTCCTTGCTGCTGGTGTGTCAGCACGGCGTGGCTGCGCTTCGATCGTGGGCGCTCATGCGATTGGGGGCGACATGGAATCTTCAGTGGCGCGCGAATCTGTTCTCTCATCTGGTGCGTCTCCCGGTGCAGTACTTCATCCGCCGTCATCTTGGGGACGTGCTTTCGCGATTCGGTGCGGTCGATGAAATTCAGCGCACGCTCACTACGTCATTCATTGAAGGCGTGCTTGACGGCGGTATGGCGCTCCTGACGCTGGCGCTGATGGTCGTCTATAGCCCGCCGCTAGCTGCCGTCGCGCTTGGCTTCATGGCGCTCTATGCGGTGCTGCGGCTCGGCCTGTTTCGCGCCTTGCGCGGCGCGACCGAGGCGCATCTGGTTCACGCGTCGCGCCAGCAGAGTCATTTTCTGGAGACGCTGCGAGGTATCAAGACCATCAAGCTCTTTTCGCGAGAGGACGACCGAAGCTCGACATGGCTGACGTTGCTCATGCGCCAGATCAACGCCGACCTGCGGATTCAGCGGCTGACGATGATCCACAAGCACGCCAACGGCTTCCTGATGGGGGTTGAGAACATTCTGATCATCTGGCTGGGTGCCACGTTTGTGATTGAAGGCCGGTTCACAGCGGGCGCGTTGATCGCGTTACTCGCGTACAAATTGCAGTTTCAGACACGGATGAGTTCGTTGATCGACAAACTAGCCGAGTACCGGATGCTTGGCTTGCAGGCCGCCCGACTGGCCGACATTGCGTTGAGTGCGCCTGAGTCGCCTGCGACCGACTTTTCGGCACCCCCCTCAGCACCCCCCTCAGCACCCACCCCGGCATTCACTTCAGAGACGCCTCCCGGGTGCGATGCGGCGCTTGAAGTCACGCGGCTCAGCTTTCGGTATAGCGAGTACGAGCGACTGATTCTTGAAGACGTGACGTTCTCCATCCGGGCGGGCGAATCGGTGGCGATCGTCGGACCATCGGGATGCGGGAAGTCGACCCTCGCGCATTTGCTGCTCGGCATTCTTACGCCGACTTCCGGCGTGATCCAACTGTCGGGCAAGCCCGTGGGCGCGTTGGGCGTCGGTCGTTTGCGACAGGCCGTTGGGACCGTCATGCAGGACGACACGTTGCTGGCCGGGTCGCTCGCCGACAACGTGAGCTTCTTCGACACGCAGGCGGATGCCGCATGGATTCGCGAGTGCGCGCGGCTTGCCTGCATCGATCAGGAGATCGAGGCCATGCCGATGGGCTACAACACCCTCGTCGGCGATATGGGGACGGTGCTCTCCGGTGGGCAGAAGCAACGTATTCTGCTTGCCCGTGCCTTGTATAAACGCCCCCGGGTGTTGCTGCTCGACGAGGCGACAAGCCACCTTGATGCGGCCAACGAGAGGCAAGTGAACGAAGCGGTTCGATCGCTGCACATGACGCGACTGATCATCGCGCATCGGGCGGAGACGATCGCGACGGCCGACCGGGTCATCACCCTCCATGGCGGCCGAATCGTCTCTGACCGGCCGCAATCTGATCGTCCGGCCGATGTCGCGGCCGTGGCGCCCCAATCATGATTCACCGGCGTTCGCTCTGGCGCGGCGTACTGCTGGCATGCCTGATGGCGAATGACGCCGCGGGGGCACGCTGCATGCCGATCGACGCAGCGTCCTCAACGTTGCCTACGGCGTCCAACGATGTGGGCACGGTGTTGTCGCTGCATGGCGCGATACGGCAGGCGTTGGCCTTCGATCCCAACGTCCGGCAGACGTGGGCCGCCGTCGCACGTCGATCGGCGGAGATTGGCGTGGCGCGTGCGGCGTATTTTCCGTCGATTGATGTGAGCGCTGCGGTGTCGCGCGTGAAGCGGTATTCGCGCTGGATTGGCCACGGTGAGGGCGCAGGGGGCGGTATCGGAAATGAAGGCGATCAGGGTATCCACATGAGTTGGCTGCTACTGGACTTCGGCTCACGCGAGGCGCACCTGACCGAGGCGCGTAGCCGACTTTCCGCCGCGACAGCTACGCAAGATGCGAGTCTCCAGCAAGCGGCGTTCGATGTCGCTCGTGCCTACTACGCGTCGTTCGAAGCGCAGTCGCTGTTGCGCGCTGCACGCATGGCGGAGCAGCTTTCGCTCGATAGCGTCGCGGCGGCCTGCGCTCGACACGAAGCCGGGGCCGGTACGCTGGCAGACGTGTTGCAGGCAAGAACCGCCCACGCCCGCGCGGAGCTTTCCCGTCTGGAAGCCACGACAAGTGCGGTCTCGCGCATGGGGGTGCTGGCCGCGATGATCGGCGTCGATATGAACACGGTGTTTCGACTCGACGACGCCGGAAGCCGCGAGACCCTCGACTCGCTATCGCCGTGGGATTCGGTGAATATGCTGGCATCAGCGGCATCAGCGGCATCAGCGGCATCAGCGGCATCAGCGGCATCAGCGGCATCAGCGGCATCAGCGGCATCAGCGGCATCAGCGGCATCAGCGGCATCAGCGGCATCAACGCCTTCCATGCACTCGATAGATGAGTTGCTGGCGATCGCTAGACATCAGCACCCTGCGTTGCGCGCCGCCAGTGCCGAGGTGCGGGCGGTGCAAGCCAGGCGCGACACCTTACGCCATGCGTGGGCACCGAGCGTTACGCTCGTGGGCGGCGTCAATCGTGAGACGCGTCATGGGGCGTTTGCCGTCGATGGTCCCGTGACGGCGGCCAGCATCGGTATCCGGATCAGCATTCCTCTCTATGACGGCGGAGACTGGCGGTACCGTACGGCGGCCGCGAACGCTCTGGTGGAAACGGAGCGGGCGAGGCTGGCGGAAGTCGAGCGACGTGTCGCGATGGAGGTCTGGCAGAACTATCAGGCACTTCAGGCGTTGTCGGCGCGCGGGGCCGTGGAACAGCGGTTGCTGGCCGACGCGAAGCAGTCATTCGAGATGGCACGTGGCCGGTATCGCGAAGGGGCCGGAAGTATGGAGGCGCTGGTCACTGCGCAAACAGCGCTCGCCGATGCAGAGCATGTCATCGTGGCCTCGCGCGCGCGGTGGCAGACGGCGCGTTTGCGGCTGGCGATCAGCATCGGACAACTCGATGTTCGTGTTCCCGGCAGGACACTTATTGACGCTGACTTCGGCCCTACGCCGCCTGTTTCCCGGCCGCTGCCCGATCAAGAAAACGGAATAGACGAGCGTCGTCCGAATACGCCACGTTGAAGCGGAACCACCGGCAGGGCTCGTTGTGCGCGAGGAAGAATTCGCCCGGCGCGAGCATGATGCTTTCCGACAGTGCCGCTTCCGCCAATTCACGCGCCGGTAGCGCGGTATCCGGCAAGCTTCCGCACACGAACATGCCGCCCTCGGGCTGTGCGAGCAGCGTCACGCCATGCGATTGCAACTGGGTGATGAGCCGGGCGCGCGAGCGGGTGAGCCGGTCAGTCAACCGTTCGATGTGTTTGCGATGACGCCCCTCGGTGAGGATCGCGTGCACGATGCGCTCGTTGATTTCCGACGACGTCAGCCCCGCGACCATCTTGCTGCGGGCAATCTCGTGGGCGAGTTCACGCGAACAGGCCAGATATCCCACGCGTACCGAGGGCGAGATCGTCTTCGAAAAACTCGATACGTAAATGACGCGCGACAAGCCGTCCATGGCCGCGAGCGACGGCGTCCCGGCGGGTGCCAACTCACGATAAATGTCGTCCTCGACGATCCAGAAACCGTGCTGCTCGGCACATTGCAGAATGCGGTGCGCACAGGCGGGCGTCAGCGACGTACCCAACGGATTCTGCAACGCCGGGTTCACGAACAGCGCACGCGGACGGTGCGTTTGTGCGGCCTGCTCCAGCGCGGCCAGATCGAGGCCGGCCTCCGTGCGCGCAATACCGACGACGTTCACCCCCGCCAGTCGCAGTACCGCCAGCAGATTGCAGTACGCCGGGGCTTCGACCAGTACAGTGTCGCCCGGCTTGAGCAGGGTGCGCACGACAAGGTCCAGCGCCTGCGTCGCCCCTTGTGTGAGCACGATTTGTTCCGGCGGCGCGTCGATGGACAGTTCGCCCAGCCGCCTCGCGAGCCACTGCCGCAGCGGCCCGTAGCCGTGTGGATGGCCGTAGTGGGCGAAGTGCGCGCCGGGGCCTTTCGAGAGGGTGCGCAGCGCGCCATGCAGACCGTCTTCGTCCAGCCAACTGTCGGGCAGCCAGCCGCAGCCGCTTTTCACGGCAATGCTGTCGTCGGCGAAGATCTCCGAGAGCAGCCACGCGTTGGTGACTTCGCTTGCCGCCGCACTGGTCACCCGCGCCGCGCCCGGGCTGGCGGTGCCGGTGTCGCGCGTATCGGACGAGCCGGCCACGAAGAACCCCGCCCCGCGTCGCGCCACCAGCGTGCCGTGCGCGACCAGCCGGTCATAAGCTTCCACCACGGTGAAGGTGCTGATGCCGTGCGCCTTCGCCAGCGCGCGGATCGACGGCATGCGCATGCCGGCGTGCAGGGTCTGGCGTTGCAGGGCGCGCTCGACTTCGCGCACAAGCTGATCGACCAGCGCTTCAGGCTGGGCGCGGTTCAGGGAGAAAGCGAGCGGCTGGACCATGGCTACGGGGGGGCGACAGAAAACATAGGGCGCTGGGCAACAAGGCCTGCACCGGGCCGCCATGGCCTGTACAGGTGGCCAAAGCGGCGTGAATACGCAAAAGAAGGCGACATCCCCGCTGGACGGCGGTTTGCCGCGCGCACGCGCTATCGGCTGTTGCCAATACAGTTGAGGCGATTGACCGATACAGAATATACATTTTCCGAGTCACTGTACATGTCTGTACCGGTCCGGCTCTCGTAGGATCGATCCATCTACCCGGAGCGGTGCGCATTCTGCGTGCGGGCGACGGGATTCCTGATCGAGAGAGACTGGGGGAGACCCGCGATGAACATGAATGAGCTGAACCTCGACATGACGGCGTTCTGGATGCCGTTCACCAACAACCGTCAGTTCAAGAGCGGCCCGCGCCTGCTCGTTGGCGCAGAGGGCATGTATTACACGTCGTCGGACCAGCGCAAGATTCTCGATGGCACTGCCGGGTTGTGGTGCGTGAACGCCGGCCATTGCCGCACGGAGATCGTTGAGGCGATTCGCAAGCAGGCCGGCGAGATGGACTTCGCGCCGACCTTCCAGATGGGCCACCCGAAAGCTTTCGAAGCCGCGAGCAAGATCGCCGAGATTACGCCGCAAGGCCTCGATCGCGTGTTCTTCACCAACTCGGGCTCGGAAGCCGTCGACACCGCGCTGAAGATTGCACTCGCTTATCACCGCGCCCGTGGCGAAGGCCAGCGCACGCGCCTCATCGGCCGCGAGCGCGGGTATCACGGTGTCGGTTTCGGGGGCATCTCGGTCGGGGGTATTTCGCCTAACCGCAAGGCGTATTCGGGCCAGCTGCTGCCGGCCGTCGACCATCTGCCGCACACACTGAACATCAAGGAAGCCGCGTTCACGAAGGGTCAACCGGCCTGGGGCGCGCATTTGGCGGATGAGCTGGAGCGCCTTGTGACGCTGCACGACGCCTCGACCATTGCTGCCGTGATCGTCGAACCGCTGGCCGGCTCGACCGGCGTGCTGGTGCCGCCGCAGGGGTATCTGAAAAAGCTG
Source organism: Pandoraea sp. PE-S2R-1 (assembly GCF_002179865.1). Classification (NCBI taxonomy): domain Bacteria; kingdom Pseudomonadati; phylum Pseudomonadota; class Betaproteobacteria; order Burkholderiales; family Burkholderiaceae; genus Pandoraea; species Pandoraea sp. PE-S2R-1. The sequence goes on along the minus strand of NZ_NGUR01000015.1, from coordinate 794,566 downwards.
CGCGAGATTTGCGACAAGCACGGCATTCTGCTGATTTTCGACGAAGTGATCACGGGGCTCGGCCGTCTTGGCAAGCCGTTTGCCGCACAGTATTTCGGCGTGACGCCGGACATCATCACGATGGCCAAGGGCGTGAACAATGCCGCTGTGCCGATGGGTGCGGTCGCGGTGAAAACCGGCGTGCACGACACCATCGTCAATGCCGGTAACGCGGGCGCCATCGAGTTTTTCCACGGTTACACGTACTCGGGCCACCCGTTGGCCGCTGCCGCCGCCTGCGCGGCACTCGACCTGTACAAGAGCGAAGGCCTGTTCGAGCGTGCCGCGAAACTGGCGCCGCACTTTGAAAAGGCCATCCACGGCCTGCGCGATCTGCCGAACGTTGTCGACATTCGCAACCTCGGGATGGTCGGCGGCATCGAGTTGTCGACGCGCGACGGCAAACCCGGCGCCCGCGCTCACGAGATCTTCGTCAAGTGCTTCGAAAAGGGCGCCATGGTGCGTTACACCGGCGACATTCTGGCGTTCTCGCCGCCGCTCATCATCAACGAGACCCAGATCGACGAACTGTTCGGCATCGTCGCCGAAGCGATTCGCGAAACGGCATAAATCGCCTCGCGGCAACATGAATTTCACGGAAATCGACATGAATCAACGAGTCAGCACGGAACGTATCGAGCATTGGATTGGCGGCGCGAACGTGGCATCGGACGAAGCCGAACAACGCTTCGGTGAAGTGACGAACCCGGCCACCGGCGAGGTGATCCGGCAGGTCGCACTGGGCGGCGCGACCGACGTCGCGCGCGCTGTAGCCGCAGCGCGTGCGGCACTGCCCGGCTGGCGCGCGACGCCGCCGATGAAGCGCGCCCGCGTCATGATGAAGTACCGCGAACTGCTCGATGTGAATCGCGAAGTCATCGTGCAACTGATCACGCAAGAGCACGGCAAGACACTCGACGACGCACGTGGCGAAGTGACGCGCGGCGTGGAAGTGGTGGAGTTCGCCATCGGCATTCCGCATCTGCTCAAGGGCGAGATCGCGCCGCAGGTCGGTACGGGCGTCGACACGTATTCGATTCATCAGCCGGTGGGCGTCTGCGCGGGCATCACGCCGTTCAACTTCCCGGCAATGGTGCCGCTGTGGATGTTCCCGATGGCGATCGCGTGCGGTAACACGTTCGTTCTGAAGCCGTCGGAGAAGGTGCCGTCGGCGGCGCTGCTGCTCGCACGTCTGGCGAAAGAAGCCGGACTGCCGGACGGCGTGCTCAACGTGGTGAACGGCGACAAGGCTGCGGTGGACGCGCTGCTGACGCACCCGGATGTGAACGCCGTCTCGTTCGTCGGCTCGACGCCGATTGCCCAGTACATCTACAGCACCGCATCGGCACACGGCAAGCGCGTGCAGGCACTGGGTGGCGCGAAGAACCACGGCGTGGTGATGCCCGATGCTGATCTCGACTTCACCGTCGACGCACTGATCGGTGCGGCCTACGGTTCGGCGGGCGAGCGCTGTATGGCGATCTCCGTCGCGGTTGCGGTGGGCGATGTGGCTGACAAGCTGGTTGCACGGCTGGCCAACGTGGCAAGCACCTTGCCCGTGGGTGACGGCACCGACCCCGTTGCACAAATGGGACCGCTGATCACGCGTGCCCATTGCGACAAGGTGCGCGGCTTTGTCGACGCCGGTGTCGATGAGGGCGCAAAGCTCGTAGTCGACGGGCGCGGGCTCAAGGTGGCGCAGCGCGATGACGGCTTCTTCATCGGGCCGTGCCTGTTCGATCACGTGACGCCGGAGATGTCGATTTACCGCAACGAGATTTTCGGGCCGGTGCTTTCGGTGGTGCGTGTAGAAACGCTGGAAGCGGCGATCGCGCTGATCAACCGCAACCCGTACGCGAACGGTACGGCTGTGTTCACCACCTCGGGCGGCGCCGCACGCCGCTTTGAAGACGAGATCGAAGTCGGCATGGTCGGCGTGAATGTGCCGATTCCGGTGCCGGTGTCGTACTTCTCGTTCGGCGGCTGGCGCAATTCGCTGTTCGGTGACCAGCATATCTACGGGCCGGAATCAGTGCGCTTCTACACGCGCTCGAAGGTCGTGACGCGTCGCTGGTCGGAAGGACGTCCGGCCAACGCCACGTCGTCGCTGGTCATGCCGACACTGGGGCAATAGCGGACGCAGGTTACCCGTCGTCTGCAAAGAAAAGCCGCGTGCGAACACCGTTTCGCACGCGGCTTTTTCGTCGAGAGACATTGCGTGGCTAGCCGATCGTTACGTGGTTCGCGCGAACGTCTGCGAATCAATCGAACAGCGCCAGCACACGAAATTCGATACTCGCGCGCGGCGGCACCGGGGCCCGCGCGTGCAGATCGTCAAACGCTCCGTGAGGCACGAAGCGCGTCGGCGCGCTTGAGTCGTAGCCGACGAACAGCAGCATTTCTTCCGGCCGCATGTCGCTCACGTAGTGCCACCGTTGCGTGTCTCGTTGCTGCACCTCGTAGACCTGTCCTTCGCGTCCCCCCGCCTGCTGGATGTCCACAGGACGAAGATCGTCCATCGTGATAGAGCGTGTGTCGCACAGTGCAAGCGGGTTGTCTCGCAGTGGGCCGATCAACGGATGCCACGCGTTGTAGATCGCAAAGTGCGTAGGCAGCGACACGTCCACGGCGTGATCGGCGAGAACCTCCGCCGCCCGGCGTGGACCCGATTCGACGGTGTAATCGCAGTGCGCCCGGCGGTCCGCCTTTCGCTTTACGATCTCGCCGCTGTCATCTCGCTCGAGCGGCATGCCGGTCTCGCCCGCTCCCGTACCTCGCACCGTGAAGTCGAAAACAAAGACACGGTTGGCGCCGATGGCCGTGCTAATGGCCTTGGCGACACTATCGAGCGCCTTCGCACGAATGTCCTCGGGGGTCATGTCAAGCGTGGCGACGGGGGTGTGCAACAAAACGGCGAAGCCTTCACGATCGAGCGATGGCGGCAGCGGCAGCGATCGCATGTCGTGCACGCGGACCGTGCGCGGCACCGTCGCCGTGGTGAAGTCGTTGCGTGAGTCGTCGCGTAAGTCATCGTCTGAGTCGTGTGACGTGATGAATAACAGGGTGCCGGACGTACCGCCTGCTGTCGCACTCATCGGCACCGTGCTCATGCCGGGCCCGGACCGAAGTAGAGGGCACCGAGCTTGTTGCCGTCGGGGTCGCGGAAGTAGGCCGCATAGAGCCCGGGGACGCAGTCGCGCTCGCCCGGCTCGCCTTCGCAAATGGCGAGTTCGGTCGCCATTGCGGCGTCGTAGATATCGTCAACCTGATCGGGGCTGCTTGCCGCCAGCGCTACCATCACGCCGTTGCCGTGAGAGGCAGGTGCCCCGTTGTGCGGCGTCATCAACATGAGTCCGGCAGTCGGGCCCGTGCCGGCGCGGTAACCGAGGGCGTGGTCGTCGTTGTGTACGACGGTCGCGCTCAGGGGCTTGAGAACGGCATCGTAGAACGTCTTCGAACGGGCCAGATCACTCGAACCGAGTGTGGTGTAGAGAATCATCGTGTGTCCTTTGAACGCCTGAGAAGGAGTGTCCTTGCCCGCATCAGAAGTGCGGGGCAGGGAAAATCCAGTCTACTGAGCAGACACAGCGCTGTGCGGCAGGGAATTCCTAAACGCCTATAGGAAGTTCTCTCGGTTTTCCTGATTTACGCCGTTGGCGACCGTTGGTGATTAACGCACCGGCGCGATCTCGATGCCTTCGTCGGTCAGAAAGCGGCGAATGCGTTGCGCAAACTCAAGGGCATGATCGCCGTCACCGTGCAGGCAGACCGTCTGCGCGTTGATCGGCACCAGCGTGCCGTCGATGGCACGCACGCGTTGATCGCGCACCATCATCAGCGTTTGCGCGAGCGCATCGTCTTCGCGCTCGATCAATGCCCCGGGGGTGCCGCGTTTGACGAGCGAGCCATCGGCGTTATAGCCCCGGTCGGCGAAGACTTCTTCCACGGCATGCATGCCGGCGGCGCTGGCGGCTTTCACCAGTTGGCCCCCGGCCAGCCCGAACACCGCCAGATCGGTGTCGAATGCGCGAATCGCCTCGACGATCGTCTCTGCGAGCGCCGGGTCGCGCGCGGCCTGGTTATAGAGCGCACCGTGCGGCTTTACATGCGAGAGCCAGCCGCCTTGTGCGCGCACCATCGCCGCGAGGGCGCCAATCTGATACAGCATGCCCGCGCGAATTTCATCGAGCGGCAATTGCATTTCGGTTCGGCCGAAATTTTCGCGATCGGGGAAGCTCGGGTGCGCGCCGATGGCGACACCATTCGCGAGCGCCCAGCGCACCACCTGCTGCATGGTGCCGGCGTCGCCTGCGTGCCAGCCGCAAGCCACGTTGGCTGAGCTGACAAGGGCGAGCAACGGCTCGTCGTAATCGCAACCTTCGCCAAGGTCGACGTTGAGGTCGATTTTCATTTTGGGGTTCTCCTGCGGGGATGCGCAAATGCGGGGTTGGGCGTCAGCGCTTGCGCGTGATGGCCGGCCGGCGCGGGGTGTCCAGAATGCCGCGATCATGCCACGCGAGGGCGCGCTCGATTTGCGCAAGGTAACGCAATTGTTCGCGCCACGCTTCACGTGCCTCGGCTTGCGTGCACTCAGAGAAATACAGGGTGCTGCCCAGCCGTGCTTGCCCGAGCCGCCAAAGGTCGGCGCTGATGACCGTGCCGATTTTGGGATATCCCCCGGTGGTCTGCGCGTCGGCCAGCAGAATGATCGGTTGCCCCGACGGCGGCACCTGAATCACGCCGGGCAACACCCCGTGCGAGGGCAAGTCGTTCGCACGGTTCTTCTTGCGCGAAAGCGCTTCCGGTCCGGCAAGCCGATAGCCCATACGATTGCTGTTGGGCGTGACTTGCCAGGGGTTTTCCCAGAATGTCTTGTGCGTGGCCGCAGTGAAATCGTCGTACTCGGGGCCCGGCAGCACGCGCACGCGATGCGCGAGCGGGTCGGACAGCCACAGCGGTGGACGTACTCCTAACGGCCCGGCCTTGCGTGCGTCTGCGCCGGTGTGGATCTTGCCGATACCCAGGCGATCGCCATCATGCAGCGCGCGACCTTCATGGCCACCGAAACCGGCGGCCAGATCCGTACTGCGTGAACCGAGCGCCACCGGCACGTCGATGCCACCGGCCACTGCGAGATAAGTGCGCATGCCGAAGCGCGAGGGGCGCAACGTGAGCGTCTGTCCGCGCGCGACGGGAAAACGCCACCACGACCAGACGGGTACGCCGTCGAGATCGGCATGGCAGTCGGCACCGGTGAGGGCGACGAGCGCGGCCGACGAGAAGCGCAGCGCACAGGTGCCCATCGTGATTTCGAGGGTGGCGGCGTTCAGTTCGTTGCCGGTGAGTCGGTTGGCGACGATGCAGGCGAGCGGGTCGATGGCGCCACCGCTGGCGACACCGAATTCACGCTGTCCGGTACGGCCCAGATCCTGAACCGTGGTGAGCAGGCCGGCACGCAGGATTTCGATCACAGGTCGAGGCTCGCGATAGTGAAGCGCACGCGGTCACCCGGCGCCAACAAGGCAGGCGGGGTCGCGGCGGGGTCGAACAGGGCGCTGGCGGTGTGGCCGATGATCTGCCAGCCGCCGGGCGAAGTGAGCGGATACACGCCGGTCTGGCTGCCGCCGATGCCGACCGAGCCGGCGGGCACCGCCAGACGGGGTTCGGCACGGCGCGGCATGGCAATCGATTCGTCGAGACCGCCCAGATAAGGGAAGCCCGGTTGAAAGCCGAGGAAATACACGACGTATTCGGGCGCGGTATGGCGTTGTACGACGGTTTTCGGTTGCAGGCGGGCGTGCTTGGCGACGTCGTGCAGATCGGGGCCGTGTTCGCCCCCGTAATGCACCGGGATCTCGATGTCGCGGCCGACTTCGCCCGCTGGCGGTTGGGTTTGCCATGCCTCGCGCAGGCGCTCGCCGAGTGCTCCCTGATCGGTCGCGAGCGGGTCGAATAGCAGCGTCAGATTGTTCATGCCCGGTACGACTTCGCGCACGTCGGGCCAATAGCGCGCCAGCGCAGCCACGTGCCAGACGCGGCGTTGGGCGCCCAGACTGGGGGCGGTGCCGGGTTCGCAAACGAGGGCGCTGTCGCCGAGCGGCAGAATCTTGAGCGTCGTCATGAATTAGCGGGTGGTGCCGTGAGGGCGGTCGGAGGTATCAGCGGTGGCGCGAGCGCCCGTGGCGTTGTAGGTGGCCGATTCGGTCACGATGGCGTCGAGCGCAAGGTCATGGGCTTCGGCGACGAGGCTGGCGACTTCGAGCGCGTCGTAGGCGATGCCTAGCGTTTGCGGCCGAGGGGAGCGCGCGTGCAGGGTGCGGTCGTAGAAGCCGCCACCGTAGCCGAGACGCAGGCCGTCGCGTGTAAAGCCGACGCAGGGCACGAGCAGCAGGTCCGGCACCAGCACTTCGGTGTCCTGCGGCACGGGAATCTGGTAGCGGCCTTCGATCATGGGGGTGGCGGGCGTCCAGCGATGGAAGACGAGCGGCGTGGCCGGGGCGGTGACGACGGGCAGGGCAGCAAGGCGAAGGGGGGAGGCGGCGGCCGGTTCTGTGTTCTGGCCCGATTCCCCAAGCCATGCGCTGACGACGCCCCGCGCGTCGAATTCGCTCTGAATCGGCCAATAGAAACCGATGCAGCGCGGCGCGCGGCGGGCGATTTCGTCGGCGAGCCGGCGGGCAAGCGCGGCATCGAGCGTGTCGCGCCCGGCGAGCGTCTCGCGTGTGGCCAGCAGCGAACGGCGTAGCGCCCTTTTCTGGTGGGCGTCGGCCGCCGTTTGGGCGATGTCCCGTGCTATGCTTGAATCCACTTTTTACCCGACGCTCCCCTGAAGATGTCCGAACGTTTGTCCCGAGTATATCGCGCCGCCGCGCTTGCCCTGAGCGCTGCTGCGCTTGTTGCGTGCAGCACCACGCAAGCGACCGGCCGCCCCAAGGCGCAACCGGCTGCGAGCCGCTCGGCACCTTCCGCCACTTCTGCCGACGCGCTCTCGCAGCGCTCGCCGGACGACATCTTCACGGCGCTGCGCGAGGCCGCCCGCAACAACGACGCACCGCGCGCCACGGCGCTCGCGGCGATGCTCTCCGACTACGACGTGCCGTCGTATGTCCAATACTTCCAGATCAAGCCGCGCATGTTCGATCGTTCGGGCAAGGCGCTGCTCGATACCCCGGACGACGATATCCGAGCCTTCTTGCGTACGTATGACGGTCAGGCCATTGCCGACCGCATGCGCAACGACTGGCTGCTGGTGCTGGGCAAGCGCCACGACTGGCAGACGTTCGACGCGGAATATCCGAAATTCGCGCTCGACGACGACACGCAGGTCAAGTGCTATTCACTGATGTCGCGCGCCGCCCGTGGCGAGAACGTGACGCAGGCCGCCACCGATCTGCTGACCTCGCCGAAGTACTACGGCGAAGGTTGCATCGACATGATCAACACGCTGGCGGCGAACGGGCAGTTGCCGCGCAAGGAAGTCTGGCATCAGATTCGTCTGGCCTACGAGGAGAACTACACCTCGCTCGGCAAGCAGATCGCCGACGCCCTTGGCGCCGTGCGCCCGGACGACAGCCTGCTGGACATGGCGGCCACCCGCCCGGCGCAGATCCTCGCACGTGGCGTGGATGGCTCCGAGCAATCGCGTCAGCTCGCCCTGCTGGCGACCGTGCGCATGGCCCGCTCCGATGCCGGGCTGGCCGCAAGCAGCTTTGCGGGCGTGGCGGGCAGCTTGTCGCAGGACGAGCGTGCGATCGGTTGGGGCGCCATCGGCATGCGTGGTGCGCTCTCGCAGAACCCGATGGCGATCAGTTGGTATCGTCAGGCCGGGACGGCCAAGCTTTCGAACACCGCGCAGGAATGGAAGATTCGCGCCGCATTGCGTGCCGGTGACTGGAATCTGGTGCGCACGGGTATCGAAGTGATGCCGGCTTCGCTGCGCGACGATGGCGTGTGGACGTACTGGTACGGTCGCGCGCTGCGCGAAGCGGGTCAGGGCGATGCCGCGCGCGCGCAATTCCAGAAGATCGCGATGCAGCCGAATTTCTACGGCCAGTTGGCGAACGAAGAACTGGGCAACAAGACGCAGGTGCCGCCGCGCACCACCGTCACGCAAGCCGAGGTGGATGCCAACCGCACGAACGCGGGCTTCCAGCGCGCGGCCAAGTTCTATGCGATGGGGCTGCGTTTCGAAGGCAATCGCGAGTGGAACTGGGAACTGCGCAACATGACGGATCGCCAGTTGCTCGCCGCCGCTCAGTATGCCAAGAACATCGAATTGTTCGATCGCACGGTCAATACCGCCGATCGTACGAAGGTCGAGCACGACTTCACGCTGCGCTATCTGATGCCGTTCCGGGATGTGCTGGAGCGCAACGCCGCAGCGGTCGATCTGGATGAAGCGTGGGCCTATGGTCTGATCCGTCAGGAGTCGCGGTTCATCATCGATGCGCGCTCATCGGCGGGTGCCGGTGGACTGATGCAGATCATGCCGGCCACGGCGAAGATGGTCGCCAAGAAGATCGGCATGGACTACGAGCCGGGCATGATGCACGACATCAACGTCAACATTCGTCTGGGCACGAGCTATCTGTCGTCGATCTACAACCAGTTCGACGGCTCGGCCGTGCTGGCATCGGCCGGCTACAACGCTGGCCCGGGACGCCCGCGCACGTGGCGTTCCACGCTGGATCGGCCGGTGGAAGGGGCGATCTTCGCCGAGACGATCCCGTTCAACGAGACGCGGGCTTACGTCGAGAATGTGCTGTCGAACACCAATTACTACTCGGCCCTGATTACGGGGCGTCCGCAATCGCTCAAGGAGCGGCTCGGCGTAATCCTGCCCCAGTGACGGATCAGGGGCGCGGGCCGCGCGCCCAAGATCATGACTCGGAGGTGACGCATGCGCTATAACGTTTGTGTCGTCGGTGGCACCGGCTTCATCGGTGGTCATCTGGTCGCCCGATTGGTGTCGTCAGGGCACGCCGTGCGCCTGCCGACACGCCGCGTCGAGGCCGCCAAGGCGCTCGGCGTACTGCCGGGCGTGGAACTCGTCGAGTGCGATGTGCACGATCCGCGCGCCCTTGAGCGCGTGATCGCCGGCAGCGACGCCGTGATCAACCTTGTCGGGGTGCTTCACAGCGACCGCGGCACGCCTTACGGCAAAGCCTTCGCCCGGGCGCATGTGGACCTGCCGCGCAAGATCGCACAGGCATGCAGCGATCGCGGCATCGACCGCTTGCTGCACATGAGCGCCCTCGGAGCCGACTCGAATGGCCCGAGCATGTACCAACGCTCCAAGGGCGATGGCGAGAAGGCGATTCGCGAGACCGGCATTCCGGTCACGATCTTCCGGCCATCGGTCGTCTTCGGCCCCGGCGACAGCTTCCTCAATACGTTTGCCCGTTTGCAACGCCGCTTGCCGGTGGTGCCGCTCGCCAGTGCCAAAGCGCGCTTTCAGCCGATCTATGTGATCGACGTGGCGCAGGCGTTTGTGGCTGCGCTCGACAACGATGCCACGTTCGGCAAGACCTACGAGCTGGGTGGGCCGCAGGTGTACACGCTGGAGGAACTGGTGCGCTTTGCCGGTGCGGTGTGTGGCTGCGAACGGCCGATTCTGCCGCTCACCGATGGCGCTGCCCGGTTGCAGGCTGCGTTCTTCGAGAAGCTGCCGGGTGACCCGATCATCACGCGCGACAATCTCGATTCGATGCGTGTCGATAACGTCATGACCGGCCCGTTGGCGCCCGAACTGAACCTCACGCCCAACGGTCTCGAGATCGCCGTCGACTATCTCGATGGCGACAACTGGGAGCGTCGGCTGTCGGATTACCGGCGCTACGCTGGACGTTGATCGACGGATCGGCTGATTCGGCCACGGGTTCTGCGGCAACCTCGCGATGACCTCTTTGATTCCCGCTATCGCGCGCGCATCGGGCGTGCGCAAGGAAAGCTCTCATGCAACTGATCGTCGCCAATAAGCGATATTCCTCGTGGTCGATGCGGCCTTGGGTCTTGCTCAAGCACTTTGATATCGCGTTCGAAGAGTGCAACGTCTGGCTCGCGCAGCCTGACTCGCGCGAACAGATTCTGCGCTACTCGCCGACCGGCAAGGTGCCGTGTCTCATCGACAACGGCATCACCGTGTGGGACTCGCTGGCGATTTGCGAGTACCTCGCAGAGAGCTATCCGCACGTGCCGCTGTGGCCAACGTCGCGCGAAGCCCGTGCGCACGCGCGCAGTGTCTGCGCCGAGATGCACAGCGGCTTTGGCGGGCTGCGCAGCAGCATGTTCATGAACATTGGCGCGCATTGGCCGGGGGCGGCGGCAACGCCTGAGGCGCTCGCCGACATCCGTCGCGTCGAGGCGATCTGGGAAGACTGTCTCGCCCGCCATGGCGGCCCGTTCCTGTTCGGTGAATTCACCATTGCCGACGCGTTCTACGCCCCGGTGGTGATGCGCTTCGCGACGTTCGAGCCGGCCCTATCGGCAACAGCGCAGGCGTACGCCGACCGCATTCGCGAAGTCCCCGCCGTGCAGGCATGGGTGGCGGCGGCGAAAGCCGAGGCGATCCGCGTCGATTATTACGAAGTGCGTCCATGAAGATTTATGCAGTCGGCGGCGCCATTCGCGACGCCATGTTGGGTCTGCCGGTCAAAGACCGCGATTACGTCGTGGTGGGCGCGACGCCTGAAGAGATGGTCCGGCTGGGGTACAAACCGGTCGGTCGCGACTTTCCAGTTTTCCTCCATCCGAAGACGCGCGCGGAGTACGCGCTTGCGCGCACCGAGCGGAAAACCGCCCGCGGGTATCACGGCTTCTCGTTCTACTTCGCCCCGGAAGTCACGCTCGAAGAAGACCTGATCCGCCGTGACTTCACCATCAACGCGATGGCGCGCGAGGTGTTGCCCGACGACAGTCTGTCGGACACGCTGGTCGATCCGTACGGCGGCGAGCGCGATCTGAAGGCGCGGCTGTTCCGTCACGTCGGCGTGGCGTTTGCGGAAGACCCGGTCCGGATTCTGCGCTGTGCGCGCTTTGCGGCGCGGTTCACCGACTTCTCTGTGGCTGACGAAACCCTCGACTTGATGCGCGAGATGACCGCCAACGGAGAGGTCGATGCGCTGGTGGCAGAGCGAGTCTGGCAGGAGCTGTCTCGCGGGCTGATGGAAAACCGGCCGTCGCGCATGTTCGATGTCTTGCGCGATTCAGGTGCGCTGGAGCGCATCCTGCCCGAGTTGGCCCGGCTGTGGGGCGTGCCGCAGCGCGCCGACTATCACCCCGAAGTGGATACGGGCGTGCACGTGATGATGGTGCTCGACTTCGCCGCCGCGCAGGGATATTCACTGCCCGTGCGGTTTGCCGCGCTCACGCACGATCTTGGCAAGGGCACCACGCCGGACGACGTGCTGCCGCGTCACATCGGACACGAAGGCCGCAGCGTCGATCTGCTGGGCCCGTTGTGCGCCCGCTTGCGGGTGCCGGTCGAGTGCCGCGAACTCGCGCAAGTGGTCGCGCGCGAGCACGGCAACATTCATGCGAGTGGAAAGTTCGGGGCGTCGGCGCTGGTGCGTCTGCTTGAGCGTTGCGATGCGCTGCGCAAGCCCGAACGGTTCGTGGAGATTCTGCAAGCGTGCGAAGCGGATGCGCGTGGCCGCGGCGGCGATTTCCCGAATGCGCCGTATGCGCAGCGAGATCGTCTGATGGCGGCGCTGGCCGCTGCGCGGTCTGTCGATGCGGGCGCGGTAGCGGGACAGTTTGCCGACAATCCGGGGAAAATTCGCGAAGCGGTTCAGGCAGCACGCATCGAAGCGGTTGAAGCCGCAGGCCTCGGGGCTGCGCAGGACGCCTGATCGCACTAGCTCTGCAAGAACGTATCTTCCAGCGATTCCAGCGAGGACGGCAGCGCCCGCCCTGCGGCTTTGATCCGTTCGAATTCAATCGAGACACTGTAGCTTCGATTCTCGCGGTCGAAGGTGAGCCCTTTCTGACGGCGAGCGAGTCTTCGTATCTCTGCACCCTCCGCATCTGCGTTCCTGCTATGCCGCTCTGCATAGCCCGCCAGACGTCGCTTTGATTGCGTGTGCCGCATGATCGACGGCGGCAGCAGATCGTCGGTCTTGTCGAAAGGAAAGTGGTGAAACGCTGCGTCGTCGAATTCTCCGGCACGCAAACGTGAGTGAAGCGATTCGAAGGTGCTCGCTTCCTTGAACATCGCTTTGCAGGTCATCAGGCTGAACATGCCACAGTCGACCGAACTCTGTTGCATTCGGGTTTCGAGGATCAACAACGCGCGATCGGGCCAATCGTGCCCGGTGGGTGCGTGCAGTGTCATCGCCTGACACAAACGGAAGGCAAGCGTTGAACCGCCCTCATCATTCATCGATCCCGACTCGATAAGAATCACGGACGGCTGACCGTCACGAATGGCCAGATCGAAGGCCGCGAAATGGATGCCGTCGGGCCCCATGTTGACGATGCCCTGCTCGCGGCCCTGCGCTTCTGGCAATCGGCATCGCTGCAAAAGATACGTCACCAAATCGTCGGGGGACCGGTGCTGCGATATCCGCATGCCGGACTGATGGGCCGCCTCGGACTCGATCAGCTTGGGAAGAAATCTTGCGTCGGCCTGCGCCATGCTCGGACATTGCTTCTGGGCCGAGAGGAAGGCGACGGAGAAGTTGTAGTAACCGCGCAATGTCCGGGGCAGCGAATATCGCATGGAATTCGCGGCATCGACGTTTCGCGCTGAGCGCATTGCAGCGACAGCCAAGCCTGTGACGGAAGCCGTTTCGGCGTGAGCCGGGCGATTCGCCGCGTCTGACGCGCAGGCCGGGACTGAATAGCTTCTGGCGCGTGACCAACTGGATGAAGGGTGCATGAGCGTTGGGGGAAAAGAAAAAGCCGCCATGATGGCGGCTTCCTCCTCTCGCTCGCTTTGCTACTCAAGTTACGGATTTCGGCATTTTGTCCAATCCACACTTGCCAACAACATCCCCCGCAGCGATTACTCGAACGCCTGATCGTTCGGGTTCGCGTAGAGCTGCTTGAGCTGCTCGCTCATCGGGAAGTTGAAGTTGATGTTCTTCGGCGGCACCGGCGATTCGAACCACTTCTTGTACATCGCGTTGATCTCGCCGCTCTTCATGACGCCCGAGAGCGTGTCATCCACGAGCTTTTTGAACACCGTGTCGCCGTGTTTCATCATGAAACCATAAGCTTCAAACGACTGCGGCGTGCCGGTCACGATCCAGTCATCGGGGTTGCGGCCCATGGTGCGGGCGCCCGCGAGCAGCACGTCGTCCATCATGAAGCCCTGAACGCGACCGCCTTGCAGCATGATGAACGACTCGCCGTAATCCTTGCCCGCGATCACGCTCATGTTCATCTTCTTGTCGTTGTTCATCTTGTTGAGGATGCGCTCCGACGTCGTGCCGGCATTGGTCACGACCGCCTTGCCGGCGAGATCCGGGAAGTCTTTGACGCCCGAATTCTTGTTCACCAGCAGGCGCGTGCCGGCGACGAAGAACGTGTCCGAGAAGTTGACCTGTGCCTGACGTGCTTTCAAGTTGGTCGTCACGCCGCACTCGATATCGACCGTGCCGTTCTGCACGAGCGCAATGCGGTTCTGCGACGTCACGGGAATGAAGCGCACTTGCAGATCGGGCTTCTTGAGCTTGGCCTTCACCGCATCGACGACCTTGTTGCAGAGGTCTTGCGAGTAACCGATGACGTTGTGATTGTTGTCGTAGTACGAGAACGGAATCGACGACTCACGATGGCCGATCGAAATCACCCCGCTGGTCTCGATCTTTTGCAGCGTCTCCGATGTGCTCTGCGCTTGTGCTGCGCCCGACGCGGTACCGATCACCATCGCCACGCCCAGCATCGCCCCGGTCAATCGCACCTTGGTCTGCATCTTGATCATGCCCTGCTCCTGAAAAGGTCTCACCGTGATTCACGACTGAATCATTTGTTTCATGGTAATTTTTTTGCAACAAATGATCAAATGCTTGTTAACCCTAGATGGAATGGGGTTAAGCAGGCACAGGCGGGCAGTGCGACACGCGCAGGCGTGCGCACCCTGATACACCGGGCGTTGCGAGGATTCAGAACGGCGAGGGAAGTCGGTCGAATGGGGCTGCAACACGTGTTGCAGCCGGGCCGACGGTCAAAGCAGGCGAATCAGCAGATTGAAGACGAGCGAAAGCACGACGGTCGAAGCGAACGGGAAGACCATCTCCCGGCCGCGCCAGCGGAACCGCACGTCGCCGGGCAGCCGGCCGATGCCGAGCTTCGACAGCCAGGGCGAGGCTGCCGAGAGGATGCAGACCGCGATGAAGATCGTGAACATCCAGCGAAACATCGGCGGGGCCTTGTCAGGAAAGAAAAGCGGTCAGAGGGCGTGACTGCGGTCGCTGGTCGCAAAGCCGATGAGCCCGGCCCATTCGTCCATGCCGCGCCCGAAGGCGATCACCTTGAAGAGCTCGCCCATTTCCGCTTCCGACAGGAGTTTCTGGGCGGCGTTGGCCGCGGGCAGGAACGTCGCCGGGTCGGTCGGATCGAGCGCACTCATCAGATCGACGATGCCCGCATTCATCAGGAACCGCGCCTGCGAGGTGAAGCCCAGCAGATCAAGGCCGGCTTCCACGCCCGCATCGGCAATGCCGGAAAACTCCACGTGCGCGGTGATGTCCTGCAAGCCGGGGTAATAGAACGGATCGTCGTGCGCGTGATGGCGGTAGTGGCACATCAGCGTGCCTTGCGCGCGCTGCGGATGGTAATACTCGCGCGCCGGGAAACCGTAATCGATGAGCAGCAGCACGCCCCGGGCGAGCAGCGGCGCCACGCTGCGCACGAAGGCCGACGCGGCTTCGTGCGTTTCCGTCAGGTATTCCTGCGTGGGCGGCAGATCGTCGAGCGCAGCCAGTGCTTCAGGCACCGCGCCGTCGTGCAGACGTTCTTCCCATGCGAAGCCGTCCGCCGTCATCGTGACTCCGCGTTCGAACCAGACCGGCTGGCCGCCGGCGTCCGGGCGGCGCGCCCACAGGCGCACGGGCATGGCGTCGAGCACTTCGTTGCCGAGCATCACGCCCTTGAAGGCGTCGGGCAGATAGTCGAGCCAGGTCACCTTGTCGAGCAGGTGCGGGGCAAGCCGTTCGATCGTGGCGCGCTGGCGGGCCCGGAGCTCACCGGAGAGCTCCATGATCGAGTAGCGCTCGCAGGGCGTGCCTTGCGCGTCGAGCGCAAGCAGGATGTCGGCGGCAAGCCGTCCCGAGCCGGCACCGAATTCGAGCACCTCGGCGTCACCCGTCTGTTCGACGATTTCCCCGATCTGACGTGCGATGGTTCCGGCGAAGAACGGCGTGAGTTCCGGCGCGGTGACGAAGTCGCTGCCATCGGCGGCCAGACGCCCGAATTTGGCGGCACCGGCGGCGTAATAGCCGAGTCCGGGCGCGTAGAGGGCGAGTTCCATGAAGCGGTCAAACGGCAGCCAGCCGCCGGCCGCGTCGATCGCGTCGGCGAGATGGGCCGTGAGGCGGCGCGAGTGTTCGAGCGCGTCAGCCTCTGGAACGGGTAAACTATGGGGTTTCGGTGCGGCCTGATTCATGCCGGCATTGTAACGGAGTCGGCGCAGACTATCTGCCGTGCGTTGTCATCTGGCGCGAGGCCCCGTAAACAGTTGATTTGCGGCCGGTTTGCCGCCCGTCCGCCCGCAGGATGGCGCACCCGCGACCGTTGCCTGACAAGGCGCTTCGCAGAATGCTGCCGGACACGGGGGCCTGCGGTTGGCCCCGAACGCGCCCGAATAACCCTGATTTCCCGGCCCCCTGACAGGAAACCGACGCATGACCGTTGCACCCACGCCACGCTCCACGCCCGCCGCCAGCGACGCCAACGCGCGCACGCCTGCCGTGCCGCGCGTGGCGCTCGTCACGGGCGGCGCGCGCCGTATCGGCCGCGCCATTGCGCTGCGGCTTGCCGGCATGGGGTGGGACGTCGCCGTACATTACGAGCGCTCGCAGGACGAAGCGCTTGAAACGGTCGCGGCCATCGAGGCGCTGGGCCGTCGTGCGGTGGCGTTGCAGGCCTCGCTGGCCGACGAGGCCGCCACGGCGGGCCTTATCGGCCGCTGTACGGACGCGCTGGGTGTGCCAAGTTGCCTGGTCAATAACGCCTCGCGCTTCGAGTACGATGGCGCCGCAGATTTCGGCTATAACGCCCTTGAGCGCCACATGCGCGTGAACGTGGGGGCGCCGTTGGTGCTGGCGCGCGAGATGTACGCGGCATTGGGCGAGACGGGACGTGGCGTGATCGTCAATTTGCTCGACCAGAAGTTGGCGAATCCGAACCCCGATTACCTGTCGTACACGTTGTCGAAGGCGGCGCTCGACGTCGCCACCACGTTGCTGGCGCAGGCGTTTGCGCCCCGCCTTCGCGTGGTCGGCGTGGCACCGGGCGTGACGCTGCTGTCTGTCGATCAGACCCCGGCAGGTTTTGCCGCCGCGCATGCCGCCACGCCGTTGGGGGCATCGTCGACGCCGGAGGACATCGCGCAGGCGGTGGCGTATCTGGCAGATGCACCGGCGGTGACCGGCACCGTACTGTATGTCGATGGCGGCCAGCATCTCGCCGCCTCGTCGCGGGACGTAAAATTTCTGACCGAGCCGGCCGCCGCCGACCGGTCTCGTTGATTGTCATTACGAGTTTTCAAAATGCATAGCGCTCTTTCCCACCCCCGCCTGATGGACTGCCGTCGCATGTTCCTGCGCGACTATGAAGTGTTCATCAATATCGGCGTTCACGATCACGAGAAGCGTGGCGAGCAGCGTGTGCTGATCAACGTGCAGTTGTTCGTGC
Source organism: Pandoraea sp. PE-S2R-1 (assembly GCF_002179865.1). Taxonomy (NCBI): domain Bacteria; kingdom Pseudomonadati; phylum Pseudomonadota; class Betaproteobacteria; order Burkholderiales; family Burkholderiaceae; genus Pandoraea; species Pandoraea sp. PE-S2R-1. The sequence goes on along the minus strand of NZ_NGUR01000015.1, from coordinate 777,670 downwards.
CGCTCGCCGACAGCACGCCCGTGGCCGACAAGCTCGACGAAGTGGTCGACTACGACTTCATGCGCGAGACCATCGCCAAGCGCGTGGGACAAGGCCACATCCATTTGCAGGAAACCCTTTGCGACGACGTGGCGGAAGCCCTGCTGGCCCACCCGCGCGTGCGTGCCGTGGGCGTGTCGACCGAGAAGCCCGATGTCTACCCTGATTGCCACTCGGTGGGCATCGAGGTGTTCAAGATGAAGGGTGCCTGAGATGAGTGCCGTGATTTCCGAGACCGGTGCCACCTCGGCCGCGACCGGTAATGTTGCCGTCGATAGCGTCAAGAAGGCCCAGAAGCTCGCGTTCGAGAACAACAAGCTCGAAAAGCGACTGTTCCGTCTGACGGGGCAGGCCATCGGCGACTACAACATGATCGAGCAGGGCGATCGCGTGATGGTGTGCATGTCCGGCGGCAAAGACAGCTACGCCATGCTCGACATTCTGCTCAAGCTGCGCGAGCGCGCGCCGATCGACTTCTCCATTGTCGCGGTGAACCTCGATCAGAAGCAGCCGGGTTTCCCGGAGCATGTACTGCCCGATTATTTCCGCGCCATCGGCGTGGATTTCCATATCGAGAATCAGGACACGTACTCCATCGTCAAGCGCGTGGTGCCCGAGGGCAAGACGACGTGCTCGCTGTGTTCGCGCCTGCGCCGGGGCATTTTGTACCGCGTGGCGGGCGAACTCGGCGCGACCAAGATTGCGCTGGGCCATCATCGCGACGACATCATCGAGACGCTGTTCCTGAACATGTTCTACGGTGGCAAGCTCAAGGGCATGCCGCCAAAGCTGCAATCGGATGACGGCAAGAACGTGGTGATCCGTCCGCTCGCGTACGTGCGTGAGTCGGATCTGGAGCGCTACGCCGAGTACAAGCAGTTCCCGATCATTCCGTGCACGCTGTGCGGCAGCCAGCCGAACCTGAAGCGTGGCGAGATGAAGGCGCTGATTCGCCAATGGGAAAAGCAGCACCCGGGCCGCATCAAGTCGATTTTCAGCTCGCTCTCGAACGTGATTCCGTCGCATCTGATGGACGCGGGCATTCACGACTTCAAGAATCTGCGTGCGACGGGGCAGCCCGATCCGCTCGGCGATACGGCTTTCGATGAAGTGCCGTGCGGCGACGAGAACGACGCCGGCATCATCCGCATCGCCCAGTTCGACGACTGAATTACCTGATTCGCCTGAATTGTCTGATCCGCAAATGCGCTAGTTCAGCGTGCGCGTCGTGTTTTCCGATGCTCATGACAAGCATTTCATAGAAGACTTTTGATTTTTCGACACGTCACCTCGCCATGAATATTGTGATTCTCGCGGCCGGCATGGGTAAGCGCATGCGCTCCAGGCTGCCCAAAGTACTGCAACCGCTGGCTGGCCGCCCGCTGCTCTCGCATGTGATCGAGACGGCACGCACGCTTTCGCCGGGCAAACTGATCGTGGTGGTTGGTCACGGTGGCGATGCGGTGCGTGACGCCGTGGCTGCCGACGATGTGCATTTCGCTGAACAGGCTCAGCAACTGGGCACCGGTCATGCCGTGCAACAGGCCGTGGCGCTGCTCGATGAAACCGTGCCGACGCTGGTGCTTTATGGCGACGTGCCGCTCACGCGCGCCGAGACCTTGCGGGGTCTGCTCGATGCAGCGGGTAGCGACAAGCTGGGCGTGCTGACGGTCGATCTGGACAACCCGGCCGGCTATGGCCGGATCGTGCGCGATGCCGCGGGCAATGTGCTGCGCATCGTGGAACAGAAGGACGCTAACGATGCCGAGCGCGCCATTCGCGAGATCAACACCGGCATTCTCGTCGCGCCGACGCGTCAGCTCAAGGGCTGGCTGGGCGGGCTGAAGAACCAGAATGCACAGGGCGAGTACTACCTCACCGATGTCATTGCTTGTGCGGTGGCCGATGGCGTGCCGGTGGTGACCACGCAGCCGGCTTTCGCGTGGGAGCCCAATGGTGTCAACGACAAGGCGCAGCTTGCAGAACTGGAGCGCGATTATCAACGCAACGCAGCCGGTGTCTTGTTGGCGGCCGGTGTCACGCTCATCGATCCGAATCGCTTCGACCTGCGCGGCGAAATCGCTTGCGGCACCGACGTGTCGATCGATGTGAACTGTGTGTTCGAAGGCAAGGTCTCGATCGGCGACGGGGCGACGATTGGCCCGAATTGCGTGATTCGCAATTCGACCATCGGCGCCGGTACGCGTATCGAGGCGTTCAGCCATCTCGATGGTGCCGTGGTCGGCGCCGACGCGCATGTCGGGCCATATGCCCGTTTGCGTCCGGGTGCCGATCTGGCCGACGAGGTGCACATCGGCAACTTCGTCGAGGTGAAGAATGCCACCCTCGCGAAGGGTTCGAAGGCGAATCATCTGGCGTACGTGGGCGATTCGACCGTCGGTGCGCGGGTGAATATCGGCGCGGGCACCATCACCTGCAACTACGACGGGGCCAACAAACATCGCACGGTGATCGAGGACGACGTCTTCATTGGCTCGGACACGCAACTGGTGGCGCCCGTGACGGTGCGTCGCGGCACGACCATTGCCGCGGGCACGACGGTGTGGAAAGACACCCCCGAAAATGCGCTGGTCATGAACGGCAAGACGCAGGTGGCAAAAGACGGTTACGTCCGCCCGCGCAAGCAGAAGCAGTAAAATCGGCAGTCATGTGCTGGCGCACGAGGCAGTAGCGCACGCCGGTGAATCATACGAATTGAATGGGCCAGGAATTCTGGCGTAAGGAAAGCGAATATGTGCGGCATTGTCGGCGCGGTAGCGCGACGTAATGTAGTACCGGTGCTGGTCGAGGGATTGCGCCGTCTGGAGTATCGCGGCTATGACTCCTGCGGCGTGGCGGTCTTGCAGGATGGCGTGCCGCAGCGTGCACGCAGCGTGTCGCGCGTGGCCGATCTCGAAGCGCAGGTCAATCAGACGCACCTGTCGGGCGAGATCGGTATTGCACATACCCGTTGGGCAACGCATGGTGCGCCGGTCACGAACAATGCGCATCCGATCTTCTCGCGCGACGACGTGGCGCTGGTGCACAACGGCATCATCGAGAACCACGAAAGCCTGCGTGACGAGTTGCGCGGTCTGGGTTACGAATTCGTGTCGCAAACTGACACGGAAGTCATTGCCCATCTGATCCATCATTTGCTGGCAAACGGCGCGGCAGGTGATCTGTATCACGCCGTGCAACTGGCGAAGCGCCGCTTGCATGGCGCATACGCCATCGCGGTATTCCGCAAACAGGAACCGCATCGTGTCATCGGCACGCGCGCCGGGTCACCGCTCGTGGTGGGTGTGGGCGATGGCGAGAACTTCCTCGCTTCCGATGCACTGGCACTGGCTGGCACGACCGACCAGTTCATCTATCTGGAAGAAGGTGATGTGGTCGAGCTCACGCTGGAAGGCGTGAAGATCGTCGACCGCAACGACGTCGCCGTCGAGCGCGAAGTTCGCACCGTGCAAGCTTATTCGGGTGCTGTGGAGTTGGGTCCGTACCGGCACTACATGCAGAAGGAAATCTTCGAGCAGCCGCGCGCCATCGGCGACACGATGGAAGGCGTGGAAGGCATCTCGCCGACGCTGTTCGGCGAGAAGGCTGAGGCAGTGCTGAGCAACATCGACTCGATTCTGATTCTCGCGTGCGGCACGAGCTATTACTCGGGCATGACGGCCAAGTACTGGCTTGAATCGCTGGCACAGATTCCGACGCAGGTCGAAGTCGCGAGCGAATATCGCTATCGCGATAGTGTGCCGAATCCGAAGACGCTGGTGGTCACCATCTCGCAGTCGGGGGAGACGGCCGACACGATGGCGGCGCTGCAACACGCGCAGTCGCTGGGCATGACGAACACGCTTGCGATCTGTAACGTGGGGACGAGTGCGATGGTGCGTCAGACGGCGCTGCATTACCTCACGCGTGCGGGCACCGAGATCGGTGTGGCGTCGACCAAGGCATTCACGACGCAGTTGACGGCACTCTTCCTGCTCACGTTGACGATTGCCAAGCTGCGCGGCCGTCTGACGGAAGCGCAAGAGGCTGAATATCTGACGCAACTGCGCCACCTGCCGGCGGCGCTGCATAGCGTGCTGGCGCTGGAGCCGCAGATTATTGCGTGGGCTGAAGATTTTGCGCGTCGCGAGAATGCGCTGTTCTTGGGCCGTGGTTTGCACTATCCGATTGCTTTGGAAGGCGCGCTCAAGCTCAAGGAAATTTCGTACATCCACGCGGAAGCGTACCCGGCTGGCGAGTTGAAGCACGGCCCGCTGGCACTGGTGACGGATCAGATGCCGGTGGTCACGGTGGCGCCGCACGACGCGCTGGTCGAGAAGCTCAAGTCGAACATGCAGGAAGTGCGTGCGCGTGGCGGCCAGTTGTACGTGTTTGCCGATTCGGACACGCAAATTTCGAATGCCGAGGGCATCCACGTGATCCGCATGCCGGAGCACTATGGCCAGCTCTCGCCGATCCTGCACACCGTGCCTCTGCAATTGCTCGCGTATCACACCGCGTGCGCACGCGGCACCGACGTCGACAAGCCGCGCAATCTGGCGAAGTCGGTGACTGTGGAGTGATCGCCAAGTCGGCGTCACAAGCGCATTGAAGACTGCACGCGGGCGATTCGTTGCCCGCGTGAACTGCAAGCTGCGGCAAAACGCTAATGCGCTTTCGCCGCAGCGCGCTGCCGCACAAGCAGCAAGCTGGTCAGAATAAACGCCAGCAAGGCGAAGGATGCCGAATACCGGCTCAGTGCGAGACCGCCTGCGCTGATCGGTTTATCCAGAAAGTCGCCGACGACTGCGCCCAGCGGTCGCGTCAGAATGAACGCCGCCCAGAAGAGAAAGACGCGCGACGTTCGGGTCCAGAAGTACATCCCTACAAGAATCAGCAGCAACGCGCCGAAGACAACGGCAGCACCGGTATAGCCGAGCCCGGCGGTGTCCGCCGTCCAGTCGCCAAGCGCCGTGCCGAGGGTCTGCGAGAACATGATCGTGACCCAATAGAACACTTCCGCCTTGGGCGAATCGACCGCGTTGACAGACACCGAACCCATCGTCCGGTGCCAGACCCACAGCGAACCCAGCAGCAGCGCCAGAAGGATCGCCGACCCACCGGCGTACCCGATCCCTAGGGAGCGATCGGCGAAGTCCGCCAGCGTCGTCCCGACGGTCGTCGTGGCGATGATCGTGGCCCAATACAGCGCCGGGTGAAACGACTTCGCCCGGATCTGTGCCGACACCAGGATGGCGAAGACCACGGCAAAGATCGCCGTGGCGACGAGATAGCCAAGGTTCATCGACATAGAGACGGCGTCGCCGCCTGTCTCGCCCAAGGTCGTCGCGGCAATCTTCACCACCCAGAACATGAGCGTGACTTCCGGCACCTTGGCGAGGGCTTTGTGTACGTTTGTGTTTGTGTTCATGCATGCACCTGTCGTGTGGACGCTCCCGCGCGCCATGCCGGGAGGCCTCGATTCACTTTAGAACACGCGAAGTGTGCCGCCGTTGACTTAGTTCACGCATAGTCTCCGGAATTGAGGCGACGCGAGCCTGTCATCTCGACAAACAACAAAAAGGGCAGGCTGCCAATCATGGCAACCCGCCCTTTATCTCATCAACAGCCGACAGCAACTGACAACTTCCATCAGCCGCCCTAGACCGCCTTCAGCCGCTGCAACCGCCTCAGTACGTCACGTCAAATGCCTTCTGCACCTTATCTGCCGCCGTCACCCCGTTGCCGATCAGCAACTGGGTGAGCACGCGTGCTTTTTGCGGGTTCAGATCGTAAGAGACGACGAAACCGGTCTTGTCGTCCGACACTTCGACGTTCCGGTTGACGAAGCCACTGCCGACGCGCGACGAACGCACGACTACGACGCCCTTACGCGCTGCGGCTTCCAGCGCGTCGAGTGCCGCCTGAGACGCATTGCCGTCGCCGACACCTGCCAGCACGATCCCCTTCGCGTTGTGCCGCACGGCGTCGTCGATCTGCACGGCGTCCATATCGGCGTGGGCATAGACGATCTCGACACGGGGCAGACCACCGCTGGGCACCTCAAGGGCCTTCTTCCGGCCTGCGGGCGCTGGCGCCAGATAGCGAATCGACGCCGGATCGACATAGCCGACCGGTGCCGCGTTCGGGTTATGGAACGTCTGCACCGACGTCGTGTTGGTCTTCGTAACCCAGCGCGGCCCATGAATCGTGTCGTTCATCACGACGAGGACGCCCCGGTTCTGCGACTGCGGGCTGGCGGCGACTTCCACGGCTTCGTAAAGATTGCCCGGACCGTCGGCACTCACGGCGGTACTCGGACGCATCGACCCGACCAGCACCACCGGCTTGCTGGTGGCGAGCACGTTGTCGAGGAAGAAGGCGGTCTCTTCCATGGTGTCGGTGCCGTGGGTGACCACGATGCCGTCCGCTTCGTCGCGGTCGAAGGCTTGCTTGATGCGCGCAGCCAGTTGATACCAGACCTTGCTGTTCATGTCCTGCGAGCCGATGTTCGAGATCTGTTCGGCCTTGATCGATGCCAGCTTGTCGAGCCCGGGCACGCTCGCGGTGAGTTGCTCGCCGGTCACGCCGCCCGCGTTGTAGCCGATGGCCGAGCGCGCGTCGCCGGTACTAGCGATGGTGCCGCCGGTGGCGAGCACCAGAATGCGCGGCGCGCGCTTGGCCGTGGTGGTATCTGCCGCGAATGCGTGGCTGCCTGCGGTCAACGCCAGTGCGGCGGCCATCATGCTCGGCAGTACGACGGATTTGCGTTGCTTGGTCAACGTCATGGGTGTGCTCCTCTCTTCTCGTTGGGGGGGATCGCGTCGGCGGCCGGCGAGATCACTGCCATATTGGCAAGATTTCCGATTTCAAGAAAGGTGCATGCGCGCGACCCATGAAAAAAGGGAGGCCCTTGTGGGGCCTCCCTTAATACTGGAGCACTCAAACGAGGTACTACACGTCTCGCGAAGACGAAGGCTTAGAACTTGTGGCGCAGGCCTGCGACGACGGCTGCTTGCGACTTCGTGCTCGAAGCACCGCCTGCGCCGTTGATCGAAGCGGCGGTCGCGTCACCGGCAGCCTTCTGATAGATACCGACCAGGTACACGTCGCTACGACGCGAGAGCAGGTAGTCCACGGCGGCGTTGACCTGGTGGTACTTCGGGCTCAGGTTGGCGAGGGCCGGGCTACGCGTGCTGGCGTCGGTGTACGTGTAGGCGAGGCCGAGCAGCAGCGTCGGCGACAGGTTGTACGTACCGTTCAGTTCGTAGTTCGACACACGGGCGCCGGTGCCGCTCAGATACTTGATCTGGGTGTTGCTGTACACCACGCCGACCGTTGCCGGGCCGAAGTTGTAGCTGCCGCCCGTGGCGAGCACGCGCTGCTTGTCCACGCCGTAGGACGTCGTGCCGACGCGGGTCGTGTAGAAGTCGCCGCTGTAGTCGCCCGTGACGGCGCCACCGGTGTTGCCCGCGCTCGACGGGGTGCTGACTTCGAGGTAGCCGATGCCGAACTTGATCGGGCCGTTCGCGTAGGCGGCGCCCAGGCTGAAGGCACGGTTGTTGGCGAAGCCGGTGCCGTTGGTGCCCGTGCTGGCTTGATTCGAGAAGCTGTACAGGCCGCCGAACGTGAAGCCGGCGTAGTTGGCGCTCGAGTACTTGATCGAGTTGTTGAGGCGGAACGAGTTGTACAGGTTGTCGACGTCACCCACGTGCGCGCCGAGCTTGGTGGCGAACTGCTTCGCCGAGGTCAGGCCGCTCACGTAGTCGACCACGGAGTCGTACTGGCGACCGATGGTGACCGTGCCGAGCGACTTGCTCGACAGACCGACGAAAGCTTGACGGCCGAATTCACGGCTGCTTTGGCCGAGCGTGCCGTTCATCAGGTTGAAGCCGTTTTCGAGGGTGAAGACGGCCGACAGACCGCCGCCCAGATCTTCCGAGCCCTTCAGGCCCCAGCGGTTACCCGATTGCAGGCCGTCTGCCGTGCTGGTGTTCTTGTTGCCGCCCACGTTGTTGACATAGGCGAGACCGCCGTCGAGCACACCATAAAGGGTGACGTTGCTTTGAGCTTGCGCTGCGCCGGCAGCGAGGAGGGCACACAGCGCCGCAGCCAAATGCGTCTTTTTCATCGGTCGATTCCTTGTTCGATAGCTTTGAAATGTTGCGAACCCCTTCGCCTGACATCAGGCGCCCCGTGGGTTCGGGCCGAACTATATCGAAGCTGTCCCGGAATCTGTAGGTGTGCAGATGAAATTTCACGCAGGATGTGTCCATGTTGCAACGAGCAAAACGAAGACAAACCGTTCTGGCCCCGTTTCATGCGGATGACATGTAGGGCACGTATAAGTGATCAATCGTGCGATCTTCTCCGGCGCGCTTTTCCGCACCCTGCACTGGCCCTGTCATCAAGACCCATTAGAAATCGGGGCCATCGCTCTCTCAATCCACCGTGTGCCGACTCGTCCGGCAAATTTCGTCCCAATCCGATCTAGCGATGCGGTATAGGGCGACGTGCTCTGTTACGTCCCGATCATTTACCCCGCAAACTCCCCAGCAAGCCCTCCTTTTCCGCAATCCAATACATTTCGCCAAACAAACTCGTCATTACGTCAGTAATTGCCGAACTTGCGACGAAATCACGCTACATTTCATCAGCACCCCTGCTTAGAATCGATGCAGCGGCGCGAGACGTACGCCAGCGTGAAAGCCCCGCCACACGGGCCTTTGCGCGGTGTCCGTCTTGCTGCCATCGCACCGCATCTATCACCACTAACCAGGGGAAAAACCATGAAAAAGATTGCCTTGCTTGGCGCTGGCCACATTGGCCAAACCATTGCTCGTCTGTTGCGCGACAGCGGTGACTATCACGTGAGCGTGTTCGACCGCAGCGCACAGGCGCTTGCCCACGTACGAGAGAATGCCGACGCCGTGTATGAGCTCACCGACAGCGATACAGGCACGTTGCAAAAGGCAATCGCGGGCTACGATGCGGTGATCAATGCGTTGCCCTACACCATGGCCACCAGTGCCGCGACGGCAGCTGTCGCCGCCGGCTGCCATTACTTCGATCTGACCGAAGACGTCGCCGCCACGCACGCGATCGCCCAACTTGCCGAAGGCGCCAGCACCGCGCTCATGCCGCAATGCGGCCTGGCCCCCGGCTTCATCTCGATCGCCGCGCATCATCTTGCCGCCGCCTTCGATCAGGTCGAAGTGGTGAAGATGCGTGTCGGTGCGCTGCCCGCTTTCCCGACCAACTCGCTGAAGTACAACCTGACGTGGAGTGTGGACGGTCTCATCAATGAATACTGTCAGCCGTGTGAAGCCATTCGCGATGGCGCGTCGATCACCGTGCAGCCGCTCGAAGACCTCGAACATTTCTCGCTCGATGGCGTCGAGTACGAAGCCTTCAACACCTCCGGCGGGCTCGGCACGCTTTGCGAAACGCTCGCCGGCCGTGTGCGCGATCTCGACTACAAGTCGGTGCGTTACCCGGGGCATGGCGCTTTGATGAAGGTGTTGCTCAGCGAGTTGCGCCTGAAAGACGATCAGGAAACGCTCAAGACGCTGCTCAAGCGCGCCGTGCCGAGCACGCTGCAAGACGTGGTGCTGGTGTTCGTCGTCGTGAGTGGTCTGCGCAATGGTGTGCTCACGCAGGAAGTGTTCGCCCGCAAGATCTTCGCGGAACGTAACAACGGACATAGCGCGAGCGCCATTCAAATCACGACGGCATCGGCAGTGTGCGCTGCGGTCGATCTGTTCTTCGCGGAAAAGCTACCGCAGCGTGGCTTTATTCGTCAGGAGCAGATTGCACTGCCGGACTTCCTCGCCAACCGCTTCGGTCAGGCCTACGCGCATTCGACGCACATCGAATCGCTGTCCTGATACGTAGCACGTCCCGCAGTTAAACCTGCCATAACCACTGCCCGCACTCCGCTGCGGGCAGTGTCATTTCCGTCGCATCAAATCGTCAAATCGACGAAACAACGCATCACGGAATCAGCACATCGCGGAATCAGCACATCACCCGATCCCTCACCGCACCGGCACACGGCTCGACGCTTTCACTTCCTTCAACGACAGCGTGGAGTGAATGCCCGTCACGCCCGGCAGCATCTTCAACACGGTATCGACAAAGACGCCATACGCGTCGAGATCTTCACTCACCACCATCAACATGTAATCGGCTTGTCCTGTCACCTTGTGACACGACAGGACCTCCGGGCATTGCTGAATCGCCAGCTCGAACTGCGCGGGTGCGTCGTGATCGGTATGAATGTCGAAATCGATCTGTACGAAGCCCAGCAAACCGAATCCCATCCGGCGTCGATCGAGATTGGCCTGAAAGCCGGTAATGAATCCTTCGTCCTCAAGCTTCCTGAGTCGTCGCCAGCACGGCGTCACGCTCAGCGACAGCGCATCGGCAAGTTGCGCCGTAGAGACGCTGCCGTCCTCCTGCAAACGGCTCAGAATCTGCCGGTCCGTGGCATCCAGCTCGGAATAGAGTCGATTGTTTTTCATTTGTCTCGCCGATGAGTCGATTTTTACAAAAAATCTAAGTCAGACAAAAAGAAAAGCAAAGCAATTTCAAGTCCCGATCCACATACTGATGCCTGTCCGATTCAATCGTTTTCGTCCTTTCGCATCAGTTCAGCCACGCATGCTCACCCTCTACAGCGACGCACATCTGACTCACCAAGGCACCGAATGGGTGAACGGCGAGCAACACCCCAGCGTGGAATCTCCCGCGCGCGCGGCCAACGTTCTCGCATCGATTCGCGCCGCCGCGCTTGGCGAATGCCAACTCGCCGAACGCCATGACAGCCGCGCTTACATGACCGTGCACAGCGAGCGCTACGTTCGCTTTCTCGAAAACGCATGGCGTATCTGGCAAGAAGACGGACGCACCCATCACGCGTTGCCACTGGTGTGGCCCGCTCGTGGCGCAACGTCGGATATCGAGCCCGCTCATATCGAAGGCAAGCTGGGCTTCTACGCCGCCGACGCCTTCGCTGCCATCACGCCGGGTACGTGGGAAGCCGCACGCACCAGCGCCGATGTGGCGCTCTCTGCCATGCGCGTCGTTGCGCAAGGGGCATTGAGCGCGTTCGCGCTGTGTCGTCCGCCGGGTCATCACGCGTCGCGCGAAGCGATGGGTGGCTACTGCTATCTCAACAACGCGGCGCTCGCCGCGCAGGGCTTCATCGATAGCGGTGCGTCACGCGTGGCGATTCTCGATATCGACTACCACCACGGTAACGGAACACAGAGCATCTTCGAAGCGCGCGACGACGTGCTCTTTGTTTCGATTCACGGCGATACCGACAAGTCGTATCCGTACTTCTATGGCCACGCGCACGAGCGCGGCATCGGCGATGGCCTCGGCTACACGTTGAATCTGCCGCTGCCGCACGGCACAGGCTGGGCCGACTATCGTGCCGCACTCACCCACGCATGTGACCGTATCGCGGCATACGCCCCCGATGCCGTGGTGATCTCGCTGGGTGTCGATACCTTCAAGAAAGACCCGATCAGTCGATTCACGATGGAGAGTGAAGACTATTTGAGCATCGGCTGTGCGATCTCGAAAATCGCCCGAAGCACGCTCTTCGTTCTGGAGGGCGGCTACTGCGTCGAAGACATCGGCGTCAATGTCAGCAACACCCTCATAGGGTTCTCGAATGGTTAGAGAAGACATCAAACCACTAGCCGAACGCTAGAGAACCCACCCATTGGTTTGTTCCGAAACCCGCGCGCGTTACCCACGCCGCAGGCGGGATTCGTTCGGCCATTTGAATTAAGTCGCATCCCTAAATTAAACCAACGTCGAAGGCCAACGGTGGTGCATTCGGTCGCCAAAAATCTGGAAAAAGCCGTGATTTCAAGTGTGGCCCGATTTCGAGATTTGATGACCTCGTAGGCGGGGCGATCAAAAAAACAGCCCCCTACCATCAGTTCCGGAAGTGTCGCAGCGAGCAGTCGAGCAACGCTTCATGAGCCACGCTCTCGCGAGTTTTTATCGAAAAAGCCATCGTGCGAATCACAAGTGCGGGCGTCGCGAGAGTTTGATTTTTCACTTACAGAGAAGACCGACATGAAACATCACTTTTGCCGGCTTGGCGTCGCCGTGGGCACGCTGGCTGCACTCATTTCCGGCGCACATGCGCAATCGAATGTCACGCTGTACGGGATCGTTGACCTTGGTATCGAAGCGCTCACGAACGTTCCCGGCGCGAACGGTAGCAAGACCACCCTCGTGCGAGAAACCTCGGGCAATATGGCCGGCTCGCGCTGGGGCATTCGCGGCACCGAAGACCTCGGCGGCGGCTACAAAGCGATCTTCGTGCTGGAAAACGGCTTCAGCGCTAACACGGGTGTCTCGGGGCAAAGCGGGCGCGAGTTCGGCCGTAAGTCGTTCGTCGGCCTGAGCGGCGCCTTCGGCACAGTGATGCTCGGCCGTCAGCAGAACCTGCTTTACGACATCTCCATTCGCTACGACCCGATGTTCTACGCCGCGTCGTACTCCGCTTACTCGCACGACCCGTATCTCGCAGCGCGCACCGACAACACCGTCAAGTACACGGGCAAGTTCGGCGGACTCACGTTCTCGACGATGTACAGCAGCGGCTACGACTCGACCATCCCCAACGGTGCGCAAGTACCGGGCCACTCGAAAGTGGGGCGCGATATGGGCGCAGGCGTGATGTACCAGAGCGGTCCGCTCGACGTCGGTCTCGTGTACGACCAGCGTCAGGGCACCTCGATCGATTCCGCCGACGATACGGCGCGACGCGTCATTGTCGGCATCGCCTACAAGCTGACCAGCACCGATCTCTACGCGGCGTACCGCTATCTGCAACAGACCGTCGGCAGCACGCAAACCCACACGCATCTCTACTGGGCGGGCGTCACGCAACACTTCTCGCCCGCACTGACGCTCTCGGGCGCGGTGTATCACACGGATGTCGTCGGCTCGAATCAAGACCCGACATCGTTCGTGCTGGCGCTGGGCTACTACCTGTCGAAGCGCACCGACCTGTACTGGAACATGTCGTACGCGCTCAACCGCAACGGCTCGAATCTTGGCGTCGGCGGAATGGGGGTGAACGTGATCGCAGGGCAGAACCAGTTCGGCACCGTGGCGGGTGTTCGTCACCGGTTCTGACGATGGGGCAGGGCGCGCCTGCGAGCGAGACCTTTCAGTCTGCGCCGTGGCGCGCCACCGGCGCCTGTGCCAGCCCGCCGAGATATTCCTTGGGTGTGCGGCCCATGGCCGTGCGAAACATGGACGTGAACGCACTCGGGCTTTCATAGCCGAGATCCAGCGCAATGGTCGTGACGGCGTCGCCTGCGGCAAGACGCGAGAGCGCCACCATCAGCCGCAATTGCTGACGCCAGTGCGAGAACGTAATGCCCGTCTCGCTGCGGAAAAGGCGCGTGAGCGTGCGACGGCCGACGTTGCCGACACGCGCCCAGTCATCGAGATCGCCATCGTTGCCCGGCTCCGCGAGCAGCATGCGACAGATGCGCAGCAAGCGCGGATCGTGCGGCATCGGCAGGTGCAACGGCACCGTGGGTGCCCGGCAAATCTCGTCAACGATCAACGACATCACGCGCCCGTCGCGGCCCTCGGGGTCATAGAGCGAGGGGATGTCGATGGCTTCGGAGATGAGGCTGCGCAACAGCGTGGAGACTTCGATGATGCAGCACGTGTTCGGCAGATCGGCGGACACTGCCGGGTCGATGTAGAGCGAACACGCGAGGATGGCCTGACCCCGGCCGTTGCAGTTGTGCGTCACGCCGGCGGGAATCCACGCGGCGCGATGCGGTGGCACGAGCCACGTGCCAGTGGCCGTTTCGATGGTGTACACGCCTTCGACGGCGAAGAGCAGTTGCGCACGCGGATGCGAGTGTGGCGGGTCTGCGTCGAGCAGTGTGGAGTCGCTGAAATCGGAAACCATGACCGCGACGGGCCGTGGCAAATCCTGATAGTCGACGGAGTGAGTACTTTTCTGCATTGGATGTTGGCCCGATTTCGCTACTGGATGTCCCTGCGCACGCGGCGACTTGATTTTTGGAACTCTAAAATTTTTTCGGTTCGTTGTCATTGGCATGACATTTCATCTGCCACCGCATTTGGCCCTGTTGCCACACTAACAATCTGAACCGGAAAATGAATAAAGAGATTCACCTACTTCATGCCGCAGACGACCCCGGACTCTCGCCGATCGATCCCGACATGACGCGCTTCATGGCGTTACAAAGCGAAGACGGCGCAGCGTTCACGCGTTGGGACCTCGGCACCGCAGCGCAAGCGCGCGAGGCGTTCGAAGTGATTCGCCACCGTTGGGCAAGCGGCGGCCCGCAGATGGATCGCACCGTCGAGCGCACTGTGTCTACGAGGCACGGCGACGTGCGCATCCGCGTTTATTACCCTCATGAGCAGGCGTCGTTGCCCGCGTTGATCTATCTGCACGGTGGCGGCTTCGTCGTGTTCAGTCTCGATACGCATGACCGTGTGATGCGTGAATACGCCGCGCGCGCGGGCGTGGCGGTGGTGGGCGTCGACTACTCGCGCTCGCCGGAAGCCCGCTTCCCGCGCGCACTCGAAGAGATTGTCGACGTGACGCGCTGGCTGCATCGCCACGCCGACACGCTGGGCCTCGACGCACAGGCGCTGCTCATCGGTGGCGACTCCGCCGGTGCCAACCTGTCGCTGGGCACGGCGCTGCAATTGCGCGACGCCGGTGAGAGCCTGCTGCGCGGCATGGTGTTCAACTACGGCGCGTTCGACATGATTCCGTGGCGCGACTCGTTTGCCCGCTTCGGAGGCGGCGAGTATTCGCTCTCGTCGCACGACATGGTGTGCTTCGTGAACCGCTACATCAATCACCGCGACGACCTCTCGGACCCGCGCTGCCGCCCGATTGTGGCGAGCCTCGACAACCTGCCGCCCGCTTGCTTCGCCATTGCCGAACTCGATCCGCTCTACGACGAGAACATCGAGATGGCCGAACGGCTGCGCAATGCCGGTGTGCCCGTGAGCGCGACGGTGTACCCGGGCACGATCCACAGCTTTCTCGAAGCCGTGTCGATCGCTGGCGTCAGCGACCGGGCCTTCGCGGAGCAGGCCGAATGGATCAGACAGCGCGTGAGCGCATGACCCGCGTCACCGCCACGCCCCTCATTCAAGTCTTCTGCCTACAGGAACAGGATCGCTGATGTACCGCCCGGAACCCTATCAAGAAAACTCACCCGAGACGTTGCGCTCACTCATGCGCCGCTGGCCGTTCGCCGCGCTCGTCACGTTCGGCCGGTCGGGTATGACCGCGACGCATCTGCCGTTTCTGGTCGACGTCGATACCGACGGCAATACGTTGCTGACCACCCATTTGTCGCGCCGCAACACGCAGTACGACGACCTGAGCCAAGGCTGCCACGCCATGGTGATCTTTCAGGGCCCCAGCACCTATATCTCGCCGAGCTGGTATGACGACAAGCGCACGTTCCCCACATGGAACTACGCCGCGATTCACGCGTATGGCGACATTCAGGTGGTCGATGACGCCAACGGCATCAAGCGCATCCTAGATCGCGTGGTCGAGACGTTCGACGGGCCGATTGCAGGGGAGTGGACCTTCGCCGGTATCCCCGCAGAACAGACCGCATTACGCCTGCCGAAAATCGCAGGGGTCGTGATGAAAGTCTCGCGTCTGGACGGGGCGCTCAAGCTCAATCAGGACCACAGCGATGCCGACAAACACGGCGTGATTGCTGCGCTGGAATCGCGTGAGGACGCCGGTGGCCGTGAGATTGCGGCACTCATGCGCGCGACGTTGGGCGCCGGGGAACGGTCAGCGTAAACACCGACGTAAATAATTTTTTTCCCGTTTTTGGCGCCAATATGATTGGCTAAATCATGCCGGTATCTGTGCAAACGTCGCAGCCGATGGGGTCGATGTCACAGGTTTCGCTATTCCGGAGCTTAGTCACGCTATGACGACATTCCAGCAGTTTTCGCAGTTTCCGTTCGTTTCCGTGAGCGGCCGCCCCTACGACCGGGGCGTGCAGTACGGCAAGCAGGCGCAAGACCGGGTGCGCGCGAGCGCAGCCATGTACGGCCGCACGATCGACGAACTGGGTTACACCGCCAGCGCCCGCGCAGCGCTCTTCAAGCACTTTGAAGGGCACATCGGCACGGTCGATCCGACCTATCTCGACGAGATGCACGGTATTGCCGATGGCGCAGGCGTGTCGTTCGCCGACATCGTGATGATCAACGCCCGCACGGAAGTGCTGGCCAAAGCCCGTGCCGACCAGGCCACCGCAGAGGGCGAAGAGCTTCAGGACGGTTGCACCGGCGCCATCGTGTTGCCGGAGCGCTCGGCCAGCGGCAATCTGCTGCACGCCCAGAACTGGGACTGGCGCGCCGACTGCGTGAACACCGGTGTCGTGCTGCGTGTGCAACGTGATGACGGCCCCGACTTTCTGACGTTCGTGGAAGCCGGTGGTCTGGCGCGCAGCGGCATGAACAGCGCAGGCGTTTCCATCACCGCCAACTATCTGGAATCGGACCGCGACTTCAAGCAACTCGGCGTGCCGCTGGCAATTCTTCGCCGCAAGGTGCTCGATCAGCCGGTGTTCGCGAACGCCCTTAAGGCCGTCGCCACCACACCGAAGTCCTGCTCGAACAACATCATGCTCGGCATGGCGCAAGGCTTTGCCATCGACTTCGAGTGCACCACCAACGAAGCTTTTCCGCTGTACCCCGGCGACGATCAACTGATCGTGCACGCGAACCACTGGGTGAGCCCGGTCGCGCGCACGAAGCTGGTCGATACCGGGTGCGAGAACTCGGCCGACAGCTACTACCGCGACTGGCGCGTGCGCAAGCTGCTCAACAGCACGCCGATGATTTCGCGTGACAGCCTCAAGCAGGCGCTGTTCGATGATTTCGGCACGCCGTTCTCCGTGTGCCGCCCGCCGCGCGAAGGCGTGCGTCATTCGATGACGGCCTCCGTGGCGATGGTCGTGATGGAACCCGCCGTCGGCGAGATGGACGTGGCACCGATGCCCGCCCTCAACCGCGTATTCACGCGCTATCGCCTCGAAGGCGAACCGACGCTGCTCGAAGCGTAAGGCGGTCACGGGCGCCGATCCGCGCGCCCGATCCCGCCAGCCGCCGCGCCTATTCATAGATTCGAAAAATACCTCGCAACAACCATGACCAAGACCACTACCGACGCCGCCAATCTGAGCACTGAAGCTCGCACCCGCAACCTTTACGACCTCGGTTCGACGACGATCTTCTCTTACGCGGGCGATCCGCGCTTTGCCTACGCCCTGTATGTGCCGAAGGCCATCACGCAACCGGGCAATCGCGTCGAGCTGGTGGTTGTCGTGCACGGCACGGGCCGCCAGTTCACCAACTATCGCGACGCGTTCGCGGAGTTCGGCCGCTGGCAAGACTGCCTGATCCTGTGCCCGTTGTTCCCGGTCGGCGTGCGCGGCGACGGCAACCCCGGCGGTTTCAAACATCTGGTCGAAGCGGACATCCGCTACGACGACGTGCTGTTGGGCATGGTCGATGAAGTCAGCCGCAAATACGAAGCGTCATTCGACAAGTTCGCGCTGTTCGGTTATTCGGGCGGCGGTCAGTTCGTCAATCGCTTCGGCTATCTGCATCCGGAACGTCTGTGGGCGCTGTCGATCGGCGCGCCGGGTTCGGTCACGCTGCTCGACGCGCAGCAGAACTGGTGGGTCGGCATTGGCGACATGCAGCAACGCTTCGGCAAGGCGCTGGATCTCGACGCGCTGCGCAGCGTGCCGGTGCACATGGTCGTTGGTAAAGCCGACCTCGAAACGTGGGAAATCACGCACCGGGAAGGTGGTCCGCACTTCATGCCGGGCGCCAATTCTGCCGGTGCCAATCGGCAGGAGCGCCTCGCCTCGCTGCGCGATTCGTTCGAACGTGCGGGCGTCGATGTGACCTTCGACGTGATCGACAACATGCCGCACAACGGCATGCTGGCCGTGCCCGCCGTGCAGGACTTCCTGGCCGATGTGCTTCGCAAGAAGCGCGGCGATGCCTGAGCCGTTGGCCGGTCGCTGACGGATTCCGCCGATGCCGCCGATGTGCGCCGCGAACGCCATTGCAGCCCCCGCAGTTGTGCCATGCGGTCGTCCTAACTAGGGAGCGCGAACATGCTTCGTTTTCTGTTGTCCCGGATTCTCGCCGCGACACCCACGCTGTTGATCGTGACGGTGTCGGTGTTCGTGATGATCCGGCTGGTGCCGGGCGACCCCGCGCAGTTGCTGCTCGGCGACTTGGCCGATCCGGTCTCGCTCGCCGCCATGCGCGTCAAGATGGGGCTCGATCAGCCGTGGACCACCCAGTTCTGGATCTGGTTCTCCGGCGCGCTGCACGGCGATCTGGGGACGTCGATCACTACCGGTGAGCCGGTGCGCTCGCTGGTCTGGGCGCGCTTCATCACCAGCGCGCAGGTCGTGCTGTGTGCCGTGTTGTTCGCGGCCCTCGTCTCGGTGCCCGCCGGCATGATCGCTGCGTGGAAGCAGAACAAGCTGCCCGATCTGTTGCTCGTGGGCGGTGCCACGCTGCTGGTGTCGATGCCCGCGTTCTGGCTCGGTCTGTTGATCCTGTTGTTCTTCGGGCTGAAGCTGCAATGGCTGCCGGTAGTGGGTTACGTGTCGATTGCCGACGACTGGCGCGCCGGGTTGCTGTATCTCGTCATGCCGATTCTTACGCTGTTCCTGCATGAAATCGGCGTGCTGATTCGCATGGCCCGTGCCAGCACGCTCGACGTGTTGCGTCTGGACTACGTGACCCATGCCCGCGCCAA
Organism: Pandoraea sp. PE-S2R-1; assembly: GCF_002179865.1. Classification (NCBI taxonomy): domain Bacteria; kingdom Pseudomonadati; phylum Pseudomonadota; class Betaproteobacteria; order Burkholderiales; family Burkholderiaceae; genus Pandoraea; species Pandoraea sp. PE-S2R-1. Next base: position 758,769 of record NZ_NGUR01000015.1, on the reverse strand, counting down.
GGGGCTGTCGGAGCGTGCAGTGCTGATGAATCACGTGTTCCGTAATTCGTTCGGCCCGACGTGGACGCTGATCGGGCTGGTGCTCGGCAACCTGCTCGGCGGCATTGCCGTGGTGGAGACGGTGTTCACTATCCCGGGGCTTGGCCGTTTGCTCGTCGACTCGATCTTCGCCCGCGACTATCCGGTCATTCAGGGGTGTCTGCTGTGCGTGGCGACGGTGTACGTCGTGGTGAACCTCGTGATCGATCTTTGCTATCCCCTCTTTGATCCCCGGGTGACGGTGCAATGAGAAAACGCCTCTTCTCCAACGCCACGATTGGTGGCCTGCTGCTCGCGTTTCTGGTCATCTGCGCCATTCTCGGCGCGGTATGGACGCCGTTCGATCCGCTGCGCATTCATTTCCCGACGCGGCTGCATCCGCCGGGCGGTGTGCACCTGCTGGGCACCGACGAGTTCGGCCGCGACGAGTTGTCACGACTGCTCAGTGGCGCGGCGACGAGCTTTCTGATCGCTTCGCTGACGGTGTTCTTCGCCATCGTGCTCGGCTGCACGATCGGCCTGCTGGCGGGCTTCGCCCGTGGCTGGACCGACCGCATCATCATGACGTTCAACAACGCGATGCTGGCGTTTCCCGGGCTGCTGCTCGCGCTCGGCCTGCTCACCATCGTCGGGCCGAACCAGTACGGCATCGTGCTTGCGCTGTGTCTGGCGTACACGCCGTCGGTGGTGCGCGTGGTGCGCGGTGCGGTGATGTCGTTGCGTGAACGGGAATTCGTGGAGTCGTCGCGCGTGCTCGGTAATTCCGATCTGTACACGATGTTCCGTCACGTGCTGCCGAATTGCATTGCGCCGATCTCGGTGCTGGCGACGTCGATGTTCGGCTGGGTGATTCTGGCCGAGAGCGCGCTGTCGTTCCTCGGTCTCGGCGTGCCGCCGCCTGCGCCCACGTGGGGCAACATGCTCGCGTCGGCCCGTCCGTTTATTTCGCAGGCAAGCTATCTGTCGATCTTCCCGGGCCTGTGCATCGCGCTCACGCTGCTGGCCATCAACCTCGCCGGCGATGCCGTGCGAGACCGCCTCGACCCACGCATGCGGGGGATGAAATGAACCTTGCACGTTCCGAGCTCTCCGAGCACATCGATCTTTCGTCTGGGCCCTCTGCGATGCCGCATTCGTCGTCTTCTCTGAACGTGTCTGCCGCCCCCGATGCACGCGCTATCCCCGCGAAGTCGGTGCTTTCGGTGGAAAACCTCACGCTGACCATCGGTCAGGGTGGCCGCGAGATCGTCTCCAACGTGTCGTTCGACATCGCTCCGGGCGAGATCGTCGGCATCGTGGGCGAGTCGGGCAGCGGCAAAACGCAGGCGGCGCGCGCCGTGTTGCGCCTGAATCCCGAGCCGGTGGTGCGGGCGGGCGGGCGTATCGTGTTTGCCGGTGAAGATATGGCGCAGGCCAGCGTGAAGCGGCTGCGCGAGTTGCGCGGCGGCAGCATCGGCATGGTGTTTCAGGAGCCGATGACGTCGCTCAATCCGTCGATGACCATCGGGCGGCAGTTGGGTGAGGCGCTGCGTCTGCATCGTCCGAAGATGTCGGCGGCCGAGCGCAACGAGCGCATTGTCGACATGCTCAACCGTATCGGCATGCGCGACCCCAAAGGGGCGCTGACGGCATGGCCACATGAGTTCTCGGGCGGTATGCGCCAGCGCATCATGCTCGCGTCGGTGATGTTGCTGGCACCCGCGCTGCTGATTGCCGACGAGCCGACCACCGCGCTTGACGCACTCGTGCAGCGCGACGTGTTGGAGTTGTTGGTGTCGCTCACCCGTGAGCACGACACCGCCGTGCTGATGATCAGTCACGATCTGCCGATGGTGGCGCGTTACACCGAGCGCATGGTGGTGATGGAGCGCGGCAAGGTGGTGGAGCGCGGCACGACGGCAGATGTGCTCGCCGCGCCGCGCGAGCCGTACACCCGCAAGCTGTTGATGGCGATGCCGCATCGTCTGCCCGCACGCGAGCCCATTACGCTCGCACCGGTGGTCGACGTGAAGGGGTTGTCGGTCGAATACGCGGGGCGTCAGCGGTTGTTCTCCAAGACCGAGCGCAAGCAGGCGCTGAAGGACGTGAGCGTCCATGTGCGCCCGGGGGAAGTGGTCGCGGTGGTGGGGGCGTCGGGGTCGGGCAAGACGACGCTGGGCCGCACCATTGCCGGGCTGATTCAACCGTCGGGCGGCGAGATTCTGTTCGATGGCCGCGCGATCCATCGCTCCGACGCCGCATGGCGTGAATACCGCCTGAATTGCCAGATGGTGTTTCAGGACCCGAGCGCGTCGCTCAATCCAAGAATGACGGTGCGCCAGTTGGTCGGCGAGGGACTGCGTCACGTATCGGGGCTGTCGCGCGCCGATGTGCAGAACCGTGTCGATGAAGTGCTCACCGAAGTCGGGCTTGAAACGGCTCACGGGGCACGTCTGCCGCATGAACTCTCCGGTGGACAGCGTCAACGTGTGGCGATTGCCCGTGCCATCGTGCGGCGGCCGTCGTTCGTGATTGCTGACGAGCCCGTCTCCGCGCTGGACGTCACGGTGCGCGCACAAGTGCTCGAAGTGTTCGCCAAACTTCAGCGCAGCCACGGCTTCTCGTGCCTGTTCATCAGCCACGATCTGGGCGTGGTGGAACAGTTGGCCGACCGGGTTATCGTGATGCGCGACGGCGCCATTGTCGAACAAGGAACACGCGACGAAGTGTTCGACACGCCGCGACACGAATACACTCGCGAATTGCTGCGCGCGATACCGATGCTCACCCCCACGTCCGGTGGCGGTGTCGCCCTGCGTCAGCGTTCGTGTGGACCGGAGACATCGGCAATATGAGTACCGAAAAAAGCGCGCAAAACCTGGTGGACCGCATCGTCCAAGACATTCAAGCGGGCGTGCTCACGCCCGGCAGCTGGCTCAAGCAGATTGATTTGCAGACCCGCTACGACGTGACGCGTCTGGAGGTGCGGCGCGCACTCGACCAATTGACGGTCATGCGCGTGACGGCACACGTGCCCAACTGCGGCTATCACATCGAGTCGATCGACACCGATCGTCTGCATGACATTCGCGAGATGCGCGTCATCGTGGAACTCGGTGCCGCCGCCGATCTGATCGATCACGTCACCCCGGCGCAGATTGTCCGGTTGCGCGAGCTTGCCGAGCAGTTTCATGCGCTGACCTTCGACGGCACGGTGCTCGACATGCACCCCGTCAACGCGGAGTTTCACGGTCTGCTGTACTCCGCCTGCCAAAACAAAGAACTGCCGAAACTGATTCTGGAACTGCGCACCCGCATGCCGTCGGGCATGGCGACGCAGAACCGCACGCGCGCGCGTATCGAAGCGTCGTCGCTCGAGCACTTTGCCATCGTCGACGCCGTCGAAGCCCGCGATCTCAAGGCGCTGCAACGCGTCATCGCGGCGCACGTGCGACAACCGGCTACGCCCGCCAAACCCGCAAAGTCGGCCAAGCCCGCCAAGTCCGGCGACGCAAGTCCGTCGCGTGGCACCGTCAAAACCAAGTCGTCCGTGGAGAAGAAATGAGAGATCGTTCGTTGGCTGGTTGGCAGGTCGTTCGCAATCTTCCGGGGCCCCGCGCCGTGGGTGCGATGGCACTGGCCGGTGCGCTGTGCCTGCCGGGCGCGGCGTTCGCGCAGACGCTCAACGTGGCGCTTGCCGCCGACATCCGCTCGACGGACCCCGGCGTGAACCGCGACGACATGACCGATGCTGTCGTGTTGCATGTGGTCGAAGGGCTGGTCGGTTATCGCGAGAACGGCACCGTTGCCCCGTTGCTGGCCGAATCGGTGGACGTCTCGAAAGACGGCATGACTTACACGTTCAAGCTGCGCCGCGACGTGCATTTCCATAACGGTGCGGCACTCACGTCGGCCGATGTGCTCTGGAGCTGGCAGCGCTACACGAACCCCAAGACCGGCTGGGCCTGTCTGGACGAGTTCGATGGCCGCAAGGGCTTGAAGGTGACGAAGGTCAGCGCACCCGATCCGTACACCGTGGTGATGCAACTCAACCGCCCGGCAAGCCTGTTCCTCGATACGCTGGCGCGCACGTACTGCGGCATGACGGCGGTGATCAACAAGGCTTCGCTGAAGCCCGACGGCACGTGGGACAAGCCCATCGGCACGGGGCCGTTCAAGCTGACGGAGTGGAAGCGCGGCGAGTACGTGATGATGAACGCGTATGCCGGATACAAGTCGCCGCCGGGCACGCGTCCCGATGGCTACGTGGGTGCGAAAGCCCCGCTGGTCGACGCGGTGAAGTTCGCCATCGTGCCGGATACGGCGAGTGCCAAGGCCGGGCTGCAATCGGGCGCATTGTCCGTCGCACGCGTGGCACCGTCGGACGTGGTGGAGCTTCAGGCCGACAAGCGCCTCAAGATCATCGTCGGCCAGTTGGCGTCGAAGAACGCGCTGCTGATCCAGACACGCGATCCGGTGGTCGGCAATCAGAAGCTGCGGCAGGCGATTGCCGCGTCGCTCGATATTCCGCAGATCGCCGAGGCCATTTCGGAAGGTCACGGCGGCCCCAATTCATCGGCAGTGCCGACGACGTCGTCGTACTACGACGCGACGCAGAAGAAGAGCTACACCTACGACCCGGCACTGGCCAAACGTCTGCTGAAAGAGGCGGGCTACAAGGGCCAGAAGATCGTGATCTTCGCCAACAAGCGCGTGAATGTGCCGAGCTACACCATCGCCGTTATCGCGCAGGCCATGATGCAAGCCGTGGGGATCAATGCGGTGATCGAGGTGCTGGAGTGGACGACGCAGTTGGATCGCTATTACAGCGGCGCGTATCAGATCAGCTCGTTCTCGTATTCATCGCGCATCGACCCGGCACTGAGCTATGAACAGTTCTCGGGCGACAAGACGAAGCAGCCGCAGAAGGTCTGGGAAGACCCGCGTGCGCTGGCACTGATCGATCAAAGCCGCGAGGAACCTGACCCGGTCAAGCGGCAGGCCATGTTCGACCAACTCCACACGATGATGCTCGATCAGGTGCCGCTCATCTTGCTGAGCAACGGTGTTGAACCGTGGGCTGTAGGCCGCCGCGTGGAAGGCTTTGCCGCTTGGGAGGGCAAGCCGCGCCTCTGGCAGACGCGACTCGCGAAATAAAAAAACGGTAACGGCCTGACTTGCGCGTTTAGCGGTACCCCCCGCTATGGTCAGGCCGTCACCTGAGGAAAAACGTCAGCGATTGGACCGCGAGCCGATCAACCACCCGATCGGACGCGGAATTCGACGTGAGATCAGAAGCGGTGTTGGATGCCGGCGGTCACACCGACCTGCGTGTCGGCGGCACCGACGAGGTCACGCGACAGGCTGACCTTCTGGCCGTGCTTCGCAAATGCGTAGCCACCCGACAGGTACAGCGACGTACGCTTGGACATCGCGTATTGCGCGCGCAGCGAGATCAGCGTCGGGTCGGCATCGCCCGCATCCTTGATGTCCTGATGGTAGATCGCGCCATACAGCGTGAAGGCCGGCGTGAAGTCGTACGAGCCACCCAGCCAGTACATGTCGCTGCGCAGCGATGCCGTACCTGCCGTGATGAACGTCTTCTTGTAATTGCGATACCCGGCCATTACCTTCGCGGGGCCAAAGCTGTAGCTCGCGCCCGCGTGAATCCCCTGAATGTAATCCGTCGTGTCGGCAGGGCTCGTGCTCGTACCGGCGCCGTTCTGGCGGTCGTACGTCGCCACCACGGCGAACGGACCGTTTTCGTAGCCGACGGCGAAGTCATACTTCGAGCTCGTCTTCATGCTGCCCGGCACGTTGCCGAAGCCGTACATCGCCCCGAGCTTCAGACCGTTGAACTCACCGTCGTAGCGCACGGCGTTGGCCGAGCGCGAGAACAGGCCGTCCTTGCGGGCGCCCGTGGCGGTCGAGCTGGTGGCCCACGAGTAGTTCGGCGCATAACCCATCGGGTCGAACTGGAGCATGTAGTCGTACGTTGTCGTGAACGTACGGCCGATGGTCACTTGCCCCCACTTCTTCTGCGACAGGCCGACCGTGGCGCGGCGATCGAAGATCGCGCCGGGGCCGTCATCGAACTGGCCGTTGACCAGATTGATACCGCTTTCCAACTGGAACACGGCCTTGAGGTCGTTGCCCAGATCTTCGGAGCCCTTGAAGCCGAAGCGCGACGTGTTCTTGCCGCCCGACACGGCGCGCGCTGCACCGCCGTTGTCGCTCGCATGGTTCACATACTCCACGCCGGCGTCGACGATCCCGTAAATCGTCACGTTCGACTGTGCGTGAGCCTGACTGGCCAGCGCGGCGCCCAGCACGCCCAGTGCCGTCGTTGCGGCCAGACCGATACTGCTTCGTTTCATTGTTGTCTCCTCTTTCTTCTGTTTCTCTTGGTATTGCGCGGGAGAGCGCCCGCGCGTCGCTTGGGATTGCATCGATCTCCGGTCTTGTCGGGCAGGCTCAGGCGTTGGATTGTGCAAACGCCCAGCAGTCGTTGGCCGGGAATTCGATCCAGTGATGGCCGGGGTCGCGCGGCACGTGACCGAACGCGCGGAAGCGCAGCGCGCCGCAATGGAAGAGGTATTCCCAGCGGTCGCCCAGATACATCGACGTGACGAGTTGCGCGCCCACGCGGTTGTGGCCCGGGCCGTCGGCCACCTGCACGCGCTCAAGGCGAATCACGGCTTGTGCGTCCTGACCCGGCGCGAGCGTGTCGCGGGCACGGGCCTGCAAGGCGAAGCCGTCGCCTGCCAGCGTGACGAATTCGCCATCGACGGCGCTCACGGTCGCGTCGATGCGGTTGTTGCTGCCCATGAATTCCGCCGTGTAGAGCGAGCGCGGCGAGCCGTACAGCTCTGCCGGGGTGCCTTCCTGCTCGATACGGCCGTTGCGCAGCAGCAGAATGCGATCGGACATCGCCATGGCTTCGGTCTGGTCGTGCGTCACACACAAGGCCGACAGCCCCAGCGAGACGATCAACTCGCGCAGCCACGCCCGCGCTTCTTCGCGCAACTTGGCGTCGAGGTTCGAGAGCGGCTCGTCGAGCAGAATGACCGGCGGGTTGTAGACGAGGGCGCGGGCGATGGCCACACGTTGTTGTTGACCGCCCGACAACTGGAACGGAAAGCGCTCGGCCAGATGGCCCAAGCCCAGTTGATCGAGGGCGCTTTGTACGCGTTCGCGGCGCTCAGTCGCACCGACCTTGCGCAGCTTCAGGCCGTAGCCGACGTTATCGGCCACCGTGCGGTGCGGCCACAGCGCATACGACTGAAACACCAGCCCGAGCGAGCGCTGTTCGACGGGGCAATCGATGCTTTTCGCGCCGTCGAAGAAGACCTGATCGTCCAGCGCGATGCGGCCTTCCGACGGTTGTTCGAGACCGGCCACGGCACGCAGGAGCGTGGTCTTGCCACTGCCCGATGCGCCGAGCAGACACACGACTTCACCGGCTTTGAGTTCGAACGACACACCCTTGAGGATCGGGTTGGTGCCATAGCTCAGAAAGAGGTTGTCGACGACGAGCTTATCCATGCAATTTGACTCCGAAGCGCAACGCCACGCCCAGACCGGCGCCGACCATCGCGATGTTGATGACAGAGAGCGCGGCCACCTGATCGACTGCGCCGGTCGCCCACAGCGACACGAGCAGCGAGCCGATCACTTCCGTGCCTGGCGAGAGCAGATAGACGGCGGTGGAGTATTCGCGCTCGAAAATCATGAAAATGAGCAGCCACGCGGCGAGCAGACCGAAACGCACCAGCGGCAGCGTGACGTCGAGGCTCACGCGGCTGCGCGTGCCGCCCACGCTGCGGCCCGCTTCTTCCAGCTCGGGGCCGACTTGCAGCAGGGCGCTCTGGATGAGTCGCATGCCGTAGGCGAGCCACACCACCGTGTAGGCCACCCAGATGCTCCACATCGAGTTCTTGAGTTCCTTCAAGCCCGGCACGAAGAGGAAGATCCACAGGAACGCGAGACCCGCGAGCAGGCCCGGCACGGCGCGCGGCAGCAGCACGATGTAGTCGAGCAGCTTGGCTGCCCAGTCGTTGCGACGGTGTCCGGCAAAGGCGACGAGCGAGTAGAAGCCCACGGCCATCGCGCCACCGATCACACCGATGCCGAGCGTATTGAGAATGGCGCGCACGAGGTTGTCTTGCTCGAACAGCTCTTCGAAATTCGAGAGCGTGAGCACTTCGGCGATCGCGACGCCTTCGCCCCAGTGCGTGACGAACGAGCGCAGCACGATGCCCGAGATCGGCACGATCACCGTCACCAGCAGCCACGTCACAACGATGCCCAGCGCAATCCAGCGCCACACGCCCAGCGGCAGCACGGTTTTCCGGCCAGCCTTGCCCTTGACCGTCACGTACTTGTTGGCGCGCTTGAGCAAGTGACGCTGCAACAGCACGAGCGGGAAGGTGATCGCCACGATGCACATCGCCACGGCCGCCATCAGGTGATACGACGGCACACCGAGCTTGTTGGTGAGCTTGTACAGGTAGGTCGCCAGCACCAAGTGACCTTCAGGATCGCCCAGCACGAGCGGCAGACCGAAGACTTCGAAGCCGAGGAAGAACACCAGCACGCCCGCGAACAACAGCGCAGGCATGGTCATCGGCAGGCTGACGTCGAGGGCGACGCGGAATGGCCGCGCACCGGCGACGCGGGCGGCTTCTTCCACGTCGGAGCCGAGGTTGCGCAGCGCAGCCGACGAGTAGAGGTAGACGTGGGGCACGTGCGTGAGGCCCACGATCACGGTGATCGCGAAGATCGAGTAGACCGACCACGGCGCATCCATGCCCGTGAGTTCGCGGAACCACACCGAGTAGAAACCGACGGGGCCGGCGGCGACCACGTAGCCGAACGCGAGCACCATCGGCGAGACGAAGACGGGCGTGAGCAGCAGCGGTTCAAGCCAGCGGCGGCCCGGCAGATCGGTACGCACCATCAGGAACGCGAGAATGCCGCCGAGCGGGATCGAGATGAACAGCATCCCGAACGCGATGATGAAAGAGTTCTTTACCGCCGACCAGAAATCGGGGTCGGTGAAGATGAAGCGGTAACCGTCGATGCCGAACGTGCGGTTCGCATCGAAGAACGGCGCCGACAGCAGGCTCTGCACGACGATGAACGACAGCGGCAGCAACACGGCAATCGTGAGCACGGCGATGACCATCCAGCGCGAGGTCGCCGCGAGCGCACGCCATGGCGACGCAACAAGATGAGGCACGCCAGCGCGCGAGCGTGCGGACGGCGCCGCAGAGCGGGTGTCGGTAGTAGACGACAGCATGAAGGTCTCCCTGCGCCACGCAGGGCGCATATCGAGAATGGCTTGGGGAGAGGCGGGCCGCGTGCGCGGCCGCCAGAATTACAGGTGAATCGGGTGAATCGCGTGCATCAGGTGAACCGGCGGCGCAGCGGGACTGGCTGCGCCAGACCGGTCAGCGCTTGATCGACTGTTGCCAGCGCTTCAGGAATTCGAGGCGCTTGGATTGGTCGAGGTAGACGAGCAGGCCCGCACCGATCGGAATCGGCTTGAGCGCGGCGCCCAGTTGCTGCGTGAGGTTGGCCATCGAGGTCTCGCCTTCCACGTCGGCGCGGATCGAGAACAGGTTGGCTTGATTCGCGAGCAGCGTCTGGCCGCGCTTCGAGAGCAGGTAGTCGACCCAGAGCTTGGCGGCGTTGACGTTCTTGGCCTTCTTCGAGATGGTGACCAGACGGCTCACCACCTGCGTGTAATCGCGCGGGTAGACGTAGCCGATCGACGGGTCCTTCTTCGCCTTGGCAAACGCGTACGAGCCGAGAATGTTGTAGCCGATCAGGTTCTCGCCCGACGAAATGCGCTCCATCATCGCGCCCGTGCTCGATTGCAGCTTCGGGTTGAGGGCACCCATCGCGCCCACGAGTTCCCACGTGACTTCCGGGTTCACGCGCGCGTCTTGCGTGAGGTAGTTGAAGCCCACACCGGATTTCTCGATGTCGTAGGTCGTGACCTTGCCCTTGAACTTGGCCGGGTCCGACTGCAACAGCTTGATGAGTTCGACACGCGTTTGCGGCACTTGGTCGGCCGGCAGCAGACGCTTGTTGTAGACAATGGCGAGCGGCTCGTAGGTCGTGCCGTAGGCCTGCTTCTGGTACTGCGCCCATTGGGGGATGTGTGACGACTCGGGCGATTCGTAGCTCGCCATCGTGCCGTCGTTCACGAGCTTGACCTGGAGGTCCATGGCCGAGCTCCAGAGCACGTCGGCGCTGGTGCTGTTGGCGGCATACTCGCTGATGTAGCGGTTGTACAGCTCGGTGCTGTTCATGTCGTTGTACTCGACCTTCACACCGTAGAGCGCCTCGAAGTCCTTGATGAGCGGACGCACGAGGGCGGTGTCGGTCACCGAGTACACGATCAGCTTGCCTTCTTTCTTGGCCCCGTCGATGGTGGCCTGATAGTTCGCCGGGTACCCGGCGGGCACCTGCGCGTGAGCGACGGACAGGCCGGTCGCGAACAGTGCGGCGGCGGCCACGCAGCGCCCAAGCAGTTGCGTTTGCTTCATGTCTTCCTCCAGAGACCCCTTGAACGGGGTTTGTCGTTTTCTCGTGGCGCATGGTAATTTGCCGGAACTTTCAATTCGCTTTCGATTTCGTGTCGAATCCGGCCCATGAGCGGTTTTTCGGGTCATGGATTTCCCTAGGGTCTGGTCCCTTTTCATGCGCATCCTGCTTGTCGAAGACAATCCGAGTCTGGCCAAATCCCTTGCCGAAGCCCTCACGCAGGCGCATTTCGCCGTCGATTGCATGCACGACGGCGAAGCTGCCGATCACGTGCTGCGCACGCAGGAGTATTCGCTCGTCATTCTCGATCTGGGCCTGCCGCGCCTCGACGGCCTTGAACTGCTGCGTCGTCTGCGTCAGCGGCGCAACATGGTGCCGGTGCTGATTCTCACCGCCCACGGCTCGCTCGAAGACCGCGTGAAGGGGCTCAATCTCGGGGCCGACGATTATCTGTCGAAGCCGTTCGAACTCGATGAACTGGAGGCCCGTGCGCGCGCATTGATTCGCCGGTCGCAGCGCCATGAGAGTGCCGACGTGACCTGTGGACCGCTCGTATTCGATGGGGTGGAGCGCAGTTTCCGTCTCGACGGCGAGTTGCTGGCGCTGACCAAGCGCGAGCGCGCTGTGCTCGAAGTGCTGATTCTGCGTGGTGGCCGGGCAATCAATAAAGAAGCGCTGTCGGAGAAGCTTTTCGGGATCGACGAGTCGGTGAATCCGGACGCCATCGAAATCTACGTCTACCGGCTGCGCAAGAAGCTCGAAGGTAGCGGTGTCGCCATCGTCACGCTGCGCGGACTCGGTTATCTGCTCGAAGCCAAACCCGACGCTGCATCTGCCGTCTCGACGACACCTACGGCGTCGTAATCGCACGTCTCCTCGCGCCCCTTGAGTCCCTCTGCCTGATGCCGCAACCGAATCTTCGCCGCCAACTGGCGCTCTGGCTGCTGTTCCCGCTGCTTGGACTGCTCGCGCTGGATACCTGGCTGACCTATCAGCGCGCGATGAGTGCTGCCAATTCCGCGTTCGACCGGTCGCTCGAATTCTCGATCAAGTCGATTCGCGAGGGCACGCAGTTGATCGACGGCGAGGTGCAGGTCAACTTGCCGTACCTCGCGCTGGAGATGTTCGAGTCGGATCGCGGCGGCAAGATCTATTACGTGATTCGCGAGGACGGCGAGCGGGCGGTGACCGGGTATCACGATCTGCCGTTGCCGCCCTCGGTGGTCACGCCGGAGCCCTATCACTCGGTGTTTTACGACGCGACCTATCGGGGCGAGGCGTTGCGCATGGGGGCGTTGCGTCTGCCCGTGCACGATGTGCCGAATGCCAAGACGCGCGTCGTCTGGATCGTGGTGGGCGAGACCACCGAGTCGCGTCACGAACTCGCTCGCCAGATTCTGACGGGGGCGTTGCAGCAGGAAGTGCTGCTGGTGGTGCTGGCGCTCGCCATCGTGTGGCTTGGGGTGACGCGCGGTTTGCGTCCGCTCAATCGGCTGTCTGCGAAGGTGGCCGCGCGCAGCGAAGACGACACGACGCCACTCGATAACGTGGATTTGCCGACCGAGGTCGAGCCGCTGGTCGAGTCGATCAATCAGTATGTGGGGCGCGTCGGGCGCATGCAGGCGTCGCGGCAACGCTTCTTTGCCGACGCGGCGCACCAGTTGAAGACGCCGCTGGCGATCATTCAGGCCGAGTCGGAACTGACGTTGCGCGAGACGTTGAGTGCGAGCGCACGGGAGCGCGTCGAACGGCTCAATCTGGCCGTGAAGCAGGCGGCGAAGAGTGTCCGGCAGTTGCTGTCGCTGTCGCGGTTGGAGGCCGATGTCGGCGCGCCCGCCGCGAAGGTGCCACTTCGCCTCGATGAGGTTGCGCGCAGCACGACGCTGGACTGGTCGCCGGTGGCACGCGCGCGCGGCATCGATCTCGGGTTCGAGCACGACGGCGCGGTCGACCTGCTGGGGCAACGCGAATTGCTCGCCGAGATGTGCGGCAACCTGATCGACAACGCGATTCGTTACGCAGGCGATGGCGCGGTCATTACCGTGCGCGTCGGTGTCGAGCACGGGGCGCCGGTGTTGCAAGTGGTCGATAACGGACCGGGGATTCCCGCGCACGAGCACGACGCCGTGTTTCAGCGGTTCTATCGCAGCGAAACGGCCGGACAAGCGGTGGACGGCTCCGGGCTCGGACTGGCGATCGTGCGCGAGATTGCCCGTATGCATCGTGCCGAAGTCACGCTGGCCGATGCCCCGGGCGGGGGACTGGCCGTCACCGTGCGATTTTCGGGATCGGAAGCGCCATCTGGGGTGGTGTAGTAATAATTTCCTGAATTTATGTATTTTGGGGAATAAATTGGCTCGATCGTCGAAATCGACGAGTGATTTTGCAAGCCTTTTCTCGTTTTCGACGCGTACGATCGATGCACATTTTTGCAGGAGCCCGATCATGCGCGAAAAAGAACAACTTCACTACTTCGACTACGCTGCCACCACCCCCGCTGATGCGGCCGTGATTGCGGCGATGGCCGATTGCCTTGGCGTCGACGGCGTGTTCGGCAATCCGGCGTCGAGTTCGCATGCTGCGGGCACGACCGCCCGCCGACTCGTGGAGCGCTCGCGCGCGCAGGTGGCGGCGCTCATCGGTGCCGACACGGCCGAGATCGTCTGGACGTCGGGCGCGACCGAATCGAACAATCTGGCGCTCAAGGGCTATGCCGAACTCGCGCAGGCGCGCCCGCATCTGATCACGAGCGTCATGGAACACAAGGCCATTCTCGACACGATGGCCTATCTGGAAAAGCGCGGTTCCCCTGTGACCTACGTGACGCCCTCGGCCACTGGTGAAATTACGGCGGAGTCGGTGGCTGCCGCGTTGCGGCCGGACACCGGGCTGGTGTCGCTCATGCTCGTCAATAACGAACTCGGTACGCTGACCGATGTGGCTGCCATCTCGAAGGTGGTGCACGACGCCGGCGCGCTGCTGCATGTCGATGCGGCGCAAGCGCTGGGCAAGACGCCGATCGACGTGAAGGCCATGGGCATCGACATGCTGTCGATGTCGGCGCACAAGGTGTATGGGCCGAAGGGAATCGGTGCGCTGTACGTCAACAAGGACGTGATGGCGCGTATCGCGCCGCAGATGCATGGCGGCGGTCATGAACGCGGCTTGCGCTCGGGCACACTGGCGACGCATCAGATCGTCGGCATGGGCACGGCGTGCGAGTTGGCCATGCGCGGCATGACGGTGGATAACGAGCGCATCGGCAAGCTCAGCCGCCGCTTGCTCGATGGGGTTCTCGCGCTGGGCAACGTGACGCATAACGCTGCGAGTGCGCGTCGGATTGCGCATACGTTGAGCCTGACGGTGAATCATCCGGGGTTCTTCACTTTTATGCTGAACACCAATCTGGCGATCTCGTCGACGTCGGCCTGCAATTCGGCCTCGGGCCAACCGTCTCACGTGTTGAGCGCCATTGGTGTGGACAGCGAGGCCGCAGGCCGCACGGTGCGCGTGAGCCTTGGGCGCTTCACCGACGAAGCCTCGGTCGACTTTGCGATCGCCTGTTTCGAGCGTGCGCTTTGTCAGTGCCGCGCGCTGGCCGCGTGATGCGGATGAGGTGAATCGCAGCGCTGCTGCGAAGCGTGAGCAAAAGAAGGCGCCGTTCGAAGGAACGGCGCTTTTTTATTGGGGGCGCGTCATTGATCGCTGGCGGCTTGCTTCAACCAGTCGCGAAACGCTGCCAGCCGTGGCAGCGTCGCACACTCGGCGCGATAGACGATGTAGTACGCGAGCGTCGACGCGCAATCCACCTCGGGGAAGAGCCGCACGAGTCGCTGCGCGGCGAGATCGTCCCGCACGAGCACGCTGCGGGCAAGGGCGATGCCGTGGCCGTCGATCGCCGCCTGCAATACGGCCGCCGAGTTGTTGACCTTCAGACCGGCGCGTGTAGTGATATCGGATACGCCAGCGTGTGCCAGCCAAGACGGCCATGTGACGAAGCCCGCCGCAGTGTCCACCGACAAGTCGTGAATCAGCGTCATGCCCCGCAGATCTTCCGGATGCTGCAATGACGGATGCTCGCGCAGCAGTGAGGGGGCGCAGACAGGAAAGACCTGTTCATCCATCAATTTCTCGGCCTTCAGCCCCGGCCAGTGCCCCTGACCGTAACGCACGCCGATATCGATGCCTTGTGCGACGAAGTCCGCCAGTTTGAGGCTGGTGTCGAGCCGCACGTCGGTGTCCGGCCATGCGCTCTGGAAGTCGTCGATGCGCGGCAGCAGCCATTTAGCGGCGAACGCGGGACTGACCGTCACCGTCAACACGCCGACGGCCGAGCCTTCTCGTAGTTTGGCAAACCCCAAGTTGAGACGATCGAAGCCATCGCGAATGTCGGGCAGTGCCCGCTGCGCGGCCTGCGTCGGCACGAGACGCGCCCGCCCGGTGCTGCTGCGCTCGAAGAGCGGTACGCCCATCCACGCTTCGAGACTGCGCACCATCTGGCCGACGGCTGCGGGTGTCACGTTCAACTCGGCAGCGGCGGCAGAGAAGCTCTGATGCCGCGCGCTGGCTTCGAACGCCCGTAGCGCATTGAGGAACACCGGTGCTTTCATGATGGAAAGATTTTCTTTCAATGCGACGCAGAATAACTGATTTGTGAAGACCCGGTCCGACGCCAACAATGTGGATATCGAACGACGACGGTGGTGTGCGGAAACGGTGCATGCCATAGCGACGTCCGGCGTTATCTATCGAGTCATAGACAAGTCTTCAGGAGTCAGCAAAATGAAAAGTTTTTCTTCCAAGGTTGCCATCATCACGGGTGGCGGATCCGGCATCGGCAAGGAAGTGGCGACGCGTCTGGTCGCTGAGGGCGCCCGCGTGGTGATCGGTGGCCGTGACGCGGCCAAGCTCGCGGCGGCGGCCGCACAAATCGACCCGACGGGCGTCAATGTGCGTTATCTGGCGGGCGACATCGCTCAACCGGCGACGGCGTCGGCGCTGGTCGAGCTGGCGACGTCGGCCTTCGGGGGTGTCGACATTCTGGTGAACAACGCGGGCGTGTTCCATCCCAAGGCGTTTCTGGAACTGGACGAGGCGGAGTACGACGGCTTTGTCGACATCATCCTCAAGGGCAAGTTTTTCATGGCGCAGGCGGCTGCCAAGGCAATGATGCAACGCGGCGGCGGTGCCATCGTGCAGACCGGCTCGCTGTGGGCGTTGCAGGCCATCGGGGCCACGCCCTCATCGGCGTACTCGGCCGCGAACGCCGGCGTGCATGCCCTCACGCGCAATCTCGCCATCGAACTCGCGCCGCTCAACATTCGCATCAATACGGTGGCCCCGGCCGTGGTCGAGACGCCGGTCTACAACACGTTCATGAGCGACGACGAAGTCAAAGCCACACTGCCCGCGTTCAACGCGTTCCACCCGCTTGGCCGCAACGGTCAGCCGCGTGATGTGGCCGAGGCGATTCTGTTTCTCGCATCGGACGCCGCATCGTGGATCACCGGCACGGTGCTGCCGGTCGACGGCGGGGTGATGGCCGGGCGTCAGGCTTGATATCGCACTCGCGATTTTCAAGCGGTGGTGAGAGGGGAGCGTTGGCGAATTGATCTGTCGCAAGTTGACGAATATTCAACGCGCGACGCCTTGATGGGTCAAAGTCACCGTCCTGTATTATGCTTTGAACCACTTGCAAATCTATTCTCTCCCTCTCCCCACCCACCTTGATGTCTGGAGGTATGTATGAGCAAAGAGAAAGAACGTCACGACACCGGATCCACGACCGGTGCGGGCGCCCCGGCGGCGAGCGATCGCAATACGCTGTCGGTCGGGCCGGACGGTCCGCTGTTGCTCCATGACGTTCACTTCATCGAACAGATGGCGCATTTCAACCGTGAGAAGGTGCCTGAGCGCCAGCCTCACGCCAAAGGTGCCGGTGCCTTCGGTGTCTTCGAAACCTCTGAGGATGTGAGTCGCTACACGAAGGCGTCGTTGTTCAAGAAAGGCGCGAAAACCGAGATGCTCGCGCGCTTTTCCACCGTCGCGGGCGAATCCGGCAGCCCCGATACGTGGCGCGACGTGCGCGGATTCTCCCTCAAGTTCTATACCGACGAAGGCAACTACGATCTCGTTGGTAACAACACCCCGATCTTCTTTGTTCGCGATCCGATGAAGTTTCCGCACTTCATCCGGAGCCAGAAGCGTTTGCCCGATTCGGGGCTGCGCGATAACCACATGCAATGGGACTTCTGGACCAACAATCCGGAGTCGGCGCATCAGGTCACCTATCTGATGGGCGATCGTGGCCTGCCGCGTACTTGGCGACACATGAACGGTTATGGTTCGCATACCTACATGTGGGTCAACGCCAGCGGCGAGAAATTCTGGGTGAAGTATCACTTCCATACGGAACAAGGTATGGAATTCTTCAGCAACGCCGAAGCGGCGACGATGTCTGGTCAGGACGCCGATTTCCACCGCCGCGATCTGTTCGACGCGATTGCCCGCGGTGAAAACCCGAGCTGGATCATGTCGGTGCAGGTCATGCCGTATGCCGACGCCAAGCAGTACCGCTTCAACCCGTTCGATCTCACGAAGACGTGGTCGCACAAGGACTATCCGCTGATCAAGGTGGGCAAGATGACGCTCAACCGCAATCCGGAGAATTTCTTCGCGCAGATCGAGCAAGCGGCCTTCTCGCCAGGAAATACGGTGCCGGGCATCGGCTTGTCGCCGGACAAGATGCTGCTGGGCCGTGCGTTCGCTTACAACGATGCGCAGCGCAATCGCATCGGTACGAACTTCCACCAACTGCCGGTCAACCGCCCGAAGGTGCCCGTGCAGTCGTACATGTTCGACGGGCATATGGCGTTCGAACATAGCGGCAATGCGCCGACGTACGTGCCGAACAGCGGTGGACGTCCGTACGCCGATCAGACCGGCGCCGCGGAAGACGGCTGGGAGTCGGATGGCGACATGGTGCGTAACGCGTACACGCTGCACAAGGAAGACGACGATTTCTCGCAGCCGGGAAATCTGGTGCGCAACGTGTTTGACGACGCCGCACGGGCACGTCTCGTCGAGACGGTGTCGGGCGCGTTGCTCGCAGGCGTGCGAAGCCCGGTGCTGGAGCGTGCGTTCGACTACTGGAAGCAGATCGACGCCGATGTGGGTGCGCGTATCGAGAAAGCGGTGAAGAGCGCGAAGAAGTAATTGACGTATTAAGCGCGAAGGTAATCGCCCCGGCGACTCTGGGGCGATAGCGGAGTGCGGCGTGAATGCGGCGTGAATGCGGCGGGTGGCGATGCTTGGCATCGTCCCCGCCGTTATAGTTCCGCATACTCCCAGGCAGCGCATTTGGCATCGAGCGTGGTGATGCCATCAAGAATGTCCTGCGCCGTAGGTGTGGTGCGGAGCAAATCAATGGTGGATGGACTCATGCGCTCGATGATTTCGTCCACCGTCGTGCCAGCCTCACGAATCGCCCGTTGGGGGTCGTAATAGCCCAACAAGCGCAGTACGTCGGTCACTTTCTCGCCAAAGACGGCATCCATCATTTCCGCCGTCTCGAAGAGCATCACTTCAAGCGTTGGCGCTGCCATACGGACTTCATAACGACTTGGCGATCCCGCCAAAGACAGCATGGATTCGGCGCTTCCCTGTTGATCCATGACCCACGTGTCATCCACGGTGTAGGCGTTCTGTATCAGTAGCGTGGGTGCTTTCTCGTGGAATACGGCCCCTTGTGCGATCGGTACTGTTCGCCACACACCTGTGCTGACGAAGAATCGCGAGGAATCCGTGATTTCGTTTGGGAGCCACGCCTTCAGCAGTTTGAAGCCGCTCTCCGATGGGCAGACGATACAGCGTTTCATGTGAGATCCGTTCTTTACTTGGGTTGATCGTAGTGCTTGCCGTATTCGAGACATTCCTCATATTTCGTGCGCATCAGGCGCGCGAAATCCTGACGTTGAATGCATGCCTCGATTTCCTGTCCTGTCCAGCACAGGATGGTCTGCGGTTTGGTGAAATTGACCATCGTGACCGCCGCATCCGTGTAGTCGCCACTCGTGAAGATGCAGCCGATCAAATCGGACGGTCGCCGTGCCAATTGACTGCGTAGTTTCGCAATCGGCGTGAAATCTATCCGCTGCTTTCTGCGCGTCCTGATATCCGAAAGATCCTTGCATTCGATCATTGCGTTGATGCCGGACACGTAAACCAGTCCATCGATCTGTTCCGCGTTTTTTGCACCTAGCACGGTCACCCGATACGGCCACCGAACCTCCGCGCCGCTCAACTCGAAGCCTTTGAGCACCAAATATTCAAGCGCCTTGCCCGGGTCCCAGCCCGGGGTGGTGCACGTCATCACGCAATGCCATAGCTGCGTGATGTCGGTCCAGTCGTAGCGGCTCACCCGATCGGTGTATTGCGTGTCTGTGGTCATGCCAGCCTCCGTCGATCCGTTGCCGATTCTAGAGGCGGTTGTGCAGGCAAAACGGCAATGAGGCGATATATCGGAAAGTCCTGATGGGCTATGGCATTCCGGCCCACGAAACGGGGCAAAAGTGTCACGCATTGTGAGTGCCCTCGCTTCCTGATAGCATGGCAACAGCTTCAACGGAGATGGCATACCTCCGGCGTTCGTTTCGCAAACCGCCCCGCCACGGGGCTGATGATGCCTGCAAGATCCTGGCGTGCCGGGAGGTTGCGGGCTATGCGTGCGGACGTTCTTCGCGTCTCATTCCTCCGTGTTTCTTCCCAGCTTCCCCTCGGCAATGTTCAGGCGATTCGTCGATGGCATCGGCCCGTCCGATGCGTTGCCCTGTGTGCGCACACCATGAAGATGTTTGACCATTCCCCTTTGCGCGAGCTGGTCGATGTGCTGCCGCGTGCCGCCCGCGCGAGTGCGTTGGCCGCGCTCGTCGGCGTGATGGCCGGTAGCGCCAGCGCGCTGCTGCTCGTCGCGCTCGAGTTCGTGACCGACACACGACTCCTGCATCCGTGGCTGCTCTGGCTGCTGCCCGTCGCGGGCTTTGCCGTGGGCTGGCTCTACCTGCGGCTCGGCGCAAGCGTAGAGGCCGGTAATAACCTGCTGATCGACGAGATTCACGACCCTCGCCGTGTCGTGCCACTGCGAATGGCGCCGCTGGTGCTGGCCGGTACCGTCATCACTCATCTGTTCGGCGGCTCGGCGGGCCGTGAAGGCACTGCTGTGCAGATGGGCGGCGCGTTGGCCGATCAACTCACGCACGTCTTCCGGCTCTCCGGGGAACAACGTCGCGTGTTGTTGATGTCGGGGATCGCGGCGGGCTTTGCTTCCGTGTTCGGCACGCCGCTTGCCGGAGCCGTATTCGGGCTGGAAGTGCTCGCGATTGGCCGCTTGCGCTACGACGCCTTGCTGCCGTGCCTCGTCGCCGCGCTCGTCGGTGACGCAGTGACGCGCGCGTGGGGCGTGCATCACACGGCGTATGCGATCGCGCCGCAACTGTTCGGGGCGTCGATGTCGGTGGCGGGGGCCATGAGTGCGGCCGTCGCGGGCGTGGCCTGTGGTCTCGTCGGGATGGGCTTCGCGCAGGCGACGCACGCCATGTCGGCGTTCATGAAGCGCCGTATCGCCTACGCACCGCTGCGTCCGGTCGTGGGTGGGGTGTTGGTCGCCGTCGCGGCGACGGCACTCGGCACGCCGCAGTATCTCGGCCTCGGCATTCCGACCATCGTCGACGCCTTTCACACGACGCTGCCGTGGTACGACTTTCTCGGCAAATCGCTATTTACCGTGGTGACGCTGGGCTCGGGCTTCAAAGGTGGGGAAGTCACGCCGCTGTTCTACATCGGTGCGACGCTGGGCAATGCGCTGTCTCACGTGCTCACGCTGCCCGCTGCCGTGCTTGCGGGCGTCGGTTTCGTGGCCGTGTTTGCCGGGGCGGCGAATACGCCGATTGCGTCGACGCTGATGGCCATCGAGATCTTCGGCCCGCAAATCGGCGGGTATGCCGCCATCGCCTGCGTGCTGGCGTATCTCTGCTCGGGACATACGGGCATCTACAAATCGCAGCGCCTCGGACACGGCAAGCATGGAGTCGTGCCCGAAGGGGCGCGTCTGGCCGATCTGCCCGCATGGCGTGAGGCGCAGCGCTCGCGCTCGCAGATCAACGACGATTCATCGCCAAGGTGACACGTCGTCCGGATCGAGAGCATCCCATTCGTCCTCGGCATCGGTAGTGCCCAGCGTGATATCGCCTCGTGCCAGCCCCGCAATCGTGCGTTGGAATGCCGCGGCATTGCGCATGCCCTGATCTTCGTGATTGGTGTTGAAGAGCACGTGGGTGTCGTCGGCCTTCGCGGCAATACGCGCCACGCGTGCCGAAATGTCGATCAATTCGCTCGCGCTGTATTCATAGACGAAGCGGCCCGATGACGCGGTGATGCCGCGCCGGTTCCACGCCGCCGCATTGCGGCCATGCAGACGCACGACACAAAGGTCGTCGCGTGTGGTCGCCCAGACGGCGGGCACGGTGTTTTCGAATTCGGTGGGGCTGTCGACGATTGTGTGGGCGGCGCCCGTCTCGCGCAGCATCGCTAGCGTGGCGGCTTCGCGCGAGGGCGTGTCGAACCAGCTGCGATGTCGAAACTCGATCGCGTGACGCTCGCCGTCGAGCCGTTTGGCGGTGTCGAACACGAGCGCTCGCCCGGCGCGGTCGTTCTTCACGCGCGGCGAGAACTGAAAATGGATGGCGGTCAGTTGTCCGCTCTGGCGCAGCGGCTCGATGGCTTCCAGATACCGCCGCCAAAGCTCGTCGCGTAGCTCGGCCGGGAGATTGGCTGAGGCGTCGATAGCGGCATCGGCGGAACCCAACGCCCGGTCGTGAGAAGAACCCAGCGCAGCCGCAATATCCGCAGGCAGGGCACTGACGGGCGTCGTGTGTCCGGTGAACGCGCGGAAGGCCTTGATATGAAAGCGGAACGATGGCGGCGTGCGCTGCGTCCAGCGCCACGCCATGCCCGCGTCAGGCAGGTGGTAGTAGCTGCTGTCGACTTCCACCAGATCGAAACGCGACGCGTAATGGCGCAGCCGCGTTTCGGGCGTGTTGACGCCCGGCGGGTAAAAGCGCCCGCAGGCAATGAGTGTCCGGTCGGTCCAGGACGATGTGCCGACACGCAATGTCATGACTCGAAACCCTGTGACTCGATGAGCGTCGATGCGATCGTTATAATGTATAAATATACAGTAGTCGGTGCGCTCGCCGCCCGGCCCACCGACTCGCCGAACCTCCAGCCTCCCTTGTCTTGCATGTCAGATAAGCCGATTCCAGCGCCGAATCCTGCACCGACTCCAGCGCCGACGCCCGCCGCCCGCGACCCGTGGGCCGAACTCAACGACCGCCAGCGCGAAGCCGTCGACTACGGCGTGGGCGGCGACGGTACGCCCGGCGGACCGCTGCTGGTCATCGCAGGGGCAGGCTCCGGCAAGACCAGCACGCTCGCCCATCGCGTGGCCAACCTGATCGCGCGGGGTGCCGACCCAAATCGCCTCCTGTTGCTGACGTTCTCCCGGCGCGCTGCCGGGGAGATGGAGCGCCGCGCCGGTGCCGTGCTGCAAAAGGTGCTCGGGCTGGCCTCGTCGCAACCGCCGTCGCTGCCGTGGGCGGGCACGTTCCACGCCGTCGGTGCACGGTTGTTGCGCGACTTCGCGACGCGCATCGGGCTTTCGGAAGCGTTCACTATTCATGACCGCAGCGACGCGGAGGACCTGCTCGGCCTGTCGCGGCACGAACTGGGCTTCTCGGCCACGCAGTCCCGCTTTCCGCTGAAGGGCACCTGCCTGTCGATTTACTCGCGGGCGGTGAATAGTCAGGCGCCGCTCGCCGAGGTGCTGGCGAAACACTTCCCGTGGTGCGCGCAGTGGGAAGCGCAGTTGAAGACGTTGTTCGGCGCGTACGTCGATGCCAAGCAGTCGCAGCACGTGCTCGACTACGACGACCTGCTGCTGTACTGGGCCGAGATGATGACCGCGCCTGAACTGGCACGCGAGCTTGGGGCGCGCTTCGATCATGTGCTGGTCGACGAGTATCAGGACACCAACCGTCTTCAGGCGCAGATTCTGCT
Organism: Pandoraea sp. PE-S2R-1; assembly: GCF_002179865.1. Lineage (NCBI taxonomy): Bacteria > Pseudomonadati > Pseudomonadota > Betaproteobacteria > Burkholderiales > Burkholderiaceae > Pandoraea > Pandoraea sp. PE-S2R-1. Next base: position 736,086 of record NZ_NGUR01000015.1, on the reverse strand, counting down.
CGCGATGAAACCGGACGGACGGGGCCTGACGGTCGTCGGTGACGATGCCCAGTCGATCTATGCGTTTCGTGCCGCCACCATTCGCAACATCCTCGACTTCCCGGGCCAGTTTGCCGAGCCGGCACACGTGATTACGCTGGAGCGCAACTACCGTTCGACTCAGCCCATTCTCGATGCCTCGAATGCCGTGATTGCCGAATCGACCGAGCGCTACGCCAAAGCGCTCTGGACCGATCGTCAGTCAACGCAGTTGCCACAGTTGGTCAACGTTAGCGATGAATCCGGTCAGGCGCGCTGGGTTGCCGATCAGGTGCTGGAACAGCGCGAGACCGGCACGAAGCTCAAGCAACAGGCTGTGCTTTTTCGCACGGGCAGTCACAGTGCCGCGCTCGAACTCGAACTCACGCGGCGCAACATCCCGTTCGTGAAGTTCGGTGGCTTGAAGTTTCTCGAAGCGGCCCACGTCAAGGACATGCTCTCGATTTTGCGTTGGGCGCATAACCCCGCGAGCCGTCTGTCTGGCTTTCGCGTGGCGCAGCTCATCCCCGGTATCGGGCCCGTGAGCGCCACGCGCCTGCTCGATGCGATGGCACAGTCCGCGACGCCCGCGCAGGTGCTTGCCGATTTCAAACCGCCATCGGCGGCTGCGCATGATTGGCGCGGCTTTGCAGAAGTGTTCAGAACGTTGAATGACACGCGCCTTGCGTGGCCCGCCGATGTCGATCTCGCCTTGCGCTGGTACGCGCCGCTGCTCACCCAGCGGTTCGATGATGCGGCCGTGCGTCAGGCCGATCTCGAGCAGCTCGCCCGCATTGCCGGGACCTACGGCTCGCGCGAACAGTTTTTGACCGAACTGACGCTCGATCCGCCCGATGCGACGAGCGCCCAATCCGGCCCGCCGCTGCTCGATGAGGACTATCTGATTCTCTCGACGATTCACAGCGCAAAGGGGCAGGAGTGGAACTCGGTCTACGTGCTTAACGTGGTCGACGGTTGTATCCCGTCCGACATGAGTACCGGCGACGACGAGGACATCGAGGAAGAACGCCGTTTGCTGTACGTGGCCATGACGCGCGCGAAGGCGTCGCTGCAACTGGTGGTGCCGCAACGGTTCTACGTGCATCAACAAACCGGTCTGGGCGACCGTCACGTGTACGGCACGCGTAGCCGCTTCGTGTCGGACAAGATGCTGCCGCTGTTCGAGATGCTGCCCAAGCCGCGAGAAGGTGAGGGGCCCGCCGGTCCGGTGGGCGACGTGACGGTGCATATCGACGTAGCACGGAGGCTTCGCAATGCCTGGTCCTGAAGTGACGCTGCGTACTGCGAGTGCGGCGGATATCGATGCGGTGACCGCGCTGCTGATGCAAACCTATCTCGCCACTTGGGCGCCGGAACTGCGCCCGGAAGCCGCTGCGGCGCATGGTTCTGGCGAACGCACTCGCGCTTATGTCGAGGCACATTGGCCGGAATTCACGGTCGCTACCGTTGACGGGACGGTGGCCGGGATGGTGCACGTGGCAGGCGATTTCATCGACGCCTTGCACGTCTCGCCGGCGCGGCAACGATTGGGTCTCGGAGCAACGCTGCTCTCCCATGCCGAAGCGCAGATGCGCGCGAACGGGCAGACACTGGCGCGGCTGGAAACCGATACGTTCAACACACAGAGCCGCGCGTTTTACGGCAAGCACGGTTATGCCGAGGTCGCGACATATCCCGACGAGGAATGGGATAGCGGTTTCACCACGGTGCTGCTGACGAAAGCGCTCTGAGCGCTGCCACCTTCTTTTTCCTTTCCGCCGACATGCGCGGAAATTTTCGCAAGGTTGCCGTCCTTCGCGCATCAGGTATAGTCGCCGCATCGGCGGCGGGTACCCTGATGCGGGATGCCTGTTCGCCCCAATAACGTGGTCAGGGGAGAGGGACGGATGCAATGGTTGGTTGACCAAATGACGCTGATGCCGACGGGCTTGCTGCTCGTGTCGTTGGCGATCGTGACAGCCCTCACGGCAGTCGCCGTGGCGTGGCTTGCGCGCGTCTGGTTGTTCGACCGGTTGGCCGACCCCTCCGAAGTGCGTGGCACCGTGGCCGATGTGGTGCACGGCAGCCTGCTCGCCTTCATCGTATTTGTGCTGGCACACGTGCTGACCGACGTGCGCGCCAATCTCGGCCATGCCGACGATCAGGCGCTGCACGAAGCGTCGGTGGTGCGCCGTCTGGACCGCGAATTGAAGGCCGTTGGCGACACCGATGCGCAAGCCGCGCGGGTGTTGCTGCGCAACTATGTGACGTCCGCCGTCAACGACGAGTGGAAGACGTTGAGTACTGCCGACCCGGATCTTTCGCCACGTACGGAAGACGCGTTGAGCGCGTTCGTCGGCGCGACTCGCCGGGTGCTGAAGGAGCACGACGAGAGCGCCAGTTCGATCCGCATTCTGCTCGACCGTCTGGAAGAAGCGCGGCAGGGCCGCTTCGAGAACGCCACGAAGACGGTGCCCTCGGTGTTCTGGTGGGTGATTACGTTGTTTCTGGTCGCGGCCATGGCCATGAACGGCCGCTATCCGGGCTCGTGGAAGAGCAATTTCATCATTGCGTTGCACATGGGCGCGATCGGAATGGTGGTCGCACTGATCATCAATCTGGACGAGCCGTTTCGGGGCGTGTCCGGGATCTCGCCGGCACCGCTGGCGAAATCGGTCGGCATCGTTATTCCCAAGTGATAGCCGTTTGTAGTTTGCAGGAGTTGAACACGATGTTTCCCACTTCACCGGCACCTTCCGCCGAATCCACGCCTGAGATCGAGGCATTCCGCCCGGGCGTCTACCGCCACTACAAAGGCAACTACTATCTCGCGCTCGGTATTGCCCGCGCCGACGAGACCGATGAGCCGGTGGTGGTCTACACCCGCCTTTATCCGCGCGAAGGCCTGCCGATGAGCACTCGCTTGTTGCGCATCTGGAACGAGCCGGTGACGATGGATGACGCTCCGGTAGCACGCTTCACGTATGTCGGACACACGTCGCCTGCCGGGTAACCGGCGATTCTCACGCGCTCTACGCTTCTTCGCGCTATCCGGCCCCCCGAGCCATTTTTCTGGATGCTTCACGCCCATGAATACCGTAGCTTCGATGTACTGCTCGCCTGCCCAAACGGGTCAGTCAGTGCCTAATCATCCGCGCAATTCGCTGAATCCGTCCCTGCTTTCCGCAGTTCCGTCTGCGGACGACGCCCGTGCGAAGTCGACCCCCGCACCGCGCAATCTGCGTCGCTGGTGGGCCTTGTTCGCTGTACTGCCGTTTGTGACGTCGGTGGCGGGATGCGGGCTCGTGGCCGCCCCGTGCCGTGTGGCCTCGGCGGGCCTGAAGATCGTACCGGGCGTTGGGGGTGTGCTGGCGGCACCGACCGATGCGTGTGCCGCAGTCATCGACTAAGCGCACCGTCAGGTGGCTGGACGGTTGAGGCCTGATACTTGCGCGGTTTCGGGCGCAGAAAAAAAGAAAGCCCGCGAGTGGCGGGCTTAATCCATATCAGGAGGAGACATGGAGGAGACGAGTTCAGTATAGGACAACGTGTTGCGACGCACCATATGTAGTTTTGCGTAAGTGTCCGCATGTTGCGTCCGTGCAACGAGAAATAATTTCAAATAAATCAAATACTTATTTCTCTTGTTGCCAACTCGCCCCGCTCCTGTCTTTCCGAAATTCCGAATCTCCCCTCTATTTATTGTGCGCGTGCACGCTTCTCAGGGGCCATCTGCTTGAGGATGAACGGCACCGAGTCTCTGAGCGACGGATTGACCGCCGCGTCGTGGTCGAGCCCTTCGTAGACACGCACCATTGTGGTCGTGCCGGCCGCTGCGACGTCGCGAGCGAAAGCCTGCTGCATCATGACCGGCACGTCGATGTCGTCCGAACCCATGCCGATGAACACCGGATGCTTGATACGCAGCGTCGGGTAACGCAATGAAGGCGTCTGGTTGTGCATGAGCTTCTGAATCGCCGGTTGCATGCTGTTGCCCCCGTTCAGCCCGGCGGCCGTGGAGCGGTCGGTCAATTCACCGATGCACAGCGAGCGCGCCATATCCAGCACCGGTAGCGCCTGCGGCGAGAAGTAGCGCGAGGCTTGCAGCGACGGGTCTCGATCGGCAGCCGAGAGGAAGATATACATCGCGTAGGGAATCTTCGGGTCGGGTGCCCCGGGGTCCGGCTGGCCGGCGAAGATGGCGGCCGCCGAGGTTTGTGCGTTGAAGTAGGGCGTGCCGGTCAGCACAGTGGCGACCACTTTCACGTCGGGCGCGTACAGCGGCTGATACCCGGCGGCGGCAAACGCGGCATGAGCCCCTTGCGACTGTCCGACGATCACCACCCGGTTCTGCAACGGGAACACGCTGCGCGCGGCCAGCAGGCTGTCGAGCACGCTGTACGCTTCGGCGCGCGCATTCAGATAGTGATGCAACCCTTGCGAGCCGAGACCGGCGTAATCGGGCGCCACCACCGCAAAGCCGAGCGACAGCCACGTGCCGAGATACTGGGTGTCGCGCTGCGTGCGCACGTTGAGCGACGGCGCACAGGGACTCGCCACGCCGACCGTGCCGTGCGCCCAAAGGACGACGGGCCAGCCACCGGCGGGCGTCGGGCCCTTCGGCAGAAACACGGCACCGGTGTCCTCGCGGGCTTCGATGCCGCCGACCCCGTCGATGGAGCTATAGCGAATGCGGAACTGTTCCCCCGCTTCGGGCAGTCCGTGGTCGGCTTCGAGCGGTAATCGCTCGACGATTGCGCCGTGCGGGATGACGGTGGGGGCGGCCTCGGGTGTGACCGCGTGGGCGGCACGTCCGATGACCAGGCTGGCGAACAGGGCGGCGCTCGCGTAACGCCACAGGCGGTTGAACATGTTGAGCTGTCCTCGTGAGTTGACTGCTGCGAATGGCAACCCCCGCACGGCGACGTCAGCCGTGCGAGGCCTGATTGCTCTGGGTTTGCGCTGCGGCCTGCTCGGCGGCTTCACGCCATGCTCGACGCGACCGGCGCATGCGGCGTAAGGCGAGCGATGACATCGTAATCCAGCCGAACGGACGCGGATCGACCAGCATGCTCACCGCACGCGCGTAATCGAGTACGAGCCCCGGCGTCCATGCCATCGTCTTGGCACGCTTGCGCAATTGTGCGGCGACCCACAATTCGGGCGTCAGCCACAGACGAACGAACGTCCACCAACCCGCATCGTCGCCGTTGGTCAGTCGTCCGACGCGACCTTCGATGGCGGCTTCGAGGGCCTTTGCCACGCTGCTCGAACAGTTGCGATGGGTGAGGTTGTACGTGGGGTTCTGCCGGTACATCTCCCAGAAGGCGCTCAACTGCTGGGGGCTGTAGTTCCGGATACGCACCTTGACCGTCGACGCACACCACGCTTTCGACTCGGTCACGTAATCGGGCTGGAACACGCCGGGTACGTCGTTCTCGCGGGTCGCGCGCAACAACTGGCCGAATTGATCCGGCGAACGGTCGATTTCCTGTGCGGGATACAGGCTCAGATACACGCCCTCGTGGCTTTCGAGCGCGGCATGACCGGTCGAAATCACACCGTTCTTGTCGACAGCGGCGATATAGCGATCGATCAGCGGTTGTCGCCGTGCAGGAGCCTTGGATGACCCGGAAGGCGTCCAGACGTGCACCGTCAGTGCCGGCTCGCCTTCGGAGGGCGGGCCTTCCCAACGCGGCGCGCGCGGACGGTCGCGCCACAACTTGCGCTTGTCTTCGGGGCTGCCGAGAATCTGCTCGACGCGGAAGCTGCTGCGCATGCGGCGTGCGCGCATCGCCAGCACCAGCACGTTCCAGCCGGTGAACACGAGACCCAGGCCGATGGCATATGGCAGCGTGCCCTTGTAGTGCGTGGGGTACGGCTGATAGAAGAACACCGCGACGGCAATTTCGAAAATGCCGCCGGCCATTGCCCATGCCCATCGCGGGTAACGAACGACGTAGGCGGCAACGCACTGGAGCAGGCCGTCCGCGAGGAACAGCGTACCGAACAGCATCGACAGCCAGAAGTTGCCGTGCTGCTGATGGAAGAAGAGCACCAGCAGCGCCGTGAGCGTAAAGGTGCCGCCCTTCAGGCTGCGCACGATGCGCTGTCCGCCGACGCCGATCCCGACGATGGCCAGCGTCGCCAGCCCTTCGGCAAGCAGCAGCCAGGCAAACACCTTGATCGGGAAATGCACCACGCCGTCGAGCGCATCGACGATGAGTGCGAGCCCGAAGGCAAAGAACAGTGCGCCGATCCAGATCAGCGCACGGGCTCGCCGGCGCAAATAATCGACGCCGAGCAACAACAGGATCAGACGTACCAACGCAGGGTCTCCATCGCATGCGTCGCAACGCCATCGGTGCCGGGCGTCACGGGCATCCCGTTCACGGGGGATGTGGGAAAAAGCTTGTTTTGTGGTGCTATGTTAGCGCGTGTACCGTGACAGGCCAAAAACAAAGGCGGCGCGCTCCGTGAGGAACGCGCCGCCTTTGTTGCAGCAAGACAGCGCCGGCACCCTGAGCGCCCCGTTACAACATTGAGGGGCAGGGCTGCCGGACGGCCCGTCTTAGTCCTTTTTGCCTTCGAGTTGCGGCAGGGCGTCTTCGCTCGTCGAGGTGAGCAGACCGGCCTTGGCGTACGTCATCAGCTTCTCGCGCGTGTCGACGATGTCGAGCGTGCGCATGGTCAGCTGGCCGATACGGTCGAGCGGCGTGAAGCTCGATTCGCCCTTTTCCATCGTCAGGCGCTCCGGCTTGTACGTCAGGTTCGACGACACGGTGTTGAGCAGCGAGTAATCGTTGCCGCGACGCAGCTCGATGGTCACTTCGCCGGTCACGGCGCGCGCCACCCAGCGTTGTGCCGATTCGCGCAGCATGATGGCCTGCGGATCGAACCAACGGCCCTGGTACAGCAGACGGCCCAGGCGGCGGCCGTTTTCGCGGTACTGCTCGATGGTGTCTTCGTTGTGGATGCCGGTCACCAGACGCTCGTAAGCGATGAACAGCAGCGCGAGGCCCGGGGCTTCGTAGATGCCACGGCTCTTCGCTTCGATGATGCGGTTCTCGATCTGATCGCTCATGCCCAGACCGTGACGGCCGCCGATGCGGTTGGCTTCTTCGAACAGTTCGACGGCGTTGGCAAAAGTCTTGCCGTTCAGGGCCACCGGCTGGCCTTCTTCGAAGCGCACGGTGACTTCTTCTGCCTTGATCGCGCAGTCATCGCGCCAGAACGGCACGCCCATGATCGGCTGCACGATCTTGATGCCCGAATTCAGGTGCTCCAGATCCTTGGCTTCGTGCGTGGCGCCGAGCATGTTCGAGTCGGTCGAATATGCCTTCTCGACCGACATCTTGTAGTCGAAGCCGTTGGCGATCAGGAACTCCGACATTTCCTTGCGGCCGCCGAGTTCGTCGATGAACTGCTGATCGAGCCACGGCTTGTAGATTTGCAGGCCCGGGTTGGTCAAGAGACCGTAGCGATAGAAGCGCTCGATGTCATTGCCCTTGAACGTGCTGCCATCACCCCAGATATTGACGCCATCTTCCTTCATGGCGGCCACGAGCATCGTGCCCGTGACGGCGCGCCCGATCGGCGTGGTGTTGAAGTACGTCACGCCGGCCGTCGAGATATGGAACGCGCCCGATTGCAGGGCGGCGATACCTTCGGACACGAGTTGGGCACGGCAGTCGACCAGACGGGCCTGTTCGGCACCGTAAGCCATCGCGCGGCGCGGGATTTCGTCGTAATCGGGTTCGTCCGGCTGACCGAGATTGGCCGTGTAAGCGTAGGGAATCGCGCCTTTCTTGCGCATCCAAAGCAGCGCTGCGCTGGTGTCGAGACCGCCCGAGAAGGCGATGCCGACCGATTGTCCCGTGGGAATGTGTTGCAGAATCGTGGTCATCGGCGTGGAAAAGCTGGGTTTTTAACCTGTCAAGTATCCCTGTCAGGGCTATGGATGGTCAAGTCTGATGGCCGATTCCCATGCATCGGGACGCGCTTCGCGTTACCACTGCACCCCCGCCACGCTGCATGCCGAGGCCAAAAACTCGGAAAACGCGCGAATCACGAGCGATGCCTGACGATGCTGCGGGTAGACGACGTGAATGGCGGTCGGCGGCGGGGAAAAATCATCGAGCACGGTGACCAGACGCCCGCCCAGCAAGGCCGGCGCGACGATGAACACCGGCAGCCACGTCAGACCGAGGTCCGCCACGGCGGCATCGCGCGCCAATTCGCCGTTATTGACCCGCAGTCGGCCTGACACGGAAATCTCTACCGGACTCCCGTCGCGGGCATACGTCCAGCTCACGCGCTGGCTATGGCCATAGGGCAGCAGGGCATGCTCGCGCAAGTCTTCGGGGGTGAGCGGCGTGCCGTGGGTGGCCAGATAGCGGGGGCTGGCGCACGTGACCATGCGCATTGGCGCCACCGCGCGCGCAATCAGCGACGAATCGGCCAGTGCGCCGATGCGCACCGCCACGTCGTAGCCTTCGCCGATGATATCGACCGTGCGGTCGTTCAACTCCAACTCGATGGTGACGTCGGGGTAGGTCGCCAGAAACGACGGGATGACCGAGCCGAGAAACATCGTGCCGAACGACATCGGTGCCGAGACGCGCAAATTGCCGCGCGGGCGCTCCCCCTGACTGCTGACGGCAAGATTGGCGGCTTCCACATCGTCGAGAATCCGCCGCGCCCGGGCGTAATAGATCTGGCCGAGGTCGGTCACGGCCAGCCGCCGCGTCGTGCGCAGCAGCAACCGGACGCCGAGGCTCTGTTCCAGTGCCGAAATGCGCCGGCTTACGAACTGCTTCGACAGTCCGAGTCTGGCTGCCGCCCCGGTAAAGCTCATCGCTTCCACCGCGCTCACGAAGATGCGCATGTCGTCGAGCAGATCCATCCGTCAAATTCCAGTCTTAAGAAGGGTTAGGTGACAACGCCCAGCGAAGCTGAGTCATTGTCACCTTGGAGCCGACAATCTTAACCGAGTCGTATGGCCCGTCCTTTGACTGGCGTTGGCCACCCGTTTCGGTTCGGCCACTGGCGACAGCGCCACCGCAACCCGGGCCAAAGCCGCTACCGCAGCGCCAGCCGCAGCCCGAGCAGAATCGCTGCGGTGCCGCCGACGGCGAGCAGGGTCGGTTGATGCCCGAAGATGCCCCAGTCGAGCAGCGCGGTGACCACGGGGACGAGATAGAACAGGCTGGTCACGGTGACGAGGTTGCCTGCCGCGATCATCCGGTAGAGCAACAACGTCGCGCCGACCGAGATCACCACGCCCATATAAAGCAGCGGCAACCAGAAGCCGGCCGAGTTATCGACGTGCCACGGCTGTGTCGGCGCGACCAGTACGGCGAGTGCCAACCCGACGGCGTACTGAAGCGGCAGCACGTCGAGTGGCGTCTGCCGGGAGCCCTTCTGCGCAATCGTGCCGAGCGTCATACAGGCGAGTGCGGTGAGCGCCCATATCGACCCGGCAGCGGACAGCCGCGCCGACATCAGACTCTGCGCGACGACGAGCGCCAGACCGCCTAGCGCCAACGCCAGCCCCACGAGGCGTTGGGCGCTGTGCGATCGCTCCAGCGCCACGAGCGTGAGAATCGGCTGCACGCCGAGAACCGTGGCGAGCGCGCCGGGCGTGATGCCGTTCGCGAGGGCCAGCAGATACGCCGCCTGATAGCCGCCGATGAGCAGCACCCCGGTACCTGCAACACGCCAGCGCGTGCCGCGTGCCGGCCACCACCGGCGCCGTGTGATCGCGAGCAACGTGAGCGCTGCCAGCGCCACGCCGAGACGTATCACCAAAAACGCGAATGCCGACGCGTGCGTCAGCCCCCATTTGGCAGCGAGTGCGCCGCCGCTCCACAACAGGACGAACAACATCGTTGTGCCATGCCGGCGCAACCAGAGACCATCGACTTGCATTGTGCTTTCCCCTGCGCAGGTAGTCCGGCCTGTGGCGTATGGCCATGACATGCGTGCCGAGGCGCACGTTGAAGTGAGCACGAGGCAACGCTGTCGTCATGGCGAGACGACGCAACAGGCGGAACAGAATTCGGAATCGAATCAGGACGTAGCGCTGCGGATGTCAAACATCCGAGCGACGTCCGGTGGCGTCAGACCACGGTGACGTCGGTCACCACGGCCATGACACTGGCGACAGCCGCGACGACGACAGCGTCGGGCGGTGCCACGCCGGCAGGCGGGGGAGGGGCGACTGCTGCAAAGCGTCCTCGCAGGCGCGAGCCGGCACCGCGCAACGGCGGCGATACGGCAAGGCGGATGGACGCGTGACCCGTCATGGAGAAAATAAGGTGATGAAAAATTGGCACGTCACTCGACGGGCGTTCACGTACTTTACACGGCACGTTCGCTGGCGGCAAGCCGGTCGGCGTGCGGCCTGCACTCACGCCGTTTGCCAATCACCCGTGCGTTCGACACTCGGCGAGGTCTCGCCATCGCGCCATGCCACGGGTAGCGCGCCGCGCACGCGACGCACCTCGCGCACATGCACGCGCACCAGTCGCAAGGCGCCGACAAATCCGCTCTGTGTTTCGTCATGCCAAAGAATTTCGGCATCGCCAGCCACGTGCAGAAAATCGCCCGTGGCGAAGTCGACGAAGAGCAGGCCGACGCGCGGGTTCACGAGCAAGTTGCCCAGCGTGTTGAAAAAAGCGTTGCCACGGAAATCGGGCCACGTCAGCGTCTGCGCATCGTCGACGCGCACAAACCCCGGCTTGCCGCCGCGATGTGATACGTCGGCGCCCGCGCTGCGAGAGGTTGCGCTTTCACCGGCGTAGTACGACGCAACGAAGAAGGTTTCTGCGCTGGCGATTTGCCACTGCGCGTCGTCGTCGAGCTCGGTCTGTGGCGCCTCGGCTTCGGGTGGCGCAACATGCGCATCCGGCGTGATCTCGCGCTTGCGGATGTATTGCGGACAATTGCCGAAGCTTTGCGCCACACGCACGGCGAAGCCCTGTGCATCACTCTCGATGACTGGCCCATTGATGCGATTGCGACGCCGCGTCGACGGCTCGATTCCGAGCACCCCCACGGGGGCGCCGAGCGTCATCGTGCCGTAGAGCGGATCGGTCGGCGGTGGCAGCGTATCCACGCGCAGCACCGTCGGGTCCGGCGAGTGGACGAACCCCGGCGTACCGCTGAGCAGCGTGGCCCACGGTTGCCCGGCGTGATCCAGCCCGCCGACCGCCAAAAACGGCAATTGCGGAAAGAACTGTCGATGCTGCTCGGGCATCGCCGTGCGGATCACTTTGGGACCGACTTCCGCCATCGCCTCACGCGAGCCTGCAAGCGTCTGCACGACCGCTTCGCCTGCATGGAACGGCGAGTCCGGGCCCAGTATCGGCAGCGGCGCCGGCAGCAGATTTTCCCAATCGACGGGGGGATGGCGGATGTCGTTCATGATCGCCTCACATTCGCTTCATGTTCGCTTCATGTTCGCTTCAAACCGCGGCTCACGCGGCCGCGTTCAGGCCGCACGGCAGCGATGCCATCGGGACGAAGCCCGGCAATGCGGCGATGCGGGCAAGCCATGCGCGTACGGCCGGATAGGGTTCGAGCGTCACGTTTCCTTCCGGGGCGTGCGCCAGATACGCGTAGCAGGCCAGATCGGCAATCGTGGGCGTGGCGCTGGTGAGGAATGCGCTCGCGCCCGGTGCCGTCAGATGCGATTCCATACGCGTGAGCAACTGGTTGGCGCGCTGGATCATGTCCACGGTGTCGCCCGGACGCTTGAACGCCACCACAATTCGGGCGGCAGCCGCACCGAAGGCCAGATCGCCGGCGGCAACCGACAGCCAGCGCTGTACGTTGGCGGCCGCCGCCGGGTCGCGCGGCAGCCATGTGCCGGCCGGGTCATAACGCGACGCGAGATACACAAGAATGGCGTTCGAATCGCTGAGAATCACGCCGTTGTCGTCGATCGCCGGCACTTGGCCGAACGGATTGATGGCGAGAAACGGCGGTTGCAAATGTTCTTTGGCGGGGAGGTCCACATCCACCGCCTCGAACGGCAGGTTCAGCAGGTGCAGCATCAGCTCGACGCGGTGACAGTGCCCCGAGAGGGCAAAGCGATACAGCCGGATCGGGCGGCTAGGGGCAGGGCGGGTCGATGGGGTTGACGCAGTCATGAGAAAGCTCCGGTGAAGTCGCGGGTCCTGGGGGTGCTGGCGTCGCGCTTTTGCTACCGAGCGCCATTCACGCATTCCACGTCTGCATTGTTATTCCTATTGAATTCCGGATAAATGGTGAAGAACTGATTTGACTACTCCAGTAAGTGGAGTAATGTGGCTTCCCATGGATAAACTTCGTGCCATGCAGACCTTCGTCGCCATCGTGGATCAGGGCAGCCTGAGCGCGGCGGCGCGCGCGCTCGATGCCTCGTTACCCGCAGTGGTGCGCACGCTGGCGGCGCTCGAAACGTCGCTCGACGTGCGATTGCTCAATCGCACCACACGGCGTCAGGCGCTGACCGAAGAAGGCCACGCCTATCTGGACACCTGCCGTCGGATCCTCGGTGAGTTGCACGACGCCGAGGCACGTCTGACTGAGCGTCACGAGGCACCGACCGGCACGCTCGTGGTCACCGCACCGGTGCTCTTCGGTCAGTTGCATGTCGCGCCCGCCTTGCATCGCTTCCTGCGGGCGTATCCCGCTATCAAATGCCGGTTGTTGCTCAACGACCGCGTGGTGAATTTGTGGGAAGAGGGGATCGACGTGGGCATTCGCATCTCACCGCTCGACGACTCCACACTGATCGCACAAAACATCGGTGCCATCCGGCGTGTCGTGGTCGCCAGCCCCGCGTGTCTGGCCGAGCAAGGCGAGGTGACGCATCCGCGCGACCTGATCGGCAAGAACTGCATCCGTGCCTACGGTGTCGGTTACGCGCAGTGGCGATTCTGGGAGAAGGGGGAGAAGGGCGAGAGGGGCGAGAGGGGCGAAGGTGGCCGCGAGTTTGCGGTGCCGGTCGACGGCAATCTGGAGGTCAATCACGGACTGGCGGCGATCGAGGCCTGCATCGGCGGACTCGGCTACGGCAGCTTCTTGTCCTATCAGGTGGTCGGGCCACTGGCCGATGGCCGCCTCAAGCGCGTACTCACGGACTACGAAGGACCGGCACGTCCGGTCAGCATCGTCTATCCGCATGCACGGTTGCTGCCGTCACGCACACGCGCATTCGTCGAGTGGATGAAGAAGGAATTGCGCGACGTGCCGATGGTGTGAGGTCGTCGCGAAGCCGGGCAGCGAAACAAAACTCGGACGGCAGACAAAAGAAGGCGGAAAGCGACAGTGCCGCTTTCCGCTAAAAAGCCCGCCGACGCCAACCGGCGGGCCGCTTCGTTCATGTCGGCCGAATCGTGTGAATCGTACGATTCGATCGCGGTATCAGATGCTTGGGCGTTATGCGTTATGCGTTTTGCGCCATGCGTCAGGTGCTTGTCGCGCTCATCGCGTTGAAGGGGCTAATCGCGAACTGCGCGATCAGTCACGGCGCCAGCCGCGATGCCAGCCGCGGTCGTGGCGGTCATGGCGATCATCCCAGCGGCGTTCGCGCCAGTCGTCCCAGCGATCGCGGCCGTAGTAGACGACCGGGCGCGGTTCGACATACACAGGGCGCGGCTGCACGTACACCGGCTGCGGTGCCACGTAGACCGGCTGCGGCGCTGCATAGACCGGTGCCGGCACGCCCAGATACACGCCGACGTCCACGTGAGCCGATGCGGCACCTGATGCGGCAGCGGCGGCTACGCCAAGGGCAGCGATGATGAGAAAGCGTTTCATGGTGTCCTCCAGTGGCGCTCGCGAATCGGTGACGGTGTGTCGTTGCGAGATGAGGCGAGCGCTTGCGGGGTGAGCTGGATCGATTCGCACGAAGCGCTGTGTTGCCTGTCGTCGAATCGTTGAGGCCAGTGTAGCGAGCGTGTGGCGCGGCAGGTGCAACGAGTCTGTCGGGGATGTGTCGTTTTGTAACGCGAGTGGACGCGCTCTTTCCTTGCCACGTCACGCGCAGAGGACAGCGAAGCGGTGGGACATCGGGGACGGCAACAAAGTGAAAAGGCACAGCGGAAAAAACAAAAGGCGTCACGCGAAAAACGCGGGACGCCTTGTGCTTTTGTTCGTTGGTAGGCTCGATTGGACTCGAACCAACGACCCCCACCATGTCAAGGTGGTGCTCTAACCAGCTGAGCTACGAGCCTAGAAAGACCGCGAGTATAGGGTCAATTTCTGAAGGTGGCAAGTCTTTGGCGAAAATTTCTGAAAAATATTTGTGAAGCGCTTTCGTGGCGAGCCTGCCGCGTGTCGTTTCGTGCCACTGACTCACCATCGATGGATCACGCCTCGCCGCGTTTTGTCGTGCCACGGCGTGGCTTGATTGGCTTGAGCCGCACCCAGATGCCTTGCTTGCCGCCCGTGCCTGCGCGTTGCTCCACATCGAACAAGCCGATGGTCGAGACGAGATCGCTGAGCTTGCCGAACCCGTAGTTGCGCGAATCGAAGTCCGGTGCCTGCTTGGCGACGTGGCTGCCGATGGAGCCGAGACTTGCCCAGCCGTCCTCATCCGAGACATCCGTCACGGCGTTGCGCAGTAGTCGTACGAGACGCGCATCGCGCTTGAGTTCGGCGGCGCTGCGACGCTTATTACGCCGCGTGGGCGCTTCCTCGTCGTCATCATCGCGCTCGTGATCTTGCCGCAGCAGTTCGGTATAGATGAACTTGTCGCAGGCGGTGACGAACGGCTGCGGCGTCTTGCGCTCGCCAAAGCCGTACACGATCAGCCCTTGTTCGCGAATGCGCGAGGCCAGCCGTGTGAAGTCGCTGTCGCTCGACACGAGGCAAAAGCCGTCGAAGCGCCCGGTGTAGAGCAGGTCCATCGCGTCGATGATCATCGCGCTGTCGGTCGCGTTCTTGCCGACCGTATAGCGGAACTGCTGGATCGGCTGAATCGAATATTCGAGCAGGCACTTCTTCCAGCCGTCGAGATTCGGTTTGGTCCAGTCGCCATAGATGCGCTTCACACTCGCCACGCCGTACTTGGCCACTTCAGTGAGCAGACCTTCGACGATGGCGGGCGCGGCGTTATCGGCGTCGATGAGAACGACGAGGGTCGATCCTTGAACGGCCACTGCGGAAGTCGGTGACATGAATGGGTTCCCTGTGGGCGAAGAGGTAACGCATTATGGCGCGGTTTGCCGCCGGGGCTGTCCCAGCGGTGCAAACCACAGCACGGCAATCCCCACCAGCAGGCTCGCGGCGGCAAACAGCAGCCCCGATGTGAACGAGTGCGTCCAGTCCTTGAGCACGCCCACAACGATCGGGCTCAGTGCCGAACCGAGGTTGCCTACGGCGTTGATGACGGCGAGCCCGAGCGCACGCGTTTGCGGCGTGAGGCTGCGATCGGGCACGGTCCAGAAGATCGCCATCGCGGTGTATGCCCCGGTCGATGCCATGGCGACCCCGGCGAGACGCATCGACGCCTCGGGTGCGAAGCACGTGACGACCCAGCCCGCCGCCGAGAACAGCATCGGCAGCACGAGATGCCAGCGGCGCTCTTGCAGGCGATCGGAGCGGCGTCCCCACCAGATCATGCCGGCGATGGTGCAAAGCGAGGGAATGGCGGCGAGCAGGCCGATGGTGACGTTGCTGCTCGTCGTGCCGAAGCTCTTCACGATCTGTGGAATCCACAGCGACGCGAGCGAGAGCGTGTTGACCAGACAGAAGTAGCCGAGTGCGAACTTCGCCACCGTGGGCGTCAGGATGGCGCGCCAGACACTGCCCGTCTGCGTCGCGGCGTGGCGATTGCCAGCCTGCTGTGCGACGGCAATCGCCGCTTCACGATCGCGCGCAATCATGCCGTCGAGCGTGCGCTTTTCGGCGGTGGAGAGCCAGCGCGCATCCGCCGGTTTGTCGTCGAGGTACCACCACGTGGCGAAGCCCAGCAACACCGTCGGCAACCCTTCGAGCACGAAGAGCCATTGCCAGCCGGCGAGGCCTGCCACACCGTCGAGTCGCAACAAATAGCCGGATGCCGCCGCACCGAGCGCCGACGTGACCGGCATCGCAATCATGAACCACGCGTTTGCGCGTGCCCGTGCCGCCGAGGGAAACCAGTCGCCCATGTACAGGAGCATGCCCGGCAGAAAGCCCGCTTCGGTAATGCCGACGATGGCGCGAATCAGGTAGAGGCTGGTGGCATCGTGCGCGAACATCGTGGCGCTTGAGGCGAGTCCCCACGCGATCAGGATGGCGCCGATCCAGCGCCGTGCGCCGAACTTCACGAGCATCAGGTTGCTCGGCACGCCGCACAGCACATAGGTCAGATAGAAGACCGTTGACGCCATGCCGAACATGGTGCTCGTAAGCCCGAGGTCCTGACTCATCGTGAGCGCGGCAAAGCCGACGTTGATGCGATCGAGAAACGAGAACAGGAACAGCACAAACAGAAAGCCGAGCAGACGTCGCGAGACTTTTCGTACGACAGCTTGCTCGATGGCGGCGCTGGGTGCGTCGGCGTGCGGTGCAATGGGTACAGGTGTAGCAATGCCGCCGGCGAGGCTGGCGGCAGGGGTCGTGCGGCTCATGATAAGTGTCTTCTCCAACGCGCCCCGCCTTGACTTGTCGTGTGGCGGTGTAAGGAAAGCGGGCCTGCCGTCGAGGGCAGGCGCCGAAAGAATCGATCAGGTGCGTGCGGCTTCGCCGATGAGTTCGATCACGCGTTGCGGGTTGCCGACTTCGTTGGCCAGCAACAAGGCGAGTTTGGCGAGCAGCAGTTCGCGCCGGTCTTCGGGGACGGCATCGATGGCCAGAGCGAGGGTGTCGTAAATTTCCTCAAGCCCGGCGATGGTGGTGGGTTGTGCGGTCATGACAGGGGCTTCCCCAAAATTACGTGGTGAGTGAAATGCAGCAGCAGTGCGTGCCGCGCTTCACTCGGTTCAGACGCGGGCCGTCGCGTGCGCGAGCGCATCGGTAAGACGCGCGGCGTCGAGCGTCTGCCAGCGTGCGCAGATGTGGTGATCGGGCCTCACGAGATAGGCTGTGCCGTGCTCCGCACCGTACCTTTCGAACGCATGGCCGGTCGGATCGGGCAACGTGATGTCGGCACCGGCCACCGTGGTTTGCTTGTCGGCGAACGCGATCACCGTCACCGGCACACCGCGCTCGCGCCACGTTGCGAGGGTGTCGCACAGGGCGTCGGAGAGCGGCGCGTCGCCAAAGATCACGAGGTGGAAGGCGGCGCCGAAATGATCGTAGAGATAGTCGTTTGCACCGAGCTTCACGTTCGGTGCGGGCGCGCCGACGGTCGGGCCGGCGCTCATGTGGGCGCTCATGCAAGCGTTGTCATCGCTTGGACTGTTCAACGGTGAGTCGCGATAGTCGTGTGCACGCGACGTGCGCCAGTGGAACAGCGGCCGCACGAATGCATGGTCGAGCGACAGGTCGAGAACGGCATCGCGCAGCAGGCGGAAGCCATGCGAGGGCGGTGTCATGAAGCGCGTGCTCTTGCCCGCTTCGGCGATGATCTCGCGCGCGGCACCCACGCGGTCGTGCGTGTACGACGTGAGCAATGCCGACGGCGCGACGCCTTTGGCCACCGCAGCCAGTTTCCATGCCAGATCGATGGCGTCCTGAAAGCCGGTGTTCGCGCCGCGCACACCGAAGATCGGCAGCAGGTGAGCGGCATCGCCCGCGAACAGAATGCGTCCGTGCACGTAATCGGGCAGCGTGAGTGCGCGCGCCGAATACACCGAACACCAGTCGAGTTCCCACGGCTTGCCGCCGAGTCCCATCATGTCGAGCTGCGCGTTGATGCGCTCGCGGATCGTCTCCGGTTGCAGCGCGTGTTCGGAGGTTTCCGAGGCGGGCAACTGATAGTCCACCCGCCAGATGCCGTCGGGCTCGCGATGCATCAGCACCGTGTTGCCCGGGTTCCAGTCCGGCGCGAAATAAGCGAGGCGTTCGGTCGGCAGATCGAGATCGATACGGATGTCGGCGATCACGAAACGCCCTTCGTAGCTCGCCCCCTCGAAGCGCAGCCCCATGGCGGTGCGCACCGTCGAGCGCGCGCCGTCCGCTGCTACGAGCCACTGCGCGTGTTGCGTGTATTCGCCGTCGGGCGTGTCGATTTGCAACGTGACGTGGCCGCTTTCCTGCGCGTTCTGCTCGCTCTGTGTCACGCCGACCAGCTTGTTCCCCCAACGAATCTCGACGAGCGGCTCGCGCTCGATGGCGTCCACGAGATAGCTCTCGAGCACGTTCTGTTGCAGGTTGATGAGCGGGGCGAATCGATCATCCTCGCTGACGGGCGATTCCATACGGAACACGCGCTGGCCGCGATAGAACGAATTGCCACTCGTCCACGGCAGGCCCTTGGCGACCACGGCATCGGCCACGCCGACCGCTTGCAGAATCTCCTGCGAGCGGCGCGTGAAGACGATCGCGCGGCTGCCTTCGGAGACTTGTTGCTCGGCTTGCAGCACCACGCAGCGCACGCCGTGACGCGCGAGCGCCAGCGCCGAGACCATGCCGATCGGGCCGCCGCCGACGATGACAACAGGCACTTCGGGCGGCTCACCTTGCGGGAAAAAGTGCGGATGGACGCGGTACGCGTGATAAAGCGACGCGCGCGGGGAGGTCTCTGGTCGATGCATGATGCGACACCCGAAAACGGCTCGGCGCGCTCGCCGTCGACCGTCTCGTGTCAGCGCAGAGCCGGCCAGCACAAGCGCGCAGGAAAGGCCAATCTGGCCTTTGCGTATTTAGTTGCTAACGCAACCATTCTAGTGTGCTAAGGTTGCGCCCGCAACCAAATATCGTCTCATTTCGACTAGGGGAAAACACTGAAATGCGGCCTGCTCACAAGACCCTCGATCAGTTCCTGACGTACAAGATGCACCGCCTGATGAAGCAGCACGACAAGCGCATTGCGCAGTCGTACGCGGATGCGGCGCAGTTGAGTCTGGCCGAATCGCGCGTGTTGGCGGCGGTAGGTTCGGCGGGGGCGCTGTCGAACTCCGAGCTGGCGCGGCGTGCGAATCTGGACAAGAGTCAGGCGAGCCGTGGTGCCGACGGACTGGTGTCGCGCGGGCTGGTGAGACGCGCGCCGGACGAGTTCGATGGCCGGGCGGTGAAGGTCACGCTGACGCCGGAAGGCGAGGCGATGTGGCGCGTGGTGATCGGCGCGGCGCGCGAGCACTATGAACACTTGTTCGAAGCGCTGACGGACGAAGAAATGCGTGTGTACGAGCGGTTGCTCGACAAGTTGCTGTTGCGCTCGGATGAGCTGGATGGAACCGACTGACGCTGCGGTGTCGACGGGCGCAGACGTATGGCGCCTCACCGGATTCGGTTGAGCGCGACCCGGCACCATTGAGATGACAAAAGAAGAGGGGCACCCACGCGAGTCGGTGCCCCTCTTGCATTGCGACGACGTCCGGCGGTTCAGCAACGAGGCTGCCGGCAGCGCCGTCGCCCCGCTGCGATTACGCGAACGAGAGCGTCTTCGTCAGGTCGCCCGGCGGCATGGCGCCGCGTGCGGCGAAGGCGGCATTGCGATAGGCGATGCCTTCGAGCGTGGGCAGGTCATACAGACGCGTGATGAAGCGCAGCACCGAGGTGGTGTCGTAGAACGTGTGATCGACGTTGCCGCGCTTGGCGAACGGCGACACGACGAGTGCCGGAATGCGCGAGCCCGGGCCCCAGCGGTCGCCCTTGGGCGGGGCGACGTGATCCCACCAGCCGCCGTTTTCGTCATACGTGATCACGACCATCATGTTCTGCCACTGCGGCGACTTCATCAGGTGGGCGAGGATGTTCGCCACGTGTTGGTCGCCCGACTCCACGTCCGAATAACCGGCGTGCTGGTTCAAGTTGCCTTGCGGCTTGTAGAACGTCACGGCGGGCAGCTTGCCTGCAATGGCGTCGGCGATGAACTTGTTCGAGATCGGGCCGTCGCCGAGGCCGCCGTCGCGCAAGTGTTCTTCACGCGCGGCGGTGCCGGGTGCGAACTGAGCGAAGTAGTTGAACGGCTGGTGGTGGTACTGGAAGTTCGGCGTATCCGGGCCGCCCTTGTGATCGAGTGCGGCCTGCCACGCACCCGCGTACCAGGCCCACGAGACACCCTTCGACGAGAGCAGGTCGCCGATGGTCGCGAAGTTTTGCGGCGGCAGCGTGCTCGGGTTCGACGGATCGGCGAGGTGCTTGTCGCCACTGGCCGACGGCTTCACCGGCGACGGCTGATACGGCGGCATCATCGTGTTCACGGCGAAGTTGTCGGGCGTGATGGCACCGTCGCGCACAAACTTCGGCTTGCCGTCAGCGGCGGCCGGCGATTCTGCATGCACGGCCAGACGCACGCCTTGCGGGCCGTCGGCGAGTACGGCGATCTTGTCCTTGGCCGGGCTTTGCGCGGCGTTCGGGTACACCGGCGGGCGGCCGGTGATCAGGAACTGGTGATTCAGGAACGAACCGCCGAAGGCCGCCATGAAGAAGTTGTCGCACATCGTGTATTGCTGCGCGATCTTGTACATGTTGAGCGTCTTGGCGGTCTCGCCGTAGTAGCCCATGACGAGACCACCGGAGTCGGCCCAGGCGGCGAACTGGTTGTTCGTGCCGTCGGCGATCTGCATCTGGTTCTGCCAGAACAGGTGCCACAGGTCGCGCGTGATGACCGATTCCGGCAGCAGCTTGCCCTCGGCGTCCTTGAGCATGAACGGCGCGTTGGGCTGGCGCGGGATGTCTTTTTCGGTGATGTGGTACTTCTTGCCGCCGATGGTCTGGGCCTTGGGCACGAGGCCGTCGAAGAACGGCGGGAGCATCGGCATCGGCGTTTTGCCGTCGCGCTCGAGCTGCGTGTAGGCGGAGGCGGGCACCTTCGAGAGCGGCTTCTCGATGCCGGGGAAATCGGCGAACAGGTTGTTGAAGCTGCGGTTCTCGAGGTAGATCACGACCACGGTCTTGATGCTGGCCTTGAGCTGGGCATCGAACGTGCCGCCGGCGGCGACTACGGTCGTGGCACCGGCACCGCCTTCGGCGGCGCAGCCCGTGAGGGCGGTGGTGGCGCCTGCGGCACCGGCGGCGCTGATGGCGGCCAGACCTTGCAGAATGCGGCGACGCGACGGGTCAGACGGATTGTCGTCCTGGCTGTCGAGGGCGGGATCGTGCGGCTGGGGCGTGGCGTCGTGCGTCATGATGTCCTTGTTTGACGTGTCGGGCTTGGGTGCGCGCGTTGGCGCCCGCAGACGGTCGGCAAGGGTACGACGTACGAGTCAGGTCGTCACCCTGCCCAGGCGGGCGAGGCAGACGACGTTTTTACGCGTCGATTGTGACAATTCAGTGACGAAACAAAGGCACTTCCCGGCGAGGGGGCGGAAGTGGCGGGGGCGGGCCAGGTGCGGCGGGGTGCGGCGGGGAAATTCCGAATGTTTTGGGGCGATGTGCCACGCGGGCTTTGCGGTTTCTACAATGAGCCGTTGCACTTCGAAAGTGTCCCGATTCTCCGTATCTTGGTTTCCCCAAATCCCCGGACGCATGTTCGGGGCAGTTGCCCATCCCGCCAATGACTTCCCTATTGAGTACCCGCCTGCGGTCCGACCTGCCGTTCGATGTTCGCTTGCTTCGCGTCATGCGAGAGCGATCAATGGAAGGCCAGGAGATGTCGACCTCCGAACAACTTGCCGACGCGACAACAGTCGGCCTTGAAACCGTACGCGACGCACTCGGCCGTTTGTGGGCGGGGGGCGATGTGGTTCGGCTTGGCGGCGGCGAGGCTCCGCGATATGTCGTGGTGAGCGAGGCGGCAGGCAGCGTTGTTTGCGAACCGCATTTGACGCACGACGTCAGTCCGCCGCTTGATACGTCCCCTGCAACCGACACCGAGGCAGTGTGGGCCGACACGTCACCGGAGGCGGTGTTGCGTCGTCGACTCGAGGCACCGCTCTCGACGCGCACTGCGGTGGGCTACCTTCGGAATTTCGTCGACAGCTACGTCCCCAATCAAACATCACTGTTGCCCGCGGAGTTGGCGCGCGGATTGTTTGGGGCAGGGCGGCTTCCTGGCCGTCAGCCGGCGGGGACATTTGCACGGCGTGTGCTGGAGGAATTGCTGATCGATCTGTCGTGGTCGTCGTCGCGACTGGAAGGTAACCGCTATAGCCTGCTGGAAACCGAAGCGCTGTTTCGCGAAAAGACCATCGATGGGGATCGCGATGCGGTGATGTTGCTCAATCACAAGCGCGCGATTGAGTTTCTGGTGGATGCGGTGCCGCATGAGGGGCTAACCACGAGCTTGCTGCGCAACCTGCACGCGTTGCTCATGCAGGACCTGCTCTCAAACCGAAACGCCCTCGGCACGATCCGGTGCCGGCCCGTTGGTATTACGGATACGCGCTTTCAGCCGGAGCAGACACCTTGCGTGCTCGACGAGATGTTCACGCAGATCGTGACGAAGGCGGCAGAAATCCGAAATCCTATCGAGGCGGCATTCTTCCTCTGGGTGCAGTTGCCGTATCTGCAACCGTTCGAAGACGGAAACAAGCGAACGAGCCGCCTCGCGGCCAATGTGCCGTTGATGCTCAAGAACTGCGCGCCACTGTCATTTCTCGATGTTGATCCGATGGAATACGCGCAAGCCATGATCGGCGTGTACGAGTTTCGCGACACATCGCTAGCCGTGCGGCTGTTCGAACGAACTTACCGCAGATCGTTGACGAAGTACGCAACTGCCGCGCTCTCGGATGATTCACCGGATTTGGAGCGTGTGAATTTTCGCGCGCAATTGACGGTCGCGATCGATCGCATCGTCCGGGCCGGCGCCACGGTGTCGGATGCAGTATCGGCACTCAGTCTCACGACGGGCGCCTGTCAAACGTTTGTGCCGATTCTGGAGGAGGAGTTGTCGGAGCTCGGGCCTTTCAACTGCGCACGCTATTACCTGACACCGCATATGACGCAAACATGGATTGATGCGGGGCGTCCGAGTTGATTCAGAGGCTGCGCGTCGCCGGCCGAGGCGCAAGGTACCCACTATCCTCAAACAACCCGGTCCGGAATTGCTCAACCAGATCGTCGAGCAGGGCACGCAGAGCGCTCGGCATCTGTTTGCGTGAGGTATAGACGCCGTACACGGTCATTTCTCGCGGCACGTAATCGGGCAGTAGCGCTTGCAACGTGCCGTCGCGCAGATACGGCAACGCCGCATAGACCGGCTGCATGCCGATGCCGGCACCGGCGAGCGTCGCCGAGAGCAGTACGTTTGCCTCGTTGGCCGACAGATTGCCGCCGACGGGCACCCCCAGCGGTGTGCCGTCATGCGTGAACTGCCACAGACTCTTGCCGAAATACGTGTACGTCAGACAGTTATGCAACGCGAGATCTTCGGCGCGCGAGGGCGTGCCAGCCCGTTGCAGATACGCCGGTGCCGCGCACACCACGGAATGGCAGGTCGCGAGGCGTCGCACAATTAATCCCGGCGCCGGCTCTGACGTCACACGAATCGCCAGATCGATGCGCTCGTCGACCAGATCGACGGTGCGGTCGGCCACCACAAGGTCGATGGCCACACCCGGATGCCGCGCAATGAAACGCGTGACCGCCGCCGCCAGAAACGCCTGCCCGAGCGACGTGCTGCACGCCACCCGCAACAAGCCGCGCGGCGTCGTGTCGTCGTGCGACACGCTGGCAAGATCGTCGGCGATACCGAGCATCTCGCGGCACCGGGGCAGCGCGTCGAGCCCCGCCTCGGTGAGACTTACCGCCCGCGTCGTGCGATGCAACAACCGCGTGCCGAGCCACGCCTCCAGTTCCGCCAGATAACGCGACACCATCGCGCGCGACATGTCGAGCCGCTGCGACGCCGCCGTGAGCGAGCCGCGCTCGGCCACTTCGGTAAAGACACGCATGGCTGTCAGCCGATCCATGATTTGCTCGATCGATGCAACAAAGTGATCGTCATTATGGGCTTTTTCTGAGCGATTGGCGCGTCTACGATGTCACTCATGGAACGCGTCGAATGACGGCGCAGGCAAGCCGGAACGCCAATGCCACCGTTCCCCCGCTCAAATGGACAGCCTGTCATGACCCAAGCCCGTTTGCATTACATCGCCGATCCGCTGTGCGGCTGGTGCTACGCCGCCGCACCGCTCGTACGCGCTGCCCGTGACGTCGCCGGTCTCGACATCGCCCTGCACGGCGGCGGCATGATGGCCGGGCCCAATGCGCAGGCGGTCACGCCGCAATTGCGCAACTACGTGATGCCGCACGACCATCGCATCGCCGCGCTTACCGGGCAGCCGTTCGGGGATGCCTATTTCGATGGCCTGCTGCGCGACGACAGCGCCGTGTTCGACTCGGCACCGCCGACGGCTGCCGTGCTGGCCGCCGAGACGCTCGCCGGGCGCGGCCTCGACATGTTTGCCGCCTTGCAACGGGCGCATTACGTCGACGGCAAGCGCATCGCCGATCGCGACGTGCTCATCGATATCGCTGCCGGACTCGGTCTCGATCGTGAGGCCTTTGCCGACGCGTTCGATGCGCAGGACGATGCCGCGCTCATGCGCCACTTTCGCGAAAGCCGTTCGTGGCTGACGCGCGTCGGCGGCAGCGGCTTTCCGACGTTTGCGCTGGAAATCGACGGCCAACTTGAACGGCTGGAACCCGGGCGCTATCTCGGCAAGCCCGACGCATGGCGCGACGCATTGCGTGAACGTCTGCTCGCGGCGCAAGCGGTGCAGACCCACGCGCCGGGGGGCGTGAATGCCGCCAGCAACGCTGCCGAAACGCCGCCGCAATGCGGCCCTGACGGCTGCGCGATCTGAATCTGCCGCGGAAGTGGTGTCTGCCGATGACGTCACCTCTGCCGAATCCCCCCTCACCCTCAGGAGACTCCCGATGAAAGTCGCATTGATTGGTATTACCGGCCGCGTGGGTACGCGTGTCGCTGCCGAGTTGCTGCAACGTGGTCACACAGTCACGGGTATTGCCCGCAACCCCGAGCGCGTCGAAGCCGAGGCGGGCCTGCGTGTCGTCAAGGGCGACGCTGCCGATCCGGCATCGCTTGCACCGCTGCTCGCCGGCAACGACGCCGTCATCAGTGCCGGTCGTTTCGTATCGATGGATGCGGCGAAGCTGGTCGACGCCGTGAAGCGCGCAGGCGTGCCGCGTCTGCTCGTCGTGGGTGGCGCGGGAAGTCTGGAAATTGCGCCGGGCAAGGCACTGATCGACACGCCGGAATTCCCCGAGGCGTACAAGGCCGAAGCCAGTGCGGGGCGCGACTTCCTGAACGTGCTGCGCGCCGAGCCGAAAGACGCGTCGCTGAACTGGACCTTCCTGTCGCCGTCGGCCCTGTTCGAGCCGGGTGAGCGCACGGGCAAGTTCCGTCTCGGGGGCGATGGCCTGCTGGTCGACGCCAACGGCAAGAGCTGGATTTCGATGGAAGACTACGCCATCGCGTTGGTCGATGAACTCGAAAAGAATCAGCACCCGCGCGCACGTTTCACCATCGGGTACTGATCCGCGACGCATTCACGACGGATTTATCGTGGATCGGATATCGGGCGAGGGCGGTGACGTCCTCGCTCGAAGTCTTTGGCGCGGTCGAAAATCATCGCTGACCGCTGACCGCTGACCGCTGACCGCTGACGTCAGCGTGCCTTTCGGAACGTCAGGTTAAAACGCACCGCGTCGGCGTCGAAGCTGCCTTCCACGCTGGCGATACCGTGATAGACGAGCCGCGACGGGCCGCCCCACACGACGACATCCCCCGGTTCAAGCCGCACCTTTCGCGTGCGATCACCCCGCTGCAATCCACCCCATAGAAAGACCGCTGGCAAGCCGAGCGAAACCGACACGATCGGTGCGTCCAACTCGCGTTCGTCCTTGTCCTGATGCAGCGTGAGACGTGCGTCCAGCGTGTAGCGATTGATCAGGCAGGCGTCAGGCGCGAAGCCCGCGTACCCGGCGGCGCTTGCCGCCTCCAGCGCAAGTTTCAAGAACGACGCCGGCATGGCAGGCCACGCCTTTCCCGAGAGCGGGTCGCGGGTGCCATAGCGGTAGCCCATCCGGTCACTGATCCAGCCCACTTCGCCGCAATTGGTCATGGCGACCGACATGCGTTTGCCACCCGGCGTGAGCCAGTGGCGTAACGGTGCCTGTGAAACCACCCCTTCGATATCGCCTTGCAACACGTCGAGGCTCGCCCCCGCATAGCCGCGCAGCACGAACGCGCCGGGGCCGAGTTCATCGGCCTGCACGTTTTGCCTCGCGCGGGGATCCGGCGAATCGTTGGCATCGGCGAAGAGATCGAGTGTCATGTGGCGTCGTGCAGAATCAGGCCCAGTGTGTGCCGGTGGCCACTGCGCAGGCGGCTCACACCATGGCGAAGATTCACGCGATACACCCCGCGTGTGCCGTTCACCGGGCGATGGTTCACGGCGAACACCACCGCATCGCCGCGCATCAACGGCATCACTTCGGCGCGCGATTGCATTCGTGGACGCTGCTCCGTCAGCACGAACTCACCGCCGGTGAAGTCCTCGCCCGGTTGCGAAAGCAGAATGGCCACCTGCAACGGGAACACATGTTCCCCATAGAGGTCCTGATGCAGGCAATTGTAGTCGCCGGTGCGATATCGCAGCAGGAGTGGCGTCGGGCGGCGCTGACCCGCCGCGTGGCACTGTTCGAGAAACGCCGCGTGTGTCGGCGGATACCGGACGTCGATGCCAAGTGCGGCGTGCCAGCGATGGGCAATTTCGCGCAGCGGTGCGTAGAATCCCTCACGCAACTCCGCCACAAGCGGTGGCAGCGGATACGCGAAGTATTGATATTCCCCCAGCCCGAAACCATGACGCGCCATCACCACCCGGCTGCGGAAGCGCGATGACGTCGGCGTAATGCTCGGGCGGCTGTCGGTCTCGCCATACAGGTCGGCGATCGCTGCGCATTCGTCGGCGCTCAACAGATTCGGCACCCGTGCGGCGCCGAAGCCGTTGAGCTCGCCTTCGATCGCCTGCCAATTGAGCGTCTGCACCCTGCCCACCGGTTCGCGCGCGGTCATTGCTTCCCCTTGGCGGACGCGCCAACCGCGCCAACCGCGCCAACCATCTCGGCCTGTTCGTGCGCGAGCAGCGCGCGCTTGCGCTCCACCCCCCAGCGATACCCCGACAACCCGCCGTCATGACGCACGATCCGATGGCACGGAATCGCCACCGCCAGCGTGTTCGATGCGCAGGCCTGTGCGACCGCCCGTACCGCACGCGGCGCGCCGATCCGCTCGGCGATCTCGGAATAGCTCGCGACCTTGCCTGCCGGCACATCGCGCAACGCCTGCCAGACCCGCTGCTGGAAGGCGGTGCCCCGCACGTCCAGCGGCAGCGACAACCCGACGCGCGGCGACTCGACAAACCCGACCACTTGGGCGACCCAACGCTCGAATTCGGCATCGGCGCCCGTGAGTTCTGCCTTCGGGAAACGATCCTGCAATTCGTGCACAAGGGTTTCCGGATCGTCGCCCAGCGAGATCGCGCACAAGCCACGCGGCGTGGCGGCGACCAGCAACGCGCCAAGGGAACATTGCGCGACGGCAAAGCGAATCGTTTCCGCTTGTCCACCTGCACGGAAGGCGGCCGGTTTCATGCCGAGCAACGCGCCGGCGTTCTCATAGAAACGGCCGTTGGAATTGAAACCTGCATCGTAGAACGCCGATGTCACGCTGCCCGCAGCGGGCAGCGCATCGCGCACGCGTTCGGCGCGGCGTCCGTTGGCATAAGCACGTGGTGTCACACCGGTGACGGCGCGAAACAGGCGATGGAAGTAATGCGGGCTGAGACCGGCCTCGGCGGCGAGGTCTTCCAGACGCGGCGCAACCTCGGCCGTGTCGATGCGGCGGCACGCGGCGGTGATCAGTTCGGCGTGACGTGCATCGAGCGTGCCTTGATCCGGCTTGCACCGCTTGCACGGGCGAAAGCCCGCATGCTCGGCCTCGGCCATATCGGCGTGAAACGCCACGTTCTCGCGCAGCGCCAGACGTGCCCCGCACGACGGACGGCAATATACGCCGGTGGTGCGCACGGAATAGAAGAATGCCCCGTCGGCCTCTTTGTCGCGGGCGGCGACGGCCGACCATTTGGCGGCGTCGGTCGCATAACGCGCGGCAGGTGTCGTCGTACCGGCCGGTGCCGGGGACTGGCGCGCAGTATTCGCGTTATCCGCGTTCTTCGCGTTATCCGTGCTATCCGCACGATTCGCCGCGTGACCGGCGCGCGCAGGGCTGGCCTGACGGACTGAAGGCTTGGTACTCACTTGATTGGCACACATCGCAGTGTTCTCCCAATGACTGATGACTTGCCTTCAGTTTAGGGAGCCGGTCGCGATACCGCGCTCCGCTTCTTGCTATTGAATTCAGCCCAGTCCCGGCGCGGCTCAGACACCCGGTGGCATGGTCGTGCCAAGCTTGGCCGCGAAGCTCATGACCATCACCAGCACGAGCGCTTCGACGGCGATCACACGGGCGAAGGCCGTGGTGTCCAGATGCGTCTCGCCGGTATCGAGCGCCAGACGCGGCAGAAAGTGCCAGCGGTTCCACGCACCCAGTACGGCAGCGCAGGCAACGAGCACAAGCTTGGTGATCAGCCACGCGAGATACGGCACGTTCTGCGTTGCAAACCACATAGAGGGCGTCTCGCCGAGCGTGCGCCATGCGTTGAACGCTCCCGTAACAAGCGCGACGAACATGGCGAGCGTAGCCACCGATGACAGACGCTCGCCGTACGCGGCTCTCGCGCCGACCGGCCAATGCCGCCAGCCCGGAATGACACAGCCCGCGACCAGCAGCACGCCGGTCCACGTAGCGGCCGCCCCAACGTGCAGCGTGTGGATGCCGATGGCAAGCCACGGCATGGACGCGTCGGCGGCATGCCCGGTACCTGCCCGGGCCAGTGCCAGCAGGACGGCACCGGCCGCGTAGATGGTGCGTGCGTGACGCTCCTGTTGATGCTCGCGGCGATGATGGCGGTCGCGGGGATCGTCCGCGACGGGGGGCGCGTCGCGCAAACGACGTCGTGCGTCGTACCACGTCCACGCGCCTGCGCAGAGCAGTGCGGTGCCGAGCGCCGCAACCCACTGCATGCGCCCGTAATGCGATTGCGTGAGCACCAGCCATACGTCGGCGAGCATGGCGGACGTGCTGTCCCAATCGCCGCCCGTCATCGCCTGCGTACTCGCCAGCACATAGGCGACCCACGCAATGACGGCGAGTCCGGCAGCAAACCCCGGCAGCACGCGCAGGGTCAGCCCGCGTCGCACCGCGTGCGGGCTGCGCAGCAGCAACACGCCAAGCGCCAACGCCAGCGCAAGGTTGAGCAGACCGGCGGTTGCCGGCTGCCAGGTGCCCGCTGCGAGATCGGACGGCATCACTTCACGGTGAACTTGAAGCTGCCTTGCGTGCGATGGCCGTCGTTGGCCACGGCGACCCAGTTCGCCTGATAGTCGCCGGCGGCGAGCGTCGGCAACGCCAGCGTGAGCGTCTTGCGGGCGGCGTCGAGTTCGGCCTTCGCCTCGGTCACCGGCTTGCCTTTCGCATCGACGACGGTGAGCTTCGAGAGCGCACCTTCGAGGGCCGAGTCGAACGTGACGCGGGCCGACTTGGGCGCGTCGACCGTGGCCTGCGCGGCAGGCTCGCTCGATACCGGATGCGCATGGGCCCACGCGCCTTGCGAAAGCCCGGTCAGACCGATGGCGGCAACGAGGGCGAGCCCTCGCGCAGCGCGGCGCAGCGGATTGAGGCGGGCGCCCGGGGTGCGAGTGGTTTGGGCGGTGCGGGGGGCGTAGGGGGTCTTGGACATACGCATATTGAGCTTGGCGAAAAAGGATTGGGGGGCGTCAATGCGACGTATCGGGCGCCGCGCGATGTGCGACCTGCACCGCTCGCGCAGTATCGCAGACCTTGCAGACCGATGCAGCCACCCGGCAGTTCCGCGACAGGCGGTGCGACGCGGTGTCGCGCAGTCCGCGGCAGGGCATGCCCGGTTCGGTGCTTGTCTTATATTTGCAACTCAGTTGCAAAATTAAAAATCTCTCCGTATCATCGCGATTTATTGCAACTCAATTGCATTTTTGCGGCGCCCGTTCGTCGCAGCCCCGCGATGACCACCGTCACACGATGCACCGCCGATAGCGGGGGTGCTCGTCCGGCCGGCCACACGTAGCTTGCGAAGCGATGGCGCCGCGCCCGTATGCGCGCCGACGCGTTCGATCTGGCTTGACGCTGCACCGGTCCCCCCGACGGCGCGCGCCACCGGCGTCACGCCCACGCCCTGCCGGCTTTTCCCAGGCTCCGGCATGGCGACACCCCTCGCGAGCGTCGTCGGCGCGCATCCCTACGGGGCTGCGTCGCGCTCACGCGCGGCAGGCACCACCCGTGAAAGGTTCAAACGGCAGCGGGCGTTGCCAGCCATTGATCGCCCCCCACGCAAACAGGATCCATCCGCCATGACACCTCCTCTCAATGCCGCTGCCGCCGCCACTGCCGCTGGCAGTGCCGACCGCCGCCTGCCCGTCACCGTCCTCTCCGGCTTCCTAGGTGCCGGCAAAACCACGCTGCTCAATCACGTGCTGGGCAATCGCGAAGGCCTGCGCGTCGCGGTGCTCGTCAACGACATGAGCGAAGTCAACATCGACGCGTCGTTCGTGGAACGTGGCGCCGCCAACGCCGGTGCGGCGCTGTCGCGTACGGAAGAGAAGCTGGTCGAAATGAGCAACGGCTGCATCTGCTGCACGTTGCGCGAAGACCTGTTGATCGCCGTGCGTGAGCTCGCACAGGACGGCCGCTTCGACTATCTGCTGATCGAGTCGACGGGTATCGCCGAACCGATGCCGGTGGCGGCGACCTTCGAGTTTCGTGATGAAGCCGGAAAGTCGCTCGCCGACGTCGCGCGTCTCGACACCATGGTGACGGTGGTCGACGCGCTGCACGTGCTCGAAGACTTCCACGGTCTGGACACGCTCGCGCAGCGTGGCGAAGTGGCGGGGGAAGAGGATGAACGCCGTCTGGCAGAACTGCTGACCGAACAAATCGAATTCGCCGACGTGGTGGTGGTGAGCAAGGTCGATTG
The DNA here is from genome assembly GCF_002179865.1 of Pandoraea sp. PE-S2R-1. NCBI lineage: Bacteria > Pseudomonadati > Pseudomonadota > Betaproteobacteria > Burkholderiales > Burkholderiaceae > Pandoraea > Pandoraea sp. PE-S2R-1. The sequence continues at coordinate 704,941 of NZ_NGUR01000015.1, read as the reverse complement.
CGTCGACGCGGCACGGCTCGACGCCGTGAAGGCGCTGATCACCGGCCTCAATCCGTCGGCACGCATCGTGCTCGGCGAGCGCGGGCAGGTGCCGCTGACCGAAGTGCTGGGCACGGGGCGCTTTGACCCGGAGCGTGCGGAGCAGATGGCCGGCTGGGCGCAGGCACTCGTGGGCGATCACGCGTCGGAAGCCGACACCTTTGGCGTGACGAGCTTCGTGCTGCGTCATCGCGAGCCATTGCATCCCGCACGCTTTGCCGCGTTCATGGGCATGCCGCTACCGGGCTTGATGCGGGCGAAGGGCTACGTATGGGTGGCGAACCGGCCCGCGTGGGCGCTCGCCTACTCGCGCGCGGGCAACACGGCGACGCTGGAGGCGGTCGGCCAGTGGTGGGCCGCCGCCGACCCCGACCATTGGCCGGCGCTTGGCGACCCGCAACGCGACGCGATCGAAGCCAATTGGGAAGCGCCGTGGGGCGACCGCATCAACGAAGTCGTCTTCATCGGCCGCGAGATGGATCGCACCGCCATCGAGTTCGCGTTCGCCGAGTGCCGTCTGGGTGTGGTCGAACTGGCGCAGGGTGACGCCGCATGGCGCGACTCGCAAGATGCGCTGGCGCTCGACTTGCCGGGCGGCACTGCATGAGTCGTGTGGGCTTGATTGGCGGCTTGAAAGGGATGGGGATGGGGCGTGTGAGCGGCAGCAACGACATGAACGGCAGCGCAGACCGCGCGCAGTTCACGCTCTCGCGCAGTTTCGTGTTTGAGGCGGCGCACACGCTGGCGCGGCGCGACATCGATCCGCCGAGCATCGACGCGAGCCGTCGCATTCATGGGCACAGCTACCGTGCGACGGTGGAAGTGACGGGCAAGCCGCAGGGCGAGACGGGCATGGTGCTCGACCTCGCCGTCTTCGACGCGGCGCTGGCGCAGGTGTGCGAGCGTCTGGATCACCGGCTGCTCGACGATGTCGCCGGGCTTGGACCCGCCACGCTCGAGAATCTGTGCAGTTTCATCTGGCGCACGCTGGCACCGCGTCTTGTCGGACTCTCACGCGTAACCGTGAGCCGCGATGCGCGCGGCGACGCGTGTTCGCTTGTTATCGGCCCTGCGTGAGCGAGATGAGGGCAAGCAACGCGAACGAAAAAAGCGGACGGTCCCTAAGGCACCGTCCGCTTTGCATGACGCATGACGTGCGGCGGGTGATCGCCGTACGTCATGCCTCTGCGCCTTAGAAGTCAGGCGTTTCCAACGGGCGCAGATCGAACACCAGCACTTCGGCGTCGTTGCCCTTGGCGAGCGTGAGCGCGGTTTCTTCGCGCACCCGCACGCCGTCGCCTTCACCCAGCGCCACGCCGTTCAATTCCACACTGCCGCGTGCGACATGCACGTAGGCATAGCGGTTGGGCGCAATCGCCAGCGTGGCCGATTCGTCGCCGTCGAACAGCCCGGCGTACACGCGCGCATCCTGATGGATGTGCAGCGAGTTGTCGGCGCCGTCCGGCGACATGATCAGGCGCAGACGGCCGCGCTTTTCTTCCGGCGAGAAACGCTGTTGCTGATACTCCGGCGTGATGCCCTTCTGGTTCGGCACGATCCAGATTTGCAGGAAGTGCACCGGCGTCGTCGGCGAGTGGTTGAACTCGCTGTGCGCCACGCCGCGTCCGGCACTCATCAACTGCACGTCACCCGGTTCGATCACCGAGCCCGTGCCCATGGTGTCCTTGTGTTCGAGCGCGCCTTCGAGCACGTACGAAAAGATCTCCATGTCGCGGTGCGGGTGCTTGCCGAAACCTTGCGCCGGGGCCACGCGGTCGTCGTTGATCACGAGCAGGTCGGAGAAGCCGACTTGCTTCGGATCGTAATAATTGGCGAACGAGAACGTGTGATGCGAGTTGAGCCAGCCGTGATTGGCAACGCCCCGGTCGGCAGCTTGTCTGATGTCCAGCATGTTGGGCTCCTTGGTGTTCGTCGATTCGGTTCGAATCAGTGAGAGGCGGTGATGCGGTGTTGTTTGCCTCGATGACTCACATTTTAGGGTCCCCGGCGAGAACTACAATCCGTCTGAATGGCGAATAATTGTCACGTTTCAGATGACAATTGTTGTGCAATGGATTGACGGGATTTCCGTGTGAAGGTCGGACAAATCTGAGTCGAGCGGTGAAATTTACCGAAAAGTCGCGTGAAAACGGCAAAGACGTGCGGCCGATGCGCGCGTTGACGCACGATGTGCGAGACTACGAGCCTTCTTTCGCATGGCAGACCGGCCGCCCTGCGAGGCCACGGGCCTCGTTAGTCACGCCGGCGCTGTCGGCCCTGTCAGCCTGACCGCCCCCACTCTGGAGATTCGTCATGAGCCGCACCTTTGCCTTTCGTATCGTCAACGTTTTTGCCGAAACCACGTTCGGCGGCAATCCGCTGTGTGTCTTCGAAGATGCGCGCGGCATGAGCGACGACGAAATGCGAGCGCTGGCGCGACAGTTCAATCTGTCCGAGACGACGTTTATCCTGCCCTCGGAGACTGCCGACGCGCATGTACGCATCTTCACGCCCGGCTACGAAATGCGTTTTGCCGGTCACCCGACGCTGGGCACGGCCCACGTGCTGCGCTCGATTCGTAATCTCGGCGACGCGGTGACGCTGCAATTCGCGGCCGGTCTCGTGCCGGTGCAGGCCGAAGGCGATCATTGGACGCTCACGGCACCGTCGCATGGCGAACCGAAGATCGAGAAGGCACACGAAGCCGACGCCGACATCGCGGCGCTCGTGCGCCTGTCGCGTGACGATCTGGCGCAATCGCCGCAGTGGGTCGATACCGGTGCCGATCAGTTGCTGATTCCGCTGAAGAACGCCGATGCAGTGGCCCGTGCAACGCCGGACAGCGCCCGGCTGGAACGCTGGCCGCTCTCGAGCCTCGAGCGCAAGACGGGTTATGTGTTTTCCATCGATGCCAATCACGGCGGCGAGCTGGAAGTGACGGCGCGCTACTTCTTCACCACGCAAGGCGGTGGCGTGAGCGAAGATCCGGGCACCGGTTCGGCCTGCGCGAATCTGGGTGGCTGGTTGATCGGACAGGGCTATCCGCTGCCGGTGCGCGCGCGCGTGTCGCAAGGTGACGCGATCGAACGTCCGTGCCGCCTGACGCTCGAAGTGACGGCCGACCGTCAGATTCGCGTCGGCGGTAACGTGATCGAACTCGCGCGCGGCGAAGTCAGCCTGTAATCGTTTGCGAGCGTCGCAGGGCAGTCGCGCTCTGGACGCGGGGAGAATTCAACGGATGTACGCATTGGCAGCACCGGTCGAAACCGAGCTGGAAATCAGGAAGAGCCGGTTTATCGGCATTGTCATGCCCGTGGCATCCCGCGAGGTGGCAATGCGCGAGCTCGACGCGCTGCGCGTGCGTTATCCCAACGCAACGCATTACTGCTGGGTGTTGTTGTGCGAAGGTGCGTCGGGTTTCGACGACGACGGCGAGCCCGGTGGCACGGCGGCCAAGCCCATGTATAACGTGCTGATGCATAAGGAGCTGGCCAACGTGCTGGCCGTGGTGGTGCGCTACTACGGTGGTATCAAACTCGGTGCGGGCGGCCTGACCCGCGCCTACGGACAGGCGGTGAGCGAAGCCCTGAAGCTGGCGACGCTCACCGCCGTCGAACCGATGGCGGAGCCGAGCTACCGTTGCAGCTTCGCGCACGAAGCGCCGCTGCGCCGGATTGCCGAGCGTCACGCGGCCACCGTACTGGATGTCAGCTACGACGACGGCGTGACCCTGCGGCTGAGTCTCAAGGCGCGCGATGTCGACGTGTTCGAGGCCGACGCTACCGAAGCGCTCAGCGGCGGACTCGAACGGGTCTAGGCAAGGCGCGGTCTGCGCCGAAAAAAGGTCGGCAAACAGGCCTTCTGTGCATTGCCGACATTGCCGACATTGCAGTGGCGGATGCCCGCGCCCCGCCCATTCCTCCCAACTACCGAACGCTGATGACGCCGCGCATGCCGGCTTCGTAATGGCCCGGTTCCAGACACGCGAAGTCCACCGTGCCGGCTTGCGTGAAATGCCACACGAGCGTCTTTTGCTGGCCCGGCTCGACGGTGACCGCATTGGGCTCGGCGTGCGACATACCGGGCATCTGCTGCATCATCTTCGCGTGCTCGGTGAGCGACGCGGCCGTGCCCAGCATCATCTCGTGACGGATCTTGCCGCTGTTGGTCACGACGAAACGCACCGTGTCGCCACGGCGCACCGTGAGCGTGCCGGGCGAGAAACGCATGGTGTCGCGCATATCGACTTCGACGGTGCGCGTGGCTTGCGCCGCGTCGCCCGCTTCACCGATGTTGGTCGCAGCACCGTCGCCGTGCGCGTGCTGCATGTTGTGCATCGCGTGCGGATCGTCGGCAAAGGCCGGCGCCGCCGAAACACTCAGCCCCAGCGCAGCCACCGGAATCAGCAAGCGGATGACATGGCGCAGCGGCATGCGGGCGGACAACGGCGACTGCGGCAGACGGGCAAGGTGACGGCTGAGCTGACGGCGGATCTGGCGGAAGTGGGACGAACGAATCATGATTTGCCTCCGGTAACGGGTGGACGTTGGGAAGAAGGTGAAGCCGACGGTAGGGTTGAAACATCGCCTTGCCACGCACGCGCGACCGAGCCGCGTGGCGCGCCGGGCTTCTGGGCATACCAGCCGGGATCGCGATAACTGTCGCGCGGCTGGTCGCGCCGCACTTTTACGGTGGTGAACATGCCGCCCATTTCGATCGGCCCATACGGACCGGTGCCGGTCATCATCGGCAGCGTGTTCTCGGGCAGTGGCATCTCCATGCCGTTCATCGAGCCTCCGGTTTCTCCCATCGCCATATAGTCGGGAATGATGCGCGCAATCTTGCCGGCGATGTCACGCTGATTCACGCCGAGCATGGTGGGCACCTCGTGTCCCATGGGGTTCATCGTATGGTGCGATTTGTGGCAATGGAAGGCCCAGTCGCCCAGCTCCGTTGCATCGAACTCGATGGTGCGCATCTGACCGACCGCGACATCGGTCGTCACTTCCGGCCACTGCGCCGAGGGAGGGACCCAGCCGCCGTCGGTGCCCGTCACCTTGAACTCGTGACCGTGCAGATGAATCGGGTGATTGGTCATCGTGAGGTTGCCCACGCGAATGCGCACGCGGTCTCCTTGTCGCGCCACCATCGGATCGATGCCCGGAAACGCGCGGCTATTCCATGTCCACAGGTTGAAGTCGGTCATCTCGTTCACGCGCGGCGTGCGCGTGCCCGGGTCGATCGCATACGCGTTGATGAGAAACACGTAGTCGCGGTCGACCGGCATCGCCGCCGGATCTTTCGGATGCGTGACCCAGAAGCCCATCAACCCCATCGCCATTTGCATCATCTCGTCGGCATGCGGGTGGTACATGAACGTGCCCGCGCGCTTGGCTTCGAACTCGTAGACGTAGGTCTGTCCCGGGGCAATCGCGCGCTGATTGAGACCCGCCACGCCATCCATGCCATTGGGCAAGCGCTGACCGTGCCAATGCACGCTCGTCGCTTCGGGCAGACGATTGGTGACGTAGAGCCGCACGCGGTCGCCTTCCACGACTTCGATAGTCGGCCCCGGACTCTGGCCGTTGTAGCCCCACAGATTCGCCTGCATGCCGGGGGCAATCTCGCGCACGACGGGCTCGGCAATCAGATGGAATTCCTTCACGCCATTGCGCATGCGCCATGGCAGGGTCCAGCCGTTGAGCGTGACGACCGGTCGATACGGGCGCCCATTCGGCGGGGCGTGCGGTGTCGCGGTGCTGGCGTCGCTGCGCGTCGCCGCTTCGGGGATGGCTGCGAGACTGGTTCGCTCCACGGCGGCCGCGCCCATCACGGCCAGACTCGCGTCACGCAGGAATCGTCGACGTGACGTCATGCGCCACCTCCCAAGCTTTCACGTAATGCCGCGTCGGCCAGCCAGAAGTCTGCGGTGGCGTCGATGTAGGCGAGCACGGTGTCGCGTTGTTCGCGGGCATCCGTGAGTAAGTCGAACACGCTGGAGAGCATGCCGTTGTAGCGCAGCAGCATTTCGTCGGAGACACGCTGGCGCAGCGGCAAGACTGTCACGCGGTAGTGCTCGGCGATGTCCCACGCGGCGAGGGTCTGCGTGCGGCGGGTACGGACATCCGCACGCGCAGCGACGGCGGTATCGGCCAAACGGTCAATGCGCTGTCGATAGCGCGCCTCCGCACCGGCAACGCGAGCGGTGCCCCAGTCGAACAGCGGCACTTCGAGCGAAATCTCGTAGCCGCGCTCGTTGGGCGAGCCTGTGGCGCTGTTGTCGCGATAGGACGTGTCGAGCACATTGATGAAGCGTGTCGCCTGTGTGAGGCCGAGATCGCTGGCCGTGGCATCCAGTGCGGCGCGCGCTGCATTGATGTCGGGGCGCTCACGCATCGCTTGCGCTTCGGCGTCGGGCCACGCCGGACGCGTGTGAGGCAACGACGGCAGGCGCGCGGGCAACGTGAACGTGAGCTGCTGACCCCATAGCCCCATCTGCCGGGCAAGTTGCTCGCGTGCCGTGTTGGCCTGCTCGCGGGCGCGGGCCAGCCGCGCTGCGGTATCGGCGTAGACAAGGTTCTCCTGAGTCCGGCGCATCGCGCTGAAGTTACCCGCACGCGCCATGCCGTCGGCCAGTTCGCTGGCGGCCTGCGTGGCGAGACTCGTCTGTTCGAGAATCTGCACGCGCTCTTGGGCCGCGACCGCCTCGACCCATGCCCGCCGGGTAAGCGTGGCCTGCTCGATGATGGCTTGCGTCACTTGTGCCTGCACTTGGGCGAACCGTCGCGCTTCGACGCGCGACGCGAGCGGCATCGTCAGCACACGCACGAAGTCGATACCCCACGTGCGCTCGATCGAGATATCGCCACCGCCTTGTACGCGCTGAAAGGCAAAGCGCGGGTTGGGCAGTCGGCCCGCTTGCACCAGCGAGGCTTCGGCGATGCCGAGTTCTGCATAAGTGGCCTGCAAGCCGCGATGGTTGATGAGCGTGAGTTGCACTGCCGTGTCGATATCGAGCGGCTTGGCGAGCAGGGCGTCGCGCTGTTCGGCGAGTGCTTGCGTGGTGGCATCGTCGCGCGCCCAGACGGCCGACTTGCCCAGCCGCTGCTGTGCTACCTGCGCGACCGGCGTGAAACCACCGTCGTCGCTGAAGGTGGCGCAACCGGTGAGCGCTAACGCGGCGAGTGAAATGAGCGCGCCTTGGGTGCGACGGGCGTGACGGTGGAGGCGAGTTGACGTCGTCATCGCGTGCCTCCGCTCATGGAATGCCCGGCGTGCGGGTCTGCTGCGGCTGCGGATGCCGGTGAGGTTGGCGGCATCGGCATGGCGTGATTCATTGCGCCATGACCCATCGCGGCATGATCCATCTGGCCACCGCCGGACACGCTGGCATTCACTTCTCGCCAGTTTCCGGGCGGCACGGAGAGCGCGGGGCGGGCAAATTCATGCAGTACACCGGGGGCCGCGGATGGCCCAGCAGGCGCGGCCGGATTTGCGGGGTCGTAAGTTGCATTCGCAGCAGAAGCCTGCGGCGCGCCAGCGGGATCGGTCGCCGCGTGTGCCGGTGGTGCGCTGAACGCATACGCCACCGATAGCGCGGCCGGCACGGTGAGCGCGTGCCGTCGCAAAGAAAGAAGCATCATCGAAAGACTCGTCGAGCATGACGATGGCCGCGCTCATCGGTTCACGACGAGGCAGCGGACATCGCAAGTTCATCTGACGAACGGACGTGTCGAGCGCACCGCAAGCGATCGCTGAAAGCGCGCGTGGCAGGGAAAACGTCGGTTCGAGCGGGAACAGTGACGGCGAGCGGTGCGCAAATTGAGCGCAAACGTCACACCATCAGAAACTCAGACGAGGGTGGCTTTCGGAGGGCGTTCCAGTGCGGCAACGAACGCGCTGGCGGCGGACGTGCGCAAGAACGGAATGACGGTGGAAGGTTGGGCGTCCGGCGTGCGAAGCGCCAGACTTTGCGGCAGTGCCGTGCAGACCACGCACGCGGCGCATGCCGAGCAACTGGCGTGATGCGAGTGTTGCGTAGCGGTGTCAGACGAGGTGTCGTGGCCCGCAGCGTGAAGCGTTGCGTCGTGGGTGCCGTCGCTGGCCGACATCGTGTCATGCGACATGTCACCCATCGCGTGATGCATCGTGTGTTGCGCGGTGCCATTAGCCATGACGGAATCGTCGTGCGCCATCGCGACCATCGGCATGGCAAGTTGCGCCACGCTTTGCACGGGCGAACCCGGCGCGCAATGCGTGCGCAGCGCGGCCAGTGCCTGTAACGGCAAGGTCACGCACAACAGCCACAGCACGAGGAGTTTGCGCCAGCGATTCATGCCGCGCAGTCTAGCATTGCCGGCAGGCCGCTCGCAAATGGACGGAAATAAGGACACACGAACGCGTCTGGCAACTGGGCTACGCGGCGTCCGTCGCCTCAGTGCTCGAACAGATGGAACGACTCGAAGTGCGTGCGCCGCCGCGAGAGCGCAACCAGATTGACGACACACACCACGGCCACGAGCACGAACAGCGGCGCGGAGACTTCGATCGTATCGCTGGCGAGAAACGAGACTAGCGTGAGCGCCACCATCAACCCGAGCAACACCCATTGCAGGCACGCGGCTAACCGCAAATGCCGCTCAGACTGCGCGACGAGGACGACCAGCGAGACGTAGAACGGCGCAGCCAGCAACGCCAAGGTGAATATGGCGAGCAGCACGCCGAGCACGCTGGCGAGCATTTCATGCCCGTCGGCGGCGCTCGCTTGCACGCCCACCACGGTGGCGGCAGCGAGATAGAGCAGCATCAGACCATCAAGAATGATCGCGAGTCGGTTCATGACATCTCTCCGACAGGGGGAGGGCGGAGGTCATATCGCCCCGCACGACAGGGGCGGGGGCCGGTAGCAGTCAGACAATACGGTGGAGGCTCAGGTGCCCGGCGCGTCGCCAGTCAAGCGGCGCGCCGGCAGACCAGACTAGTCGTGCTTTGCGATATCGCTGTGACAACGCGATATCGAAAAAGTGGCACGTCTCGCCTCATGGATGAGATGCCGGACACGCCGCCGTCAGCGCGACGGCTCGTGGGGTGACGGCGGCGAATGTGGCGAGGGCGCTGCGTTCGACGGCGGCAGCCCCCCGGGCGAACACAGGTCGAGCCAGCCCGTGGCGGCATCGATTGCGGCAGGGTCCTGCGCGGCTTGCATCCGGTAGACGGTTACATTGCCGGCATCGTCCGAGCAGAACAGGTCGCGTTCGAGATCGGCAATAATCTCAAGCCGCTGCTGGAAGCGATAGAAGCCGATCGGCGTGAGGTCCTGCACCAGCGCGGCAAAGGTTTCGGGGTAGAGGTAGAGGCGTCGCGGCCAATGCCCATGGCGTCGGCGAAACTTGCCGAGGGCGGCGAGCACATGCGCGAGCGTGCCGCCATGACCCCGCAGGTAATAGGTGGCTTGGGAGAGATCGGGGGCGATGGCGGCGATCGGACTGATCGCGTGAACAGACCCCAACGCGCCAACGGGACCAACAGGACCAAGAGGGCCAATGGGACCAACAGAGCAGATGTCGCCGGGAATCGTGGGGTAGCCCATGATGTCACCCCGCGCGACGCGTGCAGACACGAGCACACCCGAACGGGTGCACTGCCAACGACAGACAGGTATCCACAAACACTCCGTTGACTTCCCGAAGTTGAGTGCCCGGTGAATATTGCTCTTGTGCTTTGATAGTTGCAGACGGCTGCGGGCAGCGATATCCGCACTTTCGCCTAATCCGTCGTCATGAGGCGACAGTGCGACCGCGTGCGAGAGCGCGCAAGTGGCAGCGTATCGTGGGCACCAAAGGAAACCGGCGGGCTAAGCCGCCGGTTGAGGCCCCATCGGGGCATCGCCAGCCGCGTGTACCGGCGCGGCATGGTAAGGGCCAAGAAGACTTGGCACCAGGGGGCACTGCCACAATGCATTGAACCGTCGCCGGTTCCGGCCGCGCCCATGCAGTTTGACTGCCCTCCGAGTATAGGTCGCAAGACTGACGTGCGAATCGGCCTTTTGGATGAGCATGAGGATGCGCACGGGGACGCGCGCGGGGCCAGCGCGAACTAACCCGCCTGTCAGCACTCGAATTGGCGCACCATTTCCCCTGTCACCGTGGTTTCGTCCGGGCCCGGTTTGCGTTCTAATGACGCCATATTCCGCAGTATGTGCCCGATGCAGGACAGTCAAACATTCCTATGATGGCAACGAATTCTCTAAAACAATGGGCCCTGCTGGCCTGCCTGTGCGCAGCGCAGACGGCCTTTGCGGCGGACCAGTGCGAGGGCATCCTCCTGCTGGCCAAGAGCGCGCAGAACGGCTTTGAAGACATCACCGGCCCACTCGCGGCCAAGAACGATCGCGGCGAAAGCTATCAGGCGACCTATTCGGTGCCGGGCGGCGATTGCAAGGTGTTCCGGGCGACCGGACTGGCACCGACTTATGAGTGCATCTGGGACTACCAGAAGATCACCCCGATGGATCTGCGCACGCAAGCGCAAGGCTTCGCCACACAGGTCTCGCGCTGCACCCGTGGCGTGACGACGTTGCGCACGACCACGACCAACTCCGCCGGTCTGCCCGCCGAATGGCAGAGCGCGAGCAAGAAGTACGCGCGTCCGGTGAACTTCACGGTCACGGCGCAAGACCTGGTGACGCCGCGCGGCGAGCGCATGCGCGAGATTTCGCTGTCGGTCGAGAAGCAGTAAGCAGGTAAAAGGCGGGCAAAAAGCAGGTCATAAGCCGGCAGAAAGCAGGCGCTCGCCCAAGCGAATTGCGCAGCCACAACGCGCAGTTACAAACGGTTGCACACCACCCCGCGCGTTAACATCTTTTCGGTCGACGCTCGTTCGGCTGACCCGGTACATTCATTCTTGAGGCGTATGGCGCAGGTATGCGCTGCCCACGCGAAGGTTGCGTGACTGTCGCCTCGTGCCAACCGGCCCCACCCTCGGGCCGGCCGATGTCGGTCGAAAGCCGGCGATATCGAAATGAGTGCCCGTATCCGCTGCTGTTTCCTCCTGCTGCTCGTGTGCGCCTATCCTGCCTGGGCAGAAGGCGGGCGTGGACGCGACCCGCTCGACGTCAACAAGGCGTCGTTGCGCGAGGACATCAGCCGCTTCAGCGCCGACCGCGGCCGTGGTCAGTCTGCCTACCCGAACTGGGCCGCCCCGGCCGAACCCCGCGAACGGCAGTACACCCCGCAAGGCGGCCCGCGTGGCCCGCACGGCGGTGGCGGCGGCGGTCGTCGCGAACGGTAATTCGGCACCTCAGCGGCGACGTCCGTCCCTGAGCCCACGCTCCGACGCTGCGCTGCACCTGCCCCTGAATTTCTCCCTTGAGTGAATCGAATGTTGCATATGTGCAACATCGGATGCGCTCGTCTGTCCGCAATGCCGACTTCAGGTCGCGCTTCATGACCCCCCATCAAACGCGCACATCACAGCGAATGTGAGTGTTCGCTAACCCGGCAATATAAGGGATATATCGATCCTGTTATACCGAGGTTAATTGTGGCGCGGGTGGTCGTCCGAATTTTGTCTCCCCACCATTTCCCGGCCACCTCATGTGGCGATTTTTCTACGCGGTTTCGGCGTACCGAGGCCGCGGGGGCTGTGCGAGAATCACGGCCGTTCAACAGGGAGGCGCTTCGCAAACGAGCGCCGGCAGGGCCCGCGCAGGGGCGGGAGCAGGCACACAAAATACTCAAACCAAGGAGAAGTCAATGAAGCGGAGCATGGCCAAGGGCCTGGGCGGGGCAATCATTCTGGGCGCGTGCATGAGCACGGCGGCGTTCGCACAATCGAACGTCACGCTGTACGGTCAGGTGGATGCCTTCGTGGGCGCGGTGAAGAACCCGGGCGGCAATACGGCCTGGACGCAAGGCGGCGGCGGGATGTCGACGTCGTACTGGGGCATGAAGGGTAGCGAAGACCTCGGTGGCGGCCTGAAAGCCGTGTTCGTGCTCGAAGACTTCTTCCGTCCGCAGAACGGTCAGTACGGCCGCTTCCAGGGCGACTCGATGTTCTCGCGTAACGCGTATGTCGGCCTGTCGTCGGACACCGCCGGTACCGTCACGATCGGCCGCCTGACCACGTCGTACTTCGTCTCGACGATCCTGTTCAACCCGTTCGTCGATTCGTACACGTTCAGCCCGATGGTGTTCCACACCTTCATCGGTCAGGCCGGTCAAGGTATCGTCGGCGACTCGGGCTGGAGCAATGGCGTGATGTACACCACGCCGAACTTCAAGGGCCTGTCGGGCAGCGTGTCGTACGCGTTCGGCAACAAGGCGGGTGAAGCCGGCCAGAACAAGTGGAGCGCATCGGCGCTGTACTTCAACGGTCCGTTTGCCGCGACCGTGGCTTACCAGCAAGTGAAGTTCGACTCGGTCCCCGACGATATGGCAGGCATGCCGGGCTTCCGCAGCCAGCAGGCCCTGCAATTGGGCGCCACGTACGACTTCCAGATCGTGAAGCTGTTCGGCCAGTACCAATACATTCGCAACAACGTGACGGGTGGCGGCGTGTCGGAAAATGGCGGCCAGCTCGGCGTGTCGGTGCCGCTGGGCAATGGCAGCGTGCTCGCGTCGTACGCGTACACGAAGAGCTCGGGCGCGACCAACGTCAACCGCAAGACGTGGGCACTGGGTTACGACTACCCGCTGTCCAAGCGTACCGACATCTACGCGGCTTACATGATGGACAAGGTGAGCACGCTCTCGACGGGTAACACGGCAGGCGGTGGTATTCGCATGAAGTTCTGATGTCGCGCGGTGCGGCAGCGATGCGCGCACCGTTCGGGTCCGGCAAGGGGGCAGACGCCAATTTGGGGTGCGTCTGCCCCTTTGTCGTTTTCTGCGCGGCACACGCGCCGCATCGCCACTTGCGAGTTCCGCACAGCGGTTTCGTGTGTCACTGATCCGACGTGTCCGCGCTATGATTTGTGCACCGAAAATCCACCAGACACGGAGCAGAGACGACATGACGATTCAACACGTAGGCATCATTGGCGCGGGCACGATGGGTAACGGCATTGCGCAGGCCTGTGCGGTGGCCGGACTGCCGGTCACGATGGTCGACATCAGCGACGCCGCCGTGAACAAGGGCCTCGCCACCATCGCCGGCAGCCTTGATCGCCTGATCAAGAAAGACAAGCTCACGACGGCCGAAAAGGAAGCCGCACTGGCGCGCATCTCGACGTCGACCGATTACGCAGCGCTCGCCGGTGCCGACATCGTGATCGAAGCGGCGACCGAGAACTTCGACCTGAAGGTGAAGATCCTCAAGCAGCTTCAGGGCGTGGCCAAGGCCGATGCCATTCTTGCCTCCAACACATCGTCGATCTCGATCACCAAGCTGGCCGCCGTCGTTGAGAACCCGTCGCAGTTCATCGGCATGCACTTCTTCAACCCGGTGCCGCTGATGGCGCTGGTGGAAATCATTCGCGGCCTGCAAACGAGCGACGAGACGCACGCGCGCGTCGATGCGCTCGCCCGCCAAGTCGGCAAGTCGCCGATCACCGTGAAGAATGCCCCGGGCTTTGTGGTGAACCGCATTCTCGTGCCGATGATCAACGAAGCCTTCTTCGTGCTGGCGGAAAACCTCGCGACGCCGGAGGAAATCGACGAAGGAATGAAGCTCGGCTGCAATCATCCGATCGGGCCGCTCGCGCTCGCCGACATGATCGGGCTCGACGTCTGCCTCTCGGTGATGAACGTGTTCTACGAAGAGTTCGAAGACTCGAAGTATCGTGCGTGCCCGCTGCTCAAGGAAATGGTGGCGGCCGGCTATCTCGGCCGCAAGACCGGCCGCGGCGTCTACACGTACTGATCGTTCTGTGCGCGATCCGTCTGGGCAGACTGCCGTTGAGGCGGCGTGCCCAGCGGACGTGTCACCGAGATGCGATAGGGCGCGCCGCGCCGGTAGCCCGCATCCTGGAGCGTCGGCGCGAGCATGTCGCTCACTTCCCGTTCGCTGCGCGCCTGTTCGAACGTCACCATCTTGATTCGACTCCACGGGTCGAAGAGCCGGCTGCGATAGCGCGACGACAGGATGGCCCGGGCAAATTCCAGATGTGTCAGACCGTCCACCAGCCCCTCGACCGGCGGCTGCGGTGTCGCCATCTCCAGCATCTTGATGAGCACGGGCGACTCTGAATAAAGCAGCATGACGTGGGCCGGCCTGTTTTGCGGGCGCACGGTGACCATGCGCAGTCGTGACTTCGGCACCCCACGCGCCAGCATGAAGTGGAACAGCACCTCGGCGTTCTCATGGCAGAACGCTTCGAGCCCCGGGCGCTCCAGGTAGTACATCGCAGTGAGTTCCGCGGCGCGGCGCTGTTGGTTGGACAACGGCGCGGTCGGATCGATGTCGCGCAGCCCTTCCACGAGAGCTTCACGAATGTCGGTAATCGAGTTGTCCCGAAACAGCCGGAGATCGTGGCGATTGCTGCGTAGCAGACGCAACTCGCCGAGCGTATCGAAGGCCTCCTGAATCGCATCGCGCACCCGCTGATCGGCGATGCCGACGAGATCGAGCACGTACCCGCGAATGCTGTCCGTGACGCTACGCGGCGTGTCCATCCCGCTCTGCGCGCAGCCGCCACCGCACAAACGCAGCGGCGCGTAGGCATGCCACCGGCCGGTGGCAGGGTCGAATCGCACGGGCACCTGCGGCTTACCGGCTCGCGGGGCATTGACGTACCAGTAATCACCGACCTTGGATCGCTGCACGCGATAGTCGCCGCCGGTGCCACGCAGGAAGAAACGACTCCCTCGCAAAACGAGCCCGGGCAGCAGACGTGTCAACGGTTCTGTGCGCGGCAGCGATTGTGCATAGCCCCGCAAGAATTCGCTTTCGCCGTGAATGGGCATCGGCGATCGCGCACCGGCGTGTCGCGCAGGGGAAGGTTTCAATACCGGGCGCCACTGCGTCGGCACTTGAAAATCATGGGGGGGCGGACCTGTGTCGGTCGCCACGGCGCCGTGCGCTTCGCTGCGTGGTGCAGGCGCCGCGGCGACACGCGGCGAGGCGTCTGCCTGCCGGTGCGGCTCGCCGATACCGTCCATGCCACGCAGATCGGAATTCGAAAGCACCGCTGCGACTCGGTGAACCGCCGGCGAGTGTCCGGACAACGCTTCGGACATGAGTTGCGCCACGTCGCCGGGGACGCGCAGGAGTTGCACGCCCGGAATCATGCCGGTGGCGTAGTCCAGCGCGCGCATGCCGTTGCGCAGTTGCTTGCGTGTCGTCGCCGGCACGTCGTGTCCCGTCGACACGACATAGGCATCGCTGATCGACTCGGCGAAGTTCGCGAAGGGGGAGCCCCCCGAGGCCAACGCTTTCAGGACATCGTTCGCGTTGTAGTCGGTCTTGATCGGGGCATAGGCGACTGGCTCGATGAGAACCCCCGCAGATGGCGTGCCGGTATCGCGCGTCTCGACGGCGCCGCGTGGTCGTGCGATGGCGACTGGCAACGCAATGTTCGCGACGAGCAGCAGTGCGCAGGCCATCGGCCACCCGATAAGCGAAGCGCGAGCGGACGAACCGTTGTCAGGCGCAGGGGAAGGTCGCTCGGTCGTTTGCGACGCCGGTCTGCGCCGCCGACGAACGCTCCGAATCGCCACGGCGGCCTCCGACTGCGCTGGACGTCGTGGCGTTTTTCGCACCACGGTCATCGGCAAACCGTAGCGAAGTGCCGCAGGATCCGCGTGCCGCTGTGCGCGCTTCATCATGACGAATCCTTCGCATCTTGGGGAATTCGCTCACTGCGCGGAGACGCCCCGCCCGGTGACGACAGACTGGTGGAACTGGTACGGGGTGTGCCCAGCGGGCGGGTGATCGATACGAAGAAGGGCTCGCCGTTACGCGCCCCCGCGTCTTCGAGCATCACGCGCAAGGTGTCGAGCACCTCGTGCTCGCACCGCGCACGCTCGAACGACTGCATCTTGATTCGCCCCCACGGGTCGAGCAGTCGTGTGCTGGCACGTGTGGCGTAAATCTCTTGTGCGAAGGTCAGGTCGGTGATGCCATCGACGCGTCCGTCTACGGCCGGCTGCGGTGTCGCCCAGTGCAGCATCTGAATGACATTCTTCGATTCCGTATAGAGCACCATCACGTGCGGCGGCCGGTTGCGCGGACGCAGCGTGATCATGCGGATTCGGCTCGCCGGCACCTGATTGGCGAGCATGAAGTGGAAGAGCACTTCCGCGTTTTCCTGGCAGAAGGCTTCGGAATCGGGATGCTCCAGATAGTAGAGCGCGGTGCATCTGGCCGCCTGTCGCTGTTGCTCAAGCAGCGGGGCGTTGCGGTTGATGCGGCGCATGGCGTTCGACAGGCTTTCCCGTATCTCGACGATCGAGTTGTCGCGCCGTGGCCGTAGATCGTCGCGATTCGTGCGCAGCAGGCGCAACTCGCTCAGGTCGTCGTAGGACTCCTGAATGGCCCGGCGCACCTCGGGCTCGCGAATGCTGGAAAGATCGAACACCATGCCGAGCATGCTGTCGCTGTTGCTGTTGCTGGCCACTTCCGATGCCTTGCTGGACCCGCAGCCGCCCCCGCACAAACGCAAGGGTGCATGGGCCCGCCATTTTCCCGTCGCCGCGTCGTAGACCACAGGGATTTTCGGCTTGCCGGCCTCATGGGCTTCGATGAGCCAGTGATCGCCTGTCTTCTGGCGCTGCATGCGGTAATAGCCACCGGTGCCGCGTATGAAGTAATGGCCATCCGCCATGATGATGCCGTGTAACGTGTCCGGTCCTTCAGGACCGGCAGGCAAGGGACTGTGAAGCACATTCCCGGGAAGCGGTTGCGCGTAGCCGGTGAGATGTTCGCGTTCTCCCGTCACGATCTCCGGCAAATGGAAAGCCGGGGCGTCGAGGGGCTCGCGCGGCGGCTCGGGTGCGGGCTCGTGCGCGGCAAGGGGACGTACGTTGTTAGCCGGGGTGTGACGTACCGTGGACTTGTGCGAAGAGGAACCCATGCCGCGCAGGTTGGTGTTCAGCAAAATGGCGACGAGACGACTGCTGTCGACCGGCTTACCCTCGTGCTGATCGGCGAGGACTTGTGCGACTTCGGCGCTCAGGCGAGAGAGGGCCGCACTGGGCAGCATGCCCGTGAGGACATCTGCGGTGACGGTGCCTTTTCGAAGGCTCGTTCGCATTTTGGTACTGACGTCGTTACCGGTGAGTGCCGTGTAGGCGTCGGCAATCGATTCGCCGAGATTGCGGAACGGCGCGGTGCCTGACGCAATCGCCTTCAGGATGTCGTCAACGCTGTACTCGGTTTTTACGGCCTCGGGTACCAGTGGCCGGATGACGACGTCGGGCCACGAGGCCGTGCTGACTTCGGCGGCGCGTAGCGTGGGCGATGCGGTCGCCGCCGTCCCCGCGCGCCATGCCAGCGCCTGCCCGGTATCGAGGCTGTTGCCCGTGTCGAGAGGTGGCAGGTCGTCGCGTGCCGACCGGGGAACTGCGGCATGCGCGGGGAGTGCGAGGGCCGCCACGTTGGCCACCAGCAGCAGTGTCCACGCCACTTGCCATGGCGCGTTGGTCGAGGTTCGGGGCACCGCCGGTGTCGCTGGGTGTGCTTCGGCCGGACCCGGCGCAAGGGGCCGAGTGACGGCGCGTGCGCGCAAGTTCGCGGGTATTGAGCGGGGCGGTGTGGGCGGGTGTCTGGTGCGGGGTGAGGGGCGGCGTTGCGCGTTGAGGGGCAATCCGTAGTGCGGTGCTACGGCAATGGCACGCCGGTGCGGGACATGCGTCATGGTGGACTCTCCGAAAGAAGAGCCGCGCCTGCACGGTGCTCGCCAGTTTGTTGCCTTGGCGACGACACTCGCGCATTGCGCGGCCCGGTTCGGAGAGCCTCAGCCCGATGTGACGATCAGGCTTGTGTGCCCGAGGGGCACCCTGTGGCTTTCGTTCGGTTCATGCGTGACCCGTCAGCGCGCAAGTCGCTGGCGAGTCTCGTCGTATTCCTGTTTGAGACGGGCGACGATCTCGGCGGCCGGGCGCACATCGTCCATCAGGCCCACGCCTTGTCCGGCACCCCAGATATCTTTCCACGCCTTCGCCTTGGCGAAGTTCATCGCGGTCTTGTCGGCGGTGGGCAGGTCATCGGGATCGAGCCCGGCTTTCACGATGCTCTGGCGGATGTAGTTGCCGGACACCCCGGTGAAGAGGTTCGTGTAGACGATGTCGTTGGCGCTCGCATCGACGATGGCTTGTTTGTAGCTGTCGCTCGCGTTGGCTTCGCTCGATGCAATGAAGCGTGTGCCGATGTAGGCGAGGTCGGCGCCCATCGCCTGCGCCGCGAGAATCGAACCGCCGTTGGCAATCGAGCCGGAGAGCACGAGCGGGCCGTCGAAGATCTTGCGCACTTCGCCCACCAGCGCGAAGGGGGAGAGCGTGCCTGCATGGCCACCCGCACCGGCCGCGACGAGAATCAGCCCGTCGACGCCCGCTTCGAGGGCTTTGTTCGCATGGCGCAGGTTGATGACGTCGTGCAGCACGATGCCGCCATAGCTGTGCACGGCGTCGAGCACTTCCTTGGGCGGCGCGCGCAGGCTCGTGATGAAGATCGGCACGCGGTGTTCGACGCACACGCGCACATCGTGCTCCAGCCGCTGGTTCGACTGATGCACGATCTGGTTGACGGCGAGCGGGCCGACCACGGCATCGGGGTTCGCCGCTTGGTACGACGCGAGTTCTTCGGTAATGCGGGCGAGCCAGTCTTCGAGGATCTGCGGTTCGCGCGCGTTGAGCGCGGGGAACGATCCGACGATGCCGGCCTTGCACTGCGCGAGCACCAGTTCCGGATAGCTCACGATGAACATCGGCGAGGCCACGACGGGCAGCGCCAGGTTTTGCAGAATCTTGGGAAGCGCCATGAAGTCTCCTTGTGCGGGACGCTCCTGAGGGGAGCGGAGTGGCACATTGGCTGGGAATGCCGGTGGCTATGTGTGTTCGCTACGTGCGTTCGCCACTTTCGCGAACGATCGTTCGATTATAGGGGGATTCGTTTGTCACCCGGGGTGAACAGACTCGAAGAAAGCTTCGGATTGGTGGCGGATGGATGGTGCGCCGAAGGTTGTTCGGACCGGCATCAGGGAAAGTCCTCTTGGAGCGACTTCGCGACCCGACTAGTATGAATTCGCGTGCCACGCGGTGCCGGTAACACGGCGCCGCAGGACGGGCGCCGCGTTAGCGACCGCGGCACTCGGCCGGCACGTCACGTCCTCAAACGCCGTTTGCCTTCACCGGCACTCGGCGTTGTTTTTTTCCAGTGACGCGTTCTGACGTACCCCCACACCCCATCACACCGAATACAACTTGCCTTGCGCCGCGTCGTGGCGCAGCGCACCGGCCTTGGCCAGTTCCGCGATGAGCGTGTCGAGCAATTCCGGCCACGCTGACGGTGGTGCCAGCATCGCCGCCGCGCCTCGCCACGCGCGTGCCGTATCGAGCGTTGTCTTGAGCGCGGCGCATGTCATCTCTGTCTCGGCCATCAGCCGGAACACGATCAGCACTTTCAGGGCGTTGCGGGCGTTGCGCGCCGGGTCGCTGCGCAGGTAGTCGAGCCGGCTGCGCGCGGCGTCGAGCGCACCGTTGATATCGTCGAACGGCTTGCCATGGCCGGGAATGACCAGCGACACGTCGAGTTGTTCGATGAGATCGAGCACCGCCGCTTGTTCGGCGAATCCCGACTCGCCGTCGAGTTCGGGGAAGATCACGCCGAAGCCGCGTTCCCACAAGGCATCGGCCGAGATCAGGATGCCGTCGGCGGCGCTGTACAGCATGAGCGCGTGCGGATCGTGTCCGGGCGCGCCGAGCACGAGCCATTCGCGCTCACCGAGTGTCACGGCGTCGCCCGGCGAGAGCGTGTCGTCGAAGGCGAAGCGCGCGCACTGCTGACCCGTGGCGCGGTAGGACAGACGCGCTTCATCCCAATGCCGGACCGGATCGGCCTCGGCGGCGGGCACCCACGTGCGGCAACCGTAATGCGCCTGCAAGGCCGCATTGCCGCCGCAATGATCGGAGTGCAAATGCGTGTTGATCAGGCGCGCGAGCGGCTGGCCGGCCGGCAGCGCGTGCTGGACGAGGGCAAGGGTCTGCGCGGCATGCGAGACGTAGCCGCTGTCGACCAGTGCGGGCTCGTCGCCGAGAAACAGGATGTTGTTCGAGGACAGCCAGCCGCGCTCGAAGACGCGCATCTCGTTCGGAAGGCCGGACGGCGCGGGCAGTGAAGGCGAGGTCATGAACGTATCTCTGGTTTTGCGCACACGAGAATCTTCGCCGTGGCGGCAATCACGGTCTCACCGCGTTGATTCACGGCCTCGCCGTCGAGCGAGACGATGTCGCCTGCGAGCTTCTCTTTCCATTGGCTGTCAGTGACCGTCCAGCGCACGGTGATGTCGTCACCTGCGCGCACGGCGCGGCGCAACTTCATGTCGAACTCGAGCCCAAGCGGCTGCGCCGTCTTCGAGTAATGCGTGGCCAGCAGCGCCGCGAGGTACGACATTTGCTGCGTACCCGACGAGATCAGGCCGCCAAAGCGCGGATCGGCCGCCGCGTATTCGGCGTCGTGATGCAGCGGGTTCAGGTCGTGAGCGAGCGTCGAGAACTCGCGGATCGATGCTGGCGTGAACGCGTGAGTGGCGCTGAACGTTTCGCCGACAGTAACGATTTTTCCCATGTGTGGTGATGACGAGGGCGGGTGTAGTGAATAGGGGGGCGCGTGCTAACGGGGGCCGGCGTTGCTGTCATTGCCATCCGTGCGGTTGTCGTCGTGGCTGCCGACGACTTCGGCACGGACCGCATCAACCTCATTGGCCCGAACACGGCGATGCATGACGGGTGGCTCGGTGTGTTCGGCGCGCCGCGCCGGCAACAGCGACCACACGTGACGCTTGTCGTCGGCGGCCATGGTCGACCAGGCGGCAATTTCCGCGAGCGTGCGCCAGCAGCCCGAACACCAGCCGGTCGCCGGGTTCATGCGGCAGATGTTGGTGCAGGGGGACGGCACGTCATCCGAAGCGGCGACCGAGCGCGGGAGGGGCATTGGCATTCCTATAGCGGTAAGCCGAGCTTGTCGGCTTTCGCGCGCAGCTTGGTCTGAAATCGTTCCTGATCGACGATCACGCGCTCGTGGATGCCTGCGCTCACTTTGTCGAGGCCATCCCACGCGGCGACTTCGAAGCGCAGCGTACGGCCGGTGACGTCGACCAGCTTGCCGTGAATGCGCAACGTGTCGCCCGCCGGGGTGGCGGCGAGATGGGAGAACGACACGAGCGTGCCGAGCGATTGCTCGCGCGGCCAGTCGAGATACGGACGAATCGCCTGAAGACACGCACATTCGAGAATCCCGGCGAGATAGCCGGTGGCGAGCACGGCGGGCATGTCGCGGCACAATTCCACATCATCGTAGAGCTCGGGCACCACGGCCTTCTTGGGCACCCGGTACGTCCACTCGAATGTCAGGCCAGGGACAAGTTCAGGACTCGGCATGGCAGGTCTCCGCTATTCATGTTGTTGTGTCGCGAGGTGCGCGATGGGCGGCGCGCTCACGAAATCGTCAGTCCCGCAGCGCGACGTCCACCACCGGTGCGCCCGTCATGGCGACGAGTTGTTTCGGTGTCAGGTTGAACACGGCGTGCGGGTGGCCGGCGGCGGCCCAGAGGCTGGCCAGTTTGAGCAGGTCTTCGTCGATCAGTGTGACTGGCGAGACGACGTGACCGATGGGGCTCACACCGCCAATCGAGTAGCCCGTCTTTTCTTTGACGAACTTGGCGTCGGCGCGGGCGAGCGCACCGACTTGTGCAGCGACCTTCTTCTCGTCCACGCGATTGACGCCGCTGGCAATGACCAGCACGGGCGTGTCGTCGGCGGCACGGCGGAAGATGATCGACTTGGCAATCTGCGCGACTTCGCAGCCCAGCCCCGCCGCGGCTTCGGCCGACGTCTTGCCGGTGGCCGGCAGCAGCACGATCGATTGATCGTGTCCCATGCCGGCCAGCAGGCGTGCGACGTGGCGTGCACCGTCGGGGAGATCCTGCTCGTCGGCAGGGGCAGCGATTTGAGGCGTCTGGTGAGGTGTCTGGCTCATGATCGGCGTGGCGTGGGCGCGTGGGCGCGTGAGGGTCAGGCCGCAGACGTCGCGGCGTCTTGCATCTTGGCGAGCATCGCCCGGCCGACGCGCGAGGCGTTGGTGCGGCCGATGGACTTCGAAATGAAGTCGCCCGTGCGCACGACGGCTTCGAGGTCGATTCCCGTCTCGATCCCCAGACCGTGCAGCAGATACAGCACGTCTTCGGTGGCAACGTTGCCGGTGGCGCCCTTCGCATACGGGCAGCCGCCGAGGCCGGCCACGGACGAGTGGAAGATCGAGATGCCCGAGAGCAGCGCGGCGTAGATGTTCGCGGTGGCTTGTCCGTAGGTGTCGTGGAAGTGGCCGGACAGGCGCTCGATCGCGAACGCGCGCGCGCAGGCTTCCATGACTTCACGGGTGCGCGTCGGGGTGCCCACGCCGATGGTGTCGGCAATGTCGATCTCGTCGCAGCCCAGCGCGGCCATGCGCTTCACTACGTCGACCACGCTGGCGATCGGCACTTCGCCCTGATACGGGCAACCGAGCGCACACGAGATGCTGCCGCGCAGGCGCAGTCCCGCGTCTTTCGCGGCACGGGCCACCGGGGCGAAGCGCTCGATGCTTTCTTCGATCGAACAATTGATATTGCGTTGCGAGAACGCTTCGCTGGCGGCGCCAAAGATCACGACTTCGTCGGCCTTGGCGGCAACCGCGCCTTCAAAGCCGCGCATGTTGGGCGTCAGCACCGAATAGACCGTGCCGGGGTGGCGTTGAATGCCGGCCATCACCTCGGCGCCGTCGGCCATTTGCGGCACCCACTTCGGCGAGACGAACGAGGTCGTCTCCACGTTGGCGAAACCCGCTGCCGAGAGTTGATCGACCAGCGCGATCTTCACGTCGGCGGGGACCAGTTGCTTCTCGTTCTGAAGACCGTCGCGCGGGCCGACTTCGACCACTTTCACGCGTCGCGGCAATTGAGGCAGTTGAGGTTGTGTCATGGGGGTGTCTCCTCGGTGTTGTCCTGGCAAAGGCTGGGCGCGAGTGGCGAGCGGTGCGTGTCAGTACCCGCGCGTCAGGTCGACGATGCCTGTGATGGTTTCACCACGCTCGAGCGCGGCGATCTTGCCGGCGATCTGTGCCACCGTTTCGTCGCGCAGCGTGAGGGCAGAAATATGGGGCGTGACCGTCACGCGCGGTGCACGCCAGAACGGATGCTCGGCCGGCAGCGGCTCGGTGCGGAACACATCTAGCGTGGCGCCGGCAATCTGCCCGCTGTCGAGTGCGGCGAGCAGGTCGTCGTCCACCAGATGCGCACCGCGCGCCACGTTGATCAGGAACGCGCCCGTGGCCAGTTTGGCGAACAGGCCGGCGTTCAGGACGTCGACGGTTTGCGGCGTGAGCGGCAGCAGATTGACGAGGATGCGTGCACCCGAGACGCAGGCATCGAAGCCCGCGTCGCCATGATGCAGGGCGATACCGCTGTCGTCGTCACGCTGGCTGCGGCTCCATGCGCGCACCGGAAAGCCGAAGCTCGCGAGGGCCTTCGCCACGTGCGCGCCGAGCGTGCCGTAGCCGAGGACGGCGACGGGAAAATCGGCGAGGCGGTTCGGCTTGAGAAACTTCCACTGACCTTGCGCCTGAAACGCGTCGAATTCGTCGAGACGGCGGAAATAACGCAGCGCGGCGGCGCTGACGTACTGCGCCATCTGGTCGGCCATGCCGGCGTCTTCGAGACGCACGAGCGGCACACCGGCGGGCAGGCGCTCGGCACCTTCGCCGCGCGTACCGAGTACGCCGTCGACACCGGCCCCCATATTGAAGATGGCTTTCAGATTGGCGCGAGGTTGCAACACCTCGGCGTTCGGCTTCCAAAGCACCAGATAGTCGGCCGGGGCGCTGTCGCCCGGTTGCCAGCTACGGATGTTGGCGTGCGGCAGGTGTTCGGCGATGCCCGCTTCATAGGGGGCAGTCTTGCCGTCGGGCGAAAAGATCAGGATATCCATGAGCAGCGGCTAGCGGGGCACGGGGCAAGCGCGAGGCAGCGTGGTAGGCACGCCGCCGCGTGCGGGCGGGTTCACTCGATTTACGTTAACGTCAAGTGTAACGCAGCTTGTGGTACCCCGCGTAGTCGGGAGAGCCCCCGGTCCGGGCTCAGTCGCGCTTGGCTTCGCGCAGCGTCGTGAGGTTCACGGCGAAGTTGTGGCTGTCGTCCGCGATCCAGACTTCGCCATCCTGAAGCGTGCATTGCAGACGCATGCTGCGTGCGGCGAGCGCGGTCAGGGCTTCGGCCGAGGCTTCGTCGAGCATGCGCACGGTCAGATTCGAGAGGCGGGTGATCTGGGTTTCCGTGGCTTGCCACCAGATGGCGGCGGGTTTGCCGCCGTAGGCGATGACGTCGACGTGTTCTGCCCGGCCGGCGGCCTTGATGAGGCGTCGCGCGTCGGGTTGGCCGACGTCGATCCAGCGCACGATGTCGTCGCCGTAATCGAGCTCCCACAGATCGGGTTCGTCCGCCGTCGAAATGCCCTTGCCGAACGACAGGCGCTCCGCTGCGTAGAGCATGAAGGCGAGCAGGCGCACCATCATCCGCTCGTCGGTCTCCGACGGGTGGCGGGCCAGGGTCAGGTTGTGGGTGGCGTAGTAGTGACGATCGAGGTCGGTGATTTGCACCTCGGCCTTATAAATGGTGGCTTTGAGTGCCATGACGTCGTGCCGCGGGAATGAGAAGAGTCGCAAGGATACACCAGCGTCTCCCGCCGGCAAGGCCCCGGCAAGCTCGGTATACTGGCGGGCCTGTCTCACCAGAAGTGTCACCCCCATGCCGGCCCCTATCCCGCAAACGATCGACGTCAACGGCTACCCGATGGCGTATGTCGAAACGCCAGCCCCCGACGATGCCGTCGGCGCACCCCTCGTGCTGGTTCACGGTTCGCTTTGCGATCTGCGTTATTTCAAGCCGAACATGGCCCCGCTGGGGCAACGCCGGCGCGTCATCTCGGTGAGCCTGCGCCATTACTGGCCTGAAGCATGGGACGGTCACGAAGGCACGTTCTCCGGTGAGCAGCATGCGGAAGACCTCGCGGCGTTCATTACGGCGCTCGGTGACGGTCCGGTGCATGTGCTCGGTCACTCGCGCGGCGGCTACGTCGCCCTGCGCACGGCGCTGCTGGCGCCGGATACGGTTCGTTCGTTGATTCTGGCCGACCCGGGGGTGGAAATCAGCGGCGGCCCCGTTCAGGTGCCGCTCGACAGCGAACGCGGCAATTTCCGCGAACAGGCGCTGGCCGCCATCGAGGCCGGTGATATCGATGGCGGACTCGCCATCTTCATCGACACGGTCAGTGGTCCGGACACGTGGCGCCGCATGGTGCCGTGGTTCAAACAGATGGTGAGGGACAACGCCCGGACGTTGATCGGGCAAGTGGCTGAGCCGCGCACGCCGCTGCCCATCGATGCGCTGGGCGCGTTGCACGCCCCGGTGTTGCTCATGGGTGGGGCGGAGAGCCCGGCACCCTATCCCGATGTGCTCAATGCACTGGCGTATGCCATGCCCGAGGCGCGCCGCATGTTGATTCAGGATGCCTCGCACGGCATGAATCTGGCCAATCCGATCGCTTTTCATCTTGCCGTGGATGCGTTCCTCGGGAATGACTGAAGCCACCGGATCGGCCCACGCGCCCACGCGCTGCTTTCATCGCTGAGGCTCACTCTTCGCGCAACAGGCCATGCCCCAGTCGCAAGCTGAGCGTGCGCACGAGATCGGCCATCCACGCCTGATCGCGATCTGACAATTTCTGCATGGCCCGGTTGAGCGACGGATACGGGTCGCAGGGAATCGACATCGTGCCGTCGGCGGCCGTCGCGTGCGCACCATCGAACGCGAGCAATTCGTGCGGCGGCAACCCGAGCGTGTCCGCCAGAATGCAGATATTGCGTAACGAGATGTTGCGCTTGCCCCGTTCCACGCCACTGAGATACGAACGGGCGAGTCCACTTTCCAGTGCGAGCTTGTCCTGTGCCCAGTTGTATTTCTTGCGTAAGCCGGCCAGGTGCCTGCCGAATCTGAATAAATTGGAGTCCATACTAAAAATTTCCTTGTTGGGGACAGGAAGATTGAAGCAAAAAACCGGCATCGGGGACGGCCTCTTGGGTATACCCGTTCGCGAGGCACGGACTGCATAGTGTGCAACGTCGCCTCTGAACTGACTTTCGGAGAAGGCACAAGCAGTGCGGGGTTCCGAAGGCTTGGGTCACGCTACGCTGCGTAGTATTGCGGTGGTCACGTGGGTGCGGTGACGTGCGTAGTCGCGCTTCCGGTCAATGAGAAACGCGAAGTGTGACATTGCGAGGCGTGCGTGACGCAGGGAGATGACTCTCTTTATTTTCTTTCGGGATGTCACTCAGTGTCGGTGTGCCGCGTGTGATGCCGCGCAATGCGAATGGGTTTTGATACGACGTGCGTGTCGGAAAGAACGCCGCGGATGTCTCGCGATTTCCGGGGGGGCGTTTCGATTGCCGGCGTGGCGAAACAACGGTGGCGTTTGACGTGATTGGCGTAACGTCCGGGTGCGCATGAGAGACGATTTTCATCGTCGCGACGACACGCGAACAAGACGAACTATCACGCAAAGTCGTCGCAACACGATCGGACTTTGCGCGATGTCCTATACGGCGCCGGCAGCGCGCTGGATCATTCCTCGTCGACTGCGGGGGAGCGTTGTGCGTCGTCGTGATCGGTGTCACGTGAGACGTCGTGCACTATCGGGCGATTGCCGTCGGGCTCGCGCCGGGGCGGCGCATTGTCACCTGAGGCGCGATATCCGTGCGCTGGCGCAGAGGCCTGATGCGGTGTCGGGTGACGATGGTCGAAGCGCGGTTCGATGACCGGGGGATGAAGGGTGTCGACAGTGTCGTCGTCGTCGTCGTCGTCGCCGATGTCGCTACGCTCACCATCACGGTCACTCGCCCGGTTCCGCTCGACCTGACCCTCGCCCGCTTCGTCGTCTTCATCGAGATAGGCGGCATCGTTGTCGGCGGCGATGGACGTCGGGCGGTGTCCGTCGAGGTTGCCGTCGAAATCCGGGTCGACGCCGTGATCGATGCTCGATGCGGCAGCCGGTACGTTGGCGTGGCTCAACCGCGAACTCAGACTGCGAATGATTTCCGCGAGCCAGACCTGATCGCGGTTTTCGAGCCGCCCGAGCGAGCGGCTGATTTGTGGCAGTGGCGTGCGTCCGGCGGTGATGGCAGAAGTGTCGGTACCGGCGATAGCTTGCGAGAACCGCAACATCTCGGAAGTGGGTACTCCGAGCGTGTCGGCGAGCACACAGATATTCACCAGCGCGACATTGCGCCGGCCACGCTCGATACCGCTGACGTACGAGCGGGCCAGACCGCTCTCGAGGGCAAGCTTTTCCTGCGACCAGCCACGTGCTTTACGCAAGTGCGCCAGATGGTCTCCAAACAGCGCGAGTGGATTCGTTTGCATGGCGGAACTCCGTTGACGAGTCACACAGCCTAATCAATCCCCCCGCGTCTTGCGACGTTATATCGCATTCCTCCCCATGCGTGACAGGCGGCCCTCTATAAAGAGTGGGCCACTTTATGCGCACAAAATTTATCGGACGCTTCCCAAGTCTTATTGCAATTTCGGCGCCAGTTCTCGGGATTTTCGAATCGGCAGATGCCAGAACTCGCCCAATGCGACCCCCGCGAGAATGAGGGCGCCGCCTGCGAGGTGATAGACCGCGAGGTGTTCGCCGAGGCCGAATGCGGCAATCAACGCCGTGAAAATCGGCACCAGATTGATGACGACCGTCGCGCGTCGCGGCCCGATACGGGCGACGCCGATCATCCAGATGAAGGGGGCGGCAATCGACACGGGAATGGTGGCGAAGGCCAGCTGGGGCAAATTGTCCATCGAGATACCGGCCTTCTGCGACGCGAGGTAGAAGGGCAGCAGCGCCACGACGGCGCTGACGATCTGCGCATACAGCGACGGCAGCGGCGCGAGCGGCAGATGCCACTTGCGAAGCAGCACGCAGTAGATCGCATAAGCGAGCATGGCGAAGAACATCATGGCGTCGCCGACGCCGATACCCTGATCGGCCAGATGTGTGACTGAGCCGTGCCCCACGACAAACAGCACACCGAAGATCGACAGCAGGCCGCCCGCGACGGCGCCGGCAGTGAGTACGTCGCCCAACACCACGACCGCCAGCGTGAGCGTGGTGAGCGGCAGCAGCGACAGAATGATCCCCATGTTGGTGGCGCTGGTGTAGTGCGCCGCCGAGTAGGCGAGGCCTTGATAGATCGCCATGCCGAGCACGCCCAGCGTGGCGTATTGCGCGAGATGGGGCAGAAACTGCTGGCGGTGGCGCCAGAGCGCCGGCAACGCGAAAGGCGTGAGGATCAGTGCGGCGGCAAACCAGCGCAGGAACGCGATTTCGGCGGGAAAGATATGACCGACGGCGAGTTTGTTGACGATCACGTTGGCCGACCAGATGAGGACGGCGATCAACGGCAGGATGAAATTGGACATGAGTCGATGGCGGGTTGCCGGTTGCCTGGCCGACCGGAAGCACTGGCGGCGCGGGGCGTTGAACGAAGTCTTGCGATGCCGTGTGCGGTGTCATGACGATTTGTCGGGGCGTCGCCAGATCCACCAACCAGCGCGGCCCGGCGTTAACGCGACACCATCGCGCGGCAAGGTACGGGACGAATTGTCCGCCCGATGTATCGTTTCGACATAGCGAATTTAAGACAATTGATGCGGGGTTTCGGACGCGTCGTCGACGCCGTAGTTTTTCTTCGCCACGCGGCTGCTACCCCAAACTGGGTCACTTTGCTATTGCCGGAAGACCATCTGCCGCAGGTAGAATGGCGCGAGGCGGGGATTGGCGTGCCGTCGCCGGGCAGTAGCGGCGCAACGGATGGCCATCGGCAGCCCCACGGTGCACTCGCATCGTGCGCGTTTCGTGACAGGTGATCGGAGCAGCATGGTGTCAGCAAGTCCACAAGGTCGTCCGGTGCAAGCCGACGGCTCGCCACAGCGTCGTAATGCGGCGTCTTCTTTCGGGGTTGATTCTGCCGTCGCGGGCAAGGGCAAGCGCTTCGTGCGCCGCATCTACCGTTTGCGCACCATCGGCCTCGCGATCGGCTTCTTCTGCGTCGCCGGTGTCTTTTACCGTCATGACCCGCCCATCGCGTCCTGGCTTTGGGCGCTGCTCATCTTCAATGGCTTTGTGTGGCCCCATGTGGCCTGCGCGCTGGCGCTCTCGCGCCCGGTGCCCTATCGTGCCGAGCGCTGGAATCTGCTGATCGATTCGGCGTTCGGCGGCTTCTGGGTCGCCGCGATGCATTTCAACCTGCTGCCCAGTGTGGTCGTGCTGGCGATGATGTCGATGGACAACATCAGTGCCGGCGGGGTGAGGTTGTTCTTGCAGGGGGTGCTCGCCAACGTGGCGGGCGTGCTGGTCGGCATTGCGCTGTTGGGCTTCGCGTGGGCGCCGGCGTCGGACACGTTCAACGTGATCACGTGTCTGCCGATGATCATCCTGTATCCCATTGCGCTCGGTAAGGTCACCTACGATCTCGCCCAGAAACTCGCCAATCGATCGCGCGAGATGGAATATCTGTCACAGCACGACGGCCTCACGGGCTTGCTCAATCGCCGCGCGTGGGAGCAGCGGCTCGCAGACATTCACACGCATTGTGCGGCGACGGGGCAACCGGCCTGTCTGGTGTTGATGGATCTCGACCATTTCAAGCGCATCAACGACACGCTGGGTCATGCGGCGGGCGACACGGCGTTGCGGCGCTTTTCGGGCTTGCTTCGGCAACGGCTGCGCGACATCGATGCCGTGGGCCGATATGGCGGGGAAGAGTTCGGCGCGGTGCTGGTGAACACCGGTGGCGTCGCCGGGCAGGATTTGATGCACCACCTGCTGGCAGACCTGCGCGCGCGGGTGGCACAGGCCGAAGCCCAGTTGCAGCTTCAAATGCCGGATACGGACGGCCAGTCGCTATCGCTGGCCGAATGCACTGTCAGCATCGGCTTGGTGCCGTTCTCGGTGAGCTTCGATAGCCCGCAGGCGTGGCTGCAACAGGCCGACCGTGCGCTCTATCGCGCCAAGCGTGACGGGCGCGACGGCATGGTGGTGTTCGAGGTGAGCTAGCCAGATCGTTGACGGCGCGATGACCGGCTCGCCGAATGCGCGCCGGATCAGGTCATTGCCCATCGGCGCGTTTGGGCACCAAATCGGCACCGCAACTATCGATCGTGTCTTCGATCAGCGCACGCACAGGCGCGAGAACGCCGAGCGCAGGACGGCCGGAATGGCGGCGGCAAAGCCGAACGGGCGGGCCAGCGTCGCCAGTCCCTCGCCGTTGAGGACGCGCGAGCCTTCCAGATGCGTGGCGAGCACGCAAAAATCTTCGCGCTTCATGCCCACGCGTTGGCAGGCCTTGTCGAGTTGCTTCAGGTCGTTCGGGTGCAGCTTGAGGGTGACGGTAATGCGCTCTGGGTCGGTGTTCATGACAACAATCTTCTCTTTAACGAATACGTCGGGCATGTTGCGCGGGTAGGCACATGCCGGGGCGCCCACGCGATAACGGGGGCGTGCGTGACCACAAACGCACGGGATCGCTCGGAAGACAGTGCATGGCGAATTCGTGGCCGGACGCTGACGTACCAGCGTGAGGCGGACGAACGCGCGATCCGGGAACCGGGGCGTCAGGTTGTTTGATGCAACGCGTGGGCAATACGAGGCTGTGGGCGCGCGCTCCACCGCTCGAATAACTGGCGGCGGTACGGCTTCGACGCGTGGGAGCGATGCCTCGTAACAGCAGGGAGGGATGACTCTCCATCCGGCCATGACATGAGCGCCGGAAAACAGCAATGAGTACTGCGGACTACCACTGCGAGTAAAGCTTGATTTCACTACGACTGCTGAAGCCGTCGGACTGCGACGGGGACTGCGGTGATGCAAGACCTTCTGAACGACAGGACTGCGGGTGATGCGAGTACAGCGATAAAGCCGAACTGCCAACTACTGAATTACCAAAGACTGCTACTGCTACTGCTACTGCTACTGCGTCAGGACACTGCGCGAAAACGCTTACGCGGCGTCCTTGAACTGAATGCGCGAACACGGCGTGCGGCGATGACTACGGCGATAACGCAATACGCGGTCGATGTGCGCCGAGGCTGCCAGCCGTGTGGCTTTGCGATGCAGTTGATTCACACGCGCCGCCGAAATAGCAATGGCGACGAGGGCAATCAACGACCAACTGACGAAACTCACAACCCTTCTCCCGAATTCACTTATTGACTCGCGACAAGACAAACCGCCGCAAATCGATTTCTCAATGACTTCGAAAGCTTGGGGGACTGCCGGTTGCGTCTGCATCAACTTTTGATAGAGACGAATTCTAAATACTTTCCCGAATAGGGTAAACCCTGAAAATTCGAAATAATGAATTTTCATTAGCTAATAAGTTGAAAACATCCAAACGATCGTTTGAATGGTAAATGGCTTATTTCATTGGGGAAATCGGCCCAAACCCGCATGAATAAACGAGGTTGGGCCGATCGTGCAACGTCAGGTCAGAAGCTGTGCTTCAGCCCCATGCCGAGCAACAGTTGCGTGCGAGCCCCCGCATCGATGCCGTATGAACCGACCGACGCGTTTGCTGCGACGGTTTTCGATCCCGAGGCGTCGAGCGTGTTGCCGGTCGCTTGCTGGTATCCGCCGATGACATACGTGGCCGTCCGCTTGGACAGGGCGTAGGTGACGCCGGCATTGAACTGGTTGTAATGCGCCGCCGTCTGGCTCGGTCCGCGCAGCCGCGTGTAGCTGTAGCCGAGACCGGTGCTCAGGGCGGGCGTCAGCGCGTAGCTGGTGAACAGATTGACGGTGTCGAACTTGGCCGTGCCGCTGAATGCCGAAAGGCCGTCACTGGCGTATTGGGCGTGCGAGTAAGACACACCGAGAATGGCCGGCCCGATAGCGTACTTGCCGCCCACGCGCACGATTCGCACCTTGCTTGCCGTGCTTAAGCCGCGATTGATCGGCGAGTTGAACAGCGAACCGGCGCTGCCGGACCACTGGCGAAAGCCTCGGCTCGCCGAATCGGCCTTTTCATCGATTTTGCCGCCACCGTCGGCGAAGAAGAAGCCGGCGCCAAGGGCGATCGGTCCGTTGCTATACGCGCCAGCCAGACCATACGAGCGGCCGGAACCCGTCTTGCCTGCGACGTTGCCCAGCGCATACATGCCTTCGAATTGCAGGCCGCCGTAGTTCGGCGTGGCATAGCGAATCGAGTTGTTGATGCGTGCGCCGTTGTCGTAGTTGTCGACATCGCCCGGGGTCGCGAAGAACCCGCCGAAATAGCCGTCGGCGGTGAGGCCCTGCACAAGGTTGACGACCGGGTCGTACTGACGGCCGATCGTGACCTCGCCCCATTGATTCGCCTTCAGGCCGACGATGGCCTTACGGCCGAATGCGAGGCCGCCATTGCCTTGTTTACCGTTGACGGCATCGAAGCCGCTTTCGATCTGGAAGAGCGCCGTAAGGCCGCTGCCGAGCGACTCGGTGCCGCGCAGGCCCCAGCGGCTGCCGGACAAGATGTTGCTGGTGATTTGCGATAGGCCGACCGGGCCGTTATTGCTGGCGACGTGGTTGGCGTGAACAAAACCCGAGTCGAGTGTGCCGTAAAGGGTGACGTTGCTCTGCGCATGAACGCCGGCCGGCAGCGTGGACAGAGCGAGGCTGGCCGCGAGCGCAAGGGCACGCGGACCGGTAAGCAGAGGGAGACGTTGTGTCATGGTGTCGGGCAGCGTGGCTGCGCGTGGTTGATATCGACACCGAGAATATTGTTGAATACCGGTTCGGAATCCTGATGAAAATTCCCATTGTCGTCAGATGCCCGTCGCTGCGACGACATCACGCGATCACCTATCGCGTTTCTAAGAACGATCCCCAAATAAAATACAAAACGCCGCGATTTGCGGCGTTTCGTATTTGTGACGTGTTGTGTTGTTTGTCTTGCGGGCAACCACGTTAGTCGGCAGCGGCGTCTTCCTGTCCGGCGCGGCGCGCGGCCACCTTCGACAGCACAGCCCAGTCCAGATGTCCCTCGCCGTGCGCGAGGCTATCGAGATGGTTGTCGCGCAGCACGGTGCCGAACGGCATCGGCACGTTGGCCGCTTCGCCGGCGAGCAACGCCAGGCGCACATCCTTCGCCCCGAGTGCGAGCTTGAAGCCGGCCGGTTCGAAAACCTGTTTGGCAATCGCACCGCCGTAACCGGTGTAGGCCGGCACCGCAAACACGGCCGTCGTGATCATGTCGAGGAAGTCGGCACCGGGTACGCCGTGGCCTTGCGTGAGGGCGGCGGCTTCGCTCATCGTCTCGATGGCGCTCGCGATCATGAAGTTCGACGCGAGCTTCACGACGTTGGCTTGCTCGGGCACGTCGCCGAAACGCCACGTGCGCTGACCGAGCACGTCGAAGATCGGCTGCACCTGCGCGAGGGTATCGGGGGCGCCGGCGGCGAGAATGTTGAGCTTGCCGGCTTGCGCCACGTTCACGCGGCCGAGTACGGGGGCGGCGATGTAGCGCAAGCCGAGCGCGTCGCATTTCGCCTGCATCTCGCGCGCGAAGTCGAGTGACACCGTGGCCATGTTCACGACGATGCCGCCGCGCGCCAGCGCAGCGAGGGCACCGCCGTCGTTCAGTACGACGCGGCTCGTGTCGTCGTCGGCCAGCATCGCAATGAGCACGTCGGCGCCACGTGCCGCGTCTGCCGGCGTGTCGCAAGCTTGTGCGCCAACCTTCGCGACGGTGTCGACCGGACCGCGCGAGCGATTCCAGACTTGCAGCGAAAAACCCGCTTTGATGAGATTGATCGCCATGGGCGAGCCCATGGTGCCGAGGCCGAGAAATCCGATAGTCATATGTTCTCCAGGTGCGTGCAACGTGGCGTCCGAAACCGCTTTGGCCACGTATCAACCGAGAGCATGACACCGAACACAGGTCGATGCAGCGCACGCGTACGGCGCCTGCGAGGGCGCCGCGCGGAGCGGGTAAGATGCACCGGCGTGCGATGCAGTGGCGCGGATGTCTGACGCGCCGCGCACGTTTGCCTGACCGAACCGTCGCACGGCGGCATTCAAGTTGTCACTTGCCATTGCCATTGCCGTTGCCGTCTCGACCGACCCGAACTTCCTTCCCCTGCGCCATGACCGTCCGCTACAACTGGCCCACCTTCAAGACGCTGCCGTATCCGGTGTACTTCCGCTACGACGAGTTCGACGCGCAGACGGCGTGGGTGCCGCATCGTCATGACTGGGGCACGCTCAACTACGTGGCGAATGGAGTGATGCAGCTTGAAATCGAAGGCGCGCGTTACCTTTCACCGCCCCAGTACGCTGTCTGGATTCCGCCGAAAGCCGCGCACGCCAGCTTCAACGCGCATGCCGTGATCTACCGGTCGGTGTACATCGATGCGTCGCTCGCGAATGTACTGCCATCGCATGCGGCCACCTTACGCATCAGCGGCCTGCTGCGGGCGATTCTGTCGGACTTTGCCGAGCGGGGCGTGGCATCCCCCCGCACCGATGCCGACAAACGTCTGGCGCAGGTGCTCGTCGATCAACTGGCCCTCGCGCCGGCCGAACCGCGCTTTCTGCCGCAGGCGAATTCACCGGCGCTCGTGCGCATCTTGCAAGCGTTGCAAAGTGAGCCCGGTGACAACCGTACGCTCGCGCAATGGGCGCAGACGGCATCGCTGACCGAGCGCACGCTGGCCCGTCACTGTCTGGTGGAATTGGGGATGACGCTGGGGCAATGGCGGCAGCGGTTGCGCTTTCTGCGTGCCATCGAAGGGCTGGAAGCCGGGCACACGGTGAAGTCGATTGCGTTCGATCTGGGCTACGCCACACCGTCGGCATTCATCGAAATGTTCACCCGCCAGTCGGGACTGACGCCGGAGCAATTCCGGCGTCAGACGATTCTCGGCGAGGGGCACGGCGGGACGGTCTGATGCCGCCCCGACCCCGCCCCCGGCCTACCGCTTCACTTACCGCTTGAACGCCAGCAACTGCGCGCCTTCGGGTACCTGATCGCCCACGGCGTACAGCACTTCCTCGATCTCGCCGTCGGCGGGCGCGCTGATGGTGTGCTCCATCTTCATCGCCTCCATCACGAGCAGCGGTGCCCCCTTCTCGACCTTCGTACCGGCCGGTGCGAGCACCGCAATGACCTTGCCCGGCATCGGTGCGGTCAGGCGGCCTTCGCCACCCTCCTGTGCCCCGGCCTGCGCGAGTGGGTCATGCCAGCGCAACGCCCACGACTGACCGTCGGCAAACACGTGAGCGAGGGCATGTTCGAAGTCGACGTGTCCTTGCACGCGGCGCTCACCGAGCGTCACGCGATACACGCCGCCGTCATGGGTGTAGCGATACGGATACGTTTCGCTATCGACCGTGAGCGTGCTGGCCTGCGCGCCGCTCGTGAGCACCACGTCGTGACGCGTTTCGCCCTGATCGAACGACAGCGTGCGGCGGTAGTCGCCATTCAGACGCCAGCCGGTCGCGAGTTGCCACGGCGAGTGATGATCGATGCTGTCCTGATACTTGCGACGGCCGACGATGGCCTCGCGAGCCAGTTGTGCGGCCACGGCCAGCGCCAGCGTCGTGGCGGGCACGGGCGCCGCGCCGGGGAACAGCGTATCGCGATGGCGCTCGATCAGGCCCGTGTCGAGATCGGCACCGGCAAACGGTTCGCTCGCGACCAGCCGTCCGAGGAACGCAATATTCGTCTGCACGCCCACCACACGGTATTGCCCCAACGCGCGGCGCATGCGGGCGAGCGCTTCGTCGCGGTCCTGCCCCCACACGATCAGCTTGGCGATCATCGGGTCGTAGAACGGCGAGATCGTGTCGCCTTCGCGCACGCCGGAGTCGATACGTACGGCGGCCGGCGTCGCGCCACTGCCGATCTCGAACTGCACGGCCGCGGGCGGGCGCAGCGTCGAGAGCGTGCCCGTGGACGGCAGGAAGTTGTTGTCGGGGTTCTCGGCGTAGATACGCGCTTCGAGCGCATGGCCGTGAATGCGCAGTTCGTCCTGCTTGCGCGGCAGCACTTCGCCAGCGGCTACGCGCAGTTGCCATTCGACCAGATCGAGGCCGGTGATCATTTCGGTGACCGGGTGCTCGACCTGCAAGCGCGTATTCATCTCCATGAAGTAGAACGAGCCGTCCTGATTGGCGATGAACTCGACCGTCCCCGCGCCCACATAACCGACCGCACGTGCAGCGTTGCACGCGGCGTCGCCCATAGCCTGACGGCGCTCGGCGCTCATGCCCGGCGCCGGGGCTTCTTCCAGCACCTTCTGATGGCGGCGCTGCACCGAGCAGTCGCGCTCGAAAAGATAGACGCAGTTGCCGTGCGTGTCGGCAAACACCTGAATTTCAATGTGACGCGGACGCGTCAGGTACTTCTCGACAAGCACGCGCTCGTCGCCGAAGCTGCTGGCCGCTTCGCGCTGGCACGACGCCAGTGCGCTGCGGAAGTCGTCGCTGCGCTCGACCACGCGCATGCCCTTGCCACCGCCCCCGGCGCTGGCCTTGAGCAGTACCGGGTAGCCGATCTCGTCGGCGCGGGCGTGCAGGAAGGCGGCATCCTGATTCTCGCCGTGATAGCCCGGCACGAGCGGCACGGCAGCGCCTTCCATCAGCGTTTTCGCGGCGCTCTTGCTGCCCATGGCGTGGATGGCACCGACCGGCGGGCCGATGAAGACGATACCGGCGTCGTCGCAGGCCTTCGCGAACGCTTCGTTCTCGGACAGAAAGCCATACCCCGGGTGGATCGCTTGCGCGCCCGTGGCCTTGGCGGCGGCGATGATGGCGTCGACGCGCAGATAGCTGTCGCGTGCGGCGGCACCGCCCACGTGAACGGCCTCGTCGCACACGGCAACGTGCTTGGCCTGCGCGTCCGCATCGGAATAGACGGCGACCGTGCGAATGCCCAGACGTGCGGCGGTGGCTGCCACACGGCAGGCGATTTCGCCGCGGTTGGCGATGAGGATCTTGTCGAACATATTGCCTCCGGATAATGATCGATTGGGGCGACGTTCGCACCCGGCAGGCTCGCTTGTGGCGAACCGCCGGCGCACTCGCGCCTGCTTCTGTCCTGCTGCTATATCGCTACTTTCTTGCTATCCATCTCCGCCAGCGTCGCGGCATCGTCGAATGCGATGCTTGTCGCGTCACCGGCGTTTCATCCTTACGTCGAAGCCATCACCGTCATCGCGGCCATTGCTGCCATTGCTGCCGTCAGCAACTCGCTGCATCAGTGCATCAGTGTGTTTTGCAAGCCGACAACGTGCCCTCGGCCTCGCCGCAACCGGTGTCGGCCTCGGCACCCAGCTTCGCCTCGGTCGACGTGCGCATGCCCAGACGCGCGAGCAACTGACGGTCGGCTTCTGCCTGCGGGTTCTGCGTGACGAGCAGCTTGTCGCCGTAGAACATCGAGTTAGCGCCCGCGAGGAAGCACAGCGATTGCAGCGCTTCGTCCATCTCTTCGCGGCCGGCCGACAGGCGCACCATTGCGCGCGGCATGGTGATACGCGCCACGGCGATCATGCGCACGAAATCGAACGGATCGACGCTCTCGTTGTTTTCGAGCGGCGTGCCGTCGATCTTGATCAGGTTGTTGATCGGCACCGACTCCGGGTACGGCGACATGTTCGCCAGTTGCGCGATCAAACCGGCGCGCTCGCGACGCGTTTCACCCAGACCGACGATGCCGCCGCAGCAGACCTTCAGACCGGCTTCACGCACGCGAGCCAGCGTGTCCAGACGGTCCTGATAGGTACGCGTCGTGATGATCTGCCCGTAAAACTCGGGCGACGTATCGAGGTTGTGGTTGTAGTAGTCGAGACCGGCCTCGCGCAGTTGTTCGGCCTGACCGTCACGCAGCATGCCGAGCGTGACGCACGTTTCCAGACCGAGCGCCTTCACGCTGCGCACCATCTCGCCCACGGCATCGACCTGATGCGGCTTCGGGCTGCGCCATGCGGCGCCCATGCAGAAGCGCGTCGCACCGGCGTCCTTGGCGGCTTGCGCGGCGGACAGCACTTCGGCGATGGGCATGAGCTTCTCGGCGTCCACGCCGGTGTCGTACTTGGCCGACTGCGGGCAGTACGCGCAGTCTTCCGGGCAGCCACCCGTCTTGATCGAGAGCAGTGACGAGAGCTGCACTGCGTTGGCATCGAAGTGTTCGCGATGCACTTGCTGGGCGCGGAAGATCAGGTCGTTGAACGGCAACTCGAACAGCGCTTCGATCTCGTCGACGCGCCAAGGCTTGTCGTTCTGGCGCAGGGCTTCGTCGTGACCGTGAGCGGCGGTGTGGGCATGAACTTGCATGGTGTGTTTCCTTGAATTCTGTGTAATTTCTGTCGATTCGGCAATTAGCGCGGCGCGGGCGTGTGATCGAGCAGCGGCGTGATGTCGAGATAACCGGAGGCGGTGGCCGCGTCGGGGTGCGACAGATGCGGAATGCGGCCGAGCAGCGGTGCCGGCAGTCGTTGCGCAATGGCGTCGATGTTGGCTTCCGCGTGGCGCATCTCCGGATCGACGTGATTGGCAACCCAGCCGGCCAGCGTCAAACCGCGCGCTGCGATGGCTTCGGCCGTGAGCAACGCGTGGTTGATACAGCCGAGTCGCAGGCCGACTACGAGAATGACCGGCAGGCCGAGTTGACGGGCCAGATCGGCGGTGTCGAGCGCGTTGCTGCCAGCGCCCAGCGGCACACGGAAGCCACCGACGCCTTCGACGATCACCAGATCGGCGCGTGCGGCCACGCGGGCGTAGCCGGCGCGAATGACTTCACAGTCGAGGTCGATGCCTTCCTCCGCGGCGGCGATGTGCGGTGCCGTGGCGTCCTTGAGCACGTACGGGCAGTACCAGTCGTCGGGCAGCTTGAGGTTGCTCGCGTCGTGCAACTGTTCGACATCGTCATTGACGTAACGGCCATCGCTTTCGATAGCCCCCGCTGCGACCGACTTCAGTCCGGCGCAGACGAGGCCACGGCGTGCGGACGCGTGCAGCAGCGCCGACGAGACGAGCGTCTTGCCGATTTCAGTGTCGGTGCCGGTGACGAAGAAGGCGTGGCGGGCGGGCGTGGGGCGCTCGGTGACCGGCGTCATGAGGTCTTGATTAGCCATGGGCGTGAGCGGTCCAGTCGCGGTCGAGTTGGTTGATCGCCGTCACGAGCCGTGCGACGTCGTCCTGCGTGTGAGCGGCCGAGAGCGTCACGCGCAGGCGTGAGGTCCCCGGGGCCACGGTCGGTGGCCGGATGGCAGGCACCCAGAGGCCGGCTTCTGCGAGCCCGGCTTGCGCATGCAAGGCTGCGGCGTTCTCGCCAAGGATGATCGGCTGCACACCCGTCGGCGACGGGATATGCCGCCAGTGCTTGAGCTTGAGCGAGCTGCGCAGTTGGAAGATGCGCGCCTGCAACGTCGCGCGCCGTTCACGGCCTTCGTCGCCGCGAATCAACGCGAGACTGGTGAGCAACGCTTGCGCTTGAGCAGGAGCGGCTGCCGTGGTGAAGATGTAGGGCCGGGCGCGATTGATGAGCCATTCGATCACGCTCTTGTGCGCAGCTACGTAGGCACCCGCGACACCCGCCGCCTTGCCGAGCGTGCCGATGATGACGAGGTTCGGCGAGCGCAGGTCGAAGGGCTCGAACACCCCGCGGCCGTTTTCACCGACCACGCCAAAGCCGTGCGCATCGTCGACGATGAGCCACGCGTTGTGCTTCTCGGCGAGCGCCAGCAACTGCGGCAGCGGCGCGATATCGCCATCCATCGAGAACACCCCGTCGGTCACGATCAGCTTCGTCTCGGCCTCGCTCGCTTCGAGCAGCGCGGCGAGTGCCTTCACGTCACCGTGCGGGTAGACATGCGTGCGGGCGCGAGAGAGACGCGCACCATCGATGAGCGATGCGTGATTGAGTTCTTCGGAGAAGATCTCGGCGCCTTTGGTGGCGAGCGTGGAAATCGTCGCCAGATTGGCCATGTAGCCCGTGCAGAAGTACAGCGCGCGGCCTTCGACCAGATGGGGCGACATGAAGTCGGCGAGCGCGGCTTCGAGTTCTGCGTGCGCCTGCGAGTGACCGCTGATCAGGTGCGAGGCGCCGCTGCCTGCGCCGTAGCGCCGTGCCCCGTCGATCAGCGCTTCCACGATCTTCGGGTGCGCCGCGAGACCGAGATAGTCGTTGCTGGCGAAGGCGAGCACGTCGCGGCCATCGGCGCGCAAATGCGGCTGGCACGGCGTGGAGACCACGCGATGCGTGCGGCGCAGGTGCGCGCGGTCGATCTCGGCGAGACCGGCTTCAAGGCGTTCGAGCAAGGGATGTGCGCTCATGCGGCCCTCCCCATGCTGTCGAAGCCCTGACGCATCGTGGCATCGAACGCCGCGATGGTTTGTTCCGCCAGCCAGTCGCTGGTGCTGTCGTCGAGCACGTACGGCGGCATCAGATACACCGTTGCGCCGAGCGGGCGCAGCAGCACGCCTCGGGCACGCGCTTCGCTGTAGAACTGCTTGGCGAATGCGCCCGCTGCACCGGCGGTATCCGGCAGCTTCGCATCGAAGGCCCAGATCATGCCGCGTTGGCGGAAGTGCATGGCGCGCGCATCGTCGGCCAGCGGCGCGAGGGCTTGCGTCAGACGCTCGGCGCGCGTGACATTGCGTGCCAGCACATCGTCGTCGGCAAAGATATCGAGCGTGGCGAGTGCCGCACGGCACGCGAGCGGATTGCCCGTGTACGAGTGCGAATGCAAAAAGCCGCGCGCGGTGTCGTCGTCGTAGAACGCGTCGTAGATGGCGTCGCGCGAGAGCACCAGCGAGAGCGGCAGATAGCCGCCGCTGATGCCCTTCGAGAGCGTGAGCAGGTCGGGCCAGATGCCGGCCTGTTCGCACGCGAAGAACGTGCCGGTGCGGCCACAGCCGACCGCGATTTCATCGGCGATCATGTGCGCGCCGTGACGATCGCACAGCGCGCGCACTTCGCGCAGATACGCCGGGTCGTGCATCGCCATGCCGGCGGCGCACTGCACCAACGGCTCCACGATGACGGCGGCGACACGGCCCTCGCACTGCGTGAGCAGCGAATCGAGTTCGGCGGCCGCGCGGTGTGCGGCATCCTCCGCCGTTTCGCCATCGCGGGCGAGACGTGCGTCGGGAGACGCGACCACGTGGGCATGACGCAGCAGCGGGTCATACGCGTCGCGGAAGAGAGCGACATCGGTGACGGCCAGTGCGCCGAGCGTC
This sequence comes from Pandoraea sp. PE-S2R-1, assembly GCF_002179865.1. Lineage (NCBI taxonomy): Bacteria > Pseudomonadati > Pseudomonadota > Betaproteobacteria > Burkholderiales > Burkholderiaceae > Pandoraea > Pandoraea sp. PE-S2R-1. The sequence continues at coordinate 663,452 of NZ_NGUR01000015.1, read as the reverse complement.
TCGCCGTGATAACCGTTTTTCACGCAAACGAATTCGCGCTTGTCGCTGTGGCCCTGATTGCGCCACGCGTGAAAACTCATCTTGAGTGCGATTTCGACGGCAGACGCGCCGTCACTCGCGAAGAACGCATGGCCGAGCACGCCGCCGGTCAGTGCCGACAGGCGTTCGGCGAGCGCGACGACGGGCTCGTGCGTGAAACCCGCGAGCATCGCGTGCTCCAGACGGCCGAGCTGATCGATCAGCGCCGCGTTGATGCGCGGATTCGCGTGACCGAACAGATTGACCCACCACGAACTGATTGCGTCGAGGTAGCGCTGGCCGTCGGTATCGACCAGCCACGGGCCCTCGCCATGCGAGAGCGCGACGAGGGGAAGCTTCGCTTGCTGCTTCATCTGCGTGCAGGGGTGCCAGACCTGCCGCTGACTACGTGCCGCGAGATTGCCGGGGCCTGACGCGTCAACGCGTGCAGCGGGTTCGGCGATGGTGGGGGGGTGCCCTTGAGCTTGCCGGATAGGGGCGTCCATCATTGACTCCTTCATGCGCCGAGGCGGGCGACACGGGTGCGGATGCACCGTCGTCGACTCGCCCGGCTGGCCGTCGTCAGGCATACGCAAGGTGCGTTGCTGGACGGGGCCGGAGGTGGGGGATGGGCGCATGGTAGGCAAAGCAATTTGGCAGGGCAATAGGCGGAAATGGCGTGAAATATCGTGCTCTTGCGAGCTATAGCTCGACGTTATCGATAAATTCTTAAAACCTGTCGATAACGTTGCGGCATCTCCGCCGTCACCCCTCCCAAAATAAATTTGTAACCGTGTTGCGGGCAATGTCGCGATGTTTTGACGGCACGCGACGAAATTGCCGGTTTTTTCAGGCTCAGGACGCCTCGCGCCACGACGGCGAGCGCTTCTCTAGGAACGAGCGCACCCCTTCGCGGCCTTCGTCAGATGCCCGGATCGTGGCGATACGATCGGCCGTTTCGGCAATGGCCTCGTCATCGATGGTGCGGCTGGCGAAGTCCTGCACGAGGCGCTTGCACTCCTTCACGGCATTCGGGCTGTTATCGGCCAGCGCTTTGGCGAGGGCTTGCACGGTGGCGTCGAGCGCGTCGGCGCTCACCACTTCATGCACCAGACCGTGACGCTGCGCGGTGGCCGCCGTAAAGCGCTCGGCGGTGAGGAAGTAGCGGCGCGAGGCGGGCTCGCCAAGCGCGCGAATCACATACGGCCCGATGGTCGCGGGAATCAACCCGAGGCGAGCTTCCGACAGGCAGAAGTGGGCCGTGTCGACGGCCACCACGATGTCGGCCACGGCCGCGAGGCCCACGCCACCCGCATACGTATCGCCCTGCACGCGCGCGATGACCGGCTTAGGGCAACGGTAGATGGTGTTAAGCATGACGGCGAGCGTCATCGCGTCGGCACGGTTCTCGGTGTCCGAGTAACCGGCCATCTTCTTCATCCAGTTCAGATCGGCACCGGCGCAGAAGGCGACGCCCTCGGCGGCCAGCACGATCACGCGTACGTCGTCGTTATCGGCGAGCGCGCGGAACGTGCCGGTCAGTTCTTCGATGACCGTTTCGTTGAAAGCATTGCGAACGTCGGGACGGTTGAGCGTGACCGTGGCGACGTGGGCGTCGACGCTGAGTTTTAGCGTGGCAAGGTTCATGGCGGCAAATCCTCGACGGCCCCTTTCACGCAACAAGCGATATAGGGAAGGGGCCGGTGTGTTCGTTACATGCGGAACAGGCCGAAGCGCGTTTCCGGAATCGGCGCATTGAGGGCGGCCGACAAGCCGAGCCCGAGCACCGTGCGCGTATCGGCAGGGTCGATCACGCCGTCGTCCCACAGGCGGGCGCTGGCGTAGTACGGATGCCCCTGGCGCTCGTACTGATCGCGAATCGGCTGCTTGAACGCGTCTTCTTCGGCGGCGCTCCACTGACCGCCCTTGCTTTCGATGCCGTCGCGCTTGACGGTCGCCAGCACCGACGCCGCTTGCTCGCCGCCCATCACCGAGATGCGCGAATTCGGCCACATCCACAGGAAGCGCGGCGAATACGCGCGCCCGCACATGCCGTAATTACCGGCACCGAACGAGCCGCCGATGATGACCGTGAACTTCGGCACGTTGGCCGTGGCGACGGCCGTCACCATCTTGGCGCCATGCTTGGCGATGCCTTCGTTTTCGTACTTGCGCCCGACCATGAAGCCGGTGATGTTTTGCAGGAAGATCAGCGGAATCTTGCGCTGGCAGCACAGTTCGATGAAGTGCGCGCCTTTTTGCGCCGACTCCGAGAACAGAATGCCGTTGTTCGCAACGATGCCGACCGGATAGCCCCACAGGTGCGCGAAGCCGCACACGAGCGTGGTGCCGTAGCGTGCCTTGAATTCGTCGAACTCCGAGCCGTCGACCAGACGCGCGATGACTTCGCGCACGTCGAACGGCTTCTTCGTGTCGGCGGGAATCACGCCATACACTTCGCGCGGGTCGTACTTCGGCTCGACCGGCGTCTTCACGGCCACGGTGGCCGGCTTGCGGCGATTCAGATTCGCGGCGATGCTGCGCGCGATCGACAGCGCGTGGGCATCGTTCTGTGCAAAGTGATCGACGACGCCCGACAGACGCGTGTGCACATCGGCGCCGCCGAGGTCTTCGGCGCTGACTTCTTCGCCCGTGGCGGCTTTCACCAGCGGCGGGCCGCCGAGGAAAATCGTGCCCTGATCCTTCACGATGATCGACTCGTCGCTCATGGCGGGCACATACGCGCCACCGGCCGTGCACGAACCCATCACCACGGCGATCTGCGGGATGCCCTGTGCAGACATCGTCGCCTGGTTGTAGAAGATGCGGCCGAAGTGATCGCGATCGGGGAAGACGTCGTCCTGATTCGGCAGGTTGGCACCGCCCGAGTCGACCAGATAGATGCACGGCAGATGGTTCTGCTCGGCAATCTCCTGCGCGCGCAGGTGCTTCTTGACCGTCATCGGGTAGTAGGTGCCGCCCTTGACCGTGGCGTCGTTGCAGACGATCACGCACTCCTGACCCGACACACGGCCGATGCCGGTGATGATGCCAGCGCCCGGCGCGTCGTCGTGATACATGCCGATCGCGGCAAGTTGCGAGAGTTCGAGAAACGGCGAGCCCGGATCGAGCAGTTGCTGCACACGCTCGCGCGGCAGCAACTTGCCACGGGCCACATGCTTCTTGCGTGCGGCTTCGCCGCCGCCGCCCGAGAGTTGCGCAATGCGCTCGCGCAGGTCGTCGACCAGCGTCTGCATCGTGGCCGCGTTGCGGGCAAATTCCTCGCCGCGCGGGTTGAGCTTGCTTTCGAGAATCGGCATGTGACGAAATCCGGTGGAGAGTGAGTTGTCGTTAGGTTCGGATCAAAAACTTGTCGGCGGCGAGCGTGCGAACGTGACTTGTGGTCAGTCGAACAGATCGCCGTCGATATAGCGCCAGCGGCCGTCGTCGGTGCGCTCGAAGCGGCTGCGCTCATGCAGCCGGTGTGCGCGGCCACCCACTTTGTAGCGCGCGACGAATTCCACTTCGGCGTGCGCGTCGTCGCGTTGCAAATGCGCTTTGACTTGCAGGCCCAGCCACTGCGGCGCGTCGTCGAAATCGAGCGTCGCGGGGCGCGTGCGCGCCGCCCACGTGTCGATCAGATAGGGCGCGTTCTGACGCACGAACGCGGTGTATCGCGAGCGCATCAGTGCCTCGGCCGTCGGCGGCAGCTCACCGCCGTCGATGTAGCGTCCGCAGCACGAGTCGAACGCGAGGCCGCCGCAGGGGCAGCCTTCGCGATCGAGGTCGGGCGCTGTGTTGGATGCAGTCGATGCCGCATTGGCGCGGGGCGATTTGGGGCTTGCCATGTCGTCGTGCCCCGTCAGACCTTGCCGTTTTGCAGGCAGGCTTCTACCTGACCGAAACGGTCGTAGCCCCAGAACGGCTCGCCGTCCACGATCACGAAGGGCGAGCCGAACACGCCGCGCGCCATCGCCAGATCGATTTCCGCCTTGAGGTGGTCCTTGGCTGCGGGCGAGTGCATGCCCTTGTCGAGTGCCGCGCCGTCGATGCCGAGGGTCTCGCCAAGTCTGACGAGTTCGGCGGGCTCACCGATGTTCACGTCGTCGACGTAGAGCGCGCGGTAGATCAATTTGGCGAACTCTGCGGCGAGATCGCCGCCGCGATGGTCCGCCACCCAGAGCACGGCGCGCTCGGCGCATTGCGTCGGGATCGGGAAGTGCGACGGACGCTTGTACGCAATGCCCTTGAAGCGGGCCGTGCGTTCGACGTCGCGACGCATGTACTCGGTCTTGATCGGATGCTGCACCGGCGCGCCTGTGCCGTTCACCTTGTAGACAATGTCGAGCAGGATCGGATGCCAGGCGACACCGCGTCCGTACTTGTTGGCAATCTCGTCGATGCAGGTGCTCGCAAAATACCCGTACGGGGATGCGAAGTCGAAATAAAAGTCGATGGCGGACGTCATGGTGGCTCCGTTTCAGAATGACGTTTCTGGCCCGCTTATCAAAAGATACGGCGGTAGGGCGTACAGCTTGTTATTCGTTGACTACAGTGATTCCGGTGCTGCTCTGCAACGTGCCGGCTTACCAAGTGAGCGCGTTGCCGTCGTAATTGAAGAACCCGCCGTTGTGCGTGGCGCGCTCGCCCGGGGCACGGGCCAACACGCGGCGCATGCCGGCAACGCTCGTCTGCACGTCGATGTCGGCGTTCTCGCCGCCCATGTCCGTGCGCACCCAGCCCGGGTGCATCGCTACGCACGTGGCCTGCTGCGCTTCGAGCGAGGCAGCCTTGACCACCGAGTTCACGGCGGCCTTGCTGGCGCGATACAACCAGCTGCCGTTCGAATCCATCAATGCCACGCTGCCCATGCGGCTCGACAGGAAACCGAACGATCCCTTGGCCGCTTCGACGAACGGCAACACCAGCGGCGCGACCTGCATCGCCCCGAGCACGTTGGTGTGAAACACGCGGTCGAATGCTTCGCGGGTAATCGGCGCGAGTCCGGTCGTGCGCTCGGAATTCACACCGGCGTTGTAGATGGCGACATCGAGTGCTTCGCCATCGAGCTGCCACGTGAGGCCCGCGACCGACTCGATACGGGTGACGTCGAGTTTGAGCGGTTGGGCACCGAGATCGCGCAACGCGGCCAGACCCTCGTCATTGCGCGCCGTGCCGATCACGCGCCAGCCGTCTTCCCGGTATTGCCGCACGAATTCGAGACCGATACCGCGGGAAGCACCGATGATGAGGGCAGTTTTCATGACGCGTGAGTCCTAAGTTGGAGGGCTGCCGTGGGTCGGTGAGCTTGGTGGCCCACAACGAACGGCAGCCGGAAATGATCAGACGAGCTCGATCGCCATGGCCGTCGCTTCGCCGCCGCCGATACACAGGCTGGCGACGCCACGCTTGCCGCCGGTCTTGCGCAGCGCGCCGATCAACGTGACCAGAATACGCGCACCCGAAGCGCCGATGGGGTGACCGAGGGCGCAGGCGCCGCCGTGAATGTTCACCTTGTCGTGCGGCAGATCGAATTCGTGCATGGCGGCCATCGTGACGACGGCAAAGGCTTCGTTGATTTCGTACAGGTCGACGTTGCTCGCCGACCAGCCGGTTTTCTCGAACAGCTTGCGAATTGCGCCGACCGGGGCCGTCGTGAACAGGCCCGGGGCCTGCGCAAACGTGCTGTGCCCGGCGATGCGTGCGAGCGGCGTCAGGCCGAGGCGCTTGGCGGTGGACTCGCGCATGAGCACGAGCGCGGCGGCGCCGTCGGAGATCGACGACGAGTTGGCGGCCGTCACGGTGCCGTCCTTGCGGAAGGCGCCCTTGAGCGTCGGAATCTTTTCGGGGTTGGCTTTGAACGGCTGTTCGTCGTGCTCGACCACCGTGTCGCCCTTGCGGCCCGGCACCGTCACGGCGGTGATTTCCCATGCGAAGGAGCCGTCTTTGGTGGCGTTCTGTGCGCGCTCCAGCGAGGCGATGGCGAAGGCGTCTTGTGCTTCGCGCGTGAAGGCGTAGCGGTCGGCGCATTCTTCGGCAAACGTGCCCATCAGACGGCCTTTGTCATAGGCGTCTTCCAGACCGTCGAAGAACATGTGATCGATGACCTGACCGTGTCCCATGCGCATGCCGGCACGGGCCTTGGGCAGCAGGTACGGTGCGTTGCTCATGCTTTCCATGCCGCCGGCGACGATCACGTCGGCGCTGCCGGCAACGAGCATGTCGTGCGCGAACATCGCCGCGCGCATGCCCGAGCCGCACATCTTGTTGACCGTCGTGGCACCGGCAGCGAGCGGCAGCCCGGCGCCGAGCGTGGCCTGACGGGCAGGCGCTTGGCCCTGACCGGCGGGCAGTACGCAGCCCATCACGACTTCGTCGATTTGTTCGGGTTTGAGTCCGGCGCGCTCAACGGCCGCACGAATGGCGGCAGCGCCCAGTTGCGGGGCGGCAACGTCGCCGAACACCCCTTGCAGGCCACCCATCGGGGTACGGGCAGCGGAAACGATAACGATCGGGTCTTGCATGGCAGTTCTCCTGTAATCGGTGACCGGTGCCGTCGGCGCTTGCCGCCGGCACTGGGATATCCAATGCTTCAGTCGTTCCGTCGTCCGCGAGCGCTGCAAGGGCTGGCGGGTGCCCTAAGGCACCCGCGAGTGAGGCTTATGCGCTTGAATTACGCGCGCGGATTACGCAGTTCTGCAAATGCCGAGACGCAGCGTTCATACACGCGCGGCAAGGCTTCAAGGCTGTTGACCGACATGCGCAGGTCGCGCACCAGACCGTCGCGCAGGCCGTACACCCAGCCATGCACCGTGACCGGCTGGTTGCGGGCCCACGCGTCGCGCAATACCGTCGTGTGGCAGATGTTCACTACTTGTTCGATGGCGTTGAGTTCGCACAGGCGGTCGTGGCGGGCGTCGCGCGAGGGCAAGGCGTCGATCTGGTCGAGGTGGCGCTCGTAGACGTCGCGCACATGGCGCAGCCAGTTGTCGACGAGACCCATCTTGGCGCCGTCGAGCGCTGCACCCACACCACCGCAGCCGTAGTGGCCCACCACCATGATGTGGCGCACCTTGAGCACTTCGATGGCGAATTGCAGCACCGAGAGGCAGTTCAGATCGCTGTGCACCACCACGTTGGCGATGTTGCGGTGAACGAACACCTCGCCCGGTGCGAGCCCTGTGATCTGGTTGGCCGGGACGCGTGAGTCCGAGCAGCCGATCCACAGATATTCCGGGGCTTGTTGTTTGGCCAATCGCTCGAAAAATGCGGGATCTTCCGCGTTCACGCTGGCGACCCAGGCGCGGTTGTTGTCGAGCAGATGGATCAGGGGTTGGTCTTTGTCTTCAGTCATGATCGTGTCATCCGGTGGGCGTGTCGTGCGCTGTGTGGCGTCATTCGCTCAAGCCGCGGCCGCCCGGGCGGGGCGGGCTGTGGCGTGCGTGGCACCGCTGCCGGTGCCGTAGCGATTGACGAAACGCAGCGAGACATCGTACGGATAGAAGTCGTGCATCTGTCCGGCTTGTACCCGTTCCTGATGGCTTTGCCACAGGGCCGGGTCGAAGAAGTCCGGATGATGCTGGCTCAGAGAGTGCCGCACGCGCGGGTCGCCGGTCAAAAACGTCTCAAACGTCTGCGGAAACACGTCGTGCGGGCCTACACGGTACCAGACTTCCCCCGACATCGCCTCTTCTTCGTTACGGGGTTCCGGCACTCGATGGATGTGGCAATCCGTCAGGTATTCCAGTTCGTCGTAATCGTAGAAGACCACCCGGCCATGGCGGGTCACACCGAAATTCTTGTACAGCATGTCGCCCGGGAAGATGTTCGCCGCCATCAGTTCCTTGACCGCATTGCCGTACTCGCGCATCGCATGATCGATCTCGGCGTCCGACGCGCCTTGGTGCAGCCAGAGATTGAGCGGCGTCATGCGGCGCTCGATATAGCAATGGCGAATCACCAGCGCGTCGCCGTCGATCTCCAGCAGCGACGGCACTTCCGACTGAAGCTCGGCGAGCAGCGCGTCGTCGAAACGCGCGAGCGGGAACGCCACGCTCGAGAACTCCAGCGTATCGGCCATGCGGCCGACGCGATCATGCTGTTTGACCATCAGATACTTCGCCTTCACCTGCTCGCGCGTCGTCTCCTTGGGCGGCGCAAAGCGCTCGCGGATGACCTTGAAGACGTACGGGTAGGAGGGCAGCGTGAAGACCAGCATCACCAGCCCGCGAATGCCGGGGGCGGTGACGAATTTGTCGCTCGAATGCTTCAGATGATGCAGAAAATCGCGATAGAACAGATTCTTGCCGTGCTTTTGCAGGCCGACCGAGGTGTAGATCTCCGCCTTCGGCTTGCTCGGCATGATCGTGCGCAGAAACTGCACGTAGGCCGACGGCACTTCCATGTCGACCATGAAGTACGCGTGCGTGAAGCTGAACACCACGCGCAACTCGTCGCGTCGCAGCAGTACCGTGTCGAGTGCCAGATACCCGTCGGCGTCGTGCATGATCGGCATCGCGAACGGCGTAGTCACATCGCCGTTGACGATCCGGCCGACGACGTATGCCGCCTTGTTCCGGAAAAACAGCGATGCGAGCACATGAATCTGGAAATTCGGGGCCTGTTCGAATTCACCGAACGCTTCGTGGATGGCGCGCATCACATAGGCCACGTCGCGCGGCAGATCGGCGAACGGGCGCGTGAGCTGAAAGTTCGTGACGATGCGCGAGAGCGTCGCGGCCATGCCGTCCTGCGCCGGGTAGTAGACCCGGTACGTCGGCTTCGCGGCGGGCGCATCGTTCTCGATGTATTCCGTCGCGATGGCGGGCCGCACGAAAATGAAGCGATTGTTGAAGTACGAGCGGTGCAGGATCTTGCAGCAGACCGAGTTGAAGAACGTTTCGGCGAGTTCCGGCTGACGATGCTCAGTGAGCAGCCCGATGTAGTGCAGCTTCACCTGCTGCCAGACATCGTCGTCGAGCGCTTGCGCATCGAAGCGGCTCGACAGCGTCTCGACGCATTCGCGCACGCGCTCGTCGTAATAGGCAATGCGATTGCGCTGGAGCTTCTGGATGCCGGTGAAGTCACCGGCTTCGAAACATGCCTGTGCCGCCACGCACACCTCGCGAAAGATGCGGTAGTGCTTGTCGAAGCCGTCCAGCATTGTGCGGGCGACGTCGTAAGCGATCTGCGACGACAGGAGTTTCGGAAAGTGATTCATACCGGTCGGGAAGGGCGCAGGGGGCGATCTCCGGCTGATTGTAGCCTTCCGGTCTGCCCCCGTATCGATATGGCGTCGCCCTTGCTATCTCCCTGATATTGCGTGAATTTCCGCGTGTTACATGCGCCTTTTACATGGTTTCCGCGAACAGCTCGCGGCCGATCAGCATGCGGCGGATCTCCGACGTGCCGGCGCCGATCTCGTAGAGCTTCGCGTCGCGCCACAGGCGCCCGACCGGGTATTCGTTGATGTAGCCGTTGCCGCCCAGAATCTGGATCGCTTCGCCGGCCATCCACGTGGCCTTTTCCGCCGTGTAGAGAATCACGCCGGCGCAGTCTTTGCGGACCTGACGCACGTGATCGCTGCCCAGCGAATCGAGCTGGCGGCCCACCGCGTACAGATACGCGCGGCTGGCTTGCAGAATCGTGTACATGTCGGCGACCTTGCCCTGAATGAGCTGGAATTCACCGATCGACTGACCGAACTGCTTGCGGTCGTGGATGTAAGGCACCACCACGTCCATGGCGGCCTGCATGATGCCCAGCGGGCCGCCGGCGAGCACGGCGCGCTCATAGTCCAGACCGCTCATCAGCACCTTCACGCCGCCGCCGACCTGACCCAGCACGTTCTCTTCCGGCACTTCCACGTTCTCGAAGACCAGTTCGCCCGTGTGCGAGCCGCGCATGCCGAGCTTGTCGAGCTTTTGCGCGACCGAGAAGCCCTTCATGCCCTTTTCGACGATGAACGCCGTCATGCCGCGTGCGCCCGCTTCCGGGTCGGTCTTGCCGTAGACCACCAGCGTGTCGCAGTCCGGGCCGTTGGTGATCCACATCTTGGTGCCGTTGAGCACGTAGCGGTCGCCGCGTTTTTCCGCGCGCAGCTTCATGCTCACCACGTCCGAGCCGGCATTCGGTTCGCTCATGGCCAGTGCGCCGACGTGTTCGCCCGAGACCAGCTTCGGCAGGTACTTCGCCTTTTGGGCGGCCGTGCCGTTGCGGTGAATCTGGTTCACGCACAGATTCGAGTGGGCGCCGTACGACAGGCCGACCGACGCCGAGGCGCGCGAGATTTCTTCCATCGCGATCATGTGCGCGACGTAGCCCATGTTGGCACCGCCGTATTCTTCCGAGACCGTCATGCCGAGCACGCCGAGGTCGCCCATCTTGCGCCAGAGGTCCATCGGGAATTGGTCGGTGCGGTCGACTTCGGCGGCACGCGGTGCGATTTCTTTCGCCGCGAAGTTCGCGACCGAATCGCGCAGCATGTCCAGGTCTTCGCCGAGCATGAAGTTGAGGCCGGGCAGCATAGTCATGAGGCAATCTCCAGAGGGGCGCGTGGCTCGTGGCTCGCGCTTATGTTCGGGGTGGTGTTGGGTAGCTTCTAATGCAGTATTCGGCAGGTTGCGGCGGCGTGGGCGCGACGTAATCGGCCTAATCGATGTAAGCGACGTAAGCGACGTAAGCGACGTAAGCGAACTAAGCGACGTCCAGCAGGGCCGCCCGAGCCGGTATCAGCGCGTGGGCGGCAGCACGAACAGCGTTTGCTGCATGAGTGCGCACAGCGTCCATTTGCCGCCGTCGATGGCGAAGAGTTCGGCGGTCGCGACGATGAGCGAGCGCCCGGCTTTGACGACCTGACCGCGTCCGACCAGTGTATCGCCCTTGCCCGGCGCGAGAATGTTCAGCTTGTATTCGGCAGTGACCAGTTCGTGTTCCGGCGAAATGCGCGTGTAACCGGCGTAGCCGCCTGCGGAGTCGGCGATCGCGCCGATGACGCCGCCGTGGAAGAAGCCGTGCTGCTGGTTGACCTTGTCCGAGAAAGGCAGCGTGATCTCGCAGTGACCGTCGGCCAAATGCGTGATTTGTGCGCCCCAATGGGTCATTACGCCTTGCGCATCGAAACTGGCGCGAATTTTCGCGGCGACGGCATCGTCGAGCGGCGCGGCATGGGAGACGGAAACGTTCATGGCGATAGGCGGCTTCAAGACCACAGATCGGCAAATACTACTTTACGTTAACGTAAACGTAAAGTAGGGACTTTCCAGATTAATGCGAGGTCGCCGGCACCTTCACACGGCGCGCGAGGGCGGGCGGTGCCGATTCTCCGGCCGCCTCGAGCAGTGCCAGACATTGCGCCTCGTGCTGGGAGACTTCGTCGAGCGTGGCGTGGAGGTCTTCGAGTTGTTGTTCGAGAACTTCGCGGTGCTGAGAGAGCGTTTCCAGAAACACCTTGAGCTGCGGCACGGTGTCTTTGGGCGATTCGTAGAGATCGAGAATCGTCTTGATCTCGGACAGCGTCAGGCCGAGCCGCTTGCCGCGCAGGGTGAGCTTCAGGCGCGTGCGGTCCTGACCGGTGTAGACGCGATGGCGTCCGCCGGGGCCTTCGCGGGCGGGCGTGAGCAGCCCCTGATCTTCGTAGAAGCGGATCGCCCGGGGCGTAATGTCGAACTCGCGGGCGAGGTCGGTAATCGTGTAAGTCAGCATCGGGTTGGCAGACATGGTGTGGGCGTGGCTATCCGTGACTATGCATGACGATGGCGCGGCTGCGACGTTTAAGCGGGCGCTTACCATTGCAGATAGAATTGCCGTTTACGTTAGCGTCAAGTTGCATCGTATGCAATCGGTGACGGCGTCTACTTCAAGAACAACAGAACAAGCCCATCTGGAGCGTGGCCCCCGTGAATGCCCTCGAACAACAACTGAATTACCCCTTTGGTGAACTCCTGCCCGACGGCGGCACCGTGCATGAAGTCGTGCCGGGCGTCTTCTGGGTGCGCATGCCGCTGCCGTTTGTGCTCGATCACATCAATCTGTGGCTGCTGCGCGACGAAGTGGACGGCGTCAAAGGCTGGACGGTTGTCGATTGCGGCATCACGCATCCGCAAATCAAGGCGTACTGGGAGCAGGTGTTCGACACCTCGCTCGGCGGCGAGCCGGTGCTGCGTGTGCTCGTCACGCATTGCCACCCCGATCACCTCGGCCTCGCGCACTGGATCTGCAAGGGCGGCGACAAGCAGCGCTGGGACGCCCGCCTCGCGATGTCGCAGGGCGACTACGCGTGGGGCCGGTTGATGTCGTCGGGCGATAACAACAACAGCTCGAACGCCGGCGGCGAATTTGCCGTGGCGCACTTCATCGCGCATGGCCTCGCCGACGAAGCGATGATCGATCAGATTCGCCATCGCAAGACCTATTTCAGCGATCTCGTGCCCGAAGTGCCGTCGCGCTTCTACCGTTTGCGCGATGGCGACACGTTGCGCATCGGTGGCAGCGACTGGCGCATGATTGCCGGGTTCGGGCATTCGCCGGAACACATGGCGTTGTACAGCGAACAGCACAACGTGCTGATTTCCGGCGACATGGTGCTGCCGCGCATCTCGACCAACGTCAGCGTGTTCGACATCGAGCCCGAGGCCAACTCGCTGCAACTGTTCCTCGATTCGCTGGGCGTGTATCTCGATCTGCCGGAAGACTGCCTCGTGCTGCCGTCGCATGGCCGCCCGTTCACCGGTTTGCATACGCGTATCCGGCAACTTCGCGATCACCACGACGCCCGTTTGCAGGAAGTGCGCGAGGCGTGCGCCAAGTCGCCGCAGAGCGCGGGCGACATCGTGCCGATCATGTTCCACCGCAAGCTCGATGCGCACCAGACCACGTTCGCCATGGGCGAGGCGCTGGCGCATTTGCACATGCTCTGGCGCAAGGGTGAACTCAAGCGCGCGCGCGACGAGAAAGGCGTGTGGCGATTCTCGCCGGCGTGACACGCATGAAGCGACGCGACCATGATCGCGTCGCTTCAGATCATTCTGAATTGCCTCGATGGCGTGGCAACACGCCGAAGCGTTTTCCTACGGTATCGATCACCACGATATGGTCGAGGAAAGGCGCGTTGCCAATCGTCGGGGCCATGCGATCGTCGTCGCGCAACGTGTAGGCCAGCGTTACATGCACCGGGTGTCTGCCGACCGTCAGTGCAAGGTCGGTGCGTTTGGGCAGCATCACCAGCGGATTCCCCCACGCAGGCACCGTAATCGGCACGGGCCGGTCGTCGGCCGTGGCGGTGTCCGGGATCAAGGCCCATTGATCCGGCGGCACCACCAGCTCGAACATGCTGCTCCCCGTATCGAAAATCGCCAGCCCGCTGAACGCCGGGGCGGCGTAGTCCACCAGAATCTTGTCGCGCAGGTTGCCCGCGCTTTCCCGGTATTGCGAGAAATGTGCCGGCCAACGCGAGATCAATGCGTCCGTTTGCTCCGGGTTAAGCCAGTAAATCCGTTGCTCGCGATAGTCGATTGCAATAGCCATCCCACGCGTGAACGCGTAGCCGAGCGTGCCGATCAACGGGGGCTCATCCGGCGAGCGCGGCGCACTGCCCAATGCGGGCCGAGCTTCGAACGGGACTTGCATTCGCAGTCCACTGTCGAAGATAAGCGCCATTTCCGTGGGTAGCGTGGATGAGGTCAACGAGGTCGATGCAGCGGATGAAGTCGACAACGCATCGTCAGCCACACCCAGCACCGGACCGGCGGCTCGCCCATAGAGCAGGTTCGCCGGCGCTCCCGTATCCCATTGAAAACGCACCCGCTGACCGGTCGCGGCCAGCGTTGCCTCGATAAAGATGGCGGTGCGCTCGTGAACCTTCCCATCCAGTCGCGCCGACGCAAACTTGAAGGGCAGCCAATCCTGATACTCGAACATGGGGGCAGACGTCTCAGTGCCGGGCGCCGTTGCGGCGGCCAAAAAGAAAACCCCGCTGTCGCGGGCGCGAGAGCGGGGTATCGGGTCGACAACGCATGTCAGTCATCGCAGTGGCGGCGCTGGCATCGCGTTGGCGGCAATCAAGCGTGCTGTGCTGCCGACGGAATGTGACGGCCATCGCGGCCGAGCAGTCCGTACGTGACGAGGCTGATCGCCACGGTGAGCAGGATGTAGTACGCCGGGGCCAGCTCGTTTTGCGTCGCCTTGATCAGGTAGGTGATCCAGAACGGCGCCAGACCACCGAAGAGCATGACCGACACGTTGTAGAGAATCGACACGCCCGTCGAGCGCACACCCACCGGAAACACCTCGGTGACGGCCGTCGGGAACGCACCCCACACAAAGCCCATGCAAACGGCCGGCAGAATCTGCGCGAGCAGCAAGTTGCCCATCGACGGCGCACCGTGCAGACGCGTGAACATCCAGAACGACACCAGCCCGTAGAGCAGCACGAACAGCAGAATCAGCGGCTTGCGGCCCACGCGATCCGAGATCCAGCCCGTGAGCGGGCACATGAACGCGATCAGCATGGCGGCGACAAACGTCGACAAGCTGGCCGCACCCTGCGACAGACCGAGTTGCTTCACAGCGTAAATCGGCGTGTAAATCAGCGTGACGTAGAACGACGTCGTTGCAGCCACCGTCAGACCGAAGCCGGCGATCAGCGAGCGATAGTGGTTCGCGAACACTTCGGCGAGCGGCGTGCGGCGCGTGGGTTCACGCACGGCGGCGTAGGCGAGGAACTCCGGCGATTCCGTCATGCGGCGGCGAATGTAGAAACCCACCGGACCGATCAGAATCCCGAACAGGAACGGCAGACGCCAGCCCCACGATTCCAGCGCTTCTTTCGTCAGCCCCGTGTTGAGCAGATACGCGCACAGCCCGGCGAGTGCGACGGCCAGCGCTTGCGAGCACATCTGGAAGCTGCCGTAGAAGCCACGCAGGTGCGGCGGCGAAAACTCGATCAGCATGGCCGTCGAGCCGCCGAATTCACCCCCGGCGGAGAAGCCCTGAATCACCCGTGCGAGCAGAATCAGCAGTGGTGCCGCAAAGCCGATGGTCGCGTAGGTCGGGGCGATACCGATCAGGCCGGTGCCCAGCGCCATGAGCAGCACCATGACCGACAGCGCCGATTTGCGGCCCGCGTGATCGGCATAGAGACCGAAAGCAATACCGCCGATCGGGCGGAAGAAGAACGCGACACCGAGTGATGCCACGCTCGCGAGCAGCGAGTTGGTGTCGTCGACGGCAGGGAAGAACAGTTTTGCAATGACGACGGCGAAAAGGCCGTAGACGGTGAAGTCGAACCACTCGAATGCGTTGCCCAGCGTAGACCCGATCACAGCCTTGCGTCGCAGCGCCGGATCGATAACCGGCGTGCCGGTGGGGGTTGCCTGCATGTGCCTCTCCTGCTCTTGGTTGGGAGCGCCGCACTTGGAAGCCTCACCCGGCAGCATCCGCGCGCCGGTATGGCCTCTCTCTGGTGGCGGCAAAACCGTTCAGTGACGTGTGTGCGCCGTGTGTGACCTCTGTTTGAGTGACTTATCCACTCTAGCGCAGGTACGCGACGCACCACAACGGGTCAATATTCCGCTGGCGGGAGGCTGTTTCAGGGATGGGGCGCGGGGAGAGGCGAGGGGGCGGGTGCCAAGCCGTGTAAGGCGGCGCCCGCGTGTGAGCGCTGGCTCAGGAAGGATCGGTGTCCGATTTCGACGCGGCTTGCGTGTCATCCGCCGCTTTCTGCCGGTCTGCCATACGCGGCTTGCGTGGGGCTTTGGCGAACGCCATGTCATAAAGCCAGCGCGGCAGGCACTTCAGCAGGCAGGCCACCAGGCCCATCTGCCACGGCAGCACGACAAAGCGTTTGCGCCGCGCAATGGCGCTGGCGGCCTTGCGCGCGAACTTGTCGGCGTCCATCAGGAATGGCATCGGGAACGGATTGCCGTCGGTCATCGGCGTGCGAATGTAGCCCGGCGCAATCGTCACCACGGCGACCTTGTCGGCGCGGAGCTCCACCCGCAGGCTTTCCAGATACGTCATCGCCGCGGCTTTCGACGCGCTGTACGCGCCGTGCCCGGGCAGACCGCGTACGCCCGCCACGCTGCCGATACCCACGAGCGCGCCACGTTTCACCGCGCGCATGGGCCCGACAAACGGGCTGAACGTAGCGACCATCGCCATCCAGTTCGTGTCCATGACGGACGCAAAATGCGGCAGGTCGGCGGGGTCTTCGGTGTTCACGCCGTGGCTGATGCCGGCGTTGGCGATCACGATGTCCGGCGTGCCATGGCGCGACATGAAGTCTTCGGCGGCGGCGCGCAATGCGATGGCATCGCGCACGTCGAGCGCATAGCAATGCACGGCGTGCGGATGCGGCAGCGTGGCGGCCAGATCGGCGAGCTTGTCGCCGCGCCGTCCAACCAGCCCGAGAATGGCGCCCTCGGCGGCGTAATGCCGCGTGAGCGCCTCGCCCAGCCCGCTGGAGGCGCCCGTGATGAAGACCTTCGGTGATGCAGTATGTGTCGCCATGAACGCAAAAGCCCGGCCGGAGCCGGGCTTTGTGAGGCGCGAAGCTTAGAGCTTCTTCGCGCGGATCTGATTGATGATCGAATCGGCCGTCTTGAGGGCCGCGTCGAACGTCTGCTGCTCGGTCGTGGCCGGCTTGCCGGCCTTTTGCAGCGCGTCGCCCGAGGTGGCCGGCGAGACGAGGTACTTGCCCTGGATCGCAATCGTCGGCACGCCGTCGATCTTGTAGTCCTGCCATGCCTTGTTGGCCAGTTCGACCGGCGTTTCCTTGCGCATCATGGCGGGCTTGCCGGCGGCGTCGTAGGCGTTGATGTAAGCCGTCTTGTCGATGCCGAACTGCGCGAGGAAGTCGGCTTGCGATTCCTTGGTCAGCAGGTAGTTGTGCTTGACGTGGATTTCGTTGAAGACCTTCGGCGTGAGTTCGGCTTCCTTGCCCAGCGCGGTCAGCGCAATGAACATGCGCGTATGCGGCTCAAAGCGGCTCTGGAAGGCCACCGGCACGCGCTTGAACACGACGTCCTTGCCCTGCGCCTTGACCCACTTTTCAAGCGTCGGCTCGAGCGCATTGCAATGCGGGCAGCCGTACCAGAAGAATTCGGTCACTTCGATTTTGCCGGCACCCGCGGTGAGCGGTTGCTGCGGAATCGTCAGATAGTCGGTCCCCGCGACCGGGGCTTCCGGCGAGGCAACGGCCGCACCCGAGAGAAACCCGAAAGAAATCAGAACGGCACCAAGAAGTTTTTTCATGATCGTTGTTTAGGAGTGAAGCAGGCGCGCCGGCGCTGGTGTTGCGGCGCATCTACGAAACCATATCCCGGATTAAGGCATATTCGCCACTGCGTATGACCGGGCGGCATCCGCCGGGTTCAACGTGTCGAGCGTGACGAATGTGCCAAATTCCCCCGCATGATGGGGCATTTTGCGATGACTTGCTGTACCGGCATGCCCCCGCGACCGGCTTGACACATGACTTCGGCGATCGGAAAACAAGCGGCGTTGCGACAGGCGCAACGCCGCTTGCGTTCGTTCATTGCTTCGTGAAACGGATGACTGCCGTGTCGTAGCCGCCGTCTTGCAGGCGTTGACGCACGTGGTTCATCTCGTCGAGCTTGCCGTACGGGCCAAGGCGCACGCGGAACAGCGTGAGACCGTTGGCGTCGCGCTGCGTCACCTTCGCTTCGAAGCCCGACAGGGCCAGCTTGGCACGCAGTTGCTCGGCGTCGTTTTGCGACTTGAACGCACCCACTTGCAGGTAATAACCCGTGCTGGCGTTATCCGTGGCGCTGGCCGGGGGCGTCGTCGGCGGCGCGACCGGGACGGTCGACTTGCCGTTCAGGATGTCGGCCGGCGAGGGCTTGGCCGGCGGGGTGGCCGGCGTGGCCGGCACGGCTGGTGCCGTGGCTTCCGGCGTGACAGGCGTGCCCGGGACGAGCGGCGACGTGACGGCCGGCTGCGACGCGGTGTCCGGCGTCACAGTACCCGGGGCCGCGCCCGGCAGCGGGGTTCGCGGCTGGAGCGACTTGTTCGGATCGGGCGGCTGCGCGGCCGGCGAGTTGTCGGCAGGGCGCGGCGGCGTCTTTTCGACGAACGGGGTCGGCGTCTTCGTAATGTAGAGCGCAACAACGACGGCAACGGCCAGCCCAACGATCAGGCCGAGCACGATGCCCAGGAATGTGCCGCCCCGCTGGCGGGGCTGACGACGTTTGTTTGCCATCGAGTCGATTCCGTCCTTACAGAGTTCCGTTGCGTTTCCGGTCCGGAGTGGTTGGAGTTACATCTTGGCCGGTGCGGACACGCCCAGCACGGCCAGACCGTTGCGCAGCACCTGACGCGTCGCCGCGAGCAACGCGAGGCGCGCATGCTTGACGGTTGCGTCGTCGACCAGCACGCGGTCCGAGTTATAGAACGAGTGGAACGCACCCGCGAGATCGCGCAGATAGAACGCCACCGCGTGCGGGGCCAGTTCTTCGGCGGCACGCGTGAGCATGTCCGGATACTCGGCGAGCAATTGCAGCAACGCGAGGGCGCGCTCGCTGTCGAGCGGCGACAGATCGACACTCGCCAGTTGCGCCTCGTCACCGCCCCACTGCGTCAGGATCGAGCAGATGCGGGCGTGCGCGTACTGCACGTAATACACCGGGTTCTCGTCGTTCTGCTTGAGCGCGAGATCCACGTCGAACACGAATTCGGTGTCGGCCTTGCGCGAAATCAGGAAGAACCGCACGGCGTCGCGGCCACGGCGCAGCGCGTCTTCACGGGCGGCCGGGTCGGTGACCGGCGTCTCGGCCGTGATGCCGCCCGACCATTCGATCAGGTCGCGCACGGTCACGTAGCTGCCGGCACGCTTGGAGATCTTCACCTCTTCGCCGTTGCGCATGACGGTGACCATCTTGTGCAGCACGTAGTCGGGGTAGCCCTTCGGAATACCGATGCCGAGCGCTTGCAGACCGGCGCGCACACGGGCGATGGTGCCGTGGTGGTCCGAGCCCTGCACGTTGATGACTTGGTGGAAGCCGCGGTCCCACTTGCGCGTGTGATACGCCACGTCGGGCACGAAGTACGTGAACGTGCCGTCGGACTTGCGCATCACGCGGTCCTTGTCGTCGCCGTAGTCGGTCGTGCGCAGCCACAGCGCGCCGTCCTGTTCGTACGTCACGCCGGCATCGATGAGCGCCTGTACCGTGCGCTCGACGCTGCCGTCGGCGTACAGCGACGACTCGAGATAGTACTGATCGAAGATCACGCCGAACGTTTGCAGATCGATGTCCTGCTCGCGGCGCAGATACGCCACCGCAAACGCGCGGATCGAGTCGATGTCTTCCACGTTGCCGCTGCCGGTGACCGGCTCGCCGTCGGACGCCTGCACGGTCTTGCCGGCGAGGAAGTCTTGTGCGATGTCGCCGATGTAGTCGCCGTTGTAGGCCGACTCGGGCCACTCGGCGTCACCCGGCTTGAAGCCGCGCGCACGGGCCTGCACCGACGTCGCCAGTGTCTGAATCTGCACGCCGGCATCGTTGTAGTAGAACTCGCGGTGCACCGGGCGGCCTTGCGTGTCGAGCAGGGCCGAGATGGTGTCGCCCAACGCGGCCTGACGGCCGTGACCGACGTGCAGCGGGCCGGTCGGGTTGGCCGAGACGAACTCGATGAGCACCGGAGCGGCTTCGTTGCTGGCGGCACGGCGGCCGAACGCAGCGCCTTCGGTCAGGATGGCGCTGGCCACCGACTGCTTGGCGGCATTGGCCAGTCGCAGATTGATGAAGCCGGGGCCGGCGATTTCGACAGCGTCGACCAGACCTTTGGCGCGTGCGTCGGCGAGAATCGCTTCGGCGATCTTCTGCGCCAGCTCGCGCGGGTTGGCGCGCAGCGGCTTGGCGAGTTGCATCGCGACGTTACAGGCCAGATCGCCGTGAGCGGCGACTTTCGGGCGTTCCAGCAGGATCGTCGGCGCGGCCGGTGCGGTGCCGTCAGTCGGCAGCAGGCCGGTAACGACGTCGCCGATCAGCGCGACGAGAGCATTCTTTTGGGCGGGTAGCATGGCGGGTGTTTCGGGTGCGTCCGGACGGCGTCCAGACAGGCAATTGAATCGTCAGCACCGGATTTTAACAGGTGTATGATGATTCCACGGTGCCCGCGGCCCCGCGCATTACGTGACATGGGGGCGCAGCGGCAGTGGGGATAAGTCGAATAAGGAGGCAACCATGCTGGTAACGTTCAAGTCGAAAGCGTCACCGAATATCACCATGCTGGAAAATCTCGCACAGTATCTGCTCGGTCTCGTCGGCAAAAAGCTCGGCGAACGTGGGGCGATCGGGGATGACGAAACCAGCGGCGCGATCGCCAAGCTCGAAGCCGCGATTGCGGAAGACAACGAAGCGGCGAAGAAGGAAAGCGAGGGCAAGAAGTCCGACGAGCGCGACGAAGACAACCGCCTGCGGCTCGCACAACGCGCGTATCCGTTGCTCGACATGCTGCGCGAAGCCAACAAGCTCAACGTCGCCGTCATGTGGGAAACCGGTAACCGATAACCCGTCGGCGAGGTCGAAAAAAAAGCAGGCCACGAATCGTGAGCCTGCTTTTTTTATGCCCGGCCGGTAGAAGTCACCCCCGGGCGAGGGGCGCAATGATGCAGTGGTGACGCTCGACCGGCTGGAAGCATTGGGGCGCCCGAGCGCCCCGCATGCTTACTGGGCCTTGCCCGGTGCGTTATCCGGCGCGTTGGTGGCACCGTTACCGGTGTTGCCGTTGTTCGGCGTCTTCTTGGTGCTGTGACGCGGCTGTTGCGCATGCGAATTCGGATGCGGGTTCGACGGCGTCATGGTCTGTGCACCCGGCGTCGGGGCCGCCGGCGAAGTCGGATCGGCCCGGCTCGGCATCGGCGTCGTCGGTGCGGTCGTGCTGCCGCCGCCCGGGCCGGCTGCGCCGCCACCGCCAGCACCTTGGGCAAAGCTCAGTGCCGAGGCACCGGCGAGGGTCAGGGCAGCAACCGAAATGATCAGCTTTTTCATCAGATGGACTCCTTTGCATTGCACTGCACATCGTAGGGATACTGGGTGCAGGCCTCACTTGCGTTAGTGAGATTTCAGTCTAAGAGTCCGCAAACCACGGTGCTGTAAGGCTTTGTAATCGTTTGTAATTCGGCTTTTTCCCACGCGAAGGCCGCAATTCGCGTGGGAGATTGCGATGCAAGGGAGGAGTCGTCAGTCGTCCGAACGGCTCGACCAGAACACTTGATTCACGCCCGGCAGCGTCTCGAGATGGTCGGTGAGCGCATCGAGTTCGCCCGCCTTGACGGCCGTGGGCAACAGCAGCGCTTCGATTTCGACTTCCGCTTCGCCAAACGGGTGGATGTCGAGCGCGCGCACCGGGTAGTTTGATGCTTCGAGCCACGCTTCGACCTTGTCGAGCACTTCGCGTTGCGTCGTGCGGGCGCAGATGACCGACAGCGCGTAAGTGGCTTCGGCGGTGGCTTCGTTGATTGGCGCGCGGTTGATGCGGTTCACCACCGGGCGCAGCAGCGTGTTGGCCGCCAGCACGAAGGCCGCGACGATGACTGCTTCGAAGAGCATGCTCGCGCCGGCCGCCGCGCCGACGGCGGCCGATCCCCAGAGCGTTGCGGCCGTGTTCAGGCCACGCACCGAGGCGCCGTCCTTCATGATCGCGCCTGCGCCGAGAAAGCCGACCCCCGACACCACGTACGAGATCACCCGCGTGTCGCCCGGCATCAGCCGCATCGACAAGTCGACGAACGCTGCGGCGCCCACGGCCACGAGCACGTTGGTGCGCAGGCCCGCCGTGCGTTGGCGCACCTGCCGTTCGACACCGATGATGCTGCCGAGCACAAACGCGACCGTGAGCGAGAGCAGGGTATTGAGCAGCGGATAGAGCTGGAAATTTTGGATGTTTTGCAGTGCGTGCATGGGACGTCTCGAAATGACGGTCACGGTGCAGGCCCTCCGCGCGGGGCGAGAGGGCCGGTATGCGGCAACCTGATCGGGCGCGACACTACGCCCAAGTTGCGACAGCGGCGTGACACCCGGGTCAACGAGTCAGATCGATGAGCCGGGGCACGCCGCCGCGATTATGTCATGCAGACCATGCAGACGTGATGACGCGTTACGACAATTGCGGGGCGAGGAGACGCCGCGCGGTGGCTTCGTCCACGCCCATGCGTTCCATGAAGTCCTCGACCTGATCGGGGCCGATCTTGCCCACGCTGAAGTACGTGCTGTCCGGATGCGAGAGATAGAAGCCCGACACGCTCGCGGCCGGCAACATGGCGAGCGATTCGGTCACGCTCATGTTGATTTCGTGGGCTTGCAGGTAATGGAACATCGGTCCCTTGACCGAGTGTTCCGGGCAGGCTGGGTAGCCCGGTGCGGGACGAATACCCACGTACTCTTCCTTGATCAGCGCGTCGTTGTCGAGCGTCTCAGTGCTTGCATAGCCCCAGAAGTCGCGGCGCACGCGCGTGTGCATGCACTCCGCGAAGGCTTCGGCCAATCGGTCGGCCAGCGCCTTGAGCATGATCGCGCTGTAGTCGTCGTGATCGGCGAGGAAGGTCGCTTCCTTGGCGTCCACGCCCAGACCGGCCGTCACGGCGAACACGCCGATATAGTCGGCCACACCGCTGTCCTTCGGCGCAATGAAGTCAGCCAGCGAACGGTTCGGGCGACGCACACCGTCCACCACCGGGCGCTCGCTCTGCTGGCGCAGGTTGCGCCACGTGAAGGCGACTTCCTTGCGCGACTCGTCGGTATAGATCTCGATGTCGTCGTCGTTCACCACGTTGGCGGGCAGCATCGCGATCACGCCGTTGGCGGTGATCCAGCGGCTGAGAATCAGGCGCTTGAGCATTGCCTTGCCGTCGGAGAACACACGGCGCGCCGATTCGCCGACGATCTCGTCGTTGAGAATCGCGGGATAGGGGCCGGCGAGGTCCCACGTCTGGAAGAACGGACCCCAGTCGATGTATTGCGCCAGTTCGGCCAGATCGTAGTTTTTGAACACGCGCCGGCCGATGAACTTCGGCTTGGGCGGCACGTAGGTCGACCAGTCGACCTTGAACTTGTTCTCGCGTGCGGTCTGGAGCGACACCATCGGCGTGGCCTTGCGGTTCGCGTGTTGCGTGCGCACGCGCTCGTAGTCGGCCTTCACGTCGGCGAGGTACTTGGTCGCCGCGTCGTCGGACAGCAGGTTCGAGGCGACAGACACCGAGCGCGAGGCGTCCGGCACGTAGATCACCGGGCCGTCATAGTGCGGCGCGATCTTCACCGCCGTATGCACGCGCGAGGTCGTGGCGCCGCCGATGAGCAGCGGAATGTTGCGCAGACGGAAGTACTCGTCACGCTGCATTTCCGAGGCCACGTAGGCCATCTCTTCGAGACTTGGCGTGATGAGACCCGACAGGCCGATGATGTCCGCGCCCTCTTCCTTCGCCTTGGCGAGAATTTCAGCGCACGGCACCATCACGCCCATGTTCACGACTTCGAAGTTGTTGCACTGGAGCACCACGGTCACGATGTTCTTGCCGATGTCGTGCACGTCGCCCTTGACCGTGGCGATCACGATCTTGCCCTTCGATCGCACGTCTTCACCGGCGGCGGCCATGCGCGCCTTTTCTTCTTCGATGAACGGCACCAGGTGAGCCACGGCCTGCTTCATCACGCGCGCGCTCTTGACCACCTGCGGCAGGAACATCTTGCCGGCGCCGAACAGGTCGCCGACCACGTTCATGCCGTCCATGAGCGGGCCTTCGATGACCTGAATCGGACGCCCACCGGCGGCGTCGATCTTCTGGCGCACTTCCTCGGTGTCTTCGACGATGAAGTTCGTGATGCCGTGCACCAGCGCATGTGCCAGACGGGCTTCGACCGGCTGATTACGCCACTCGAGATTTTCTTCGCGCTTTTGCGCGCCGCCCTTGAAGCGGTCGGCAATTTCGAGCAGACGCTCGGTGCTGTCTTCGCGGCGGTTGAGCACCACGTCTTCCACGCGTTCGCGCAGTTCGGGATCGAGGTTTTCGTACACGCCGAGCTGGCCGGCGTTGACGATGCCCATGTCCATGCCGGCCTGAATCGCGTGATACAGGAACACGGTGTGAATCGCTTCGCGCACGAGGTCGTTGCCCCGGAACGAGAACGATACGTTCGACACGCCGCCGCTGATCTTGGCACCCGGCAGGTGTTCCTTGATCCAGCGCGTGGCGTTGATGAAGTCGACCGCGTAGTTGTTGTGTTCTTCGATGCCGGTGGCGACCGCGAAAATGTTCGGGTCGAAGATGATGTCTTCGGGCGGGAAACCGATTTCGTCGACCAGCACGCGATAGCTGCGCTGGCAGATTTCGGTCTTGCGCGCGTAGGTGTCGGCCTGCCCCTTCTCGTCGAACGCCATCACGACCGCGGCGGCGCCATAGCGGCGGATACGCTTCGCGTGATGCAGGAACGCTTCCTTGCCTTCCTTGAGCGAGATCGAGTTGACGATGGCCTTGCCCTGCACACACTTCAGACCCGCTTCGATGACTTCCCATTTCGACGAGTCGATCATGATCGGCACGCGCGCGATGTCGGGCTCGGAGGCGATCAGATTCATGAAGCGCACCATGGCCGCCTTCGAATCCAACATGGCTTCGTCCATGTTGATGTCGATGACCTGCGCGCCGTTTTCGACCTGCTGACGGGCCACTGCGAGCGCTTCGTCGAACTGGCCGTTCAGGATCATGCGCGCGAACGCCTTGGAGCCGGTGACGTTGGTACGCTCACCGACGTTCACGAAGAGCGTGCCCTCGCCGATATTGAAGGGCTCGAGGCCGGACAGGCGCATCGGTGGCACGTTGGGCGTTTGGCTCATGCTGCATCATCCTCATCATTGCGGTACTGCGCCGGCCAGCGGCGCGGCTTGACGTCGGCGAGCGCCTTGGCGATCTCGGCGATGTGTTCGGGCGTGGTGCCGCAGCAGCCACCGGCCAGATTCACCAGACCGGCCTGCGCGAATTCTTTCAACAGGCCCGAGGTCACGTCCGGCGTCTCGTCGAAACCGGTGTCGCTCATCGGGTTGGGCAACCCTGCGTTCGGATACACCGATACGTAGGTGTTGCACAGCTTGGCCAGCTCGGCGATGTACGGACGCATGAGCGTGGCGCCCAGCGCGCAGTTCAGGCCGAACGTGAGCGGGCGGGCGTGGCGCAGCGAGTTCCAGAACGCTTCGACCGTCTGGCCCGAGAGAATGCGGCCGGAGGCATCGGTGACGGTGCCCGAGATCATGATCGGCAGCACCTCGCCCGTGTCTTCGAACAGCTCGTCGATGGCGAAGAGTGCAGCCTTGGCGTTGAGCGTGTCGAAAATCGTTTCGACGAGGAACAGGTCGACGCCGCCTTCCAGCAGCGATTTGGCCTGCGCGTAGTAGGTGTCGCGCAACTGGTCGAAGTCGACATTGCGTGCGCCCGGGTCGTTCACGTCGGGGCTGATGCTCGCGGTCTTCGGCGTCGGGCCGATGGCGCCGGCGGCAAAGCGCGGCTTGTCCGGCGTGCTGTAAGCATCGCAGGCCTCACGGGCCAGACGCGCCGACTCGCGGTTCATCTCGTCGGCCAGATGCTCCATGTGATAGTCGCTCTGCGCGACCGTCGTTGCCCCGAACGTGTTCGTCTCGAGGATGTCGGCGCCGGCGGCGAGGTACTTGCGGTGAATTTCGCTGATCACCTCGGGACGCGTGAGCGAGAGCAACTCGTTGTTGCCCTTCACGTCGTGCGCGAAGTCGGCAAAGCGCTCGCCGCGATACTGTGCCTCGTCGAGCTTGTAGCGCTGGATCATCGTCCCCATCGCGCCGTCCAGAATCAGGATGCGCGATTCGAGCAACGCCGGCAGTGCTTGCCCACGGGTGTAGCGGAGCGTCGGCGGCTGTACGGTGGCGGCCGGCGTGGTGCCAGCGCCAGCGTTGGCGGTGGAGGGGGAAGCGGTGGTCATGACGAGCGTCGCCTTGGAGTGGCCGGAAAACCTATAATTGTAATGGTTTTGGCGCATCCCGCTCGCTCGCGGGCCGCGCCGGGCGGGCGCCAGACGCCTCGCACACATATCGCACACGCGCTTGCGGTGACTTGAGCTTCTGCCCGCAATGCGACTTGAAACATTGACTCTCTACCCCGACGACATGGAATTCCTGCTCCCGAGTGCTGCCAACAAGTTTCTGCAAGCCAACGCCAACGCGCTGTTCGTCGACTGCCGCAGCGAGATGGAGTACCTGTTCGTCGGGCATCCGGCAGGGGCCATCCACGTGGCCTGGAACGACGGCCCGGACTGGGAGATCAACCCGCACTTCGTGCAAAGCGTGCGCAAGCTGGCAGGCGCCGGTGGCGACCGGCCCGTCGTGCTGATCTGCCGCAGCGGCAACCGGAGTTCGGCCGCGGGCGAGGCGCTCGAAGCGGCAGGCTTCCTGAACGTCTACGGGGTGCTGCACGGTTTCGAAGGCGATCTGAACGCCACCCATCACCGCAATGCGGTCAACGGCTGGCGCTTCGATGGGCTGGCGTGGGAACAGTGCTGAGCGGCTTAGATGTTGATGCGCTGAAGAAACTCTGACATCGCAGCAAGCTTCGCCGGAATGAAAAAACCCTCGCATGGCGAGGGTTTTTCGTCTGGCGGCACCGCGTACGGTGTTTGCGTCAGTGGAGCACGACCGGGTTCGTCATGAAGGTGTCGAACTGCCCGAGGAATTCATCGACTTCGTCCTCGGATGGCTCGCTGGCGATCAATTTCTGCACTTCTTCACGGAATTGCCGGGCAAGCGAGCCGTCGAGAAAGATTTCACGGCCAGCGGTTTTGTCCACGATTTCATACCCACCCGCAGACAGCGAGTGACTGCCGTTATCGGCTGAAAACTCGACGACATAGTAATTCGGGCTGTTGTAAATCATGAGCATGGCAACTCTCCTGGTGTTCCTGCATGGTCCTTGGTAACCCACATAGGGGCGACGCGGCGCGATTTCAAGAGGTATGACCCCATGATTCGCTTATCGGCACACCGGCTGACGAATTCAATGGTTTTGGTCCTCCTTATCGACAAGTTCCACAATTTCAGGAAGTCCCCTGCTTTGTGCAGGTTCAAACGTTAGATGCGGCTCCCTGCAAAAACGTTGCAACCGCATTAGTTACTAACTGTTTCTGCTCCACGATCGATAGGTGGGCGGCGTCGGGCACGATCTCCAACTGTGCTCCCGCAATGCCTTCGACGATGCGGCGGGCCACGGCGGGCGGCGTACTCGGGTCGTTTTCACCGACGATGACCAGTGTCGGCAGCGCGATTTCCGACAGGCGTGCCCGCACGTCGAACGCGGCGAGGGCCTCGCACGAGGCGGCAAAGCCTTCCGGGTTGGTATGGGCGACCAGATGACGAATGCGTTCGGTCACTTCCGGTTCGTGCTTGCGAAAGCGTTTGCCGAGCCAGCGCTCCATCGTGCCGTCGGCCAGCGCCTTCATGCCGCCGTCGCGCGCCTTGACCGCGCGCTCGCGAAAGAGCGCCGCATCGGCCTTGTCGTAGCCCGACGTCGTGTCGATCAGCGTGAGGCTGTCGATGCGCTCGGGGGCGTCCAGCGCAAGCTGCTGCGCGACGGCACCGCCCATCGAGATGCCTACGAAATGCGTACTCGGGATTTCCAGCGAATTGAGCAGGGCGGCCGCGTCGGCGGCCAACTGCGCGATGGTGTAAGGGCCATGCGGCGCGTCGCTCTTGCCGTGGCCGCGGCTGTCGTAGCGCAGGACCCGGAAGTGCGCGGCGAGGGTCGGCACGAGGTCGTCCCAGACCGTGAGGTCCGCCCCCAACGGATGCGCCAGTGTCAGCCAAGGTCCGTGGCCGTCCACCGCGTAATGAAGCGATACGCCGTTAGCACTTACTTTCATCGTGTTCGGCCCTTTATCGTCAATCCCGTGGGATGTTTCTGATTATGTCAGGAACGTTGAACTTATGCTCATCGAATCGTAGCAGTGCGGCAACAGATCGCCCGACAAGCCGCATCAATCCTAGATCACTCGACGATCTAAACACTATTGAGTCGCCAGTTTGGGACGAAGTGTCGCGAATGTCAGGCGAGGTAGGGCGTGTCAGGGCTGCGTCTTCTGCGTGAAGATCAGTTCGAACTCGTTGCCCGACGGCTCGACCTGCCTCACCCGTACGGGCAGCCAGTCGAGCGCCGGGGCGAGCCAGATGTCGACGCGCCGCTCGTCGCCGTTGCGGCGCGGCAGACGCGTGAAGTGGCGGGTTTCGAGATACCCCTGCGGCGTTTGCAGCGTCTCGCTGCCGACGTACTGCACCGGCCACACCTCGCTGCTGTCGGTATCGACGACCGTGAACTCGTGCGTGACGCCGACTTGCGTATAGCGCTCCGGGTTGCCGCGTGCGTAGGCGGCCAACTGCATCATCACGCTGAAGCGATCTTGCGCGCCGGGGGCCAGCGGCACCGACTGGCCCGAGCGCGAGAACGACAGCGTGGGCGTGCCGTCGCGGTGAAAATCGGTGGTGTATTCGGCGCGGCGTCCCCGTTTTTCCACATAACGCGATGGGGCGATGCCGTTGACGTCGTAACCCCCTTCGCTGATGAATTCAAACGTGCCGAAGAAGATGATCGGCACCGCGACGCGCAACTGATAGTGGCCGTTGTTGTTGACCCAATGCAGCTCGCCGGTCTGGTTGCGCACGCCGTTCATGAGGGCGTCGTACGTGAGCGTGACCGACGGCGGCGGGTCGAACTTGTCGCCATTGGCGGCGGCGGCCGTCAGAGCCGGGCCGGGTGGCTGCGGGGCGCTGGCGCCACTGGCCGGCGCGCCGGGCGTGTTGCCTTCGCCGGCTTCGGTGGTGGACGCGGCCTGCGGCCCCGGGGCGTCGGTCGTCTCCGGGGCGGCAAGCGTGTCGGGGCGTGCGGGCGGTGCGCTCGGCTTCGGGCGCGGTTTGGGGGCGGGCTTCGGCTCGGGTGGCGCAGGCGGTGCGGGCGGCGCCACGGGCTTGAGCGGAATCAGCGTGATCGGAATGCTCGGGATCGGCGTGTCGTCGAGTGTCGTGCGATGCACGGCCACCCAGAGGGCGATGAGCACATGCACGGCAAACACTGCCAGCACCACCGAGACCCACAACAGCCAGCGCTTGCGGGGCCGTGCGGGCGGCGTCGGACCGGCCGGTGCCCGGGTGGCGGCGTCGGCAGGGGCATCGGGCGCAGCTTGGCGAGGCGGGCGGTTGGCAGGCAAGGACACGAATCAGTAGGCCAGAACGACGGAATGACGGATAGTCAGGCCGTCAGCATCTCATATTGCGTTGCATCTGGTTCGACCGGCACGCCCGCCTGCGGTTCTGGATGATTACCGTGCGTTCGCCGCCCGCCGTCGCGCCGGTCAGGTTCCAGTCAAATTCCGGTCAAATTCCGGTCAAGTCGCAGCCGGGTGCCGGGGCGCGTGCGCCTGTCCGAGATCGGCGGAGAGTTGTTGTGCCAGCGTGCGCAGGGCCGTGTCGATCGGACCGCCCCAACTGGCGTCGAACCGGCTTTCCGGGCCCAGCGCCATGAGGCCCATCACCAACTGTCCGGTCGCGTCGAACACCGGCATGCAGAAGGCATTCACCGACGGCAGCACCGTGCCCTCCACGCGGGCGGCGCGGTGGGCGCGCACATCATCGAGCACGGCATCGTACTGCGCACGCGTGGCAGGCAGATGATGGCGCGACGCGTGTTGCAGCGTGGCCAGCGCGGTATCGATGAGCGGTGCCGTCTGCCGGGTGGGCAGATAGGCGGCAAACAAGCGCCCCGCAGCCGATTCGAGCATCGGCATCACATCGCCCAAGCGCAGCGGGACGCGCATCGGGAACGTCGAATCGAGCCAATGGACGACGGTCGGACCGGAATTGCCCCAGACGGCGATGCCCACGGTCTGGTCGATGGCGTCGCGCAATTCCCCCAACGCAAAGCGCGCCGCCTTGAACGCGTCGATGCGGGCCAGATGGGCGAGCCCCATGCGCAGCGAGAACGGGCCGAGGTCGTAGCGTCCGCTCACGGGGTCTTGCACGATGAGGCCGAGCCGCTGGAAGCTCACGAGATAGCGATGTGCCTTGGCCGGATTCATGTCGGCCGCGTGAGCGAGATCGCGCAGCATCATCGCGTTCGAGGCGTCGGTCAGTACCTCGATGAGGCGGAAGCCCACTTCGATCGATTGAATGCCCGAGCGCGCCTTCTCCTCTTCGGGGGCGGCGCTCGTGTCGTCGCCGTGGTCGGCCTGATCGGCGTGATCCGCGTGATCGACGTCGTCGGCAAGGTCAGTGCGTTTGGCGCTACGGGTGTCCGCAGTCTTGGTTTTCATGTCTCTGTTTTCCTCGTCGCGGTGGCTGTGCGAGGTGGCCACCGGTGCTGCCCGCGCGATTTCCCCGGATTTTCGAAGGGCAGCGCGGGCGATGCCCTCAGGTAGAATCGTCGGCTTCACGCGCCATTCTATCGGGCCTGAGACCGCCCGCAGACACCATCACATGAAACTCGCTACCCGTAAGGACGGCACGCGCGACGGTCAACTGATCGTCGTGTCGCGCGATCTGTCGAGCGCTTGCATTGCCGACGCCGTGGCCCCCACGCTGCAACGCGTGCTCGACGACTGGACTTTCTACGCGCCGCAACTGCAAGCGCTGTACGACGCGCTCAATCACCACCGTGCCCGCAACACCTTCGCGTTCGACCCGGCCGACTGCATGGCGCCGCTGCCCCGCGCGTATCAGTGGGCGGACGGTTCGGCCTATGTGAACCACGTCGAACTGGTGCGCAAGGCACGCGGTGCCGAAATGCCGCCCGAGTTCTGGACCGACCCGCTTATGTACCAAGGCGGCAGCGACGACTTCATTGGGCCGACGCAAGACATCGTGTGTGCTTCGGAAGACTTCGGCATCGACTTCGAGGCCGAAGTTGCCGTGGTGACCTCCGAGGTGCCGATGGGCGCCAGCCCGGCCCGCGCGCTCGAAGGCGTGCGCCTGCTGATGCTGGTCAACGACGTGAGCCTGCGCAACCTGATTCCGGCCGAGCTGGCCAAGGGTTTCGGCTTCTTCCAGAGCAAGCCCGCGACGGCGTTCTCGCCGGTCGCCATCACGCCTGACGAACTGGGCGACGCGTGGCGCGGCGGGCGCGTTCATCGTCCGTTGACGGTGAAGTGGAACGACAAGAAGTACGGTGCGCCCGAATGCGGCGAAGACATGGTGTTCGACTTCGGCCAGTTGGTGGCGCACGTGTGCAAGACGCGCAATGCGCGCGCGGGCACCATCGTCGGTTCGGGCACGATCTCGAACAAGGATCGCAGCCGGGGCAGCGCGTGCATTGCCGAGAAGCGCATGCTCGAGACCATCGAGAAGGGTGCGCCCGAGACGCAGTTCATGCGCTATGGCGATCGTGTCCGCATTGAAATGTTCGACGCGCAGGGCAAGTCGATCTTCGGGGCCATCGATCAGGCGGTGGCGCCGCTCGACGAGTAATCGCGGGTTGCCGGTGGCATGCGGGTCGGTGTCGGCGGGTGCTTCAGCGCGCTCGCCGGCCTATCCCGACGCGTCGAAAGTCACCGGCATAGGGTGAACCCGGATATGGCTGGCAATTCTGGCTCCGCTATTCTTTGTCTCCTTGAGTCGGTTCGTACCCCTACCGGGATCACGGGCTGGCTCTGACTTTCGCCGGCGCGGCGCGAGGTGTCCGTCCCGGGCGCTTTACGCAAGAAAACAACACAGCGCGGGCTCGACCAGAATTGGATTGGAGACTTTTCATGCGAAACCCCGTGCGCACTGCACTGCTGGGCGCGATGTTGCTGGCGTTGGCCGGTGGTGCCGCCGCTCAGGTGAAGATCGGCGTGAGCATTTCGCTCACCGGCCCGGCCGCCTCACTCGGCATTCCCGCGCGCAACACCATCACCATGCTGCCGACCGAAATCGGTGGCCAGAAGGTCGACTACATCATTCTCGACGACGCCTCGGACACCACGACCGCCGTCCAGAACACCAAGAAGCTCATTTCCGAGAACCACGTCGACGCGATCATCGGCTCGTCGATCACGCCGAACACGCTGGCCATGCTCGACGTGATCGCCAGCGGCACCACGCCCACGATCTCGCTCGCTTCGTCCGCGCGCATCATCGAGCCGGTCGACGCCAAGCGGTACTGGATGTTCAAGACGCCGCAGACCGACGCGCAGATGGCTTCCGCTATCGCTGAGCATGCGAGCCGTCATGGCGTGAAGACGATGGCCTTCATCGGTCAGGGCGACGCGCTGGGCGAGGCGTTCTATGACGAAGTCGCCAAGTTCGCCGCGCTGCAAAAGATCAAGATGGTGGCCAACGAGCGTTTCGCGCGTACCGACCCGAGCGTGACCGGTCAGATCCTGAAGATCATGGCGGCCAACCCTGACGCCGTCGTCGTGGGTGCTGCCGGTACCCCGGCGGCGTTGCCGCCGAAGGCGCTGGCCGAGCGCGGCTACAAGGGCCTCGTGTACCACAACCACGGTGTGGGCAATAACGACTTCCTGCGTGTTTGCGGCAAGGACTGCAACAACACCTACCTGCCGGCCAGCCCGGTGCTGGTGGCGTCGCAACTGCCGGCCGATCACCCGGCCAAGACCGTCGCCCTCGACTACATCAAGAAGTACGAAGCCAAGTACGGTGCCGGTACCGTCGCGGCGTTCGGTTCGTATGCGTGGGACGCCGGCATTCTGCTGCAACGCGCGATTCCGATCGCAGCGCAAAAGGCCAAGCCGGGCACGCCGGAATTCCGCAAGGCACTGCGCGACGCGCTCGAACAGAGCAAGGAAGTGCATGTCACGAATGGCGTGATCAACATGAGCGCGACCGATCACCTGGGGCTCGATCAGCGCGCCCGCGTGATGGTCAAGATCGAAAACGGCAAGTGGCTGCTGGCACAGTGACCGGCGCGCTGACCTGAAAAGCATTGATGACCGTCGGCGGTGCCGGGTTCGCCCGATGCCGTCGTTTTTCCAATCCCCGCCTGTGCGGGGATGTTTTTTTGGAGCGGTAGACCATGTCGCAAGACCCGTATCAACACTACTCGTCGCTGCAATTCAAGCGGCATCCGAACGGCGTGCTCGAAGTCATCATGGGCGCGGGCGCGAACAAGAGCGGCCTGTCGACCGCTGACCATCACATGCATCGCGAACTGGCCGACGTGTGGCGCGATATCGATCGCGATCCCGACACGCGCGCCGTGGTGATTCGCGGGGAAGGCAAGGGTTTTTCCGGCGGCGGCGACCTGTCGCTCGTCGAAGACATGGCCGACAACTTCGACGTGCGTGCCCGGGTGTGGCGCGAGGCGCGCGATCTCGTCTACAACGTGATCAATTGCAGCAAGCCCATCGTCTCGGCGATGCATGGCCCGGCCGTGGGGGCGGGGCTGGTGGCCGGACTGCTGGCGGACATCTCGATTGCGGCAAAGACCGCGCGCATCATCGACGGTCACACGCGTCTGGGCGTGGCGGCGGGGGACCATGCGGCGATCGTCTGGCCGCTGCTGTGCGGCATGGCGAAAGCGAAGTACTACCTGCTGCTGTGCGAGCCCGTGTCCGGCGAAGAGGCCGAGCGCATCGGGCTGGTGTCGTTGACGGTGGACGAAGCCGACCTGTTGCCCAAGGCGTTCGAAGTGGCCGACAAGCTCGCGCGCGGCTCGACCACGGCGATTCGTTGGACCAAGTACGCGCTCAACAACTGGTTGCGCAGCGCGGGGCCATCGTTCGATGCGTCGCTCGCGCTGGAATTCATGGGCTTTGCCGGGCCCGACGTGCGCGAAGGCATTGCGTCCCTGCGCGAGCGCCGTGCGCCCGATTACAGCGGCGATGCACCGTTCTGAATCGGATCGAGCCTGACATACGATTCACGCAGGCTCGGCGTATGATCCATAACAACACGCGGTAAATGCGCGGGCGGCCCGCCTGCCTGCTGGATTTACCTGCTTCATGACCCTGACAGCGCGGTGCAAGTGGTTCTGCCGCCGACCGTGACCGGAGATCAAGATGAGCGATTCGACGAGTGCCATGCCCAACGGCTTCGACATTCTCAAGAAGATGTGGGAGGCGTTCAGTCCGCCTGCGACCTTTACGTCGCCGCTCACGCAGTTGATGCAGAGTGCCGCGCCGCTGCTCGATCCGAACGAGATCGAAAACCGGATTGCCGAAATGCGCGCCGTCGAACAATGGCTCACGCTCAACCTGAACGTGCTGCGCTCGACGATTCAGGCCTTCGAAGTGCAGCGCGCCACCTATGCCACGCTGCGGGCCTTTGGCAATGGTGGATTCGGCGCCGCACCTTCGGGCGAACCCGCTGGCTTCTCGCAGGCGGCTGCCGGGGCGGCAGGGGCAGAGCAGGCCGCGTCGGCTTTCTCGCAATTCGCACAGGCCGGTGGCAACTTCTGGCGTTCCCCGTTTGCTGGATCGGAACCGGCGCAAGACGTCGAGTCGCAGGCGCACGCACCTGAGCCGGAACCCGAACCGGAACCTGAAGCCGAACCGGAACCGGCTGAGGCAGCCAACGAACCGCCGCAGGGTGGGCAGGGTGCCGCTGGCGCCGAATCGCCTTTTGCACAGGCGAGCAACGCCTACGGTGCCCTCGACCCGTCGATGTGGTTCAACGCCATGCGTGCGCAGTTCGATCAGATCGCTGCGGCGGCGCAGGCTGCGGGCGTATCGGCCACGCATATGACGGAAGCGGCCGCAGCGCAGATGTCCGAGGCCGCGGCTAGCGCGACGAAGGCAACGCAAGCGGCGACCAAGGCCGCGACTGATGCCGCGACTGATGCCGCTAAGGCAGCCTCGGGGCGCACTGCCTCGGCAGCCGGAAAGACGGCTGGAAAGACGGCCGGAAAGGCTGCGGGCAAGACGGCGGCAAGCAAGTCGTCGAAGCAGACTGCCTCTGCGGGCGGCGCGAAGACTGCGGCCAAGGCACCGGCCAAGTCGGCGAAAGCTGCCAAGTCGACGCCGTCCGCCAAGACCCGCCAAGCGCCGGGCAAAGCACCTCCGGCAGTGAAATCGGCCGAGGCCCGGACGTCGGCCAAGAGCGCCGTCAAGGCACCGGCGAAACGTGCTGGCAAAACCACGCCGTGGGCGTGGTGAGATCGCTTAGGCCGCTTAGACCGCTTAGACCGTGTAGGCGGCGTCGGGCAGACACCCACGGCCGGGCGGGATAACAACAACAGGGAGGCACCCCATGATTTCAGGCGAACGCACCGGACTCGTCTTGGATGGGGGGCGGCGCGCGCGCCGCGTATCAGGTGGGTGTGCTCGCGGCGATTGCCGCCATCCAGCGCGAAGTGCTGCCGTCGCGACGCGCGATCCCTTTTCCGATTGTCTGTGGCACCTCCGCTGGCGCGATCAACGCGGCGGCGCTGGCCTCCCATGCCGACGACTTCCAGCATGGCGTGATGAAGCTCGACGCCGTGTGGCGTCAGTTCCACGCGGGTCAGGTGTTTCGTGCCGACTCACTCGGCATGGCGGGCACGGGCGCCCGCTGGCTCGCTGCGCTGTCGCTTGGGTGGGCGTTGCGCCGGTCGCCGCGCTCACTGTTCGATTGGTCGCCACTCGCCGAGATGTTGCGCAACGCGATCCGTCTTGAGCGGTTGCCCGAGGTATTCGCCTCCGGGGCGTTATCGGCGTTGTCGGTGACTGCGTTGTCGTATTCGTCGGGCAAGCACGTCACGTTCTACCAGAGCGGTGAGCCGATCCAGCCTTGGAAGCGCTCGCTGCGGCTCGCCCGTGCGGTGCCGCTGACTGTCGAACACTTGCTCGCATCGAGTGCGATTCCGTTTCTCTTTCCTGCGATCGAACTCGATCTCGATGGCCAGCCCGAGTATTTCGGTGATGGCTCCATGCGTCAGATCGCCCCGCTCAGTCCGCCGATTCATCTGGGCGCGACGCGCATCCTGATCATCGGTGCGGCGCATGGGCAGTATGGTCTCGACAGTAGCGGCGAGCGCATCGCGGGTTATCCGAGTCTCGCGCAGATCGGCGGTCAGGCGCTCGCGAGCGTGTTCATCGACGGGTTGTCAGCCGATCTCGAACGTCTGCAACACATCAACAACGTGCTGCGGCACGTGCCGGCGGCGCAGCGCGAATCGAGTGGTTGGCGGCCGATAGAGACGCTGGTGATTTCGCCGAGTCAGCGGCTCGAACCGATTGCGTCGCGGCATCTGCAACAATTGCCGCGGGCCGTGCGCACCATGCTGGGCGCGATTGGCGCGGATGAGGCGCGTGGCGCGGCGTTCGCGAGTTATCTGCTGTTCGAATCGTCTTACACGCAGGAGTTGATCGCCTTGGGCGAGGCCGATGCTTACGCACAGCGCGACGCCATCGCGGCGTGGCTGGTGGCCGAAGCCGACGGCACGAGCCTGCTCGACAGCGTGGAAGCGGGGGCCGTGGGCAGCGTCGATATGTCGGCTAACTCATCGATGGCATCGATGTCGCCCACGTCCGCCGATGCTGATCAACCTGCCGTGGGAGGCGACGCCGCATGAAGGTTTCACCGAACTGACGACACCTATGTCTCGAGCTACCGTTCCTTGCCCGTATCCGTCGACGTTCTGGCGCGATCCGGCGTTGCCATTCATTGAAGCGCGCGAAGTGCTCGACGGGCGGCGTGTCTGCTATGCGTTGCATAGCCACGAAACGTTCTCGATCGGCGTAGTGACGGGCGGGCGCAGTACCTACCTCAATGGCCGCGCGCGCGAGACCGTGGGTGAAGGAAGTGTCGTGGTGATGAACCCCGATGCCGTGCATGCCTGCAATCCCGTGGGGGATGAGGCGTGGGCGTATCGCATGTTGTTTGTCGACACCGCGTGGCTGGGCGCATTGCAGCGCGAGCTGGGCTTTGGCGACGGACAGGATCTGCATCTGTTCGATCCGTTGTCGTCGACCGACGCCACGCTGTACGCCGGCCTGAACCGGCTTTACGACGTTTGCAGCGATCCGGCGAGCGAGCAACTGGCGCGCGAGAGCGTCGTGCAACAGTTTTTCGTCGATGCACATGAGCGCTTGAACCCGGCGCCACGGGCGATGCGGGACGATCCGCGCAAATTACGCGAAGCGGCCGAATTCATCCGGGCGCATTGCCGTGAGGCGTTGACGCTCGCGCAAATCTGCGAGGCGGCGGGGTTGTCGGCGTCGTATCTGACGCGCGCGTTTCGGGCCCAGTACGGGCTCACGCCGCATGCGTTCGTGATGAATCAGCGCATTCAATATGCGCGGGCCCGGTTGCGTCGCGGGCATGCGATAGCGGAGGTTGCGCTCGATGCGGGCTTTGCCGATCAGGCGCATTTTCAGCGTACGTTCAAGCAACTGCTGGCAGCGACCCCGGGGCACTACCGGGCGTCAGAGGCACGTCGGGCGGCATAGCGTTGCATAGCGAGGCTTGTCGCTCGCTCATCTCCCGCCCATTCCTCTCTTATCCCCCACTTATCGCCGAATAACGCCGATTAACGCGATCCCCCTTCCTCCCTTCCCCTTTCATGCGGCTAGCTTGCCACGAGATACACCGCGCTTGCGGCGAGCAATGCGGCCATGACGCGATTGAGTCGTCGTACGCGGCGCGCGTCGCGCATATGTTGTCGGAGCATGGCACCGGCGATGGCCCAGCATGCGACGGAAAGCCAGCACACGACGAAGTAGATGGCGGCGAACTGCCAGATGCGTGTGGGTTCACCGGCGGTGTACGCCCCCATGCCTGCCAATGAGGCGAGCCATGCTTTGGGGTTGAGCCATTGCATGATTGCGCCGTGGAGCATCGTGGGGCCGCGTTGTGGGTTGGCGTCGCCCAACTCGCCGTCGTCGCGTGCGAGCTTGTAGGCCATGTAGAGCAAAAATGCGACCCCGAACCATTGGATGGCTTGCATCAGGGCGGGCATGCGTTGCAGCAGTTCGTAGACGCCAAACCCCACGCTGACGAGCAGGATGATGAAGCCGACTGTGGCACCGGTCACATGGCGAAGGCTGGGCAAAAGGCCGAAGCGGGCGCCTGAGCCGAGTGCGACCACGTTGACGGGCCCGGGGGTGATGGAGGCGGCGAGCGCGAAGGCGGCCATGGAGTAGAAGAGTGTCATTGGGGACCTTGAGCGAAAGCGTAGAGGTTCCGAATGTAGGCGGGGGAGGGGGGCGTGTATTGCAGAAAACTGCCCATGTTGCAGAAGAGGAAAGCGCCCCGATGTAGTTTGGGCAAACGCGGGAACGGACCCAAGGTCCTCCCCGAGGCGAGTTGAACACTGTCTGAGCAGCGGGGAGGGCCTTGGGTCTGTTCTGGGGGGAGGTGTTCTGCGGCGCGGGCTGTGGCGTGGGAGGACGACCGAAGTGGCGTGAGGTGAGGCGGCGGGATGTCAGGGCAGCAGCCGTTGCCGCAGCCAAGCGAGCAAACGTCCCATGACGGGCAGTTTCGCGTAGATGTCTTCGGTGGCGTCCCAGTAGTCGCGTTGGTAGGCGATACGCCCATCCACGGCGAGTCGCAGGTGGGACGCTCCGTGAATCACCTGTTCGTCATCGATCCAGCGTTTGGCGTGAAAGTGAAGATTCCAGACGAGGAGTGCCTGATTGTGCTGAAGCAGCGTTGCGGTGATTTCGAAACGGGGAACATCCACGCGTTCGAACAGGCGATCGAAAAGCGCGGCAAGTTCTGCTGCACTGCGCACTTCATGCAGCGGACTCTTGAAATAGACCGTCGGCGTGTAGAACTCGCCGAGGTTGGCGACGCTTTGCCGCGTGAGAGTTTCGATGTAACGCGTCAGGCGGGTGAGCGCAGCAGCATGATCGATGTCCATGGCACGGTCTCGCGTGGGGTGCGCCAGCGGCGCGCATAGCGCAGGGGGGCCTTGCCATAAGTTACCAGCCGGGGTTGTGGTGCGCACCGCGCCGGTGCGTCGGCGTGGCGCGGATGCGACAGTGTCCGGTGGTCCCGCACTGGCATCGGAACGTGTCAATGCGCGCCATCGCGCTTCGATGCCGGTCAGTGCGCGTCGCTGATCAGGTCTGCACGCAGGTCCGGTGCACTCGTGCGCGGGTCGAGCCAGATCGCGAAAAAGGCACGTCCGAAGGCGTCGCCGGTGATCTGACCGATGGGTTTGCCGTCCGAGAAGAACCGCGTACCGTCGCCCGGCCGGTAGACGCCCGTCAGGTGTTGTCCTTCCGACACATCGGGGAGGATGCGCGCGAGCTCATCTGCCCAACGCTGTCGCTCGGCTTCCGTCGCCATTTGCAGCTTCGTCATTTCGATGAGCGTGCGCTGCACCAGCGTATGCGACTTGAAGCTGCGGGCGTAGCGCAGGTCGAGCACCAGGGGATGCGTGCCCCAGTTCGCGCTGACGCGATCGGCGACCGAGAAGAGTTCGGCGTCGTAAAGATGAAAGCCCATGCGGGTGAACGAGCCGTGGCCGACCAAGTGCGCTGCCGGCACTTCTTGCGAGGCCAGTTGCACGGCATCGAACGCGTGGGCGCTCGGGGCCGCCGCAGCAGCGGACGCTACGGCGAAGAGGCATGCGGCGCGCAGCCACACTGCCAAAGCAGGACGAGTTGCCATGCTCGGCTCCTTTCCGGTCCAAGGATCCAGTCGAGTTGGTGGGCCCGTCGGCAGCGTGCGAGTCGTTCGCTCGATACGCCGGCCGGTACAACTTGTTGCGTGAATGCGACCAAGAGTCCTCTTCGCCATCGGGGGCCGCGTCGTCAGACGCCGCAGTTACCGCTCCCCGGTCGGGTTCACAAGCACGGAACGACTGCTTTCAGCCTAGACCATGCTGCGTGCGGTGCTGAGCCCCATTGCACAAGGACAAACCCTGACGCATCGCGGTGGGCAATGACTTCTTTTCGCCCACCATTTGCAGTGGACCGACGGCCTTGCCGGTAGGTTGGCAATGTGTCGTGCCGGACGCCCTCTGCCCCTTGATCTTAGGGGGTGTGCGTGACATTTTGACCGTCGTCAAAATTACGCCGCATTACCGTCATGTGAGGCGCCGCGCGTACGGTTTTGAAAGGCTTTTATGTTATGATTCAAGAGTTTGCCCATATTTTAGTAGGGTCGCTCTAGCCATATCGCCAGGACGCGGCCAAGTTACAGGCGCTTCATCGCCGTCCTTCAGCGACGGCAGGGGTTCAAGACGTGAAGCCGGACGGCGGGGGCCGTTCGTGTCGCGGTCACCGTTTTGTCTGTCGAAATTCGGCGTAAACTTTCACAATACTATCTTGAGTCCTGGTGTAAGGTCTCGCGACCTTGGGGGTAATTGAAATGAACGAAATGCTGTATCCCGAACTGTACAAGTCGCTGGAAGCAGTGCGTTGGAACATGGAGAAGGACATTCCGTGGGACAAGTTCGACGCGAGCCAACTCACCGACGATCAGGCGCGCACCATCAAGATGAATGCCATCACGGAATGGGCGGCACTGCCGGCCACCGAGATGTTCCTGCGCGACAATCGCGACGATAGCGATTTCTCCGCCTTCATGAGCGTGTGGTTCTTCGAAGAGCAGAAGCACTCGCTGGTGCTCATGGAATACCTGCGTCGTTTCCGCCCGGACCTCGTGCCGAGCGAAGCCGAGCTGCACGCCGTGCGCTTCCCGTTCGACCCGGCGCCGCCGCTCGAAACGCTGATGCTGCACTTCTGCGGCGAAATTCGCCTGAACCACTGGTACCGCCGTGCTGCCGAATGGCACACCGAGCCGGTGATCAAGGCCATCTACGAAATCATCTCGCGTGACGAAGCCCGTCATGGCGGCGCGTACCTGCGCTACATGAAGAAGGCACTGACGAGCTTTGGCGATAACGCACGTGCCGCGTTCGCCAAGATCGGCGTGCTGATGGCATCGGCGCGCCGCACCGAAAAGCCGCTGCACCCGACCAACCTCCACGTGAACAAGGACCTGTTCCCGAACGACACGGTGCAATCGCGCCTGCCGGAACCGGAATGGCTTGAGCACTGGCTCGACGAACAGATCAAGTTCGACGACAGCTGGGAAAAGAAGGTGGTCGAGCGCATTCTGCACAACATGTCGCTGCTGTTCGAGCGCACGTTTGCGACCGCGACGGATCTGAACCGCTATCGCAAGGAAATCACCTCGCGTCTGGCGGCAGTGACGACGCCGGCAGCACCGGCCGTTGCGACTCCGTCGTAATCTTCGGCATTGCGAAAAAAAAGGGGCTTCGGCCCCTTTTTTGTTGCCTACGGGCGGCCGTGGGACAATACCGCATTCACTTTTGACAGACAGTCATGCAA
Organism: Pandoraea sp. PE-S2R-1; assembly: GCF_002179865.1. Lineage (NCBI taxonomy): Bacteria > Pseudomonadati > Pseudomonadota > Betaproteobacteria > Burkholderiales > Burkholderiaceae > Pandoraea > Pandoraea sp. PE-S2R-1. The sequence goes on along the minus strand of NZ_NGUR01000015.1, from coordinate 622,200 downwards.
CTCGCTCAAGCTCCCGATTTCGAGGCGAAAGTCCTCACGCGTGATGCCCTCGTGGCACTCGCCCCCCGACTGCCGCGTCCGCTGGTATTCACCAACGGCGTGTTCGACATCCTGCATCGTGGTCACGTCACCTACCTCGCACAAGCGCGGGCTCTGGGTGCCTGCCTGATCGTTGCCGTGAATACCGACGTGTCCGTGCGCACGCTCGGCAAGGGCGACGACCGTCCCATCAACAACGAGAACGACCGGGCGGCACTCCTTGCTGCCTTGCAGAGTGTCGACTATGTGGTGACGTTTGGTGAATCGACGCCTGAAGCGCTGATCGCCGCCGTGCGCCCCGACATTCTCGTCAAGGGCGGCGACTACGACATGGACAAGCTGCCCGAATCGGCGCTGGTGCGCGGCTGGGGCGGCAAGGCGGTGGCCATTCCGTTCGAACATCAACGCTCGACGACGGCACTGCTCAAGAAGGTTCGACAATCATGAGTCTGGCACCGCTGGTAGAAGTCACACGCGGCGCGAACGGCATCGATACCGTCGAGTGCATTCATTACGGTGCCGTCGCCGTGGTCGACGCGACAGGCCAGTTGCGCTATGCCGCAGGCGATCCGTCGTTTCTCACCTTCTCCCGTTCGACGCTCAAGCCGTTTCAGGCGCTGCCGTTCGTGGAAGGCGATGGCGTGGCGCATTTCGGGTTGACGCAGCCCGAACTGGCGTTGCTGTGCGCGAGTCACTCGGGCGAGGCGTTCCACGTCGAGGGTGTCAAAAGTCTGCTCGCCAAGGCCGGTTGCGATGAACACCATCTGCAATGCGGCTGCCATACCCCGACGTTCTATTCCGCCACGGGCAAGCGTGCGCCGGCCGATCTGAAGCCGACGGCGTTGCATCACAACTGTTCGGGCAAGCACGCCGGGTTTCTGGCGTATTGCGCGCAACATGGTTTGCCGTTGGAGACGTATCTCGATCCCGCGCACCCGATGCAGAAGGCGATCCGGGCGCGTGTCGGCGATGTGGTCGGTGTGTCGGGAGATGCATTGCCGCTGGGTATCGACGGCTGCTCTGCACCGAACTATGCGTTGCCGCTTGAGAAGCTGGCCGCGGCCTACGCCAAGTTGTCGGCAAGCGACGATGCGGCGCTCTCGACATTGTTCGCGGCGATGACGCAGCAACCGCAGATGGTGTCCGGCACGGCGCGCAACGATCTGGCGTTCATGCAGATGGCACCGGGTGACTGGGTGGCGAAGATCGGCGCGGATGGCGTGCAGACCATTGGTGTGCGCTCAGCCGGTCTGGGCATTGCCATCAAGGTGGTCGATGGCAACATGCGCGCCCTATACACCGCAGCGGTCGCAGTGCTCAAGGCGCTTGGGCTTGTCGATGCGCCGGAAAACACCGGCCTTGCACCGTGGGTCGAACCGACCATCAAGAACGCGCGCGGTATCCACACGGGCGTTGTGCGTCCGGTGGTGCAACTCAAGCGCGTGGGTTGAAGTTTCCGGCGAATTACGCTCAGTGTGTTCCCGCAGGCGGGCTGCCTGTGGGGGCCGGACACGCCTTGACCAGTTGTGCGGACCACTGCTGCGTCACCACACCGCGAATCTGCGCGGCCGCATTCGCGTTGATGCCGCCAATCCGGTAGACGATCCGGCTCTTCGCGTTCGGGCGCTCGCTCAGTTGCGGCGTGATTCCCTTCTTCTGCGCCATCGCCATCAGGCGCACCGCGCGCTCGCGATCGTTGAACAGGCCAAGCGAGACGACCAGATTCGAGCCGTCCCCGTTGAGCAGCGAGTATTCGGTCACGCCCACCGAGCGCAGCAGCGCGACTTGCTTGTCTACCGCGGCCTTGTTCGGCACAGGATCCAGATGCACCCAGTAGCGTTTATCGACGGCGACGGACTGTATGTCGCCCTGACCTGACGGGAGTGCCGCGAGCAACAGGCCGCGCGCCTGCTGTGCATCGTCGGCTGCGAACGGACCCACGTCCAGACACGTCGAGGCGGCCGCTGCCGCCGCAGCCTGTGATGCCGCTGCCGCGTCTCCCGAGACCGCTGCGGGTGCAGTGGCTGCGATCGCCTGACTTGCCGCGACATCGGCGGCGGAGGGGGGGGACGGTGCCGATGATGCCGAGGCGGCGCTGGCTGGCGCTCCGGCGCTCACACCCGCACTCGCGTCGCTTGCGCTGCCCTTATTGGTATTGCCCGCCGCAGACTTCGCTGACGAATCAGCACCGCCAGCGGCATTGCCCGGTTTGACCGCGACGACCGTCTCGCCGCTGATCTGTGCGCCTGCGAGGCGAATGCGTCCCGGCTCCAGTTGTTGTGCGATACGCGTTGGCTCGCGTCCCGTGGTGGGCAGAATGTCTCGCCACTTGAGCCATCCGAATTGCACGGCAGCCAGTGCCGCGTTGGCGGCCAGAAACATGATCAGCAGCAGCGCACGCAACATCTCAGGCACCTCCCGGCGCGCGTCGGTTTTCGCGCGAATCTTGTGGGGTCACATTGGCTGGCGAATGCGCCGAACCGGCGAGCAATGCCGCGTCGGCCGCCGCACGAATCGCGACCTCGTAGAGCCCCGCAGGCACCAGTTGATCGTGTTCGGTGAAGGGCAGGGTGAGTGTCTGCGCCAGCGCCTGACGCGCGCCGCCGGACAGCACACACCGCACCGGTGCGCCGAGTCGGGCTTGCAGTTGCGCGTGATTTCGTTCGACGAGGCCTGCTTGCGCGGCAAGGCATCCGCGCAGAATCGCGTCGGTCGTGTTGCGTGCGAAGTCTTGTCCACCGCTCGGCATGGTCGCGTCCAGTGTCGGCAACTGGGCGGTGCCCTGCCCGAGCGAGCGCAGCATCAGTGCCGGCCCCGGAGCGATCAGGCCGCCGAGATAGTCGCCGTCGGCACGCAAGGCCTCGACGGTCGTTGCCGTGCCCAGCGTGACGATCAGCAGATGTTCCCCCGGCCACGCGGCGTGCGCGCCAATCAGACTGGCCCAGCGGTCACTGCCCAACTGCGCTGGCGTGTCGTAACCGTTGCGCACCCCGGCGCGCGCTTCGCTCGCATGCAAGACCTGTAGCCAGTCTGACGACGCCATCCCCCACAGCGTTTGCAGCGTCATGCGCACGGCCTGTTCGGCCGCGTCGCCGGCGACATTGGTCAGCCACACGCCAGCCGGTTCCGGGCAGATGAAGCCCTCGTCCTGCCCGCCCTGACCGATGGCGAGCGGGGCAGTGTTGGGAGTGAAGTGAGGGGCGTCCGATGTGCTGGAGGATTTGCTGCCCGACGTGTTGCCGGATGTGCTGCCCGATGTGCCGCGCGCCAATGCCGACCACCCGGCGCGAATTTGCGTGGCGAGCGTGCGCCACTCGGCGTGGTCGACGGCACCGCTGGCGAGAAACGCCGGTGAGGCGGCTCGCCAATCGTCCGGACGCTCCGCGGGTGCGAGCGCCCACTTGATTCGGCTATTACCGGCGTCGACCAGCAGCCACGGGGCTTTCGCCAAGATGCTTGCGGGCGTAGACGACGGCGTCTGCATCGCCGCCGCTGTCGCTTTCGCTGCTGTCGTCGCCATCGGCGTCGCGGAGGCCTTGGCCGGCTTCGATGCGTTCATCGGCGGCTTCCTCGCAAGGCTGACGGTGCATCGGTATCGGCACCGGTAGCGGCATCGGTAGACGAATTCACGAGTCGCACGGAGACCTCGCCGCTAGCGATGGCGCGTTCGCCGCCATCGGTCGCCACGCGCAGGCAGCCCTGCGTATCGACACCCAGCGCAACGCCGTGCAGCAGATCGCGTCCGTGTTCGATGACCCGAATCGAAGCGCCGCTGTACGCGTGCATGGCTTCCCAATCTTCACGGAAAGCACCGAAACCCCGTTCGCCGAAACGCTCGAGCATGACGGCAAGCCGCTGAATCAGCGCGGCGAGCACCGAGGTCATGTCGGGTGCCGGAAGAATCGATTCGAGGGCGGCGGGCGGTGTGGCAGGAATGGCAGGGATGGCCGTGGAGGTCTGCGCATGGCTCGATGCGGCACCGGTCTTGTTGTCCGAAGTTGCCGAGGCACCATCGATGCGCGCGGCGACGTCGCCGGCCTGGCGCAGATTGACGCCGATGCCGATGACGACGCCGATGCGTCCCGGGCCAGCGGGCACGGTTTCGATCAGAATGCCGGCGAGTTTGCCGCCGCGAAGCAGCACGTCGTTGGGCCACTTCAGGCCGAGCGCTTGCGGCGCCGACAACGGCAGGTCCGATAAGCCCTCGACAACCGCGACGCCTGTCGCCAGCGACAATCCGGCCAATTCGGCGGGCCCGCCGGGCAAGACATAGGCGAGTGAGAACGTCAGGCTATCGCCGGGCAAGCTCTGCCATGCGCGTCCGCGCTGGCCGCGCCCGGCGGTCTGGACCATGGCAGCACGCACGACCGGGGCGCACGAGGCGTCTTCGCGCAGCCGGGAGAGCAGGTCCAGATTGGTGGAGCCGGTGCTCTCGACCACTTCGATTTGCCAATCGCGGCAGGCCGCGCCAAGGCGCGCTCGGACGCCGTCCCGATCAAGACGGCGGCTGGCAATGTCGGTGGCATGGATAGCGGCTTTATTCATGGCTGCTATTGTAACGGCGGGGCTTGCGCCGCGCCGCAGTGCCCTGCAACCACGGGCATTTTTCGGCATCATCCGAGTCCAAACTCGGCCGATTCCGGCATGTTTTCAGCCGCCCTCGGGTTGCCATCGCCCGGTCGCGCCTGTACCGTACAATGACCGCGTTTTGCCGGATTCCGCCCGGTCCTGTTTGGTCCTGTTTGGTCCTGTTGTCAGGAGACCCCCAGTTTTGAATCTCGATGCCGTGCCCACCCTGGAGCTGTCCCCCTCGCCGCAAGGCCCGGTGGTGATGCTGCGCGGGCTGTGGACAGCGCTTGCGCTCTCACAGCGCAAGAAGATGTTGCTCCAACTCGTCCATGCGCTGCCCAGTGGCGAACTCGCGTGGGATCTCACCTGCGTCGAGCGCCTCGATCACGTGGGGGCACAGGCATTGTGGCGTTACTGGAATCGCCGCTTCCCCAAGCAGATCGCGCTCACGCCGACGCAACGCGCGCTCTTCGACCACCTCGCCGAATTCGATCGGACGCGGCAGAGCCCGGTGCCGACCCGCTATGTCGATCCGGTCAGCCGGCTCGGTTATTCGCTGTTTTCACTTGGCGATCACCTGCGCGGCGGTATTTCCATGTTCGGCCGGTTCGTCATCGACCTCGGGCGCGTGGTGCGGCACCCGATGCGCGCGCCGTGGCTCGAGATGTCCGCCAATATCTACAGTGCCGGGGCCAAGGCGCTCGGCATTACGGCATTGGTGGCGTTCCTGATCGGCATCGTGCTGTCGTACCTCTCGGCGCAACAACTCAAGCTATATGGTGCGAGCACGTTCATCGTGAACATCCTCGGCCTGTCGGTGATTCGCGAGCTGGGGCCGGTGCTCTCGGCCATTCTGGTGGCGGGGCGCTCGGGCTCGGCGATTACGGCGCAACTCGGTGTCATGCGCGTGACCGAAGAGCTCGATGCCATGCGCGTGATGGACATCTCGCATAGCCTTCGCCTCATCTTGCCCAAGGTCATTGCGCTGGCGATTGCGATGCCGTTGCTGGTCATGTGGACGAACGTCGTCGCGCTGCTCGGCGGTGCACTGGCCGCCAAGTACGAACTCGGGATCGGCCTGCACTACTTCTTCACGACGCTGCCTAACGCCGTACGTATCGCCAACCTCTGGATCGGTCTTGGCAAGGGCGTGGTGTTCGGGATGTTGATCGCGCTGGTCGCGTGCCACTTCGGCATGCGCGTCAAACCGAATACGCAGAGTCTGGGCGAGGGTACGACGCAGTCGGTGGTGACATCGATCACGGTGGTGATTCTGGCCGACGCGGTGTTCGCGATTCTGTTTCGCAACGTGGGGATCGGCTGATGAGCGAATCCACGATCCACGATCTCTCGAAGGCGCCGGGCGCCGGCGCGACGGAACTGTCCGATGTGGCACGCCCCGGCACGGCGGGCTGCCCGCCGGTCGCTGCGACATTGGCGGGCGACGCCGAGCCTGTCATCGAAGTGCGCGATCTGACGAAGCGCTATGGCACGCATACGATTCACGAGCATCTCGATCTGACCGTGCGCCAAAGCGAAATCATCGCGCTGGTGGGTGGTTCAGGGTCGGGGAAAACGACGCTGATCCGTCAGATCATCGGGCTCGAAGCGCCGACCAGTGGTCATATCAGCGTCTTCGGTCACGACATCACGATGATCGACCGGCGTACGGCGCATTTGCTGCGCCGTCGTTCGGGCATGTTGTTCCAGCGTGGCGCCCTGTTCTCGGCGATGACGGTGTTCGACAACATCGCGCAGCCGCTGCGTGAACTGCATACGTTGTCGGAAGATCTGATTCGCGATGTGGTGATGTACAAGCTCGAGATGGCCGGCTTGTCGGGGCGCATGGCGAACCGGATGCCGTCGGAGTTATCGGGCGGGATGATCAAGCGGGTCGGCATCGCGCGCGCGATTGCGCTGGAGCCTGAGCTGCTGTTTCTCGACGAGCCGACGGCCGGGCTCGATCCGCAGGCATCGGACGAATTCGTCGACATGATTCGCGGCCTGCACCGCTCGCTGGGCCTGACCGTGGTGATGGTCACGCACGATCTCGATACGGTGATGATGCTCGCGACGCGGGTGGCCGTGCTGGCCGATCGCAAGGTGCTCATTAATGCGCCTGTCGAAGATGTGGTGCGCGTCGATCACCCCTTCATTCACAGCTTCTTCCTCGGTGAGCGCGGCAGACGCGCGTTGCTGGCCTTGCCCGCTGCGCGGCGTCACAAGATTTCGGAGTTACTCGACGATGGAAAATAAATCGCACGCCTTTATGGCGGGCCTGTTCACGCTGGTATTGCTCACAGCGGTCGCGGCGGCCGTGTACTGGTTCAATCGCGACAATCGTGTGCGCGTGCCTTACGACCTGGTCTCCCGAACCAACGTGAACGGCCTGAATCCCGAGTCTGCTGTTCGCTATCGCGGTCTGGCCGTGGGCAAGGTGGATTCGATCAAGTTCGATCCGCGTACGCCGGGTCAAATCCTGATTCGCATTCTCGTGAACGAAGGCACTCCGATGACCAAGTCGACGTACGCCACGCTGAGCTATCAGGGCGTGACGGGGCTCGCTTTCGTGCAACTCGACGACGATGGCCGCGACCGCACGTTGCTGCCGTCCTCGGAGACGCAGGTCGCACAGTTGCGGTTGCGTCCAAGTTTTATCGATGAATTGCAGAATCGCGGCAACACCCTCGTGCGTCAGCTTGAGCAGGCGAGTTCGTCGGTCAATCAATTGCTGTCTGCCGACAATCGTCAGGCCGTGATCGACTCGGTCAACAGTGTGAAGATGGCCGCGCAGAGCGTGAATCGCGTTGCGCAACAGCTGGAACCGGTGACCAAGCAACTGCCCGAGACCGTGCGTGAGCTGAACGGCACGCTGGCCGGCGCGAACAAGCTGGCGGGTCAACTGACCGACCCGCAGGGCCCGCTGGTGCGCAATCTCGATAGTGTGGGACGCGCGGCCGATCAGGCGGCGTCGAGCCTCGCCGCATTCCAGGCGACGACGCAGACCTTCGAGGGCTCGCTGCAACAAGAGGCGTTGCCACGGTTGAATACGCTGTCCGATGATCTGCGCACGACGACGCAGGCCGTGGGACAGGCTGCCGAGACGATCAATCGCAATCCGCGCGCGCTGCTCTTCGGCACGTCGCCGCCACCGCCCGGACCGGGTGAGTCGGGCTTCGCGTGGCCCGGTGGAGCGGGCCGATGAGAGGCGCGACCGAATTGCAAAAGGATACCGACATGATTGAATCCATTCGTGGCGCCCTGCGCGCGCTACTGCTCGCCGCAGGTACGGCGGCGCTCGTGGCCGGGTGTGCAACGAGTACACCGTCCGGCGCATTGGCTCGCTACGATCTCGGTCCGCCGACGATGCCAGCGGCATCATCGACATCCGGGGCATCCGGGGCTTCCACGGGGACGCCCGACATCGCCAACACGGCAAATGCCGCTGCATTGGGTGCATCGGGTGCCGCGCGCCTGTCGCCGCTCAAGGTCGTCGTCAACGCGCCGAACTGGCTGGACTCCGATCTGATCTATTACCGCTTGCCGGCCAGCGATGGCGATCAGGCACGTGTCTACGCCAACAGCCGTTGGCTCGCGTCACCGGCCCGGTTGTTCGGTGACCGGCTGCGTGTCGCGCTCGCGGTCGACAGACCGGTGCTGGCCGCAGGCGATCCTACGGCGGCACCTGCATTGCGCGTTGAACTCGACGAATTCGCGCAGTACTTCGACAGTGCGTCGACCAGCCACGGTGTGGTGCAGATTCGAGCGACGTTGTTCGACGGGCCGAAGCTGCTGGCGCAAACGACGCTGCGCGCACAGGCTCCTGCGGCCACGGCCGATGCAGCAGGTGGCGCCCGCGCACTGGCGGCAGCAAGCGATACGGTGCAGACGCAACTGATTCAGTGGCTGGCTGGCCGAGTGCCGACACCGGCGCCGTCGACCACGACGCGATCGGCACCTGCCTCGCGTGCAGTGCCTGCCACGGCACCGCGATCGGACGCCGCGCCGGATGCCTCGCCGCTGTCGGCGGCCACGCGCTAGCGCCCCAGCGTCAATGCCCGAGCCGGACATCAAACCCTGGCAACGACGTGCCTCGCCGCTCACGCGTCAGGCGCTGCTTTGCCTGATCTTGCTCATCGCGTACGCGAGCTTGTATCCGTTCGAATTTCAGCGTGCGGTGGTCGGCCCGTTCGACTATCTGTTCGCGCCGTTGCCACGCTGGATGACGATGTTCGATGTCGTCACCAATGTGCTGGGTTATATCCCGCTCGGCATGCTCACGGTGCTGGCGTTGCATCCTGCGTGGCGAGGCACGCGTGCGGTATTCGCGGCGTTTGTGCTTGGCACGCTGCTGTCGGGCGGTATGGAAGCGTTGCAAACGTATTTGCCCACACGCGTGGCTTCGAACGTCGATCTTGCGACGAATGCGCTGGGGGCACTGATCGGCGGTGCGCTCGCGGTTCCGCTCACGAGCCCGTTGCTCGATCGCGGCTGGCTGCGGCATCTGCGCTTCGCATGGTTTGAGCGGCACGCGAGCGTGTTGCTCGTGCTGCTGGCCTTGTGGCCGTGGGCGCAGGCGTATCCGCAGCAGTTTCTCTTCGGCGACGGCGATCTGGTGCGTCAGATCTGGCTCTGGCAAGACCCGGATATCACCGATCTCGTTCTGGATTGGGTGCCGCATCTCGGTCAGTTGCAGGACTACCTCTCTGCGCTTGATGCTGTGGCAAGTCATGCGCTTTGGGAGACCGTGGTCACTGCCAGCGGCACCATTCTGGCCGGGCTGCTCGCGACGCTGGCCATGCGGCGCGGGGCACCGCGTGTGCCGCTGCTTTGCGCGATGTTCATCAGCGCGTTCGCCATCAAAGCCGCTGCTTCGGCGTGGCAGTTTTCGCCCGCACAGGCGTTCGATTGGGTGACGACCGGCGCGATCTATGGGCTCGTTGTCGGCACCCTCGTGTTGATGGTGGCGGCACGCGGGCCGCGCGTGTTGCGCGGGGCCGTGGCGCTGGCGGCGCTGATCGTTCTGCTGGTTTTCGTGAACCTGTTGCCCGCCAACCCGTACTACGAGGCGGCGTTGCAGTCGTGGCGGCAGGGCCGCTATGTGCACTTCAACGTGTTGGCACGCTGGCTCGCGTGGACGTGGCCGTATCTGGTGCTGATCTACCTGCTGGCGATGTTCGATCCGAGCCATCGCGGGCCGGCGCGCACCACCGGGAAGGTCGGTTAGAATGGCCCGCAACAACGTTGCCAACCCCCCACAGAGCGACCGACATGGCCACCCAGGCGCAGTATTACCAGCATCACGTCTTTTTTTGTCTGAATCAGCGCGAACCGGGCGCAGACCGGCCTTCTTGTGCGAATTGCAACGCTCAGGCGATGCAGGAATACGCCAAGAAAAAGGTCAAGCAGCTCGGGCTGGCCGGTCCCGGCAAAGTGCGGGTGAACAAGGCCGGTTGCCTTGATCGCTGCGAACTCGGCCCAGTCGTCGTGATCTATCCCGAAGGGACTTGGTACACGTACATCGATGAGACCGACATCGACGAGATCGTCGAAAAGCATCTGGCGCAAGGCGAAATCGTCGAACGCCTGCTGATCGACTGACGCGGCCCGTCGCGTGCGTTCAGGCGCGCGTTCAGGTCTTATCAGGCGATACCAGAATCACGAGGCAATCCCGGCGCGACCGGGCATTGCCGGACTCATCCGCTTTCATCAGGCTTCACGTCACGCATCACTCATGAACGCTCAAACCGAACGCTTTACCATCGACGGCCCGGTCGGGGCCATTGAAATCGCCATCGACCGTCCGGCGGGCGAATTGCGCGGCATCACGCTGGTGGCGCATCCGCACCCGCTCTTCGGCGGCACGCTCGACAACAAGGTTGCGCAGACGCTGGCGCGTGCCTTCGTGCAACTCGGTTACGCCGTGGTGCGCCCGAATTTCCGCGGTGTCGGCAAGTCGGAAGGCGAGCACGACAAGGGCATTGGCGAGCGCGACGACTTGCTGGCCGTCATCGACTGGATGCGTCAGCAACCGGGCTGGGATACGCCCCCGATGGCGCTCGCGGGCTTCTCGTTCGGCACGTTCGTGCTCTCGCACGTGGCCAAAACGCTGGCAGACGCCGGTACCCCCGCGCAACGTCTCGTGTTCGTCGGCACGGCCGCGAGCAACTGGGATGTGGCGCTCGTGCCGGCCGACACGCTCGTCATTCATGGCGAAGTGGACGACACGGTGCCGCTCCAGTCGGTACTCGACTGGGCGCGTCCGCAAACGCTGCCGGTGGTGGTCATCCCCGGTGGTGAGCACTTCTTCCACGGCCTGCTGCCGCTGCTCAAGCAGATCGTGGTCGATGCGTGGCGCTATTGACACACATCGGGCGGATTTCGGGCGGTAACCCTCCCGACGCTGGGGTACGCAAATCACGGCGGGTATAATTCGTTCCTGAACCTGTCAGGCGATGCCGGGTCTATTGATTCCGACATGCCTGGCACCGGCACTTCGGTGCCGCTGTCCTCTTCACCGTGCCGCTTTCGTGTTTTTCCAATCGCGACAGTGCGCGCGGTGCTCAATCAAGCGCAGATGCCCCTGAGCCTCACTTCGTTTCTCTCTTCGCCAATGAAATTCAACGCTTCGCTGTCCCGTGCCGCCGCTGCCGCGGCGCTCGTCGCTTGTGGCTCGCTTGCTGCACTCCCGGCCCGTGCTCAACAGATTCCGCCGCCGCCGATGTCGGCCAAGGCGTGGACGATCGTCGACGTCACCAGCGGTCAGGTGCTCGCCGCCGGCGATCCGGAAGCGCGCGTGGAGCCGGCTTCGCTCACGAAGATCATGACCTCGTATCTGGTCTTCGAAGCGCTGCGCGACAAGCGCATTTCGATGGACCAGACGGTCATTCCGGGCGAGTCGGTACGCAAGGTGGGCCGCGACGAGTCGCGCACGTTCATCGAAGCGGGCAAGCCGGTCTCCGTGCACGATCTGGTGTACGGCATGATCATTCAATCGGGTAACGACGCGTCCATCGCGCTGGCCGAACTCATCGGCGGCTCGCAACCGGGCTTCGTCGAACTGATGAACCGTGCCGCGCAGCGTCTTGGCCTGAAGAACACGCACTACACCAACGTCGACGGCCTGACCGACCCGCAGCACTACACGACGGTGGCCGATATCGCCGCGCTGTCGACGCACATGATTCAAGACTTCCCCGAGTACTACAAGATCTACTCGGAGAAGAGCTTCACGTACAACAACATCCGCCAGCCGAACCGTAACCGTCTGCTGTCGCTCGACCCGACCGTCGATGGCCTGAAGACCGGCCACACGAAGGAAGCGGGTTATTGCCTCGTGTCGACGGCCTCGCGTCCGCTGCCGGGCACGCCCGGCGTGAACCGCCGCGTGCTGTCGGTCGTGGTGGGTGAGCCGACCGAGCGCGCGCGCGTGCAGGACAGCCTCTCGGCGCTGAACTACGGCTATCAGAACTTCGACACGCTGCGTGTCTACGGCGCGAATCAGGTCGTCGCTACGCCCAAGGTGTGGAAGGGCAAGGAAAGCGAGCTGAAGATCGGCGTGAAGAAGGACACCTTCATCACCGTGCCGAAGGGCGTGGCCGACAAGATCAAGCCGCAGCTCGAACTGCGTGAGCCGCTGATCGCCCCGATCGCGAACGGCGCGCAGGTCGGCACTGTCAAGGTCATGGCCGACGGCAAGCAACTGGCCGAATTCCCGGTCGTGGCGCTGGCCGACGTGGCACAAGCAAGCTTCATCGGCCGCGCATGGGATGCGCTGCGCCTGATGTTCATGAAGAAATAAGGACGATCCCGTGCCCTGACGCCTGCGCGTCGCGGCACGGGGGTATGGCCGAACCGTATGACGGATCGGCGCCTCGCCGGTCAGGTCAGGCCGGCAAACGCGAGGCGCGCCCCAGAGGCGCGTTTTGCAATTTTGTCGTGCGCGACATGCGCCCCCTGCAAACATGGACAACCCCACCGTCTGGCTCAATGGCGACCTGATTCCGCTCAGTGACGCGAAGATTTCCGTTCTCGATCGCGGTTTCCTGTTCGGCGACGGCATTTACGAGGTCGTGCCCGTCTATCACGGCAAGCCGTTCCGTCTGGCGCAGCATCTCGACCGCCTTGAGCGCAGCCTCGCCGAGATTCGCATCGTCAATCCGTACACCCGTGCCGAATGGGAAGCGCTCTTCGCGCGCCTGTCGGCCACGTGTGCTGCCGATCCGCACAGCGTGTACGTTCAGGTCACGCGTGGCGTGGCACCGCGTCAGCACACGTTCCCGAAGGACATCACGCCGACCGTGTTCGGCATTGCCACGCCGCTCACGCTGCCGTCGCGCGAGAAGGTCGAGCACGGCGTAGGCGCCGTGACCCACGAAGACCGTCGCTGGCTCAATTGCCACATCAAGTCGACCTCGCTGCTGGGCAACGTGCTGATGGCGCAATACGCGGCCGATCACGACGTGCAGGAGACGGTGCAATTCCGCGATGGCTGCCTGACCGAGGCGTCGTCGAGCAACGTGTGGGTGATCAAGGGCGGTGAAATGTTTGCGCCGCCGCGTGATAATCGCATTCTGGAAGGCATTCGCTACGGCGCGCTCGAAGCCTTTGCCAAGGAATGTGGCGTGGCGTTCCACGAGCGCCCAGTCAGTGAAGAAGAAGTGCGAAACGCCGACGAGCTGCTGATCACGTCGGCGACCAAGGAAGTGCTGGCAGTCGTGCGTCTGGACGACAAGCCGGTGGGCGACGGCAAGCCGGGCCCCGTCTTCCGCGCACTGTATGCGGCTTATCAGCGAGCCAAGGAGGCGCTATGACGCCGGAGAACAAAGAAAGTCTGCTGGAGTTTCCGTGCGACTTTCCCATCAAGGTGATGGGCAAGATGCAGCCGGATTTTGCGGACGCCATCGTGGCGTTGCTGCGCGAGTTCGATGCCGAATTCGATGCAGCCACCGTCGAGATGCGTCCGTCCAGCTCGGGTAACTACCTCGGCCTGACGGTCACGGTGCGGGCCCACTCGAAGGCCCACCTCGACGATATCTATCGCGCACTCACCGGCCACCCGCTGGTCAAGGTCGTGCTGTAACGCGGTTGAGATGCCGGGCGACACGCCACGCGCGATGCGGGTGGCGTGTTACTCCTGCCGCATTCAGGCAGCATTCACGCCGCATTCACGCATGCGTCGGTGCGCCGTCGTCCGGCGGTAGCGCCGGTGCCAGCCCCAGTTGAGCGTCCGTCGTCAGCGTGCCTGCGGTAGACGCCATGCCTGCTGCGAGCGCTTCGGGGCTCGCCTGTGCTGGTCGGCGCTGCATATGCATCACGGCCTCAAAAGCGGCCATTTCCTCCAGAAACCACGTGCGAAACGCTTGCACGCGCTGCGTTTCCAGCACCCCCGGCGGACACACGAAGTAGTAATCCCATTCGCATGGCGTATCGACATCCGACAGGCGCACCAGCCGTCCGGCCATGATGTCGCCCACCGCCAGCGAGCGCCGCACCAACGCCACGCCCTGACCGACGATGGCCGCTTGCGAGAGCATCCCCGAATCCTGATACATCATGCCCTGCGTCGGTTCGGGAATATCGAAGCCGGCCGCCGCAAACCACGGCGACCACGGCTCCCCTTCCGAGCGTAGCAACGTGCTGTGCCGCAATTCCGCCGCCGACTGGGGCAGACGCCCGCTGTTGTACGTCGGCGCGCAGGCCGGGAAGAACACGTCCTCGAGCACTTTTTCGATATGCAGGCCGGGCCAGTTGCCCTTGCCCATGCGCAGGGCGATGTCGACGTCGTCGCGCTCGAAGTCGATCAGCTCGGCGCTGCAACGCAACTCCACTTCCAGTTCGGGGTGACGGTCGATGAAGCGCCCGATACGGGGCGTGAGCCAACGGCTGGCGAACGACGGCATGGTGGTGAGTACCAATCGCCGCTCGCTGCGCGTGCCGGCTTGCAACTTGCGGGTGGCCTGCGCGATATCGCCGAGTGCGGCGCGGATCGACACCGCATATTGCCGGCCAGCGGCCGTCAGGCTGATGCGCTTGCCGTTGCGGGCAAACAACTGCGTGCCCAGTTCCTGCTCCAGTGCGCGAATCTGATGGCTGATGGCGCCGTGCGTGACGAACAGCTCCTCGGCCGCGCGGGAGAAGCTCTCCAGACGCGCGGCCGCTTCGAACGCGCGCAGAGCACTCAGATTGGGAAGTCTCCGAAGATCCATGTGAGCTTTATTCGCAAGGCCGTGAAAATATGTCGTTTGGTTAAGCGCTTGGCAGTCCCTATGATTCAGTCATTGTCTCGCACTGAGTGGGGGTCGTAAAATGCAAAACAATTTGACAAAGGTCCAGTATTTTTACGGCATCCGGCCGGGCGAAGTCGTCAGTCTCGACTTGCACCATGAGCATACGCTCGTCGCACGCGGCGCGGCAGTCTGGGTGACGCGAGCCGGAGATCCGCGCGATTACTGGCTGATGCCGGGGCAGCGCCTCGCTGTGGAGCCGGGACGCCGTTACTGGGTGTCGTCGGACGACGGCGCCGAGGCCGAGCTGGAGCGCGAAGTGGCGCATCGTTTCCCGCTGGTGCGCGAGTTGCGCCGCTGGCTGGCCGGACGTCGTGCGGCACGTGAGGCGAATTCCTGCGCATCTGCCGCTTGATTTGCCTGCGGGCCACCGGCCCTTGTGGCTTTCCACAACCGTCAAACTTCACGCGTTCTCGCGGCAGATGATGCTGCGGAGCGCGTGAGTCGTTTTAAACATTCACTTGATGTCAATTGAATTCACATCAAGGCGCGCAATAATCAAACGAAAATACGCTGCGATAGCGGGAGATTTGACTGAATGACGCAAGGTTCTACGCCGGCTCGCACGACGCCGGCCGTTTCCACGCCAGCCGCTGCCACGCCGACTAAGTCCGGCAATACGGGGCATGGCGCACCGGACGCCCACGCTGACGAGCGTCTGGGCCGCTGGTTGATGGTTGCCGCGATGGTGATTTCCGGCACGATCGGCTACTTCGTGCTGATGTCGGGGCAGCCGGCGCTCAATGTGGTGTTCTTCCGGTGCCTGATCGGCGCGGCCAGTCTGTGCCTGTGGTGCGCCTATCGCGGCTACTGGCGCGGCTTGCGTCTCGCGCGCTGGCAAATCGTGAACGTGACGCTCGGGGCCATTACCCTCGTCTCGAACTGGTTTTTCCTGTTCAGCGCTTACAAGCTCACATCCGTGGGCATCACGACGGTGGTCTACAACGTGCAGCCGTTCCTGCTGGTCATGGCGAGCGCGATCATCACGCGAGAGCGGCCATCCATGGCGACGCTCGGGTTTCTCGGTCTGGCGTTCGCGGGGCTGGTCATTCTGGCTGAACCGGGCGGCGTGCACGGCGCGGGCTACCTGCTCGGCGTGGCGAGTGCGCTGGCGGCGGCGTCGCTCTACGCGGCAACCACGTTGTTCACCAAGAAGCTGGCCGGCACCCTTCGGCCGGAGATCATTGCGGCGCTGCACATGGTGATCGGCGCGGTGGTGTTCGTGTGGATGGCCGATTTCGGGCACCTCCCGGGCGGGCCGCGTCAGGTAGGCGCGATCGTCACGCTGGGCCTGTTCCATACGACATTCATGTACCTGCTGCTCTACGGCGCGTTCCAGAAGGCGTCGACATCGAGCCTTGCCGTGTTCGGCTTCGTGTATCCGGTGGTGGCGGTGGCGGTCGACTTTCTGGCGTTCGGCATCGTGTTGCACCCGACCCAATGGCTGGGCGGGGTCATGATTCTGGTCGCGGCCGGGTGCTATGCGCGAGGGTTGGGCGCGGCACCTGTGAAGAAGGCAACCAAGAAGGCAAGCGCAGCTTGAGCGTGAACTTCGCCGCGTCGGTCCGAGCAAGACGCGGCGGGTTTCGTTAAAATCGCGTTCATGACCTCCCCGATCGAAGTGTGCTGGCGCGGCACCGAAGACTACGCCACATCGTTCGACGCCATGCGCGCCTACACCGATGCGCGTGGCGCGCACGGCCCGGATCAACTCTGGATCGTCCAGCATCCCCCCGTTTATACGCTGGGACTCGCCGGCGACCCGGCTCACCTGCTTATCGCCGATAGCGGCATTCCGCTCGTCAAAGTCGACCGTGGCGGCCAGATCACGTATCACGGGCCCGGCCAAGTGGTGATTTACCTGCTCGTAGACCTGCGCCGCCGCAAGCTTGGCGTGCGCGAACTGGTGCGGCTGATCGAGCAGGCGGTGATTGATACCCTTGGAGCGTATAATCTCGCTGTTGAGCGCCGGGCTGGCGCGCCGGGCATCTATGTGAGCCCGGGCGACGGCACCGAAGCGCATGCTGGCGCGAAAATCGCCGCTCTCGGGTTGAAAATCCGCAACGGATGCAGTTATCACGGCGTGTCGCTGAACGTCGCGATGGATTTGCGCCCGTTCGACTGGATCAATCCGTGCGGTTACGCCGGTTTGCAAACCGTAGACATGGCCACGCTCGGCGTGGCCCCCCGCTGGGACGAAGTGGCCGCGCGACTGGCGCAGCAACTCGGCCATCACCTCGAACAGCACCCCGCGTCGGCCGATGCCGCGCCACCTGCCGACGCTGCGCCCCACGCAGACCCGGCAGCCAGCGCGAACGCCGCCGCCTGAATGGACGCCTGGAAAGCCCCATCATGACCACCACCGTGAACGACACCGCGAGCAAGGAAGTTCGCACGATCGATGGCGAATACGACGCCACCGCCAAGCAAAAGTCGCAAGCCAAGACCGCGCGCATTCCGATCAAGATCGTGCCGATCGAGCGCTTGAAGAAGCCGGACTGGATTCGCGTGAAGGCAGCGACGCACACGTCGCGGTTCTACGAGATCAAGCAGATTCTGCGCGAGCACAACCTTCACACCGTGTGTGAAGAGGCGAGCTGCCCGAATATCGGCGAGTGCTTCGGTAAAGGCACGGCCACCTTCATGATCATGGGTGACAAGTGCACGCGCCGTTGCCCGTTCTGCGACGTGGGCCATGGCCGTCCGGACCCGCTCGACGTGGACGAGCCGCTGAACCTCGCGAAGACCATCGCGGCAATGCGCCTGAAGTACGTGGTGATCACCAGCGTTGACCGTGACGACCTGCGCGACGGCGGTGCCCAGCACTTTGTCGATTGCATTCGCCATGTGCGCGAGCTCTCGCCGCAGACCCGTATCGAAATCCTGACGCCGGACTTCCGCGCGCGTTTGGACCGTGCGCTGGGCATCCTCAACGCTGCCCCGCCCGATGTGATGAACCACAATCTCGAGACGGTGCCGCGCCTGTACAAGGAAGCGCGTCCGGGCTCGGATTACCAGCACTCGCTGACGTTGCTCAAGGAATTCAAGGCCGCCCATCCGGACGTTTCGACGAAGTCGGGCCTGATGGTCGGTCTGGGCGAGACGGATGAGGAAATTCTGGAAGTGATGCGAGATCTGCGTGCCCACAACGTCGACATGCTGACGATCGGCCAGTATCTCCAGCCGTCGGAACACCACCTCGCGGTGCGTCGCTACGTGACCCCGGACACCTTCAAGATGTTCGAAGAAGAGGCCTACAAGATGGGCTTCACGCACGCTGCGGTGGGCGCGATGGTTCGTTCGAGCTATCACGCTGACGTGCAGGCGCACGAAGCCGGTGTGGCCGACGCTATCTGACGCGAAGCCCATGCCCTCGGGCCAAAGCCCGAAGCAAGTCGTAGCAAAAAAGCAGCGGACTGTCCCCGGACGGTCCGCTTTTTTATTGGGCGGAGCGCTTAGCATGCGCAGAGTGATCGGACGTGGCCGGGCGTGGGTAGTCGTTTTTTGAGCGCCGACGTATTTCACGCGCCGGAAAAGTCATTACGAGCCATCACAGACGTCGCCCGGTTCATCACGTAATACGCTCACGAAACGCCCGTGACCGTAGGCAAAACCTACGGAACGCTGGCCGTTCTACCGGCAACTTCGGTCAATCGACATACCTGCATCCGCAACTCGCCGGCAGCCGCGCCGAAATATGTTGTAACAACCATCACCTTGTCGGCCCCTCGGCGTTGTTTCAAAATATTGAAACCTTGTTTTGCTGGTCAAAACGAAGGGCTCCCTATGAATAGGCGAGCGTTCCGAACGTACGCGAGGAGACGGCATGTCCCGTCAGGTCACCGAGGGCCGATATTTTGTGGAAGCGCCGCAAGCCGGGCGAGGGGGGCAATTGTGCCGCCTGCCGCTGGTCTTCGACGCACCGCACAGCGGCCAGGTGTTCCCGCCCGACTTCGACACGATCGCGCCGACGGCGGCAATTCACGCGTGTGGCGACGCCTACGTCGACGAACTGTGGTCCATCGTCACGCAACACGGTGCGACGCTCGTTGCCGCGCTCTTCCCGCGGGCCTATATCGACCCGAATCGCGCCGTCCACGACCTCGACCCCGAGTTGATCGCGAGTCTGTGGCCGCACGATGCGCGTCCCGAGGCGTATAGCGAGCGCGGTGTCGGCCTGCTGCACCGCTTTGCCGCACCGAACGTGCCGCTCTACGACCGCCGCCTGAGCGTGGCCGAGGTGGAGCGCCGCATCAACGATTACTACCTGCCCTACCGTCAGGCGTTGCGCGGCGCGCTCGACGCCGCCCGCAACGAATACGGCGTGGTCTGGCATCTCGATTGCCACTCCATGAGCTCGCGCGGCGGCGCACTCGACCCCGATGCCGGGATGTCGCGCGCCGATGTGATCGTGAGCGACTACGACGGCACCACCGCCGACCCCGCGTTCTCGCAATGGCTGGTCGACGAGTTCACGCGACTGGGGTTTCGCGTCGCCTACAACACGCCTTATCGCGGCGGCGACATCGTGCGCCACTTCGGCCGGCCCGCAGAGCGTCGGCACAGTGTGCAGATCGAGCTGAACCGGGCGCTCTACATGAATGAATCACGCGACGAGAAACATGAAGGTTTCTCGTCGCTGCAATCGCAACTTGGGCAATTTGCGGCGGCGCTCGCCGCGTATGCCGAACAACATAGCGAGGAAGCTTGATGGACTACACAGTCGCTTCGGTCGACACGGCGCTTTCGCTGCTGTCGCTGGTCGGGGAATGCCCCGGTCTGGGTGTGACGGAACTGGCGCAACGCGCCGGCCTGAACAAGTCGCGTGCCTTTCGCCTGCTGGCGACGCTCGAACAGCATCGCTGGGTCGTGCGCGAGGGCAGCCCCGTCACCTACGTGCTCGGTGCGCAAGCGCTGGTGCTGGGCGTGGCCGGCCACGAGCAGGTGAATCTGGTGAAGGTGGCGCATCGCCATATCCAGTCGCTCAACCGCGCGCTCAACGAAAACATTCAACTGCGTGTGCGCGATGGCCTTGAGTCGCTGTGCGTCGCCCGCGTGGAATCGACCCACGAACTGCGCGTGCACGGCGTGGTCGGCAATCGCCGCCCGCTGTACGTCGGCGCGTCGGGGCGCGTGCTGCTGGCATTCGCGTCGGACGACGTGCGCGCGCAGGTGCTGGGCCGCCCGCGCAAGCGCTTCACCGCCGGCACGCTGATCGAGCGTGACGAACTGGCGGCGGAATTGCTCAACGTGCGCACGCAAGACTGCGCCGTGAGCTTCGGTGAGCTGGCCCCGGAGGCCGTCTCGGTCGCCGTGCCGGTGCGCGATGCGTCGGGCGAAGTGATTGCATCGCTGTCGGCGTCGGGCCCGTCCTCGCGCATGACGCGTGCGTTGCTGCCGGACATCTCGTCGCGTCTGTCGACCTGCGCTGCGGAAATCTCTGCCGAGCTGGGTTATCAGGTGCAAGTGCCGGAAGTGCTCTCGGCCTGAGGCCGTCAGCCATCCGTCCGTTGTCTTGATGGGCCGGCGCTTCAACAGCGTCGGCCCATCGTC
The DNA here is from genome assembly GCF_002179865.1 of Pandoraea sp. PE-S2R-1. NCBI lineage: Bacteria > Pseudomonadati > Pseudomonadota > Betaproteobacteria > Burkholderiales > Burkholderiaceae > Pandoraea > Pandoraea sp. PE-S2R-1. The sequence goes on along the minus strand of NZ_NGUR01000015.1, from coordinate 601,753 downwards.
ACGTCATCTCCCCACGACGGATTTTTCATCGTTGCGTTGTGCGGCCGCAGTCTCGGGGTTTGCCCCCATCCGCTTTACGTCATTTCCCGATTTCACTCAATTTTCTGGAAATCCGGAAACAATATCCTGCGTTTTTCCGGATTTCCGTATACCCGACCATCGGGTTTTCCACACTTTCTCTCAAATAAATCAAAGACATAACTTGCTGGCATGACTATTGCTTTCTAACGCGCGTGCTGCTGCGTTGTCTGGATTCCCGATAACGCGCAAGCCGATCTAATAAGAGAGGAGACCTTATGTTCAAGCAATGTCTTGCCGCCGCGGCCTTGTGCGCGGTTTCGCTGCACGCTTTCGCCGACGATCTGGTGCGTCTGGGCAACCTGAAGTTCGCCCACTACGGCGCCGTGTCGTACATGAAAGTGATAGGCCCGAAGTACGGCCTGAAGATCGAAGAGCGCATGTTCGCGAAGGGCGTGGACATCATGCCGGCGATCGTGGCCGGTCAGATCGACGTGTCGGCAAGCGCGCTTGACGCCGCTATTGCTGGCCGTGCGCAGGGGGCGCCGATCTATGCAGTGGCAGGTTTCGCCAAGGGTGGCGTGCGCCTGGTGTCGAAGAAGGGCATCGCTGTCACGAAGGTGGCCGATCTCAAGGGTAAGAAGGTAGGCGTGGCCCGTGGCGGCGCGCAGGAACTCATCCTCTACGCAGAACTGGCCAAGGCCGGTCTCACGTGGTCGGATCAGCCGGGTGCCAAAGACGTGCAGATTCTGTTCATGGCCTATGCCGATCTGAATCAGGCCCTCGCCGCCGGCAGCATCGACGCCATGTGCCAGTCGGAGCCGCAAGCCTCGCAAGCCATCAACAAGGGCTTCGGCGTCGAAATGCTCAAGCCGTATGACACGCCCATCGGCGAACCGGTGCGTGCGCTCGTGATCACCGAAAAGCTCTACAAAGAAAAGCCGGACGTCGCGCAGCGCCTGATGTACGCCTTCGTCGAAGCGACCGACTACTTCATCAAGAACCCGCAAGCGGCCGAGAAGTACGTGCGTGAAGACATGTTCAAGAACCAGATCACGCAGCAGGACTTCACCGACGCCATCGGCAACTCGCCGTATAGCTACGATCTGAGCACCTCGCACGTGCAACTGACCACCGACCTGATGAAGCAGTACGGCGTGGGCAAGCTGCAAGATCCGGTGCCGAAGGCTAACGACTGGGTCAAGCTCGACCTGCTCGCCAATGCCAAGACCAAGCTGAACATCAAGTAAGGCGAGGTCACTAGTGGCAGCTGTTATGGCGTTTTCCGGCACGCGTGCTTCGCGCGCGCTACGCGGCGTGTTGATTCCGCTCTCGGTCGTGGTGATCTGGCAGATCGTCACCGGCCTGGAGTGGATCAACCCGATCATTCTTCCTTCGCCGCTCGCCGTCGTGGCCAAGTGGTGGCAGTACCTCAAGCCGACGGTGACGATGGCCGAAGGCTTCGGCGCGTGGCTGCATTCGAGCGAGCTGCTCACCGATGCGGCCAACAGTCTCTATCGCGTGATCATGGGCTTTCTGGTCGGCACGGTGATTGCCCTGCCGCTCGGTCTGCTCATGGGCACGAGCCCCCGTATCTACGGCCTGTTCAACCCGCTGGTGCAGGTGGTGCGCCCGATTCCCCCGATCGCGTACATCCCGCTGGCCATTCTGTGGTTCGGTCTCGGCAACCCGCCGGCGTTCTTCCTCATCGCGCTCGGGGCGTTTTTCCCGGTGCTGATGAACACGATCGCCGGGGTGCGCCATGTCGACGGCATCTATCTGCGCGCCGCACGCAATCTGGGCGCCGGCCAGTTCACGATCTTCCGTCGCGTGATCATGCCGGCCGCTACGCCGTACATCCTGTCGGGCATTCGCATCGGTATCGGTACCGCTTTCATCGTGGTGATCGTGGCCGAGATGATTGCCGTGAACAACGGCCTCGGCTACCGCATTCTGGAAGCGCGCGAGTACATGTGGTCCGACAAGATCATCGCCGGCATGCTGACCATCGGCCTGCTCGGTCTGGTGATCGATCTGGGCATGGATCGTCTCAATAACCACCTGCTCAAGTGGCATCGTGGTCTGGAAACCAAGTGAGGCGAACGACATGCTGATCGAAATCGAACACGTCAACAAACAGTTTGCCGTTCCCGGCGGCACCGTCGATGCGCTCAAGAACATCGACCTGAAGATCGGTACGGGCGAGTTCGTCTGCCTGCTGGGGCCTTCGGGCTGCGGCAAGTCGACGCTGCTCAACGCGCTGGCCGGCTTCGTGCAGCCCACCTCGGGTGCGATTCGTATCGATGGCCGCGACGATGCGGCCGCCGAGCCGGGTCCGGACCGCGGCATGGTGTTCCAGGAGTACGCGCTGTTTCCGTGGATGACAGTGGCGCAGAACATTGCGTTCGGACTGGAAATCAAGGGCATGAAGCGCGCCGAGATCAACGAGCGCGTGGACTTGCTGCTGGGCAAACTCAATTTGCGCGAGTTCCGCGAGCGGTTTCCGCGCGACCTGTCGGGCGGCATGCGTCAGCGTGTGGCGATTGCCCGCGTACTGGCGCTCGACAGCCCGATCATGCTCATGGACGAGCCGTTCGGCGCGCTCGACGCGCTCACGCGTCGTACGTTGCAGGACGAGCTGCTGCGCATCTGGGAGGAATTCAAGAAGACGATCATTTTCGTCACACACAGCATCGAGGAGTCGATCTATCTGGCCGACCGGGTCGTCGTCATGACGTACCGGCCGGGCACGGTCAAGCGGGACATGGCAATCGAATTGCCGCGTCCGCGCGATACGGCAGGCAGCGAATTCAATGAATTGAAGAAGGAGCTGGCCCAGATGGTGATGGAGGAGCAAATGCGCTTCGCGCAAAGCGAGATCCGCGGGGTCACCGCAGATTAATAACAAGGGCGGTGGCTTGCCCCGCCGCCTGAAGAGGAAACAACATGCAAACGAAGACCAAGAAACCCTTTTATCGCATCCTGTACGTACAGGTGCTGATCGCCATCGTCATCGGCGTCCTGCTCGGCCACTTCAAGCCCGATCTGGCCGTGCAGATGAAGCCGCTCGGCGATGCGTTCATCAAGCTGATCAAGATGATCATCGGCCCGGTGATCTTCTGTACCGTCGTGACCGGTATTGCCGGCATGGAAGACATGAAGAAGGTCGGCCGCGTTGGTGGTAAGGCCCTGATCTACTTCGAAGTCGTCTCGACGCTCGCACTGGTCATCGGTCTGATGGCCACGCACATCCTGAAGCCGGGTGCCGGCTTCAACGTCGACATCAACTCGCTCGATCCGAAGGCGATCGCCGGCTACGCCGAAAAGGCAGCGCATGGCGACACGTTCGTCGACTTCCTGCTGCACCTGATTCCGAACACGATTACCGATGCGTTCGCCAAGGGTGAGATTCTCCAGATCCTCGTGATCGCTGTGCTGTTCGGTGCCGCGTTGGGCATGATCGGTGAGCGCGGCCGCGTGGTGACGGGCTGGATCGACAGCGTCTCGGGCGTGCTGTTCCGCGTGGTGCACATCATCACCAAGGTCGCCCCGCTGGGTGCCTTCGGTGCGATGGCCTTCACGATCGGCAAGTACGGTATCGCGTCGCTGGTGCCGCTGGCCAAGCTCATGGGCACGTTCTACCTGACGTCGTTCCTGTTCGTGATCGTCGTGCTGGGTCTGATCGCCAAGTTCACCGGGTTCTCGATCTTCCGCTTCCTCGCTTACATCAAGGAAGAGCTGCTGATCGTGCTGGGTACGAGCTCGTCGGAAGCTGCGCTGCCGCACCTGATGGAAAAGATGGAAAAGGCCGGTTGCTCGAAGTCGGTGGTGGGTCTGGTGATCCCGACCGGTTACTCGTTCAACCTGGACGGCACGAACATCTACATGACGATGGCCGTGCTCTTCATCGCGCAAGCAACGAACATCGATCTAACCTGGGGCCAACAGCTCACGCTGCTCGCCGTGGCGATGCTGACCTCGAAGGGCGCCTCGGGCGTGACCGGCGCGGGCTTCATCACGCTGGCCGCAACGCTGGCAGTGATTCCGACGATTCCGGTCGCCGGGATGGTGCTGATTCTCGGTATCGATCGCTTCATGAGCGAGTGCCGTGCCCTGACGAACATCTGCGGCAACGGCGTTGCCACGATCGTTGTGTCGGCCTGGGAAAAGGAACTGGACCGCAAGAAGCTCGCCGAAGCGATGTCGGGCAAAAAGGGTCCTGAGCTGGCCTGACGGCCAGCCGGTGGCGGGGGCAGGCGATAACCCTGGACTCCGCTGCCGGGAACATTCGCCACCGGGCGGTGCGGCACAGGCACAATAGCGCCTGAGCTTCGCCGCCCGGTGGTCCTTTGGTTCCGCGATGACGACAGGCAGTGCGCCGTGCGCTGCCTGCCGTCATCGCCTGAACCGGCAATGCAAGAGGCGTAACACCGCCAACCATGGCCACCCCGCAAGACAACTCGATCCGCGCACGTCAGAGCGATCTCCCGCCGGGAGCGATCGCATCGCACGAGAGCTCCGCGGACCGCCGGCGCGACGAAGTCCCGATCGAACTCGAGAGGACTGTGCCGATGCGCCGTTGGATGTGGATCGCCGCCATGCTGGTGGTGAGCACGCTGTTTTGCTGGTTGACGTATGCGCTGAGCTGGCAGCGCGGCGTGGCCGACCTGCGCGTGAACGCCGGTGCGCGCGTGGAGCGCTACGCCGGCAGTTTGCGCAGCACCGTCGACCGCTATGAATTTCTGCCGTATTTGCTCTCGCTGCATCCGTATGTGCACGATTTGCTGCTGCACCCCGAGGACCGCGCGGTGGTGCAGCGCGCCAACGACTATCTGTTCGATGTGAACCAGCGCGCGAAGGCGTCGGCGGCGTATGTCATCGATGCCAAAGGACTTGCCCTCGCGGCCAGCAACTGGCGTGAAAAGGCCACATTTGTCGGGCAGGAGTATCGCTTTCGGCCGTATTTCATCGATGCGATCGGCGGCGGGCTGGGGCGGTTTTACGGGGTGGGCACGACATCGGGTGAGCCGGGCTACTTCGTGTCGCAGGCGATTCTGGTCGACGGAAAGATTCAGGGCGTGGTCGTCGTCAAACTGAATCTGGAATGGTTTCAGCGCGCCGGGGCCGATGCTTCGGAGCCGGTGGTGGTAGCGGACGATCATGGCGTCGTGTTTCTGTCGTCGGAGCCGCGCTGGCAGTATCGTGCGCTCGCGCCGTTGACGCCGGAGGTGACGGCGGCGCTGGAGAGCACGCGGCAGTATTACAACCAGCACATCACACCGCTGAACTGGAGTGCCGACGAGCGGCTGGATGCCGATGGTGAAGTCGTGACCGTGCGCGACGGGCGTGGGGCTGGCAAGACGCGGCGTTTTCTCGCTGTGCAGCGCAAGCTTGGCGAACCTGACTGGACGTTGATGTATTTCGCCCCGCTTGATCAGGTGATTGCCAACGCGCGTATTGCGGCGGTCGCGGCGGCGTGTCTGGCGGCGTTCACGTGTTTGCTTGGCGTGGCGTGGAATCAGCGCCGTCAGCGCGTTCGCGATATGTTGAAGAGCCGCGAATTGCTGCAATCGGCGTATGCAGAGTTGGGCGAGCGCGTGGCCGAACGCACGGCCGATCTGCAATCGGCTAACGAGCGGTTGCAGACCGAAGTGCAGGAGCGCTCGCGCACCGAGCACGAATTGCGCGATGCGCAGAGCGAACTGGTGCAGGCGTCGAAACTGGTGGCGCTCGGGCAGATGGCGGCCGGTATCACGCATGAATTGAATCAGCCGCTGTCCGCGCTGCGCAGCTTCTCGGATAACACGCGCGTGCTGCTCGACCGCGAGGAATACGGCGCGGCGCGTGAGAATCTTGAAGCGATTGCGTCGCTCACCGATCGCATGGGCCGCATCACGGGCCAGTTGCGACTGTTTGCCGGACGCGCACGTCGGGGTGACAGCGAGGCATCGGTACGCCGCGCGCTCGATAACACGATGATGTTGTTGCGCGGACGTATGGCAGGGATTCAGGTGACGCAGACGTTCACCGACGGGCTCGCCGACGTGCAGGTGGCCTGCGAGAGCCTGCGGCTTGAGCAGGTGTTGATCAATGTCGTGGGTAACGCCATCGACGCCGTGGTGAGTGTGCCGCAACCGCAGGCGCAGCCCTCGATCTGGATCGATGTGGATGCGGATGATCAGTGGGCGCGCATTTATGTGCGCGACAACGGACCCGGCATCGCAGAGGCGCATATTCCGCGTCTGTTCGAACCGTTTTTCAGTACCAAGGAGGGTGGTCAGGGTATGGGACTCGGACTCGCCATCTCATCGTCCATCGCTCAGGAAAACGGCGGCCAACTGGTCGCGCGTAATGTACCGGGCGGTGGTGCGGAATTTCTCGTGACGCTGCGCCGCGTACCTCGCGCCAGCGGGGCAATCGAATGATGTACAAGAACCTGCAAATTCTCTTCGTCGAAGACGACGAACTCGTGCGGCGCGCGACGCTGCAAAGCTTGCAACTCGCAGGGCTGGACGCTTTCGGACTCGCGTCTGCCGAAGCGGCGCGCGAACGCATTACGCCGGACTTCGCCGGCATCGTCGTGTCCGACATTCGACTCATCGGCATGAGCGGGCTGGAATTGCTCGCGCATTTGCGACAGCACGCCCCGGAAGTGCCGGTGATTCTGGTCACGGGGCATGGCGACATTTCGATGGCTGTGCAGGCGATTCGCGACGGCGCTTACGATTTCATCGAGAAGCCGTTTGCGCCGGACCGTCTCATCGAATCCGCCAAACGCGCGCTCGAGACGCGCAAGCTCATGCTGGAGAATCAGGCACTTCGCCGGGAACTGGCGGAGCAGGGCGGGCGCGCATCGCGCATCATCGGACGCAGCCCGTCGATGGAGACCATGCGCACGCTGATTGCCAACGTCGCCATGACGGATGCGCCGGTGCTGATCAACGGCGATACCGGCACGGGCAAGGAGTTGGTCGCGCGCAGTCTGCACGAACTGTCGCGGCGCCGCGATGCGCCGTTCGTTGCGCTCAATTGCGGGGCGTTGCCGGAAGCGATCTTCGAGAGCGAGATGTTCGGTCACGAGGTCGGCGCGTTCACCGGGGCTGCCAAGCGTCGCATCGGCAAGCTGGAGCACGCGTCGGGCGGCACGCTTTTCCTCGACGAGATCGAGAGCATGCCGGCGACGTTGCAGGTCAAGCTGCTGCGCGTATTGCAGGACGGCGTGCTTGAGCGGCTCGGCTCGAACCAGATGATTCGCGTGGATTGCCGCGTGGTGGCTGCGGCCAAGGGCGACATGGAGCAGTTGGTGCGTGAGGGCACGTTCCGGCGCGACTTGTATTACCGGTTGAATGTGGTGACGCTGGCGTTGCCGCCGCTGCGCGAGCGACGCGAAGACATCGTGCCGTTGTTCGAGCACTTTCTGCTGGACGCGGCGGTGCGTTATGGACGGCCTGCGCCGCTGGTGACGGAGCGTATGCGCCAGGAGCTGATGCAGTCAGATTGGCCGGGCAACGTGCGTGAGCTGCGAAATGCGGCGGACCGTCTGGTGCTGGGAGTGGCGAGCGCGCCGCAAGACGATTCGCATGCGCCGTTGCCGCTCAAGGAGCAGGTGGAGCGCTTCGAGCGTGCGGTGTTGCAAGAGGCGCTGGACCACAGCAAAGGCAATGTCGCGGCGACGGCCGAGGCGCTGCATGTGCCGAAAGCCACGTTGTATGAAAAGCTCAAGCGGTATGGTTTGCAGACGAAGGGGCAGGGTGAGGGGGAGCGGTAAGCCATTCACACGATGCTGCTAGCAACAAAAAAGCGCCCTAGGGCGCTTTTTGTTTGATGCGTTCGTGTGAAGCGTCAGGCCTGTTTGCCGAGGGCTTTCTCGATCAGCTTGTCGAGTTCGGCGTATTCCGGTTCGCCGACATATTGCTTGAGCACGTGGCCATCGCGATCGACCACGAAGGTCGTCGGCGTGAGTTGCACGTTGCCGTATTGCTTGGCCACGCTGCCGTCGGAATCCATCGCCACCTTGAACGGCAGTTGACGCGACTGTGCGTAATTCATGACATACATCGGCGGGTCATAGCTCATCGCGACGGCGACGAATTCCAGCCCTTGGCCCTTGTACTTCTCGTATGTCTGCACCATCGTCGGCATTTCCTTCATGCACGTCACGCAGCTCGTCGCCCAGAAGTTCACGAGATAGACCTTGCCCTTGAGTTGATCGGGGCTCAGCTTCTGACCCGACAGCAGCGTGAAGGTCGCTTGCGGCGCGCGCTTCTGACCGGCGAACGTGAAGTACGCGGCAACGGCCACAACCACGATGACCGCGACGGCGAGAATCTTGCCCAGAGGGGACTTGCGAGAGGTCGATGCGCTCATGAAACAGCCAAAGTTGGTTTCGCGGGCGGGGTCGCTTGGCCCCGTTCAGTGACGACGATTCTACTCTGAATCTCAGCGCATCGTGGTGCCGCTGGCGGCGTGCAAACGCGCGCGGGCATTGGCGATGGCGTCGTCCAGATAGGCGCCGTAGAAGTCCGGCAGACCTGCACCGATCAACGGATCGGCAATCGCGCGTCCGCTCGTATCGAGGAACAAAACCGTCGGCGAAACCTTGACACCGTGGGCACGTGCCCACGCGATACCGGTCGTTGTGGTGCCGTCGAAATCACGCACCGGGGCGGCGCTGTCCATGCCGATTTCGCGTACTTCGTACTTGCCGCTGCGCATCAGCGGGGCGAGTTCGCGCTGGCGAATCGGTCCGCAATAAACACAGTCGCGAAGCGAGACGAGCACGATCAACGGGGCGTCGAGCGCCACCGCGCGCCGCGCATGTGCAGCGAAGTCGGTGGCGGCGGGAAGGGTGGCAGCGGTTGTCGCGGCTTTCGAGGGCGTGGTGCCGGTTGCACTGGCGAGCACGGGGCTGACGCCGAGCGTTGTTGCCACGATCAGCGCGGCACTTCCCACCCCGCGGCGGAAGATCCGTGCAGGCGAAGAAGATGCTGTCGCGAGGGGGGCAGAACCGTGTTTCATGGCGCCGATGATACCGGGTTCCGGCATCGCGCGTTTCTCGTGTCGCAACCGTGGCGCGGGATGACGGATAATGGCCGACTTCCTTCACCGATTCCCGCCTTTCGCTATGAACCGCGTTGTCCGTGTTTTCGTCGCTCTCGGTACTTTGGCAATGCTTGTCGCCTGCACGCCTCGTTACGATTGGCGCGAAGTGCATGACAAGGATGGTGCCTACGCCGTGACGTATCCCGCCAAGCCGACGCAGGATGCCCGCGAAGTGAAGTTCGCCTCCGGCGCGCTGCCGATGCATATGCAGGCGGCACGCGTGGACGCCGCCTTGTTTGCCGTCGGTGTCGTGACCCTGCCAAGCGAGGATGCGACACTGCGCCAGACCGTACTCACCGAACTGCAACACGGGTTGCTCGCCAATGTGAGCGATACCGCTGCCACACCCACGCAGGTGATGGTGCGTCAGGCCGGCGACGCGCCGTCGGTGCCGGGACTGGCCGTGGCCGCGCAAGGGTTGGCCAGCGACAAGACCGAGCGCTATGTTGCTGCGCGTTTCGTCGGACGCGGCAACCACGTTTATCAGGTGGTCGTGCTGGCGACAAAAGCCCCTGCCAAAGATCAGGTCGATCAGTTCCTCGATTCGTTTACGTTGGAGTGATGCGGCGTCGGCAGACTCATGCGGCTGTCGCCTCTCGATACTGCACGGCCTCGGCGATGTGACTGACGTCGATCGCATCGCACGCGGCAAGATCCGCGACGGTGCGTGCGACGCGCAACACCCGGTGATAGGTTCGCGCCGACCAGTGATGTTGCTCGACGGCGCGATGCAGCACCGCGCGCGCATCGGCGCATAACGTGCAATGTGTCTCCAGCGCCCGGCCAGACAGTTGGCAGTTCAATTGACCCTGCCGCTTGTGTTGACGCTCACGCGCTTCGCGCACGCGCAACGCCACGACGGCACTGCGCTCACCATGCGACGGTCCCGCGAGCGTCTCGGCGCTCAACGCCGGGACACCGACATGCAAATCGATGCGGTCCAGCAATGGTCCTGATAAACGGTTGCGATAGCGCGCAATCGCATCACTCGAACAACGGCACGCACGCGATGGATGCCCGAGATCGCCGCACGGACATGGATTCATCGCGGCGATCAACTGGAACGACGCCGGGAACGCCGCGCGCGCAGTGGCTCGTGAGATCGTCACGTGCCCGAGTTCGAGCGGCTCACGTAACACCTCAAGCACACGTCGCTGAAACTCCGGTAGTTCGTCAAGGAACAGGACGCCTCGGTGAGCGAGACTGATTTCGCCCGGACGTGGGTTGCTTCCTCCTCCCACAAGGGCCGCCGCGGATGCCGTGTGGTGGGGGGATCGAAAGGGGCGCACACCCCAACTACGTTTGATATCGAATCCAGTCGCGCCAAGGCTTGCGAGCGTCGCGACTTCCACGGCCTCGGCAGTACTCAGTGGCGGCAATAAGGTACTGAGTCGCATCGCCAGCATCGATTTTCCCGTACCCGGTGGCCCGTGCAGCAGCACGTGATGCCCACCCGCCGCCGCCACTTCGAGCGCGCGCCTCGCGTGGTCCTGCCCTTTGATGTCGCTCATGTCGGGCGGATCTTCGTCGCTTTCCGCACGTTCCATCGCCTGCACCCGCGCCTGCGTAAGCCGCACCGCCATTTCCCCCTCGGCCAAATGCGCGCACACATCGAGCAACGTGCGCGCACCGTACACGGTCGCGGTTTCCACGAGTGCTGCCTCTTGCGCATTGGCCAATGGCAGAACAAGAGCCCGGTCCCCGGGCGATGCCGCGACGGCGCTGGCCATCGCCAGTCCGCCGCGAATGGGCCGCAGTTCACCCGTAAGCGACAACTCCCCCGCGAACTCGTGTGTGCGCAGCCCCGCTTCAGGCAACTGTCCGCTCGCCGCGAGAATGCCGAGGGCAATCGGCAAGTCGAAACAGCCCGACGCCTTCGGTAAATCCGCCGGGGCGAGATTGATGGTGATGCGGCGAGCGGGAAATTCGAAGCGGCTGTTCTGAAGTGCGCAGCGCACGCGCTCACGGCTTTCCTTCACTTCGGTATCGGGCAACCCGACCAGCGACAGGCCCGGCAACCCGTTCGCCAGATGCACCTCGACCGTGACGGGGTGCGCCGCCATGCCGGTAAGCGCGCGACTGCTGACAACTGCCAATGACATGACATCCCCCTTGCGCAATGGATCGTTGTCGATAGTCACCGACCGCAACGGTGCATCGCAATGACTTATCGCGTCAAAAGCACGTCGATGGGGATATTTCGGAATGCAAGCTGGGGATTTACGGCGAGTGCCGCCTGCCGCTCGGAGACGTCTGAGGGCAGAAGCAGAATAGAAGCGCAATAGACGCGGAACCGGAGACTATTCCGCAATGAAGATGGCTTGGGCGGCCTGCCCGTCGCCAGAAATCACAAGGGGCGCCGCAGCGCCCCCATCTGAATTCGTTAGTCCTGCGCTTCGTTGCGCAGACTCTCAAGCGCCGCGACGCGCTTTTCCAGTGCTTCGAGCTTCTCGCGCGTACGGGCCAGCACCTGCGCCTGCACGTCGAACTCCTCGCGCGTCACCAGATCGAGGCGCGTGAACCCCTGGTTCAGCAGGCTTTTGACGTTGCGCTCGATATCCTTGGCGGGCGATTGCTTGAGCATTTCGCTCACCTTGGCTTGCATGTCTTGCAGGATCTCGTTCGGTTTCATAAGCCTTCCTCTCATCATTTCCCCGCACCAACGTGGTGCTTGCACCGACAGTGTGCTTCGCGCCAGTCGTCCGGCCGTCTCGCCGTTGCAACGTGGTGCACGGGCACAGGGCCGTCAACGTTGGCGCAACTCTATCACCGTTTTCTGCGTCCAGCCAGCGCCGAGGCCCGCCCAGCCGACCCCTGCCCGGGATGGGGCGGGGCTGCCGCCCGTCTCAGGCCACCTAACGTTCCCCGCAATTTTGCCAATTTTTTATCCCGGAATCCGTATCTTGCGCGACGCAGCGTACCTAAACGCAGGAGCTGGCACGGGAGTTGCTCTACCTGTTCCCGGAACCTGCCGCACGCTGTACCAAGACGAATGATTTCAACTTAGGGGAAAGTGATGAATAAAGTGTCGACTGCGATGGCTGGCTGTGTGTTCTTTGGTGCAATGGCATTGACGGCTGGCGCTTACGCGCAGGCCGCCGCCGATGGCAGCGCACCCGCGGCAGCGCCGGCTGCCGCACCGGCCGCGGCGGATGCGGCTGCTGAACCGCTGACGGTGACCGCGAACATCGGTCTGTTCTCGGACTACCGGTTCCGCGGCATTTCGCAAACGGGCAAGCGTCCGGCAGTTCAGGGCGGCTTTGACCTCGCACACGAATCCGGGCTGTACGCCGGTGTGTGGGCGTCAAACATCAGCTGGATCTCGGATGGCAACTCGGCGGTCAGCGCACCGATCGAGATGGACTTCTACGGCGGCTGGAAGAAAGAAATCATTCCTGACTGGACCATCGATGTCGGTGGCCTCCAGTACTACTACCCGGGCACGTACCCGTCCGGCACCTTCTACCCGCGTCCGCACACGTTCGAGCTGTACGCGGCAGTGGGCTGGAAAACCATCACGCTGAAGTATTCACATGCCCTCACGCGCCTGTTCGGCCTTGTGGGCCCCAACGGCGAGGACACCTCGGGGAGCGGCTACCTCGACCTGACGGGTACCTATGACACCGGCTTCTGGGGCATCTCGGCCGTCGGTCACGTGGGCCATCAGTGGGTGCACAACTTCAGCGCGGCAAGCTATACCGACTGGAAGATCGGCCTGTCGAAAGACCTCGGCAAGAACTTCTCCGTGTCGGTCGCCTACGTCGACACCAACGCCAAAGAGCAGTACTACACCGCCGCAAACTCGGGCAAAGTGCTTTCCAAGGCGACTGTCGTCGTAAGCGTGTCGAAGACATTCTAAGGAGCGACTCATCATGAAGCTGATTACCGCAATTGTGAAACCCTTCAAGCTCGACGAAGTGCGTGAAGCACTCTCGAACATTGGCGTGGCGGGTATCACGGTCACCGAAGTCAAAGGCTTCGGCCGCCAAAAAGGCCACACCGAGCTGTACCGTGGTGCAGAGTACGTCGTCGATTTTCTTCCGAAGGTGAAGATCGAGGCGGTAATCGGCGATGCCCTGCTCGATCAGGCCATCGATGCTATCGAACAGGCTGCCCGAACCGGCAAGATCGGTGACGGCAAGATCTTCGTGTCCAACGTCGAACACGTGGTCCGCATCCGTACGGGAGAGACCGGCGAAGACGCGCTGTAAGGTCCTACAAAAGAGACAACAATCATGAAAAAACTGCTTGCCAAACTCTTGCTCGCCGGCGCCTTTATGGGTGTCGTCGGTGCCGCCGGCCTCGGTTCGTCCGTCGCCCTCGCCCAAGACGCTTCGGCACCTGCCGCCGCGTCGCAAACCGCCACACCCGCTGCCGCACCTGCTGCGGCGGCAACCCCCGCTACCCCTGCCGCCGCACCTGCGCCGGCAGCGGCGGCGGCTCCCGCGCCTGCCGCTGAGCCGACACCCGTGCCCCCGAACAAGGGCGACACGGCGTGGCTGCTGACCTGCACGGCGTTCGTGATTCTCATGACGCTGCCCGGTCTGGGCCTGTTTTACGGCGGTCTGGTCCGCTCGAAGAACATGCTGTCGGTGCTGATGCAGTGTTTCATCATCTTTTCGCTGGTCGTCGTGCTCTGGTCGATTTACGGCTACAGCATTGCGTTCACCGAGGGCGGGCCATTCTTCGGCGGCTTTGACCGGCTGTTCCTGAAGGGCATGACGCCGGATTCGGTGGCCGCGACCTTCACCAAGGGCGTGAATGTGCCTGAGTACGCCTACATGGCATTCCAGGCAGCGTTTGCGGCCATTACCTGTGCGCTGATCGTCGGTGCCTTCGCCGAACGCGCCAAGTTCTCGGCCGTGCTGCTCTTCACGGTGATCTGGTTCACGTTCTCGTACCTGCCGATGGCCCACATGGTGTGGTTCTGGCCGGGCCCGGACGCCTTCACCGATCAGGCTGCCGCTGACGCCGCAACGGCGCACGCAGGCTGGTTGTTCCAGAAGGGGGCGCTCGACTACGCAGGCGGTACGGTGGTGCACATCAACGCCGCTATCGCAGGTCTGGTCGGCTCGTACATGGTCGGCAAGCGCGTGGGCTTCGGCAAGGAAGCGTTCAAGCCGCACTCGCTCACCATGACGATGATCGGTGCGTCGCTGCTGTGGTTCGGCTGGTTCGGCTTCAACGCCGGTTCGGGTCTGGAAGCCAACGGTGGCGCGGCGCTGGCCTTCGTGAACACGCTGCTGGCAACCGCTGCCGCCACGCTGTCGTGGACGGCCGGTGAGTGGATTGGCAAGGGCAAGCCGTCGATGCTCGGTGGTGCTTCGGGGGCGGTGGCCGGTCTGGTGGCGGTGACGCCGGCAGCAGGTTTCGTCGGCCCGATGGGCTCGATCGTGCTCGGCCTGATCGCCGGTTTCGTCTGCCTCTGGGGTGTGAACGGTCTGAAGCGTTTGCTCAAGGCCGACGACGCGCTCGACGTGTTCGGCGTGCACGGCGTGGGCGGTATGCTCGGCGCGATTTTGACGGGCGTGTTTGCGGCGCCGTCGCTGGGCGGTACGGGCATCTATGACTACGTGGCCAACAAGGTGGCCCCGGATTACTCGATCGCCGGTCAGGTCTGGATTCAGTTCCAGGGCGTGCTGACCACGCTGGTGTGGTCGGGCGTGGTGGCGTTCATCGCCTTCAAGATTGCCGATATCGTGCTGGGCCTGCGGGTGCCGGAAGACGAAGAACGCGAGGGTCTGGACATCACCTCGCATGGCGAATCCGCCTATCACAACTGATAGACGAGCAAGAGAGGAGTTACTGGCGCCGGTCGGACAGCCGGCCCGGTATTGTGCGGGCACCCCTCGGGTGCCCGTTTTTTTATGCGCCGCCGATTGCCCGGTCGATTGCCGCGCTGCCGGCGCTTGCGTTTCTCGAATCTGCCCCCATCTTTTCTCATCGCGGCATCGCACCGCTATCCCCTCAAAGCGCGGTGCCCCTTCACGGGGCATGGCGAACGGCGGGAATGCCAGGCGTTTGCTCTACAATCGATATTCCATCTGGATATGAGAGAAGCATGGTTCCGCATCTCGTCACGGCCCTGAAAGGCCCCCTGCTCGACCTGGAAAAGAAGATTCTCGATGCGACGCCCGCCATCGAGCGCTGGTTCCGGCTGGAGTGGCAGGAGCACACGCCGCCGTTCTACTGTTCGGTCGACTTGCGCAATGCCGGTTTCAAGCTCGCGCCCGTCGACACGAATCTCTTCCCCGGCGGCTTCAACAATCTGGCCCCTGAAGTGCTGCCGCTCGCGGTGCAGGCCGCCATGGCTGCCATCGAGAAGATCTGTCCCGATGCCAAGAACCTGCTGCTGATCCCTGAGCGCCACACGCGCAACTCGTTCTACCTTCAGAACATCGCCCGGTTGTCGACGATCATGCGTCACGCGGGGCTGCACGTGCGTCTCGGCAGCCTCTCGGACGACATTACCGAGCCGACCACGATCGAGCTGCCCGACGGCCAGCATGTCGTGATCGAGCCGCTGGAGCGCTCGCAGCGCCGGCTTGGCCTCAAGAATTTCGATCCCTGTTCGATTCTGCTCAACAACGACCTGTCGGCCGGCATTCCGCCGATTCTCGAAGGGTTGCACGAGCAATATCTGCTGCCGCCGCTGCACGCAGGCTGGGCCGTGCGCCGCAAGAGCCAGCATTTCTCGGCGTACGACGATGTCGTCAAGAAGTTCGCCAAGATGATCGACGTCGATCAGTGGATGCTCAATCCGTACTTCGCCAAGTGCGAAGGCATCGACTTCGATGAGCGCGTGGGCGAGGAGAAGCTTGCCGACACGGTCGACGCGGTGCTCAAGAAGATCAACAAGAAGTATCGCGAGTACGGCATCACCGAGAAGCCGTTTGTCGTGATCAAGGCCGATGCCGGGACATATGGCATGGGCGTGATGATGGTGCACGACGCCGCCGAGATCAAAAACCTGAACCGGCGCGAACGCACCAAGATGAGTGTGGTCAAGGACGGCCTCGAAGTGCACGACGTGATCGTGCAAGAGGGCGTCTACACGTTCGAGCGCATCAATGAGGCGGTGGCCGAGCCGGTGGTCTACATGATCGACCGCTATGTGGTCGGTGGCTTCTACCGGGTGCACACGGGCCGTGGCACCGACGAGAACCTGAACGCACCGGGTATGCACTTCGTGCCGCTGGCGTTCGAACACACGGCGTTGCCGGACGTTCACGCCAAGCCGGGCGCTGCGCCGCCGAACCGCTTCTATATGTATGGCGTGGTGGCGCGTCTCGCGTTGCTGGCGTCGTCGATCGAACTCGAACGGACGGACCCGGACCCGGAAACGTACTGACCGGCGTGGCGACGTCGCCATGCGTGCCGCCCGTCTGACCTCTGTGAGTGTCAGACGCGCGGACGGTTCGAATGAGAAGTTTCTGAATTTGAGGCGCTCTGCCGGTGCAATGTCTGCATACGGCGGAGGTGTCTTGCGCTTCCTGCAACGGGAAGCGGAAATAAAAAGACGCCCGGCTGGCCCCCCGACTAGCCGGGCGTCACATTTACCGGCTGCCTCATGCAGCGGCCGGAAATCGGGGCTTCCCTGGGCGGGCCCCCCCGCAAACCTGTCTCTCCTCGCGTATTCCCCTGTCTCTTGCTTTTTCCCCTTCGTCCCGCTTGTGGTCGATCCGGTGTACCGTGCCGCCGATCGGCTGTTCGAAGGGGCTTTCGCGTCGAGCAATGGCGTGATGATGCGGGCGATCGACGCAGCAAACATCCCCCGAATGGGGGATGTATCTCTGAATTCAGACAGATTAAGAATTTTCCTTGGAATGCTTCAGCGTGGGAGTTGCATGGGAATACAGGGGGATTTGCGCGCGTGTCTTCGGCAACTCCATCAGTTGCCGGTGTCCACGCTGGATTACCTGCCGATATGGCTGGAGACGCTACGCACGCTGCTCTCGGCGGATGCCGTGGCGGCCCTGTGGCATGACGGCGATACCCGGCGATCAATGGCGGGGAATTGGTTCGCGCCGCAATCGTCGGTGTCCGCTTGCGAACGGTTTGCCGCCAGCGGTGGGGTGGCGGCGTCGGGTGACGACGGGTGGTTTCCGATGTCGCCCGGCGGGCTGATCCGCGGCCATGCGCGTCGGGTCCGCTCGTCGCGTCGCACGCTGGACGCCGCCGGAGAATGCTCGCCGACGCTCACCCGCTCTCCGGAATTCGACGCGTGTCTGGGCGATGGCGACGTATTGGATATTTGTCTGATGCCCGTGCTCAGGTATCGGGCCGGCCAGATGGACGGTGTGGACGCGGTGGATGCGGTGGATATGGCTCACCCGGCTGACTTTGCGCAGCGCATGGGCCCGCTGCGCATTCTGGTTTCCCGCGACAAGACGCTTCGGCGCTTTAGTGCGTATGAAGTGCAGATGTTCGAGCATGCCGCTGCGGAATTTGCGATAGCGCCGACGCGTCCCGTTTTGCCGTGGCCCGAGGCCGGGAAGGCCGTTTTCCCGGTGTCTGCATTCGGCCGGGACGCCGGCGACGATCCCGTCGACCCGCTCTGCCGCGATATCTGCGGCACGCTAGTCTGGCATCACGGACAGCCGGAATGGGCCGATTCCGCCGCGCTAGGCCTGATGCAGCGCGTGTGGCGAGGCGCTTCCGGCGACGTCTGGCCCGACGCTTGTCTTGTCGTACGGGAGTGCCACGCGCTGGCCGCCGAGTTGACCTCGCTGCCGGAAGCGGCCGCACCGTCCATGTCTCCCGAGTTTCTCGTGCCTCCCGCATCCGCATCCGCATCCGCATCCGCAGCGCGCCACGCGAGCCGGCGGGTTGCCTTGCCGGGTGGCACGTTGCATCTTCAGGCGACCCGTCTGCGCAGCATGAATGGACGCCCCACGGAGCGAGTGCGCATCGCGTTGCACCTTGCCGTGCCTCCGGCGATACGGCTGCTGCATCGCCTTTGGGCCACGCCTCTGACGCCCGTGCAGCGCGAAATCGCCATGCGGCTGCTTTCCGGTCAGTCGCGGGCGCAGGCGCGCGAGGCTTGCGGCATTGGCGTACAGACGCTTAAAACGCACCTGTCGGCGATGCGCGCCCGGCTGGACCCAGTGCGGGACGCCACCTTGCTGCGCGGGCTGGGCGGCCCGGGGTGCGGCGTTTCAAACGCATCGGTGCGCAGCGACAAAACGGCGGCTCGGCTAGAATAGACGCCTGTCGCCGCAGCATGCGGTGTGTGCATCCGAACCTCCAAGACCCCCGCCGATCGATGCAGATTCTCTTTATCGCCGACCCGCTCGACCACTTCAAAATCTACAAGGACACCACGTTCTCGATGATGCGCGAAGCCGCGCGTCGCGGGCACCGCATTTTCGCGTGCGAGCCGCACGAAATGGCGTGGCAAGGCGACAGCGTGGACGCACGCGTGCAGGAGATTCGCCTGACCGGGGATGCTGAACGCTGGTACGAAACCATCGATACGCGCGTGGCCGCGCTCACGGCGTTCGACGCCGTGATCATGCGCAAGGACCCGCCGTTCGACATGGAGTACATCAACTCCACGTGGTTGCTCGAAATTGCAGAGCGCGCCGGTGCCCGCGTGTTCAACAAACCCAGCGCGATTCGCGACCACTCGGAGAAGCTCGCGATTGCCGAGTTTGGCGAGTTCGTCACGCCGACGCTGGTCACACGCGATGCCGCACGGCTGCGCGCATTTCACGCGGAACATGGCGACGCGATCTACAAGCCGCTCGACGGCATGGGTGGCACGGGCGTGTTCCGTATTGGCCCGGATGGCCGCAATCTTGGCGCTGTCATCGAGATGCTGGGTGAGAACGGTGCCCGTTCGGTGATGGCGCAGCGTTTCATCCCTGACATCAAGCTCGGTGACAAACGCATTCTGGTGATTGGCGGCAAAGTGGTGCCGCACTCGCTGGCGCGCATTCCGCAAGGCAATGAAGTCCGCGGCAACCTGGCCGCAGGCGGTCTGGGCGAAGCGCGCGATCTTTCCGCACGTGACCGTCAGATTGCAGAAACGCTGGCGCCGACACTCTGGCAACGTGGCCTGCTGCTCGTGGGTCTCGACGTGATCGGGGATTACCTCACGGAAGTGAACGTCACCAGTCCGACGTGCTTCCAGGAAATCACGGACCAGACGGGATTCGACGTGCCGAAGATGTTCATCGACGCGCTGGAACTCGCGATCTAAGGCCAGCAAGGGTCTGCGGCCGGTGCTCACGGCTTTGTGACACGTCGGTACAGACCCTAACGTGATGAAAACACGGGGATTTTGCGCGCCTGCTAAAATGAGAGTCCCAAAATCGACAGGCCTGCGTTCGTCGTTGTGTTCGTACCCCGGACATCCACGGCGCTCGGCGTGCCTAGCATCATGGCTGGAATTCTGATCATTGCCCACGCACCGCTCGCGACAGCCCTTCGCGAGTGTGTTTCACATATTTACGGCGGCTGTCCGGCGCGCATCGGTGCGATTGACGTTGCGCCCGACCAGGACACGGCGGCGCTGCTCGGCGTCGCCCGTGAACGGCTCGCACAACTGCACGAAGAAAACGGCGTTCTGGTGCTCACCGACCTGTTTGGCGCCACGCCGTCGAACATCGCGGCGCAGTTGGTCGGGCCGAAGGTGCGGGTGCTCGCGGGGGTCAACCTGTCGATGCTCATCAAGTCGGTCTGCTACCGCTCGGTGCCGCTCGACACGCTGGCTGAAAAGGTGCTTGCAGGCGGATCTAAAGGTATTCTGGAAGTCGGCGCAGGTGCGCCGGCCATACACTCTACGTCACACTGAAACATGCTTCGACAAGAAACGACGATCGTAAATAAATTGGGCTTGCATGCCCGGGCATCCGCAAAGCTGACGCAACTGGCGGCGAAATTTCAGAGTGAGGTCTGGCTGACCCGGAACGGTCGGCGAATCAACGCGAAGAGCATCATGGGCGTCATGATGCTGGCGGCCGGCATTGGCTCGAAAGTGGAAGTCGAGACCGAAGGTACGGACGAACAACAAGCCATGGACGAGATCCTGGCCCTCATCGCGGGTAAGTTCGGCGAAGGGGAGTAAGCGCGTTGTTATGGCCAGTGGCGAGTCCGGCGGCGCTTTGCAGGCGCGTCGCCAACGGGGCAGCCCAAGCGCCATCCAAACGCCGGAATCGGGCCCGCACCGGCCCGGAGGATCGAATCATCCGCCTTTGAACTGGGGAGACTTCCTTGTCTTTCACCCTGCACGGCATTCCCGTCTCGCGTGGCATCGCGATCGGCCGCGCCTATCTTCTGGCGCCCGCAACGCTCGATGTCCCGCACTATCTGCTCGATCCGTCCCAGATCGACGACGAAATCGCGCGCTTTCGCAAAGCGCAGGCGAGCGTCCAGCAAGAACTCGATACCCTCAAGGCTGAACTCCCCGACGACGCGCCGGGCGAGATGGGGGCGTTTCTCGATGTCCACTCCCTGATTCTTAACGACACGCTGCTCGTCGACGCCGTCGTCAAGCTCGTACGCGAGCGCCGTTACAACGCCGAGTGGGCACTGACCACGCAACTGGAAGTGCTCGTTGCCCGCTTCGAAGACATCGAAGACGAGTATCTGCGTGAGCGTCGCGCCGATATCGAACAAGTCACCGAGCGTGTGCTCAAGGCACTCGCCGGGGCGCCCGGCATCCGGCACGTGGTGGCCGAGACGCCGCGCGACGACATGATCGTCGTGGCCCGCGATATCGCCCCCGCCGACATGCTTCAGTTCAAGTCGCAGACGTTCAAGGGCTTTGTCACCGACCTGGGCGGCAAGACCTCGCACACGGCGATTGTCGCGCGCAGTCTGGGCATTCCGGCATCGGTCGGCGTGGCGCAGGCCAGTCTGCTGATCAAGCAGGACGACATCATCATCATCGACGGCGACCACGGCATCGTGATCGTCGACCCGGCACCGATCGTGCTCGAAGAGTACAGCTACCGGCAGAGCGAGCGCGCGCTCGAAGACCGCCGGTTGCAACGGCTCAAGCACTCGCCGGCACAGACCATCGACGGCACCCCCATCGAGCTGCTCGCCAACATCGAGTTGCCGGAAGACGCCAAGACTGCTGTGGCTGCGGGCGCCGTCGGTGTGGGGCTCTTCCGCACGGAATTCCTCTTCATGAATATGGAAGAGGCGCCGGAAGAGGAGGAACAGTTCGAGGCGTACAAACGTGCGGTCGAGTCGATGAAGGGGCTGCCGCTCACGATTCGCACGATCGACGTCGGGGCCGACAAGCCGCTCGACAGCCACGAGTCGTACGAGACCGCGTCGAACCCGGCGCTGGGCTTGCGTGCCATTCGATGGAGCTTGTCCGAACCGCGCATGTTCCTCACACAGTTGCGGGCGATTCTGCGCGCGTCGTCGTTCGGTCAGGTGCGAATCCTGTTTCCGATGCTCGCGCACGCGCAAGAGATCGATCAGACGCTTGAACTCGTGCGCGAAGCCAAGGCACAGCTCGACGCGGCCGGTCTGCTCTACGATCCGGGCGTGAAGCTCGGCGCGATGATCGAAGTGCCCGCCGCCGCGCTCACCGTGCCGATGTTCCTCAAGCGGCTCGATTTCCTGTCGATCGGCACGAACGATCTGATTCAATACACGCTGGCGATCGACCGGGCCGATAACGCGGTGGCGCATCTCTACGATCCGCTGCATCCGGCCGTGTTGCGCCTGATTGCCATGACGATCCGCGAGGCACACGCGTATGGCGTGCCGGTGGCGGTATGCGGTGAAATGGCCGGTGACCCGACGGCAACGCGTCTGCTGCTGGGCATGGGCTTGCGCGAGTTCTCGATGCATCCGAGCCAGTTGCTTCAGGTCAAGCAGGAGATCTTGCGCGCGCATCTGCCCGATCTCGAGCGCCCGGTGCAGGAACTGCTGGCGGCGACGGAGCCCGAGGAAATGCAGGCAGCGCTGGCGCGTCTCGCGGTTGCGTAGTTTTCGTTGCCGCAAAAAAATGCGGGCCCCGGTAACGGGGTGCCCGCATTTTTTATATCTGCTCAGCTTCGCGCGTGAACTCTCGGAATCGGCACAAAAAAATCGACGTCACTCAGTGACGCTGTCCGCAGACCTTGCATTCCGGATTGCGCGCGCAGTGCATCGTGTGCCAACTCATCTTGCGGCTGTCGAGCATCAGCAGACGGCCCACCAGCGGTACACCGACCCCCGTGATGACCTTGATCGCCTCGGCGGCTTGCATGCTGCCGACGATGCCCACGAGCGGCGCCAGCACGCCCATGGTGGCGCACGCTTGCTCGGGGAACGGCTCATCTGCGGGGAAGATGCATTCGTAGCAGGGTGACGTGTCGTTGCGCACGTCGAACACACTGATCTGCCCATCGAAGCGCAGCGCAGCGCCCGAGACCAGCGGCACCTTGGCCGCCACGCACGCGCGATTGACCGCATGGCGCGTGACGAAGTTGTCGGAGCCGTCGAGCACCACGCTCGCCGCCTTTGCCAGCGCAGTGAGGCGAACTTCGTCCACTCGCTCGTTGACGACGTCTACCACCACGCCCGGATTGACCTGAGCAATGCGATTGCGGCCCGAGATCACCTTCGGATGACCCACGCTGTGGGTGTCGTGCAGGATCTGGCGTTGCAGGTTGGTGAGATCGACATCGTCGTCATCGATCAAGGTAATGCGCCCGATGCCAGAGGCCGCCAGATAAAGCGCGGCAGGTGAGCCGAGACCGCCCGCACCCACGATTACCGCGTGGGCGGCCAGCAGACGCTCCTGGCCCTCGATACCGATTTCATCGAGCAGGATATGACGGGAGTAACGCAACAGCTGATCGTCGTTCATCGCAAAACGGAGAAGCCTTTTGGCCACATGGGGGGCGGCGTGCGGCCGTCGGTGGACGGAGCGGCGGGATGACGCCCGCGCGGCAATAAAAAAACCGTGCCGGCTTTCGCGGGCACGGTTCGTAGTGTAAGGCGGATGCTTACTTCTTGTCCGTCGGCTTGGCGGGCACGACCGTATCCGTCTTCGGATCGGTCTTGGCACCGGCAGCCGGGGCGGCGGCCGGTGCAGCCTTCGGCAGCGGACCGGCATTGGCTTCCAGACGCGACTTCGTGCGCTGGACCGGTTCGCCCTTCAGTTGATGCACAGCCTGCTGGAGCATGAAGTCATCGGCGCTACCCAGATCCGGCAGACGCTCCTGGCTTTCCTTCTTGCGTTCTTCCGGCGTCTTCTTGGCGTTTTCTTCCTCGAGACGGCGCAGCTCTTCCAGGCGGCGGGTTTCGCGAGCATCGATTTCCTTCTGCTCGTCCGGCGTCTGCGTGTTGTGCAGGTGGTTCTGGTAATCGATTTCGCGCGTCACCAGCACGTCGTCCGGGTCACCCTTCGGATTCTGATCGACCGGCACGTCCGGCTTGATACCGATCGACTGGATCGAGCGGCCGCTCGGCGTGTAGTAGTACGCCGTGGTCAGACGCAGTGCCGTATCCGGCGAGAGCTGACGCACCGTTTGCACCGAACCCTTGCCGAACGTGGTCTTGCCCATGATCAGTGCACGCTTCGAGTCTTGCAGCGCACCCGCCACGATTTCCGAGGCCGAGGCCGAGTAGGCGTTCACCAGCACCACCATCGGCACCGTCTTCCAGATCGGAGCTTCGCCCTTGAGCGGATCGTCCGGGCTGGCCGACAGACGGTAGTTGTCGAACGTTGCGGTGTACTTCTGCTTCGCGTCTTCGATCTGACCGTTGGTCGTCACGACGGTCGCGCCGTTTTGCAGGAACGCTGCCGACACGCCAACTGCGGACTGGAGAATACCGCCGCCGTTGTTACGCAGATCGAGAATCAGACCCTTGACCGGTTGATCCTTCGACAGTTCTTGCAGCTTCTTGGCCAGATCCGGCACCGTGCGTTCCTGGAAGCTGGTGATGCGCACGTAGGCGATACCCGGCTCCAGCAGCTTGCCCTTGACGCTCTGCACGCGAATTTCGGCGCGCACGATCGACACCGGGAAGGTGCGTTCGTCGGACTTGCGGTAAATGGTCAGCGTGACCTTGCTGCCCGGGGCGCCGCGCATGCGCTTGACCGCCTGGTCGAGCGTCATGCCGCGTACCGGCTTGTCGTCGATGCGGGTGATCAGGTCGCCGGGCTTGAGGCCGGCCTTGAACGCCGGGCTGTCTTCGATCGGCGTGATCACCTTCACGAGGCCGTC
The DNA here is from genome assembly GCF_002179865.1 of Pandoraea sp. PE-S2R-1. Taxonomy (NCBI): domain Bacteria; kingdom Pseudomonadati; phylum Pseudomonadota; class Betaproteobacteria; order Burkholderiales; family Burkholderiaceae; genus Pandoraea; species Pandoraea sp. PE-S2R-1. The sequence continues at coordinate 577,451 of NZ_NGUR01000015.1, read as the reverse complement.
TTCCTGCGAGATCTCGATGCCGAGACCTGCGAAGCGGCCACGCGTCTGCTCTTGCAGCTCTTTGTATTCTTCCTTGTCGAGATACGACGAGTGCGGGTCGAGGCTCGACACCATACCCTTGATGGCTGCGGTCAGCAGCTTCTTGTCGTCGACCGGCTGGACGTACTCACGCTTGATCTGACCGAACACTTCGGCCAGCAGACGGAGCTGCTCTAGCGGTAGCGGCGTGGTAGCGCTCTGTGCGGACGCCTGCGAAAACGCGAGGGTGGCAGCCGCACCGGTCGCGAGGCCCAGCACGATCAGGCCGATGTGTTTGAGGGTTTGGCGCATATAGGCGTGGAAATTCCGGATTTTTTCGGGGCGCCCGCCAATGGGCGCGCGCACTTTGGCGAAGTATAACCGTTTGCCCGCAGGGCGGACATTGCCCATTCGACAGGGAGTTTTCCGGAGAGGTTCTCAGAAAAGTTCCAGTCAATGCGTCCTTTGCGTGAATTTTCCGTGAAGTGTGGCCCGATAATGCGTTGCGATGGCAGGCAGGATGTGCCAAACGGCCCGGAGGGGATTGGCCTCACCATGCCGGCAAATGCAGGGCAAACGGTCATATGGACGTGTTACACCGTATTACCGCTAGGGGTTTGTGCGCAGTGCGAATGACGGATGAATGACGGACGAATGGCGCGGGAATGTCGTGATGATGGCGGGGCAATGACGGATCCCTGGCGAGCCAATGGCCCCCGAGTTGCGGTGTGCACGGCAAACGGGCCATCGGAACACCGAGGTGTCGCGATGGCCCGTCAGGGACGGCACGCACGGCGATTGCCGTGCGTTTCCCAGTGATTTCCAACGATTTACTTCGACTTGCCCTGCGCGGCGACAGCCGCCAGTGCGCCGGCGATCTTGTCCTGATCGCCCAGGTAGTAGTGGCGAATCGGCTTGAGATCGGCGTCCAGTTCATACACGAGCGGCGTGCCGTTCGGGATGTTCAGGCCGGCGATGTCGTCGTCCGAAATGTTGTCCAGGTGCTTGATGAGCGCGCGCAGCGAATTGCCGTGTGCGGCGACGAGCACTTGCTTGCCGGCACGCACCGCCGGGGCGATCGATTCGTTCCACAGCGGGAGAACGCGAGCGACGGTGTCCTTCAGGCACTCGGTGAGCGGAATCTCTTCGCGCTTGAGCTTGGCGTAACGCGGGTCGTTGTACGAGCTGCGTTCGTCGTCGGCGGCGAGCGGGGGCGGCGGCGTGTCGTAGCTGCGACGCCACACGTGCACCTGATCGTCACCGTACTTTGCGGCGGTTTCGGCCTTGTTCAGGCCGGCCAGCGCACCGTAGTGACGCTCGTTCAGGCGCCAGGTGTGGACCACGGGAATCCACATCTGGTCCATGGCATCCTGCACGTGCCAGAGCGTGCGAATGGCGCGCTTGAGCACCGAGGTGTAGGCCAGATCGAAGGCGAAACCGGCGTCGGCGAGCAATTTGCCTGCTTGGCTGGCTTCGGCGACGCCCTTTTCGGTCAGGTCGACGTCGACCCAGCCGGTGAAGCGATTTTCCTTGTTCCACGTCGATTCGCCGTGGCGGATGAGAACGAGCTTGTACATGAGCAGCTTCAGTCAGAGTTGGAAAGCGGGGGCAGCCGGGAGGCGCGAAAGCGGTTCGTGGCACCCCGCGCAGCCCCGCCCAGTATGGGCGTAGCAGCAGCGGACCGAGGACGATCGAGGGGGCGGAAAAACCGCCGCCGAGGTCCGGCGCAACGATTGGCAACGCGACCCGTCGGCGCAATCTCGGAATATTTTATAATGATCGGATTCTTTTGATCTTTTTCAGGTGGCTTGTGAAGTTCTTTGCCGATTACACCAACCTCGCGCTGATCGCCATTGCCCTCGTTTCGGGCGGCATGCTGGCATGGCCGGTTTTCAAGCGCGGCGGTCGCGGTCTGTCCACGATCGAAGCGACGCAGCTCATCAACCGCAAGGGCGCCGTGGTTCTCGACGTGCGCTCGATAGAGGAATTCGCCGGCGGCCACCTGCCGTCCGCGCGCAACGTGCCGCTCGACGACGTGGAACAAAAAGTCGGGCAAGTCATCAAGAATAAGGCAGCACCGGTACTTATCGTGTGCAAGAGCGGTCAACGCTCGGCGCGCGCCCAGACGTTGCTGCGCAATCTCGGCTATGCCGAGTCGTTCAGCCTCCAGGGCGGTCTTGCCGCTTGGCAGGAAGCCGGCTTGCCGGTCGTGAAGTAATCGAGGAGTTGCCAGTCATGCCGAAGATCGTGATGTACAGCACGCAAGTGTGCCCGTATTGCCAGATGGCCGAGCGCCTGCTGCGCCAGCGTGGTGTTCAGGAAATCGAGAAGATTCTGATCGACAAGGATCCTGCCCGTCGTGAAGAAATGATGACGCGCACGGGCCGTCGCACGGTGCCGCAGATCTACATCGACGATCGCCACGTCGGGGGTTATGACGATCTGTCTGCGCTCGATCGTGCCGGTGGCCTCGCGCCGCTCTTGCAAGCCGCCTGATACCGCCTGCAAAATAGTAGTCCGCCCAGCCGCGCCGTTGCGCGGCTGTTTTATCCCAAGGAAAAGAAATGTCCGACCAGAATCAGCCGTTTTTCAGCATCCAGCGCGCCTACCTGAAAGATCTGTCGCTTGAGCAGCCGAACTCGCCCGCGATCTTCCTTGAACAGGAAATGCCGACGGTCGAAGTGCAAGTGGACGTCGCCGCCGAGCGTCTGGCCGATGAAATCTTCGAAGTGGCCGTGATCGCCACCGTGACGGCAAAGATCAAGGACAAGGTTGCGTTCCTGGTTGAAGGCAAGCAAGCCGGCATTTTCGAAATCCGCAACGTGCCGGTCGAGCAGCTCGATCCGCTCATCGGCATCGCCTGCCCGACGATCGTGTACCCGTATCTGCGTGCAAACGTGGCCGATGCCATCAGCCGTGCCGGGTTCCAGCCGATCCATCTGGCCGAAATCAACTTCCAGGCGCTGTACGAACAACGTCTGGCACAACTGGCCGAGCAGCAAGCGGCCAACGGCGAGACGCCGGCGCCGGGCATCGTGATGCCCGACGGCTCGTCCGCCAAGACTCACTAAGCGCTCTCGCGCTTGATCGACGCGATGGCCAGCAGGGCGCTTAGCTGCGTGAGCCAAGCCATTGCGTCGAGGTCCCCCTCATGAAAATTGCCGTATTCGGTGCAGGTGCCTGGGGCACCGCAATGGCGAGTCACATGGCAGCACGCCATGACGTTGTTCTCTGGGCGCGCGATGCTGCGCTCGTGAAGCAACTGAGCGCCACTCACGAAAATTCCACTTATCTTCCGGGTGCCGCGCTGTCGCCGCGTTTGCGCTTCGATGCCGATTTTGCGAGCATGCTCGCGCACGGCACGGGCGAGCGGGCACTGTGCGTTGCCGCCGTTCCTGTTGCAGGATTGCGCGCGTTGGCCGGCCATCTGGCCGCGGCTGCGCATCCGCCGGAACATCTGATCTGGTTGTGCAAGGGCTTCGAATCCGATACGGGGCTGCTGCCGCGTCAGATCGTTTCAGACGTATTCCCCGGGGTTGCGGGTGGCTCGTTGTCCGGCCCGAGTTTTGCGCGCGAAGTGGCGCAGGGGTTGCCGGCTGCGCTGACCATCGCGAGCACTGTGCCGTCGCTGTGCGAGTTGACCATCGATGCGTGCCATTTCGGCGCGCTGCGTATTTATTCGAGCGACGACGTCATCGGCGTTGAAGTCGGCGGCGCCGTAAAGAACGTACTCGCAATTGCGACGGGTGTCGGTGACGGGCTGGGCCTCGGACTGAACGCACGCGCCGCGCTGGTGACACGCGGGCTCGCCGAGATGACCCGCTTGGGCGTGGCGCTGGGCGGCAAGCCCGAGACGTTCATGGGCCTTGCGGGCATGGGCGATCTGATTCTGACGGCCACCGGCGATCTGTCGCGTAACCGTACGGTCGGTCTGCAACTCGCGTCGGGCAAGTCGCTCGATGACGTGCTCGCGTCGCTGGGGCATGTCGCTGAAGGGGTACGCTGCGCACGTGCCGTGCGTGACCTCGCGCGAGCCCACGGCGTGAGCATGCCGATTACCGATGCGGTTTGCGCGATGCTGTTCGATGGATTGCCCGCCCGGGCCGCTGTCGAAGCGCTGCTGCGTCGCGATGCACGCGCCGAGCGGGAAGACGACGCGTAATGTTGTATTGCGTTGTATCACGTTGCCTCGCTGCATCGTTGTAACGCTGACCGCTGCCAACGTAGCTACAAGGGAGTTCTGCCCATGTCGCAAGTTGCTCGTCTCCACGCCTCTCAAGGCGACATCACACAGTATCCGGTCGACGCCATCGTCAACGCAGCGAACGAGTCGCTGCTGGGCGGTGGCGGCGTCGACGGTGCGATTCATCGCGCGGCTGGCCCGGAACTCCTCGAAGCCTGCCGCAGGTTGCGTGGATGCGCGACCGGTCAGGCGAAGCTCACCCCCGGCTTCCGCTTGCCGGCAAAGTTCGTCATTCACACGGTAGGACCGGTGTGGCATGGCGGCGCGCACGACGAGCCCGCATTGCTCGCGAGTTGCTATCGCGAGAGCTTGCGCCTCGCAGCGGAGAACGGCTGCACGAGCGTGGCGTTTCCGGCGATCAGTTGTGGTGTCTACGGTTACCCGATGGAACTGGCCGTACCGCTGGCGATCTTCGCGGTACGTGACGCCTTACCGCATTTCCCCACGATCCAGCGGGTGGAGTTTGTCTGCTTCGACACTGCGATGCTGCAACGGTATCGCGACGAACTGGATGCGCTGGACAAATCCGGCAACCGGGTCAATCAGGACCCGCCTGCGTAACCCTGTTGACGCCACGCTTCGAAGACCACGACCGCCACGGTATTCGACAAGTTCAGGCTTCGGTTGTCAGGCCGCATCGGCAAGCGCACACGTTGCGTGGTCGCAAAAGTGTCGAGCAATTCCGGCGCGAGGCCGCGTGTCTCGGAGCCGAAGATGAACCAGTCGCCCGGCGCGAACGACAGTTCGCCAAAGGGGCGCGAGCCACGGGTGGTCAGTGCAAACATCCGCGTCGGGTCCGGCGTCTCGGTACTCAGAAAACTCTCCCAATCGCTGTGAACCTTCATGTCGGCGTACTCGTGATAGTCGAGGCCGGCGCGGCGCATGCGTGCATCGTCCAGCGGAAAGCCGAGGGGTTCGATCAGGTGCAGACGCGCGCCGGTGTTGGCACAGAGGCGAATGACATTGCCGGTATTCGGTGGAATTTCCGGCGAAACGAGAACGACGTTGAACATGGTCGATGAGCAGTCAGGGGGCTAGGTTATTCGGAAGTCGGTGTGCGCAGCACCACAGCAGCGAGTACGTAGGTTGCGCCAGCGCGTTTCAGGGCTTGCGCGGCAGCATGGCAAGTCGCGCCGGTGGTCATCACATCATCGATCAGGACGACGCGATGTCCGTGGACCCGCTCGCTCGCCACAAAGGCATCGCGCAAGTTACGTTGCCGGGCGTCGCGCGTGAGTCCGCGTTGCGCCGTGGTCGTGCGCTCCCGCCTGAGCCATCGTGCGCTGGCGGGACGTTGCACCCGCCGGGCCGCAACGCGCGCGAGTTCCCAAGCTTGGTTGAAGCCGCGAGCGGCCAGTCGCGCGGGCGCCAACGGCACGGGGACCAGCAATGTCTGCGCATCACAGCGCGACAACACGGCGTCACCAAGGCGTTCGCCGAATTCGCGCGTCAGTGGCAGCGCGCCGTGGTATTTCAGACGAATCATGAGCGCATCGAGCGGAGCTACGTAATCTGCAAGAGCGATTGCGGCGTCAAAAGCGGGTGGCCGCCGCAGACAGGTGCCGCAAATCACTCGGTCGGTGCGGCAAATTGTCGCACCTTCCGGGAGCAAGTTGCCACCGTCTTGCGGCCGTGTCGGCGGCATCGCCACTGCGCACCGCTCGCAGCGAGCCGGCGTCTGTGTCCCGTCCGCGTCGAACGCCATGGCGCATCGTGCGCAGAGCTGCCGCGATGCCCGCACCTGACAAACCGCGCAGTGGTCGGGCAGGGCGACCCGCAGCAGCCTTTGTGTGAGGCGGCCAAGCGTGGGAAGGGTGTCGCGGAAGATGGGCAAGGGGGTATCGGATGATGACGTGGCGGAAGCCGGTGCTGAACAACAACCGGCAGATTCGCTGCCGGGCGTGCAAAAACAAAGGCAATAGGACGGCAGTGAAATTCGGGTGAAAGGGCGCCGCGCGGCGCTGCCCGATGCAGTCGGACAGCTGCGAGTATACTGCCGACTCGCCTTTTTGCCCGTCCCATGAAGCCTGCTGCCGCCCCCCCGTCCCCGTTTTCCGCCCGCTTTTTGCGGACCGCGTTCGATCGTCGCGCAACGAAATGGGCCGACGCCGATTTCCTGATGCGAGAAGTCGCCTCGCGCCTCGCGAGCCGGCTTGACTACATCAAGCTGAAACCGAAGCGCGTGCTGGACATCGGTTGCGGCACGGGTGGCGACCTGCTGGCCTTTGGCGAGCGCTATCCGGAGGCCTACCGCGTCGGCCTCGACGCGTCGTACGGCATGGTCAGCGCAGCGGCAGCGGCGGGTGCGACCACCGGCTGGCGCCGACTGTTGCGCAGCAGCCCGCCTTATGGCGTGGTGCAGGCCGATTTCTCCGCGCTGCCGTTCGCGCCGCGTGCCTTCGATCTCGTCTGGTCCAACCTTGCGCTGCACTGGTATCGCGAGCCGCATCGTGTGATTCCCGAATGGCATCGTGTGTTGAGTACCGACGGTCTGTTGATGTTCTCCGCGTACGGCCCCGACACGCTGCGTGAACTGCGGGCGGCGTGGGCGGAGGTCGACGATGTGCCGCACGGACTTGAGCCGACCGATATGCACGATCTGGGTGACATGATGGTCGCGAGCGGCTTCGACACGCCTGTGACCGACATGGAGCGGCTCACGCTGACTTTCGAGACGCCGGATACGTTGTTGCGTGATGTCCGCTTGCTGGGGGTAAATCCGCTGCCGGAGCGTCGTGACGGCCTGACCGGACGTGCCCGGATCGCCGCACTGCGCGCCGCGCTGGAGCGCCAGCGCGGGAGTGACGGCACGATTTCACTGACGTTCGAACTCGTCTATGGGCACGCGTGGAAGGTGCCTGAGAAGACCGACGCTGCCGGCAATGCCGTGATCCGCCTGCAAGACATCGGACGCGGCGGCCGTCCGCGCTGACCCTCTTCTTCCCCCCTCCGCACCCTTCTTCTTGATACGCCGCACCCTGCGTCCTACATGAGCATGCAGGTGTTCGGCGTCGATGCCATTCGCTTAAATGACGCTTCACGGCGTGCATGAGCGAACGGTTTCGAGCATTTCGGTCAGCCACGCCATTCCGTTGCCTTCGGGCAAGACTTCAGGAGAGGCATGGTGGGGCATCCGCACGAAACCCTGTCGGGCCAGACGGCAAACGAGACGGCGGCGCTGCGCGTGGCCGATGCTTTCCTGCGGCCCTCCGCACCGGTATTCACCGACATTCACGGCCTGTGCGCCGCGACAGTTCGCCTCAAGCTGGAGGGACTCAACGCGGCGGGGTCGATCAAGCTCAAGCCAGCGCTGCAACTGATCGAAGATCTTGAGGCGAAGGGCCGCATTCGCGAAGACACGCAGCTGATTGAATCGTCGTCGGGCAATCTGGGCGTCGCGCTGGCGATGGTCTGCGCGAATCGCGGCTATCGCTTCACGTGCGTGACGGACCCCAACACGTCGCACCACGCTGTCCGCACCATGCAAGCGCTGGGGGCACGCGTCGTATGCGTTGACCGGCGTGATGCTCAAGGCGGATTTCTCGCAACGCGCATCGCCTGGATTCACGAGCAACTGGCCGGCGATGATCGCTGGCTCTGGATCAACCAGTACGCGAACCCGAGCAACTGGCGTGCGCACTATCGCTGGACGGCACCGGAGATATTCGCCGCCTACAGGACGGTCGATCACTTGTTCATTGGGGCCGGCACCACCGGGACGTTGATGGGATGTCTCCGATACGTGCGTGCGAATCATCCGACGACGCGGGTGATCGCCGTCGACGCCGTCGGGTCCGTCACGTTCGGCGAAGCGCCTGGGCGGCGTCACATTCCCGGTCTGGGCACCAGTCGCCGCCCTGAGCTCTGCGACCCGTCGCTGCCCGACGCCGTCGTGCATGTCCCGGAGATCGACACGGTCCGCATGTGTCACGCGCTGGCGCATCGCGGCTACTTCGCAGGCGGCTCGACAGGCAGCGTGCTGTGCGCAGTGCAACGAGAAGCTGCCCGCATCGATGCCAATGACACGGTCGTCGCCATTGCGCCCGATATGGGCGACAAGTATCTGGACGGTGTCTATGACGCGGACTGGATACAGCGTTGTTTCCCGCAAATGACAGGCACAGGATTCTCGGTGTTCCGGCGCGATGTGCAGAGGAAGTCAGGGCACGTGCTCTCGCAAGGGCCGTCTCTCGCTGTCATTCGCGTGCTGTCACTGTGCGAGACCGCGCCCCAGGCCTACCGAGGTCTGGCCATCATGGCGGCGGCATCGGTCACCGAAACGCTGATTACCGGCACGTTGCGACGAGCGGGCGCGTCGGACGATGTCTATCCACCGGTCCGTGTCCTGTTGGCCGACCACGCGTCCGACGAAATGCGGCATCAGGCGGCCTTCGTACGTTTCGTCAGCGAGTGGGTGCCGACACTGTCTTGCACAGAACGCGAGTTTCTCGACGCGCTGATTCCCGAATTGATGATGGCGTTTCTCGCGCCGGAGTTACCGACGTGGCGAGACCATCTCTGTGCCGTCGGTCTTGAGGAAGTCATTGCCGACAGGGTGATTCGAGAGAGTGCGGGCCCGCGTGCTGTCGTCGTACGGTGATGCGATTGCCATCCGGATGTATGGCGAGCCCGCCGGCTGGGTGTATGGCGGTGCCCATCGGCATCTGGAAGCCTTCGCACGATGGGCCAGCGTGCCGGTGATCAACCTGGAGTGCGATCGCTTTCATCCGTGCCAGGCGCTGGCGGACGTCATGACGTTACGCGAACAACTCGGTGGCCTGACGGGGCGCAGACTCTGTATCAGTTGGGCGTATTCGGGAAGCTGGCACAAGCCCGTCGCCGTGCCGCAAAGTCTGCTGCTTGCGGCCGTGAAATCGGGCATGGACGTGACGCTTGCGCATCCCCCTGCGTTCGCACTGGATCCCGTGATCATGCAGGCAGCGACACAGTTCGCGAACCAGACGGGCGCTAACGTGCGAGTGACGCACGACTTGCTCGATGGTGTGACCGATGCGCACGCCGTCTATGCGAAATCGTGGTGCAGCCTTGCGCATCTGCCAACGCGCCACGGCGATGCGGTGGATGAACGCGCCATGCTTGCGGCGTTCGAGCGGCATCGCGACTGGTGCGTTGATGAACAAGTTCTGCGACATGCCGCCCCCGATGCGGGGTACCTCCATTGCCTCCCTGCGGATCGTGGGCAGGAAGTGACGGATGAGGTCATCGACGGGCCGCAATCCTGGGTATTCCAACAAGCGACGAATCGCCTGCATGCGCAAAATGCCGTGATGGCACATCTGCTCAATCCGGGGTGTCTGGCATGACGTTCTCGTACCGGTACGTTTGTGTGCGGTGCGCCGAACCGCAAGACTGGGGCACGATTTGTTATCTATGCCCCCTGTGCGGACACAACCTGCGCATCGAGAGGAATCGTTGCGGGGAGGACGAGCAACCTTCGGCGGCCGACATCGTCGCTTCCTTTTGTGGAACGGGCATGTGGCGTTACGAACCGCTCTTGCCGATATCGTCGCGTTGGTCGAGCCGTCTCGCGGTGGGTGACCGCCGCACCCGCGTGTAGTGAAGCGCGTGTCGTGGCGTTGGGCGCGCGCCGCTATCACGTCGACGTTGCACCGTTTTCCGGGGAGGATCTGAGCCGCGCGTTTGTCTCCGATGTTGCGATTCACCCGACGCTAGGCGTTGCACTGATCATGCGTGGCGATCCTGTCGTGAGATGGTTTGGCGACGATGGTCAGGCGCGTGGCCACTGGCAGTACGACGCCACGACACACGGTCATAGCGCTTGCTTCGATTCGCAAGGACGACTGCATCTTGTGGATTCGGATCGGCACTGCGTGCATCGCTTCGATACCGATGGTGGACTCGATATCACGCTGGGCATCGCGGACGAGCCGAGATGGCGCGAGCCGTTCAACCATCCGACCGGCGTCGCGGTGACGTCTAGCGGCGAGATCTGGGTCTCGGACGGCTATGGCAATTCGCACGTTCACCGATTCTCGTCACAAGGGCGCCATCTTCGCAGTTGGGGCGGCATCGGGGGCGAGCGCGGGCGCTTCAGCAATCCGCATGCGATCGCCATCGACGCGGAGGATCGGGCATGGGTCGTGGATCGCGAGAATCATCGCGTGCAATGCTTCTCTTTCGAAGGCGAATGGTGCGGTGAAATTAGCGGACTGCATTTGCCTACCGCCATCGCCATCGGGCACGACGGCGTTCTCTATGTGACCGATCAGACACCGCGCCTCTGCGCCTACACGCCGAGCGGACAACTGATCGGGCGCTGCCGAACATTCGGCGCGATCGGTCATGGTCTTGCCGTCGATGCGCGGGGCGATATCTATGTCGCCAACATGATGCCGAACTGTGTCACGAGATTGCGCCGCTTCGCGTGATGTCAGTTCGTCGGAGATGGCGCGCACAAACCAGGCGGCAGCATCGTCGCGGCGTCTCGAGCGTCGAAATGCAGCTACGCCGCGACGTCTCCGGCCTCAATGCACTTCGTCGAGCAAACCGTACTCGCTGGCCAGTTTTGCCGCGCGGTGCCGGCTCGATACCTCGAACTTGCGCATCACACTGCGCAGATGAAAGACCACGCCGTGTTCCGAGATCGTCAGGATGCGGCCAATTTCCCATGACGTCTTGCCGCGTGCCACCCATTGCAGGCATTCGCGCTCTCGTGGTGTCAGCGCCGGTGGTGAAGCGCGCGCGGCCTCGCGTTGCACGATACGCCACGCGGCATCGTGCACATGCGTCGCCAGCGCTGCACCGAGGTGTTGCGTCCAGGCCCGCAAACGCGGGCGCGGGCGGGCATCCGAGGCGGCAAGACTCAACATGCCCGCCGCGCCGGATGGCGCAAACACCGGATACGTCACGCCCGTGCAAAGGCCCGCCGCCGTTTGCTCACGGCGAAAACGCGAAGCTTCCGGTGTTGCGAACAAGTCAGGCGCCCACTCAACGGGTGTCATCTGCGTGCGCGCTCGTGCGAGCACGGGGTCGAGGGCGGCATAGCCGCATTCGTTATAACGGCGCTGCCACGATTCGGGGTAGTTGGAGACGTCAGGCGCCGCCGCATCGCCGCGTGGCAACGTGAACTGCCCCTGATAGCGGAAGTAGCGTTGTCTGAGCAGACCGCACAGCGATTGCAGCGTCGCGTGCAGTGCGTCGAAATCGGAGGCCGTCTGAAGCGTTTGCAGACCGTCGGCAAACGCGTGAAGGATCGCGCAACGCATGGCATCGTTTCGCCGGCATCGGCGTTCATGTAGGGAACATGCATCGCTTGTAGCACGCGAGAACACAGGCGGCCCGCCACCGCCGTCGCGGCATCGCAGCAGTGTTGTCACGGCGCGACCCGGCGAAGGGCGCGACATAACGTCGCACGCGAAATCCGGTGCAACGTCTACTGTTGATGGATATCGGACGAATCCCGCATTGCATCACATCGTAACGCGCGCGATGGATCGGCAGGCGACGGCGAATGTGTCACGACCGAGTCAATCGGTGATGCGGTGAGCGGTGTTTGACAAGATCGGCGACGGGCTATTCAGGACACCGCAATGACTTGTGTCGTGTTGCAATGTGTCAAACGTGCAAAGCATAGGGAGTATCCCGTAGACGCTTCCGCGCGCGCTTCGCCAGCTAAGGGAATAACCGGATTTCCCTTTTGCATCAATGAGTTCAGGAGGATGCTATGGCGCGCCAAATACTCGGTATCAATGTTGTCGCTTCGAGAAGGCGCGTTCTATAATGCGGCAGTTTGTCGCGGCCCGGACGTAACTAGTTCCCGGCCGTCGGACATGAAAGACCCAAAATGCCCCACGGGTGACGGCGATGCTCGCAGCCTCTTCTTCCGAAGCCGGATCGGTGACGAAGGAATGGAAGCACAAGCGCAACTGCGCGATATCGCCGCGCCAGTTTGTCCTGTTCTACCTGTCGTTGGCCGCCGTGTCGCTGGGTGTTGCCTTGATTGCGGCGTGGCGCGGTGGGTGGTTGGTCTTGCCGTTCACAGGCCTGGACTTGCTCGTGGTGGGCGTTGCGTTCGTCATTCATGCCCGGCATGCCACAGATTACGAGGTCATTCGGTTGTCGCCCGTGAGCCTTGTGGTCGAGCAACGTTCAGCACAGAGGTTGACGCAATACGAGTTCAATCCCCGCTGGGTGCGCATCGACATCGAGAAGCCGCCGCGTTTGCGCATCACCTTGCGCTCGGGCAGCCGCTCGGTCACTGTCGGTTCCTACCTTGCGCCGCATCGCCGCGAAACGTTTGCGCGCGAGCTGCGCCGTTGTCTTGCCCAAGAGGCCTGAGAGAGATGGAGACGATCTCGGGCGACCGCCAGGGAGGATTTGGATGGTAATTTTGGGTAAGGAAGCTATGAAAAAAACGAAACATGCCCTGGCGGCTTTCCTTGCGGGCGCCTCACTGCTCGCCGGCGCTCCGGCACTGGCAGTGGCGGCGGTCTCCGATATGCCGGGGGGACCGGCCGTCAACGAGCTCAACTTCCAGCCGCCGGTCACCAAGCTTGCGGAAGAGCTTCACAGCCTGCACACCATGATGCTGATCATCTGTCTGGTGATCTTCATCGGCGTGTTCGGCGTGATGTTCTATTCGATCATCAAGCACCGCAAATCCAAGGGCCATCAGCCCGCGAATTTCCATGAAAGCACCACGGTCGAGGTGATCTGGACGGTCGTGCCGTTCATCATCGTGATTCTGATGGCGCTGCCTGCCACGAAAACCGTGGTGGCGATGAAGGACACCACCAACGCCGACCTGACCATCAAAGTCACCGGCTACCAGTGGAAGTGGGGCTACGACTACCTCAAGGGCGACGGCGAGGGCATCAAGTTCCTCTCGACGCTCAGCACGCCGCGCAGCCAGATCGACGGTCAGGAACCCAAGAGCAACACATACCTGCAAGAAGTCGATAACCCGATGGTCGTGCCGGTCAACAAGAAGGTGCGCCTGATCACGACGGCCAACGACGTGATTCACTCGTTCTACGTGCCGGCCTTCGGTATCAAGCAGGATGCGATTCCCGGCTTCGTGCGCGACACGTGGTTCAAGGCCGAGAAGGTGGGCGAGTATCGCGGCTTCTGTACCGAGTTGTGTGGCAAGGAACACGCATACATGCCGGTCGTGGTGAAGGTCGTCTCGGAAGAGGACTACACCAAGTGGGTCGACGCGCAGAAGAAGTTGATGGCGGCCTCCGCCGACGATCCCAACAAGACCTACACCGTGGCAGAACTCATGGAGCGTGGTCAGAAGGTCTACGCCTCGAACTGCGCGGTTTGCCACCAGCCGAACGGCAAGGGCGGCGGTGCCTTCCCGGCACTCGATGGCGGGAAGATCGTGACGGGCCCGGTGGCCGATCACATCAGCATCGTGCTGCATGGCAAGAATGCGATGCCGAACTGGTCGCATCTGAACGATGTGGAGTTGGCCGCCGTGATTACGTTCGAGCGCAACTCGTGGAGCAACAAGACCGGCGACGTCGTTCAGCCGGCACAGGTGCGCGAAGCGCGTGGCAACAAGTCGGCCAATGCCGGTGATGCCGCCAACGCTGTGCGCGCAGCGAAGAATAGTTAAGTGCCGTTCGACCAAGTCGAGGAAGGAGATTGGGTATGAGTTCCATCGCTCACGATCACGTGGCGGGTCACGACGATCACGCGCACGACCATCCGCACGGATGGCGTCGCTGGCTGTTCGCGACGAATCACAAGGACATCGGCACGATGTACATGATCTTCTCGTTCGTCATGCTGCTCTCGGGCGGCGTGATGGCGTTGATGATCCGTGCGGAATTGTTTGAACCGGGCCTGCAATTCATTCGTCCGGAGTTTTTCAATCAGCTCACCACGATGCACGGGCTGGTGATGATTTTCGGCGCGATCATGCCGGCGTTCGTGGGGTTTGCGAACTGGATGATCCCGTTGCAGATCGGTGCGTCGGACATGGCCTTCGCGCGGATGAACAACTTCAGCTTCTGGCTGCTGCCGGTCGGCGGTCTGCTGCTGATTTCGTCGTTCCTCGTGCCGGGCGGTGCCACGGCAGCCGGCTGGACGATGTACGCGCCGCTGTCGGTGCAGATGGGGCCGGGCCAGGATCTGGCGATCTTCGGCGCGCACATTCTCGGCGCCTCGTCGATCATGGGCGCGATCAACATCATCGTGACCATTCTGAACATGCGCGCGCCGGGCATGACGCTCATGAAGATGCCGATGTTCGTGTGGACGTGGCTGATCACCGCCTACCTGCTCATCGCCGTGATGCCGGTGCTCGCAGGCGCGATCACGATGCTGCTCACGGACCGTCACTTCGGCACGTCGTTCTTCAATGCAGCAGGCGGCGGCGATCCGGTGATGTACCAGCATATTTTCTGGTTCTTCGGTCACCCCGAGGTGTACATCATGATCTTGCCGGCGTTCGGGATCGTCTCGCAGGTGATTCCGGCGTTCTCGCGCAAGCCGCTGTTCGGCTATAGCTCGATGGTGTACGCCACGGCGTCGATCGCGATTCTCTCGTTCATGGTGTGGGCGCACCACATGTTCGTGACCGGCATGCCGGTCACGGGCCAGTTGTTCTTCATGTACGCGACGATGCTCATCTCGGTGCCCACCGGCGTGAAGGTGTTCAACTGGGTCGCCACCATGTGGAAGGGCGCGCTCACGTTCGAGACGCCGATGCTCTTCGCCGTGGGCTTCCTGTTCGTGTTCACGATGGGCGGCTTCACCGGCCTGATCCTCTCGCTGGCACCGCTCGACATTCAGATGCACGGCACTTACTACGTGGTGGCGCACTTCCACTATGTGCTAGTGGCCGGTTCACTATTCGCGCTCTTCTCAGGGTTCTATTACTGGGTGCCGAAGTGGACAGGCCACATGTACAACGAGTGGCGCGGCAAGTTCCACTTCTGGGGCTCGCTCATCACGTTCAACGTGACGTTCTTCCCGATGCACTTCCTGGGGCTGGCCGGCATGCCGCGTCGCTATGCCGACTACCCGGCGCAGTTCACGGACTTCAACCAGATCGCGACGATCGGCGCGTTCGGTTTCGGCCTGATGCAGGTGTACTTCCTGTTCTGCATCGCGCTGCCGACGTGGCGTAGTGGTCCGGCGGCAGAAGCCAAGCCGTGGGATGGCGCCGAAGGTCTCGAGTGGACCGTGCCGAGCCCGGCCCCGTTCCACACGTTTGAGACGCCGCCGAAGGTGCATTGAACATGGCACTCGCACGTGAACAGCGCGCAAAGAACCTGCGCACCGGATTGATTCTGGCGTCGGTGGTCGCGATTTTCTTCTTCGGCGTGATGATCAAGGCCAAGTTGCTGGGCGGGATCTGACGCGGGGCAACCGGCGTTCGGCGAGATGGAAAAGGATGAATATGGTTGGTATGCGGCGGCTCAATGTGCGCACCTTCAGCAAGTTGTTGCTGCTGGTCGCGGTGATGTTCGGTTTCGGCTACGCCATGGTGCCGTTCTACCGCGCGTTCTGCGATCTCGTGGGCATCAACCAACTGGGCGATCGCACGAACGAGCTGACCGCGCGCAATTCGCAAGTCGACGAGAGCCGCACGATCATTGTCGAGTTCGATGCGAATGCGCAGGGGCCGTTGCGGTTCAAACCGGCCAAGAGCAGTCTGACCGTTCACCCGGGGCAGATTGCGACGATCGAGTACGAAGTGGCGAACCAGCAACCGCATGAGGTTCGGGCGCAGGCGATTCCGAGCTATGCCCCAGCGCAGGCGGCGAGCTACTTCAAGAAGATCGAGTGTTTCTGCTTCACGCAGCAGACGCTCAGGGCCGGTGAGGCCAAGGAATTTCCGGTGGTGTTCGTGGTGGACACGAAGCTGCCAAAAGATGTGACGACGATTACGCTGTCCTACACTTTTTTCGATCTCGGCAAAGCCGACGCCAATCAGCGTGCGGATGTGTCGAACGCCCCGGCGACGGCGCCGGGTGCGCTAACGGGTGGAAGCGGAGGCAAGGGCAGCAATGGATGACCTCAAGGAGGCGACCCGTCGCAAGCTGTCGTTTGTCCAGACCGTGAAAGCGGTGTTCTGGTCGTTCTTCGGCGTGCGCAAGGGGCGTGATCACGACCGCGACATGGCGCAGCTCAACCCTGTGCATCTGATTATCGCGGGACTGATCGGGGGCATCCTGTTCGTGGTGGCGCTGGTGCTGCTGGCGAAGCTCGCCATCCGCCTCGCGACGTGATTCAGACAAAGAGAACCAAGCCTGGAGAGATAAGAATGAGTGGTCAACACCAAACGGCGCCTTATTACTTCGTACCGGCGCCATCGCGCCACCCGGTCAATTGCAGCATCGGCCTGCTGGTGGTGCTCGGCTCGGCTGCCGCGTGGGTCAACGGGCTGCCGTGGGCCCCGTGGACGGCACTGGCCGGCCTGCTGTGGGTGCTGTGGGTTTTGCGTTCATGGTTCGGCGATTCGATTGCCGAGTCGGAGGGCGGGCTTTACAGCAAGCGCATCGACGTCTCGTATCGCTGGGGGATGAGCTGGTTCATCTTCTCCGAGGTGATGTTCTTCGCCGCGTTCTTTGGCGCATTGTTCTATGCGCGCACGCTGGCGATGCCGTGGCTCGGCGATCTCGACAACAAGCTGCTCTGGCCCGACTTCACCGCTGTGTGGCCGAACGCCGGCCCGGCCGGTGTGGTCGATGCGTTCGAGACGATGGGCCCGTGGCCGATCCCGACGCTCAACACGGCACTGCTGCTGACCTCGGGCGTCACGCTCACGATTTCGCACCATGCCTTGCGTGCGAATCATCGTGGCAGCGCGATCTTCTGGCTGTTCGCCACGGTCGTGCTGGGCTTCGTGTTCCTGGGCTTCCAAGCGTATGAGTATCACCACGCCTACACCGAGCTGAACCTGAAGCTGACCTCGGGCGTGTATGGCTCGACGTTCTTCCTGCTCACGGGTTTCCACGGCTTCCACGTGATGCTGGGCGCGATCATGCTCTCTGTCATGCTGATTCGCCTGATCAAGGGCCACTTCACGCCGGAGCATCACTTCGGCTTCGAAGGCGCCGCTTGGTACTGGCACTTTGTGGACGTCGTGTGGCTGGGTCTGTACGTCGTGGTGTACTGGCTCTGATGGCCTAACGCCGTATCGAATCGCGTATCGATCGGTGTGACACGCCGCCGGATTCCGGCGGCGTTTCTGTTTGCAGCGTTCGCGAAGCGGGAATGTGGGGAATGCGGGGAATGCGTCAGGACGCCGCCGAGAATGCGGCCATATGTCGCAGCAATGCGCGCGGGGTGGGCCGGGGCGTCGACGCGAGCCGTGACGAACGTTTGCTGAACGTCACTGCGCCCGGGTTTCGATCCGCTCGAGAGGTAGACGATGGGTGCGGCGATTTGCCGCAGGGCTCGCGCGCGGGACTCAGTATCGTATGCCCGTGCTGTGAATCCAGCCCATCCAGTTGGCAAACAGGATGAGCAGAAACAGCGTCACCGACAGGCCGACGCGCACCATGAGTGAATGGACGGTGCGATTGGATCGGCCCTTGTCCCGCATCATGAAAAACAATGCGGACGCCAGACTGCCGAGAATCAAGATGAAGGCGATGGCAACGAGAATGCGCATGATCGGCTGGATGACGGGAATGCGTCATTATCGGGCAACGAGCCCCGGCTGGCACGCTGCAATGCAGTGTGCGCGAGGGCTCTCACGCGCTGCCAGACAAGGAACGTAAGTGTTGAAAACCCTTTTTCGCGGCATGCGGCCCGTGCCGGCGCTGCTGATTGTGCTGGGCGTGGCGCTGACCGCTGCGCTGGGCGTGTGGCAATACGGCCGCGCTCATCTGCGGCTGGACCGTCAGGCGCAGATCGAACAGGCTGAGCACGCGCCGGTGATCGAGCTTGAGCGTGGCCCGAACGCGCGCGCTTATGCGTTGTCCGACGTTGCCAACCGGCGTGTTCGCGTGACCGGGCATTTTCTCCAGAATCGCGTGGTGTATCTGGATAACCGTCCGCGCAACGAACTCCCGGGGTTCTACGTGGTGATGGCGTTGCAGGTCACGCCGGAGCGCGTCGTGCTGGTGAACCGTGGCTGGCTGCCGCGCGACTTGCGCGATCGCGCCGCGATCATGCCGTATCCCACACCCGCGGGCGACGTGACGATCGAGGGCCTGGCCCAACCTGATCCGTCACGCGCCTTCGAACTGGGGCATGGCGGCTCGGCGGCAGGGTTGATGATCCGGCAGAATCTCGACGCGGGCGATTACGCGCGCGAGACCGGCTTGCCGTTACAGCCGTTCGTGATCATGCAGACGAACGACACGGGCGATCATCTGCTGCGCGACTGGCCGGCACCGGCAAGTGGCGCAGATCGCAACTATGGTTATATGGCGCAGTGGTTCGGCATGTCGCTGATCCTCGCGCTGTTGGGGCTGCGTCTGGCATACAAGCGCGGCCGTCGGCTGGCAAACCCAGCGCAGAACATGAGGCGGATATGAGTGCAGATGTGACCAGCGGGCAGGCCAAATCCGCACCCACGACACCGGCGATCGACCCGGTGCAACGCCGCAAGGCGCGGCGCATGCTGGTGCTGCTGTTCGCCGTGTGCGCGGCACCGGCCGTGGCGGCTTACCTGATGTATTTCGTGTTCAAGCCGCAGGGCGGCACGTCGTCGTACGGCAAGCTGATCGAGCCGCAGCGTCCGCTGCCTGCACTGGTCGTACGCGACGACGAGACCAACGAGACCCTGCCGCTGACGTCCCTCAAGGGCAAGTGGCTGCTGATCAGCGCGGACACGGCGGCGTGCGATGAGAATTGTGTGAGCAAGCTCTTCTACATGCGGCAGATCCGCGTGTTGCAGGGCAACGAGCGTACGCGCGTGGAAACGATCTGGCTGGTGACGGACGACAACGCCGTCTCGGACAAGCTCGACACGGCCTACGAAGACACGCGCCGTTTGCGCGCCGACCCGGTGGCATTGGCCAACTGGCTGCCGACGCAAGAGGGCACCGGCCTGCGCGATCACATCTATCTGGTCGACCCGCTGGGCAATCTGATGATGGCGTTTCCGAAGAACCCCGACCCGGGCCGCATCAAGAGCGACCTCACGCGACTGCTGAAGTGGTCGGGTACGGGTTGACCGGCGCGAGGGCTGGGGCAAGGGCGGTCGCTGACCGTATGACGGAAATTCGGCTGCGAGCACGCGCCGGACATGACGAAGGATTGACGTAAAACCGATGCTTTACCTTCTGGAACTGGGCTTCATCGGCCTGTGTATCGCGGTGCTGCCGCTGGGCTGGGTGCTGCTGCGCCGCGACGCCGACAAGTACCGCAAACTGGCTTGGGTGACGACCTTTCTCACGCTGGACCTGATCATGTTCGGCGGTTTCACGCGCCTGACGGATTCGGGGCTTGGCTGTCCCGACTGGCCGGGCTGCTACGGGACGTCGTCGCCGTTTGCGGCGCATGCCGACATTCACGCGGCACAGTTGATGCTGCCGACCGGGCCGGTGACGTTCGTCAAGGCGTGGATCGAGATGATCCACCGGTATTTCGCCATGGCAGTGGGCGTGCTGATCATCGTACTGATGGTGATGGCCTGGACGAAATGGCTGAAAGCCCGCGGGCGCCGCGACGCCGCGTTGCAAGGGCGCACACCAGGACACGTGCCGGTGCAGTCGCCGTGGCTCGCCACGTGGCTGTTCGTGCTCGTGTGCGTGCAAGGCGCGTTCGGCGCCTGGACGGTCACCATGAAGCTCCAGCCGGTGATCGTTACGACGCACCTGATGCTGGCGCTCACTTTGCTGGGCTCGCTGGCGTGGCTCGCGTCGAGTCAGGTGCCTGCGTCACGTATTGCGGCGGATCCCAGTGCGTTGCGCTGGCGCTGGGCGGCGCTGATCGGGCTGGCATTGCTGGTGTTCCAGATTGCGCTGGGTGGCTGGGTGAGTACCAACTACGCCGTGCTTGCCTGTACTGACTTCCCAACGTGTCAAGGTCAGTGGGTGCCGTCGATGGACTTCCACAACGGCTTCAAGCTCTGGCGTGAGCTGGGCAAGACGGCCGGCGGGGAGGTCATTCCGATGGACGCCCTCGTCGCGATTCACTGGGCGCACCGGACGTTCGCGGTGATCGTGGTGCTTTATCTGGGCTGGCTGGCGACGCGCCTGCGACGACATGCCGCGCTACGGCGGCCCGCAACTCTGGTATTTATGCTTGTCCTCGTGCAGTTTGCGACGGGGCTGTCGAACATCGTTTTCCAGTGGCCGTTGCTGAACGCCATTGCGCACAACGGTGGGGCGGCGGTCCTGCTGCTATTGCTTGTTATGTTAAACTACCGCATTCGCGCCGCCCGGGCGGCGTCTGTTTCGGCTGATCTGAGTCCCCTGGATTCGTCTGCCGATCCCGCCCGCCAGAAGCCCCTCCCCGCAGCGGAGCCGGCTGCCGCACCACTCGCTGGCGCCCCGACTGGCTCGGCGTAGCGCATTGCCTCTGAGTGTATGAAAAGCACGACCCTTCCCCATCCGCCGTCTAGCCGTATCGCACAATACTGGGCGTTGACCAAGCCCCGTGTGACGCAGCTCGCCGTGTTCTGCGCCGTCATCGGCATGTTCCTGTCCACGCGCGGTATGGTGCCGTGGCAGGTGCTGATTGGCGGCACCATCGGTATCTGGCTGCTCGCCGGTTCCGCTTTCGCCGTGAACTGCCTGATCGAGCAACGCGTCGACGCGCTCATGCGCCGCACCGCGTGGCGTCCGTCCGCCCGGGGTGAAATCGCACCGTGGCAGATCATCGTCTTCTCGACGATTCTGGGTGCTGCCGGCATGGTGGTGCTCTACACGTACACCAACGCGCTCACGATGTGGCTCACGCTCGGCACCTTCGTCGGCTACGCCCTCATCTACACCATCATCCTGAAGCCCTCGACGCCGCAGAACATCGTGATCGGCGGTGCTGCGGGTGCGATGCCGCCGGCCCTCGGCTGGGCCGCCGTGACCGGCGCCGTGCCGGCCGATGCGTGGATTCTGGTGCTCATCATCTTCGTCTGGACGCCGCCGCACTTCTGGGCGCTTGCGCTCTATCGCCGTCAGGACTACGTGAATTCCGGCCTGCCGATGCTGCCGAATACGCACGGCGAAAAGTACACGCGTCTTCAGATTCTGCTTTATAGCGTGGTGCTGTTTGCCGTGTCGCTGCTGCCGTTTGCGCATCGCATGAGCGGTTATTTGTACCTCGCCTCGGCGGTCGTGCTCTCGGGCATCTTCCTGGGCTACGCGATCAAGTTGTGGCGCAACTATTCCGATGCGCTCTCGCGCTCGATGTTCCGCTATTCGATCGTCTACCTCTCGCTGCTGTTCGCCGCGTTGCTGATCGATCACTACGTGCAGATCTATTTGCTCGGTTAAGTGTCTGAACGGTATCCGGCCACGGCCGGGTGCGGACGATGATAGGCGCGTACGGTTTTCTCTGCCGACGCGCCTGTTGTCTTTTCAGGCCATCAATTCCATACGTTTCGGGGTCATTTCTTCATGAAGCTTGCTGTCATCTGGTTGCGCCGCGCGATGTTTCTGATGGGGCTTACCGTTTTGCTCGCCGCCTGCGGCAAGGACGGTCCGACGTTCCAGAGTCTCGATATCACCGGTAACAAGGAGTTCGCGCAGGACTTCTCGTTGCTCGACCCGCAGGGCAAAACGCGCACGCTCGCCGATTACAAGGGCAAAGCCGTGGTGATGTTCTTCGGCTACACGCATTGCCCGGATGTGTGCCCGACCACGATGGCCGAACTCAATCAGGTGATGCAGAAGCTCGGCCCGGACGCGCAGAACGTGCAGGTGCTTTTCGTGACCGTCGATCCGCAGCGAGACACGGCGGAATTGATGGGGCAGTATGTGCCGGCGTTCAACCCGGCGTTCGTGGGGCTGCGCCCGGCGGACGATGCGGCGCTCAAGCAAGTGACCAAGTCGTTCCGCGTGGTGGTCAACAAGGTGGAAGGCTCGACGCCGACCAACTACACCATCGACCATACCGCCGGCATTTATGTCTTCGACCCGAAGGGACAACTGCGTCTGTTCATGCGTCCGGACGAGCCGGTCGACGCGATGGCGCAGGATCTGAAGACGCTGTTGAGCTAAGCGCGGCGGAGATTCTGGCACGCACCGGATTTCCGATGGGTAGTGTTTCGCGGTGATTGGCAGTAAGAAAGGGCGGCCTGGAGCCGCCCTTTTTACGTCTGTCGTCGATGCTTATCCGTAGTGAGGTTACTCGGATGCTGGGTGCAGCATCTCATTGCGTCGCTGGGCATTGGCGGCAATCAATTCCCGGTGGGTATGAAAGAAGCTGTGTGAAACCGCGGTATCGCGTCGCGCTTCCAGCCAAGTTTCGAATTCCGGGGTGAGCTGGGTCGAGACGGAGCGCACCACGTCGCCTCCGTGCCACCAATAGTCGGAATCGCATTGCCAGAAGGGGGAGCGTTGGCGGCGACCGTCGATGTCGTTGGTACGTACGAGCAGGTCCAGTGCCGTACGACTGGCCCGAGACGCGGGGGCGTCGGGATCGAGACATTCGGCAGCATCGAGCAGCATTCGCGGTATGGCACCGTCGGCAGGAATGGCACCTTCCTGCGGCGCACGGCCGGGTGCGTAAAACAGCGAGACCGTCCGGCGATTGGGGTCGAATACAACCGGCACGCTGGTCGGGTGCGCGAACAACTGAAGCACCCGTAGCGACAGGATCAGCGAGGCCTCGTCCAGCCCGGCAGGGGGCGGCAGGGCGATGTGATCAAACCAGTCGCGCAGTGTCGGCGTGGCTTGAATGCGTCGCTGCAATTCGCCAGCAGGGCATTGACTCAGGCGTGCGACAAGATCGGCGGCCCCCTCGGGCGGCATGCCGGTATTGATCAGATGTTCGGCCCGTAGCGCCGCATATGGCATGTCGAGAACCAGTTTCAGGCAGGAGAGTTGCGACGGCGTGCGGTTGAGAACCGGTGTGCCGCGCTGGCTGCGTGCCACGTGGTCGAGATATTCGAAGGTGGGCGAGGCCTTGAGTCGCTGGCACACGTCGCAGCGCTCGGAAGCGGAAACAGACGCGGCAGCGGCGGAGGGTGTCGGGAGCATGGCAAACCTCATCGTTTCAGTCAGAGAGGCGCCACGGTACTGCGTGCGTGTCGCGCGGGCTTGGTCGCCGCACGCGCGGTTTCGGTCTTTGTGCCATACCAAGAAAAAACGCGCCCCGAGGGGCGCGTTCGACGTTCAGCTACCTTCCTGACTACGTCGTTCGAGATCGTCGTGCGCTTCGAACCACATCACGTTGATGATGCCGAACGCGAGCGCGAGGCCAAGGCCGAGAACCCAAGAGAAATACCACATGTCGCAGCTCCTTGATCAGTACATCGTGTGCGGGTTTTCGTTGACCTCGTCGATCGTCACGCGACCGCGAACCACGCGGTACACCCAGCCGGTGTAGGCGAGCACGATCGGCAGGAAGACAACGACGGCGATCAACATGATTTGCAGCGTGAGCTGGCTCGAACTGGCATCCCAGAGCGTCAGGCTGCTGCCCGGCGCGGTGGACGACGGCATCACGAACGGGAACATCGAGAAGCCCGCCGTGAGGATGATGCCGGCCATCATCAGCCCGGTGATCACGAACGTCCACGCGTAAGCACGGCTCGTGGCGAGCAACGCTGCCAGCAACGCGCACAAGCAAGCGACGACGGGCGCCGCGATCATCCACGGATACGTGTGGTAGTTGGTGAGCCACAGGCCGGGGCCAGTGGTGACCTGCTTCATGAGCGGGTTGGCCGGCGCGCCGGTCGAGGCCATCTGCGTGATGGCGAAGCCGTCGACGTGCGTGGCGACGAGCACCCCTGCGACGAGGAACAGCAGCAACGTACCCAGTGCCGTCATCCGCATGATGCGGCCCGCGCGCTCGGCCACCAGCGGATCGGCCTTCATGCGCAGGTGCGCCGCGCCGTGCGTGACCAGCATGAGTACGCTGACCAGACCGCACAGCAGCGCGAACGGGTTGAGTAATGCCCAGAACGAGCCGGTGTACGTGGAGCGCAGCGTGTTGTCGTACGAGAACGGCAGGCCAAGCAGTAGATTGCCGAACGCTACGCCAAACACCAGCGACGGCACCACGCTGCCGACGAACAGCGCCCAGTCCCACGACGTGCGCCAGCGTGCGCTCGGCAACTTATTTCGATAGTCGAAGCCGACCGGTCGCAGGAACAACGCAAAGAGCACGAGCAGCAGCGCCCAGTAGAGCCCCGAGAACGCGGCGGCATACACCAGCGGCCACGCGGCAAACATCGCGCCGCCTGCCGTCACGAACCAGACTTGATTGCCTTCCCAAGTGGGGGCAACGGTGTTGATGATGACGCGGCGCTCGGCGTCGGTTTTGCCAAGGAAGGGCAGCAGCGTGCCGGTGCCCATGTCGAAGCCGTCGAAGAAGGCGAAGCCGATCAGCAGCACGCCGATGAGCACCCACCAGATCAGCTTGAGTACGGTGTAATCGATCATCATGATGTGGTTTCTCCCTGACGATCAGACCGAGGCCGGACGGTCGCGGCCAATGGCCCCGCTCGCACCGTCTTCCGTCTCGAAGTGGTAGCGGCCGGTATGCAGCGACGACGGGCCGAGCTTGACGTACTTCACCATCAGGAACATCTCGATGATGAGCAACGCGGTGTAGAAAATGATGAAGCCCGCGAGGCTCAGATACAGATCGCCCGCCGAGAGCGACGACGTCGAGAGATGGGTCGGCAGAATGCCGGCGATGGTCCACGGCTGACGGCCCATTTCAGCAACGATCCAGCCGAATTCAGCGGCCAGCCAAGGCAGCGGAATGGCCCACACCGTCCATCGCAGGAACCAGGCCGAACGCGGCTTGAGCAAGCGGCGGCGCGCACACAGCCAGAACGCCCACAGGAACGTGAACAGGAACAGGAAGCCCAGGCCGACCATGATGCGGAACGACCAGAACACCGGCGCGACCGGCGGAATGGTGTCGTTCGCGGCCATGTGAATCTGCTCGGGCGTGGCATCGACCACATTCGGCGTGTACTTCTTGAGCAGCAGACCGTAGCCCAGATCGTCCTTGTACTTGTCGAACTCGGCACGCACGGCAGGCGACGTGTCGCCATTGCGCAGCTTCTCGAGCGCGGCGAAGGCGATCATGCCGCGCTTGATGTTGTCCTTGTGCTCGTCACGCAGTTGCGTGAGACCGATGACCGGCGTATCGGCCGAGCGCGTGGCAATCAGACCCATCGCCCAAGGAATCTTCACGGCGAAGTCGGTGCGTTCCTCTTTCTGGTTCGGGAACCCGAACAGCGTGAACGATGCAGGCGGCTTGGCCGTTTCCCATTCGGCTTCGATGGCGGCGAGCTTGACCTTCTGCACTTCACCCGTGGTGTAGCCCGACTCGTCGCCGAGCACGATCACCGACAGCGTCGAGGCGAGGCCGAAGCCGGCGGCGACCGCAAACGATCGCAGCGCAAACGGCACGTCGCGACGCTTGAGCAGATACCACGCCGAGATACCAAGAACGAACATGGCAGCAGTGACGTAGCCCGCAGAGAGCGTATGCACGAACTTCACCTGCGCGACCGGGTTGAAGATCACGTCCCAGATGCTGTTCAGCTCCATGCGCATGGTTTCGTAGTTGAAGTGCGCGCCGACCGGATTGTTCATCCAGCCGTTGGCCACGAGAATCCACAACGCCGAGAGGTTCGAGCCGAGGGCCACCGCGAAGGTGGTGGCCAGGTGGCCGATACGAGAGAGCTTGTTCCAGCCGAAGAAGAACAGGCCGACGAAGGTGGCTTCGAGGAAGAACGCCATCAGGCCTTCGATGGCGAGTGGCACCCCGAAGATGTCACCGACGTAGTGCGAGTAGTACGCCCAATTGGTGCCGAACTGGAATTCGAGCGTGAGACCGGTGGTCACGCCCATGGCGAAGTTGATCAGGAAGAGCTTGCCCCAGAACTGGGTCATGTCCTTGTAGATCTGCTTGCCGGTCATCACATAGACCGACTCCATGATGACAAGCAGCCACGACAGACCCAGCGTGAGCGGGACGAACAGAAAGTGATACAGCGCCGTTATGGCGAACTGCA
This sequence comes from Pandoraea sp. PE-S2R-1, assembly GCF_002179865.1. Lineage (NCBI taxonomy): Bacteria > Pseudomonadati > Pseudomonadota > Betaproteobacteria > Burkholderiales > Burkholderiaceae > Pandoraea > Pandoraea sp. PE-S2R-1. The sequence continues at coordinate 551,097 of NZ_NGUR01000015.1, read as the reverse complement.
AGCGCGAGAGGTCAACGACTTCGCTACTGATCATGGCGGACACCTTGACTTGGGGTGGGGGATGGCGTTTCTGCGGCGGGCGGCCCGATCAGGGCGCGGGCCACGACGTCCGGCGGCAAGTACATGTGCTTGGCCATCGGGGCGTCGAAGAACGCGTTTTTCAGAATGAAAAGGAGTACTACCTTGATCGCGAGAACGATCAGGATTTCGAGCATGAAACGGGAAGGGCGGGTACGCCAGCGCCTGATCAGCCAGGTGGTAAGGGCGGAATGCGACACCGCCGAAGACGTGGCCGTGGCGGGAGGCTTCGGACTGCTAGGAGAGTGGGTGTCCATCCGTGACGGCTCCTGGCGTCGAAAGTCGTGTGTTGGAAACAGCGTCGACTTCCGAGGCATTGTGCCTTATCGCTTAAAAATGTCAAACCGCGGCGGATGAGGGCGGATGACACGCAGATGACGCTGGTTCGATGCGGATCTTCTGCCATGGCGGGCAGTCGATGAGAAGCGGATTCGAGACAAGGGTCCGGCGCGTCGGGCAGCCCCCCGGGCCGTCCTTCGCACGTAGCATGGCCACGTACGAAGCGATTCTATCGGCCGGTCTGCCGGTAGACCTTGCGATGCATCAAGTCCTAAGCAATTGGTCTGCGAACTTTGCCCGGCGCCAGAAAGCAAAAAGCCCCGCGAATCATCGCGGGGCTTTGCTGTGTTCAGGCGACGCCGTGGGGCGCCGCTGTGACATCGTGTCGCACGTCCTAAAGCAGACGCGCGCCGATGTCAGCCGGGATTACGCAAACGCTTGCAGCGCACCCTTCATTTTCTTCATTGCGGCGGCCTCGATCTGGCGGATGCGCTCGGCGGAGACGCCGAATTCGTCAGCCAGTTCGTGCAGCGTGGCGCCGCCGCTGCCGTCGTCTTCCACCGACAGCCAGCGGGCTTCGATGATGCGGCGGCTGCGCGGGTCCAGACGGCCCAGCGCCGTTTGCAGACCGTCGCTTTGCAGATGGTCGCGTTCGCGGGCAGCGATCACGGCCGTCGGCTCCTGATGCGAGTCGGCAAGGTAGGCGATCGGGGCGAAGCTGGCGCTGTCGCTATCGTCGCTGTGGCCTTCGAGGGCGATATCGCCGCCGGACATGCGCGTTTCCATCTCGATGACGTCTTCGCGCTTCACATTCAGGTCGCGCGCGACCTGATCGATTTCGTCCGGCGTGAACGCTTGCAGGCCCTGCTTCTGGCTACGCAGATTGAAGAACAGCTTGCGTTGCGCCTTGGTCGTCGCGACCTTCACGGTGCGCCAGTTTTTCAGAACGTACTCGTGAATCTCGGCCTTGATCCAGTGCATGGCATACGACACGAGCCGCACGCCTTGCGTGGGGTCGAAGCGCTTCACAGCCTTCATCAGGCCGATATTGCCTTCCTGAATCAGGTCGGCATGCGGCAGCCCGTAGCCGAGGTAGTTACGCGCGATCGACACCACCAGTCGCAGGTGCGAAAGCACGAGCTGGCGGGCGGCCTCGAGATCGTCGTTGTCGCGCAGACGCTTGGCGAGCGACTGCTCTTCCTCGGCGGTCAGCAGCGGAATACGGTGAACAGCCTGAATATAGCTGTCGATGTTGCCCAGACTGCCCGGCAGCATCAATGCCGACGGGGCGATAGCAAGGGCACGAGAATTCGGCGCCGTGCCGGTGGCCGGCGTCGTCGGATGCAAAGTGGCGGCAGTACTCAAGTGGTGGACTCCTGGTTAGCCTCTGGGAAAGCATTTTAGCACTCTCTCCAGACGAGTGCTAAAGACGTTAGAACCCTTACTGGGCGGGAAGTTTCCGAGGTCTCGGGGTTTTCCAGCAGCCCCGGGGTTCCGGGAAAAGTCACTGGCGCAAACGTGACGTGGATGGTGTAAATTGCAACCCAAGTCGCGTGTGTTCAGGTGTCGGCGAGAGGGGAGGTCAGCATGGCTGGAAAGCATATCGACGCAATCCGAGAGCTCGAAGCAGCGCGGTTTTCCGCGATGGTCGAGGTCGACGTCGAAAAACTGGACTCACTTCTGGCCGAGGGCGTTCGCTACGTTCACTCGAACGGCAAATGTGAAACAAAACAGCAATTTCTGGGCGCCCTGACGTCCGGCCGCCGCCGCTACCTCGACATTCAATCGTCGGACCAGCAACTTCACCAGTTCGGCGACACCGTCGTGGTGATCGGCAAGCTCCTGGTGGAGCTGGAAACCGCCACCGGCTCGCTGGAATCGCAAATGATCTATACGGCGGTCCATGTGCGCGAGGCCGAAGCCTGGCGGCTCATCTCGTGGCAGGCAACGCGGATGGCGTCGGCGGAATAACGGCGCGGCAACCCTCTCCATGACACGCTTTGAGCGTGTACTTCAAAGCAGAAGATTGGATGTGTTTCGGGATGAAATGTTCCGGAAATGTCGGATTTTTTGCAGAAAAACCCAATATCCCCGGATTTCGAACGACGGCGATACGTTGCGCTCGAATGTTGGCCAACCGTCGCCTGTGCAGGCCGATTGACCGCCGCTCATTCAGCCGTTGACACCCAGTGCCAGCCGGATCACCTCGACCTGCCGTGCGATGGGGGCCGGAATGGTGACGTCGCCGGCCAGCACGGCCTCGATCCAGCGGGCGGTTGCCTCGGCATCAGCGGCGGGCAGGGCGGGCGGTGTGCCCGAGGCACCTTCTTCGGCGGCTTGCCACGCACGGGGTACGCCATCGGAGAAGCCGTCGATCGCGCCCTGACGGCGGGCATCGGCGACCGGTTCGCCTTCGGTGCCGCGTGCGAGCAGCACACCGGGCGCCGGGCTGTTGGCCGCGTCGGCGAACATCTCGCCGAGCGTTTCCTTGTATTCCGGGTGGGTGTAATTCACCAGCCGCAACGCCGGTCCGGCGAACGGCTGGAGCAACTTCACGACCGTGTGCCCGGAATTCCGAACGCCCAGTGCGGCGCGCATTTCCAGCAAGCGTTCGAGGCCGGGTGACAGTGCGGCAATCGGCAGATAGGCGACGCGGCGGGCGCGCAGCGCCGCTTCGGCCTCGGCACCCGATTGGCAAGCTGCGTGGCCCAGCGCGGCAAAGATGGCCTGCGTCCCCACGCGATTCGCCCCGCTATGATGCTGACCGTGGACGAGCACCGGAATGCCCTCGCGGGCGAGCAGCAGCGCCAGCAGCGGCGTGAGATTGGGTTGTTTGCGTGCGCCGTTGTAACTCGGCAGCAGCACCGGCGGCGGCGCATCGCCGGGGGCCTTGAGCGGCGTGAAGGTGGCGTGGGCGGCGTCGAGCATCGCACGCAATTCCACCGGCGTTTCGCCCTTGATGCGGTACGCAATCAACACGCCGCCAAGCTCCGCGGGTGCCACGCGATCCGCGAGAATCGCATCGAACAGCGTACGTGTCTCGTCGGCGCTCAGCGGCCGCGCGCCCTTTGCCCCTCGGGCGATGGTTTTGAGCAGCGGTGCGCAGGCAAACGGAGCAGCAGTGGTCATGACGCGTCAGAGATTCGAGGTGATGGGGAATCGGGGGCTTCGGACTGCGCTACAGCGCACATATCGGGCGCAAGCCGGGCACATTCACGGCACATTCAGGGCGCAGATAGCGGCGAAGACAGGCTTCCATCATACGCAATCAGGTGTTGCAGCGGGCGGCGCTTCAAGTACCATCTCGTGTCTGTGCGGGGCGTGGCGAGTGCCACGCAACATACGGCTACGACCTCCGCCGAACGTCCCGCCGCCTGCTTACCCGGAATATCCCGTCTTTGAGGAACGCCATGTCCACGCTGTACAGCTATTTCCGCAGTTCCGCCGCCTATCGCGTGCGGATCGCACTCAATCTGAAGGGCCTCGATTACGACACCGTGCCGGTGCATCTCGTGCGCGACGGTGGCGAACAACTCAAGCCCGCGTATCGCGCGCTCAACGTCAATGCACTGGTGCCGACATTTGTCGATGGCGACGTGAACATCCACCAGTCGCTCGCGATCATCGAGTATCTGGAAGACATTCACCCGACGCCCGCATTGCTGCCGGCCGACCCGGCGGCCCGGGCGCAGGTGCGTGCGCTGGCGCTCGATATCGCGGCAGATATCCATCCGATCGACAATTTGCGCGTGCTGCGTTACCTGAAGCACGACCTCGGCGTGACCGAAGAGCAGAAGAACGCGTGGTACGTGCACTGGGTGATCGAAGGGCTGACGGCGCTCGAAGCGCGTCTGCAAGCGCAGCCGACGCCCGGCAAGTTCACGTTCGGCGACACGCCGACGCTGGCCGATTGCTGCCTCGTGCCGCAGATCTACAACGCGAATCGTTTCAAGATCGACATGACGCCGTTCCCGCGCATTTCGGCGGTGAACGCGCATTGCCTCACGCTCGACGCCTTCCAGCGCGCCACGCCTGAAGCGCAACCCGACGCAGAGTAAGTGCTTCGATGATCGATCCGGCTTTCTGGCGGGGCATGGCGCTCGGCGCCAGCCTCATCATTGCGATTGGCGCGCAAAACGCATTTGTCCTGCGTCAGGGCATTCTGAAGCGTCACGTAGGCCTCGCTGTCGCGGTCTGCGCCGTTTGCGACATGGCACTCATCGCGGCCGGGGTGGCAGGCATGGGCGGGCTGATTGCGGCCTATCCGCGCTTTCTGACGGCGGTCACGTGGGGCGGTGCGGCGTTTCTGTTCTGGTATGGGCTGCGTGCGTGGCGGGCGGCGTTTCGCGGCACTGGCGCGCTACAGGCCGACGGCAGCCGTGTGGCGACGCAAGACATGACGTGGCAGCGCGCACTCGTGCTGGTGCTGATGCTCTCGCTGCTCAATCCGCACGTGTATCTCGATACGGTGATTCTGCTCGGCGGCATCGGTGCGCGCGAGCCCGCACCGGGGAATGGGTGGTTTGCGGCGGGGGCGATGACGGCGTCCGTGCTGTGGTTCACCACGCTGGGCTACGGCGCGCGATTGCTCGCTCCGCTGTTCTCGCGCGCGCGGGCGTGGCAGATTCTCGACGGCATCGTCGGCGTGATGATGTGGGGGCTCTGCGCAGGGCTGATCGCGCAGCAGTTGTGATGGGGTGAGGCGGCGTGCTGGTGCGTGGCCTGATGTGCGTTGAAGCTGCGCGTAGAAAACAAAAACGGCCCGCTACTCGATGAGTGCGGGCCGTTTTTTCTGGCGCGGCGGCGAATCGACTTACCCGAGCAGTGCGTCGGAGAACTCGCGTGCCGAGAACGGTTGCAGGTCTTCGACCTTTTCACCCACGCCGATGAAGTAGACCGGCACCGGGCGCTGGCGGGCAATGGCGGCGAGGATACCGCCCTTGGCCGTGCCGTCGAGTTTGGTGACGATGAGGCCGGTGAGTTGCAGTGCGTCGTCGAACGCCTTGACCTGCGCGAGCGCATTCTGGCCGGTGTTGGCGTCGATGACGAGCAGCACTTCGTGCGGTGCGCCGTCGGCGGCCTTGCCGAGCACGCGCTTGATCTTCTTGAGCTCTTCCATCAGATGCAACTGCGTGGGCAGACGCCCGGCAGTGTCTGCCATCACGATGTCGATCTTGCGGGCGCGGGCGGCGCTCACGGCGTCGAACACCACGGCGGCGGGGTCGCCGCTTTCCTGCGACACGACCGCGACGTTGTTGCGCTCGCCCCAGATCGTCAGTTGCTCGCGCGCGGCGGCGCGGAAAGTATCGCCCGCAGCGAGCAGCACCGACTGGTCATAGCTCTGGAAGTGCTTGGCGAGCTTGCCGATGCTGGTGGTCTTGCCGGCACCGTTCACGCCCGCGATCATCACCACCAGCGGTGCTTCGCGGCCGAGCACGAGGCTCTGTTCCAGCGGCGAAAGCAACTCGACCAGCAGGTCGTGCAGCGCGCGCTTGACCTGTTCGCCTTCGGTCAGACGTTCCGCCTTGACCTTCTTGCGCAACGCGTCGATCAGGAACGTGGTGGCTTCGACACCTGCGTCGCTCATCAGCAGCGCGCCTTCCAGTTCCTCGAAGAGATTCTCATCGACCTTCACGCCGACGAAGATGCCGGTGAGCCCTGCGCTGGTCTTCGACAGCCCGGCCTTCAGGCGCGTGAGCCATGAACGCTTGGCAGCGGGCGCTGCGGCGGGAGCGGCCACGATTTCGCCGATAGCCTCGCCGCTGTCGTCCTTGACGACGACGGGGGCCGGGGCCGGGGCGGGCGCAACTTCCGGTTCGAACTGCGCTTCAGGTTCCGGCTCAAGTTCCGACTCAGGTTCCGGCAGCGCTTCCGGTTTGCGTTGCGGTTCGGCTTCCGGCGCAATCGTCACCGGATTGGGGACATTCGCCACAGGCGTTTCAGACAACGCCGGCGTTTCTGACGCTTCGGCGTCACGGACCGGGGCGCTTTGCGGAACATTTGGCGCAGCGGCGGGCGCTGCCGGGGCGGCAGGGGCCGTGACAGGGGCTGGCGGCACCACGGGCGCCGCCGGTGCGGCGGAGGCGACCTCGGCGGCGGCCTTTGCCGCGGCCTCATCGGACGCGTTTTCGACGGGCGATGCGGGGCTCGGCTCGGCGGATTTGTTACCGCCCGACGTGAAACGCTTGAAGAAACTGAACATGGAGTGAGGAACTTGGCGTGGGGAGCGCGCTCGGAGACGTCTCTGATTTGTCGTGCCATTCGCGCCGGGCAAAACGCCCTACAATGGGCGGTCGCGTTTCCGGCGCGGGAAATGCGACGTATTTTATCAGACGCGTCTCGACGTCCATCAAGGGCAAAAGGGAATTCATGAGGGGATCCATGAGAGGAACCATGCGCTGGCTTCACGCCTTGGCCGGTCTGACCTTGGCCGGGGTGATAAGCCTGGGCCATGCCGCCGACACTACCGGCAGCAAAACGACGGACAACACTTCCGAATTCACGCTCTCCAACGGGCTACGGCTGATCGTGCGCGAAGACCATCGGGCACCGACGGTCGCGCATGTGGTCTGGTACCGCGCGGGCTCGCTCGACGAGTTCAACGGCACGACGGGCGTGGCTCACGCGCTCGAGCACATGATGTTCAAGGGCACGAAGACGGTCGGCCCGGGCCAGTTCTCGCGCCAGGTCGCCGCGCTCGGCGGCCGTGAGAACGCGTTCACCAGCAAGGACTACACGGGCTTCTTCGAGCAGACCGAGAAGTCGCGCCTGCCCGACATGATGCGTCTCGAAGCCGATCGTATGGCTAACCTGACGCTCACGGCCGACGAGTTCGCCAAAGAGATTCAGGTGGTGATGGAAGAGCGGCGGCTGCGCACCGACGACCAGCCGCGCGCGTTGCTTTACGAGCAACTGATGGCATCGGCATTGGTGGCCAACCCGTACCGCCGGCCGATCGTGGGCTGGATGGACGATCTCCAGCACATGACCGTCGACGATACGCGCGCGTGGTACGAGCGCTGGTATGCGCCGAACAATGCGGTCGTAGTCGTGAGTGGCGACGTCGATCCGCAGCAGGTGCGCCGCTGGGCCGAGCAGTACTACGGCCCGATCAAGTCGCACACGCTGCCCGAGCGCCGGCCGCAGAACGAGCCTGCCCAACTGGGCGTGCGCCGTGTGTTCGTGAAGGCCCCCGCCGAGAACCCGAACGTGATGCTGGCGTGGCGCGCGCCGCGTCTGACGGACGTCGAGAAGGATGACGACGTCTATGCGTTGCAAGTGCTGGCGGCGGTGCTCGACGGCTACGGCAACGCGCGGCTGACGAGCCGTCTCGTGCGCGAGCAACGCATCGCCAACGACGTGGGTGCCGGTTACGACGGCGTGGGTCGCGGCCCGCAGTTCTTCATCCTCGACGGCACGCCCGCACAGGGCAAGACGCCCGAGCAGATCGAGAAGGCGTTGCGTGCTCAGGTCGCCGACATTGCGGCGCATGGTGTGACCGACGAGGAACTCAAGCGCGTGAAGGCGCAGGTCATTGCGGGGCAGATCTACAAGCGTGACTCGGTGTTCGGTCAGGCGATGGAGATCGGTCTCAATGAAATGTCGGGCATCTCGTGGCGGCAGATCGATCGCATGCTCGAGAAGGTAAAGGCGGTCACGCCGGCACAGGTGCAGGCGGTGGCGGGCAAGTACTTCGGCGACGACACGCTGACGGTGGCCACGCTGGTGCCGCAGCCCGTGGACGAGGCGACCCGCAAGCGCCGCGCCCAAGGGGCGGAAGACCTGAAGAACATGCGCTAAGAGGCCACCCGATGATGAAAATTACCGCACTACTGCGTGCGTTTGTCCTGCCTGCCTGCTTGGGCGCTGTTGCCGCTGCGGCAGCCATGCCGACGACGGCACTCGCGGCACTGCCGATCCAGACCTGGACGGCGCCTTCCGGCGCCAAAGTGCTGCTCGTGGAGAGCCATTCGATTCCGATGCTCGATCTGAACATCGATTTCGATGCGGGCAGCCGTTACGATCCGCCCGGCAAATCCGGGCTGGCGCTGCTCACTGCCGGATTGCTTGATTCGGGCGCGATGGCAGTCAATGGCCGCCCGGCACTGACCGAGGCGCAGATTGCCGACCGCTTTGCCGATGTAGGCGCGATGGAAGCGACGAGCGCGGGGCGTGATGCCGCGACCGTCACGATGCGCACGCTATCGTCGGCGGCCGAGCGCGACGCTGCCGTCAGTACGATGGCGCAATTCCTGCAACATCCGACGTTCCCCGAGGCCGTGCTCAAGCGTGAGGCCGCGCGCCTGTCCGCCGCGATTGCCGAGGCCAACACCAAGCCCGAAGCCATCGCCGAGAAGGCCTTCCGCAGCGCGATCTATGGCAGCCATCCGTATGGCGTGAGCGCTACGGTGGCGAGCGTGAATGCGGTCAAGCGTGACGATCTCGTGCGCTTCTATCGCGACATGTTCAGTCCGAAGCGTGCGGTGGTCACCATCGTCGGCGACATCGATCGTGCGCAGGCCGAGAAGCTGGTGGCGACGCTGACCGACGCCATGCCTGCGGGCATTCAGCCGCCGGCCATGCCACCGGTGGCGGCGCTGCGCAATGCCATGCAGATCGATCTGCCGCACCCGGCAGAGCAGGCGCATATCGTGAGCGGTCAGGCGTCGGTGGCGCGCAGCGACCCCGACTACTTCGCGCTGCTCGTCGGTAACTATGTGCTGGGTGGCGGCGGATTCGTGTCGCGACTCACAGCGGAAGTGCGCGAGAAGCGCGGGCTGACGTACGGTGTCACGAGCATGTTTGTTCCGCAGTTGCAGGAAGGTCCGTTCGAGATCAGCTTGCAGACGCGTCGCGAGCAGGCCCCTGAAGCGTTGAAGGTGGTCCGCGAGACGTTGGGCAAGTTCGTACAGGAAGGCCCGACTGACGCCGAGATGCAGGCCGCGAAGGACAACCTGATCAACGGTTTCCCGCTGCGTCTGGACAGCAATCGCAAGCTCTTGGCGAGCGTGGCCGCGATCGGTTTCTACAACCTGCCGCTCGACTATCTCGACACGTGGACCGACAAGGTCAAGGCGGTGACGGCTGCGCAGGTGAAGGACGCGTTTGCGCGTCACGTGCAACCTGAGCGGCTGGTGACCGTCGTCGTTGGCCCGGGCAATGTGTTCGGTGCTGCGAGTGCGGGTGCAGCGGCAAGTGGCGCTGCGGCAGCGGGCCCGAAAGCGAAGTAACACTGCGGGTCGGTTCACGCGGTACGAAAAACGGCACCGGGAAATTTCCGGTGCCGTTTTTTCTTGAGCAGGAAGTTCGAAGGCGCTTTTTGCGTTATTGAGGTATCAGCGTGATTGGTGCTATCGCAAGATTCGCCGGCGCAGCAACGTCAGGGCAATTGCAAACGCGATCACCGCATAGGCGACAAGGGCGGCCACGTGCAGCCATGGCTGGTCGATGGCGCGTCCGAGCATGGCGGGCCGAATCAACGCGATCGCATGGGCGAGGGGCAACCATTCGGTGACATGACGCGCGGCCGCCGGGAGTTGCGACAACGGGAAGAACACCCCGGAGAGCAGCAACATCGGCGTCATGACGAGCGTCTGATAGAACATGAAGAAGTCGTAACTCGGCGCGAGTGCGGTCATGACCATCGCCAGACTCGCGAACGCGAAACCGGCAAGCACCACCGCGGGCAGCACAACCGGCAGGGCGTCGAGCCGCGCGTAGCCGAGGACGCTGGCCACCAGCAGGATCGCGAGGCCCGAGAGCACCGCTTTGCTGGCCGCCCAGGCCACTTCGCCGAGTACAACGTCGCCCAGCGTCAGCGGCGTGTGCATGAGCGCTTCCCAGGTCCGCTGCACATGCATGCGCGAGAAGCCCGAGTACATCGATTCGAAGCTCGCGGAAAACATCACGCTGGAGCCGACCGTGCCCGCGGCGAGAAACGCGATATAGGACGTGCCGTCCACATTCCCGACCATCATGCCCAGCCCGAAGCCGAGCCCGAACAGATAGATCATCGGGTCGGCCAGATTGCCGAACATCGACGCAATGGCCAGCTTGCGCCAGACGAGAAAGTTGCGCCGCCATACGCCGGTCCACGGGGTGAGGCCGGGGAGGTAGCGCGGCGTCTCTGGCCGGTGGGTGGGCGTTGTCACGCGTTCGGTCTGGTGCTGGCGATCGGCCTCAGTCATCGCGCATCTCCCGTCCGGTGAGTTTGAGGAAGACGTCTTCCAGATTGGCGCGCCGATGCAGATAACGCACACCGGGCTGGTCGCGCAGCGCGTTCACGATCGGGGTAGCGTCGAGTACGTAACAGAAGTGCGTCTCGCCGCTCGTCTCGATGCGCTCGGCCAAGGGCGCAAGGTGTGCCAGCAGTGCGTGCGGCACATCGCCGAAGACTTCGACAACGTCGCAACCGATTTCGCGCGCGACCAGCTCGGGTGGCGTGCCTTCGGCGATCTTGCGACCAGCATCGATCACGCACAGGCGATGGCACAGACGCTCGGCCTCTTCCATGAAGTGCGTGGTGAGCAGGATCGTCTTGCCCTCATTCATCAGCGACTTGAGCCGCTCCCAGATCAGATGGCGCGCTTGCGGGTCGAGCCCCGTCGTCGGCTCGTCGAGCAGCAGCAGATCGGGGTTGTTGATGAGCGCGCGGGCGAGTGTGAGGCGTCGCTTCATCCCGCCCGAGAGTTGCCCGACGCGTGCATCGGCCTTCGATTCGAGCCGCGCAAAGGCGAGCAGGGCGGGCACCCGTTCGCGCACATCGGCGGAGGAGAGTCCGAAATAGCGCCCGAAAATTGCCAGATTCTCGCGCACGGTGAAGTCGGGGTCGAGATTGTCGAACTGCGGCACCACGCCGATACGGCGGCGGGCTTCCGGGGCGAGTCTGGGGACCGACAGGCCGCCGAGGCGGATCTCCCCGGCGTCGGGGGTGACGAGGCCCAGCAGCATGCGCAGCGTCGTGGTCTTGCCCGCGCCGTTGGGCCCTAGCAGCCCGAAACACTCACCGGGCGCGACGTGCAGCGACAAGTGATCGACGACGGGGCGTCCGTCATAGGCCTTGCAGAGTTCGGTTACCTCGATGGCGGCATCGGTCATGGCGAATTCGGGGGTCTCCTGTCGTCTGGCATGCCCCTTCGAAACCACAGGGGGCAAGTCTTACGGGCGATGTGGTATGTTTCGCCTCAACAATGTAGCGTGAATTACCATGAATTTGGACGACCAGCGCGCGCAACCCTGCGCGCGATCTCACTATTTGGACACTTTGGCCGCGCATAACGCTGGTGCCGGTGCCGCATCGCACGCCGATGCCGCCGTCGCAGCTGTCGCTCGCGTCACCAACACCGCAGTCAACGCAGCACGCCGGAGCGCGGCATGAAGTCAGGTTCCGGAAACGTCGCACGCGGCGCGCCGCAGCAGGTACGCATCATTGGCGGTCAGTGGAAGCGTACGCCGCTGCCCGTGCCGCCCGGTGACGGCCTGCGCCCCACGCCGGATCGTGTGCGCGAAACGCTGTTCAATTGGCTTGGACAAGATCTCGACGGCCTGCGTTGCCTCGATGCCTTTGCGGGCAGTGGCGCGCTGGGCTTTGAGGCGGCCTCGCGAGGTGCGGCCCGTGTGCTGATGGTCGAGTACGCCGCACCGGCCGTGCGTCAGCTGCGCGCCAATCAGGCCAAGCTCGCCGCCGATCAGGTCGAGATCGTGCAGGCCGACGCGCGGCGTCTGATAACCACACTCGCACCCGGGGCTTTCGACGTGGTGTTTCTCGATCCGCCGTTCGCGAGTGGCTGGCTGGCCGACCTGCTGGCCCCTGCGGCCCGCCTGCTGGCGCCCAACGGCGTGATCTATGCTGAATCCGACGCGCCGCTCGACGACGAAGCGCTGGCGGCACTGGGGCTAGTGTGTGTGCGCCGGGCGAAAGCCGGAGCGGTGCATTATCATTTGCTTGAATCGATTCCGAAAACCTAGAGACCACAATGAACAAGTACGTAGTAACGGTCCCCAGCCGCGAGGAGACGTTGGCATGGTAGTGGCGATCTATCCGGGGACGTTCGACCCGCTGACCCGAGGGCACGAAGATCTGGTTCGCCGTGCGGCGGGCATTTTCGACAAGCTCATCGTCGGTGTGGCCGACAGTCGCAACAAGAAGCCGTTCTTCACGCTGGAAGAGCGCATCGACATCGCGCGCGAGGTGCTTGGGCACTATCCGAACGTGACGGTCGAAGGGTTTTCCGGGCTGCTCAAGGACTTCGTGCGCAAGCACCAGGCGCGCGTGATCGTGCGCGGGCTGCGTGCCGTGTCCGACTTCGAGTACGAGTTCCAGATGGCCGGCATGAACCGGTATCTGCTGCCCGACGTGGAAACGATGTTCATGACGCCGTCTGACCAGTACCAGTTCATCTCGGGCACGATCGTGCGCGAGATCGCACAACTGGGCGGCGATGTCAGCAAGTTTGTGTTCCCTTCCGTCGAGAAGTGGCTGGTGACGAAAGTCGGCGATCTGTCGGCGAAGGGATGAGTATCGTGCGCGCCGGTCTGGCCCCGGGTCTGGCCCGAGGTTTGACTCGGATGGCGGGCCGGCGTCGCGATACAGCTGGAGGTGCCGTATGGCCTTGATGATTACCGATGAATGCATCAATTGCGACGTGTGTGAGCCCGAGTGCCCGAACGACGCAATTTCGATGGGGGTCGAGATTTATGAGATCGACCCGAACAAGTGCACCGAGTGTGTCGGGCACTTCGATGAACCGCAGTGCGTGCAGGTGTGTCCGGTAGAGTGCATTCCGATCAATCCGGAACACGTCGAGACGCCGGCGCAATTGCTCGCGAAGTACACCCACCTGCAAGCGGACAAGCTGGCCTGATACGCCGGGTTGCTTATTTTCCCGGCGTGGCGTGCAGGCGCATCATCGCCTTTTCCATCTCACCTTTCACGACGAGATCGACGATGTCGAGCGAGCGCGACATCGCGTCGTCGATTTGCGCCTGTTCTTCCTTGCGTGGCGGCTTCAGCACAAAGTCAACCACCTGCTGCTGACTGCCCGCCGGTTGCAGCGTACGCGGATGGCCGATGCCCAGGCGCAGGCGCCAGAAATCAGGCGTCGTCAGATGCGCGGCAATGTCCTTCAGTCCGTTATGGCCACCACTGCCGCCACCGCGTTTGAGTTTGACGCCACCGGGCGGCAGATCGAGTTCATCGTGCACGACGAGGATTTCGTCCGGCAGAATCTTGTAGAAGCGCGCGAGGGCCACCACCGACTGCCCTGAGCGGTTCATGAACGTCTGGGGTTCGAGCAGCCAGACCTCGCTGCCGGCGATGCGTGCGCGGGCCGCATAGCCATGAAAGCTCTTCTGGTTCGACAGCGAGGCGCCGCTTTGCTGCGCCAATGCGTCGACAAACCAGAAGCCGGCGTTGTGCCGGGTGGCGGTGTATTCGGCGCCCGGATTGCCGAGCCCTACGATCAGCTTGATCATTTCGGTATCAGATCTTGTGTGCAACCTACGCAGGATAGGCGCACCGCAATAAAAAAACCCGCCGGGACATGACGTCGCGGCGGGTTTTGCGTCCAGCGTCGCCGCTGAAGGACAACTCGCAGGCTTAGGCAGCCGGCGTTTCGCCTTCGGCAGCCGGGGCAGCAGCTTCATCAGCAGCAGCGCCCGCCGGTTGAACGGCTTGCGCCACGACCGGGTTTTCTTGCTCGACGTGCAGCACGAGCGTCACGCCTTCCGGCAGCTTGACGTCCTTGGCATGCACGGTTTGACCAGCAGCCAGCTTCGACAGATCGACTTCCAGGAATTCCGGCAGCTTGCCCGGCAGGCAGCTGATGTCGAGGTCGTTCACGATGTGGCTGATCACGTTGGCCGACAGCTTCACTGCGGGCGATTCTTCAGCGCCCAGGAAGTGCAGGGGCACCTTCACGTGAATTGCCTTGGTGGCGTCGACACGTTGGAAATCCACGTGCAGAACCAGTTGCTTGAACGGGTGGTACTGCACATCGCGCAGCAGCACTTGTTCCGACTTGCCAGCGATTTCCAGGTCGAGAATCGACGAGTGGAAAGCTTCTTTACGCAGGGCGTGCCACAGTGCGTTGTGATCGAGTTCGATCAGTTGCGGATCAACGTTACCACCGTACACGATGCCTGCGGTCTTGCCGGCATTGCGCAGGCGGCGGCTCGCACCCGTACCTTGCAGATTACGCTCAAAAGCGACGACTTTCATAACAACTCCTTGTACCACCCGCGACCAGGTGGCGATTTCTTCCTGAACTTTTCCGTGCAAAAAACACGGGTTTCAGGAACGACAAAGGCGGGGAAAACGCTCCCCGCCGACATGACAACGGCGCCACACAGGCGCCGTCGCAAAAATTCTACTGAACGCTTACTCCGCGAACAGCGACATCACCGAGTCGCCACGACGGATACGCGAGAACGTTTCGGCGAGCAGGCCAGCGCAGCTCAACTGGCGAATCTTGCCGCCCTTCGAGTCGTCGCGCAGCGGAATCGTATCCGTCACGACCACTTCGTCGAGCGCCGACGCGTTGATGCGCTCTGCTGCGCCACCCGAGAGCACCGGGTGCGTACAGTAGGCATAGACCTTCTGTGCGCCGCGTTCCTTGAGCACTTGCGCTGCCTTGCAGAGCGTGCCGGCGGTGTCGACCATGTCGTCCATGATCACGCACGTACGGCCGTCGACTTCACCGATGATGTTCATCACTTCGGCCACATTGGCCTTCGGACGACGCTTGTCGATGATGGCCAGATCGCAATGCAGTTGCTTCGCGAGTGCACGGGCACGCACCACGCCGCCGACGTCCGGCGAAACCACCAGCAGGTTTTCGTGATTTTGCTTGCGCACGTCAGCCAGCAGCAGCGGCGAGGCGTAAATGTTGTCGACCGGGATATCGAAGAAACCCTGAATCTGGTCGGCGTGCAGGTCCATCGTGATGATGCGCTCGACGCCCGCGATTTGCAGCATGTTGGCTACGACCTTCGCCGAGATCGCCACGCGCGCCGAACGGGGGCGGCGATCTTGACGGGCATAGCCGAAATACGGGATGGCAGCAGTGATCCGGCCGGCAGAAGCGCGCTTGAGCGCGTCGACCATGATCAGCAGTTCCATCAGATTGTCGTTGGTCGGAGCACACGTCGACTGGAGGACGAAGACGTCCTTGCCGCGCACGTTTTCCTGGATTTCGACTTGAATCTCGCCATCCGAGAATCGGCTGACCATGGCCTTGCCGAGCGGGATGCCGAGAGTGTTGACGACCTCTTGGGCCAGGGCGGGATTGGCGTTCCCGGTGAATACCATTAGGTTATCACTACTCATCTGGCTACCTGCGGGACGTATTGATGCTGAGACTGAACGACAGAGAAATTGGCAGGGGAGGAAGGACTCGAACCCTCGTATGCCGGAATCAAAATCCGGTGCCTTAACCAACTTGGCGACTCCCCTACACTAACCGATGCCTTTGTTGCGTCGTAGGAACGCAGCAAAGTAAAACTTTTTCACGCAAATGCGAACAACGGGTGTTCGGCCAGACCGGCGGTCACTTGACCCAGCCAGCGCTCTGGCAATCGCTTACATGCCGCTTCCGCTTCTGCCTTCGTGTCGAATGCTGCAAACACGCTGGCACCGGATCCCGTCATGCGAGCTGTGGTGAAGGTTCTGAACCAGTCAATCACAGCAGCGACTTCCGCGTATTCTCGAGTGACTACCGCCTGCATGTCGTTACGGAAAATTTCATCCGTTTCGAACACGTTTTTGTTGGCGTGCTCAAGAAAGAACGCCATTGTGACGACGTTCGAATCCCTTGTCAACAGGGGATCACGAAAAATCTTATCGGTTGCGACGTGTACCCGCGGGTTGACGACCAGAAAGTGCCGTTGCGGTAGATCCACGGCCTGCATTTGCTCGCCGAGCCCCTCGGCGAACGCATTGCGCCCGAACACGAAGAACGGCACGTCGGCACCGAGTTTGAGCGCGAGCGTCTGGAGTTCGGCGCGCGGCAGATCGAGCTGCCACATGCGATTGAGGGCGAGCAGGGTGGTTGCGGCGTCCGAGCTGCCGCCGCCGATGCCGCCACCGGCCGGCAGGCGCTTCTCGATGCCGATATCCACGCCGAACCGCACCCCGCAGTGTTCCTGAAGCAGCCGCGCGGCCCGTACCGTCAGATCGGTCTCGG
Source organism: Pandoraea sp. PE-S2R-1 (assembly GCF_002179865.1). NCBI lineage: Bacteria > Pseudomonadati > Pseudomonadota > Betaproteobacteria > Burkholderiales > Burkholderiaceae > Pandoraea > Pandoraea sp. PE-S2R-1. The sequence goes on along the minus strand of NZ_NGUR01000015.1, from coordinate 534,559 downwards.
GCGGCACGCCGGGCAGGGGGGTCGTATGCACGATCTTGCCGTCGTCGCGACGCTCGAAATGCAGCGTGTCGGCCCAGTCGATCAGCTGGAAAACGGTTTGCAGTTCGTGATAGCCATTGGGCCGGCGTCCCACGATGTGCAGGAACAGGTTCAGCTTGGCCGGAGCCGGGCAATCACGCAGGATTTCGTACATGGCAATGCGTTGTGAGGGCTAACGGCAGTAGCCGGTAGCTGGTAGCCGGAAACCGGGGAATCGTGTGCTCGAGGTTAGCGCCTAACCGTCTGGGCAGGAGGCGCCAAGGATAGCACCGCAGGCGGCGACGCGCGGAAGAGGGCGCGAGGTGCCTTCGCGAGTCGCGGGCGCCCCCTTTTTTTGCGGGTTTTGGCTTACTCGTCAATCACGAGCCGTACCGCTAGCGGCGAGCCATCGAGGTCGCGCGTGAGGTCGATGCGTTTCACGCGCAGGGGCGTGGTGTCGAAATACGCCTGATAGTCGATGGTCCAGCCGTCCTGCACGAGGCGCGTCGGGCGTTGCGTCTGCGGATCGCGTTCGATCGTCGCCTGCGAACCCGGTGCGCCCTGCATGTGCAGCCAGTAGCGCATGCCGCCGACCGGCAGGGCGAAGCCGAGGGCGTCGTGCATCACGTCTTCGAGACGCGGGCCGGTCAGCGGTGCCTTGCCCGGCAATTCGAGCGTGGCGCCACGGGGGGTCTGCCGCACGATCGCCTGTGTCTGCCCAAGCGGATCGAGCAATTGCACGGTGGCGTTGTCGCCGCTTTGCTGCCAGTCGAAATTACCGTACGTATTGCGCGCTTCGCCGTTCTGTTCGAATCGAATCGAGAAACGTCCCCGGTAATGCTCCACGCTGGTGCCTTCGGCCTGCGCGATCGGGGCGGGCGGTGCGAGGCTCGCACACCCGCTGCCGAGCACGGCGGCGGAGATGGCGAGCGCCATGCCGGCGGCCCGCATCGTCAGACGCGGGCGCGGCAACATCGAGAGATCGAAACGGAACAAGGGCAGTTGGGGCAAACGGGACATCGTCAGCAAAAAGAAAGGCGCCGCGAGGAAAGGCTCGCGACGCCGGTATCACAGCATTACGGTGTGACGTTGTAACGCTTCATCGTCGAGCGCAGCGTGTCGTCGTCGCTATCGACTTTGAGTGCTTCGCGCCAGGTCTTGCGGGCTTCGTCCTGCTGGCCGCTTTCCCACAGCACTTCGCCCAGGTGCGCGCCGATTTCGGCCTGCGCCTGAATGCCGTACGCCCGGCGCAGCAATTCGAGCGCTTGCGTCTTGTCGCCAAGGCGGTACTTCACCCAGGCGAGGCTGTCCATGATGTACGGATCGTCCGGTGCGAGCGACGACGCTTTCTGCAACAGCTTGAGCGCTTCCGGCAGGCGCGTATTGCGCTCGGTGAGCGAGTAGCCCAGCGCGTTGTAGGCCTGCGCATTGTCGGGCTGCGTCGTCATCACGCGGCGCATGGCTTTTTCCATGACCTCGTAATGCTTGTTCAGCTCTGCGACCATGCCGTACTGGTAGAGCAAATCGGAATCGTCCGGATGGTCCTTGACCTCGACGGCGAGCAGCTTCTCGGCGTCGTCATAGCGCTTGGCCTTGACGAGCAGATCGGACTCGGCACGCTTGAGCGCGAGTTGCTCGCGCGGATCGCTCGACTTGATCCCGTGCAGCAACGCGCGGCCTTCCTCGACCTTGCCCTGATCGGCGAGCAACTGCGCGCGCCCGATCTGCGCCGGCAGATAGGCGTTGCTGTCTTCGCGAATCTTCGAGAGCCACTTGTCGGCGGCCGGGTAGTCCTTGCGATCCTGCGCAATCTGCGCGAGATACACATACGCTTGCGCGCCATCGGTGTTCTGCTGTTCGGCTTCCGTCGCGTACTTCTGCAAGTACCGTTCGGCCGCGCCGGGGTGTTTGGCGTGCAGGTTGAGCAGCGCCAGCGCCATCAGCGTCGACAGCTCGTGCGGATAGCGCTTCTCGAGCGTCTCGAATTGCTTTTGCGCGGTATCGAGCTGGTTGTCGGCGAGCAGCAGCTTGGCATAGGCGAAGCGCGCTTCCTTGGCATCCGGATTGCGGTCGAGGAACGTCTTCAGGCCGGCAATGGCACTCGCGCGCTCCTCAGGGCCCATCTGGCCATAAAGCAGCGCGGCCGCTTCGTAATCCGGCTTCAACTTGAGTGCCGTTTCGAGCGAGGTGCGCGCGCCGGCGGTGTCGCCTGCGTCGAGTTGCGAGCGGGCCAGTGCCAGTTGTGCTTCGGGCCGTTGCAGATCGTTCGCCAGCAGGCGCTTGAGCGACTCGATGCCGGTGGCACGTTCCGGGCTGCGCGCAATCATCTGCTGCAACTCGAGAATGGCTTGTCCGCGGCGCGCTTCCGGCACCTTGTTCAACTCGTCGGTGAGCAACGGCTCGGCTTCCGCGAGATGGCCGGTGCCGACTTCGAGGCTGGCGAGCAATTGCGTCGCCGGACGCCACGTCGGGTCCAACTGATGCCACAAACGGGCCGCGACGAGGGCGTCGCCGAGCTGGCGTGCACCGAGTGCGATCTCGACGGCGCGGCGCGCCATGCGCGGATCCTTCGTGCGATTGGCGAGCGAGACATACGTGTTGAAGGCGGGCGCGAGGTTGCCTTGTTGCAGGCTTAGTTCGGCGGCCGTTACTTCAAACACGATTTCGCTGGTGAGCGCGACGTTCGGCAGCTTTTCTTTCGGAACGTCGGCGTTGGGCGGAACATCTTCGCTGTCCGCATCGGCGTCGGCGTTCGCGCCTGCCTTGCTCGCTGCGCCCGGCTTCGCCGCCTTCGACGGCGCAGCGGCGGGTGCGGCCGGTGTGGTCGGTTGTGCGGGCTGGGCGATGCCGGGTTGACCGGTCTGGGCGAAAGCGTTCGAAGATGGCAGAAATGCCATGATCGCGCTGGCGCAGGTCACGCCGAGCGCTGTTGCACCGGCCAAAGCACCGCGCGCCAGGGCGCCGCGCAGACGGGAAGGCACGGCCACCGGGGGCTTCGAAGCGGTGAGAATGGACGGGAGACGAGTGTTCGGCATAGGGATCCACGGCAGGTTTCGAGCGATTGTAGCGCGCCCGATACAATAGAGTCTAAATCCTCAGCAAACGTTCGCATGCATGCCTGAACTCCCCGAAGTCGAAGTCACCCGCCGCGGCATTGCGCCGCATGTGGCGGGCACGCGCGTCGCTCGCATCGACGTTCGCAATGCATCGTTGCGCTGGCCGGTGCCCGCCGGGCTCGATGCCTTGTTGCGTGGCGAGACGCTCATCGACGTGACCCGTCGCGGCAAATACCTGCTGCTCGAATATGCGCCGGGCTGGTTGCTGGTGCATCTGGGCATGACCGGGACGTTGCGCGTCTTGCCCGAGCCGGAAGCGTTGCCGGTCGCCGGCATTCACGATCACATCGATCTCGTGTTCGAGCGCTGCGCGTTGCGCTATCGCGATCCGCGCCGCTTCGGCGCCGTGCTGTTTCATCCGCGTTCGGCCGGCGATGTGCTCGGTCATGCGTTGCTCGCCAATCTCGGTGTCGAACCGTTTTCCGATGCGTTCGACGGCAACCTGCTGTACGCGGGCACACGCGGGCGCTCCGTGGCCATCAAGCAAGCGTTGCTGGCAGGCTCGATCGTCGTTGGCGTGGGCAATATCTATGCGTCGGAAAGCCTCTTTCGTGCGGGCATCAATCCGCGGCTCGCGGCCGGAAAGCTCTCGCGTCCGCGTTGCGAAAAGCTCGCCGTTGCGGTGCGAGAAACGCTCGCCGCAGCGATCGAGAAAGGCGGCAGCACGTTGCGCGATTTTGTCGGCAGCGATGGCAAAAGCGGCTATTTCCAACTCGAATATTTCGTCTACGACCGGACAGGGCAGCCGTGCAGAGTGTGCGGCACGCCGATCCGGCAGATTGTGCAGCAGCAGCGCTCCACGTTCTTCTGCCCGCACTGCCAGAAATGAACGCGTCTGACCCCACAAGAATATCCATGCCCCAATCGTTGACCGATACCTTCGCCGAACGCCTGATCGCATGGCAAGCCGAACACGGCCGCCACGATCTGCCGTGGCAAAACACACGAGACGCCTACCGCATCTGGCTCTCGGAAATCATGTTGCAGCAGACGCAGGTGGCGACGGTCATCCCGTATTACGCCCGCTTTCTCGAACGATTCCCCGATGTGGCGGCGCTCGCTGCCGCGCCGCAGGACGATGTCATGGCGCTCTGGGCCGGCCTCGGCTACTACTCCCGCGCCCGCAATCTACATCGCTGCGCGCAGGTCGTGATGGCCGAGCACGGCGGACGCTTCCCGTCCGACCCCGAGACGCTCGCTACGCTGCCGGGTATTGGCCGCTCGACGGCGGCGGCCATTGCCGCCTTCGCCTACGACGCCCACGCGGCGATTCTCGATGGCAACGTCAAGCGGGTGCTGGCGCGCGTCTTCGGCATCGAAGGCTTTCCGGGAACGCCGAAGATCGAGCGCGAGATGTGGGCATTGGCGGAATCGCTGCTGCCCGAGCGCGATTTGCCGGCGTACACGCAGGGCATGATGGATTTGGGCGCGACGTTGTGCGGACGCGGCAAGCCGCGTTGCGAGGAATGTCCGTTCGACAGCGACTGTGCCGCACATGCGACGGGGCGCGAGCGCACGCTGCCGACGTCGAAACCCAAAAAGGCCCAGCCGGAGCGTTACGTGGACGTGCTGGTGATTCGCGCCGGTGAGCGGGTGCTGTTCGAACGGCGCCCTGATAGCGGGATCTGGGGCGGGCTATGGAGCCTGCCGGAACTCACGCCGCCGCTCGATGCTCGCGAGGATGACGACGCTGCACTGCGTGACCGTATCGGCGCGCGCGCGTCGACGTTGGGCGCCGCGCATGGCGTGGTGCGATCGATGGTGCCGCTGCTCGGGCTCACGCATGTATTCACGCACTTCAAACTGCATCTCCGCCCGTGGCTGGTGACGATGGCCCATTCGGCCGAATCGAGCGCGGCAATGGGCTCGCAGCAGGCGTGGATGAGTGCAGGGGAGGTGGCGGGAGCCGGTCTGCCCTCGCCGATCCGCAAGATTGCCGAAGCCCTTGCGCCCGGCGACGGGCAATTGTCACTGCCGGCCTGATTCAACCCGATTGGGTGTGGATCAGGCGCCTTCGCCGTCCGCAAGTTCGCGGTGGCGTACCAGAACGCTCGACTCGGCGCGAAAGCGCTCGCCGAGCGTTTCGGCGATGAACACCGAGCGGTGCTGTCCGCCGGTGCAGCCGATGGCCACGGTCAGGTAGCTGCGGTTATCGCGCATGAAGCTCGGCAACCACTTTTGCAGATACGCGCCGATGTCATTGATCATCTCGTCGACTTCCGGAATCGCAGAAAGGAAGTCGATGACGGGCTGGTCGCGGCCAGTGAGTGGCCGTAGTTGTGTGTCGTAGTACGGATTGGGCAGCGAGCGCACGTCGAAGACGAGATCGGCATCGAGCGGCACGCCGTGCTTGAACCCGAACGATTCGAACATCAGCGTCAGGCCCGTGTGATCGTGCTGCACGAATTCGCGAATCCAGCGCCGCAATGCACTTGCGCGCAGATTGCTCGTGTCGATCTGATGACCCAGCTCGGTCACGCTGTTGAGCATCTCGCGCTCTTTCTCGATGGCCTCCACGAGCGACCCGCTGGCATTCACGGGATCGGTCGAGGCGGCGGAGAGCGGATGGCGGCGGCGCGTTTCCGAAAAGCGTTGCACCAGCGTTTGCGTGGTGGCATTCAGGAACAGCACGCGCACATCGTGGCCGAAACGGCGCAAGCCGCCGACGATCGGCGGCAGATCGGCGAGCGAGCCGCCGCTGCGCGCATCGATGGCGACGGCCAGACGTGTGTAGTTCTGCGTTTCGAGGTATTCGGCGAGCTCAGGCAGAAAGCGCGACGGCAGATTGTCGACGCAGTAGTAGCCCGCATCCTCGAGGACGTTCAGGGCGAGCGATTTGCCCGAACCCGAAACGCCGGTAATCAATACGATCTTCATGGCATTTCCCGGATACAACCATGATGGTAAGCGATTGTGTCGTTCGGGTGTCGGGCTTGAAATTGCGTGAATGGTTCCACGCGGCTTTCAGGCTTTCGCTCATTTGGGGCGCGATCGGGGCATCAATGAAAACGGCGCCCGTGGGGGCGCCGTTCGCGAACACCGTTGGCAAGCCCGGATATCAGGCCGCCGGTTGACTCGACAGGCACTGTTTCATGAACGCCTTGCGGTCGTCGCCCTTCTTGCCGGTGGCGGCCGTGTTGCAGGACTTCATCTTGTCTTGCTGGGTTTGCTTGGCGGCAGGTGCCGGGGTGCCGGCGGCCGACAGACATTGCTTCATGAACGCCTTGCGATCGTCGCCGGTTTTGCCGGTGGCCTGTTGATTGCAGGCGGTCATCTTGTTGTTTTGCGAGTTCGCCTTGGGTGCCGCCGGTGCCGAGGCCGTTTGGGCGAAAACGGGCGATGCGAGCAGCGGGGACAGCAGGAGCAGTGCAGCGAGTGCTTTCTTCATGGTCGTCTCTCCATAAGGGTCGGACACGCAAGGGGAAGGACTGCGTGGCGATTACAACATGAAAGAAAACGCGCCGCAATCGCGCGGCGTTGACAGAAAAAAGCAGAAATTGCGGTAAACCCGGGGGATTGGGCTGGCCGAGAGGGTGCTGAGGCTCAGAGCAGCTTGCCCTGCATGCCGTCCGGGTCCTGCATGGCCTGGCGCTGGCGCTCCATGAAGTCCTTGAGCGTATCGATACCGCGCAGTTGCAGTATCGTGTTGCGCACGGCGGCTTCGACCAGCACGGCGAGGTTTCGCCCGGCCGCCACTTGCAGGATCACCTTGTTGATGGGCAGTCCGAGCACGTCGACCGTTTGTGCTTCGAGCGGCAGGCGCTGGAATTCGCCATCGGGGCGGCGCACCAGTTGCACGATCAGCTTGAGCTTCATTTTCCGGCGCACGGCCGTCTCACCGAAGATCGTCTTGATGTCGAGCAGGCCGAGGCCGCGCACTTCCAGCAGGTTCTGCAACAGCGGCGGACAGCGGCCTTCGACGAAATCGGGTCCAAGACGCACGAAATCGACGGCATCGTCGGCGACCAGTCCGTGTCCACGGCTGATCAGTTCCAGACCGAGCTCGCTCTTGCCAAGACCCGAATCGCCCGTCAGCAGCACGCCCATGCCCAGAATGTCGATAAAAACGCCGTGCATCGTGCAACGCGGTGCGAACACACGCGAAATGTACAGGCGCAGGCTATCGATGACCGAAGCGGTCGAGAGCGGGGTGGTGAACAGCGGGGTGGACGAGCGTGTGCAGCGCAATACGAGGTCGGGCGGGGCTTCGAGGCCGTCGGCGACCACGAGGAACGGCGGCTCCAGCGCAATCACCTCGCCCATATGACGCTTGCGGTTTTCTTCCGTCAGGCGCTGGTAGTAGCGCAGTTCGGCTTCGCCGAGCACCTGAATACGGTTCGGGTGGATGAGGTTCAAGTGACCGACAAGGTCGGCGCTCGATGTGGCGGTGGCCACGCTCTCCGGCGTGAAGCCGCGCTCCCACCCCTCATGGCCGGTCAGCCACGACAGCCGCAGCGTGGCGGCGTTGTCGTCGAAAATGCTTTGCGCGTTGATGCCGGTCAGTTCCACCGCGTCGCCTCGTTCGGTTGGGGGTGTGGGGTCTACGCTACGGGGCTTGTCTGGCGTGTGGGCTCAGGGCTGCCAGTTCGCGAGTGCCGTATGAATGTCTTCGGCGCTTGGTGCATTCGACAACGTCTCGCGCATCGATCGGTCCGAAAGCAATTGTGCGATTTCGGACAGGATTTCGAGATGTTGCTGGGTGGCTTGTTCGGGCACCAGAAGGAAAAACAGCAGGGACACCGGCTGGCCGTCAGGGGCTTCGAAGGGGATCGGCGCTTCCAGGCGCACGAACGCCGCCATTGGATGCTTCAGGCCCTTGATTCGACCATGCGGAATCGCCACGCCTTCACCGAGTCCGGTCGAGCCGAGTCGCTCGCGCGCGAAGAGATTGTCGGTGATGACAGCGCGAGTGAGCCCGGCATTGCTCTCGAATAGGAGCCCGGCTTGCTCGAAGACGCGCTTCTTGCTGGTGACGGAGAGTCCAAGCAGGATGTTGGACGCAGGTAAGAGTTTGACTAAACGGTTCATCTTGTAATGCGGGCGAACGCGTAGTCGCCCTCCAACCCCCGATTGACCTCGCATTATAGACCACCTGCCGCTGACCCCCGCGCCATTCCCCAGAAATGCGCCAAGCCATATAAAAGGGGCCGTTCAACGGCCCCGCGGTGGGTGATGCCAGACTATGACAGACGCAATTGCAGGCGCGAGGTTCCGCGCGGGCTTTCGTCAGTGTCAGTCGACGCGACTACCACGCCAGTCAGCACTCATTGCAGCGGTTCCTGCTCGGGCGGCTGCTGATGCTTGATGGCCTCGCGACCGTGGTCCTGAACCTTGTCCTTGAACTGGATTACCTTGCGGTCGAGCATATCGATCAGCTTGTCGATGGCGGCGTACATATCTTCGTCACACTTCTCGACGAAAATCTCCTTACCCTTGAGAAACACCGTAATGCTGGCTACCTGGCGTCCGGTTTTCTCCTTGGTCTTGTCGACAGAGAGGATCACCTCGGCGCCCATCACTTGATCGAAATGGCGCAACACGCGGTCAAGCTTGTTAGTCACAAATTCGCGCAGCGAAGGCGTGAGTTCGAGATGGTGTCCACTGATCTTCAGATTCATAGCTGCTCTCCTTGCTGAAATGCCGAAGTGCAGGCCACGTCACAAATGACGGGCTAGCGGGAGTGCGAGCCATTCATGTGACGCAATGTCGCACTGCGGCGTTATGCCCCAGCAGGCCAACACGGCTCACCAGGACTGTCCTACAAAGATTTGCGCAAGTTGACTGCGGGAATTCGCATGGCTTCGCGGTATTTCGCGACAGTGCGTCGCGCCACCACGAAACCCTGCTCTGCCAGCAGTTCCGCGATACGGCTGTCGGAAAGGGGGCTCTGCGGGTCTTCGGCTCCTATCAGTTGCTTGATGAGGGCACGGATGGCCGTGGATGACGCGGCCCCTCCGGCTTCCGTCGCGACGTGCGAACCAAAGAAGTACTTGAGCTCGAAAGTTCCGAATGGAGTGAGCATGTACTTACTGGTTGTCACCCGCGAAATCGTGGATTCGTGTAAACCCAGCGTATCAGCAATCTCGCGCAAAACCAAGGGGCGCATACCGATTTCGCCGTGGGAAAAGAAGTTCTTTTGACGCTCGACAATGGCCTGCGCGACCCGCAGGATCGTGTCGAAACGCTGCTGAATGTTCTTGATCAGCCAGCGCGCTTCCTGCAATTGCTGTTGGAGGTTCCCGGTGCCCGGATCGTTGCGATTATTTCGCAGAATTCGTGCATACATTTCGTTGATGCGCAGACGCGGCATCACTTCGGGATTGAGCTCCGCCGTCCAGCCGCTGCCCTGCCGGCGCACGAGGACGTCGGGAATGACGTAGTCGGCCTGCGGCGTGCCGTACGCGGCCCCCGGAAACGGGTCGAGCGAGCGAATGAGTTGATGCGCGGCGCGCAGGCTGTCTTCGCCCACGCCAAGCACGCGACGCAGCCGCGTGTAGTCACGTGCGGCGAGCAGTTCCAGGTGATCGGAGACGATACGCAGCGAAATCGTGCGCACCGGGCTCGCAGGCAGCCGCTGCAATTGCAGCCGCAGGCACTCGGACGGGGTGCGTGCACCGACGCCGGCCGGGTCGAAGCTTTGCAGCAGCGCCAGCGCGGCATTGATCTCTTCGGCCTCGAGCGACAGTTCTTCGGCCACTTCCGCCTGAATTTCATCGAGCGTCGTGCCCAGATAACCGTCTTCGTCGAGCGACTCGATTAAAAACTCCACCAGCGCGCGATCGCGCGGCGCGGCCTTGGTCACGCGCAACTGGGCCAGCAGGTGTTCACGCAGATTCGGATGATCGACGTGCAGTTGCGGGCGCGAGTTGTTGTCGTCGTCGTCGGTGGCATTGCCCGTGCGGGCGAAGTCGTTCAGGCTCCAGTCACTGCCGCTGTCCTGGCCGTTATCGTCGAAACGCGCTTCGCCATCGAGCTCGCGTGCCTCGTCGTGACCGTTACCCTCGGACGGCGCGTCGTTCGTGCTGCTGACCGATGTCGTGCGTTCATTGCGAAGCGAGCCGTCGGTGCCGACGCGCACGGACCCGGCGAGCCAATCGTCTTCGCGCTCGAGCATCGGGTTCTGGGTGAGGGCATGCTCGACTTCTTGTTGAAGTTCGAGCGTCGACAGTTGCAGCAACCGGATCGATTGTTGCAACTGGGGGGTGAGGGTCAGGTGCTGCGAGGTGCGGAGTTGGAGGGTCGGTTTCATAACGTTTCTCGCCTTCATTGTAGAGGCTTTGTCACGTCAGCGAAACCGGCCTGCCTCGCTATCGGAGGCAGGGTTTACATGCGAAAAATTAGCTTTACATCCGGAAATTTTCGCCCAGATAAACGCGCCGGACGCTTTCGTCGGCAACGATCTGGTCAGGCGTGCCGGCGGCGAGCACCGAGCCTTCGCTGATGATGTACGCGTGATCGCAGATACCGAGCGTTTCGCGCACGTTGTGGTCGGTAATCAGGACACCGATACCTCGGTCTTTCAGGAAGCGCACGATGCGCTGAATTTCCAGCACCGCGATCGGATCCACACCCGCGAACGGTTCATCAAGCAGGATGAAGCGCGGCTGGGTGGCCAGTGCGCGGGCAATTTCCACGCGACGGCGCTCGCCGCCCGAGAGCGACATGGCCGGGTTCTCGCGCAGATGCGCCACTTGCAACTCGTCGAGCAACGACTCGATGCGGCGCTCGATTTCATCGCGCTTGAGCGGTTTGCCCTGCGCATCGACCTGCAATTCGAGCACGGCGCGAATATTGTCTTCGACCGTGAGCTTGCGGAACACCGACGCTTCCTGCGGCAGATACGAAACACCCATGCGCGCGCGTTCGTGAATCGGCAGTTCGCTGATCAGGTTGCCATCCAGCTGAATCTCGCCGTCGTCGGCCGGCACCAGCCCCACGATCATGTAGAACGACGTGGTCTTGCCGGCGCCATTGGGCCCGAGCAGCCCCACGACTTCGCCGCTTTTCACGTCGAGCGAGACGTCCTTGACGACGGTGCGGGCACCGTATTGTTTCTTGAGCGAGCGCACGACGAGCGCGCTGGGCTTGCCGACCATGCCGGCGCCCTGATTGATGCTGGAAGCGTTGCTTTGGTCGGGATTACTCACGCGGATTCTCTAGGCGTTTGGAAGGAGCCAGTGCCGGCAGATCGCCCTTGGGCGCTGCGGCGGCAGGCTTGCTCGCGCCGCCGGGCTGCGCTTGGTTAGCGCCCGTGGCATTGCGAGGCGCGAGCGTCGCACGCACGCGGCCATTCGGATTGTTCGAATTGACCTGATCGGCGCCGCTATTGGCGGTGTACACCTCGTTGTACGTATCGTACGTGATCACGCTGCCGTGAATCTCGTCGAGCACCTTCGTACCGCCGGCCAGACGCTTGAGCGTGGCCTGCGTGGTCAACGTGGCGACTTCGGTCTTGCCGTTGTAGTAGATCGTCTGGCCCCAGCCGTCGATGTACTCGTCCAGACCGTCGCGTTTCTGACGCATGTACGCGAGCGGACCGCCCGGCTTGTAATAGGCGGTGGCGTACTGATAGCCCTCCGGATCCTGAGTCACTTCGACGCGATCGGCCTTGAGGAGAATGGTCCCCTTGGTCATCGTCACGTTGCCGGTGAAGATGTTGACCTGCTTGAGGTCGTCATAGCTCATGTGATCCGCTTCGATGTTGAGCGGCTTGTCGCGGTCGGCATGCTCGGCATGGGCGAGCGGCGACGCCAGCGCGCCGAGCACCGCGAAGGCGGCGGCCAGAGCGCGCAACGAGCGGCGGATGCCGTCAAGCGGTTGATACGAAGCGGGTCGCAGGTAAGGGCGATCGGTCATGGGGTCTTGGGGCCCTGTGTTGTCTTGGGTGGCGCGCTCGGGGCAGTGGCTGCCGGAGCGCCCGTTGTTGCGGCGGGCTGGGCCGGCGGCTTGTTGCCGAGCTCGGCCGGCTGGATTGTGCCATGCACATTGCCGAGCAATTGTACGGCCCGGGAGATGTTATTGAAAATCATGCCGTCGCCGTACATCACGGACTGGCCGCGATACAACACCACCGGCAGTTCCGTGCGCACGATGTCTTCGTTCACGAGCACCTGAAAGTGCTCGGACAGCGCGCGCATTTCAGGGTCGCGCGGCCCCGCCTGGCGGACCACGACGGCATCGTCGTACAGATCCACCACCGACATATCGGCGTTGAGCGTGCCGCGCTTGCTGGTGGCCGTCACTTCCGGCGAATCGGGCGTGAAGGCGCGCACGGCCGGGAGCGTCATGGCGGTCGTGGCGTCGTCCTCGTAGTGCGTCATGTGCACGGCGTTGACGCGATACTGCGTGAGGCCGGTCGGCGACAGCATGGAGATCACCATGTTGTCGGCGTAGTAATCGGGGATGTGTTTCTTGACGTACGGCGAGCGATCGGCGTCGGACGGCAACGTGCGCTGCACGAGCCAATAGGTTCCCGCGGCGAGACCGGCGAGCACCGTGATGGCGATCAGTGAAGCGGGCGAGACGCGTTGTGCGGCCATGAATTCTTCGGCTCCGGGCGCGTCAGGCGAGGGCTGCGGCGAGCAGGGCGTCGTAACGTCCCTGCGCGTGCAGAATGAAGTCGCACAGCTCGCGTGCTGCGCCGTTGCCGCCGCGCGCACTGGCAATCCAGTGGCAGCGCGATTGCACTTCGGCGTGCGCGTTGGCCGGACACGCGGCAAAGCCCACGCGGGTAAGCACCGGCAGATCGGGCCAATCGTCACCGATATGGCCGCAGGCTTGCGCACTCACCGACAGTTTGTTGCAGAGGTCTTCGAATGCCACGCGCTTGTCGTGTACGCCCTGATACACATGGGCCACGCCGAGATCGGCGGCACGTTTCGCCACGATGTCGGACTTGCGGCCGGTAATGATCGCGGTGACGATACCTGCCTCGGCCAGCAGCTTCAGACCGTGACCGTCGAGCGAGTCGAACGTCTTGAAGGTTTCACCCGCCGGCCCGTAACGCAGGCCACCGTCGGTGAGCACCCCGTCGACGTCGAAGACCATCACGCGCAGTTTGGCCGCGCGCGCCGTGGCGTCTTCCCGATCGAAATGAGGTACTGACGTGGCGGCAGTCGAGGTGGTGGGGGCGGTAGTACGAGGTTGATTCATGGGGCGCAGACTCACACGACCTTGGCGGCGAACAGGTCGTGGACGTTCAGCGCGCCTACCAGGCGGTCGTTCTCGGTCACGAGCAATTGCATGATGCCGAAACGCTCCATCAATTCGGCGGCTTCGGCGGCGAGTTGATCCGGGCCGATAGTGCGCGGGCCGGCGGTCATCACGTCGGCCAGCGTCAGCGCGCTGAAGTCGAGCGTACGTTTGAACAAGCGGCGCAGGTCACCGTCAGTGAAGATGCCGACCACGTGGTCGTTGGCGTCGACTATGGCGGTCATGCCGAGGCCCTTGGCGGTCATCTCGAGCAGCGCGTCCGACAAGCTGGCGTCGGTACGCACGCGGGGAATCCGTTCGCCGCTGCGCATCACATCGCGCACGAAGGTCAGCAGGCGACGGCCAAGTGCGCCGCCGGGATGCGAGCGGGCGAAGTCTTCCGCGCCGAAGCCACGCGCGTCGAGCAGTGCGACGGCAAGCGCGTCGCCGAGGGCGAGTGCAGCAGTCGTGCTGGCCGTGGGGGCGAGGTTGAGCGGGCAGGCTTCCTTTTCGACGTGGGCATCGAGATGCACGTCCGACAGGCGGCCAAGGCTTGAATTCGGGTTGCCGGTCATGGCGATGAGCTTCGCGCCGAGGCGCTTGACCATCGGCAGCACGCTGACCAGTTCACCGGTCTCGCCTGAATTGGAGAGGGCGACGACGACGTCGTCTGCGGTGATCATGCCCAAGTCACCGTGGCTGGCTTCCGCCGGGTGAACAAAGAACGCGGGCGTGCCGGTGCTGGCGAAAGTGGCCGCCAACTTGCGGCCGATATGCCCTGACTTGCCCATGCCGGTCACGACCACCCGGCCGCGGCAGGCGAGCAGCAGCGAGACCGCTTCAAAGAAGCTGTCGTCGAGGTGTGCGGCGACGCGTTCGATGGCGTCCGCTTCGGTGCGCAACACCTCCCGGGCGACCTCGAGTGCCCGGCCTGGATTGATTTTCGCTATCATGCGCGGAGTATATCAAAATGGTCGCGGCGCCGAAGGACAGCCGCGCCAGGCTTAGGCGCACGACGCCCGGGGGCATGCCCCATCTTGCCGCCGACGTGATCCGATTCCGTCATCGGGACTCAATCTGGCATGACACTTGCGTGACAAGTGTTGCGCCCAATCAGGAAACCCACCTCCGCTGATGGCTTCGCCGCTCGAACTCACTCTCGTTCTGTTGTTTGCCGCCTGCGTCGGGGTGGTGCTGTTCCGCATGCTGCACCTCCCGCCGATGCTCGGCTACCTGAGCGTGGGCATCGTCATTGGCCCGCACGCGCTCGGGCTGGCGTCCGATTCGCAGCGGGTGCAGTACCTCGCCGAGTTCGGCGTGGTTTTCCTGATGTTCTCCATCGGCATCGAATTCTCACTCCCCAAGCTAAAAAGCATGCGGCGGGTGGTGCTGGGGCTGGGGGTTTCTCAAGTATTGGGAACGTTGCTCGTCTCGGTGGGCATCGGCGCGCTCGTCAACCTGTTCTGGTCGTTCTCGTGGCAGGCGTCGGTGGCGCTGGGCGGCGCGCTGGCCATGTCGTCGACGGCCATCGTCACCAAGATGCTCGCCGAACGGCTCGAACTCGAGACCGAGCACGGGCGCAACATCATGGGCGTGCTGCTGTTTCAGGATCTGGCCGTCGTCCCGCTGCTCATCGTGATTTCGGCATTGGGCGGCAATTCGAAAGCGCTGGTGCTGGCCCTGTCGCTGGCGGCGCTCAAGATCACGGGCGCGCTCGCGCTGCTGCTGTGGGTCGGACAGAAGCTGGTGGGCCGCTGGTTCCATATCGTTGCCGCGCGCCGCTCGCAAGAGCTGTTCATGCTCAACCTGCTGCTGCTCACGCTCGGCCTTGCGTACATCACCGAGCATCTCGGCCTGTCGATGGCGCTGGGCGCGTTCATCGCCGGCATGCTGATCGCCGAGACGCCGTTCCGGCATCAGGTGGAAGACGACATCAAGCCGTTCCGCGACGTGCTGCTGGGGTTGTTCTTCATCACCACAGGCATGCTGCTCGATCCGGTCATCGTCGTGAAGCAGCCGCTGCTGGTGCTGCTCTTCTTCGTCGGCCCGCTGCTCGTCAAATTCACGCTGATTGCCGGCCTCGCCCGTATTTTCGGCAGTACGCCGGGCACCGCCATTCGTACCGGCCTCGGCCTCGCGCAGGCGGGCGAATTCGGTTTTGTGTTGCTCAATCTCGTGATCGACCGGAATCTGCTCGACCCGTCGCTCTCGCAGGCGGTGCTCGCGGGCATGCTGCTGTCGATGCTGTGCGCGCCATTCCTGATCATCAATGCCGACCGCATCGCCCTGCGCTTCGTCGCCAACGAATGGATGATGCAGTCGCTGCAAATGACGCGCATCGCGACGCAGAGCATCAAGACGTCGGGCCACGTGATCATCTGCGGCTATGGCCGTTGCGGCCAGAATCTGGCCCGTATGCTCGAACAGGAAGGCATCGGCTACGTCGCGCTCGACCTTGATCCCGACCGGGTCATGGAGGCGGCCAGTTCAGGCGAAACCGTCGTCTTCGGCGATGCCGCGCGCCGTGAGGCGCTCGTCGCGGCGGGTATTCATCGCGCGGCGGGGATTGTGGTGACGTACGACAGCACGCCGGCGGCGCTCAAGGTGCTGGCACAGGTGCAGGCGCTCGAACCGACCCTGCCGGTGGTCGTGCGTACCGTCGACGACACCCATATCGATGACCTGATTGCGGCCGGGGCGACCGAAGTGGTGCCCGAGATCGTCGAAGGCAGCCTGATGCTGGCCTCACACGCGCTCGTACTGATGGGCGTGCCGATGCGCCGCGTGCTGCGCCGTGTGGCACAGGCCCGTAACGAGCGCTACAGCTTGCTGCGCGGCTATTTCCACGGGCTGGACGATGACGACGAAGGTGGCGAGCGCGAACAGGTGCGATTGCAATCGGTGCCGCTCACGCTCAACGCCGACGCGGTGGGGCGCACGCTGGGCGAGTTGCGCCTCGACAAACTGGGCGTGACGGTCACGGCCATCCGCCGACACGGCATCCGGGGCGTGGAGCCCGTGGCCGAAACACGGCTGATGGCCGAAGACATCGTCGTGCTGCGTGGCCTGCCCGAGAAACTGGCCGCCGCCGAGGCGCGGCTGGTGGGACGAGGCTAAGCACAAGCTACCAGAGGGGTAAAACGCACCGGAGCGCCGTCGACGGCTGCGCAACACCCGGACACGTCATCAAGCGAGACCCGTCGTTTTGGCATAATGTGGACTTTCGGGCGTCCGCCCGAGTGAATTTCCATCAGTATCCAGAAAGAGAAGGATCCCCGTGCAGATCGACGAGTCCCCTGCCGCCTACATCAAGAGCCAGATTCGCACCGTACCGGACTGGCCCGCGCCTGGTGTGCAGTTCCGCGACATCACGCCGCTGCTCAAGAACCCGCGCACACTGCGGGTGTTGATCGACGTGTTCGTGCATCGCTACATGGACCATCGTCCCGACTACATCGCCGGTCTCGACGCGCGCGGCTTCATCCTCGGCTCGATCCTCGCGTACGAGCTGAACATCGGTTTCATCCCCATCCGCAAGAAGGGCAAGCTGCCATACCAGACCGTGGCTGAAGAGTACGAACTGGAATACGGCAGTGCGACCGTCGAAATCCACGCCGACGCGTGCGGCCCCGGCGATCGCGTGTTGCTCATCGACGATCTGGTCGCCACGGGCGGCACCATGCTCGCGGGCAAGAAGCTGCTCGAGCGTCTGGGCGCCACCGTCATCGAAGGCGCGGCCATTGTCGACCTGCCCGAGCTCGGCGGCTCACGCATGATCCGGGATGCCGGACTGCCCCTGTTCCTGCTGTGCTCGTTCGAGGGCCACTGACCTAACCGTCAACCTCGCCTTCGCTCCTACTCGCCATTCGCCACCCGAACCGGACGCTGCGATGCCCAACCTCTGGCTGTTTTTGCTGACCTCGGTGGCGATTACGCTCGCACCGGGCCCTGACAACATGCAGGTCATCGCGCGCGGCATTGCTCAGGGGCGTCGCGCGGGGCTCGCGGCGGCGGCCGGCTTCACGTCCGGGTGTCTGTTTCACACGACGATTGCGGCCGTCGGTCTCGCGACCGTGTTGCGCTCGTCGCCGTTTGCCTTCGAAGCGATCAAGCTGGTGGGCGCGGCGTATCTCGTGTGGATCGGCATCAAGGCGCTGCGTGCACGCGGCGGCCTGACGATGGCGGGCAGCGCGGCGCCGCAGCCCTTGTGGGCCGTGTTCCGTCAGAGCGTGTTCGCCAACATGCTGAACCCGAAGGTCACGCTGTTCTTCCTCGTGTTTTTGCCGCAGTTCGCCACAGCGGACGCCGTCCATCCGGGCGGTCAGATGTTCCTGCTGGGGCTGGTCTTCATGGCGCAGACCATCGTCGTGTTCAGCGTCTACGGCTGGTTTGCGGGCGTGCTGGGCACGTGGCTCAAGCGCCGGCCGGGGGCGGGGCGCTGGCTCGATCGCGTGGCCGGCATGATCTTCATCGGGCTGGGCGTGCGCGTCGCGTTGCAGGGATGAAGGGGCAAGGCGAAGTAAGAGGAAGCAAGAAGAAGTAAGACGAGGTGGGGCGGGACAATCGCGGACCAGCGCGATGCCGCCCAAGCTGTTCCATGGCCCACGCGGGCCAAAGCTCGCCAAAGATTTCGTAGTCCAACCGTCATTGTCCGATCATGCTCGCCGAACAACGCCAACAGTACGTGCTCGAACAACTCACCAAGACCGGTGCGCTTGCCATCAGTGATCTGGTGCGTGAGCTGGGGGTCTCGCGCGAGACCGTGCGCCGCGATCTCAACACGCTCGCTGCGCGCGGACTTCTGCTGATGACACACGGCGGTGCACTCGCCGCCGATCGCAGCGAACCTGACTGGACGCTGCGTGAGAACGTCAACGCGGTCGGCAAGCGGGCCATCGGCGTGCGTGCTGCCGAACTCGTGCCCGACGGCGCGTCAGTCATCATCGACTACGGCACTACCACACGCGCCGTGGCGCAGGCCTTGCTCTCCAAGCATCGGCTGCGCATTTACACGAACGATTGGCAGATTGCGCGCCTGCTGGGCCGTCATCACGACAATCGCGTCACGCTGCTCGGTGGCGAATTGCAGGACAACGAAGATGCCGTGCAGGGCTGGGACGCCATCAACCAGATCTCGCAATATCACGCCGACTTCGCGTTTATCGGCGTGGGTGGCGTGACGGAAGACGGCGGCATCACCGACTTCAACCGCGCGGCGGCGGAATTGCGCGCTCGCATGCTGCTGTGCGCCAATGTGTCGGCGGTCGTGGCCGATCACACCAAGTTCGGCCGCGTGACGCCGGTGCGCATTCGCCACTTCGAGGCAGCGCGCTATCTGATCAGCGACGCTGCGCCGCACAAATCGATGCTCGCGCAACTGCGCGCACGTGGCCCTGAGTTGCTGATCGCCTGAACCAAGGCTTCATCGCCTCATAGCTTCACCGGTGTCTGGCTGCGCGCGTCGCCCAAGCGATGCCCGCAGCCGGCAACGGCACAACATTCCCTCAAATCGCCACACGTCGCCAAACGACGGCGCGGGCGACGCCTCACCTCCAATCTTCCCCCCACCCAAGACCCGTGCACCACGGCCCTGACGCGCCATTTCGGGGCATTTCCGCCCGCGCTGCCGGTGCCAAAAGATGTAGACAAAATCGACGCGGCGCCATGCCGCGGTCTTTCCCCGGTCTCGCCTGATGTGACCGTGTCGGCCATGTGACAGCCCCTGGTTCGTTACCGGAAACACTTCCAAACCGTTGAGCCGATAAGGGTTTTCAGCGCCGGCCAAAAAGCTGATCGATTGTCACTGTCTTGTCATCCGCGCTTTTTAGACTGCGTTCACTTTTGGCACAAATTGCCACAAAACAGCTAGTCGAGAGATGCAGGCGCCGCCTCCCGTCCGGGAGTGACGAAACGCGAACAGGCATCGGTCCCGACCGGCGTCGACTGACAGGTGAACCGTGGACGAAGCGATTCGAATCGAGCGACTGACCAAGACCTTTGGCAGCCGACGCGCCCTCGACGAAGTGGCGCTCAAGATCATGCCGGGCGAGATGGTGGCCCTTATCGGTGCGTCGGGTTCCGGCAAGTCGACGTTGATGCGTCACATCGCGGGCTTCGTGCCTGCCGATGCCCAGCCGGGCAGCATCGAAATTCTGGGCCGTCCGATCCAGCGTGACGGCCGCATCGTGCGCGAAGTGCGTCAGATCCGCCGCGATATCGGCTTCGTGTTCCAGCAGTTCAATCTGGTGGGCCGTCTGCCGGTGATCACCAACGTGCTCACGGGGCTGCTGGCGCGAGTGCCGCTGTGGCGCAGCCTGATGTTCCGCTTTACGCCGGCCGAGCGCCGCGAGGCGATTGCAGCACTGGCAGAAGTCGGCATCGCCGATCTGGCCTTCCAGCGCGCAAGCACGCTCTCGGGCGGTCAGCAGCAGCGCGCCGCACTGGCCCGCACGTTGGTGCAGGGCGCGAAGATCATTTTGGCCGACGAACCGATTGCCTCGCTCGACCCCGAGTCCGCACGAAAGGTGATGGACATGCTGGCGCGCATGAACCGCGATCACAAGCTCACGGTCGTGGTCTCGCTGCACCAGGTCGATGTGGCCATGCGTTACTGCGTGCGCACCGTGGCGCTGCATCAGGGCCGCGTGGTGTACGACGGCCCGTCGGCCGCGCTCACGCCGGATCTGCTGCGCCGCTTGTATGGCGTGCAGGCCAGCGAACTGCTGAACGAAAGCACTGAAGATTCCGAAGCTTCGGAAGACGGCACGGCGCAAAAGCCGGCCGAATCCGAAGCCCCTTTTCTTACCTCGATGTCCCTCAGCTTGACCTGACCAGGAGCTTGCTCTCATGAAACTGTGGAAAACCCTGCTGGCCGGCGCGGCCATGATCGCCTCAGTGGCGGTTGCGCACGCGCAGGAAATCAATTTCGGCATTATTTCGACCGACTCCAGCGCAGCGCTGCGCCAACGTTGGCAACCGCTGATCGACGACATGGAGAAGCAAACGGGCCTGAAGGTGACCCCGTTCTTCGCCACCGACTACGCCGGCGTGATCGAAGGCATGCGCTTCAACAAGGTGCAGCTCGCGTGGATGGGTAACAAGGGCGCGATGGAAGCCGTGGATCGCTCGCAAGGCGAAATCTTCGCGAAGATCATCTACGCCGACGGTTCGGAAGGTTATTACTCGCTGCTGATCGCCAACAAGTCGAGCCCGTACAAGACGCTCGACGACGTGCTCAAGAACGGCAAGAAGATCAACTTCGGTCTGGGCGATCCGACCTCGACGTCGGGCACGCTGGTGCCGGGTTACTACGTGTTCGCGAAGAACAACATCGATCCGCGCACGTACTTCAAGACGGCTCGCAGCTCGAACCACGGTGCGAACCTGATGGCTGTGCTGAACAACCAGATCGACGTCGCCACCAACAACACCGAAGAGCTCGACAAGCTCGAAGCCACGCAGCCGGAGAAGGCCAAGCAGGTTCAGGTGCTTTGGAAGTCGCCGCTGATCCCGTCGGACCCGATGCTGTGGCGCAAGGATTTGCCGGACGCTACCAAGAAGAAGATTCGCGACTTCTTCCTGGCCTACGGCAAGGATGCGCACGAGAAGGAAGTGCTGAAGAACATCTACAACTACGGTGGCTTCCGCGCTTCGAGCAATGCCCAACTGCTGCCGATCCGTCAGCTCGAACTGTTCAAGCAGAAGCAACAGCTCGAAGCCGACGCGAACATCGATGCTGCCAAGAAGCAGTCGCAACTGGCTGACATCGACAGCAAGCTGGCCGCGCTCGATCAGGAACTGAGCAAGACGAAGTAAGGCGGTATCAACGCCGTCGCAAGTCGTATCA
The DNA here is from genome assembly GCF_002179865.1 of Pandoraea sp. PE-S2R-1. Taxonomy (NCBI): domain Bacteria; kingdom Pseudomonadati; phylum Pseudomonadota; class Betaproteobacteria; order Burkholderiales; family Burkholderiaceae; genus Pandoraea; species Pandoraea sp. PE-S2R-1. Next base: position 513,388 of record NZ_NGUR01000015.1, on the reverse strand, counting down.
AACAGTAGCAAGTGGTCTGCGGGACGGCACCTGTGTGCTGTCCCGCGACGCAGAAGTCCGATTCATCCACCGGTGAGCCTTGCCGGTATTTCACGTGGTACACGACATGAACACCAGCGTAACCTCCACTGCAAGCGCCCCTGTTGGCGCGACGGGCCGCCTGCCTGGCGAGCCGCCCAAGCGTTCGTGGCTGTCCTTGATCAGCTGGGGGGCGTTCTTCCTGATCCTGGTGTGGTCGTGGGGCGGTGCCGACATGCGCCCGCTCGATCTGATTCGCGACTCGGGCAACATGAGCCAGTTCGCGCACGATTTCTTCCCGCCCGATTTTCACGACTGGCGTGTGTATGTGAACGAGATGCTCGTGACCATTCACATCGCCGTGTGGGGCACGGTGCTGGCGGTGGTGTGTTCGATCCCGATGGGCTTGCTCTCGGCCTCGAACATGGTGCCGGCGTGGGTTTATCAGCCGGTGCGCCGCGTGCTTGACGCCTGCCGCGCGATCAACGAAATGGTTTTCGCGATGCTGTTCATCGTGGCCGTGGGGCTGGGCCCGTTCGCCGGTGTGCTGGCGTTGTGGGTGCACACGACGGGCACGCTCTCGAAGCTGTTCGCCGAAGCGGTCGAAGCGATCGACCCGCGTCCGGTCGAAGGCGTGCGTGCCACGGGGGCGCGTTCCATCGACGAAATTCTGTACGGCGTGCTGCCGCAAGTGATGCCGCTGTGGATCTCTTACACCCTGTATCGCTTCGAGTCGAACGTGCGCTCGGCTTCGGTGGTGGGGATGGTCGGCGCTGGCGGTATCGGTGTGGTGCTGTATGAAGTGATTCGCAGCTTCCAGTACGCACAAACGTGCGCCGTGATGCTGATCATGATCGTCGTCGTTACCTGCATCGACGTGTTCTCGGCACGCGTGCGCAAGATGGTGATCTGACCACGCATCACCACAGGACGTCAGCAGCAAAAAGGGCACCGGATGGTGCCCTTTTTCATTCTCGCCAGCCCGGTGCGGGCGTTTGATATCGCGAGGGAAGGGCGACACGATGTCGCCCAACCTCACCCCACTCAGGCGATCCGCTGCCCTTCCAGATACGTCGCACGCGGCACCGGCGGCATGCCCGGGCGTACGGCCACGCGCACCAGATCTGCGCGCAGGCCCGGGCGAATGCCGCCGCGATCCGTGAGGCCCACCGATTGCGCCGGGGCCCACGACACCGTATTCACCGCCCTCGACAGCGGCCAGCCGATCTCCTTGTGCAACTGGAACACCGCTTGCAGCAGGCTCGACGGCACGTAGTCCGACGACAGAATGTCCAGCGCGTCTTCACGCGCCAGATCAGCCGCCGCCACGTTGCCCGAATGCGAGCCGCCGCGCACGATGTTCGGCGCGCCCATGATCACGGCGATCGACTTCTCGCGCGCCGCACGTGCTGCGGCCAGCGTCGTCGGAAACTCCGAGAGCGAGACGCCATCGCGCACTGCCTCTTCCACGTGATCCAGCGACGTATCGTCGTGGCTCGCGAGCGGCAGACCGCGCGCACGGCTCATCGCCACAATTTCGCGGCGATGCGGGTGCGCGTAGGCGTCCTGTTGCGCCTTCATCTCGGCCAGCGTCTCCAGCCACTTGTCTTCGCTCAGCTTGCCGTTGCGTTCGTGATAGCGGCGGAACTGCACCGGGTCGTGCCACTGGCGCTGCCCCGGCGTGTGATCCATCACCGACACCAGCCGCAGCAACGGGTGGTCGCTCATCTGCGCAAAGGCATCCACCGCGTCATGCGTCGCGACTTCGCAGCGCAAATGCAGAAAGTGATCCGCGCGCAGCAAACCGGACGCGGCCGTATCCAGCAACGTCTGCGCACACTCGCTTTGCACCTTGCGGCTGCGCAGTCCGACCGAGTCGCGCTCGCCGATGGCCAGCGCGTCGAACACCGTCGTAATACCGGCAGCCGCCACCTGTGCGTCGTGAATGACGAAGGCAGCCTGCGTATTCCACAACACGCCGGGGCGCGGCGCGAGGTGTTTCTCCAAATTGTCCGTGTGCAGTTCGACGAGACCGGGCAGCAGATGATCGCCCTCCCAATCGATAGCCTCAGGGGCTTGCGTGGTGCCTTCTTCCACAGAATGAATGCGGCCCTCGCGCACTTCCACCACCCCGGTAAAGGTGGTCTCGGGCGTGACGATGCGGGCGTTCTTGATAAGCATGGACGAAAACTCCGAAATCAATGAGCGGGGCGTAGGACGGGGCGCATCGCGAGCGTGCGCGTGGCGACCTCGTCGCGAGTCGCCTCGTCGTGAAAGATGCCGACGATAGCGCTACCGGCGGCACGTGCCTCGGCGATCAGTTGCGCGACCACGGCACGGTTCTGGGCATCGAGCGACGCCGTGGGCTCGTCGAGCAGCAACACGGGCGCCGCCGCGATCAGCCCGCGCGCGATGTTGATGCGCTGCTGCTCGCCGCCGGAGAACGTGGCCGGTGCCAGCGTCCACAGCCGTTCGGGAATGTTCAGACGATCCAGCAAGGCACGGGCCTTTTCAGTAGCATCTTGCGCATCGACCCCCAGACGGCGCAGCGGCTCGGCCACGATGTCGAGCGTGCTCACGCGCGGAATCACGCGCAGAAACTGGCTGACGTAACCGAGCGTGGTGCGGCGTACCGAGAGCACTTCGCGGGCCGTGGCGGTCGTGAGATCGACCCAGTGTTCGCGATGGCCGTCGTCGTGACGAATCTCGATGCGCCCGGCGTTCGCCAGATAGTTGCCGTACAGGCAGCGCAGCAGCGTGCTCTTGCCCGCGCCGGACGGCCCGACCAGTGCCACGCACTCGCCGCGTCGCACGGTCAGATCGACGCTGTCGAGCGCGGGAATCTGCGCGTCGACAGCCCCCGCATGTGCATGCAGGTGAAAGGTCTTGTGCAGCCCTTGCGCGCGCAGCATCACATCGTGTTCGCGCGTAGCGAGCGTGAGCGATTCGTGGCGAAGGGCACCAGCGGCGGCGTTCTGAAGCATGTTGTGAGGTGTCGTTCCGGAAGTCATACGGGCAGCACCGAAGAGACGAGCAATTGCGTGTAGGGGTGTTGCGGATCGTCGAGCACCTGATCGGTCAGCCCGGCTTCCACGACGCGCCCGCCTTGCATCACGATCAACCGGTGAGCAATGAGCCGCGCGACACCGATATCGTGCGTGACGATGATGGCCGCCAGATGAAGGCGCTCCACGAGCGAGCGCAACAGATCGAGCAGACGTGCCTGCACCGAGACGTCGAGACCTGCCGTGGGTTCGTCCATGAAGACGAGGCGCGGCTCGGTGACGAGATTGCGGGCGATCTGCAAACGCTGTTGCATCCCGCCGGAAAACGCGCCGGGCATCTCGTCGACACGCTGCGGATCGAGCTCGACCTGCGCCATCCAGTGACGCGCCTTGCCGCGGATATCGCCGAAGTGACGTGCACCGACGGCCATCAACCGGTCGCCGATGTTGCCGCCGGCCGAGACGTTCATGCGCAGGCCGTCGCGCGGGTTCTGTTCCACGAAGCCCCATTCGGTGCGCAGCAGGCGGCGCTTGTGCGCCTCGTCGAGGGCGCGCAAGTCGTGCAGCACGCCGTCGGTGCCGCGATAGTGCAACGTGCCGGCGTCGATCTCGTGACGCAGGGCCAGCGCGTTGAGCAACGTCGACTTGCCCGAACCCGATTCGCCGACGACGCAGATCACTTCACCGGGCCACAGGTCGAAACTCACGCCCTCGCAACCGATCCGGTCGCCATAGCGCTTGGCGAGACCGTCGACGCGAAGCAGCGGCAGGTCGGCGACGGGCGGCATCCCGGCGGACGCATTCGTCACGGCGTTCATGCAACCTCCTTCGCGGTGTCGTCAGCCGTCGACGCGAGCGCCGTGCGGCTGCCGCAGTAATCGCTGTCCGAGCACACATACATGCGCGTGCCCGCGTCGTCCGTGATCACTTCATCGAGGAAGCTCTCGGTCGCCCCGCACAGTGCGCAATGCGCGTCCCACTTCTGAATCTCGAACGGGTGGTCGTCGAAGTCGAGGCTTTCGACCGGGGTGTAGGGCGGAATGGCATAGAGACGCCGCTCGCGGCCCGCCCCGAAGAGTTGCAGCGCCGGGTTCATATGGAGCTTGGGGTTATCGAACTTCGGAATCGGTGACGGCGACGAGAGATAGCGCCCGCCCACGATCACCGGGTAGTCGTACGTCGTGGCGATGGCGCCGTGCCGCACGATGTCCTCATAGAGACGCACGCGCATGAGCCCGTATTCGCCCAACGCGTGCAACTTGCGCGACTCGGCGATGCGCGGCTCCAGCCGGAACAGCGGCTCGGGCATCGGCACCTGATAGACCATGATCTGGCCTTCGCGCAGCGGCGTTTCGGGAATGCGGTGACGCGTCTGGATGACCGTGGCGTCGGCGGTCTTCGTCGTGGTGGCCACACCGGCCGTGCGCGCGAAGAACCGGCGGATGTTGACCGCGTTGGTCGTATCGTCCGCGCCCTGATCGATCACCTTGAGCGTGTCGTCCGCGCCGATCACGGCGGCGCTGACCTGAATGCCACCCGTGCCCCAGCCGTACGGCAACGGCATCTCGCGGCTGCCGAACGGCACCTGATAGCCGGGAATGGCCACAGCCTTGAGCAGGCTTCGGCGGATCATGCGCTTGGTCTGCTCGTCGAGAAACGCGAAGTTGTAGCCTTCTGCGAGTTGCGCGGGTTCAGGCGTGGCAGGTGTGGCAGGCGTGGCGTGTGGGGTCGTTGTCGAATCGAATGTGGCGGCGTCGCTCATGCGGCCTCCTGCTTGTCTTGGGTGGCCGTGGACGCATCCTCGCCGGCGCGGTCAGCGTCAGCCGTCTGGGCGCCGTATTTGGCAGCGTGCTCGGCGCGCAACCGGCGCACGAGTTCCAGCTCGGCTTGAAAGTCGACGTAGTGGGGCAGCTTCAGGTGCTGCACGAAGCCCGAGGCCTCGACGTTGTCGCTGTGATAGAGCACGAACTCCTGTTGCTGCGCGGGCGACGTAATCGCGTCGCCGAGTTCCTGCGTGCGCAGTGCACGGTCGACCAGCGACATTGCCAGCGCCTTGCGTTCGTTGTGTCCGAACGCGAGTCCGTAACCTTGGGTGAACTGCGGCGGCACGTCCTGATTGCCACCGAACTGCGTGACCATCTGGCATTCGGTCACGGCAATTTCGCCGATGTCGATCGGGAAACCGAGTTCTTCCGGTTCGATCTCGATGGCGACGTGCCCGATGCGAATCTCGCCCGCAAACGGGTGATCGTTGCCATAGCCGCGCTGCGTCGAATAGCCGAGCGCGAGCAGAAAGCCTTCATCGCCACGTGCGAGGTTTTGCAATCGCGCCGTGCGTGACGCGGGCGTGAAGAGCGGGGTGTGAACCAGATCGTGCGGCTCGGGATCGAGATCGTTGGCGCGCAGCGATTCGAGCAGACCGTCGCGCCCGAGAATGTCGGTCACACGCGGGGTCGTGTCGATGGGCGGCAGCGGCGGGATACCCGTAGCATCACCGGCATCGGGGGCATCACCCGCATCGGAGGCATCGTCATTGTGCTCACGCACTTCACCCGCCAGCGGCGCCGTCGCCGCTTCGCCTTCCGCGAGCAGCGCGAAGTCGAGCAGACGCTGGGTGTAGTCGTAGGTCGCGCCGAGGAGCTGCCCGCCCGGCACGTCCTTGAACGTGGCAGAAATACGGCGCGACAGACGCATCGCAGCGGTATTGATCGGCGTGGTGGTGCCCAGACGTGGCAGCGTAGTGCGATAGGCGCGCAGCAAGAAGATCGCTTCAACCAGATCGCCCGCGGCCTGTTTGATCGCGAGCGCCGCGAGCGTCTCGTCGTAAAGCGCCCCTTCGCTCATCACGCGCGCCACGGCCAGACGCATCTGCTCGCGAATCTGCGTGACGGTGAGGGCGGGGATCGACGTATCGCCGCGCCGCGCTTTGGCGAGCAGGTCCCAGGATTGTTCGATGGCGCGTTCGCCACCTTTGACGGCCACGTACATCAGCACACCTCCACATGCGTGGTGCGCGGCAGGCCGAGCACCGTATCGCCTGCCGCGATCAACAGATCGAGCCCGGCAGGAAAACGTGGCGCCAGCGCCGCACGCGCCTGCCAGAAAGCGGTGTCGAGACCGCCGACGCTCACATCGGTATGCGTTGCGATGCCCGGCCCGCGCAAACGCAGGTGCAGCCCGCCGTCATTCGCATGACCGGCCGCCAGCGTGGGCACATCGACGATCAGCGTGGCCGAGTGTTCGGGCGATTCGGACGTGCCGAACGCAAAGTGATCCAGCGCCGGACAGCGCGCGGGGTCGGTCAGCAGCGCGAACTGTGCCGTCGCCAGCGCGGCGTCACCGCCGAGCAGTGGCGCGCCGGTATGAAAGCGCAGCGCGCTGCTCACTTCCGGCAACACGGCTTGCAACCAGACGGGCGTGGTCGAGTCGGCCAACGCCAGCAACGTGGCTCGGGCGGCGACACTGGCCTCGTCGCTGGGCGCGAGGCGGCTGCCGACACTGCGCAGTTGGCCGGGGCGCGCCAACGCGTCGAGCACCGCGCGAAACACGCCTTGCGCGTCATGCACCGGATCGGCGAAGCCGGGTTGCAGTTGTGACCAGTCGGGCATCGATGCCATCAACATTCAAGCCTCCCGAACCATCGTGAAGAATTCGACACGGCTGGCAGCCGTGGCCGTCTTGGCCTGTTCCACCGCGTCGGCAACGCGTTGTGCAATGGCCGCAAGCGGTCCCGCAGCAAGCGTGGCGTGGTGTTGGGGCATCTGCATGAGCGCATCGAGTCGTGCGACGCGCACCGCGCGCTCGGCATCGCGGCCGAGCACATAGCCGGTGCCGACCACGCCGTCGCGCTGACGCAGCGTGCAGCGCGTGAGCGTGGTCTCGCCGAGGTTGAAGCGATCGCCGCTGCCGCCGACCCGGCCCTGTACGAGGACCAGGCCGGTCTGCGGTGCGCGCAGCCAGACGAATTCAGGCGCGTCGGGGCAGCGCGCCAGCGCGTCGTCAAGCTCGTCGCGCGTGGCGCGGGCGAGCAACGCCAGCCAGCGCTGCCGCGCCTGCGGGGCGGGGGAGCCCGCGTCGTGCGCGGTATCGAAAGTTGTGTTTGGCATGATTGTCTAGTCGTATAGACGTGTGTATGATCGCTTTGGCACTGAAGGTGGTAAGTCTCGCGAACTCATTACAACTTTGCCGGGTGTCAATTTCATGACAGCACAACTCGAACGCGGTGGCGGCGTCGCCGTTTGGCGACAGATTGCGCAGATTCTCGCCACCGAAATCGGCCAGCGTCGCTATGGCGAAGGGCTGCCTGACGACCGTCTGCCGAGCGAAACCGATCTGGCCCACCGTTTCGGCGTGAACCGCCATACGGTGCGGCGCGCCATTCTCGGTCTGGCCGAGCAGGGGCTCGTGAATGTCGAACATGGCCGTGGCACTTTCGTGCAGGCCGGTGCCATCGACTACGTGATCGGCCGCCGCACGCGCTTCTCCGAAAATCTTTCGCAGCACAACCTCAAGGTCGCGCAGCAGATTCTGTCGGCCCGCAAGGTGAGCGCCGAAGCGAACGTGGCGCAAGCGTTGGAAGTGCGCGCGGGCACGTCGGTGTATCGCGTGGAGCTGGCGCGTCGCAGCCTTGACGATCAGGGCATCGAGTTGCCGCTCGCGTACAGCGAGAACTGGTTTCCGGCGGCACGCTTCCCCGATTTTCCCGACGTCTTTGCACAGTCCACGACGATCAGCGCAACGCTCGCCACTTACGGTGTGACCGATTACACGCGGCGCGAAAGCCGCATCGGCGCGCGCCTGCCCGACGCGGAAATCGCACGGCATCTCGGCATCAACCGGCAGCAACCCGTGTTGAGCGTCGAGAGCACCGACGTGGATGAAAAGGGCAAGCCGATCAAATACGGCATCGCCTATTTCCCCGCCGACCGTATGCAACTTGTGGTGCAGGGAGATGCGGCATGAGCGACGTCTTCGCATCCGTCGGCAACCCGTTACCCGATGCGCCCCAACGTCGCGAAGCACTGGCGTCGCTCGACTTGGCTGTGGCTCGATTTGCCGTGTACTACGTCCCGCCTGCGGGCGCTTGCTGGTGGAACGAGGGCAGCCGTTGGCTGGGGCGTGACGCCATCACGGGCCGGCAACTCAATGCGCCCCAAGTGCCGGGGTTGTCGCGTGCGCTGGCAGACCTCACCGTCGATGCACGCCGCTACGGACTGCACGGCACCCTCAAAGCGCCGATGCGTCTTGCCCCGGGTGTTAAGCCCGACGACCTTTACACCATCGCGCGACAAGTGGCAGCAAGACATACGCCATTCGACCTGCCGCTGACCATCGACGTGGTGGACACCGACAACGGCAAGCGGCCCGGTTTTGTCGCGCTGCGTCCGAAAACGAACGTCGCGGGCGTGCCCGGTGTCGTCAGTGCCGCAGGCGCGGCCGCTGCGAAGCAGATCGATGCGCTTGCTTTCGACTGCGTGGAAGCGTTTGATGGCTTGCGCGCGCTGCCCAGCGAGGCCGAACTGACGCGTCGTCTGGCGCAGCCGCTGACGACGCGTCAGCGCGAATTGCTCGCGCGTTGGGGCTATCCGTACGTGTTCGATGAATTTCGTTTTCACGTCACGCTCACGGATCGTGTCAGCGCTGCCGACGCGACGGCGACGACCGACTGGTGGCACCCGCGTGTGCAGGCGTTGGGACCGATGCGTGTCGACGGTCTTGCGCTGTTCGTGCAGCCCACACCCAAGGCACCGTTCGTGATCGCAGAGCGCTTCACGTTCGGTCAGAACCCAACGGCCAATGCGGCCAATGCGGCTGATCAAGCCGGAGATGCCGAATGAACCGCGCACGGTTGTTCTATGTGATGGGCGCCTCAGGCGCGGGCAAGGACTCCTTGCTGGCCTACGCGCGCGAGCGTATTGGCGGGCAACCCGCCGCAGCCGCGCCCGTCATGTTCGCCCATCGCTACATCACACGGCCGCCGACGGCCGATGGTGAAAACCACGTCGCGCTGTCGTCGGCTGAATTCACCCAGCGGCACGCATTGGGGTGCTTCGCACTCGACTGGGAAAGTCATGGTTGCCGCTACGGCATCGGCGTGGAAATCGACACGTGGCTGGCGGCCGGTGCGAGCGTGGTGATGAACGGCTCGCGCGCGTTTCTCGAGCGCGCGGTGCAACGGTATGGCGAGCGGTTGTCGTTGGTTGAAGTTCAGGTCGACGCGCAGGTGCGCGCGCAACGTCTCGCCAGTCGCGGCCGGGAGTCGGGTGAGGCGCTCGATCAACGCGTTGCCCACCGCGTGCAGTGGACGCCGCCGGACGGCATTCCACTGGCCGTCATCGCCAACAATGGCACGCTGGCGGAGGCGGGCGACGCACTGGTCGCGGTGCTGACGCAGGGGGACGGTGCAGAGGGACGGCGCTGAGGGAAGACCCAGTGACCCATTGAGATGACGGGCGGATGTCAGGCTGACAATCCGGGTTGATGTGGCGTTGTGTGTCGTTATTTTGCAAATTATTGCAAAGTGGGCGAGCTTTGCGTAATCTCACGACATCCACCACGACACCGCCCGTGCCGTTGCAGGCGCGGGCCGCTTTCCGGAGCCCCTCATGGCCACAGTCTTGCCCACTCATGCCCGCGTCGTCATCGTCGGCGGCGGCATCGTCGGATGTTCCGTCGCCTATCACCTCGCGAAACTCGGCTGGACCGACGTCGTGCTGCTCGAACAGGGGCAGTTGTCGTGCGGCACGACTTGGCACGCTGCGGGGCTTGTCGGGCAGTTGCGCTCGCAGGAGAGCATGACGAAGCTCATCCGCTATTCGACCAAGCTGTACAGCGAGCTGGAAGCGGAGACGGGGCTGGGCACGGGCTGGAAGCAATGCGGGTCGTTGTCGGTGGCGCGCACGCCCGAGCGCATGACGCAACTCAAGCGCACGGCCGCCGTGGCGCGGGCGTACGGCGTGCAATGCGACGTGATCTCGCCGCGCGATGCCGGTGAGTTGTGGCCGGTCATGCGCACCGATGACCTCGTGGGCGCCGTATGGCTGCCGGGCGATGGCAAGGCGAATCCGACCGATCTCACGCAAGCCCTCGCACGCGGTGCGCGCAGCCGGGGCGTGCGAATCGCCGAGAACACCCGTATCACCGAAATTCACACGGCGACGCCCAATGGCGTGCGCACGGCCACCGGCGTGTCGTGGCAAAACAAGGACGGCGAGAGCGGTCGCATCGACGCCGAGATCGTCGTCAACTGCGCGGGCCAATGGGCCAAGGCCGTGGGCCGGATGTGCGGCGTCACGGTGCCGTTGCACTCGGCCGAGCACTACTACATCGTGACCGAGCGCATCGCGGGCGTGCATCCCGATCTGCCGGTGATGCGTGACCCCGACGGGTACATCTACTTCAAGGAAGAAGTCGGCGGGCTGGTGATGGGCGGCTTCGAGCCGAATGCCAAGCCGTGGGGCATGAACGGCATTCCCGAGAACTTCGAGTTTCAACTGTTGCCCGACGACTGGGACCAGTTCGAGATCCTCATGGAGAACGCACTGATCCGCGTGCCGGCGCTGGAGACGGCGCAGATTCGCCAGTTCTACAACGGCCCCGAGTCGTTCACGCCGGACAACAACTTCATACTTGGCGAAGCCCCCGAGTTGCGGAATTTCTACGTCGGCGCGGGCTTCAACTCCATGGGTATCGCGTCGGCGGGCGGGGCGGGCATGGCCCTCGCCGAGTGGATTGTCGCGGGCGAGCCGACGATGGATCTGTGGCCGGTGGATATCCGCCGCTTCGCCGGTTTCAACGGCAACGACACGTGGCTGCACGACCGTGTGAAAGAGACGCTCGGCCTGCATTACGCGATGCCGTGGCCGAATCGCGAACTCGACACGGCGCGCCCGTTCCGCCGCTCGCCGCTGTATGGCACGTTGCTCGCCAAGGGCGCGTGCTTCGGCAGCAAGATGGGCTGGGAGCGGCCCAACTTCTTCGCGCCTTCGCCCGAAGAAGCGCGCATCGAGTACAGCTTCGGTCAGCAGAACTGGCATGCGTGGAGCGCGGCCGAGCATCGTGCGTGCCGTGAGGCCGTGGCGCTGTTCGACATGAGCTCGTTCTCGAAGCTGCTTATCAAGGGGCGGGATGCCGAGCGCGTGCTGCAATCGCTGTGCAGCAACGACGTGTCGGTGGGGCCGGGCCGTACGGTCTACACGGGCATGCTCAACGAGCGCGGCGGCTACGAGTCGGACTTCACGCTCACGCGTCTCGCGCCCGATCAGTACCTGATGGTGACCGGCTCGGCACAGACCACCCGCGACATGGATTACGTGGAGCGCCGCATTCCGGCCGACGCGCACTGCACCGTGGTGGACGTGACGGGACAATATTCGGTGCTGGCAGTCATGGGGCCGAATTCGCGCGCCTTGCTCCAGCAAGTGTCCAAGGCCGATTTCTCCAATGAGGCATTTCCGTTCGGCACGAGCCGCGAGATCGATCTCGGCTATGCCACCGTGCGTGCGACGCGCCTGACCTACGTCGGCGAACTCGGTTGGGAGCTTTACGTGCCGGTCGAATTCGCCGTGGGGGTCTACGAGGCGCTGCACGCGGCGGGCAAGGCGTTCGGGTTGCGCGACGCGGGCTATTACGCCATCGACTCGCTGCGCATCGAGAAGGGCTATCGGGCGTGGGGCCGCGAACTGACGCCCGATACCAACCCGGTCGAGGCCGGTCTGACGTTCGCTTGCAAGCTGGCGGGCGACATCGCGTTCACCGGGCGCACGGCGGTCGAACAGGCCCGTGCGCAAGGGGTGCGCCGCAAGCTGGTGAGCGTGGCCCTCGACGGGGCGACCGATCGCATGCTGTGGGGTGGCGAGGCGGTCTTGCGTGACGGCCAGCCTGTGGGCTTCATTTCGTCGGCGGCGTACGGGCATACCATCGATGCGCCGGTGGGGCTCGCGTTCCTCATCAACCCCGACGGTCCGGTGGATGCCGCGTTCGTCGAGGCAGGGCGATATCAAGTGGATCTGGCGGGTGAGTTGCTCGACGCGCGAGTGCAACTGCGGGCCCTGTACGACCCGAAGGGCGAGCGCGTGAAAGCGTGACCCGGGCCTGATTCCGGTCCGATGTCAGTCGGAATCCCCACACGGCACCGGACGTGAATCTCGACTGACACGGGCGGACTCGCTGCCGCTTCTGTAAAATGCCGCTTTTGCCTAGTTTTCGCACCTGTCCGGTGAGGGTGCGTCCGGTCTTCCCGTATGTCTTTTGCATGTATAGCAGCGGCGCGCCGCTTCGACGACGCGGCGCACCTGCCGCTCGTGATCGGTTCGCAGCGTTACGGCTGGATTCGTCGTCGCGACGTCGAGTCGCTGTGCCGGTGGCCCGAGGTCTTTGAAATCAGCTCGCTCGCGGTGCGCATCCATCCGCGTCACGACACGTGTGAAGCCCGCACGGCGGCGCTTGCGCCGGTGATCGAGACGCTGGCGGCCGAGGGCATCATCACCGGCTGGCGCAACGAACGCTACGCCATCCGGCAGCGACTCTACGATGCGCCGCTCGCGTGGATCGAGCGTGCGGCGTCGCGGTTCTTCGGTACACGTACGTTTGCCGTGCACGTGAACGCGTATGTCCCCGCGCGCTTCGCGGGCGAAGCCCCGAAGATGTGGATCGCCCGTCGCAGCGTGCTCAAGGCGACCGACCCCGGCTGTCTGGACAATGCGGCAGCGGGCGGTATCGGCAACGGTATCGGCGTGGGTGACACGCTCGTCAAAGAGTGCTGGGAAGAAGCAGGCATTCCGGCGTATCTGGTGAACGAAGCCCGGCCGGGCCGCACGCTGCATATCCTCGCGGAGATTCCGGAGGGCGTGCAGTCGGAGCAGATTTTCGTCTACGACCTTGCGTTGCCACGAGGCTTCGTGCCGGAGAATCAGGACGGCGAGGCGAGCGCGCATTGGCTGTGTTCTGCCGGTCAGGTGCGCGACGTGATTGCGCGCGGCAAGATGACCGTCGACGCAAGTCTTGCGAGTCTCGACTTTCTGCTGCGTGAAGGTGCGGTGCGCGCGAAGGACTGCGCCGGTATCGACGCCTTGTTCAAACCGGCCGACGAATAATCCGCGGCCCGCTGGCCCAATCAGAATTTCAACACTGCAACGTCATTGCAAGCATTTGCCCAGGAGCAATCATGGCACCGATCGAAAATAGCTACATTCTGAAGTTGTCCTGCCCGGACCGTCCCGGCATCGTCCACGCGGTGGCCGGTTTCCTGGTCGAGCGCGGCGGCAACATTCTCGACTCGGCGCAGTTCAACGATCGCTTCACGGGCGGCTTTTTCATGCGCGTGCACTTCCAGCAACTGCCGGGCGAAACCGATCTGGCTGCGCTGCAACGCGACTTCGCACCGCTCGCCACGCAATACGAAATGCAGTGGGAACTGGTCGACGCGGCGATCAAGCCGCGCGTGATGCTCATGGTCTCGAAGATCGGCCATTGCCTGAACGATCTGCTGTTCCGCTACAAGACCGGTCAGCTCAACATCGAAATCCCGGTGATCGTCTCGAACCACAAGGATTTCTACCAACTGGCCGCCAGCTACAACATTCCGTTCCATCACCTGCCGCTCATGAATTCCACGCCGGAATCGAAGGCCGCGCAGGAAGCGAAGGTGCTTGAACTGGTCAACGACAACAACATCGATCTGGTGGTGCTGGCGCGTTACATGCAGGTGCTCTCCGCCAATCTGTGCAAGCAGCTGGCGGGCCGCGCGATCAATATTCACCACTCGTTCCTGCCGAGCTTCAAGGGCGCGAAGCCGTACTATCAGGCGTTCGATCGTGGCGTGAAGCTGATCGGGGCGACGGCACATTACGTGACGTCCGACCTCGACGAAGGCCCGATCATCGAGCAGGAAGTCGAGCGCGTGGATCACACGATGGACCCGGAGCAACTCACTGCCATCGGCCGCGACGTGGAGTGCGTGGCGCTGGCACGTGCCGTGCGCTATCACGCCGAACACCGCATTCTGCTCAACGGGCACAAGACGGTGATCTTCCGCTAATCGGAAGATGTGATGACATCCTCGACTGGGTGTGCTTGATAGGTGACCAGAAGCGGATAGTCATCGACGGTGAGCATGACGACAAAGAACGGCGTGTCCAGCGTGACGCGATGGTCGGGCGGGTGCCATTCGGCGACCGGTAGATTTTCTTCGCCGAGGGCCGCGCGCACGCCCTCTTCGTTATGAACGAGGAAAAAATCGTGGCTCGGTCGGTCCGTTTGAATAATCTGCGCAAAACGCGGCACAGAGAAGTCGACCGTCGCGGTGCGCAAGCCCAGTAATTCACCCAGCGGTGCCGATGCGGCCAACGCATCGAGCAGCCAGTCCAGCAGGCCGGCATCCGTCAGTGCCTCGCAGGCATGGGGGTCGCGTTGCGCGTAGAGCACGCGTAGACCGCTGGTCGATTCGGCCCCCATCCCCGTCCCTATCCCCATCCCCGAAATCGTGCTGTGCGGATGCAATCGTTTGACGACGAAACGCGGGTCGCCGGCCAAGAGGCCGCTGACCTCCATCCGCTCACCGTCGATCTTCATCATGTCGACGTCGATACGCTCGCCGACGTCCAGCGTGAATGCGAGTCTGCGGGTGTCGAGCGGGTCGAAGGGCGCATCCCACGACGCGGTACCTCGAAGGAAATTGCCCAACTTGTCGACGGAGAGATCGGGGGCTGGGCTAAAGGCCCAATTCGTACCCGGTGCGACGGACGATACGTACTGCCGGATGGCGTCGCACGCTTGCGATTTTCCGCCTCCGGAGGCGGGGGCGGGCGCTGCCGCCTTGCCGCCACCTCCCGACGGGGCGGCTTTGGGAGCGGATGACGGCGGGGGAGAAGGGATACGCATCGTCTCGATTCTCAAGAAGGAGAATCGCCATTCTGCGAAAACGCCGGGCACTGTGCTTTTGGAACAAGTGCCCAGCCTATCAGTTTCAGTCCGTCAACTGCGTTGTGCCAATTCGCTGCCGGCGTCGCGGGCGAGGCGGGCGATCGAGATCGTCGAACTCACTGCAATCAGACCCACCGTCAGGAATGCCCACGGGAAGTCGGCCGAGACGACGTGATCGCGCCCATGCAGATACGACGACGTTTGCAGCACGGCCGCCCCGATGGTGATGCCGAGCGTGAGCGAGACCTGCTGCGCCACGCTTGCCAGACTCGTCGCCTGACTCATGCGGTGTGCGGGCACGTCGGCGTAGGAGATCGCATTCAGGCTGGTGAATTGCAGGGAGCGGAAGCACCCGCCGAACAGCAGCGTGCAGAGAATGACCAGATGCGCGGTTTGATCGGTGAACAGCCCATAGCCGCCGATGGTGGCCGACGCGATGATTGCGTTGGTCATCAGCACACGGCGAAAGCCCCAGCGTTGCAGAATGCGCAGCGAGAGCGTTTTCATGAACATCGCACCCGCGGCCGAGATGAACGTGAGCGCCCCCGACTCCATCGGCGTCATGCCGAAGCCGAGTTGCAGCATCAGCGGCAACAGAAACGGCGTCGCGCCCACGCCGATGCGGAACAGCGTGCCGCCTGCCACACCCGCGCGGAACGTCGGGATGCGGAACAGATCGAGCCGCAGCAGCGGGTGCTCGAGGCCACGCGCGTGGCGTAGATACGACCACAGCAGCATGCCGCCGAAGGCGACGAGCCCGAGCGCGAGCGGCGTCGGAATCAAATGACGGCCAATGGTCGAGAGGCCGAGCATCAGAATCGACAGTCCGAGTCCCGACAGGATGAAGCCCTTCACATCGAGCGGCGGCACGTCCTCTTCGAACAGATCGGGGATGTACTTCGTCGCGAGCACGAAGCCGAGAATGCCGATCGGAATGTTGATGAAGAAGATCCAGCGCCAGTGCCAGTACGTGGTGATGAAACCCCCGAGCGGCGGGCCGAGTACCGGGCCGACTAGCGCGGGAATCGTCAGGTAATTGAGTGCGCGCACCATGTCGCGCTTTTCCACGGATTTGAGCAACGCGAGACGGCCGACCGGCACCATCATGGCGCCGCCCATGCCTTGCACGAAACGTGCAATCACCAGTTCCGGAAGATTGGTCGAAATGCCGCAGCAGATCGAGCCGAATACGAACACCCCGATGGCGAATCGAAACACGTTGCGCGTGCCGAAGCGGTCGGCAATCCAGCCACTGATCGGGATGAAGACAGCGAGACTGATGAGGTAGGTCGTGAGCGCGAGCTTGAGCGTGATCGGACTCTCGCCGAGATCCTTGGCGATCAGCGGCAACGAGGTGGACAACACGGTCGAATCCATGTTCTCCATGAACAGCGCGCAGGCAACAATCAGTGGAACTAGCATGAGGCAGCGGGCTGCCGAAGCGGCAACCGGGTAAGCGTGTGAGGTGCGACGGGTGAGCGCGTGGCGAGGGGCAGACGTAGAGCGCTGGCAAACGTTATAGCAAACTTTGCCGGGCGCCGCGCCGCTTTCGCCGAACGCCAGAAAGCATGCGGGTTTTCAGGCGACGCGGGTCGATTGAGGCCGTTTTGAAGGGCGGAATGCCGTCTTGAGGCGTGATACGCGGTCATGCGGTCACGACGCGAGAAAATCGCGCAGTACGTGAAGGTGCGTCTGGGCGTCACCGTCTTCGAGTTTGTGCGCCGCCGTGAGCAGCGTCACGCGGCCTTGGGGCAACCGCGTGCGCAGTTCGGCAAGCATCGCGTTGTGATCGGCGTCGAGCGTGCTCAGCTCCTCTAGAAAACGCGTACGGAAATCGTTGAACTCCTCGGGATGCTCGTGAAACCACTTGCGCAGGTCTGTACTCGGTGTGACGTCCTTGGCCCAGAAGTCGATCTTGGCTTTCTCTTTGGAGAGCCCGCGCGGCCACAGACGATCGGCCAGCACGCGTTGCCCGTCATCAGGCGACGGCGCGTCGTAGACACGTTTGAAATGGAGGTCGGTGTGCTGATCGCCAGACTTGGCGGCGCGATGGGGTGCGTGTTCCGCAGCGGCCTTCGGAGCGGATTTCATAGCTTTCGGTGACGGCATGGGGGACAGCCTCCGCGAGGGGCACGCGTACGAGCGCAATAGCCGCCAGCTTACCGGAGGATGCCGGACGAGGCGAGCGGCGCGCCCGTACTGCATCGCGCCGCCCTTCCGTTCGGCTGTCCGCCCATCTACCTTGTCGTTTAGAAGCGCCAGTTGAGATTGCCGAACACGGCGTTGTCGGTGACCTGACTGCCGAACTGCCCGGTGTAGCTCACACCTAGCGTGACCGCTTGCCCGACGAAGGCGTCGATGCCGGCCTCGACAATGGCCGCGTCCCGGGCGATGGGCACGCCACCGACCGTGAAGCCGGCGGCGCTATCGACGAAGGCGAGTTGCGCGTCCGGGGTATCCGCGCCAAACGCATGCCGCCATCCGGCCGACAGCCGTAAGCGTCCCAGTGCAGCGGTGCCCGCGCCGGTGCCGAACGGCAAGTCACCCCGTACCCCCAACGTCGAGAACGTGATGCCACGTGTCTGTTCATCGGCATGAAGGTCGGCGGCGCTGCCCGATTCGTTGAAGGCATCGGTACGCACCCACGCATGCGCCATGGCCGCAAAGGGCTCGATGCCGACGCGGCCCAAATCGAATCGCCATGCCGCTTCGCCGAAGACCTGCCACGTCGCGGCGTCATAGCTGGCACGCGCGGTCTGTGCAATGGGGCCGATGGCGACCGCACGCCGTGAACTGATCTGCTGCAACGCATACGAGCCGCCGAGCATGGCGCCAAGGTGCCCGAAGCGCCGGCTGACATACGCGCCCACCAGCGCCCAACGCGAGAGTGCCTGCACTGACGTTGGTTGCGCCGATGTAAGTGTTCTCCCCGTTGAGCGTAAGCGTGGCGCTGCCATTTTTGGTGATGCCGCCCCCACCGAAGACGGCGCCGTTGAGCGTGAGATCGTGCGTGCCGAGCACGTCGAGATTGCCGTTGAGCATGATCCGGTTGCCGAGCGCGGTGGCTTGCGTGGCATCGAGCGATGTTGCATCGGCAAAGGTGACGGTGCCGGTGCCCAGCGCGGTATTGCTGCCGACGAGGATGCCGCCCGCCTGCACGTTCATGCCACCACCGAAGTCGCTGTTACCGGAAAGCGTTTGCACGCCGTTGCCGACTTTGACGAGCTGTCCGCCAGCGCCGTGGATGTCCGAGGCGAGTGTGTTGTCACCGGCAGTGCCGAAACTCAATGTCGCGTGGTCAATCCCTATGACACTGCCGGCCACACCGGTAAGTGTGCTGACGACCTGCGTCGGTCCGGCCACAACATCAAGAACACTTGTCGAGCCGTTGAGACTGACGGCGGCGGAATCGAGCTGCGTTCCGCCGCGCAACGCGAGCCTGCCCGCGTTGATTTGCACCGTGCCTGGCAGCACCAAACCGCCCGAGAGCGTTTGCGTACCGCTGCCTTGTTTGACGATGCCGCCTGCGCCGCTCAACGCGCCGCCGAAATCGCCGTTGTTGCTGCTGTCGAGCGTGATTGTCCGATTGCCGATGCGAAGCGTGCTGCCCGCTACCCCGTTGAGTGCACCGATCGTAGGCGCCGTGGCGGCGCTCACATCGAGCGATGTGCCGGCATTGAGCGTGACATCGGTCGTGTTCAGCAGCGAGCCGCCTGCGCCGAGCACCACCGCCCCGTCGGCGACCGTGAGCATGCCGGCCAGCAGGTTCTCACCCGTGAGCGTTTGCGTGCCCGCGCCTTGTTTGACGACGTTGCCGAACCCCTGAATCGCGGCTGCCAGCGTCTCGTCGCTCGCATCACCGAACGTCAACGTGTTGTGACTGAGTGCCACGACACCGCTCGTACCGGACAGGCTGCCAATGGTTTGATCACCCGCATCGCTCAGATCAAGCGACGCGTTCACACCATCGACCACGACATGTGCCCCTGCCGCAAGACTCCCTGTACGTCCGATGAAGAGCGCACCATCGGTAACGGTCGTGGTACCGGCGTACAACTGCACGCCGTCAAGTCTTGCGGATCCAGCGCCTTGTTTGACGATGCCCCCCGCGCCTGAGATTACGCCGTCGAAGTTCTGCCCGGTGGCGTCGCCGAACGTCAGCGTATTCGCGCCCAGATCGATCTGTGAGTTGGCGACGCCCGAAAGCGCGCCGATGGTGCGCGGTCCATTCGCACTGGAAATATCGAACGTCGCGTTGGTACCGCTCAGCGTGAGTGCGCCGTTCGACGCCAGCGCGCCTGCGCCGCTTAGCGCGAGCGTCCCCGCTTGTACCGTTGTGCCGCCGGTGTACGTGTTCTGACCCGTGAGCGTTTGTGTGCCCATACCGACTTTGACCAGCGATCCCGTGCCCGCGATGTTGCCGCTGAATGTGTCGCTTCCCGCATCGCCGAGTGTCGTCACGACACTGCCGAGATTGACGGTACCCGTCCCGTCGAGGGCGCCGATCGTTTGCGTGCCGTTGCCTGCGGAAAGATCGAGCGTGGCGCCGCTCGCAACGTTGATCGCACCTGCCGCATTCAACGAGGCGCCTGCGCCCAGCGCGAGGGTCCCGGCGTTGATGGTAGTGGGGCCGGTATAGGTATTGGAACCACCTAGTGTGAGCGTCGCGCTGCCCGCTTTGGTGAGTCCGCCGAGCCCGGCGAGCACGCCGTTCAGCGTCACGTCGTTGTTCCCGAGGACAGTCAGCGTGCCGGTCAGATTGATGTTGTTGCCGAGCGTCACCGCTTGCGTACTGTCGAGCGTCGCATTGTTGGCGATGTTCAGCGCGCCCGTGCCGAGTGCGAGATTGTTGCCGACAATCAACCCGCCCGCATTGACCGTCGTGCCACCGGTGAAGTCGCTCGCACCGGTCAGCGTCTGCACGCCTGAACCGGTTTTCACAACGGCACCAGTGCCGTGAAAGACACCGTTGAACGTCTCATCCAATGCATCGCCGAACGTGAGCGTCTGTGTTCCCAATGCGATGGCGCTACCCGTAATGCCGGTGAGCGCGCCCACGGTGGTCGGCCCGGCCGCGCCGATATCGAACACGGTATTCGCCCCCGGCAGCGATAGCGCGTTCGCGGCTTGCAGTGAGCCGCCTGTGCCGAGCGCCAGCGTGCCGCCGGCAATGTCGACGCCGCCGGTAAACGTTTGCGATGCCGTGAGGGTTTGCGTGCCCGTGCCTTGCTTGACGATGCCGCCGGTACCGGTAAGCGCCGCGCCCAGCGTCTGATCGGTAGCATCGCCGAACGTCAGCGTATTGGCACCGAGCGCAATCGACCCTCCACTGCCGGAGAGCGCTCCAACGGTACGATTGCCCGCCGCACTGATGTCGAACACGGCGGTGTTGCTGCCCAGCACGACGTCCCCTTGTGACGCGAGCGACCCGCCAGCCCCTAATGCCAGCGTACCGTCGTTGATGGTCGTCCCGCCTGTCCACGTGCCCGCACCGTCAATGACCAGTTGCGCACTGCCGGTCTTTTGCAGCGCCCCGACACCTGAAACGTCACCGGTCAGCGTCATATCCTGACTGCCGAGAACCGCCGACGTGCCATTCAGTGTGATGTTGTTCGCGATCGTCGCCGCTTGTGTGGTGTCGAGCGTCGTCTGATCGGCCATCGTCAACGTGCCGCTCCCGAGCGCAGCCGCATCGCCCAGTGCCAGACCACCGGAGTTCACCGTCAGGCCGCCGGCGAAGTCACTCGCCCCCGTCAGCGTCTGCACGCCTGCGCCTTGCTTGATGAGCGCGCCCGCGCCGTGAATGCTGCCGTTGAACGTTTGCCCGGTGTTGTCGCCGAAGGTCAACGTGTTCGCGCCGAGTTGCACCTGCGCGGCGCCCCCGCTAAGGGACCCAATGGTTTGCACACCGGCACCACTGATATCGAGCGACGTCGTCTTGTCGCCAAGAATGACCGCACTCTGCGACGACAGGCTGCCACCCTCGGCAACAATCAGCGCGCCGCCTCCGACCACGACGCTGCCGGTAAATGTCTGCTGTCCGGTGAGCGTTTGCGTGCCGGTGCCGAATTTGACGATGCCGCCGCCGTTACCGTTGATCGTGCCATCGAAAATCCGATTCGTGCCATCGCCAAACGACAACGTGTTGTCGCCAAGATTGACGGCACTGCCCGTGGCCCCGAATAACGCGCCGATGGTCTGATTCTCACCATGGCTGATATCGAACGCGGCGCCACCGGCAATTTTCACCGAGTTGCCAGACAACGTGCCGGTCCCGCCGACGGACAACGTGCCCGCATAGATGCTGATGGGGCCGTCGAACGTATTCGGGCCGGCAAGCGTCTGCGTCCCCGTGCCTTGTTTGACGATGCCACCGTTGCCGGTGATGCTGCCGTCGAAGCTTACGTTGTTCCCATCGCCGAACGTCAACCAGGCTTCCCCGAGCGAGACGGTGGAATCCGCCACTCCGGAGAGTGCACCGATGGTCGACGCGCCTAATTGACTGATATCGAACGCCGTCCCCGAGCCGAGCAGCGACACCGCGCCCGTGCTGGCCAGCGAGCCTCCTGCCGCGAGCGCGATACCTCCCGCGTTGATCGTGGTGCCACCGGTGTATGTGTTGCTGCCCGTGAGCGTTTGCGTGTCGCCGTTAGCCTTGATGATGCCGCCCGTGCCGCTGATCACCCCGGCGAAGGTGCCGCTGGAACTGTTGCCGAGCGTGAGGTTGTTGGCCCCGAGCAGGATCCGTGTGTTCGCCACGCCGGACAGACCGGCGATTGTGCGATCGCCGTTGGCATTCGAGATGTCGAACGTTGAGCCCGGCCCCGCGAGCGCGAGCGGCGTTCCCGCCACCTGAAGTGTGCCCGCGCCGGACAAGGTCAACGTGCCCGCGAGGATACTCATGGATCCGCTGAAGGTGTTGACCCCTGTGAGCGTGACTGACTGTGGCCCTTGCTTGATGACGTTGCCACTTCCCGTGATTTGCCCGGTGAGGGTGAGCGGTGCGCTGCCGCCAAACGTGAGCAGTGTGCTGCCACCGCCGACTGAAATCTGATTGGCCAGCGTTAGCGGGGCACTGGCGTCGAGAACCGCGCTCGAGCCCGACGCATGCACGACCCCGCTGCCGAGTGCGGCACTGCTACCCGCGATCAACGTGCCGCT
This sequence comes from Pandoraea sp. PE-S2R-1, assembly GCF_002179865.1. Taxonomy (NCBI): domain Bacteria; kingdom Pseudomonadati; phylum Pseudomonadota; class Betaproteobacteria; order Burkholderiales; family Burkholderiaceae; genus Pandoraea; species Pandoraea sp. PE-S2R-1. Next base: position 491,282 of record NZ_NGUR01000015.1, on the reverse strand, counting down.
GCTCAGCGATGTGCCGCCGGTGTACGTGTTCGCGCCCGACAGCGTGAGGCTGTCGGTCCCTGTGAGCGACACGCCACCAGCGCCACTGAGAACACCGCTCACAACGAGTGGGTTGCTGCCGGAAACAGTGAGGCCGTTCGCGCCGAGCGTGACGGGCAGCGTCAGGGAGAGACCCGCGTTCGCCGCCTGCATGCCGCCGCCGTTCACGACCAGCGTGCCGGTGCCGAAACTGCCCGGGTCATTGAAGACGGCAAGACCGCCGTTAAGCGTGGTGGATGTGACGGCGAGCGGCCCGTTCAGGGTCCACGTACCGCCGTTGACGGTAGCCTGCGAGAAATTCACGTAACTCGCGCCGTTGAGCGTGCCGGTGCCGATGGCCGTGTTGTTGTTCGCCGAGTTGCTCAGTACCAGCGCGTTGTTGCCGCCTGCACCGCCGTCGACCGTGCCGGTGGCGGCAAATCCGAGATTGAACCCGGTCACGGGGAGGGCCGCGAGACCGGCGCTGCCCCCGTCGTTCAACGTCGATCCTGTGACGGCGGTGAACGTATTCGTACTGCCGCCACCGAGCGAGATGCTGCCGCTGATCGTGCCGTCGTTCGTGAACGAATTGCCGGCGCCCGGTGTGCCGTTGGCCTGAAACGCGATGCGCCCGAGCACCGTCCCCGAGTTGGTGAAGTTGACGGCACCACCGCCATACGCTGCAACAACCGGTGCACTGCCGGTGCCCGTGAGCGATACGCCGAGAATGGGCGACGCACCGAGCGTGCCGCTGTTGTTGATAACCGTGTTGCCACCGGCAGCGTTCTGCACCGCGAGCGCTAGTCCGGTCAGTCCCGGCAGATTGACCCCGAGTAAGCCGACGGTGCCGCGCATGATCGCGTTGTTCGTCACGGTCTGGGTGCTGCCGCCGACATTGCCGTTGCCGATGACCGTCCCGCTGGCGAGCAGACCGAGGCTGCCGAGTACCGAGGGGTCGATCGTGCCGCCGTTGACGAGCGTGACGTTATTGCCCGTGAGCGTCATCGGCGTGCCGCCGATGCCGAGCAGCACGCCGACACCGGCCCCGCTGTTCACGTTGACTGGCAGATTGTTGGCGCCACTCGTGTACGACGGTGCCAGCGGATTGGCGGCACCGATGCATGTGACGACGCCTCCGAACACCGTGCACGTTGCCCACGCGGGGGCGGTGATGGTCGCACTCAGTAAGGCCGCGCAGGCAAGAAACAGTCGGGTGAGCGCAGAGGCTGGCGCGCCGGAGGTTGCTGCCGCGCTACGTCGTCCGCCCCCTCTGGCACGCGATGCCGGTGCCGCCCCGGTGCGTTGGCAGGCCGTCTCCGGTGCGGGGACGACATCGACGCGGCAATGCCGCCAGACCAAACGATAGAGGTGCTTGTTCATCGCGTTCCGATTCCAAAAGGCGTGCGGTGTGGGGACGGGCGGTATGCGCGCGGAAAGCCGGAAAGCGCGACACCCATGGCAGGCGACATTCGGGGGGAGCCGCGATGGCGATGCGCGCCTGAGAGAAGGCGCAAACACCAGCCGGACGCAGCACTAATGCGCGGTTTGTGTGCGGGGCATTCTAGAAAGCGGCAGGGGATAGCGCGCGGCCGTGCCGACGTGACAAGTCGCGGCACGGCATCGCGGCGGTGCCGGGAAACGCTGACGAATCAATACGGTGCGGCGAAGGAGACGACGCCGTTCGGGCGTCGGAAGCGGGGGCTAGATTCGGAGGATTCCCGCTGTGCGAGGCACATGCGTAGGCCCGCAGATGGGACTGACGAACGCCGCACGGGGTGTGGCGGCGCTCGTCAGTGTCACGCGTGAAGCGTAGGTGATGTGAGCCGGGGCGCGACTACGCGGCCTTCGTCAGCGGTGCGACTTGGCGGATATCGAGCGATGTCAGCGTTTGCGCAATCGCCGTGACGACGTTGCGCATCTCGTTGTCGTCGATCGCGCCGATACAGCCCACACGGAACGTCTCCAGTTGGGTGAGCTTGCCCGGATACAGGACGTAACCGCGCTCGCGCACTGCTGCATAAAACGCCTTGAAGTCGTACTTGCTGTCGGTCGGTGCGTGGAACGTGACGATCACGGGTGCCTGCACGTCCGCCGACAGGAACGGCCGGAAGCCGAGCGATGCCATGCCATCGACGAGCGCGCGGCAGTTGCGGCGATACCGCTCGCCGCGCACCGGCTGCCCGCCTTCCGCGAGAAACTGATCGACGGCGGCACGCAAGGCCGCGACAACGTGCGTCGGCGGCGTGAAGCGCCATTGCGTGGTTTTCTGCATGTACGCGTACTGGTCGTGCAGATCCATCGCCAGCGAGTGACTGTTGCCTGCGGACGCCTCCAGCACGGTCTTCTTCACGATCACGAAGCCCATGCCCGGCACGCCTTCGAGGCACTTGCCGCTGGCGGCGATCAGCGCGTCGAACGGCATCGTGCGTACGTCGATCTCCACGGCGCCGAACGAACTCATCGCGTCGACGATGAGCCCCTTGCCGTGCTTCTGGCACACGCGGGCGATATCGGCGAGCGGGTTGAGCACACCGGCACCGGTCTCCAGATGCACCTGCGCCACGTGTGTGATCGACGGATCGCGCGTGAGCGCTTCGTCGATGGCAGCGGCGCTCGCGGCCTGATCTTCGGCAATGGGCAGCGCCACGGCATCGCGGCCGAGATAGCGGCAGATCTTCAGAATGCGCTGGCAATAGGCACCGTTATCGGGCACCAGAATCCGCGCATTGCGCGGCGTGAGCGTGCCGATGGCCGCTTCGACCGAGAACGTGCCCGAGCCTTGCAGCGGCACGCACGCGTAGTCGTTGCCGCCATGCACGATATCGACGAGATCGCGGCACAGCGAAGCGGTGATCTGGTTGAACTGGGTGTCCCACGAGCCCCAGTCGCGCAGCATGGCCTGTCGGGTCGCCGGCGACGTGGTGAGCGGGCCGGGGGTAAGCAGAATCGGTTCCTGACCGAGAATCATGACCGCCTCCTATTGAGCGGGGGAATCAAACGAGAATCAAACAAGAGAGAAGCAACTTGGGAAGCACCGGCGCACGCCAACCTGCGGACACAGGACATGGGTGCGCCGCCTTTCAATCACCTTTCAATGACCTTTGCGAGAAAGCGCCGTCGGACGCCGCCACGCCTGCGTGTAACGCTCCACCACGAGTTGAATGCCGTGATAAAGCAGGCACGCGAGCATCGACGTGAGCACCACCAGCGTGGCCATGGCCGCGGCGGGCCCGATCGAGCCGGTTTCGTCCATGTTGACGATGGCGACCGACGCGAGCGAGGTGTCGGCCGAATACAGGAAGACCACGGCAGACACGGTGGTCATCGCGTTGACGAACAGATAGCGGCTGATGTCGATGATCGACGGCAGGCAGATCGGCGCCGACACGCGCCAGAACGTGCGATAGAAGGGCACCTTCAACGAGGCCGACACGTACTCGAATTCCGGATCGATCTGCTTGAGCGCCGTCACTGCCGTGAGATGACTCGACGAGTAGTAGTGCACGACGTTGACGATCACGAGAATCGCCAGCGAACCGTACAAGCCGTGCAACGGGTTGCCTTCCGGCACGAAGAAGAAGATGTAGCCCAGACCCAGCACCAGACCGGGCACGCCCATCGGCAGCACGGCCATCATGCGGATGAAACCGCGCACCCATGTAAGGCCCTTGGTCTTCTCCAGCAGATAGGCAATGACGAAGATCACCGCCGTGCCCCAGATCGCGCACCAGAACGCCATCTGCACGCTGTTGATGTAGGCATCGACGGCGCCGCTTTCCACCAGCCCGAAACGATAGTGGCCGAGCGAGAGGCTGAAGTTGTACGGCCAGAATTTCACGAACGAGGCGTAGACCGCCATGCCGAGAATCGCGAGCATGATGGCCGCCATGCCCCAGCAAAGCACCGCCATCGTCCAGTCGAAACCGCGTGAGGGCTTGGGCACGTAAGGCACCGCACGCGCCGAGAGCAGCGCCTGCTGCTTGCGCTGCACGACCGAGTCGACCAGATAGGTGATGCCCACGGGCACGAGCAGCACCAGCCCGACGACGGCACCCTTCGAGAAGTCCTGCTGTCCGATCACGAGTTTGTAGATATCGGTGGCGAGCACGTTGAAGTCGCCGCCGATCACCTTGGGAATCCCGAAGTCCGAAATCGCGTAAGTGAAGACGATCATTGCGGCGCTGATCACGCCGTATTTCGCCCCGGGCAGCGTGATCGTGAAGAACCGTCGCAGCACCGGCGTGCCGAGCGCGTCGGCCGCTTCGTAGAGCCGCGCGTCAGTGAGCGAGAGCGCCGTGATCATGATCATCAGCGCGTGCGGGAACGTGGCGTTCACGAGCGACATCACGATGCCGAGCGGCCCGTAGATATCGATGTCTCCCATGAAGGGCCGCAACACGCCCTGATTACCGAACCAGAAGATGAACGAAATGGCGGGCAGCAGCGTAGGCCCGAGAATCGGGATGAGTGCGATATTGCGCAGCAGCGTCTTGCCGCGAATACAACTGCGCGTGAGCGCGTAGGCAAAGATGAACGCCAGCGGCACCGTGATGCCGGTGGTCACGATCGAAATCCACACGCTGTTCCAGATCGATCCGAACAGCGCGGGCGAGTGGAAGTACTCGCGGAAGTGCCGCAAGCCGACGAAGTGGCCGTCGTTGTCCTGCACGCTCTTGATGAGAATGGCGGCCATCGGCGCGAGCAGAAAGAGCACGCCTGCGGCGGCGGCCACCAGCAACAGGGCCTGCGCGAGCCGGTCCGTCCAGTGCGATGCGAGACGTGCGGGGCGCAACGTCGAGGGCGGCGCGCTGCCCGCCGGTCCGGCATGTGAGGCGGGTGCCGCATGAGAAGTCTGGGCGGAGAGCGGCGCGGCCGCTTGCCCCGGCGAAGTCGCAGTCAGTGTCGACGGTAAGGAGCTCATCGTGGCATCACCCCTGACGGAAGACGCGCACGGCGGCGCGCGGCACGGCAAAGCGCAGGGCGCTGCCGGCGGCCGGTTGCAGGGCCTGCATGTCGGCAGGCGAGAGGTCGGCATAGAGCGCGTGCTCGCATGCCTGCATGCGCAGGGTCACCCGCGAGAAGGCACCGAGAAACTCAATCTTCTCCACGGCACCGTCGAAGACGTTCGCCTCGTCGTCGAGGTCGTCGAGATCGCGCACCCGCACGTCTTCGGGGCGGAAGAACACGCGAATGTCTTCACCGGTACGGCAGCCGTTGAGCGTGCCACAGGTCAGTTCGTAACGGCCGACCTGCACGCGTCCGGCGTCACCGAGGCGGGCGGGCAGGATGTTGGTTTTACCGACGAAATCGGCGACGAACGGCGTGGCGGGGTGCTGATAGATATCGCCCGGCGTGCCGACCTGCTCGATCACGCCGTGGTTCATCACCACGATGCGATCAGCCATCGACAAGGCCTCTTCCTGATCGTGCGTAACGAGAATCGTCGTGATGCCCAGCCGCTGTTGCAACGCGCGTATCTCGCTGCGCAAGCGCACCCGCACACGGGCGTCGAGTGCCGAGAGCGGTTCGTCCAGCAGCAACAGGCCCGGTGATGTCGCCAACGCACGGGCGATGGCGATGCGTTGTTGTTGCCCGCCGGAGAGTTGTCCGGGGAATTTTTTACCCGCGTCGGGCAAGCCGACCATCTCGAGCAACTCGGCGACGCGCTGGTCGCGCTCGGCGCGCGGCACACGGCGGTTGGTCAGGCCGTAGGCGACGTTTTGCGCCACGCTCAGATTCGGAAACAGCGCGTACGACTGGAACACGATGCCGTAGTCGCGCTGCATGGGCGGCAAGGTGGAAATGTCGCGGCCGTTCTGCGAGACCTTGCCATGGGTTTGCGCTTCGAGCCCGGCGATGATGCGCAGCAAGGTTGTCTTGCCACAGCCTGACGGGCCGAGAAAACAGAGCATCTCGCCGCGCCGCACGGTGAGATTGATGTCACCCAGCACTACGGTGTTGTCGAACCGTTTGTGGATGCCGGCGAGGCTCAGATACGTGTCGTCGCTCATTCGGGGGACCTCCTGCGATGTCCATTACGTCCATTGCTGCTTGTGTCGCGAGGCGGCGCGCGGTGCGCTTGGCGGTGGCAGTGCCGGGTGAAACACGTTGCCCCCGGCACTTGCCATCTGCCGCAAACGCAGCGCTACCTCAGCACTGCGCGGTCGATGCCGCGCTCGTCACTTCTTCTCCGACTTCGCGCCGTATCGTTTCTGCCACTCGGAGAGTACCGATTCGCGGCTCTTGGCAATTTCCGTGAAATCGTTCTTCACGAGCATGTCGGGGTAGTTGGCGGGAATCGTGTCGAACTTCTTCGCCACGCCCGGATACGCCACGATGGCCCAGTCCTTCGCGTACATCTCGTTGGCTTCCTTGCTGGCCAGCCAGTCCATGTAGCGCTTCGCAGCGTCCATCTTCTTGGTGGTCTTCACGATGCCCGCGGCTTCGATGTCGTAACCCAGCCCTTCCTTCGGAAACACCAGATCGATCGGCGCGCCGGCGGCCTTGGTGCGATGGGCGTTGAATTCGAACGAGATGCCGATCGGGTACTCGCCTGCGCCTGCGTCGCGACAGGGCTTCGAGCCCGAGTGCGTGTACTTGACGATGTTCTTGTCGAGCGCGTCCATGTACTTCCAGCCGCCCTCTTTGCCGAACATCTGGAGCCACGCCGTCACATCGAGAAAGCCGGTGCCCGAGGTGGCCGGGTTCGGCATCACGATCATGCCCTTGTAGATGGGCTTGGCCAGGTCTTCCCACGACGTGGGCTTCGGCAGGTTGCGCTTGGCCGCTTCCACCGTGTTGAAGCACACCGTCGCGCCCCACACGTCGAGCCCGATCCACGACGGCGGCGTGGCCTTGTCGCTATAGGCCCGCGTGAGCTGGTCGAAACCCTTGGGCGAATACGGCGTGAGCAGGCCTTCCTGCTTGATCAGTTCCAGACTCGATGCGGCGAGCCCCGCGATCACGTCCGCCTGCGGGTTGGCTTTCTCGGCGAGCACCTTGGCGGTGACCACACCGGTGGAATCGCGCACGTACTTGATGTCGATATCGGGGTTCGCTTTCTGGAAGGCCTCGGCGTACGGCCGCATGACTTCGACCTCCCACGCTGTGTAGACAGTCAACGTGGTCTTGGCGAGGGCGTGGCCGGCCTGAGCGGCACAGACAAGGCCGGTGGCTAAGGCGGCGGCAGCACGCAGGGCGCGGCGCATCGGTTGGTTCATGAATGGCTCCTGTGGGTCGGGCAAAAGCGCCTTCTATGAGGCGATGTGTTGCATATTATTGGCAAATTATGTCTTTTTCTTGAAACTCTTTGCATTTGTCATCTGCTCGTCAAATACCTCCAATAGTATGGAAATCATTGATTCAGATAGAGTTTTGTCACTGCCTTCACCAACTCACCCCGACCGTGTTGCCAAATTTGCCTGCGATGTCGGATGTGTTTTGTTGACAATCTACAAAGTGCTGTGCTTGAATGTCAAGCAACAAAAATAATCACGCAATGCCACAAATTGCCTCGCGTGATTGCTGAATGTTCGCATCAGAGTTCAGAGATAAGGAAGACGGTATGACCCCTAAGCCCACTTCGGCCACGGCCATCGAGCTGCTGCAAAGCCAGTCGCTCACCACGCTCGTGCAGCACGAAATCGAGCGCCAGATCATGGCCGGCACGCTCACGCCCGGGACCAAGCTCAACGAGATTGAAGTGGCGGGACGTCTTGGCGTGTCACGTGGCCCGGTGCGCGAGGCGTTTCGCGCGCTCGAAGAAGCGGGTCTGCTGCGCACCGAAAAGAATCGCGGCGTGTTCGTGCGGGTGATCTCGCTCGAAGAGGCCGAAGAGATCTACACCCTGCGTGGCGTGCTCGACGAGTACGTGGGCCGCACGCTGGCCGAAGTCATCACGTCGGAGCAGCTCACGCGTCTGCGCGAGTCGGTCGAAGCGATGCATCAGGCGGTGGAAGCGGGGGACAGCGAGGCGTACTACCAGTTGAACCTCGCGTTTCACGACACGCTCGTCGAGATGGTCGGCAATCGCAAGTTGCTTGAGACCTACCGCCGGCTGGTGAAGGAATTGAGTCTGTTCCGCCATGAAGCGCTGACGGCCGATACCTCGGCACCGCCGAAGTCGGAACGTGAGCACCGCGACATCGTGAGCGCTATCGCCTCGCGCGATCCGGCGCGCGCCGCTCAGGTCATTCGCGAGCACTTGTCGCGCGGCCAGGCGCGCATTCGCGAAGCGCTGGCGCGTGCGCCCGGCGCGGCGCCGGCGCAGGCGAAGGCCGGCTAATTAAACATTGATGTGATCGAACGAATTGCCCTTGAGGAGACCGACGTGAACCAGCCCGTGCAGATCCAAGTGAATGGCCGCCAGTACCGGCTGCCGCAACAGCCCACCGTCATCGTGTGTGTCGACGGTTGCCAGTTCGAATATCTCGAAGCGGCCGCCAACGCCGGCGTCGCGCCGTACCTCAAACACCTGCTCGCCGATGGCGCGGTGTTTCAGGGCGACTGCGTGGTGCCGTCGTTCACCAACCCGAACAATCTGTCCATCGTGACCGGCGCCCCCCCGGCCGTGCATGGCATCTGCGGCAACTACTTCTACGACCCGGCCGCCGACGGTGGCAAGGGCGCCGAAGTCATGATGAACGACCCCGCCTACCTGCGCGCCGGGACGGTGCTGGCAGCTGCGGCGGACGCCGGTGCCAAGGTGGCCGTCGTCACCGCCAAAGACAAGCTGCGCAAGCTGCTCGGCCACCGCATGACGGGCATCTGCTTCTCGTCTGAGAAGGCCGATCAGGTCACGCTCGCCGAGAATGGCATCGAAGACGTGCTGGGTCTCGTCGGCATGCCGGTGCCTGACGTCTACAGTGCAGAACTCTCTGAGTTTGTGTTCGCAGCCGGTGTGCGCTTGCTGGAAACGCGCCACGTCGACCTGATGTACCTGTCGACCACCGACTACGTGCAGCACAAGTGGGCCCCGGGCACCGAAGGCGCCAACGCCTTCTACGCGATGATGGACAAGTACCTGCGCCGCATGGACGAACTCGGTGCGGTCATCGGCCTGACCGCCGATCACGGCATGAACGCCAAGCACGATCCGAAGACCGGCCAGCCCAACGTGATCTATTTGCAGGACTTGCTCGACGACTGGCTCGGCAAGGGCGTGGCCGAAGGCGGGGCACGCGTGATTCTGCCGATCACCGATCCGTACGTTGTTCACCACGGCGCGCTCGGTTCGTTCGCCACCATCTACCTGCCGCGCGATATCGACCGCGATGCCATGCGCAAGCGCATCGCTGCGTTGCCGGGTCTCGAAGTGGTACTGACCAACGCCGAAGCCTGTGCGCGCTTCGAACTGCCGCCCGATCGTGTGGGCGATCTCGTGGTCGTGAGCGATCAGTCGGTGGTGCTCGGCACGAGCGCCAGCCGTCACGATCTGACCGGGCTGACGGTGCCGCTGCGCTCGCATGGCGGTATCTCCGAACAGACCGTGCCGCTGCTTTTCAATCGCAAGACCGAAGGCATTCCGGGCAAGGCGCGACTGCGCAACTTCGACATTCTCGACGTCGCGCTGAATCACGTCTGAAATCACATCTGACCCGAAGCTGAACTACGCCGGCACCCCGACCAGTTTGAATAAGCTGTGGAGAACCCCATGAACGCGCCGCACAAGCTGCATCCCGAGTTTCGCGCCGAAGCCCTGCGCATCGGCGGAGAGAAAGTGACCCGTGAACGGATCATCGAAGTCTTTAACCCGTACTCGGGCGATCTGGTCGGCACGGTGCCCAAGGCATCGCTCGACGACGTGCGCCGCGCGTTCTCGATTGCCAAGCAATACCGCTCGAAGCTCACCCGCTTCGAGCGCGCCAACATTCTCGACAAGGCCGCCGCGCTGCTGCGCGAGCGCACGGCCGAAGCCGCCGCCATCATCACGATGGAGTCGGGGCTCTGCAAGAAAGACGCGGTGTATGAAATCGGCCGCGTGGCCGACGTACTAGGCTTTGCGGCGGGCGAAGCGCTGAAAGACGACGGTCAGGCCTTCTCGTGCGATCTCACGCCGCACGGCAAGAAGCGCCGTGTGGTGACGCAGCGCGAGCCGTTGCTCGGGGCGATTTCGGCCATCACGCCGTTTAATCATCCGATGAATCAGGTCGCGCACAAGGTCGCGCCGTCGGTGGCCACCAACAACCGCATGGTGCTCAAGCCGTCGGAGAAGGTGCCGCTCTCGGCCTTCTACCTCGCCGATACGCTGTATGAAGCGGGCCTGCCGCCGGAAATGCTGCAAGTGATCACGGGCGATCCGATGGAGATTGCCGACGAGATGCTGACCAACGAGAACATCGACATGATCACCTTCACCGGTGGTGTGTCGATCGGCAAGTACATTGCCTCGAAGGCCGGTTATCGCCGCATCGTGCTGGAGCTGGGCGGCAACGACCCGTTGATCGTGATGGAAGATGCCGACCTCGATCGCGCGTCCGATCTCGCTGTGCAAGGCTCGTACAAGAATTCGGGCCAGCGCTGCACGGCGGTGAAACGCATGCTCGTGCATCGCGACATCGCAGCGCAGTTCACCGAAATGGTCGTGGAGAAGACGCGCGCATGGAAGTACGGTGACCCGAGCGACGGCAATAACGACATGGGTACCGTCATCGACGAGGGTGCCGCGCGCCTGTTCGAAGCGCGTGTGAACGAAGCGGTGGCGCAGGGTGCCCGGTTGCTCGTAGGCAACAAGCGCGAGGGCGCGCTGTACTCGCCGACGGTGATCGACCGCGTCGACCCGAAGATGACGGTGGTGCGCGAAGAAACCTTCGGGCCGGTGTCGCCCATCATTACGTTCGGCAGCATCGACGAGGCGATTGCGATTTCCAACGGCACGGCCTTCGGTCTGTCGTCGGGCGTCTGTACCAACCGCCTCGACTACGTCACGCGCTTCACCGACGAGTTGCAGGTCGGTACGGTCAACGTCTGGGAAGTGCCGGGCTATCGCATCGAGCTGACGCCGTTCGGCGGCATCAAGGATTCCGGCCTCGGCTATAAAGAAGGGGTGCAGGAAGCGATGAAGAGCTTCACCAACACCAAAACCTTCACGCTGCCTTGGGGGGCATGAAGGTCGCGTGAGGTGAGGTCCGGGGGTGTCGCGGGGCGCGTCGGCGGGGCAATCCTGCCGGTGACGTTCCCGCTGTCACCCTTACGCAACAAGGCTTAGCAGAGTCGGTGCAAAAATTGTGACAAATTCATGACACGATTGTTGCGCCCGTCATTTTGGTGTACGGTGTACCGATTGGGGATACGCATGACGCGTGAACTTCATACGCATCCCGACGCCAGTTTTGATCTGACGCGGGATGCCTGTATGGCAAACCAGTGGTCGCGTCATGCCGGCGGCGCAGGGCGCTGCCCGTCCCGTCGACAACAAGATCACGGAACACTGGCATGCTGACACTGCTCAACCTTCTCTCCGGCGTAGCGATGCTGATCTGGGGTACGCATATCGTGCGTACCGGGGTCCTGCGCGTCTACGGCGCCGATCTGCGGCGCATTCTGTCCCACAGCATTTCGAACCGCTTTCTGGCTTTCGCGGCCGGCGTGCTCGTGACCGGACTGGTGCAGAGCAGCAACGCGACCGCGCTCATCGTCTCGTCCTTCGGTGCGCAGGGGTTGATTGCACTGGCACCGGCGCTCTCGATCATGCTCGGGGCCGACGTTGGCACGGCCATCATGGCGCGGATCCTGACGTTCGATCTGCACTGGCTCTCGCCGCTGCTGATCTTCTTCGGCGTCATCTTTTTCCTTTCACGCAAACAGACGCGCGCCGGGCAACTCGGCCGTGTGGCGATCGGTCTTGGCCTGATCATTCTTGCGTTGCAACTGATCGTCGGCGCGACCACGCCCATGACGCAGGCCGCCGGTGTGAAGGTGCTGTTCGGTTCGCTGACCGGCGACGTGATGCTCGACACCCTGATCGGCGCGCTGTTCGCGATGATCTCGTATTCGAGTCTGGCCGCCGTGCTGCTGACCGCTACGCTGGCCTCGTCGGGAGTGATCTCGCTGAAGGTCGCGCTGTGTCTCGTGATCGGTGCGAATCTGGGCAGCGGCATGCTGGCCATGCTGACCTCGGCGGGCCAGAACGCGGCCGGGCGTCGCGTGGTGTTCGGCAGCCTCATCTTCAAGCTGATCGGCTGCCTGATCGTGTTGCCGTTCGTCGACTACGCACCGCTGCTGGTGAGCTGGTTGTCGGACCAGCCAGCGCAGGCAGTTGTGAACTTCCACGTCATCTACAACCTGATCCGCTGCGTGGTCTTCCTCGCGTTCACCGAGCCGATGGCGCGCCTTTGCGTGCGGCTGCTGGCCGAGAAGCCCGAAGCGGATACCAGCGCGCGGCCCCGCCATCTGGATGAGAGTGCGCTGTCGATGCCGTCGGTGGCATTGGCCAACGCCACGCGCGAGACATTGCGCATGGGCGATATCGTCGAGCAGATGCTGAACGGGCTGCTCGAAGTCATTCGCAGCAACGATGTGGTGCGGGCGCGCGAGACGCGGCGGATGGACGACGATGTCGACCATCTTTATACGGCGGTGAAGATGTATCTCACGCGGGTGTCGCGCGAGAACCTGAGCGAGCCGGACAGCCGTCGCTGGACCGACATCATTTCGCTCACGATCAATCTGGAACATGCGGGCGACATCATCGAGCGCATGGTGACCGAGGTCGAAGAGAAGAAGATTTCGCACAAGCTGTCGTTCTCCGAGGCGGGCTTGCAGGAAATCTGCGACATGCATGCGCGGCTCGTGACCAACCTGCAACTTGGCTTGTCGGTGTTCCTGAACGGCGACCTCAAGAGCGCGCAGCGCCTGATGACCGAGAAGGAAAGTTTCCGCGATCTGGAGCGGGCGTATTCGTACACTCACCTGAATCGTCTGGCGGGTCAGTCGGTGCAGAGCATCGAGACGAGTTCGCTGCATCTGGACATCATCAGCGACATGAAGCGGTTGAATTCGCTGTTCTGCTCGACGGCGTACACCGTGCTGGATGACGCCGGTGCGTTGCGCAAGAGCCGCATGCGCGACAAGCCGAAGGAAATCAAAGAAACCAAGACGCCGAAGGAAACGAAGGTGTCGAAGCTGGCGGCGTTTGCCGATGTCGCGACGGCGGCCGCCCCATCGGATTCACGCGACGACAACGAGAGTTCACACGATGGCCCTGAGCCTGCCGGACATCCGCACCCTGTTCGATAAATTTGGCTCGCTGGCCTACAGCGGCGAGCCTGTCACCCAGTTGGAGCACGCGCTGCAAAGCGGCGCGTTAGCGCAGAGCGAGGGCGCCGACGAGGCGCTCGTCGCCGCCAGCTTTCTCCACGATCTCGGCCATTTGCTCAATCTTCAGGGCGAGACGCCCACCGAGCGCGGCATCGACGACCTGCATCAGTACTACGCCCTGCCTTTCCTGCGGCCGCTATTCAGCGATGCCGTCCTCGAGCCGATCCGGTTGCACGTCGACGCCAAGCGTTGCCTGTGCGCCGTCGATCCCGAGTACTTCAGCCAACTCTCTGTCGATTCCGTGCGCAGTCTTGCGTTGCAGGGCGGCGTGTTCAATGACGACGAGGCCAAGACGTTTCTTGCACGTGACCATGCGGAAGCCGCGATGCGACTGCGCCGCTGGGACGATCGCGCGAAAATCGCCGGTATGGCGACGCCGCCGCTCGATCACTTCATGAAGGTGCTGGAGCGCGTCACGATTCAGTGACGCTTGGGCGGTAGAGACGATGCCGCGCCAGAAGATCGGGCGCGGCATAGGGTGAAGCGTGGAGGGTGAAGACGGTCGCGATCAGCGCGGCAATTTCGCCCGCCAGCCGGCAGGCACGCAACGCAAGGCCAACGCACGCGACGGCTGCCAGAACACCGACAGCAACAACAGCGCGGCACCCACCACAACGGCGACCACCGGCAAGCTACTCGCATCAGATGAGGTCACCAGCACCTTCATGATGGCGCTGATCACGTACAGCAGCGACGAGAGCATGAGCGCGCGCCGGTCGATCACAAGCGACACCACCGTCAGCACCAGAAACACCGCAATCGCCGCGAACGGATGCGCCGGCATCAGCGTCCAGAAGATCGGGTGCGTGACCATGCACGCGGCGACCAGATGCAGCCAGAAGGCGACATCCGAGCGAATCGTCACGCGTTGCGGGTCTTGTGCATCCCAGCGCAGCGCCCACACGAAAATCGCGAGCCCCACGAGCACGCTGGCCACCAATATCCACTCAAGGAAGTTTTCCCGGAGCACAAGGATGTGGAACCACGCGGTGATGACGACGCCAGCGACACCGAACGCAATCGCGACCGGCACCCGAAAGCGCCACCAGTAGAGCGCGGCACCGGCAGCGGTGAAAATGGCCGTGCCGCCGAGCGTGAACCAGCTCATCGATTGCCGCACGCCGCTGACATCCTGCGTTACGAGCGACGCGTTGCCGAACCCGATCAATGCCACTGCGCTGATGAAACCGAAGCTGAAACACAGTGCGGGCAGCGCCATGCGGCGGCGTCGCACGAAAATCTCGGACAAGCCCCACGTGATGGCAGCGGAGATCAGCATCTGCAACGTCGTCGGGAGCGACATCGTCAGCCACCCGGTGCCGAACGACAGCAGCCACGCAGCGATCACCACGAACACATCGTTGAAGCTTGTGACCAGTCGCAACGGTTCGTCGTCGACGCGTTGCTGCGGCAGCGCCGGGTCTATCGCGTCGCGCGAGGGCGGCACGGATGCTGACGGGGAAGGGGATGAAGCGGAGGACGGCGGAAGGTCGGGGGTCGTCATGTGCGGCCAGATCGGTGAAAGTGACAAGCAGTGTAACTGCGCTACGCATTCACTGACCGACATTAGACGCAACACTCAGGCTTCACACAGCATCATTCAGCGATCATTTAGCGATCACTCGGCCATATTGCAATGACCTATCGCGAATGTGCCGCCCGGGGCGAGGCACATTGGCGATACAGGCGCGGCGATGCTCACACCTTCGCCGCGCACGGACACACGACGATTAGCCCGCCAGTGCCGTCGCTTCGATCTCGACGGCCACACCGTGACTGAGTGCCGGCACAGGCACGACGGCGCGTGCCGGTTTCGCGTCACCGGCCCAGGCCGTATAGACCTCGTTGAACGGTCCCCAGTCGTCGACATTCGTGATGTACACGCGCACTTGCACCAGCCGTTCGATACGGGTGCCGCAGGCGGTGAGAATGGCGGCGACGTTATCGAGTGCCTGTTTCGCCTGCACGGCAAACGGTGCACCGACGAGCCGCTCGCCTTCCGGCGTGATCGGCAGTTGCCCCGAGACGAACACAAAGCCGTTGGCGCACACGCCGTGTGAATAGTGACCACGCGGCGGTTGCAGCGTGGGGACATTCACTTCTTCGATACCGCGTTCCAGCGTACTCATACAGCCTCCCCGAGGGTAAGTTTGGCGAACCGCGCCATATCGACATTGCCGCCGGACAGAATGATGCCGACGCGCTTGCCCTTCACATCCAGCTTGCCTTGCAGCACAGCAGCGGCGGCGAGGCAGCCGGTCGGCTCGACCACGATCTTCATGCGGCTCGCGAAGAACTTCATCGTCTGCACGAGTTCGTCGTCGGTCACGGTCAGAATGTCGTCGACCAGCGAACGAATCACCGGGAACGTGTAGTTCCCCAGATGCTGCGTCTGTGCGCCATCGGCAATCGTGCGCGGCGTGTCGATGTGCACGATCTTGCCGCTGCGAAAGCTCTGCTGCCCGTCGTTGCCGGCCTCCGGCTCCACGCCGTAGATGGCAATGTTCGGGTTGAGCGCGCGTGCCGCGACGGCACAACCCGACAGCAGGCCGCCACCACCCAGACACACCACAAGAATGTCGAGCGTGCCGACGTCTTCGATCAATTCCTTGGCGGCGGTGCCTTGGCCGGCCATCACGTGCGGATGATCGTACGGCGGAATCAGGGTCATGCCGCGCTCGGTCGCCAGACGCGTGGCGAGCGCTTCGCGGTCTTCCTTGTAACGGTCGAAGAGCACGACTTCTGCGCCATAACCGCGCGTGGCGTCGATCTTCATTTGCGGGGCGTCTTGCGGCATCAGAATGACCGCTGCCACGCCCAATTCACGCGCGGCGAGGGCAATCGCCTGCGCATGGTTGCCCGACGAGAAGGCCAGCACGCCACCGCGTTTCTGTTCGGCGGTGAACTGCGAGATGGCGTTGTAGGCACCACGGAACTTGAACGCGCCCATGCGCTGGAAGTTCTCGGCCTTGAAGAACAGTTGCGCGCCGGTCATGGCGTCAGCCGTGCGCGAGGTGAGTACCGGTGTGTGGTGTGCGGCTTCGCGAATCCGATCATGGGCGGCCGCGACATCGCCGTACGTGATCGCCAGTTGGGGAGCAGTCATGATGTGCCTTTCGGGTCGGAGAGGTAGGTGTAGACGGTCGAGCGGGCCACGCCCAATGCGCGCGCGATCTCCGCGTGGGCATGACGCAGGTCGAGCAGCCCGCGCGCTTCGATCATGCGGATGGCGTCGCGGCGCTGGGCCAGCGAGAGTCCTTGCGGCGTGGTGTTGCGCTGCGCGGCAAAGTCGGTGATGAGCGGGCCGATGTCGTCGAGCCGGCGTGTGGCGAGCGTCTCGCGCACGGGCGCCGGCGACGCAGTCTGGATGTTCACCAGTTGCTGCACGCTGGCGGCGGCGGCTGCGAGCATCGAGATATCCATGTTCAGGCAGATGGCGGCTACGTACTCGCCGCCGCTGTTCTTCAAGCCGATGGAGGTGCTTTTGGCCGGACGCCCGTCGGGGAAGCGGTTCGCGTAATTGGCGATGACTTCGGGGAATGCGGGGTCGGCAATGCGCGCGAGCCCCATCTCGGTCACGGCGTCGCCGGGCTGGCGGCCTGACAGATTGTTGGCGATGGCCACGATGGCGTGATCGGGATCGGTCAGGTCGTGCAGCACCACTTCGACAAGCGGCGCGAACGTCTGGCCGAGCGCCTCGACGATCTTGCGGCCTTCACGCAACAGCAGTGCGTTCTCGTCGCGCTTGCCCGTACCGGGGGATTTGGTGGATTTCATGATTTGACATTATGTCACTCGGTGACGAAATGTCAAATTCGGCAAAAACAGGACTGCCTTGGTGGTTGGCGTTCAGGGCGAGGCTGTCGCTGTGTCCGATGCGGCGTTTTCCGCGTTTTCGGCATCGATGGTCTCCTCAAAGACACCGTCAAGATAGCTGGCGTAACGTTCCTGCAAATATTTGAGCGACGAAGCTTTGTCCACTTGCACTTCGAGTTTGTCCTGAAAGAACTTCAGCCGGGCGCGATTCTCGTCGAGCACCTGCGCCCATGTCTTGGCGTAGATCGACAGATTGTCCTTCGTATGAATCAGTCCGGCTTCGTCTTGCACACGATGTTCAGTGTAGGCGGCCAACTCGTCACTGATGATCCAGAACAGCCAAGTGGTGCCGACTTGTTTGAACCGAGGGTCGTTCATGACCGAAAAGGCATAACTCTCGATCTGCATGACCTCGGTTGCTGCGATGGCCACTTTAGGCGCTTTTAATTCAACGACAAGATGCGTCAGTTGGTTCACGCGGTGTTGCTTTGTCGCTTTCGACAGCATCAGGTCGACGATGCCGCGGGTTTGAGAGATGTGCTTGACCGGCGCATCGATGACGACATCGGGATCGAGCATCTTCCGGTGTGCGACCAACACTTGGGTGAGCGATTCGTCGTCCACGGCAAGGCCGAATTCTTCGCCGAACAGCCAGCAATTTTGCGCGATGATCCGGTGCAGTTGTGACCGCTCCTTCAAACGCTTTTTCGGTGCCGCGTCGAACAATACGGCTTCGAGCCCTGTCAGGAATTTCAGCCGATCAGACACGGTCCGGGCGGCGCCGATGATCGATGACAGCGACGTGTCCCGCAGTAGACGGGCCAACTCGTCGCGTTGACGCTTGGGCAGTTTCAGCACCTCGTCGAGGATGACTTGTAGTTCCTCGGGGCTTTTCTCTATCGCTTGCCGGAGCATGCGAAGTTGGAACGCCTTGTTTTTGATTTGGGTTATGTCGAAGTCGGGCAGGTGCCGGGCGACGTTGACGGCGACGATGTCGAAGACCTGCCGTTCGACGCGCTCGACCGGCGTAATGGCGTCGCCTGCAAACGGATAGACCTGCTCATCCTTCCATGCTTCGACCACAGTTCGGGCTTCTTCTGCCGCGCGCGTGCGGAAATAATCCTTGATGAGCTGCTGCGCTTCGTCGATTGCGGCAACGATCGGTGGTTGCATTTCCGCCAGTTCAATGGTGCCGTCCGTCTGCGCCATGCCAAGAAAAGGGGAGCACAGGTAGGCGGAGAACTGAAATGGGCCGATGTGGAATCGCCGGTCGACCTGAACCAAGGGAAAGCGTTGGTCGTTACAGAGATAGAGCGCCCTGTTGGCCGCGCTCTTCCATTCGACGACATGCAAACGAACCCAGTGTTCAAGGCCACCGATGCGGATGTCTGCGAGAGTGAATGTCTTGCGGCTGGCGATTGCCGTACCGGCGTCGATGGATTTTCCATCGAGAATAATGGCCGCTCTGCCCTCGTAGTCTGCAAGGAATAGCGCGAAGATCTCCGTCAATTCCTGCCGGCCTGCCTCGGAGGTGAACGTGCGGTAATCCTTGAGCGGCTCACCGATGGTGAGTGTGACGCCGGGCTTTGCCTTGCCGGTGACATCCACTTCGTCGCTGATGTTCACATGACGAATGTCGTGCGACGTCATCCGGATGCGGTACGACCACAACCTGCCATCGCGCTCGTAGACGACGGCCCATTCCGCAGATGCGCCGACGGCAAATGCCTTGAACCGGCCACGACCCTCCTGACCATGCAGAAAGCGTCCCGAAGCCGTCTGCGCGCCGGGTTTCTTCCATGAGCCGCCGAGGCGTCGGAAATAAGTCGGTGCCTCTGCATGAGGAATGCCGTAGCCATCATCCGAGACGACGATGGCGCGCAGTGTTTCGAGATCGTTGTACTCGAATGTGATGTCCACCCGCGACGCATCCGCGTCGAAGGCATTCCACAGGAGTTCGGAGAGTGCCTGAATAGGCCTTGCCCGAGCGATCTTCTCTAGAAAATCCGGTTGCACCTCGACCGGGTACTGATCTGCCATGCGCGTGCCCCCTTCGTAGTGATCGACCTGCGATCATTTCACCAATGGCTTCGGGGGGGATTCTATGGCGGGTGCGGTGGCGATCGTCATCGACGGCCGGCGGCGGGCTCGTGGACGACGTGCGGAATTGCAGAGCGAAAGCACGGGTAAAAGCCCTATTTTCGGGGCGGTTTCGGCAAATTGCCCTGTCTCGCGAGGTGCTTGAAAGTGCGGCTGGAGTGCCGGACGTTTTCAGAACATGACTACATGACCGCATGACCGCCAAACACGCCCATCCGTGTCGATCGAAAGCGCCGCGGATGGGGAAAGTATTCGGACGCCGGTGTCAGACCAACTGCTTCTCCGCCAACTCGCTCTTGAGGTAGCCGTAGTAGATCGGCGCGGCGACGAGTCCGGGCAGGCCGAAGGCGGCTTCCATCACGATCATGGCGAGCAGCAGCTCCCATGCGCGCGATTGAATCTGCGTGCCGACGATGCGCGCGTTGAGGAAGTATTCGAGCTTGTGAATCACGATCAGGAACACCAGCGACGCGATGGCCACGTACAGCGACACCGACAGGCTGAGCACCACAATGAACGTGTTCGAGATCAGGTTGCCCACCACCGGCAGCAGGCCCACGACGAACGTCACCACGATCATCGACTTGCGCAGCGGCACGTGAATGTCGAACAGCGGCAGCACGCCGAGCAAGAAGATCGCCGTGAAGACCGTGTTGATCGCCGAGATTTTCAACTGCGCAAAAACGATGCGCCGGAACGCATCGCCGAAGCGCGTGACACGTCGTGAGAGCGCGGCCGCGAGCGGTTGCATGTGCTGCACCGGTTGAATCGACGAGAGCGCCACCAGCGCGCCCAGCACCAGCCCTACGATGATGTGCACCATCGCGTTGAGCGCTTCCTTGCCGACCAGCGACATCTCCTGCGTGTGATCTTTCAGAAAGCCCGTCACAGCCTGATGAATGTCGTCGCTATCGGCGGGCAGCCGGTCGGTAATCCACGACGGCAACTGCGTGCGCGCCTGCTCCACCGCCTCCATCATGCGGCCGTTGATGTGTTGCAGATGCCCGGCGTCACTGCGAAAGAACGTCACGACACCGAAGATCAGCGCCGTCATCAGCGCCACGATGATCGCCGAGAGCAGCGCGACGGCGACCAGCCGTGCGCGTTCGCTCGAAATACGCAGTTGCAGGCGAGGCCCGAGTACGTGCACAAGTTGGAAGACGATCATGCCCGCAAGCACGGCCGAGAGCAGGTGAATGCTCAGAATCATCCACAGCGCCGCAGCGGCGAAAATGTAGCTTGTCAGTTCGACCCAGAAGGCTCGATCCGTTTTCCAGCCAGAACGCGGTTCCATGCGTTGACGTCCTTGTCAAAAACCTATCGCTGAACTTGCGCTCACGCGCTGCGTTTGAGCAGCGGCGCGAGATACTTGCCGGTGAAGCTCGCCTTGCTGGCCGCCACGTCCTCGGGCGTGCCCTGCGCGATGATCTGCCCGCCGCCCGCGCCGCCTTCCGGTCCGAGATCGATTACCCAGTCAGCCGTTTTGATCACGTCGAGATTGTGCTCGATGATGACCACGGTGTTGCCCTGATCGCGCAGCCGGTGGATGACGGTGAGCAACAGCTCGATATCGTGGAAGTGCAGACCCGTCGTCGGTTCATCAAGGATATACAACGTTCGGCCCGTATCGCGCTTGGAGAGTTCCAGCGACAGCTTCACACGCTGCGCTTCCCCGCCCGAAAGCGTGGTGGCCGACTGGCCGAGGCGAATGTAGCCGAGGCCCACGTCCAGCAACGTCTTGAGCTTGCGCGCCACGACCGGCACGGGCTTGAAGAACTCGTGCGCCTGCTCGACCGTCATGTCGAGCACTTCCGAGATATTGCGCCCCTTGTATTGCACTTCGAGCGTTTCGCGGTTGTAGCGCTTGCCGTGGCAGACGTCGCACGGCACGTACACATCGGGCAGGAAGTGCATTTCGACTTTGATGACGCCGTCGCCCTGACAGGCTTCGCAACGTCCGCCCTTCACATTGAACGAGAAGCGCCCCGGGTCGTAGCCGCGTTCCTTGGCCGCCGGCACACCGGCGAAGAGTTCGCGAATCGGCGTGAACAGGCCCGTGTACGTCGCCGGGTTCGAGCGCGGCGTGCGGCCGATGGGCGACTGATCGACGTTGATGACCTTGTCGAAGTGTTCCAGCCCCTCGATCTGCTCATACGGCGCAGGTTCGGCCTGCGAGCCGTAGAGATGCCGCGCGACGGCGTGGTAGAGCGTGTCGTTGATCAGTGTCGACTTGCCCGAGCCGGACACCCCCGTCACGCAGGTCAGCAAACCGACCGGCAGATCGAGACTCACATGCTTCAGGTTGTTGCCGGTGGCGTCGATGATGCGCAGACGGTCTTCGCCCGGTGCGCGCCGCTCCTGAGGTACTTCGATGCGGCGTGCGCCCGACAGATATTGCCCGGTGAGCGATTCCGGCGAGTTTTCGATCTGCTGCGGGCTGCCTTGCGCAATCACCGTGCCGCCGTGCACACCGGCACCCAGCCCCATGTCGACGACGTAGTCGCTCGCGAGAATCATGTCCTCGTCGTGTTCCACTACGATCACCGAGTTGCCGAGGTCGCGCAGATGCTTGAGCGTGCCGATCAGGCGATCGTTGTCGCGCTGATGCAAGCCGATCGACGGCTCGTCTAGCACATACATCACGCCCGTGAGGCCCGAGCCGATCTGCGATGCCAGCCGGATGCGCTGCGCTTCGCCGCCCGAGAGCGTGTCTGCGCTGCGTTCCAGAGAGAGATAGTCGAGACCGACGTTATTCAGGAACGACAGCCGCGCGACGATTTCCTTTACGATCTTGTCGGCGATCTCGCGCTTCGAACCATGCAGCACGAGTTCGTGGAAATAACCGAGTGTTTCGCGCAGCGGCAGGTTGCCGATCTCATAGATTGCGCGCGCCTGCGGGCCTTCGCCCACTTTGACGAAACGTGCCTCGCGGCGCAGCCGGCTGCCTTCGCAATCGGGGCAGGCGCGGTTGTTCTGGTACTTGGCGAGTTCTTCGCGCACGGCGACCGAGTCGGTCTCGCGATAGCGGCGCTCGAGGTTCGGGATGATGCCCTCGAACTCATGCTCGCGCACCGACGTGCGGCCCTTCTCGTTGACGTAGGTGAACGGAATGGTCTGCTCGCCCGAGCCGTACAGCACGATCTTCTGCGTGTCTTCCGGCAATTCCTCGAACGGCGTATCCACGTCGAAATCGTAGAACGCGGCGAGGCTTTGCAGCATCTGGAAGTAAAACTGGTTGCGGCGATCCCAGCCCTTGATCGCTCCCGAGGCGAGCGACAGGGCGGGGAAGCCGACGACGCGCTTCGGATCGAAGAACGTCATCTGTCCCAGCCCGTCGCAGGTCGGGCAGGCGCCCATCGGGTTGTTGAACGAGAACAGGCGCGGTTCGAGTTCCTGCAACGAATACGAGCACACCGGGCACGCAAACTTCGAACTGAAAACGTGCTCCTTGCCGGTGTCCATTTCGAGCGCAATAGCGCGGCCATCGGCCAGACGCAATGCTGTCTCGAACGATTCGGCAAGGCGTTGCTTGAGGTCCGGGCGCACCTTCACGCGATCGATGACCACGTCGACCGAGTGCTTCTCCGTCTTCTTGAGCTTGGGCAGCGCCTCGATGTCATAGACGCGGGCGGTGCCTTCGTTTGCCGCGCCGCCGCCCGAGCGGATGCGAAAGCGCACGAAACCCTGTGCCTGCATCGACTCGAACAGATCGGCGTGTTCGCCTTTGCGATCGACGACGATCGGCGCGAGGATCATCAGCTTGGTGTCTTCGGGCAGGGCGAGCACGGCATCGACCATCTGCGCGACATTCTGCGACTGGAGCGGCAGGCCGTGATCGGGGCAGTGCGGGGTGCCTACGCGGGCGTAGAGCAGGCGCAGGTAGTCGTGAATTTCCGTGACCGTGCCGACGGTCGAGCGCGGGTTGTGCGAGGTGGCCTTCTGTTCGATGGAAATCGCGGGCGAGAGGCCTTCGATCAGATCGACGTCCGGTTTTTCCATCAATTGCAGGAACTGCCTGGCGTAAGCCGACAGGCTCTCGACGTAGCGGCGCTGACCTTCGGCATAAAGCGTGTCGAAAGCGAGCGACGACTTGCCCGAACCGGACAGGCCGGTGATCACCACAAGCTGATGACGGGGCAGGTCGAGATTGACGTTCTTGAGGTTGTGGGTACGAGCCCCACGAATACGAATGGTTTCCATTGACGGTTCCGGAGTCGTCGCCGATGAACCCGCGCGGCGAATTGTCGCGGGAGCGGGTTCCGGCCCCCAAGAGCCCTGGTTTCCCGGGTCGTCAGGCCACGCCGGCACGGCGAAGCCGGGCATCGGCACAACAGGCGGCGGGAGCGGTCGGGCGGACCGCAGGGGGGAAATCCGGGCGGCTAAACCTGCTAATATACCTAAGTTTGATTTCTGGGGCAGAACCTGCTGATCGCACAGTGCGGGCGGGTTGCCAACGTGGGGACAGATGGGGACGAACGGCCCGATTACCAGAGGCACGCCCCGCAGCAGCGCGACATACCGTGCGACATACCGCCCGACATCGGGCAGATGGCCCCCGAGAGGGCCTTGCACGGGTGGTTTCGCGGCGCCGTGATCGAGCAGTCGAGCAGGCAATCCATCAGATCAACCCGAGGCTGGACGAGCTTTTTCATCTCTCAGGACGTAATGTCTACCGATTCCGTGACTTCCGCATCCCCTGCCACGACGAGCGGCCGTGGTGGCCGCATGACTCCGCTAGAAGTGCGCGCGAGTGCCTCGCTGGCGAGCATTTTCGCGCTGCGCATGCTTGGCCTGTTCCTGATCATGCCGGTGTTCTCTGTCTTTGCGCAGACGATTCCCGGCGGCAACAACACCTTTCTCGTCGGGCTGGCCATCGGCATCTACGGCCTGACGCAGTCGCTGCTGTACATCCCTTACGGCTGGGCGTCTGACCGGATCGGGCGCAAGCCGGTCATCATTTTCGGCCTGATCGTGTTTGCGATTGGCTCGCTGATTGCCGCCATGGCGCACGACCTGACGTGGATCATCGTCGGACGGGCCATTCAGGGGGCCGGGGCGATTTCGTCAGCCGTGATGGCCTGCGTGGCCGACCTGACGAGCGACGCCAACCGGACCAAGGCGATGGCGATGATCGGCGGCAGCATCGGCGTGTCGTTCGCCGTGGCCATCGTGTGCGCTCCGTTCCTGTATCACTGGCTGGGCATGAGCGGCTTGTTCTCCGCCATCGGCATTCTGGCGGTGGTCGCGATCTTCGTCGTGCTGTGGGTGGTGCCCACGCCGCCGGTGCACGCCAAGGCCGGCCCTGCGCCGTTTTCCGAAGTACTGCACAACCCTGAACTGCTGCGCCTGAACTTCGGCGTTTTCGTGTTGCACGCGACGCAGACGGCGCTGTTCGTGGCGATGCCGCGCATGCTGGTGGCGGCAGGCCTGCCGGTCGCGCAGCATTGGGAGATTTATCTGCCGGTGATGGGGCTGTCGTTCGTGGCGATGGTGCCGGCGATCATTGCGGCGGAAAAGCGCGGCAAGATGAAGATGGTGCTGCTCTCCGCGATTGCGCTGGTCGCGATTGCGCAATTGGCGCTGGGCGGATTGCCGCCGACGGTGGCCGTGATAGCGGTCGTGCTGTTCGTTTATTTCCTTGGATTCAATGTGCTGGAAGCCTCGCAGCCGTCGCTGGTGTCGAAGCTTGCGCCGGGGCAGCGCAAGGGCGCGGCGGTGGGCGTCTACAATACGACGCAGGCGCTGGGTCTGTTCTGTGGCGGCGCACTAGGGGGTTTTCTTATGACCCACTACGGTCAGAACGCAATATTCCTGACTTGTGCAGCGGGCGCTTTCGTGTGGCTTATAATCGCCGCACCGATGAGGCCTCCTGCGCCTCGTCAATCCTGAGCGGATTTCAGCAATTCCGGAGAAAGTTTCATGGCATCAGTCAACAAAGTCATCCTGGTCGGCAATCTGGGCGCCGATCCCGAAGTCCGCTACCTGCCTAGCGGCGATGCTGTAGCGAACATTCGTCTTGCGACGACCGACCGCTATAAGGACAAGCAGTCTGGCGAATTCAAGGAGATGACCGAATGGCATCGCGTGTCGTTCTTCGGCCGTCTGGCGGAAATCGTCAATGAGTACCTGAAGAAGGGCTCGTCGGTGTACATCGAGGGCAAGATCCGCACGCGCAAGTACCAAGCGCAGGACGGCACTGACCGTTACAGCACGGATATCGTGGCTGACCAGATGCAAATGCTGGGTGGCCGCGGTGGTGAGGGCGGTGGTGGCGGCGGTGGCGGTGGCTATTCGCGTGGCGGTGGCGACGAAGGCGGCGGCGGTGGCGGTGGTTATTCGCGCGGCGGCGGTGCAGGCGGTGGCGGCGGCGGTGCTCGCCAACAAGCCCCGGCCAAGCAGTCGGGCGGCTTCGACGACATGGACGACGATATCCCGTTCTGAAGCTAACCTGAAGCTGACCTAAAGCTTACCCACGTAGTACGCTTGAACAAAACCCCGAAGGCTTTACGCTCTCGGGGTTTTTGTTTTTCAGTCGCCCTGACAGATGAGTGAGCGGCGCAACGTCATGCGATGGACAACCGATAGATATCCACCGGCGCAAGAATGGCTGCCGGGGCGCCGCGCCGAACGACGTTCAGCATGGCGTCGCCCATCACGCGGGTGGTCAATACACTCGACGGCGAGACGCTGCGCACCAGCGCCAGCACCGGTTTGAGCACGAGATACAGCCATCGATAGCTGGTGGTGCGCGACTGGATGCCATCTTCGGGGACGATGGCCGCCGGGCGGAATATCGCCACCCGGCCGAAGGGCAGACGCGGCAACGCGTTTTCCGTTTGCCCTCGCACACGTGCCCACATCGTCTTGCCGCGCTCGCTGCTGTCGGCCCCCGCGCCGGACACATACACCATCGCCATGCCCGGGCTGCGGGCGACCAATTGCTGAGCGATGTGCAGCGTCAGGTCGTACGTCACGACGCGATAGTCCGCTTCTGCCATCCGAAACGACGTGACGCCGATGCAGAAGAAGCACGCATCCACGTTCGCAAATACGGCATCGCTCGCGTCGAAGGTCTTCAGATCGGGCACCACGACGACCTTGATGCGCGGATCGTCGTGGCCCCGCAGCGCCTGCCTGCCGACGACGATGATCTCGGTGACATCCGAGGCCTTCAGGCAGGCGAGCAATGCGCCTTGGCCGACCATGCCACTCGCGCCGAACAGGACAATTCGCATGACGTTACTCCGTAGGCCACACCGGGGCAGCCGAATCGAAATCGGCGGCCAGCGTGACGGGTTTCCAGATTTGCATCGACGCGTGACGCGCCTGCTCCTCGGCTTCAAGCACTTGCCAGGCATCTGAACCCAATACCAGACGCGCCGGCAGGCTCGCGCGCGTGGCGAGTTGCGCAATCAGTTTCGCAATGCGCTGCGGGTCACCGACTTCGTGCCCGACATAAGCATCGATCAACGCCTTGAACTCACCCATCGACGCTTGGTAATCCGCAGGCAGATCGTGCAACGTTTCGCGCGCCTCGTGGCCCCAGCCGGTGCGCATCCCACCGGGTTCCAACGTGCAGAGCTGAATGCCGAACGGGGCGACTTCTTTGCCCACGACATCGCTGAATCCACCGACGGCCCATTTGGCGGCCTGATAGGCTGCAAGCCCCGGCGTGCTAATACGACCACCCACCGACGATACTTGAAAAATGTAACCACCGCCCTGGCTTCGCATGACGGGAATCGCCGCGCGCGTGAGATTTACGACACCAAAGAAATTGGTCTCGATCTGCGCACGAAAGTCGTCATCTGCCGTGTACTCGAACGGCTCGATATGACCGTAACCCGCATTGTTGACGAGTACGTCGAGCCGACCGAAACGGCGTACGGCTTCCGCCACAGCGTCGCTCGCCTGTGCGCCATTCGTCACGTCGAGTGAAAACGTCGCGAGCTTGTCGCCGTACGCGCTGTACTGCGTCTTCAACTCGGCAAGCTGCGCCGGATTGCGTGCCGTCGCCAACACCTTGCTGCCAGCTTCGAGTGCCGCTTCGAGAATCGAACGACCTAACCCGCGCGCTGCGCCGGTAATCAACCAGACCTTGGACATGATAGTGACCCCTTCCAGATTTACTGCGGATTGAAACCGGTTTTGCCGGCGAACATGACGGATTCAGCGAGTGCCTTCTGGGCTTGCAGCGCCGCAAGACTGCGCGTGTAGCTCGCTTCAAGCACGGCATAGGCGTCGCCACCCAGCACAGTACGCAACGGCGGCGTTGCCATCTGGCTGACGTCGTAAATCGCTGCTGCCATCTTTGCCGGATCGCCCGACGCCTGCTCGTCGCCGACTTCCTTGATTTGCTGGCGCAGCTTGCCGACGACGCTGTTCTGATAATCGGGCAGGGCGTCCGTCCAGCGAATGTTCGCGACGAAATCGGTCTTGATCGAGCCGGGTTCGATCAAGACCGTCTTGATGCCGAACTCGGCGACTTCCTGACTCACGGATTCGGCGAAGCCTTCGAGGCCGAATTTCGCGGCGTGATACATCGAGCCGCTCGGGAACGAGGCGCGGCCGCCGACACTGGTGACGTAGATCAGCGTACCGCGCTGCTTGGCGCGCAACGCGGGAAGGAAAGCGCGGGTCACGTGAATTGGCGCGATCAGATTCAACGTGAGCTGATGGTCGATATCCGACTGACTCATCTCTTCCATTGCACCGATGACGGCGCCGCCCGCGTTGTTCACCAGCACATCGATGTCGGTGTGACGCGCGGCGACGGCCTTCACTTGCGCAACGTCGGTGACGTCGAGCGCTTCGACGCTCAGCAGACCGGGATACTTTGCGGCCAGCGACTGCATGGCGTCGGGGCGCCGCACGGCGGCCACGACACGGTGGCCTTTCGCGAGCACGGCTTCCGTGAGGGCGAGACCCAAGCCACCCGAGGCACCGGTGATGAACCATTGTTGTTGAGACATGGCGTAAGACTCCTTGATATAAATGCGTGCGTACGCACTCAATTAAATGACAAAACTGTGAAAGCACAACTGCCTGAAACGAACTGACTTCACTGAAACGACGTGGACGAACGGCTGAATCTAACGGCTAAAACTTACGGCTTACAACGTGATGGCACGCCACAACATGCGCAATCCCAACTGCCGGTACTGCGCGCCAGCCTCTGGCTGCTGATTCACGTGCTCGATGGTGGTATCGGCAATGTGCTCGATCACCGACGAGAGAAACGAAATCGGCGCATCGACCAGAAGGCCTTCCCGTACGCCGTCTTCCATCATTTGCGCGACGGCAAGAAACGGCTCCATGCCCTGAAGCCGGGTCGCTTGCGGGATGACGCCCGATGCCGACAGACGTGCGACGGCGTACCGCCCGGCCGGATTGGCAAGCCCCCAACTGACATAGCGATCGAAAACATGCGCCATGCGCTGCTGGTAGGCCGCCGCATGGGGGTAATCCGGCATCAAAGCCCGCGCGAGATCCTGCTTGAGTTGCAGATACAGCTCCCGGAACAGGACTTCCTTGCTCTCGAAATAGGTGAACAACGTGCCTTCGGCGACACCCGCACCCTTCGCAATCGCCGACGTAGTCGCCATAACGCCGTGTTCGGCAACGGCGAGCGTTGCCGAATGAAGCAGGGCGTTACGTTTCTCGGGGCTTAACGGGCGAGCCATGGTGATTGCATTAAATAGAGTGAGTGCGCGCTCAATTATACGTAACTTGCGGTGAAATGCAAATCACCGGCTCATCACTGGCCAAACCACCCGCTGCACGCCGTGGAAGCGATGAAACGCGAGCCTCCGCGACAAAACGCGACAAAAGCCGACGGCGCGTCAATTGTCTTGCCCGAGGTGTGGGCATAACCTCTCGGCGTCGATGAAGGAAGGCACGGGCGCGGGTGATCATTCCATGGCGAAGCGCGCCAACAAGTCAGGCTTTGGATATCTGGTGGAGTAACGATGGCGACGATTGGCGCACGTGTGGGGTTCGGTCTTCTTGCCGCGATCGTTGCGGCGATCTCGTTGCAGGCAAGCGCACTGGAGCTGTCCGCCGCACGCGGCGGGCAGATTCTCGCGTCGAACGAAGCCGCCATCCGGGCGGGCGGCACGCCTGCGGCGCGATGGCAGCCGTCAGTGACCGACACGTGGCAGTGGCAACTCCGGGGGAAGGTCAACACGACCTACAACGTGGATGTCTACGACATCGACCTGTTCGATACCGACCCGGGCGTCATCGCCCAACTCAAGCGCGACGGCCGCAAGGTCGTTTGTTACTTCTCGGCGGGTAGTTCTGAAAACTGGCGCACCGATTTCAGTCAGTTCAAAGCGTGGGAGAAGGGCCGGGCGATGCGCGGCTGGGAGGGAGAAAATTGGCTCGATGTGAGATCCGACAACGTCCGGTCGATCATGAAGCAACGCCTCGACCGCGCCGTGGCAAAAGGTTGCGATGGCGTAGAGCCCGATAACGTTGACGGTTACGCCAACGACACGGGTTTTCCGCTCTCCGCGCAGGATCAGCTCGCCTTCAACGGCTTTCTCGCCCGCGAAGCGCACGCACGCAATCTGGCCATCGGCTTGAAGAACGACGTCAATCAGTTGGCGGCGCTCGAACCGCTGTTCGACTTCGCGGTGAACGAGGAGTGTCACGAACAGAACGAATGCCGTGGCTATCGCGCCTTCACGTCAAAGAACAAGCCGGTCCTGAATGCGGAGTATCGCGCGAGCTATCGCACCGAGGCGGGCCGTCGTGAGTTGTGTGCTGCGGCCCTGGCGGCGAATCTGCGCACACTGGTGCTGCCGCGCGAGCTGGACGACAGCTTCAGATTCAGTTGCGATTGACGGGAGCATACGGCGCTGAAATGCGCCGAAAGTTAAGTCATGTCGCCGCGTCGACAAACAAAAATAATTCTCATCAGGACTCCACACTATCCCGACATCGGGCTACGTAACATTTGCGATGACATTACCTCGCAGTCGCGTCAGCGCCAAACCCGATGAAGATTCTCTACACCAACTTCCACGTCGGCAGCGGCGGCGGCCAGGATACCTACATTCGCGACCTCGCCGTTGCGATGAGCCGGACCCATCAGGTGACGGTCGCGTCGCCGCCCGGCAGCCATCTGGCGACAAAATTCAAGGACACCCCCGGTGTCGAGACGGTCGAAATTCACTTCAAGCTGCGCTGGCACATGATGCTGCGCGAAACCCTGAAGCTGCGAAAACTGATCGAAACCCGGCGATTCGACATCATCCATGTGAACGGATCGGCCGATCACCGGCAAGTCATGCTGGCGCTCGTCGGCATGCGCAACCGGCCGGAAGTCGTCTTCACGAAACACAACACCTACGCCGCGACCTCGCTGGGCAACTGGTTTCGCGCGAAGTTTGCCACTCGTCTCACGATTGCCGTCAGCGACCACGTGAGCGAGATGCTGGCGCGTAAATCGCCCTACAAGAACGTCGTCGTCATCAAGCACGGCGTGCGTGCCATCGGTCATGAAGCCCTGAACTGGGACGAGATTCGTACGCGCCGATCCGCATTGCTCGGGGTGGATTCATCCGACGCCATCATCCTCGGCAGTGCGGCCGGTACTGGCGAATCGAAGGGATGGGCCGATCTGGTGGCGGCGCTCATGCTGCTGCCGGTCGATCTGCGCAGCCGCTTTCGCATCTGGCTGGCGGGTACCGATCCGAGTGCGGCGCAGCGCGCCATGGTGGCGCGTTGCGGACTGGACCAGCAGATCGTATTTACCGGCTCGCTCGATAGCGTGCAGGACCTGTTGGCCGTGACCGATGTGTCGTTCGTCCTGTCGTACTACGAGAGCCTGTCGTACGCCTGCCGCGAGGCCATGGCGATGGGCTGCCCGATGCTCGTGTCGAACGTGGGCGGCTTGCCTGAGAACGTCTCGAACGGCGTCGATGGCTGGATCGTCCCGCCGCGCAATGCCAGCGCCATCGCACAGGTGCTTCGAGACATCGTGGCCGACCCGGGGCGCGTGCGGTTGATGGGGCACATGGCGGCCATGAAGGCACGCTCGGAGTTCTGCTTCGAGAGCTTTGTCGCGGCCACGCAAGGCGTGTACATGGATGCGATGTCCGTCCAGCTCATTGCGTCGAAGCAACTGGCCTGAGGGCGCGGCGTGTCAGTTCCGATCCTGATGTACCACCAGATCCGGCCTTTGCCGGCACCGACGGACCCGTTGCGGGGTCTCAGCGTCGACCCGGGCATGTTCCGCCGTCAGATGACGTTGCTCAAGCGACTCGGCTATCAAGGGCTGAGCATGCGCGAGTTGCAGCAACACATGAGCGGCGTGTGGGATGCGCGAGGTGAGCCCCGGCGCCGTGTATTCGGCATCACGTTCGACGACGGATTCAGCAATGTGTTGACCAACGCCATGCCGGTGCTGAACGAACTCGGCTTCACGGCAACGTGCTACTTCGTCGCCGGCCGTCTGGGCGGTGAGAACGATTGGGACGCTCACCTCGCGACCGAGCGCACGCGGCTGATGTACCGGAAAGAATTGCTCACGTGGATGCGGCACGGTCACGAAGTGGGTTCGCACACGGTGGATCACGTCTCGCTGCCGGATGTCTCCGTGCAGGAGGCCACGCAGCAGATCGTCACGGCCAAGCGCCAGTTGGAAGACATCTGCAACGCGCGCGTGGAGTCGTTCTGCTACCCCTACGGTAATGTGAATCGTCAGGTGCGCGATCTGGTGGAACGGGCGGGTTACGGCAACGCCACCACCACGCGGCGAGGGCGGGCGGCACCGGACGACGATCCGTTCATGCTTGCCCGCATTGGCGTGGCTGGCGGCGTGGGGCCGTACCGGCTGCTCTACAAGTGCCTGACCAGCTAACACTCCAGCAGCCCCGCGAGCAGCGGAAGGGAATTCACAGGATATCTGACGTTTCATCGACCCTTCGGTGGAAGGGGAACAGGGTAACCTTGCGGTTTTCAGGAAACCTTGTCATCGATGAGCCGTCACAGCACACCTTCCCGACACGATAGCGGCAGGATCGGTCGTATCGGCGCCGGTTTGCTGGCCGCCATCGCAATTGCCTCCGTCTCGCTCGTG
Organism: Pandoraea sp. PE-S2R-1; assembly: GCF_002179865.1. NCBI lineage: Bacteria > Pseudomonadati > Pseudomonadota > Betaproteobacteria > Burkholderiales > Burkholderiaceae > Pandoraea > Pandoraea sp. PE-S2R-1. The sequence continues at coordinate 458,944 of NZ_NGUR01000015.1, read as the reverse complement.
TTGCCCCGGACGGCCGAGGCCAAAGCCTGCCGCGCCGAAGGTGGCGACACCAGCCGCCCATCCATCGGGCTGGTCCTGTCGGGTGGCGGCGCCAGAGGCTATGCCCATCTCGGCGTGCTGGAGGTGCTTGAACAGAACCACATCCCGGTCGACTGCATCGCGGCGGCCAGCATGGGGGCGGTCGTGGGCGGCCTGTACGCGAGCGGGCTGGACACGAAGGACATGCGTCACCGGCTCGAGAACGTGAATCTGGCCGATGTGGCGTTCGACGTCGTCGACCGCAGCGATCTGCCGCAGTCCTTGCGCGAAGACGAGCGCTATTACGTCGACAGCTTCTCGCTGGGCTACGGCAGCAATGGTTTTCAGTTGCCAGCGGGGCTGGTGCATGGCAATCGCCTGCAAGCCTTGTTACAGGAATGGACGCCGACCATCACGGGCAAGGTCACGTTCGACAGCCTGCCCATTCCGTTTCGCGCGATTGCCACCGACCTGCGCACCGGGCAGATGGTGGTACTCGATCACGGGTCGCTGCCGCAGGCCATTCGCGCCAGCATGGCGTTGCCGGGGCTGTTTTCGCCGACCGATGTCGATGGCCGGACGCTGATCGACGGGGGCATTACCAGCAATCTGCCGATCGAGACCGTGCGGGAGATGGGCGCGGATATCGTGATCGCCGTCGATATCGGTTCGCCGCTGCGCCCGCTCGACGCGCTGTCGTCACCGGCCGATGTGATGCAGCAGATGATCGGCATTCTGATTCGCCAGAACGTGGCCCGGCAGCGCGACCAGTTGCACAAGGGCGACGTGCTGATTCAACCGGATCTGGGCCGGCTCACCTTCACCGATTTTCAGGATGCCGCCCGCGCCATCGACGCGGGCGAAGCCGCCACGCGTGCCGCGCTTCCGCAATTGAAGCAGCTCGCGTTGTCACCCGCTGACTATGCCGCGTGGCGGGGGCGCCATGAAACGCCCGCCCCGCAGACCGTGCGCATTGCAAAGATCGAAATCCAGTCGCGCGGGGTCGTGCCGCCGTCGAAGATTCGGGCGGCGATTCATGTCAAAGAGGGGGATATCTACGACCCGGCGCGCATCAACAAGGATCTGCAAGCACTGACCAATGAGGACGACTTCGAAACGGTGACGCAGCAGATCGTCGACGACAACGGCGAGCACAAGCTGGTCATCACCGCGCAGGAGAAGCGCTGGGGGCCGAACTTCCTGCTGTTCGGACTCGGGCTCTCGGCGACGACCAAGGAAGAGGGCAACTTCCGGATGCACGTCGGCTATCGTCGTCCGTGGCTGACCGACAGTGGCCTTGAAGCACGCGTGGACGCAACGCTCGGCAGCGATCAGGCCGATCTGCACATGGAGCTTCGCCAGCCGCTCGCCAATGCGTGGGGACCGTACATCGCACCCTATGTCGATCTGCAACGACGGCACGCGAACGTCTACGACGAATCGGGCGATATCAAGCTCACGCGATACCGTCTGACCACCGAGCGCGCCGGCGTCGATTTCGGTTTCCCGTTGTCGCATTTTGGCGACTTCCGCCTTGGTATTGCCTATGCCCATGGCAGTGCCTCACCCCAGTACAACCTGCCCATCGAGGACGACGGGGCACCGCGTCAACTGCTGTTCCCGGATATCTACGGCCGGCAGTTGAGCGCGCGTGCGCGGCTGGTGATCGATCAGTTGGACGATCCGCAATTTGTCCGTAAGGGCTACTTCGTGGAATTGCGTGCCGAGCGCTCGTTGTTCGCTGGCGACGACAGCTACACCGAGGTGTACGGGAAGACGCTGGTGGCGGCGAGTTATGGGCGGCACAGCGTCAACGCCAGCGTGGAGGCGGGCAATAACTTCGGCGGCGTGAACCCGACCAATCCGTTCGGCTTCACGTTGGGCGGCTTCCAGCATCTGTCGGCTTATGCGGCCGACCAGTTGGCAGGGAATTCGATGTTCTACAGTCAGGTGACGTACATGAACCAGCTCGCGACATTCTCGGCGTCGCCGATCCGGCGGCTGTTCGTGGGGCTGAGTCTGGAAGCGGGCAATGTGTGGGGTGGCGACGCCAGTTTCGGCAGCGGTACGCTACGCAGGAGCATTACGGCATTCACGGCGCTGACGACGTCATTCGGCCCGATCTACCTTGGTGTCGCGTTCGCGCCGGGCGGACGCAACAACTTCTACTTCCAATTGGGACGGACGTATTGAGCGAGTCCGGTGCGATGGACACGGCGCTGTTGCAAACTCGCGTCATCATTGAGCGTTCATGACGTCAGCGTTCGTGGCGTCACAGCTTGGCAGGTTATTCGCGCGGGTGGAATGCGCGGCCGATATCGGGAAATCGACAGTTCATGGAAACGGGTACTTCATCGACGCATTCGAATCGGGTGGGGTCAGCGTTCGAGGTTCTTGGGGTGTTTCTCAAGCTGGGGCTGACGTCTTTCGGCGGCCCCATCGCGCATCTGGGGTATTTCCGCCGGGAGTTTGTCGAGCGCAGGCGCTGGCTCGACGACGGGACTTTTACCGACCTGCTGGGGCTGTGTCAGTTCCTGCCGGGGCCGGCGAGCAGTCAACTCGGCTTTTCTATTGGCTTGCTGCGCGCAGGTTGGCTTGGCGGGCTCGCGGCGTGGCTTGGCTTCACGTTGCCGTCCGTTCTGCTGCTGCTCGCCTTTGCTGCCGTTGCCCCCGACCTTGGCGGCCCGGCCGGCAGCGGGTTGATTCATGGGTTGAAGCTCGTTGCCGTCGCTGTCGTCGCGCAAGCCGTTTGGGATATGGCGAGGCGGCTATGCCCGGATCATCGCCGTGCCGCCATCGCACTCGTCACCGTGGCAGCGCTCAGCGTGCTGACGACCGTTTACGCGCAACTCATCGTTATCGCACTGGGTGCAGTGCTGGGACTCGTGTTCTGCAAGACGGCGTCATCTTCAGATTTGCATGGACCATCGGTGCGGCCCCACGTGTTTGGTGTTTCACGCGCGGCAGGCGTCGTGGCATTGATCTGCTTCTTTGCCCTGTTGTTCGGGCTCCCGGCGTTAGCGGGGTCCTATGCCGGGCAGTCACTCAAGGTATTCGACGCCTTCTATCGATCAGGGGCGTTAGTGTTTGGCGGCGGTCACGTGGTGCTGCCTCTGTTGCAACAACAAACCGTCGCGACGGGCTGGATCTCGTCCAACGATTTTCTGGCCGGCTATGGTGCCGCTCAGGCCGTTCCCGGCCCGCTGTTCTCGTTCGCGGCGTTTCTTGGGTGGATGTTGGCGGGAACGCCGAATTACTGGGCCGGTGCATTGCTGGCCACCGTAGGTATTTTCCTGCCCGGCGTGCTGCTGGTTCTCGCAGCGCTTCCCTACTGGCAAGTGCTGCGAGGCCGCTCATCGACGACGGCGCTTCTTGCCGGCGTGAATGCGGCGGTCGTCGGGCTACTGGCGAGCGCGTTGTATTCCCCGGTCTGGACAAGTGCGGTGCATTCCACACTAGACTTTGCGGTCGCTGTCATCGGCTTTTTCCTGCTTGCGCGCTGGAAGTTTCCACCACTGGTTGTGGTTGTGTTTTGTGCGCTCGCCGGTATCGCCCAAGCGACGTTGCACTGACGCGGGCGAAGGATTTAATCGTCGTGAATCGACCGGATCACCCGCGCCGGATTGCCGCCGACGAGCGAGTTCGCGGGAACATCCTTGGTGACCACCGAGCCAGCCGCCACCACGGCGTTTTCGCCGATAGTCACGCCGCCGACGACGATGGCGCCGGTCGCAATCCATACCCCCTTGCCGATCACGATAGGCTTGCCGATGGTGGTCGAGCGGCGCTGCGCAGGATCGAGCGGATGGCTCGTCGTGATGAGGCTCACGTTCGGGCCGATCATGACGTCGTCGCCGATGTCGAGGCCACCGAGATCGTGGAACGTGCAGTTTTGATTGACGAAGACATTGCGCCCGACGCGGGTTTCGTTGCCCCCCGCCGTGTAGAACGGGGGGATCAACAGAAAGCTGTCGTCGATCTCCCTGCCGATGAGTTCGCTGAACAACGCGCGCACCTGATCCGCGTCGTCGAACGTCAGGCGGTTGAGCTTGGCGGTGATCGCCATGGCGCGCCTGACGTTCGCCACCATGGCAGCGGACTCCGCCGTCTTGGCGCGGATAATTCTGGTGCGGTCGTCGATGGGCATTCGTCAAATTCCTTGGGGAAACCGCTTGCGACGCGTCTTGGCTTTAGCCTTGGCGTTGCCCTTGCGGCGCCTGAATCATCTTCCAGCCATTGCCCGCCGGGTCACGAAACCCTGCATCGACGCTGCCATAGCGTTCGACCGGCTCCTGCGTGAACTCGACGCCACTGGCCTTGAGCCGGGTGTAGCTCTCGCGGCAGTCTGACACATGCAGGACGAGCGGCGGCATGGCGCCCTTGGCGACCATTGCCCGCAGCGTTTGGGCGGTCGCTTCGTCATGGATGGGCGGGCCGGGCGTGAACAAGCCGAGCTGAAACGAGGGCTGCTCCGGATGCTGGACGGTGAGCCAGCGGTAAGCGCCATTGCGCACGTCCGTGTGCACGCGAAAACCGAGTTTCCCGACATAGAACGCCAACGCTTCCTCCTGATCGTCGACGTACAAGCCCACCACACTGATGCCTTGGTTCATGAGACCTCCTTGGTTGATGGGCCGACTTTACCGTCGGCAGTTTGGCGGCGCTTCTCCAAAACTGCGATGTTGAGATCGGGACGCTGAGCGGCTTTCAGGACGCAAGCGGGGACACGCTCCAGCGGCTGCGTGTTGGCCTGTGCCTGCTTGCGCATGGCGCCCGGGCTCATGCCGGTGATGTCGCGAAAGATTCGGCCAAACGTGCCGAGGCTTTCCCAGCCCGTTGCATAGGCGATGTCGGTGATGCTGAGTTCGGTGTCGCGTAGCAGGGTATTGGCTTGCTCGATGCGCCGCGTCAGCAGATAGCGATGCGGCGGAAGGCCGAAGGCAAGTTTGAAGGCGCGGGCGAAATGGGCTTTAGACGCCCCACTGACCGCCGCCAATCGTTCGATCGGCCATGCTTCGTGCGACGCGGAATCCATGCGGTCTTTGGCCCGCAGCAGGCGGCGCAGCAGCGCGGGATCTTGCAGGCCTTGCGGCACCGGCGACGAAGCACCCTCTACCGGCGTGGCGGATGCGTCAGTCGAGCCGGGGCGGTGGCTTTTTCGAGAGGTCATGAGATCCACGAGCGCAGAGAGCGTTGGCGTAGTTTAGGCGCAAGGCGAGCGCCTGTGAACGCCGTCAGTCGTTCGACGCGTTTTGCTTCGCAGCATCAGTGCGACGACACATAAGCCGCACCGGCGAAGGCGGCCGGGATGGCGAAGCTTTCACGCATCCGCCGCGTCTCGGCCGCCGGTGTCAGACCGAATAGCCGCTTGAACTCGCGGCTGAATTGCGAGGCGCTGGTGTAGCCCACGGCATGGCTCGCCACCTCCGCGCTCATGCCCTGACGCACCATCAGCAATCTCGCCTGATGCAGGCGTGTCGACTTCACATACTGCATGGGCGATACCTGCGTAATCGCCTTGAAATGGCTATGAAAGCTCGGCACGCTCATACCCGCAGCGTCGGCCAGTTGTGTCACATCGAGCGGCTGGGCATAGCCAGCGTGAATCAGTCGTAGCGATCGCCCGATCTTGCCGAACTGTCCACGCATCGCCAACGCCTCTCGCATCGCACCGCCTTGCGCACCGGTCAGCACCCGGAAGTAGATTTCACGCAGCAGCCCCGGGCCCAGTATCGCGGCGTCAAGCGGTCGCGACATGGCTTCGAGAAAGCGCAGCACAGACGCCTGCATGGTGTCGTCCATCGGCGTGGACATCATGCTTTGCGGCGCATCGACATGATCCGTCATGCCCTCACGTTCAATCTGCGCCATCAACTCGGCCGCCAACGCAAAATCGAGATGCAGATACAGCGCGAGCAGCGGCCGCTCGGGCGTTGCGTCGGTTTCCATAGTGAAAGGCACGGGCACCGAGACGGCGAGATAGTGGTGCTCGTCGTACACGTACAACTGATCGCCGAAATACCCGCGCTTGCGCCCCTGACACACGATCACGATGCCGGGGTCGTACAGCACCGGCGTGCGCGCCAGCGCCTGATCCGAGCGCAGGATGCGAACGCTTGGCAAGGCCGTCAGGTTGTAGCCCTCTGAGGGGGCCAACGTGCGCAGCAAGGCAACCGTGCGGGCTCGCGTGGACGACGCCGTTTCCGGAGGCCGTCGGGCGGCAATGCTTTTGCTCATAGTTTTAGGCAAGAATATTAGCGAAATCTAGCTTAATCACATCGTTCGCCGAGATTAGTATGCATTCTCCATGCAACGTTTGAGAGAGGCAACCATGGCATCGAACAAGATTCTGCTCGTCACCGGCGTCAGCAGCGGCTTCGGCCGCGCGCTCGCACAAGAGGCACTGTCGGTGGGGCACAAGGTAGTGGGGACGGTGAGGAGTGCGGAGGCAAAGCGTGATTTCGAATCGCTCTCGGCGGCGGCCGTCGGGCGTGTGCTGGACGTCACCGATTTCGATTCCATCGACGATGTCGTGTCGGAGATCGAGGCGAGCGTGGGGCCGATCGACGTGCTGGTGAACAACGCGGGCTATGGCCACGAAGGCATTCTGGAAGAGTCGCCGTTGTCCGAAATGCGTCGCCAATTCGATGTGAATGTTTTCGGCGCGGTGGCCATGATGAAAGCGGTGCTGCCATTCATGCGTGCGCGCCGACGGGGTCATATTCTGAACATCACGTCGATGGGCGGCTACATCACGATGCCGGGCATCGCGTATTACTGCGGCAGCAAATTTGCGCTGGAGGGGATTTCGGAAAGCCTCGGCAAAGAGGTCAAACCTTTCGGCATCGCGGTAACGGCGGTGGCCCCCGGCTCGTTCCGGACCGATTGGGCAGGGCGCTCGATGACGCGCACGCCGCGTTCGATTGCCGACTACGACGGAGTGTTCAATCCGGTGCGCGCGGCGCGCGAAGAGAAGAACGGCAAACAACTCGGCGATCCCGCGAAAGCGGCGCGCGCGATGCTGGCTGCGATCGCAGCAGAACATCCTCCTGCGCATCTGCTGCTCGGCAGCGATGCCCTCAAACTCGTGCGCGACAAATTGTCCGCCATGGGAGCAGAACTCGAAGCGTGGGAGTCACTGACGGTGTCGACGGACGGTTGATGGCGACGCCGCTGCGTTTGAGCTGCGGGTCAGATCAGCGGAACGCCGTCTTCAGGAATGCCGCCACGTCAGCCGGCGACTCTGCCTGTCCTTGGGGATCGCCGCCCATTGTGACGCCGCGCGTCAGACAGCGTTTCGACTCCGCTGTGGCGGCAGCGCCCGTCAGGGACTGGCCGTCGCGAGTCATCGTGAGCGCGCGACGGTCGAGATCATAAACACCGCGGCATTCTCGCCCGCTTGTCGCCAGCGGTACCGAGCGAATCGATGTCGGCCGGTCGAACGCGTGATAGGCGTTCGGATATTCTTTAACGACCACCTGCGCGCCCTTTGCGCGCAGCGTGTCTGCGTAAGCCACGCAGGGGGCGGCTGGCGTGTAATTGTCCTTGCCGCCGACCAGCATCATGACAGGGGCGCCATCGAGCCGCGCCGATGCGTAAGAAATACCGCAGGAAGGATAGAACGCCACATGGGCGGCAAAACGCAAATCGTTATCCGCCGCAATCTGTTGAAACGGCGCGAGCGCGGAATAGAGCGATGCGAACCCGCCCCGCGAAAATCCCATTACGGCGATTCGATGCTTATCAATGCGCGGGTCGGTGGCCAGCAAGCGCAGGGCTGCATAAGCATCGGCAATATCGGCCGCCATCGAAAGCTGCGTCTGATCCTTCTCGGTGTTTCGGATGCCGCGTCCAGTGAAGCTGTCCACGATGAAGCTGGCATACCCCAACGCATTCATTCGTGCGGCCCACACGCGCTCCCCGGGATTCACGCCGCTGCTGCCATGCAGGATGATCACTGCGGGAACGACCGGCGGTGCGTTCTCCGGCAGCGTCAGCGTGCCTTCAATGATGGCTTTGCTGTTGCCGGTGTAGTTCGCGAGAAAATCACCGGTACTGCGGGGCGTCACTGACGCGAAGGTGATGACACCGTTGCGGCCGTCAGCCAGCGACGTCGTGACGGCCGAGCCGCCGGTACCCGTCGATGCGCACGCCACCAACGCACTGGCGGCGAGCCCCGAGAGAAGGCGCCCGGCGGCGAAACGAATCATCCCTCTGCCTTCGCAAAGCGACTCTGCGCGGCGACGAGCGGGTCGTCCGTCGTCGCGACCAGCCACAAGCTGGCCTGCTCCACGATGAGCCGATTGTGGTCTTTCAACGGCCCCATCGCGGCCGCCGCTTTCCAGACCACGGGGGCTGTCTTGCTCTTGCGTCCCGATGCTGCGCCCACGAGCAGGCAGTGCGGTCCGAGCGGCAGCGACACGAACGGAAGGCCCGGGCTGATAGCGAGACGCCAGTCGATGAACGGTGCGTCGCCGATGAGCAAGGAAGCGGGCAAGCCGTAAAGCACGGTGAAGTCGTATAACGCCAGTTGCTCGCGCATGCCCGAGTAGCCACGGCGAATATCCTCGACGATGGCCGCACGGATTTCATCGTCGAACATCGCCTCTTCCGAATACCGCATGAAGGCTTCGCGCGCGGTCTTCTGATAGGCGCTGAACAGTCCGAGCGAGAGGCAATCCGCCACGGCGCGCTGCACTTCCGCCGCAGAGCCTGCCTCTTCCGGCTTCCCCAACTGCGCCGCCTTCAGAAACCGCGCGAGTCCCGCTTCCTGAATCGGCGGCCCTTCGACGGTGGCATCGTCGGCAACCGTCTTGTCGAGCGGCACGTAGATGTAGGCCTCGGATGCGAAGTGCGACTTCTTGCCCTCGTCGAACTTGACTTCGCCGTCGGTGCAATCGAGATAGCGGGTGCCGATTCGACCATGCTCCCAAACCCAGTTCTTCAGGAAGGGACGTAACGGATGCAGCTTGTCGTGATCAGCCATTGAATTCTCCAAGTGCCCCAGTATAGGGTCAGCCCGACGAAGGGGCAGCCGAGTGCATCACTCAACCGGCTTGCGCCACACGCTGGCCAGCCACGGCTGCTGCTCGCGCGGCAGACCCGTGGGGCGGTAATAGTGTTCGAGTTCGATAAAGCCGGCGCTCTCGACATACTGGCGCCACGTCTCCAGATCGTGGAATGCGCCGTAACGCCCGTGGTGCCAGCCTTCCTGATTGGTCCCTCGCGGATTGGAACTGAACAGCACGCCACCGGGTTTCAGCGTCGCGTACAACTCTCGCAGTACGCGCGGCAATTCCTGACTCGGGACGTGGAACAGCACCGCATTCGCGAAGATGCCGTCAAAGTGCGACGCGGGCAAATCCAGTTGGAGAAAATCCTGCTGCCAGACTTCGCAGCCCGAGTCCTCCCGCGCCATTGCCACAAAGCGCTCGGCACCTTCGAGCCCGATCGCACGATGACCCATTGCGGTGAAGGTCTTGAGATCGCGCCCGGGGCCGCAACCGAAATCGAGAATCGTGAAGGGCGGCGTGCCATTGATATGACGCAACAACGCCGACATGTTTTGCGAGACGTCGTGGTCGCGCGTGCCTTCACGGAAGTCTTCCGCGTTGGCGTTGTAGTGCTGCAACGTACCGGCACTGACGGTGTCGAGTTTGGGGGGCGTGGGTGTCATGGGGTGAGCGTGTTACGGGTGAGTCATCAAGTAGTCCGCCACCGCCTGATAAGCGGGCAGTGACGTGGGATCGTTCGCTGAATTGCTGGCGCTCGGATGGGAGCTGAAGCGTGCGATCACCATCTGCGCGGCAGGATCGACATAGATCGCCTGACCGTGGACGCCGCGCGCCATGAACGCGCCGTGGGCGTTGTGCGATACCCACCACATGCCGCTGTAGCTCCAGCCTTTGAGCAGGTCATAACCGGCCTTCGCAAATTTGGCCTTGTCGCCGCCGGCACGAATGTGATCGATGGCCTGCTTCGGCACCAGCCGCTTGCCATTGATCGTGCCGCCTTCCAGCATCAGTTCACCGATGCGCGCCATGTCACGTAACCCTGCGTTGAAGCCACCGCCCGCGAAGGGCGTGCCGAGCGAGTCGACGGTGTAATAAGCGTCTTGTTCCGCACCCATGTGCTGCCAGATGCGTTCGGATAACAACTGCGCAACCGGCTTGCCGGTCTTGCGGGCGATGATCCATCCCAGCGCGTCGGTGTTGACCGTCTTGTAAGCGAAGGCCGAGCCGTGCTCGCCCTGTTTGCGCACGGTTTGCAGGTATTCCCAATAGGTTCTCGGCCCGGTGTAACCGCGCGGTTTGGGTAGCGGGCTTCCCGCATCGGCATGACGCCAGACTTCCGCATTGGGATCGCTATAGTCCTCGCTGAATTGCAGTCCGGTCGTCATGTCCATGACCTGTCGAACGGTGGCGTCGCCAAAGGCGCTTTGCCGCAGTTCGGGGACGATGGTGTCGACGCGCGCGTTCTCGTCGATCACGCCTTCAGCGACGAGCATTTCGCCGAGCAATCCGGTCAGCGACTTCGTTACCGACATCGCGCCGTGTTGTCCGTTGGCATCGAGGCAGCCGGCGTAGCGCTCATACACCACGCGGCCCTTGTGCAGCACGATGACGCCATCCGTGTAGTTGGCATCGAACGCCTGCCGCCAGCTCATCTTCACGTCGCTGCCAATCGGTGTGAAAGTGACGGCATCGATGCCTGCGTCGATTTTACGAGCCAATGGCACTGCGCCGCCGGGGCCGCGCGACACGCCGACGGTCGGCATGAGTTCACGGAAGTGGCAGACCGTCCAGCGCGACTTGGGAAAGGTGAAGTAATCGCCATCGGTAAAACGAATGGCCTTGTCGTCAGGCGGCGGCGACCCGGTCATCCAGCCGAGCGTGCGTGGGTCGGACTGGGCAGCGGTCATGGGGGCGTCGGTCTTGGCCAGTGCGAGCGGCACCGCGAACGCGGCGCAAAGCATCGACGCGCCGATAACGGCCGTAATGGAACGACGGGATGGCGTTGCTGTTCTGATCGGCAAGTTGAGCTTTGGCAAGGAGTGAGCGGACACCGAATCTGTCCGTCAGTATGCCACCGAAGCCTTCGAGCCCTTGCTCCGGGGAAATGCCGTCACGCGTTATCCGGCGCGCCAACCCGATGCGTCTCCAGCGCGCGGGCATACGCGGTCAATCCCGCAGCCACGGCTTGTTGCTGGTCGTCGGTCAATTGTGTCAACGCGCTGGTGACTTGCTGCCGGCCATAGTCGTTGATCGACACCAATGTCCGCTTGCCACGCGGCGTCAATGTCAGCAACTTGGCACGCGCATCGCCACGACTGACGGCTTCCTTCAATTCCCCGGCTTCGATCAATTTGCGAACCATCCGGCTGATGCTGGATTTTTCGAGATTGAGGAATTCCGCGAGTTCCGCCGCGGTCATCGACTGACGAGCGCCGATTTCCATAATTGCGTGCACGGCCGACGGTGAATAGTCCGTGCCGGCCAATGTCGTGCGCATGAATCCCAACTCACGCACCATCTTTCGTGATGCCGCTCGAATGGCATCGATCAGCGAGGTGTCGACATCGGGCATTTTTGATTCTCGATTGATTTATGAAAACAATGTTGTACGATACAACTAATCTGTGTCTTCGGCCATCGATTTCCGCCATGGGCACCACAAGGTTCGCGTGAGAAGTTGCAACATTCAGGGGGCACCATGGAAACATCGTCGCAAGCCGGAGATTCAACGCCGCGCCGCGGCCGTATGGCGGGTCGCGTGGGGCTGGTAACCGGAGGCGGCAGCGGTATCGGTCGCGCGACGGCACTCCTGATGGCGCGTGAAGGTGCGGAGGCTGTGGTGATTGCGGGGCGTCGTACGCACGAAGGTGAAGCCGTGGCTGCCGAATGCCGTGCGGCGGGCGCGCAAGGCTTGTACGTGCCAACCGACGTGACGCGCGAGGAGGACGTGGCGAATCTGGTCCAGACCACGCTTGCCCAGTTCGGCCGTCTCGATGTCGCGTTCAACAATGCGGGTTTTCAGGAGCGCCGTGCGCCGGTCGAAGCGCAGGACACGGCAGTCTACGAGCGCGCGTTCGATGCCAATGTTCGTTCGGTTTTCTTGTGCTTGAAGCACCAAGTGCCTGTCATGGCAGAACAGGGCGGCGGTCGCATCGTCATCAACGCTTCGGTCAGCGGCATGCGCAATCCCAATCCGGGGCTGGCGCTTTACTCGGCGTCCAAGGCGGCAGTGATTTCATTGATGCGATCGGCCGCGATGGAATGCGCCCCTCGCGGCATTCGAATCAACGCCGTCGCGCCGGGACGTGTCGTGACCGACATGATGCTGGCGTCCGGCATCGCCGATATGTCGGCCGTTGCCGCTGGTCTGCCGCTGCGACGGATGGGCCAGCCCGAGGAAGTCGCCGAGGCGGTCGTGTGGCTGGCGTCGGACGAGGCCTCGTTTGTCGTCGGACACGTCTTGGCGGCCGACGGCGGATTTAGCGCGTCGTGAGAGGTTTGTGTCTCAAGCGCTTCGGCGCTATCGCGTCACTGCCGGCCAACTCATCTCGAAGCGGGCACCGCCCAGCGTGACCGGATCGGTCGCGACAACGCGTCCGTGGTGAGCACGCAAGACTTGTTCGGTGATGGCGAGGCCAAGACCATAGCCGCCCGTTCTGCGATCCAGACGAACAAAGGCATCGAAGATTCGCTTGCGCTCGCTCTCCGGAATGCCGGGGCCGTCGTCTTCTACATAGATTTCCACATTGCCGTGGCGCAAGTGCAGCCCCACGACAATCCGCGAGGTGGTGTAACGGCTGGCATTGCGCAGCAGATTGCGCATCGCGTAAGACATCAGGCGCTTGTCCATCACCACCAACTGCGAGGTGTCCCAATCGGTGTCGAGCGTGATCTCGCGATCGGCGTAGAGCAAGGTGGCGTCGCGTACCTGCGCCGTGAACCAGTTCGATACCGAGGTGGCTTCGACGTGTGATTGAAGCGAGCTGTATTCGAGACGCGCGAACGTCAGGCTCATGTCGATCAGTTCGTCGAGTTCAGTCACATCCTGATCGATGCTCTCCAGCGCTTGTTGACACGCATCCGTGGGGGACGATGGATCACGCAAGATTTCCAGTGCGAAGCGCAGCCGGGCCAATGGTGTGCGCAGTTCGTGAGAAATGCCGTTGGTCAGGTCGCGTTGCGTGGCGATCAACTTCTCCATGCGCTCGGCAAGCGCGTTCAACGTTCGCGCGAGCGGCCCGATGATGACGCTATAGGATTCGCGCGCCCGGGTGTGAAACCGTCCGCCGCTGAAGTCGATGGCACGTTCGCGCACCATCACCAGATCGACCCAGACGGGGCGCATCCAGCGATACGCGACGATGGCGGGCAACGCCAGCGTGGAGACGGCGAATGGCAGCAGGAACCGCGCCCTCAGCAAGTGCTCATGAAGCCACTCAGCGGGCAAATTGATCAGCAGAAGCGCCGCTGGCACGGCGAGCACAAGCAGGCATAACCACAGCAGGCGAGTGTAGGTGCGCACGTAGAGACGCGACCAACTGGGGCGCCGGTCGGCCCGGGTGTCGGTCCATGAGCGCCGGAAGCGCTGCCAACGGAGCCGGCAGTAGCGGTAAGGCTGGAAGTGATGGCCACGCATGGTTTGTCCCGGCGAGGTGTTGCGTTATGTCTTCGAGGGTCTTCGAGGATCTTCGAGGGTCGTTTAGCGTCATCGAGTGCGTTGCCGTGTCGTGTCGGACAACTCGACGCCAGCGCGCTTTCATACGTGCCGCGCGACTCAGTCCCAATCCGATTTGTTGAGCTGATAGCCTTTGCCGCGCACGGTCAGAATGCGCTGGGGCGGCGTGGTGTCGTCGCCCAGCTTGCGGCGCAGCTTGTAAATGCCACCGTCGACCGAGCGGTCAACCCCGTCGAATTCGACGCCGCGCAGTTGCCGCACCAGATCGTCTCGCGTGACCACCTGCCCGGCAGAGCGCGCCAACGCCCACAGCAGGTCGAACTCCGCCGAGGTCAGATCCGGGGTGGTGCCATCGGGCAGCGTCACCGTGCGGTTGCCACGGTCGATCCTGAACTTGCCGAAGGTGATCGATTCCGGCTGCGCCGCCGATGAGGGCCGCTGCACGTTGCGGCGCAGTTGCGCCTTGATCCGTGCGAGCAGCACGCGGGGCTGCACCGGCTTGTGCACGTAATCGTCGGCACCCAGTTCCAGTCCGAGTACTTCGTCGAACTCCTCGTCGCGCGCGGTCACCATGATGACGATACCGTCGTAATGCTCGCGCGCTTCTCGGCACACCTGAAACCCGTCTTTGCCGGGCAGGTTCACGTCGAGGATGACCAGATCGGGACGGCGTTTGATGATCGCCTGCACCGCGCGGGCCCCGTCGAGCACGGTATCGACCTGATAGCCATGCTTTTGCAGATAGCCGGCGACCAGGGCTGAAAGGCGCGCGTCGTCTTCGACGAGAAGGATCCTGGTGGGCATTTTCGAGATGGCAACGAACGGGGGGAGAGAAGGCAGCTTCGGCCAGCAGTTTAGTGGCTTCTCGCGCGTTGCGACGGCGTGTCGACAAAACGCGACAATTCTCCATCAAACGCGACGGCGCAAATGAGCGCATCGCGCTAGCGATCCGGTAAATTTCCGCCTTGCATAAGTTGCACTATGCAACTATATTGTTGCGAAGCGCAACTAATGCAGCCAATCTGCCCCGTGCCATGGATATCACCGACCTGAACGCTGGCTCGCGAGACGCCACGATTCTCGAACTGCGGGAGTTTTCGCGCAAGCTGGTGCGCGAGCTTGGCTTCATGCGCACGACGCTGGCCGACAGCGATCTGGCGCCGTCGGCCGTCCATGCGGTCATCGAGATTGGCGCAAACCCGGGCGTCAGCGCGAAGGATCTGGGCGGTCTGCTGCGGCTCGACAAGTCGAACACCAGCCGGCAACTCGCCAAGTTGGAAGCTTGCGGGCTCGTCACCCGTGTGGCGTCGAAGGACGACGCCCGGACGTACGCGCTGCAACTGACCCCGGCCGGGCAGGCGCTGCGCAAGCGGATCGACCGGTTTGCGACCGATCAGGTCTCCAACGCGCTGCGGCGTCTGGTGCCGGCCGATCAGCAGGCGTTGATTCGCTCGCTGGCGCTGTATGCCGACGCACTGGCGCTCGACAACGTGGCGAAGTCGACCGGCATGAGCGCCGAGGGGCCGTCAGTACAGCAAGGCTACGTGCCCGGCTGCATTGGCGATATCGCGAGTCTGCACGCTCGGTTTTACGCGGAGCACTGGGGCTTCGGCGTGTTCTTCGAGAAGAAGGTCGCCACGGAACTGGCGGAATTTGCCGGGTCGTTGCCTGCCGAGGGCAAGGCAATTTGGCTTTGCGTCGAGCAGGGCCGCACGCTGGCATCGCTCGCCATCGACGGCGATTTCGCTACCGGCGTGGCGCATTTGCGTTGGTTCATCGTGGACGATTCTTTGCGTGGGACAGGTATCGGACGGCAGTTGATGTCGCACGCCATGCAGTTCGTCGACGAGCGCTTTCGCGAGACTTATCTGTGGACGTTCAAGGGGCTCGACGCTGCGCGCCATCTCTACGATTCGTTCGGCTTTGAACTGGCCGCCGAGTCGACGGGCGCGCAGTGGGGAACCGAGGTTACCGAGCAGCGGTTCACGCGCATGCGCAGCAAGTAAGAGTCGCCGCGCCCCAAGTGTTTATGGCGTCAGATGTTCGGCAAACGTCTTCAGATACTTCATGCCTGTATCGCACATGATGGTGACGACGGTCGCATCGGGGCCGAGCCGCTCGGCAAGGCGTAGCGCTGCCGTCACATTCGCACCCGTGGACGTGCCACAGAACAGCCCTTCCTCGGCGGCCAGTCGAAACGCCATGGCTTTGGCCTCGTCGGTCGTGACGCGCTCGATGCCGTTCGCAATATCGTCGCGCCAGAGCGGCACCACATAGCCCGCACCGATACCGTCGATCTTGTGCGCACCGGACGGGCCGCCCGACAACACCGCCGACTCGGCTGGCTCCACGGCCACCATCCGAATGTTCGCATCGCGCTGACGCAGCGTTTCGGCGATACCGCGCAACGACGCGGCGGTGCCCACACTCTGCACGAAGCCATCGATACGGCCACCGGTCTGCGTCCAGATTTCGTCGGCCATCAACGTGTACGCGTGCAACTGATCGGTGTTTTCCATCTGCGCCGTGAGATACGCGCCCGTCTCGTCGGCGATGCGATGGGCTTCACGAATCATGTCCTTCGTCAGCCGTGCCGTCTGCTTGCCGTTGTCACTCGGAATCAGCGTGAGCCTGGCGCCGAGCAACCGCATGTGGTCGAGCTTTTCCTTCGAAAACGCGTCGGACGTCACGATATGCAGCGGGTGCTTCTTCACCGCACAGATGAGCGCCAGCGAGACGCCCGTGCTGCCACCGGTGTATTCCACGACGGCACCGCCGGGCGGCAGGCGTCCGTCAGACTCGGGGGCTTCGATCATCGCCAGCGCCATACGGTCTTTCATGCTGCCGGTCGGGTTCTGCGTTTCGAGTTTCAGCAGGATTCGTGCGCCGTTGGCGGCCAAGACATGCCGAAGCGGCAATAGCGGGGTGTTGCCGATGGTGTCGAGGATGGACGTCGGGGAAGCATTCATGGGGGGCGCTCGCGGGTCTCGTGTCTTTCAGGGGCGGCCGTCAGGGCCGCGTCACAACAAAGTCTAGACCCGGATGGCGACGCAAACTATAGTCGGGAATGACATTATTCGAGTCATTTGCGACATGAAACTTGCCATTCTTGCGCTCGACGGCGTATTCGACACGGGGCTGACGGTGTTGATGGATACGTTCTCCACCGCCAACGAACTCGCGGCCATGCAGGGTTTTCCGACGCCGCCGTTCGACGTCCACGTCGTGGGCGTGCGCAGAAACATTCGCACGGCATTGGGGTTCTCGCTGCCGGTGGCGTCGGCGAACGCCCTGCATCAGGCGGACTGGGTCGTCGTGCCGGCGCTCAACACCAAGCAACCCGACCCGCTGGCCGAAGCGTTGGCGCGCGCCGACGTGCGGGATGCTGTCGGACATATCCGGCGCTGGCACGACGTGGGGAATAGCGGCATCGCCGCCGCGTGTATCGGCACGTTCCTGCTCGCGGAAACCGGCTTGCTGAATCAGCGCACGGCGACGACAACGTGGTCGTTGGCGCCGTTCTTCCGGCAGCGATACCCGGCGGTCGATCTCGACGATTCGAAAATGCTGGTGGCATCCGACCGGATCGTGACGGCCGGCGCGATGATGGGGCACCTCGATCTGGCGCTCTGGCTGGTGCGGCAGGCGAGCCCCGAGTTGGCCGCGCTGGTCGCGCGTCTGATGCTGATCGACACGCGCTCGTCGCAGGCCAGATATGTGATTCCCGACTTTCTGGCCAATGCCGACCCGTTGATTGCGAAGTTCGAGCGCTGGGCGCGCGAGCATCTCTCAGCGGGTTTTTCGCTTCAGGACGCGGCCCGTGCGCTGGCCGTCGGACCGCGTACGTTGCAGCGCCGTACCGAGGCGGTGCTCGGCAAATCGCCGCTGGCGTTTTTTCAGGACTTGCGTATCGAACGCGCGCAGCATCTCGTCTCTACCGGCTGCGATCTCGAGACGATTGCGACCGAAGTGGGCTACGCCGATTCGGCGACGTTGCGCACGCTGCTGCGTCGCAAGCTGGGACGTGGCGTGCGCGAGCTTCGCGCGGAAATGCGGTGATGCGGTCGACTTGAAGTGAGCTCAGCCGCTCAGTCCGTCCATCGGCACTTCCAGACCGACCTTCACGTTGCTCATGGACACGAGCGTCTTGAAGCGTTTCACGTTGTTGGTCTCGAAGAAGAGCGCACGCGTGAGTTCGGTGTACTGCGCCATGTCCCGCACGACCATGATCACCACGAAGTCGCACTCGCCAGCGACGTAGTAGCACTGCTGCACCTGCGGGCACGCGAGAAAGCTGCGCCGCATGGCATCGAGCAGGTCGAGCCGTTCGTTCTCGACTTCGATCTCGGTGATGATCGTGAGCGGATATCCCACGCGCGCCGGGTCGATCAGCGACACGGTCTTGCGCGTCACGCCCTCGTCGGCGAGCTTCTTCAATCGGCGGTTGACGGCGGCGGACGACAGGTTCACTTGTGCGCCGAGGGCATGCTGCGGTGTCGTCGAGTCTTGCTGAATCGCGGCGAGCAGGGCGATGTCGTAGCTGTCGAGGGGCATGGTGCGCAATAAAAATTCGATTGGATACGCAAAAACGCGCGAATCGTACGCGTAGTCCGGAATATTATTCAGGGCATCCGATGATACTCCGCCAGCGGTAACTCGCCACTTGCACAGGGGCGCGTTATCACGGCGCTCACGTCACACGCAGGACCACAACTCCACCGTCTCATGTCCGACAACGAACACACTTCCTCCGCCGGTTCCGCGACCTCCCTGATTTCCCCGCTCCGTCTTAACGGGCCCCTGTTGCTGCAACAACTGCGCGCACTGGGCGAGATCGGTGCGGACCCGGTCAACGGCGGCCGCACCCGTGTGGCCCTCACCGACGCCGAGAAGGCGGGCCGCGATCAGGTCGTCGCGTGGATGCGCGAGCTCGATCTCGACATTCAGGTCGACCGCATCGGCAACATCTTCGGCACGCTGCCGTCCGACGCGACGGATGCCGAGGGCAAGGCGCTGCGCCCGCTCATGATGGGCTCGCATATCGACACCGTCGTCAATGCCGGTGCCCTCGACGGTTGCTACGGTGTGCTCGGCGGACTGGCCGTTGCGCGGGCGTTCCGCGAGGCGGGCATGGTGCCGTCGCGCCCGATCACGGTGGTGGCGTTCACCAATGAGGAAGGCGCGCGCTTCCACCCCGACATGATGGGCTCGCTGGTCCATGCGGGCGGGTTCTCGCTCGACGAAGCGTTGGACGCGATCGGCACTGATGGTGCACGGCTCGGCGACGAGTTGGCGCGCATAGGCTACGCAGGTGACATGGCACCGGGAACGCTGGTGCCGCATGAATATCTCGAACTTCACATCGAGCAGGGGCCGATTCTGGAAGCGGAGGGTCTGGCCATCGGCGTGGTGGAAAACCTGCAAGGCATTTCGTGGCAGCAGATCACCATTGACGGCAACGCCAATCACGCAGGCACGACGCCCACGCATCTGCGACACGATGCGGGTTATGTGGCTGCGGCCGTGGTGACAGAATTGCGCCGCATCGCACGCGACTCGGGCACGACGCTCGCCACGGTCGGCACGTTGCAACTGTCGCCGGGCGTGATCAACGTGATCCCGCGCAAGGCCGTGTTCACGGTCGATATGCGAGACCCGGACGAGCAGCGTCTGGCCGCTGGCGAGGCGCGACTAGCCGAGTTCCTGACGCAAATCGCGCAGGAAGAAGGCGTGCGTGTCACGACGGAGCGTTTCGCACGCTTCTCGCCTGTCGTGTTCGACGCAGCACTGGCGGATGTCATCGCCGCCTGCACCGAGAAGCGGGGCCTGTCGTACAAGCGGATGACCTCGGGCGCGGGGCACGATGCGCAGATGATTTCGCGTATTGCCCCCGCCGCGATGATCTTCGTGCCGAGCCGCGGCGGCATCAGCCACAACCCGCGCGAGCATACCGACGACGCACAACTGGTCAGCGGGGCCGAAGTGCTGCTCGACGTGGTCGCGCAACGGCTGGGTGTCTTGTCGCTCGGTTGAGCGAGCGTCGCGTCAGGGCTTTGCATCGCTGCCCCCACTATTGAAATACCGGAGTCCCCCCATGCTTTACGTGAATCCCCGGGCGTCGCGCTCGTCGTATCCTGCCGAACTTCAGAACATCATGAGCATCGCCCGTGCGGGCCAAAGCCGCGAATGGCTCATGCAATGGGACGGTCTGCACGCGGGCAGCACGCCGTTGCGCGAATTGCCTGACCTGGCGGCGTCGTTGGGCGTGCAGAGCGTGCTGGTGAAGGATGAAGCGTTGCGCTCGGCGCTTGGGAGCTTTAAAGCGCTGGGTGCGCCAATTGCCCTCGTGCGATTGATTCTGCGGACCTTCGAGGGCAAGGGCTTCACGGCACCGGCCTTGTTTGCCGGTGAGCATCGCGAGGCGCTCGCGGGCTTCACGGCGATCAGCGCGACCGATGGGAATCACGGCCGCGCGCTGGCCGCTGCGGCCAAGCGTGTTGGCTGCCGTTGCGTGATCGTGCTGCATGCGCACGTGAGCGAAGAGCGCGAGCAAGCGATTGCCGCGTATGGCGCGCAGATCGTGCGCATCGCTGGCAACTACGACGCGTCGGTGACCGAGGCGGCGGCGCTCGCACAGCGCAATGGCTGGCACGTGGTTTCGGACACGTCTTACGACGGCTACGAAGAGATCCCACGTGATGTGATGCAAGGCTATGGCACCATCGCTGCTGAGGTTGTCGAGACGCTGGCGCGCGAACATTCGCAGCGCGAGGATCACGCTTCGTCTATCACTCACGTGTTTCTTCAAGGCGGCGTGGGTGGGCTGGCCGCAGGGGTTGCGAGCTACTTGTGGGAGCAGTGGGGCGCAAACCGTCCGACGTTCGTTGTGGTTGAGCCGGAGCAAGCCGATTGTTTGTATCAGAGCGCGATGGCCGGGCGAGCGGCGCAGGCGACCGGCACCGTCGATTCGGTGATGGCGGGGTTAGCCTGTGGTGAGACGTCGCCGCTGGCGTGGCGCTTTCTGCAATCTTCGGTCGATGCATTCATGACGGTGACCGATGCGCAGGCCGTGGATGCGATGCGGCGTCTTGCGCAGGGTAGCGCGAACGATGTGCCGTTTGTTGCCGGTGAGTCGGGCGTGGCGGGTCTTGCCGGGTTGATGGCGGCAGCAGCATCACCGGCGTGGGCGTCGGCGATCGGGTTGAACGGTGCTTCGCGAGTGTTGCTGATCAACACCGAGGGCGCTACGGCACCGTCGGTCTACGCTGAACTCGTGGGCGAGACGGCGGACGAGGTGTTGTCGCGTCAACGCGCGTGGGTGTCGCGCTGAATCGCCGCTATCACCGCTATCACCGCTAACCGCGGCCGCACCGGCACATTGACATTGTGAGAGACCGAAGATGACGCAGGACACCTATTTCGCGAAGGCACTGACCGACTGGCGGCATGCGTTCCATCGTCTCCCGGAGACGGGTTTCGAAGAACTCAGAACGTCGCAGACAGTGGCCACGATTCTGGAAAGCTTCGGGCTGGACGTGCATCGCGGCGTCGGCGGCACGGGTGTCGTGGCGAGTCTCAACGTCGGCGACGGACCGGGGGCGATCGGCATTCGCGCGGACATGGACGCGTTGCTCATCAATGAGCAGGCGCCCGGGCGCGGTCACGCGTCGCAGGTGGCGGGCAAGATGCACGCTTGCGGACACGACGGCCATATGTCGATGGTGCTGGGTGCCGCGAAGTTGTTATGTGAGTCACGCGACTTCAACGGCACGGTGCGCTTTATTTTTCAGCCGGCGGAGGAGCATGGCCGTGGCGCGAAGGCCATGATTGCCGACGGGCTGCTGACGCGCTTTCCCATCGATGCGATTTACGGGGTGCACAACATGCCGGGCATCCCGGCGGGGCAGATTGCCACGCGCGTGGGCGGCATCATGGCGAGCGAAGACAACTTCGTGATTCGGATTCGCGGCAAGGGCACCCACGCGGCGCGGCCGCACATGGGGATCGATCCGCTGGTGATCGGTGCCGAAATCGTGGTGGCGCTGCAAACGGTGGTGTCGCGTAGCGTGGACCCGGGCGAGTCGGCGGTGGTGTCGTGTACGGAATTCATCACCGACGGTATTCGCAACGCGATTCCGACGAACGTCGTGATCAAGGGTGACACACGCAGCTACACGCCCGACGTGCAGCGCTTGTTGGAGACTCGCATGCGTGACATATGCATGGGGATCTGTGCGATGCACGGTGCGCAGTGCGAGTTCGAGTACACGCACGAGTTTGCGCCGACGATGAACTGGCAGGCGAACACTGACGTTGCGGTGCGCGCCGCGCGGGCGGTGGCGGGCGACGCGATGGTCGAGGCGAACATCGCGCCCGTGATGGCGTCGGAAGACTTCGGGGTGTTCTTGCAACATCTGCCGGGCAACTTCGCGTTTATCGGCAACGGCACGCGCGATGAACCCGGCGCGATTCCGCTGCACAACGCCTGCTACGACTTCAACGACGCGATTCTGCCGCTAGGGGCGAAGTATTTCGCGCAGATTGTGCGGGAGAGTTTGCCGCGTTGATGACGGCGTCGGGCAGTTCTCGCACGGCTTCGAGCGTCTTGCGGATGTGAGCGGCGAGATACGCGGACGCCTTGACCGCATCGCGCGCGAGGCACGCATCGAAGATGGCCTGATGTTCCTCATGCACATCGCGGGGCACCGGCTGGTGCGTGATGGACAGACGGCGGTAGCGCTCTGACTGCCGGTACAGAATTGCGAGAAAGTGATGCAGCCAGCGTGACGGACACGCGGCGATCAGCACTTCATGGAACGCGCGATTGCGTTCTTCCCACTGCGCGAAGGCTTCCGCACCAGCACTTCCGCCCACTGCACCACTGGCCAAACGTTCTTCTGCCAGCGTGAGCAGGTGAAACGCGCTCGTCAGATTCGCTTCCCACGTGTCGTCGCCGAGTGTGATGGACTGGCGCAACGCCTCCGTCTCCAACTGCACCCGTGTCTCGGTGATGTCGATGAAATCGGCCAGCGAGATCGGCGTTACCCGAAACCCCCGATGTCCCTGCTGCACCACGAGCGCATCGGCGACCAGCAACGCCAGTGCTTCGCGCAGGGTGCCGGCCCCCACCGCATACCGATCCTTCAGATGCTCGACCCGCAGCTTTTCGCCCGGCATCAGCACGCCGTCGACGATGTCGCTGCGCAGTCGCAGGTAAGCGCTTTGCGCGAGCGTGGCGTCGGCGGTCTGGGTGGGCGAGCTGGCGTTACTGAGCATGGGGGCTTTCGGTGATCGTGGGTTTGATCGAGTTTCGCGATTATAGGCAGTTTGATGAAAATTGTCGCAAAACGACAAAATAATCGAGATAAATAAAAATTCTCGAGAAAATATTGACGAGGGTTCGGGGCGCGATTTATCGTGTGGCCATGTCGCATCGGCATGCCCGATGGCCGTCATTCCCAGATAAATCGAGAGCGAGACATGAAAGACTTCCAGAACTTCATCAACGGCGAGTGGGTGTCGAGCGCCCGCACGTTCGAGAGCCGCAACCCGGTGGACAACAGCCTGATCGGCCGGGTGCATGAGGCCGGCCGCACGGAGGTGGACGCCGCCGTGCGTGCCGCTCACGCCGCGCTGCAAGGCCCTTGGGGAAAGATGACGGTGGCCCAACGGGTTGAACTGCTGCATGCCGTGGCGGACGGAATCAACCGCCGTTTCGACGACTTTCTGGCCGCTGAAATTGCGGATACGGGCAAGCCGCACGGTCTGGCGAGCCATCTGGACATTCCGCGCGGTGCCGCGAACTTCAAGGTGTTCGCGGACATGATCAAGAACGTGCCGACGGAGTCGTTCGCGATGGTGACGCCGGATGGCGGCAACGCGCTGAACTACGGCGTGCGCACGCCGCGCGGGGTGATCGCGGTGGTGTGTCCGTGGAATCTGCCGCTGCTGTTGATGACGTGGAAGGTCGGCCCGGCGCTGGCCTTCGGCAACACGGTAGTGGTGAAGCCATCGGAGGAAACGCCCGCGACGGCCACGCTGCTGGGCGAAGTGATGAACGAAGTCGGAGTGCCGGCGGGGGTCTACAACGTGGTGCACGGCTTTGGTCCCGAGTCGGCAGGGGCATTCCTGACGGAGCATCCGGGGGTGAATGGCATCACCTTCACGGGCGAAACCCGTACGGGCGAAGCGATCATGAAGGCCGCCGCGAATGGCGTGCGTCCGGTGTCGTTCGAACTGGGCGGCAAGAATCCGGGCATCGTGTTTGCCGATGCGGACTTCGATAAGGCGGTGGCGGGTATCACGCGCTCGAGCTTCGACAACAGCGGACAGGTCTGTCTGGGAACGGAACGCGTCTACGTGCAGCGGCCGATTTTCGATCGCTTCGTCGCCGCGCTGAAGGAACGTGCGGAATCGCTGAAGATCGGTGATCCGTACGCGGAAGGGACTAATTTCGGCCCGCTCGTCTCGCAGGTGCATCGCGAGAAGGTGTTGTCCTACTACGCGAAAGCCCGCGAGGAAGGCGCGACGGTGGTGACCGGCGGCGGCGTGCCCGATATGCCCGCTGCGATGAAAGACGGGGCTTGGGTGCAGCCGACGATTTGGACTGGACTGCCCGAAACCGCCTCAGTGATCCGCGAAGAAATCTTCGGCCCGTGCTGCCATATCGCTCCGTTCGATACGGAAGACGAAGTCATCGCGATGGCAAACGCTACGCCGTACGGCCTTGCTGCCACGGTCTGGACGACGGATGTCAGCCGGGCGCACCGCATGGGCGCTGCGCTGGAAGTGGGCGTGTGCTGGATCAATGCATGGTTCCTGCGTGACCTCCGCACCGCCTTCGGGGGCGCTAAACAATCCGGCATCGGACGCGAAGGCGGCGTGCACTCGCTTGAGTTCTACACCGAGCTTCGGAATGTCTGTGTGAAGCTTTGATTTACCGTAGTTTGTGAATGGCTCACACCGCGTCGGTCTGCTCCGGCGCGGACCTGCTTTCCACTCCTGTGGTCGGCCGTCGGTGCGCTACCCGTTTTCGTCGCTCCACGTAATTCGCTTTGGAAAACGGGTAGCGCACCGACGGCTCGTCATCCCCCACCTTTTCGTCGCAACCCATCCCTACGTCTCGCCACCCAGGCAACGCCTCCCGCCCCGCAGGCTCGCGCTCCCGGTCGGTCGTCGCCACATCCGACCATTTGCGTCACTTCGCATCAGCAAATGCTCGGATGCGCCGCCGACTCGTTTCCACTCCCACGATTCGTTGCAACCCTTGGTGCACGTGCCTTATTCCTGCCTCTTCCCCACGGCTTGCATCGCGCGCTGCAATCGCTTCACTCCCTCTTCGATCGCATCGACGCCGGGTGCCGCGAACGACAAGCGCAACGACGCCGCATCGGCATCTTCTGCGTAGAACGCAGTGCCCGGGACGAACAACACCTTCTCTGCGATCGCATGCGGCAACAACTCGCTCGTCTTGACCGCCGCCAGTCGCGCCCAAACGAACATCCCGCCCTCCGGTGCATGGAACTGGATCTCGTCACCCAACAACGTCCCCAGCGCCTCGCACATCGCATCGCACTTGCGCTTGTACGCCAACTTGATGCTCGGCAAATGCCGCTCCAGTGCACCGTCGGCCAAATACTCGGCCGCCACCGCTTGCGTCCACGGCACGCTGCACAAATCCACCGTCTGCTTTGCCACTACACATCGCCGCGCAATCTCCGGCGGCGCTATCGTCCAACCCACCCGCAACCCCGGTGCCACGATTTTCGACAAGCTCGAAAAGTGCACCAGCCATTCGCGTGAACCCGGCACCTCATCCGTCAACTCCAGTAACGTGGGCAGTGCCTCGCCCGCAAACCGCAAATCGCCGTACGGATCGTCCTCGACCACGATGAAGTGATATTCCGCCGCCAGCTTCAACAACCCCACACGCCGTTCGCGCGAAAGCGTCGCGCCCGTAGGGTTGGCAAACGTGGGCACGGTGTACAGCAGTTTGGGCGTGGCAATCTTTCCGTCACGCAAAAGCGCTTCGAGATAGCCGACGTCCAGACCGCTTGCATCGACCGGCACGGTGACGACCTGCGCCTGCTGAAGTCGCAACGCCTGCAATGTCGCCGGATACGCCGGTTGCTCGGTCACCACCACGTCGCCCGGCGCTACCAGTACGCGCAGCAGTAAATCCAGCCCTTGCTGCGAACCGGTTGTGACCAACAACTCGTCGCTCGCGCAACGCGCACCACGCGTCGCCATCAACGCGATGATCTGGGTCTTGAGTTCGGCCAAGCCGTCGGTCGGCCCATATTGCAGGCAACGCGTCGGCTGCGCGAAGGCGCGCGCCTGCGCTGCCGCCAACCCTTCGACGTCGAACAGGTCGCTGGCCGGATAGCCGCCCGCGAAGGAAATCATGCCCGGCTCGGACAAGTACTTGAACAACTCGCGAATAGGCGAGCCGGCCGGGTTGGCAAACGGAGAAGTGAAGGCGTACATGTGGGCCTCGCTATCGAAAGCGTGGGAGCGTGGAGCGCGTGCAGCGTGCAGAACGTGTGACGCGAGAATGCGATTCGGGAGGTGGCAAACGCTACCCGCCGACAGCGGCGGGCAGACGCTTGCAAGATTCGCGGCGCACCCGGCAGATGGCTCGTGGGAGACCATGATGCCGGGCACGCCTTAAGGCGATATCACTCGATCGAGAAGTCGATGCCTTGCGCGAGCGGCAGGGCGGAAGAGTAGTTGACGGTGTTGGTGGCACGGCGCATGTAACCCTTCCATGCATCGGAACCCGACTCGCGACCGCCGCCGGTTTCTTTCTCGCCACCGAACGCGCCGCCAATTTCTGCGCCGCTCGGGCCAATGTTGACGTTGGCAATGCCGCAATCGCTACCCGCCGACGACGTGAAACGCTCAGCCTCGCGCAGGTCGGTGGTGAACACGCACGACGACAAACCATGCGACGACGCATTGTTGCCATCGATGGCTTGGTTGAAATCGCTGTACTTGAGCACGTACAGAATCGGCGCGAAGGTTTCGGTCAACACGACGTCGGTCTGCGACGACATCTCGACGATGGCCGGCTTCACGTAGAAGCCCTTCTCGGCACCCGCCACGGCATGACGCTCGCCGCCGGTCACCTTGCCACCCTGCGCACGTGCCATGTCGAGCGCGCCCTGCATGCGCTGGAAGGCACCCTCGTCGATCAGCGGGCCCATCAGCGTGCCACGCTCGAGCGGGTTGCCGATCGATACTTTGCTGTACAGGCTCTTCAGGCGATCGACGGTCTTGTCGTACACGCTCTCATGCACGAACAGGCGGCGCAGCGTGGTGCAACGCTGACCTGCCGTACCGACGGCGGAGAAGACGATGCCGCGCAAGGCCAGTTCCATGTCGGCGCTGCCGGTCACGATGCCGGCGTTGTTGCCGCCCAGTTCAAGAATCGAACGGCCGAAGCGGCGCGCGACTTCTACGCCAACCTTGCGGCCCATCTCGGTGCTGCCGGTCGCGCTCACGATGGCGGATCGCGGATCGGCCACGAGTGCTTCACCCACGTCGCGACCGCCGATGATCAGTGCGGTCAAGCCTTCCGGGGCGTCGCCGAACTCGGCAATGACTTCTTCCATCAACTTGTTGACGGCCAGCGCGGTCAGCGGGGTCTTTTCCGACGGCTTCCACACGACGGCATTGCCGCACACGAGGGCCAGCGCAGCATTCCACGACCACACGGCCACAGGGAAGTTGAATGCGGAAATTACGGTGCAAACACCCAGCGGATGCCACGTTTCAGCCATGCGGTGGCCCGGACGCTCCGAGGCGATGGTCAGGCCGTACAACTGACGCGACAGGCCGACGGCGAAGTCGCAGATGTCGATCATTTCCTGCACTTCGCCCAGACCCTCTTGCAGGATCTTGCCGGCTTCGAGCGTGACCAGTGCGCCAAGCGCCTGCTTGCGTTCGCGCAGCTTTTCGCCGAGCAGACGAACCAGCTCGCCGCGGCGCGGGGCCGGCACGTTGCGCCAGGCGGTAAATGCGGTATGGGCGCGGGCAAGTGCGGCTTGCGCGTCGCTCACGCTGGCGCTGGCCACGCGACCGATGAGGGCGCCGTCGATCGGCGAATGCACGGCGATGTCGCCGGTCTCGGCCAGCTTGGCAATACCCAGTTCGTTGAGGATGGAGGTGGCGTTCACGTTGAGATCCCTATGTAATCCGGTGGTAGCAGGCAATGGACGCGGCGGGCGTCAGACGGGCTTATTGTGCGCCCGTCGCGACGCATATGCCGCGCCGCACGGTCATTTGGCGTTGGCGGTCATCTTGAAGATGCCCTGCGCATTCCCCGCGTCAAAACGCAGGTCGATCTTCCAGCAGTGCTTGGTGTTGTCGTACTCGCGACGACGGGTAATGAATTCGTAGAACGAGCCCGGCACGTCGCGCGTGACGATCTCGCCGTTGGCCGCGCGGAATTCGCGGCGCACCACGTCGGCACGATACGCCGTCTGGAACACACGGCCCGAACGCGAACGCTCGACTTCCGGCTTCATCGGACGGCCCTTCGCTTTCTCGGCGTCGGACAGCGCGAAGACGTCGTCGACACGGTCGGTCGCATGGTTGAAGGCGTTGCCCTCGGTGGCAATCCACGCCATCTCGGCCGACTCGGCCAGCAACGCATCGTAGTCGGCCTCGCTCGGCACGTCATGCTGACGGGCAAACGCGCCCACGATGACGGGCAGCAATGCCTGCGCCGTTTCGAGCGGCAGCGTGCCGTCGCGTTCCAGTTCCCACAGTTGGCCGACGGCGGCCGGCGTAAGCGGATCTTTCGATGTGCCCACGACGTTCGAGACGGCTTGCTGGAACCCCTCGGAGAAGCGCTCGGGGTGCAGCTCGCTTACGAAGAACTGCGAAATCTCTTCGGGTGCATCTTCGTGGGCGTAGGCGCGGCCGGTCATGCCGAGCCGGTCCAGCGGATAACGGCCGTTCGGGCGGAAGCCGAGCGGGCGCAGAATCCGCGTGAACGCAGCTTCGCCCGGCGGCAACGCGCCATTGCTGGCCCAACGCACGGTACGCAACGCGCCATGGTCGAGATAGACGCTGCCGCCATTGCCGATGGCTTCTTCGGTGTAAGTGCGGCCGTTCTGGGAGCGCGCCAGCAAGCCTTCGAACAAGGCCATGTTCATGGCCTGTGCCAGTTCGGCACGGGTGACCTGACCCGGCTCGTACACCGCCAGAATCGACGGCGAGTTGAGCGTGGCAAAAAGCGCGTCGGTACGCGCTTCTCCCAGCAGGGAAACCAGTAACGACTGCACATTGGCATTGCGCATCGGAATGTCTCGCAGGGTAGGGCGCTGTCGCTTTTTTGATGTCAGGCAGCGCCGCAGGGTGTCGGGGCAGGCGCGCGGAGCGTGTCACCTCGCGCCTTCTTGCAGTGACAGCATTATTGAAAGGGATGACACGCGCGTAAAGCGAGATAAAATTGCCACTTGATGCGTTTTTGGAATCAACATGCGCAAGTTCAGAACCCCGAGCACGGGCGCGCTGCTGGCTTTCGAGGCCGCCGCGCGCCACGAAAGCTTTACCCACGCGGCCCGCGAGCTGTTTCTGACGGAAAGTGCGGTGTCCCGGCAGATCGCCACGCTGGAGACTCAACTCGGGGTGCGTCTGTTCGTCCGGGCGAAGCAACGCGTGGTGCTCACGCGCGCCGGGCGTCTGTACAGCACGCAGGTGCGCCGCACATTGGAGCAGTTGGATCGAGACACGTTGTCGATCATGGCGCACGGCAGTGGCGGGGGCTATCTGGAGCTGGCGGTGCTGCCGACGTTCGCCTCGGAGTGGTTGATTCCGCGCATGAAGGACTTCAACGAGCGCCATCCGGACGTGCGCGTGAACATGGGCGTGCACACGGACCTGTTCACGTTTGACGAGACGCACTTCGAGGCGGCCATTCACTTTGGCCAGCCAACGTGGCCGGGCACGTCGTCGGATTATCTGTTCGGGGAAGAGGTGGTGCCGGTGTGCCGCCCGTCATTGCTGCGGGGGCCGGTGCATACGGCAGCCGATCTGATGCAATACCCGCTGCTGCACTCGACCACGCGTCCCTCGGCGTGGACACGCTGGTTTGCCGAGCAACACATTGAAGACAACCGCACGGTGCAAGGGCTGCGCTACGAACTGCATACGATGCTGATCGCAGGTGCTGCGGCCGGATTGGGGATCGCGCTGGTGCCGAAGTTTTTCGTCGAAGCCCAGCTAGGGGCGCTGGACCTCACGATTCCGTTCGAGGTGAAAAGCGTGGCCGAATCGGCCTACTACCTCGTCTATCCGACGGAACTCACGCATGGTCAGCCACTGACGGTGTTCCGCCAATGGCTGCTGACCCAAGCGAGCGCTTACCGTCCGGTGTAGCGACCCGGGCGATGCCACGCCACGACCATGGCGCTCATGGCAACGGCTGACAGGGCCGACCAGCCCACGCGTCCGAGCGGAATCGTGGCGGTGGATACCAGCAGGATGGTCGCATCGATGCACACCTGCGAGATGCCGGCGTTGATGCCACGACGGCGTTGCAGCCAGAGCGTGACGATGCCGGTACCGCCCACACCTGCGCCATGACGTGCCAGCGCGAGGATGCCCATGCCGCACAGCGTGCCGCCGACAAACGCGGCAAACAGCGGATTGACGAACGCGACGTGCAGGGTCTGCGGCATGGCCGCGAGGGCGAAGGTGATGCCGAAGCTCGCGATCGTCGACTTGAGCGCGAAGCCGGGCCCCATCGTGAAGTACGCGAACAGGAAGAACGGAATGTTCACCAGCGTAAAGATGGTGCCCACCGGTAGCGGAAAGATATAAGAGGCGAGCAGCGCGATGCCTGCCACGCCGCCGGTGACCAACCCGGCAGCCTTGAGCAGCACCAGACCGACCACCACAAATGCCATGCCGATGATCATCGCGTAGATGTCTTCAAGCACGGAGTGCGGCACGCCGATTGTGTCGGTGGCCGCCATGACGCCAGATACGGCGCCCGATTCGTGTTTCATGATCTTAAAGTCAGGAACAACAAGACGGCGCGTCCGACTCTCCTGGTGTCGTAACGCGCCGCCGGTACTTTCCCGCGTCGCTGTCTCTGGCGACGCGCAGCT
This sequence comes from Pandoraea sp. PE-S2R-1, assembly GCF_002179865.1. Taxonomy (NCBI): domain Bacteria; kingdom Pseudomonadati; phylum Pseudomonadota; class Betaproteobacteria; order Burkholderiales; family Burkholderiaceae; genus Pandoraea; species Pandoraea sp. PE-S2R-1. The sequence goes on along the minus strand of NZ_NGUR01000015.1, from coordinate 428,117 downwards.
TGACTGCCTGTTATGTTTGAACGTCAGTTGAATCTATCACGCCAATAACGCCATAACCCTATAACGCGTGATCAGGCAACGTGGTGGACCCAGCCCAACGGATCGGCCACTTTGCCACGCTGAATGCCCGTGAGTTCGTCACGAATGCGCTTGGTCACCGGGCCTTCGCCACCGTCACCGATGTTGAACTCGCCCTTGGCATGCTTGATCTGGCCAATGGCCGTCACCACCGCTGCCGTACCGCACGCAAAGGTTTCCTTCACACGGCCGCTGGCGGCGTCAGCCTGCCATTGCGCGAATTCGTACGGCGCTTCGTTGACGGTCATGCCATTGCGGCGAGCCAGTTCGATGATCGAGGCGCGCGTAATGCCCGGCAGAATCGTGCCGGAGAGCGGCGGCGTTTGCAGCGATCCGTCGTCCATCACGAAGAACACGTTCATGCCGCCCAACTCTTCGATCCAGCGATGCTCGGCAGCGTCGAGGAAGACGACCTGATCGCAACCCTTGCCGCTGGCTTCGGTCTGGGCGATCAGGCTGGCGGCGTAGTTGCCACCGCACTTGGCCGCACCGGTGCCGCCGGGGGCCGCACGCGTGTACTGGTCCGACACCCACACGGTCACGGCCGACTTGCCGGGCTTGAAGTACGGGCCGACCGGGCACGCGATCACGCAGAAGATGTACTCATGCGATGCGCGCACGCCAAGGAAGCTTTCCGAGGCAAACATGAACGGGCGGATATACAGGCTGCTGCCTTCGGTGCCCGGGATCCATGCGCGGTCGATGTCGACCAGCTTTTCCACGGCTTCCAGAAACACGGCTTCGGGCAGTTCGGCCATCGACATGCGCTGGGCCGAATCGCGGAAACGCTTGGCGTTTGCCTGCGGGCGGAACAACGAAATCTTGCCGTCTTCGCCACGGTAGGCCTTCATGCCTTCGAAGATTTCCTGCGCGTAGTGCAGCACGGCGCAAGCCGGATCGATCTCGAACGGACGGCGCGCTTCGACCTTGGCGTCATGCCAGCCCGTGCCTTCGGTCCAGCGGATCGTGACCATGTGATCGGTAAATACACGGCCGAACACCGGGTTGGCCAGCTTGGCGGCGATCTGGTCGGCGGGGGTGGGGTTGGCGTGCGGCTCCACGACAAAACGCAGTTGGTTGTCAGCGCTCATGTTTCTTCAGTGTCTCGGCAGAGTTGGCTTGGGCGTCTATGCCGTTAACGTTAACGGCAAGGTGGCGATATTTTCCCCCTTTCGGGGCCTGCCTGTCGACTGAATTCACCGTCCGGCGCGTCTCGGCGGGCTTCTCGCCAGTCAGACGCTGGAAACTGTCGCAATTTGGTGGTTATTCGCAAGAAAATCGCGAAATTTAGCGGATCGTTGCCGAAGGGCCGTCTAACATGAGACGGTAACGACGTACGGTAACAGTGTGTAAAAAAACGTTTCGGTCATGAGCCGGACGACGCTCGACATTTAACATCAGGAGCGGATCATGCTTGAAGTGCCACAAGTTGCGCACGTCATCTGCGCGCGCTGGCGAGCACTTTCAGGCACTTCCGGGCAGCGAGCACCATCCAGTGCTGCTGTCTGATGTGAGCAATGGGAGAGGAGACACATGCAATCGTCAACGATTCGGATGTTGCGCGCCTATCTGCTCGTGGCTTCGCTGGGAGCCACCTGCATCGACGCCTGCGTAGTGATCGCCATGCTGGTGTTCGACGTGCCGCAAAGCATCTTTGGTACCACTGACTTCCGCCTGTCGATGGCCGGCTCGCTCGTGCTGCTGATTTTCGCGGCCCGCTCGCTCGCTGGTGTGGCATTTCAAGCGGCGCTTAACAGTCATCACGCCAGGCAGGACATCGAGCAAGGCGGCGCCAGCGTCGCCGTTCGCGACGACTGCCCGCACCGCCTGCTCGTGCTGTTCCACATCAACATCCACGGGCAGCGCCTGTCGATGGACGCGGCCTGAGCGCCGGCCACGGACCGATGGCCTGAATCAGGCCGCCTTGTCGGCCACATACCCCTCATCGCCCGGACGCGGCGGACGCGCCATGGCAATCCATTCCTGCACAGCCGGCCGGGTGAACTGAAGGCGGGCGTACTCGGCCAACTCGCTCGGCACCACATCGTCGTTGTAGATCAGCCGGTTGAGCATCAACGCGAGATCCACATCGGCAATACACCACTTGTCAAACAGCGACATCCGGCCGTCGGGCAGCAGGCTCTGCGCAATGGCGATGAGCTTGCTCGCGGCGGCATAGCCGGCGTCTGAGAGCGGCTGATCCGTCGGGCCGTAATAAATGACCTCTGTCGAGCGCTCCTGACGCAACACCGCCAGATCGCTGCGCAACCACGCCTGCACCTGACGGGCGCGGGCGAGTTCGCGCACGTCCGCCGGATACACGGGAACGGCGGGCGAGATCGTTTCCAGATACTCGGTGATGGCCGACGATTCCGACAACGTGAAGTCGCCGTGGACCAGCGTGGGCACGCGACGCGTGATCGACAGGCCGGCAAACCCGCTTTCGTGATTGGCCCCGAGCGCGAGATCGACGGTGCGCAGCTCAAACGGCAGACCCTTTTCGCGCAATGTGACGAAGACCGACAACGCGTAGGGGCTGGCGAACTGTGCGTCTGCGTAAAGGATGAAGGGGGTGATCGGGGCGGCTGACACGATGGACTCCTGACGGAAAAGATGGCCGCCGCGCAACCGCTTGCAATCGGGCGCGACGGCGAAATTCGCAGGGCAAACATTCCCTGCAAGCGTCTATGTTGCCGTACCGGCAGGGTGATAAGCTACTGCACTATTCGATAGCAAGCTGTGAGCCAGATTCACATCTAAGAACGTCCCCCATGAACGTAACGCCGCGCGCCCGTCCACCGTTGGCCAATCTCGAAACCGTCTGCCTCGTTGCGCGGCACGGTTCGTTCAGCGTAGCCGCCGACGCGAGCGGTCTCACGCACGGCGCGATCAGCCGGCGAGTGAGCGCCGTTGAAAACTGGCTCGGTTGCATGCTTTTCGAGCGGCACGCGCGCGGGGTGAGCCTGACATGCGACGGCCAGCGATTTCTTGGCCGCGTCGAACATGCGTTCGACGTGATCGATGCCGCGGCCGATCAATGGCATCAGTCGCGCAAGGCCCCGGCGGTGCGGTTGAGCGTCGTGCCGTCGTTCGCCAAGCTGTGGTTGCTCGACCGTCTGGGCTCGCTCGAAAAGGGTAAACCGTTCATCGATATTCAGGTGACCACCGAGCATCGCAACGCTGATGTGGGGGCGGGCGAAGTGGACGTCGCGATTCGCTACGGGCGCGGCGCATGGGCCAACGTCGATTGGGAGCCGTTGCTGCCCGAGACGCTCTACCCGTTGGCATCGCCCGAGATTGCCGCGCGCCTCAAGGGCACAAGTGCGGCTGACCTGCTGGCATTCCCGTTACTGCATGACTCCGACCTCACCGGGTGGCGTGCGTGGTGTGCGGCACAGGGCGTCACACTGCGCCCGCGTGCGCGCGACCGTCGCTTCGAAGATTACACAGTAGTGCTCGCTGCGGCCGAGGCCGGACTGGGGATCGCCTTGGCACGCACGCCGCTCGCCGACGCGTGGCTCACGCGAAGCCGGCTTGTACGGGTGTCGGACGTGGAAGTCGAGTGTCCGCTGCGCTACAACATCGTGACGTCCAAACGAGAGAAACGCCCCGAAGTGCTCGAAGTGATCGCGCGCCTGCGCGCCGCTGTCACCGCGAGCGGGTACTGAGACAGAAATACAGGCAACGCGCACGCAAATACCACGAACGCGCTGCGACGCTGGCGGGGGTTTCCCGCAATGCGCACAACGCGTCAGGTTGCCTACAATGCGTCGCGTCACCGTTCTGGCATGGATGCACGGCAGGGGATGAACCTACGCTCGCTCGATCTGAATCTGCTGCTCGTCTTCGAGTCGCTGCTCCGCACGCGCAGCACCACCGTGGCGGCCGAGGAGCTCAACCTCACGCAATCGGCCGTGAGCAATGCGCTCAAACGCCTGCGGCTGGCGTTCGGCGATCCGCTGTTCGTGAAAACACCGCAGGGCATGCTGCCCACCGATCTCGCGCGACAACTCGCCCAGCCGGTGACCGACGGCCTGAGTCTGATTCGCGGCGCCGTCGAAGCGCCGCAAGACTTCGTGCCCGCCAATGCGCAGCGCACGTTCCGTCTTTACCTGAGCGACATCGGCCAACTGATCTTCATTCCGAAGTTGATGGCCACGCTGGCCAAAGAGGCGCCGGGCGTACGCATCGTTACCGTCGACACCACACCGCGTGAAGCGCAAAACGCGATGGCGATGGGCGATATCGATCTCGCGCTCGGCCTGTTCACGCGCTTCTCGTCGGGCTTTCACCAGCAGCGTCTTTTTCGCGAACACTACGTCGCCCTCGTGCGTGACGGGCATCCGGCCGTGCAGGAAAGCCTCAGTGCCGAAGCGTTTTTCAGCGCCGCGCATGCCGTCTATCGGCCGACGGCGGGCAATCACGACGTGTTCGAGACCGCCGTCGAGCAGTGGTTTGCGCAGGCAGGCAGACAGCGTCACGTGGCCCTTCGCATGGCGCACTCGATGGGACTCTCGGCGCTGATCGCGGCGAGCGATCTCGTGGTGTGCGTGCCGACCCGGCTCGGCCGCGCCCTCAAAGCGGCCGCCGAACTGCGCACGTGTGCGTTGCCGTTCGAGAGCCCGGTGTTCGACATCTCGCAACTCTGGCACGAACGCTTTCACACCGATGCCGGCCATCGCTGGCTGCGCAGCACGATGTTCCGCCTCTTTCACGGCGAAGACTGACCACCACCCGGTCCGGCACTTTCGCGCAATGCTGCCCCCCTGATTCACACCGTAAATACCCCGCATTTACGCAATTCGTTGGCGTCATGCGGCGGCGCTCCTTATCGTGTTCATCACCAACCGGGCACTCGCCCGCAATACGAACAACACGAACAATATCCGCAGGAGACAGGCGGTGATCAATCTGCACGACATTCGTTACGTGCGGCTGGGCACACGCGACCTCGAAGGTGCCACGCGCTATGCACGCACCATTCTCGGGTTGCAGGAAGTGCGCCGCGAGGCCGGCTACGTGTACCTTCGCAGCGACAGCCGCGACCATTCCGTTTGCTATTTCGAAGGCGACCCCGCCGACCACACCGTGGCGTTCGACATCGCGAGCGACGCGCACTTCGACGCCGCTGCCGCTCAGCTCGAAGCGATGCACATCGACTTTCGCCGTGGCACCCGCGATGAAGCCGACATGCGCCGCGTGGCCGACTTCCTCACGTTTCGCGACCCGACGGGCAACCAGATCGAACTGGTGCTGCGCGCAGCGCAAACCGGTCGCGGCTATCACGGCGAGCGCGACGCCGGTATCGACTCGTTCAGCCACGTGGGGCTCTGCACCACCGACGCGCGCCGCGACGAAGCGTTCTGGACGAGCGTATGCAATGCGCGGGTGTCCGATCGCATTGGCGACGCGCCGTTGCTGCGCATCGACGACGTGCATCACAAAATTGCGCTGTTCCCGGCCAAACGTGCGGGCATTCAGCACGTGAATTTTCAGGTGAACGGCATCGACGACCTGATGCGCTCGTGGTACTTCCTGCGCGAGCAGGGCGTGCCGATTCGCTTCGGCCCGGGGCGTCACCCGACATCGCACGCCATGTTCCTGTACTTCGCAGGGCCGGACGGCATGGTCTACGAATACTCGACGGGCGTGCGCAAGATCGCCCCCGAAGACGAAGCCACGTACGTGCCCCGCCAGTTCCCGTTCGATCCGACCGGGTTCTGCATGTGGGGCGCGAAGCCCGAGATTCCCGAGTTTTCGGCCTGATTGCAGTAGGCGGCGCGCCCCGGTATCGCCCGGGGCCGCTGCTTACCTACCCGTGGCGGCGACGCCCGGTTTCCCCATGACACAGAACACACACGCTGCGCCCTCGCTTGCGCCCTCCGCGACGCGCGCAGACGTCTCCGAAGCCGACCGCGCCGTGCGCGTGGCCGCCCGCACGTTGGCGCGCGCAGGACTGGCACACGCCTACGGGCATTGCAGTGTGCGTCTGGACGACGAGCACTTTCTCGTGTGCGCCGCCCGCCCGATGGGACTCATCTGTGTGGGCGAAGCGGGCACCGTCGTGCCTATCAACGGCCCGCTGCCTGACTGTGTCCTTGGCGAAGTGCGATTGCACCAGCAGATCTATCGCCGCCGCCCCGGCATCGGTGCCGTGGCGCGCACGATGCCGCCGAAGACGATGTCGCTCTCGACGCTGCGTCGCACCCCGCGCGCGCTGCATGGTCCGGGGACTTACTTCGCCCCGGGCGTGCCGCTGTGGGATGACCCGCAACTGATTCGCTCAGATGCGCAGGCACAGGCCGTCATCGACACGATGGGCGGGAACGCGGCCGTGGTGATGCGTGGCAATGGGGCGGTGGTAGCTGCCGACACGCTCGAAGCGATGGTGGCCCTCACGTGGTATCTCGAAGACGCCGCGCGCGTCGATCTCGACGTGCTCGCGCTCGAAGCCACTTTGCCCGCCGCCGTGCTCGACGCTGCGCAATGCGAAGCGCGCGCCACCCGCTCGGGCCGAATCATCGAGCGTATGTGGGAATACCTGTCGGCGGGCGATCCCGAGCTTCGCGACCTCACCTCCGACAACACGACGGCATCCATCCGATAAGTCATGCACCCGAGCACAACCGGAACACCCCGAATTACCTGAATCGCCCCCCCACCGGCACCGGCCTTCCAAGAGCGTTTCAACAGACGCCACGGCCGCTGACGTTAGCCCACGGCAACTGCCGTACAGGAGACAGACATGGAAATAACCGCTTTGATGAATCGACGGGGCATCACGCCATTTCAATGGCGCGTGATTGCCCTGTGCTTTCTGATCGTGACGCTCGACGGCTTCGACACCGCCGCCATCGGCTATCTCGCGCCGGCCATCCGCAGCGAATGGACGATGGCGACGACCAGCCTCGGCACGGTCTTCGGTGCGGGGCTTGGCGGCCTGATGCTCGGCTGCTTCATCTTCGGCCCGTTGGCCGATCGCATCGGCCGCAAGCGCGTATTGATCGTGTCGGTGGTGATGTTCTCGCTGGGCAGCATTGCGTCGGCGTTTGTCCATAGCCCGACCGAACTCGCGATCATGCGTTTCATCACCGGCATCGGCCTTGGTGGCGCCATGCCCAATGCGATCACGCTCAGCTCCGAGTACTGCGCCGAGCGCATTCGTTCGCTGCTGGTCACGGCCACGTTCTGCGGCTTTACGCTGGGCTTCGCCATCGGTGGCGAAATCGTTGCACAGACGTTGCCGCACATCGGTTGGCGCGGTGTGTTGATTGCAGGCGGTGTGGTGCCGTTGGCCGTCGTGCCAGTGCTCATGCGCTGGTTGCCCGAATCGATGCGCTACCTCGCGGCCCGTGGGGATCGTGGCGAGCAGTTGTTGGCGATTGCGAAGCAGATCGATCCGCTGGTCACGCGCATCGATCCCGAAGCGGCGCCGGCGGGCGCAGCCACGTCGGCGGTGGGCGGGCTTTTCACACGTCGATATGTGATCGGCACACTGCTGTTGTGGGCCACGTATTTCTGCACGCTGTGCGCGTTTTATCTGCTCACCAGTTGGCTGCCGCTGGTGGTCAAGGACTCGGGTTACACGCTGGCAGAAGCGGCACGCATCGGCGCCATGCTGCCCCTCGGCGGCACGGTGGGCGCCGTGATGATCGGCTTCGCGATGGACCGCACGAGCCCTTACCGCGTCCTCGCAGCGTCGTATGTGATGGCTGGCATTGCCCTGTGCATTCTCGGCACGGTGACCCATCAATCCGGCTGGCTGATGGCCGTGGTCTTCCTTGCGGGCTTCGGCATTGCCGGGTCGCAGACGGGCGCTAACGCACTTACCGCGGCTTACTACCCGACGGCCTCGCGGGCCACCGGCGTGGCATGGGCGCTGGGCGTGGGCCGTCTGGGCTCGATTCTCGGTTCCAGCCTCGGCGGAGTGCTGATCGCGACGGCATCGAGCACGGCGCAGGCGTTCCAGATCGTCGCCATTCCGGCCTTTATCGCGGCGGCGCTCATGCTCGTGATGCGTCGACGTGTCGGCCGTGACGGTGCGGTGAGCACCCATACCGCGAAGCCCGCAGCACGCGCCGTCTGATCCGTCGCTGGCGTTGCCGTCAGCACTGCGTCGGCGACGTCCTTCCCCCCCCGTTGATTGCTGTACCCGCCACGCGAGCGTCCCCCCCGACGCGTGCGTGGCGGTTCGCATGTTACCGGCCGACACAGGCCGGACCACCACAACGCTTCACAGGAGACAACACCGTGACCCACAAGGTACTGCCCGCGCTTGCGCTGGCCGCCGGCATCGCGTTGGCGCAAACCCCGGCGATGGCGCAGAGCGTCACGCTCTTCGGCATTCTCGATACCGGCGTCGAATACATTTCTCACGCAGGCACCAACAACAGCTCACTCGTGCGCATGCCCGCCAATACAGGCTCGCTGCCGTCGCGCTGGGGCATGCGGGGTGACGAGGACCTCGGCGGCGGTTTGCACGCCTTGTTCATGCTGGAGAACGGCTTCAACGTGCGCGGGGGCGATCTGAATCAGGGCGGGCGATTGTTCGGCCGTCAGGCGTGGGTCGGCTTGTCGAATCAATACGGCACGCTGTCGATCGGTCGTCAGTATTCGATGACGTTCTGGGTCATGGCCGACGCCGACATTCTCGGCCCGGACTTGTACGGCAGCGGCTCGCTCGACAGCTACATTCCGAATGCACGCAGCGACAACACTGTGGCCTACAAGGGCGTGTTTCAGGGGCTGACGGTGGGTGCGACCTACTCGTTCGGACGCGACAGCGGCGGCACGGGCAATTCACCGGGGCAGGGCACATGCGCAGGACAGGTGCCGGGGCAGATGACAAGCTGCCGGCAGGTGTCGACGATGCTCAAATACGACACGCCGTGGTTCGGTGTGGCGGGCGCATGGGACGAGCAGCGCGGCGGCACTGGCGCGGCCGCGAGCTTCTTCAACGGTGCGGCGGCGGTGCCGCTCACGAGTTCTGCCGACAAGGACACGCGTTGGCAGTTGAACGGGTATGTGAAGGGAGGAAACTGGAAAGTCGGCGCGGGTTGGCTGGGCCGACGTGTGCAGACCGCGTCGGCGGCGGTGGCCGACGTCAATTCCGATATGTTCTACGTGGGTGCGCTGTACCAGTTCACGCCGACATTCGCGGTGGATGGCGAGGTGTTCCGCATGCTTAACGCGCGGCAGAACACGCGGGCGACGATGGCGACACTGCGCGGCACGTACTTCTTCTCGAAGCGCACGGCCGTCTATACCCAAGTGGGCTATCTCGCCAACAGCGAGCATGCGGCGTATTCCGTGAGTTCGGGCGGTGCGGGCGGTTCGCCCACGCCGGGCACGAATCAGCTCGGCGTGAACGTGGGCATGCGGCACACGTTCTGATGACGTGCACCGCATGCCCTGCGGTGCTTACAGCAGACCGGCTTCGGCCAGTTGCGCACGGCGCGGGTCGCCCTGACGCGAGAGCATCCAGCCCGGATACTCGGCGGGCAGGGCGCTCGCGGCGTCGATCGCGGCCAGCTCACGGGCTTCGAGCTTGACGCCGGTGGCAGCGATGTTGTCATCGAGCTGATCGGTACGCTTGGCGCCGATGATGACCGTCGAGACGACCGGCTGGTGCAGCAGCCACGCGAGGGCGATCTGCGCGACCGACACGCCCTTTTCCGTAGCGATGCCACGCATCACGTCGATGACGTCGTAGGCGCGCTCCACGTCCACGGGCGGGAAGTCGAAGCTTTGACGGCGGCTACCCGCTTCCGACTGACCGTCGCGGGTGTACTTGCCCGAGAGCAGACCACCGGCGAGCGGGCTCCACACCATGAGGCCGACATTTTCGCTGCGCAGCATCGGAACGATTTCGCGTTCCAGATCCCGCCCGGCGACGGTGTAGTAAGCCTGTAGCGACGCAAAGCTCGCGAGGTTGAGCCGGGCCGAGATGCCGAGCGCCTTGGTGATTTGCCAGGCGGCCCAGTTCGATACACCGATGTAGCGCACGTCGCCCTGACGCACGAGGGTGTCGAGCGCCGAGAGCGTTTCTTCGATGGGCGTGGCCGGGTCGAAGCCGTGCACCTGATACAGATCGATGTGCTCGAGGCCGGTGCGCTTCAGGCTGGCCTTGACGCCGTCCATGATGTGATAGCGCGACAGCCCGCGCGAGTTGGTGCCTTGGGCACCGGTCGCACCGAAAACCTTGGTGGCGACCACGACGCTGTCGCGCGGCACCTTGAGGTTGCGCAGTGCCTGCCCGGTGAGAATTTCCGACTGACCTTCCGAGTAGACATCGGCCGTGTCGATGAAGTTGATACCGGCGTCGAGTGCGCGGCCCACGAGGGTGTCGACGTCGTTCTGCTGCAAGTGTCCGATCTTGCTCCACAGCTCGCCCTGACCGCCGAAGGTCATCGTGCCGAGGCACAGTTCCGAGACGAAAAGGCCGGTGTTGCCGAGTTTTCTTTGTCGCATTGCATTGCTCCGTTGAAGTCGCCACCCGCTGCGGGTGCCATCGGGGGAGATGGCAGGCACGGGATGGGATGCATTATGCGTCGCGGTGCATCAGGCAAGCAGTACCTGTTTCTACATATTTCCTGCCTGATTCTGCAATGACGATCCGTATGCCCGGAAATGACGCGAAATATGGCTGTGAGATGACAGGCGGGGTGGCGAGAGAGCATGGAAATTGCCGGATTCTCCGAGTTTCGTGCTTGATCGTATCGATCTGTTGTTGGAGGATCAGGCAAATTCCTTCGGCGGGCGTATGCTGTGCAACATTGCTGTCTTGCACGGCTTGGCTTGTGGAGCCTTTCAAATGCATCTGATCAAAACACAACCGCCGGTGACGCCCGCGAGCGCGTTTGCCGACGATCCGTCGCACTCGGCGCGAAGTGAACTGGTGAGATTGCTGGAGCGCGCGACGCACGGGCTGGAAGGGACGACGCCCACGGCGGTCGAGGGCCTTTTTGTCCACCGTATTCTGCATCCGGGCGGGCCGAAACCGGCGTTGCAATTGCCTGCGTTTGCGGTGATCGCACAGGGCGCGAAGCGCGTGCGGATCGGCGACGAGAGTTATGCCTACGACCCGATGCACTACATGGTCTCGTCGGTGCACTTGCCGGTGGTGGCACAAGTCAGCGGGGCAAGCGAGCACGCACCGTATCTTGGTCTGCGGCTCGATCTCGCGGTCGACGACGTGACGGCGTTGATTGGCGATGAACACTTGCCGCCGCCCGCGCCTGCGGAGAGCGGCCGTGGCATGTATGTGAATCGTCTTGATGCGTTATTGCTCGATGCCGTGTTGCGTCTGTTGCGTTTGCTGGAGACACCGCGGGATATTCCGATTCTTGCGCCGATGATCAAGCGCGAGATTGTCTATCGTCTGCTGATGAACGGGCAGGGCGTGCTGCTGCGGCAAATGGCGTTGCAGGATAGCCAGATGAACCGCGTCGCGCATGCGGTGCGCTGGTTGCGCGAGCATTACACGCAGCCGCTGCGGGTGGAGACGCTGGCGCAGGAGGTGCACATGAGCGTGTCGTCACTGCATCACCACTTCAAGTTGGTGACGGCGATGAGCCCGTTGCAGTATCAGAAGCAGTTGCGATTGCAGGAAGCACGCCGGCTGATCTTCGCGGCAGACATTGCCGTGGCCGCCGCTGCGCAGGCGGTTGGGTACGAAAGCGCGTCGCAATTCAGCCGTGAATATGCGCGCGTATTTGGTGAAGCGCCGCTGCGTGACAAGCGTCGATGGCTGCAAGAGGGCGATGCGGGTGTGGGGGCACGTTAGTGCCTCGAAAGGCGGGCGTGTGATGACCAGTTCGCGTGTGCCGCGAACTCGGCCCAGTCTTCCGGAGGCGGGATGCCGAAGCAAGGCACGAAGCTGCTGATGGATCCGTGAGTCGATCCAGACGGCGGCACCCGGGCTGTGTTGCTCGATGAAATCGAAAATATCGTTTCGATCCTGAACTGCGTGTTGCGACCACTCTAATCTCACGGATTACCTTTTGCTCGAAGTGCGTTTGCGGGCGGTTGCCCGGCGTGCTGCGAAATGGGCCTCGACCTCGTCGTCGGGGATGGCGGGACCGGTATCTTCGAGCGCTTCGTGCACTTTGCGGCGAAACCAGGCGTCGTGAGCCTCTGGGTCCACTGCGAACGCGAACGGCAACGTTCCCTCGTTGGCGATACGCGTGAGAAGTATGCGAACGACGTCCGAAACGGTCAGGCCCATGTTCTCTAATACGGCAGTGGCGCGCTCCTTGAGCGCGGGATCGATGCGTGCTTGCACCAATGCGCTAGCTACCATGGTGGGGGCTCCTTGGCAAAGTTGATTGGCATGAATTGTAATTCAATTGAATGACAAAAGATTTTCCTACGTTGATGACGTCGAGACCCTCGTTGAGGGATGAGCGCCTTGTGATTGAAGGTTTATTCGATGCCGTCACGGCGGGGTGTTCGCGTATTGATTTTCTCAATGCGTACGCGCCGCATCCAAGAATTCATCAATGAAACAAAGTGGAAAACCTTCCATCCCACAGTAATGGGTGCCGTAAGTCAGCACCAGACTGAAGGGAGGTTTTCGATGGCGATGATCGTGGCAGGCCGATTCACGACGTTCGATCAGGCGAATCTGGTGGCGCGCCGGTTGTATGACCGGGCGTTTCCACCGACTGACGTGTCGGTTTTCTTTCTGAACCCGACCGGACAGCATGCGAAGTTTCCGACGGGGGGCGACGTAGACGCCGATGCAGCCGCACGACCGGCAGGTAAGGGCGCGGCGCAGGGGGTCATTGCGGGTGGTGCCTTCGGGTTGGCCGTCGGCGCGTTGTTGTTCGTCGTCGCGTGGCGGTTCTGGCTCGTACCAGTCGTCGGCATGATGGCCGGAGCCTATCTGGGCGCGTTTCTCGGCGCACTGCGCCGCTTGCGTGGGCGCGAAGCCGTGACAGCAGCGCAGGCAGGCATGCGTGACGCGGGCGTGATGCTCGCAACGCACGTGAGCGAATCCAATGCCGATACGGCCATCGCAGTATTGCGCGACGCCGGTGCTGCGTCGATCGAGCAGGCCAACGGTGTCTGGGAGGATGGCGAGTGGCGCGATTTCGATCCGCGCCAGCGGGGCCGCAATGCAGGTGCGACCGACGGTCCCGGTGAGCCGACCGTGGGCGTCGCGGCAAACGATCATCCGGCGTCGGACGCGTCTACGAGGCGAAAACCTCGTCGCACCGATTGGCTGTGAGCCATACCGCGACGAGCAATCCTGATCGGGCCCATGTATTCTTTAGCGACCTACCTCGCAGGAGGCTTGCCATGCTGTCGATTCACACCGGGTTCGTTGTTTGTCCGACCTGCAAGTCCCGCTTTGCCGTCGTCGCGAGCGAGCCGACCGTGCAGGCCCTCCACGACTATCTCCACTCCGATGCGCAGGTGAAATGCCCCACGTGCGACACCGTCTTCGCGACGGGGAGTGCAAAGAGCAGCATTGAATTCGAACCCGTCAACGACGGCGTGACACTCTCACCCTCTCCCGAGCGGAGCGTCGACGGGCTCGATAATCACTGACCGCGCTGTTCGCGTGCTCTGAAGGCTTCGGGGTAGCGCCGAAGGTAGGCGCCCTCAAGAGAATTGTCGTCCAGCGCCATCAGATACCGGAAGTTCGGCACAAGCATCAGCGCAATCGAGCAGGCCAGTAGCCCGAAGCCAGCGTAGCCGATGATGTCGGAGACCTCTGCGCTCACCATCGCGCGGGTAAAACATGCGGTGCCAAATGGGATGGAGGCGGCGCAAACCATCAAGAAGCAGGCCTCAAGGCGGCTCCGGTATTCGGGCGGTGTGGCCATGCAGCGTACGGTCATCGTGTTCACATTGAAGAGAATCAAACCCGCGCCTCCCAACAGTGCGCCGACGCAGATCCATAAGAGCGATTGGGTGCAAGACGCCCAGATCAGCATCGTGGCCATCGCGACACCGCCGATGACGGTTGTCATGGCACGGCCGAAGCGGTAATTGGCGGTGGATAGAACCCTGCCGCTGGCAAGCATCATGCCAACGCCGAAGGCGCCTTCTGCACAGCCGAGTGCGAGCGCGCCTAGCGACAGCCGTTGAAGGATCAACACGGGCAGCAGAAGCGTCAGCCACGGGACAATGACAAAGTTGAACGCTGCCGACAGCAACGCCAGTGCTCGCTCAGTCGGCAGACGTAGCAGTAATGCGGTGCCCGACGGCGTCCCCCCGCTACGTCTGACGGCGGGGGAAGGGTATCGCGAACACCGCTGCGTACCACCCAGAAAAAAGCACGCCATGAGCGCGGCAGAGAACGAAAAAACCGTCGTCGCTGCGATACCCGCCAGTGAGATCAACCCGCCGGACAATGCAGGTCCCAGAATCAGGTTCGCTGAGCTGACCTTGCCACGATGCGCGAAGGCTTCAGCGGTCTTTCCTGTCGGACAGAGTTCCGGGGTAATGCTGACATGTATCGGCTGACAGACGCCGCCCGCCGCAGAAATGAGGCAGAACATGCCGGCGAGCCAATAAGGCGAGCCCGATGCACCCATCAGCGCGAATACCAGCGTTGCGACACATCCCGTCATCACCGCGGTCATCGCAATGCGCTGTTTCGGAAAGCAGTCACCGAGCTTGCCAGCGACATACATTCCCACTAGTTGCAGCGACCACGCCAGCGTAAGCGCATTACCGAGAAAGTTGTCGTCGTGATACCGCTCGATCATGATCCACGCAAAGCTCATCGCGCAAATCCTGATAGATGCGGAAAAGCACAGATCGGAAAACTGATAAAAGACAAAGGCCGTCCATGCGTCCCGATCCGGGGGGATGCTGCTGCGTGCGTCAGACACCTTCACCCTCCGCTTCAAAGGCGTGGTACGCCTCGTTTAGCACCAGCGCTGCATTGATGGCTCGCGAAAAGCCGCAAAAGGCGGCGTTCTGAATCAAAATTTCCTCGATGTCGCGCCACGTGAATCCATGACGGAACGCTGCATGGCCCTGGAATCGAAGTTGCCGCTCCGTGTCACCGAAAGCCACCAGCGCTGACAAGGTTGCGATATGGCGCTCGCGAAACGACAGTCCGTCACGTTGATAGGCATCTTCATAGATCGATTTCACAAGCCGTTCGACGAGGTGCGGGGCAATCGGGTGCAAGGTCTCGTCAATACGCGTCAGTGCCCGCGGATCGAACGCGTCGATCAGTTCGCGAGCGCGCGGGCTCAGACTCTCGGTAAAACTCACGCGTGTACCTCCTGCATAAGATGACGGCATTGTTCGAGCATGTGCTTTGCGCCTGCCGTCAACTTGCCGTGCTCGATCAACACGTGATGGGCGTCGACAAATTTTCTTTGGTATTGCGTGATGGCGTCCGCGATATAACCACGTTCCGCGTCCGTCAAGCGTTGCGTGGCGAGCGTGCGCCGAAAGCAATGCACGATGCGGTAGACGACGAACATCGCGTGATAAATACCGGTCACCGTGCGAGGCTCTTTGCGCAAAGGCGAGGTATAGCGCTCGCTGTCGTCGTTCAATACGAACTCGTCGTGAATCATCAACGACAACATCACCTGATGTGCGGACTCGTGCACCAGCTTGTCGAGCCAGAACCAGGCGGGTTTTGAAGTAGCGATGACATTGACGTAGAGGCATCCGAGCCGGTGAAAGTCGCTGCCGGCATACAGCGTGTCGCGCGAGTGGCATGTGGTCGCCTCGAACAGATATATCTCGTTGACGATCTCGGCGACTTCACCGTGCAGAACCGGGTCGATGTCGCGGAGTCGTCGAAAGCAGTCGTCGAGTGTATGCATTCGCGCGAGTGCTGCGTTCGGGGAGGCATCGTGAAAGACGGTCTTGTAGGTGTCGTCTCCCAGGCCGTGAAGGAAGTTGCGATCGGCGTCGCACGCCCCTGCCGTGCCTCCCACGAGGAATCGACACGATCGGGCACTCAACGCTGAGCTCATCACCAGATTGGTGAGCACCACGTGAATCTCGGATTCATCCTTGCGCCGTATCGCATTCGCCAGACGCCAGATGGCCGTGAAAACCAATCCGCTTGCCCGTGTCGTTGCGTCGTCAGATAGCGAACGAAGGAAATCGTGACTCGCCGCGTGCAATGCGTCGGGAAGGCAGCCTTCACAGGCATCGAGCAGGTAGTCCAACGATTTTTGACTGTGCAGCAGGTTCTCTCGCGCCAACCAGGCAGCGCGTTCCGTACTCGGGCGCGGGTCAAAGATATCCATCAAATCGCTCCTCATCCTCATTCGCAGGCAACCTGTCCGAACGATGTCCGAGCGGTGAAGACCCACCCGGACACCCGCTATGCGCGATTCGCGACGATGGCGGATCAGCCTTCGCCAACGGTCACGATAATGGCGCACGAGGACTGATTCTTGAGATGAACGATGCGACGGGCGTCGATGTTCTTGATCATGGTGAAAGCTCCTGAATGAGTGAACGGAATGTGCGCCACAGGCATCGCCGGTCGAATGTTCGGTAACGCACGACCCCATCCTAGGATGGCCGGCATGCCGATGGAATCGTATCGATTACGAGGGACGCGAATCGTGCAGAAGCGGTAACCCATCGAGCACATTGGGGCGCCCAGGGACGGGTGCTTGGGATTTTTCCGATGAGGCTATTGCTGGATCCCCAATGACTGATGGGTGACGTGCAACGCGGCATGATGTGGGTCATCGTCAAGACGAGGGGACACACGAATGACCGTCGATATCGGACAGCGACTCAGGAGTTTTTTCGACGCCATGCCCGGGTGCTGGGGATGCAAGGACGCGGACTCCGCATTTCTCTATGTCAACGAGAGCTACGCACGGCTAATGGGTATTGCCCATCCACGGGATCTTCCGGGACGAACAGACTTTGAGCTGCCCTGCCGGACCGTCGAGTGCGCGAGCGAGTTTCGTGCGCAAGACGCTGAAGTCATGCGTACCCGGCGGACATTGGAGGTGTTCGACTGGCATCCGTACGCCGGTGACGCGTGGCAGGCACACGTCGTCACGAAGACGCCGTTGATGGACGATGCCGGTCAAGTCGTCGGCACGATCTTTCACGGCGCGAATTTGTCCAGCGTGCCGGCGTATGTCGCGCTCGGGCCTTTGCTGAATCAGATGTGGTGCGGCGACAGGGTAACGATGCGCGAAGGACAGACCAGTCTTGCGATCGATCGGCATGTCGATATCGCGCTGTCGTCACGTGCTTGCGAGGTCATTTTCTTCTATGTGCGCGGCTGGTCAGCCAAGATGATAGGGAAAGTTTTGGGCGTGTCGCCACGCACGGTCGAGATGCACCTGGAGGTTTTGAAGGATAAGTTTCGCGCGAGTACACGAGCCGAGCTGATGGATGCGGCCATCGCGCTCGGCTACCTGACCCGGATTCCCGCCTCTTTGTTCAACCGTCAGTTGTCGGTGGTGTTGACGCCACGCCAGTGAGATTGACGAAAGATGAGATCCGAGGCGACTCACCCAATTTACAGCGGCGTCAACACCGCTTCGCCCGCCTGATAGCGACGCGTGTTCTCGATGAACATGGCGATCGTGGCGGCTTCGGCTTCCGGCGACCGGCCGGCGACGTGCGGGCTCAGCACGATGTTCTGCAAGTCGATGAGTGCCTTCGGCGGCGACGGTTCGCCCTCGTACACATCCAGCCCGGCACCGGCAATCGTGCCGTTGCGCAGGGCATCGGCGAGTGCGGCCGTATCTACTGCGCTGCCTCTACCGAGATTGACGAGAAAGCCGTGCTCGCCCAGCGCGCGCAACACCTCGGCATTCACCATGTGCAGCGTTTCCGCGCCGCCCGGTGCCGTCACGACCAGATAGTCGGCCCACTCGGCCAGCGCGACTACGCTATCGAAATATTGATAGTGCGCAGGCACGTCGTCGCGCTGTTTGCGATTGCGATAGCCGATCTGCATGTCGAAGCCTTCGCCGCGTTTGGCAAACTGCTTGCCCACCGCACCCAGCCCCACGATCCCCAACTTCTTGCCCGACACGCCCGGTTGCATCGGCAACGCGTCGCGCCACACGCCCTTACGGCATGCGGCGTCGTATTCGGGAATGCGGCGCACGGCGGCCAGCAGCAGCGCAAATCCCTGATCGGCCACGGTCGGCGCATTGGCCCCGGCACCGTTCACGGCAACGATCTTGCGCGCATGCAACGCGTCGAGATCGAGGTTTTCGTAGCCAGCGCCCAACGCACTGACCAACTCGACCTTCGGCAAATGCGTCAGCTCGGCGGCGCTTATGCCGCGTGAGCCATTGGTCAGCACGAAGCGTGCGCGCGCGCCTTCGTCACCCCAGCCTTCCGGCGTGGTGTGATGGCTCGGGCGATAGATCACATCGAAATGGGTTTGCAGTTCGGACAACTGCTCGGGATGCATCGGGATAATGACCAGCAGTGGGGGCAGCGACACCTTCAATCTCCGGCGACAGGGTGGAATGACAGCCGATACTGTATTCCTATCTGCGATGTCTTGCGCAATGCAGCATCGCAATTTCTTCCCGTCGACGAAAGGCAGGCCCCAAATGCCTGCGGGCGCCTTCGCATGAAGCGAAAGGCGCCCGCATCGCATGGCATCACGTCACATCATCAACGGCGTTACGTCTGACGAAACGACAAGCAAAAATCGCTTGAATGTACCGAGTCCCTCAGGCCGTCGCCTCCAACGCCATCGTCGCTTCGCGATGACGCAAACGTCCCAGCGTCAGCATGGTCGCACCGGCCAGCACGGCCGGCACACCGATAGCGGCGAACAGTGCCGGCATCGACCAGCCCATGGCAAGCATCGACGCACCGCCGACCGACCCGACCACCGACCCGAGACGGCCCACGCCGTTGGCCCAGCTCACCCCGGTCGCACGGCAGTCGGTCGGATAGAACTCGGCCGACAGCGCATTGGCACCGACTTGCCCGCCCGACACGCAGAACCCTGCCCAAAACACGGCCACCGACGCGAGCACCGG
Organism: Pandoraea sp. PE-S2R-1; assembly: GCF_002179865.1. Taxonomy (NCBI): domain Bacteria; kingdom Pseudomonadati; phylum Pseudomonadota; class Betaproteobacteria; order Burkholderiales; family Burkholderiaceae; genus Pandoraea; species Pandoraea sp. PE-S2R-1. The sequence continues at coordinate 409,068 of NZ_NGUR01000015.1, read as the reverse complement.
CGAACTGGCGAGCGGGCCGACGGCAGCGACACAGACACCGGCCAGCGCATAAGCGGCCGCGAGCACGTAGTGCGGATTGAAACGGTCCATCAGCCAGCCGAGCACAATCGCCCCGAGCGTGCCGCCGACCTGAAACATGGCGGTGACGATTGCGGCATTGCGCAGCGTCAGGCCGTTAGTGCGCAGCAACGTGGGCAGCCAGCTTGAGAGCAGATAAATCACCAGCAGGCTCATGAAGAAAGTGAGCCAGAACAGCAGCGTGCCGCGCAGCAGCGCCGGTTTAAACAGATGCCTCACGGGCGACGTGGTCGACGGCTTGGTCGCGATGTTGAACGTTGCGCCGCGAAGGTCTTCATTCGGCGCAATCCGTTGCAGCGACGCCGCAATACGTTCCGGTGCCTTGCCGGCCATCACCAGGTATCGCACCGACTCAGGCAACGCCCGCACCAGAACGGCACCGAGCACGAGCGGCATCACACCGCCGACAATCAGCACCGAGCGCCAGCCGAACACCTCGATGAGCCCGGCCGATGCCAGTCCACCGAACGCCGAGCCCAGCGTGAAGCCGCAGAACATCGTGGTCACGAGAAACGACCGGCGCGACTCCGGGCAGTACTCCGAGGTCAGCGTGATCGCATTGGGCATTGCACCGCCCAAGCCGAGCCCGGTCAGAAAACGCAGCGCAATCAGTTGCCACAATTCCATCGACCATGCCGAGGCCAGACTCGCCAGTCCGAAAAACACGACCGAGAAAATGAGGATCGACTTGCGGCCGAACTTGTCGGCAAGCGGTCCGAACAGGAACGCACCGGCCATCAGGCCGGCCAGACCCGCACCGAAGAGCGGTGCGAGATGCGCGGGCGTGAGCGACCACTCGGCACGAATGGCTGGAGCGATAAAGCCGATGGCGGCCGTGTCGAAACCGTCGATGGCGACGATCAGAAAACACAGCACGACGATCATCACCTGAAACGGCGAAATACGATGCCGGTCGATGAACGCCGTAACGTTGATGGGACTCACTGGCATGGGTTGTCTCCTCGAAGGTGCCAGAAGCGTCGCGGCATGACTGCCGCGTACGCGAATGCATTGCGTTGTTTTTGTTATCTGAACGGCAATGCCACTGCTGTTATGCGTTGCGCAACCACGGGGTTTGCGACAGGCAGTTTTCCGCGCGCCAGCCGTGCAGCCATTGCAGCGCGTCGTAGAACTGCGGCTGTGTGCGACCCTGCCAGAGCGAATTGCGCACCCAGCGATCCACACCCTTGGCGTGATACACGCGTCCCATGTCGCGCGCGCCGTACAGCACGCGCGCCGTGCGCGGAATGCGCGCGTATTCATAGCGGCGGAAGGCGTCGACGAAGTCGCCCTTGGCCGCGACGTATGCGGCGCCCAGCGTGACCGCGTCTTCCAGTGCCTGACAGGCGCCCTGCGCGATGTACTGCGTCATCGGATGCGCGGCATCACCGAGAATGGTGGCGCGGGCAAAGCTCCATTGCTCCACCGGGTCGCGATCGGCTGTCGCCCAACGGCGCCACGAGGTCGGGCGATCGAGCATCTGGTGCGGCAGCGGGTCGATGCCCTCGAAGTACGACAGCACTTCTTCCTTGCTGCCGTCGCGCACGCCCCAAACTTCCTGCTCGCGGCTGTGAAACGTCACCACGAGGTTGTATTGCTTGCCGCCGCGCAACGGGTAATGCACCAGATGGCAATGCGGGCCTGCCCACACCACCGGCGCGTTGACCTGCAAATCCTTCGGCATGTTCTCGACGTCGACTACGGCGCGATACACCACGTGCCCGGTCACACGCGGCTCGTCACCGATGAGCGCATCGCGCACGGCAGACTTCACGCCGTCGCAACCAATCACGGCATCGGCCGTGTGCCGCTCGCCATGCTGATCGATCACGGTGACGCCGCTGTCGTCCTGCTCCAGCGAGACGACGCGGGTGGCCGTCTTGAACTGAATCAGCGGATTGCGTTGCACGGCTTCCAGAATCGACAGATGGATGTCGGCGCGGTGAATCACCGCATACGGGTTGCCGAAGCGCTCGCGATACGGTGCGCCCACGTCGACTTCGGCAATCACGCTGCGGTCGATGGCGTCGCGCAACGTGATGTGATCGGTGAAGACCGACCGGTCGCGTGCGGCCTCGCCGACACCCAGCGCGTCGAGCGCGGCGAAGGCGTTGGCCGCAAGCTGAATGCCTGCGCCAATCTCGCCGATGGTCTCGGCCTGCTCAAGCAGTTCAATGCGTACGCCCTGATTCGCGAGGGCGAGCGCGGCGGCCAGACCGCCGATGCCGCCGCCGACGACGAGCGCTTTCGGTTGATGGGGTTGTGTCATGGTTGTCTCCTGCTGCCTCTTCTGGCGCTGCTGCTGTCTTTCCCGGCCGTCGATCTCACGCCGTGAAATCTGGCTGCTTGTCCGGCGCTGCCGCCACGAAGGCGGGGTGGGCTGCGGCGTGCTCGAACACGGCCAACGCGCGCGGATACGCCGACAAATCGCACCCCATGCGCCGGGCATTCGCGATCTGCGGGATCAGGCACACATCGGCCAGCGTCGGTGCTTCACCGAAACACCACGGGCCGTGGCCGTGCTTCATCAGCAGACGCTCCACGCCGGCCATGCCTTCGGCGATCCAGTGCTGATACCACGCGTCCTTTTGCGCAGCGGTCAGGCCGAGCGTGCCTTGCAGATACTTCAGAATCCGCAGGTTGTTGACCGGGTGAATGTCGCAACTGATCAGCGCGGCCAGTTCCAGCACCCGGGCACGCGCTTCCATGTCTTGCGGCAACAGGCGCGGCGTGGGGTACTTCGCGTCGAGGTAATCGAGAATCGCGAGCGACTGGCCGAGCGAGAAGTCGCCGTCGACAATCGCGGGTACCACGGCCGACGGATTGACCTCGTCGACATAGGCCTCAGCGCGATGCTCGCCGACGCGAATGTTTACGCCGATGGTGTCGAACGCGAGACCCTTGAGCGCCAGCGCAATGCGCACGCGATAGGACGTCGAGCTATTGAAGAAGCTGTAGAGCTGCATGACCGTAATTGCCTCAGACCACGCGCACGGTGATCTCGCCCAGACCTTCGACGGCCGTGACCATCGTCTCGCCTGCCTTGACCGGACCCACGCCTTCGGGCGTGCCGGTGTAGATCAGGTCGCCCGGTTCGAGGCGGAAGAACTGCGACAGATACGACACGGTTTCCGCCACCGACCAGATCAGGTGGGTGATGTCGCTCTTTTGCTTTTGCACGCCGTCGACGGTCAACGAAATCGCGGCCTTCGCGATGTGACCCACGCTCGACACCGGATGAATCGGGCCGATCGGTGCCGACGCGTCGAACGCCTTGCCGATTTCCCACGGACGGCCCATCTCGCGCATTTTCATTTGCAGATCGCGGCGCGTCATGTCCAAACCGACGGCGTAGCCCCATACGTGTTCCAGCGCTTGTTCGAGCGGAATGTCGGAACCCGCCTTGCCGATGACCGCAACGAGTTCGGCTTCGTAGTGATAGTTGCTCGTCTGCGCCGGGTACTTCACTTCCAACGTTTCACCGTAGGCGACCGGCAGTACGGCGTCGGCCGGCTTGCAGAAGAAGAACGGCGGTTCGCGGTCCGGATCGAAGCCCATTTCACGCGCATGGGCGGCGTAGTTGCGGCCCACGCAATACACGCGGCGTACGGCAAATTGATCGTTGCTGCCGGCAACGGGGACGGCGACAGTGGCAGGCGGAGCGAAGACGAAAGACATAGTGTTTGACTCGACGAAGAAATGAAAAATTGTGGGGTCGTGTGCGGTGATCAGGTGCGTGATTCGCGCAGCAGGTTCAGCGCGGTGAGCACCGGGCGGTCCGAGTAGCTGAACAGCACGGCGTCTTCCAGCGCGGCGAGCTGCACCGGCGCCCACGACGGCACGACAAAGTGGTCGCGCGGTTCGAACTGGAACTGCTCGTCGCCAATGCGCACCGTGCCGCGCCCTTCGACCACCGAGAACACGGTGGCGTCGGTGCTGCGGTAGGTCTTGCCTTGGAAGCCGGCCGGCAGGTATTGCATGAACGTCGCCATGGTCGGCATCGGCCAGCCACCTGTGGCCGGATTGACGTAGCGCAGCTTGATGCCGTCCCACGGATCGAGTTCGCCATTGCGATACAGCGTGTCCAGCGCTTCGCGCGAGCGGGCGTACGTATAGCTGAAAATCGGCGACGTCGGGTCGCTCACCTTGTGGCGCACGGGCAGCATGTTGAAGCCGTAGCGCGCGAAGCTGTCGCCCTCGGGGCGTTGCACCGGTTGCTGCGACTCGGGGTAGTTCTCTGCAAAGCCGGCGTCGAAGTACTGCACCAGCGGAATATCGAGCCCGTCGAGCCAGACCACCGGCTCGCCGTCGACTGGATTGCCGTGGTCGTGCCACGTCCACGAGGGCGTGATGATGAAATCGCCCGGATGCATGGTGGTGCGCTCGCCATTCACGGCGGTCCACGCGCCACGGCCTTCCACGATGAAGCGCAGCGCCGATTGCGTGTGACGGTGGCTCGGGGCGATCTCGCCCGGCAGAATCAACTGCAACCCGGCGTACAGCGAGCCGGTAATGCTTGATGAGCCCGGCGTGCCCGGATTTTGCAGAATTAGCACACGGCGCACGGCTTCCTCGGCGCTGATCATGCGGCCGGCTTCCATCACCAGCGGGCGCACTTCGTTGTATTTCCAGATGGCGGGCACTACACGCGGGCGCGGCTGGGGCGGCACGAGACTGTGCAGCGATTCCCACAGCGGGGCCATGTGGTTGCGGCCAATGTGCTCGTAATAGGCAGCGCGCTCGGCGCTGGGGGCGCGTTCGGACATGCGTGTCTCCATATCGGTGTTTTTGGCCCGGCGGCCCCGCTGGATGGGGGCCCGGTCGGTCTATGGATAGCGTTATACTCGGCCAGACATAACTTCTGAAATGAAAAAATCATCGGATCCATACGAAAAATCGTATGGCTCGGACGGTTTTTGAATCGAATTGAAGGCACCGACGTGTGCCCGGAGACTGCGCATGGATTGGACCCATCGCTTGCGTCTGCGCAACTTGCAGATGCTGCTGACCCTCGCGGAGACCGGCAACATGAGCCAGTCGGCGGCGTTGCTCAACACCACGCAGCCCGGTCTGTCGAAGTGGCTGAAAGATCTGGAAGACGATATCGGCCTGCCGTTGTTCGAGCGTCAGGCGCGCGGCTTGCGGCCGACGGCCTACGGGGAAGCCCTGATCGAACACGCGCGCCGCATCGAGGCACAGCTCGACACCGCACGCGACGATCTCGACGCGATGCGCGAGGGCGGCAGCGGGCTGGTGGCGATCGGGACGTCGGGCGCATCGTCGGCGGATACGGTGCCGCTGGCAGTGCTACTGCTGTTGCAGCGCATGCCGCGCGTGCAGGCGCGCGTGATTGAAAACACGATGGACCGGTTGATGAACCAGCTCGCGCACAGCGAGATCGACATCGTGGTGGGGCGCTCAGCGCCGGAATTGCAGGATCGCAGCGTGCGCGCGGAAGCGCTCTATCTTGAGCCGCTGCACTTTGTCGCGCGTGCCCGGCATCCGGTGTTTTCGCTCGATCAGGTGGATTGGCCCGACATGCAGCGCTATCGCTGGGTAGTCTGGCCGCGCGGCACGCCGATTCGCAACGCACTGGAGGCGGCGCTGGCTGAAGCGGGCTACCCGTTGCCGAGCGATACGGTCGAATCGAATTCCACCATCCTCAACCTCACGCTGCTCAACAACAGCGACATGATCGGGCTGGCGTCGCATCGCACGGCGAGCCGCTTGCAGGCACTGGGTGCATTGCGCATCGTGCCGCTGCGACTCGCAGGCTTCGGCGCCATTTCGATGTACTGGCGGGACGACGGCGCAAACCGCGCGGCCGTGGTGGCCGCGCTCGATTGCTTGCGCAGTGCGGCGAATCGCTCGTTAGGCGATGCCGTTGCGGGCATCGAAAGCGACGGGCAGTAACTGGGTAATCAGCCTGCGGGCGCGACACGCCGGCGTCGCAGCGACGCAAGATGCGCGGCCATCGCATTGGACGCCGCCACACTATCGCGCGCTTCAATCGCGTCGAGCACGGCGTGGTGCTCGTCCTGCGTGTGGGGAAGATCGCCGGGCGCCAACACTCGCAGCTTCCAGAGTCGCGCGGAGCGCTCGTGCAGCGAGCGCATGATGTCGGTCAGTGCGCTGTTGCCTGCCGCCTCGGCAATCACGGCATGAAAGTCGTGATCGATCTGCATGAAGCGGTCGCGATCGTCGTCGCGATTCAATTCGCTCGACGCCGCCAGCAGCGCGCGCATGCGAACCAGTTGCTCGTCAGTGCGACGTTGTGCAGCCAGTGCTGCCACGTTGGCTTCCACGGCCCATCGCGCTTCGAGCAGATCGAGAATCTCGTCCATCGACTCGCGGCGAATCTGCAAACCCTTACGCGGAATGATGTCGATCAGGCCTTCGAGCTTGAGACGTTGAATCGCGTGATGCACCGGTGAGCGGCTGAAGCCGATGAGCTCACAAATCATCAACTCGTTGAACAACTGACCGGGACCGAATTCGAGCGACAGAATGCGGCGCTTGATCTCGTCGTAAGCCTGTTCGGCAAGCGACGGCCCCTTGCGGATGCGTGTCGACGTGTTGCCGTTGGCGTCGCGTGAGGGCGCGGCGTGTGACGTGCGGATCGGTTGTGCGGCGCTGGCCGTGGCGGGCATCTCTTTAAAGCTTTTCATCGATTCTTTCCAACGGAATGACGCCTGCGGGGCAGGCAAGCGCGGCGATGCCACTTCGGGGTCAGGCAAATGGCCAGTTGCGCGAGGGCAACCGAGCGGCGTACGTCGCGCCAGGTGGCGATTGCATCGGCCACGACAGGCTGCGCGCATTCTATCGCAGCGCCATCTCGCGTCTGCCGCTGTCGACATGCGGCCAGCGACGCGCCGCACACACTGGCAGCGTTGAGGCGCCGCGTCAGCAGCCCGACTGCCGCGCGACGGCATAACCGCAACGCCCGGCGTACCGTCTGACGCATCGACTGATGCAGCGCGCACCGAACCACGCCGCCAATGTTCAGAAGCCGCGTCGACATCGCTTCACGACCCAGAAACCTCGACATGAATAATTTTCCGGTTGCAATTCTGTAACATATCACACAACATTTCACACACTATATTACGACCCGCAAGCGCACACAACTGCTTTTCTGGGAAGTGTGAAGGGTGTAGTTCCTACCCGCAGCGGGGCGTGAGCATTGGCGTGCAAGTGTCATCGGCTGGTATCTCCTTGGGAGTCGGGTAATGGCAATGAACAGCAAGCGTCGGCAGGTAGTACAGGCGATCGGGGCCGCGACAGCGGGTTGGATGGCGGGGTCGTGGGGCAGCGCGCACGCGCAGAACAAGCCGCCGGGCGAGCTCACCCTGTCGCTCGATTTCACGGTGCTCGGACGTCACGCGCCGTGGTACGTCGCCCTCGGCAAGGGGTACTTCAAACAAGCCGGTCTGAACGTCAAGATCGTGCCGGGGCAGGGCACCGCCCAAGCCATTCAGGCACTCGAATCGGGGATCGCGCAGTTTGCGTTTTCCGATGTGGTGTCGCTGGCACTGGCCCGCGCTCGCGGCGCAAGCAGCGCGCGCTTCGTGGCGATGAACTACCAGAGCGCGCCCTACGCCATCTTCTCGCTCGCGTCAGGCGCCAACGCCGGCTCGCCCGACAAGCTCACCGGTCTCGAAGTCGCCAGCGGCGCGGGCAGTTTCTCGCCCAAGGTGATTCAGGGCTTCATGAAGCAGCACAAGCTCGACCCGGCGTCGATCAAGTTCGTCAACGTCGACGGCTCGGCGCGCGTGAGCATGCTGCTGAGCAAGAAGGTGCCGGCCATCGAGAACTTCATCTTCAGTCAGGTAGGCATCGAGAAAGTCTTGCCGCCGGGGCAACTGACCACGTTGCTGCTCGCGGCCAACGGGCTGGAGTTGTACGCCAACGGCCTGCTGGTGAAAGACGAAATGATCAAGGCGCAGCCCGACACCGTGCGCGCTTTCGTCAAGGCGGCGATGCAGGGTTGGCGCGACACATTGGCCGATCCCGAGGGCGCCGCCACTGTTATGGCGAATTACGTGCCGGGGCTCAATCACGAAGTTGCCGTGGGCGAAATCAAGTTGCTCGCCACGCTCGCGCAAAGCCCGGCGACCCAGCAGAACGGGTTGGGCTGGATCGACGCCGATCGCATGAAACGCAGCCTCGACTTCATCGCGCAGAACATCGGCATCACCGGCAAGGCCCCCACCGCGGCCGAGTTGTACACGACAGAATTTCTACCGAAGGTGGGCGCATGAACGCACCTCGCGACGCCGCGCACGCCATTGCGTCTCAAGCCAGCGCGGCTCCCGCTGCTCAACCCGCTGTTCAACGTGTTTCCCAGCCGTTCGCCGAAATCGAAGGCGTGAGCAAGGTCTACCCGCCGCGCGGCAAGAATGCGCAGACGGTCGCGCTGGAGAGCGTGAGTTGCAGTTTCGAAGCGGGCCAGCTGGTCGCGCTGCTGGGGCCGAGTGGTTGCGGCAAGACCACGTTGTTGCGTGTGGTCGCCGGGCTGACTCGCCCGACGACCGGCGTGGTGCGCATCGACGGCCAGCCGATTACCGGCGCGCAGCGCGACTTCGGCATCGTGTTCCAGAGTGCGAATCTGATGCCGTGGCGCAACGTACTGACCAACGTGTTGTTCCCGATGGAAATCCTCGGGCGCGCCGACGCCGCAGCCAAGTCACGGGCACGAGAACTGCTTGAGCTTGTCGGTCTGGCATCGTTTGCCGACGCCCGGCCGCACGAACTCTCCGGCGGCATGCAGCAGCGCGTGGCGCTCTGCCGTGCGCTGATTCACGCGCCGCGCCTGTTGCTGATGGATGAGCCCTTCGGTGCACTCGACGACTTCACCCGCATGGAGATGCACGACTTGCTGCTCAACGTGCGCGAGCACACCCGCGCTGCGGTGATGTTCGTCACGCACAGCATTTCCGAGGCGATCTACCTCTCCGATCAGGTACTCGTGTTCAGCCGCCGCCCGGCGAAGATTGCCGAGCGCATCGACATCGATCTGCCGTATCCGCGCACGCAAGAAATGCGCTTCACGCCGCAATTCACCGCGTACGAGCGCCATGCAAGCGCGTCGCTGGGAGTCGTGAAATGTCAAAAGTGAATCTCCGTGCCGTGGCCTATCCGACGCTGGGCATCGTCTTCGTCATCGTGCTCTGGCAGCTCTACGTCACGATGTTCAACGTCTCCATCGCGGTGTTGCCCACGCCTGCCCAGATTGCGCAGTCGTTCGTCAGCGACCGTGCCGCGCTCGTCTCGCAAGGCTGGGTGACCTTGCAGGAATGCATTTACGGCTTCGGGCTGGCGTTCATCGTGGGCGTGCCCATCGCCTTCGTCATCGCGAATTCCCCCGTACTCAATCGCATGTTCTATCCGCTGCTCATCGCGATGCAGTCGGTGCCGAAAGTCGCGCTCGCACCGATCATTCTCGTGTGGCTGGGCACCGGCATCGAATCGAAGCTGGCGCTCGTCTGGCTGGTGGCGTTCTTCCCCATCGTGGTCGATACCGCTGCCGGGCTGCGTAACACGCCGGTGAGCCTGCTGGAACTGGCGACGTCGTTGCGCGCCACGCGCATGCAGATATTCACCAAGATCCAGATGCCGGCGGCGCTGCCGCACATCGTCTCGGGGGCCAAGATCGGGGTGACGCTGGCGGTCATCGGTGCGGTGATCGGTGAGTTCGTGGGGAGCAACGAGGGCTTGGGCAATCTGCTGCTCGTGGCGAACTCGCAACTCAACACGCCGCTGGCGTTCGCCGCCTTGATCTCACTCGCGATTCTGGGGCTTGGGTTGTACGGCGCCGTCGCGCTGATCGAAGTGGCGCTGCAACCGTGGCTGCCGCATACCGCCGAGGCCGCGTAGCAGGAGCGGAAGCCGCACTGAAAGGTTACGCATCAAAAGCCGCGCCGTTGTGCAGGCACACCGGCGCACCGATACGTCCGATACGTCCGATACGTCATACAGGGAGATCGCTCCATGAGCAGTGAAGACCGCCAGTCCGCACCCACGGGTGCCCCGATGCCCTCGCTTGCCGAGATCCTGCTGCACAGCGAAGCGATGCCGTGGCGCGACAAGTCGCTCGCGGGCATTGCCGAAAAAATGTTCTGGCGCGACGAGGCCACCGGCGCATCCATCGCGCTCATCAAGTTCTCGAAAGGCGCGGGTATTCCGGCACCGCATTCGCATGCGTCGAACCAGTTCATGTACTGCCTGAGCGGGAAATACGAATACACGTCTACGGGTGTGACGCTGCTGCCCGGCAGCTTCTACTGCAACCCCAAAGGCAATGTGCACGGCCCGACGATGGCACATGAAGAAACCATCGTGGTCGAGATTTACGATGGTCCGCATTACCCGCAAAAGCCTGACTGGTACACGGACGAGCGCGATGCCCACTGAACACGTTCCTGACGGTCTGCCGCCCGCGCAACTGCACACGCTGATCGCCGCGTTGTTCACGGCGGCGGGCGTGTCGGCGGCGGGCGCGGAGATCGTCGCGCACGCACTGGTAGCGGCCGACATCAGCGGCAAGGCGTCGCACGGTGTCATGCTGGTGCCGATGTATCTGGCGCGCATGAAGGCAGGTTCGGTGACGTCTGCCGACGAAGCGCAGATCGTGCACGACGGCAAGACCACGCTGGTGCTCGACGCCGCGAATGGGCTCGGCCAATTGAGCGCGCATCAGGCCTGCCATCTCGCCACCGTTCGGGCGCGGGAATATGGCCTTGCGATGGTGACCGTGCGTAACGCATTTCACTTCGGCGAAGCGGGCTACTGGGCGCGTCGCATGGCGGATGCGGGATGTGTGGGCATCGCCATGGCCAACACGCGGCCATTGATGCCTGCCCCCGGCGGTGCGCAACGGCGTGTCGGCAACAACCCGCTCGCCATCGCCATGCCTCATGCCGACGATGTGCCGGTGGTGCTCGACATGGCGATGAGCGCCAGCGCGATGGGCAAGATTCGGCTCGCGGAACGCGCTGGCAAAACCCTTCCCGACGGCTGGGCCACCGACGCACAAGGCGCACCGACCCGCGACCCGGCGACCGCCATTGCCGGCATGTTACTGCCGGCCGCGGGGCCGAAAGGCTTCGGGCTGGCGTTCATGGTTGATCTGTTGTGCGGCGGCTTGTCTGACGGCGCAGTGGGCAACGAAGTACAGCCGCTGTATGGCGACACCGCCACGCCCTACGGCAGCGCTCAGGCATTTCTCGCTATCGATCCCTCGCACTTCGGCTTGCAACAACCGCTCGCACAACGTGCCAGCGATTTCGCGCGCGCCGTGCGCGAATCGCAGCCTGCACCGGGTGTCGCCCGCGTCTTCAGTCCCGGCGAACAGAGTTGGCAGTTCGCGCAGGACCACTGCGAACAGTGCCCCGTGTCAGCTGATACGGCCAGACAGTTGAGCGAACTCGCGCGCGCGGCCGGCATCGACGTGCCTGCCGCATGGCAATCCCTTTGACGTTTTCCCGCAGCAGAACAGGACTCTCATCATGGCAAAAGAACAGATCAGTACCGACGCCCTGCGCACACCCAATGGGCATTTCTCGCAGGCAACGACCATCGAGGCACGCGGCAAGCTTGTGTTCATCTCGGGCATGACGGCACGTTGCCCCGACGGCAGCATTGCGGGTGTCGGCGACATCGAAGCGCAGACGCGTCAGGTGTGCGAGAACATCAAGAATGCGGTGACCGCTGCGGGCGGCACGCTTGATGACGTGTGCCGTGTGGATGTGTACGTGCGCAACATGGAACACTTCGAAGCCATTCACAAAGTGCGTCGCGAATACTTCCGTCCGCCACTGCCCGCATCGACGATGGTCGAGGTCACGAAAATGGTGTCGCCCGACTATCTCATCGAAATCAATGCGATCGCCGTATTGCCCAACGCCTGACGGCTTTTCTTGATGCGATTCGAATCCTGCAAGACAACGCGAGACAACTGAGACACGTCATGGCTTTCGCTACGCTGCTTCACAAGAATCAACAACGTATCGCCATTCGTCACGACGACGCATGGGTGCTGCTGCCAGTCGCCATGGGCGATATGGTTTCCCTGATCGAAGGCGGTGCCCCTGCACTTGCGCAGGCGCGCGAGTACGCCACGGCGGCACAGGCCGAGCGCGTGCCGGCAATCGATGCGCATTTGCTCGCCCCCATCACGCGTTTTCGACGTGACGTGCTGTGTACGGGCTGGAACTACTGGGATCACTTCGAAGAAGGCAAGGGCAAGCGCGACGGGCAGGATGTGCCGAAGCCGACGGCGCCGACGTTCTTCACCAAGGGGCCCGACACCGTCCTCGGCCCGTACGATGATATTGCTTACGACGCCACCGTCTCCGCCAAATGGGATTACGAAGCCGAGATGGTTGTCGTGATCGGAAAAACGGGCCGCAGCATTCCGGTGGAACGTGCGATGGAGCACGTGTGGGGCTATTGCCTCGCGAACGACGTATCGCAACGCGATCTGCAACGCCGTCACGGCGGCCAATGGCTGAAGGGGAAGTCGATCGACGCCTCGATGCCGCTCGGCCCGTGGCTGGTGCCTGCCGACGAAATCGACCCGGCACGCGTGCATCTCGAATGCGTGGTGAACGGCACCGTGCTGCAATCGGCCAGCACGGCGCAGATGGCCTTCTCCATTCCTGAGCTCATCGCGGAACTGTCGTTCGGCATGACCTTGCGCGCGGGCGATGTGCTGCTCACCGGCACGCCGAGTGGCGTGGGTAACGCACGCGAGCCGCAGATTTTCCTGCACGAAGGCGACGACGTCATCGTGCGCGGCAGCGGGCTGGGCGAGTTGCGCAATCGTCTGGTGAAGGCGAATCTGCGTGGCGAATCCGGTGTGAAGATCGACGCACCGGTACAGGCCTGACGACGGCAACTCGACGAGGATTCTCATGGATAAGGTGGCAGTCAGCGGACTCAATGGCTTCGGTATGACGGTGCCGGATCTGGAGAGCGCGAGCAAGTTCTACGGCACGTTCGGTCTCGACGTGACGCCGTCCGCCGACGGGCGGGCGCTGTTGTGCAATTGCCTCGGCCGCAGCGGCGACGAAATCGTCCTCACGCGCGGCGATCAGAAGCGGCTGCATCATCTGTCGTTTCGTATCGAGCCCGACACCGTCGACGCCTTCGTCACCCAAATCGAAGCCAACGGTCTGAAGGTGCACACGCAAGCGCCCGGTGACTGGCAACGCGAGGGCCTGTGGTTCGAAGACCCGTGGGGCACGTGGATTCATCTGCTGCCCGCGGCGGCGCAAGCCCTGCCGCGCGTGGCGATGCCGACGTACAACTTCGGCGGCGAGTCGCGGCGGGTAGACGTCAATCTGTGGCAAACGCTGGACAAGTCGCGCGTACCGTTGCGTATCGGTCACCTGCTGATCTTCACGAACGAATGGGAGCGCGCCGAGCGCTTCTATGCGGATGTTCTCGGCCTGCGAACGACGGACCGCGCGGCGGGCAAAGTGGCGTTCATGGCGGCAGGTGTGGGCGTGATCGACCACCATTGCTTCGGGCTGATCAACAGCACGCACCGGGGCTTTCAGCACGCGAGCTTTCAGGTGCCGGGCTTCGACGATATCGGCTACGGCGCGTGGCGCATGCGTGACGCCGGCTATGGCGACGGGTTCGGGCCGGGGCGGCACGCCATCGCGTCGAACCTGTTTCACTACGTGCGCGACCCGTGGGGCAGTTGGGTCGAGTTCTACGCCGACATGGACAAGATCACCAGCGCGTGGGTGTGTCGCGACTGGAATGACCTGCCTTACACGTGGGGGCCGCGCTGGTCGCCCGAGTTCTGGGGCAAGGACATGAACGCGAATCTGGAGCCACGCTGATCGTCGCTGAAGCCGGCAGATGACCGGCATGCGGCAGTGGGCAACACAACCGGAGCAAGGGCCATGGCAATACCTCGCATTGCGCTGGATGTACACGCGCACCTCGCCCCCATCGAGCCATCGCGGCTGTTGGGCATTGACGGCGTGCGCTGGGACGCTTCGCAGCGCAAGCTCGACGTCGACGGTCACATCGTCGGCATCGGCGCACTGTTCTCGCCGGAATCGCTGATCGCGTGGATGGACGAGCAAGGCATCGAGCGCGCGTGGGTGTCGATTCCCCCGCCGCTATATCGCGCGCATCTCGCTGAAGAGGGCGCGCGTGTCTGGTGCCGGTATGTCAACGATGCGCTGGCCGATGTTTGTGCGAAGCACGAGTCGCGACTCTCCGCGCTGGTGCATCTGCCGCTTGAGCATCCCGAACTGGCGCAAGAAATCGCGGCGGCAAATACTCGGGAGACGCGTTACGCAGCGGCGGCTGGCGGGTACGACGGCACGCTGTCCGACGACGCTTATGCACCGTTATGGCGTGTGCTCGACCGGCAGGGGGCGTTCGTGTTCCTGCATCCGGGCCATTGCTGCGACACGCGCCTCGCCAACTTCTATCTCGAGAACCTGATGGGCAACCCGGTGGAGACTGCCGTGGCGGCCTCGCATCTGGTGTTTGGCGGCGTCGCCGCACGGCATCCGAAGATCCGCTTCTGTCTGGCGCACGGCGGTGGCGCAACAGCCATACTCGCCGGCCGGTACGAGCGCGGCTACCGGACGGCCCGGCCCGGCGTCGATACGTCGCTGCCGACGCCGCGCACGACGCTCGGGCGCTTCTATGTCGACAGCATCGTGCACGATCCGCAGGCGCTTGCGCTGAGCGCATCGGTGTTCGGGCGAGACCATGTGCTATTCGGCTCCGACTGGCCGTTCCCGATGGGGCTGCTCACACCGCACACGCAGTTGGCCGACGCCGACCCGGCGCTGGCCGAGGCTATCCGTACGGAGAACGCGCACAAGCTGCTCGACGGCCTGCGCTGAGCGTTTTCGGACGACATTGCGCGGTTTGCTGCCGGGCGTGCGTCGTCGTAACCCATGCTGGCCGGGGCGCCGAAAGCTGGCCCCCGCGTCACGCCCGCCGTTTGCTACACTTGCCGCCTGAAAAGTCACTCTCTCGGGGCGTCAATGATTGGCCGCATCTCCGGCATCTTGCTGGAAAAGAATCCGCCGCATCTCCTGGTCGATTGTCAGGGCGTTGGCTACGAAATCTCGGTGCCGATGAGCACCTTCTTCAATTTGCCGAACGTTGGCGAGCGTGTGACGCTGCTCACGCAGTTCATCGTGCGCGAGGACGCGCAACTGCTGTTCGGCTTTGGCTCCGTGGACGAGCGCAACACCTTCCGCGAATTGCTGAAGATCTCCGGCGTGGGCGCACGCACCGCGCTCGCGATCCTCTCGGGCATGAGCGTGGCCGACATTGCGCAGGCCGTGACGCTGCAAGAGTCGGGCCGTCTGGTCAAGATTCCGGGCATCGGCAAGAAGACTGCCGAGCGTCTGCTGCTCGAACTCAAGGGCAAGCTCGGCGCAGAACTGGGCACGGCGCCCGGTACCGCGAAGCCGCACGATCACAAGAGCGATGTGGTCAACGCGCTGCTGGCACTGGGCTATTCCGACAAGGAAGCGCTCGCCGCCGTTAAGACGGTGCCGGAAGGCACGAGCGTGTCCGACGGTATCCGGCACGCGCTCAAGTCGCTCTCGAAGGGCTGATCTGACGCTCGCAAACCTGTTGGCGTGAGGAAACGGCATGCAACTCCGGTGGCTTGAAGACTTCGTCGAACTCGCCCGCACGCGCAGTTTTACGCGGGCGGCCGAGAACCGTTTCGTCACGCACCCGGCGTTCGGGCGGCGCATTCGTGCGCTGGAAGAATGGGTCGGCACCCGGCTCGTGGAGCGCACCAAGCCGCTCGAACTCACCGCCGCAGGTACTGTTTTTCTCGATGCAGCGACCAACGCGCTTGAAATTCTGCACGGCGCCCGCACGCATTTGCAGGACGCCGCCCCCACGCTCGAAAACAACCTGAAGATCGCGACCGGCCGCACGCTGGCCGCGACGTTTTTCCCCGACTGGTATGAAGCGACGGCCTCGCGCATCGGCTTTTTCACGGCCACGCTCTCGACCAGCGGCGCCGAGGAAGCGATTCTGCGGCTGGCGTCGGGCGAGGTCGATCTGCTGCTCGTCTATTCGAGCCCGCACACACGATTGCTCATCGATCGCGAGCGCTTCGACTGGCTGACGGTGTCGCGTGAGGTGCTGGTGCCGGTGAGCGCGCTCGACGCGAAGGGGCGCGCGAAATACCGTCTGGCGGCCGGGCCGACACCGATTCCATGGCTGGCGTTTGCCCGCACGCTCACCCTGCGCGCCGTGCTGGCGCGCCATCTGGCGGAAATGCCGAACCGGCCGACGCTCAAGCCTGTCTATCAGGCCGATTCCTACGAGGCGATTCTGGCGATGGCACGGCGCGGTGCGGGCATCGCATGGCTGCCGCAGCGCTTGGTGGCCGACGACGTCAGCCGGGGGACGCTCGCCATCGTCGGTGGCAAAGACTGGCAGATTGGTTTCGACATTGCGTTATACCGGCGGCGCCACCAGCCGCATCACGTGCTCGATGCCATCTGGCAGGCCGCCCAGCGCGACGCCGACGACGCGCCTTGAGCGCGCCGACCTCTCATCTTCCTCTGCGTCGCCGATCACGCCCGACCGTTATTGCGGCCGAAGCGACGCCATGCCTTGTTTGAGGTAATCGATCAGGCGCGCATCGACCAACGTGCCCGCCATCAATTCCGGCTCGTTCAAATGGGCAGCTCGGATCTTCGCGTGTGTCGCGGGATTGTCGCCCGCGTACGAGCGGAAGTACGTCATCCACCGTTGCACGAGCGTCTGGACGTCGGGCGACTGCGGCGGCGTGCCTTTTTCCAGATGATCGCGTAGCTCGCCAATCAGCACGGGCCATTCATACGTGTAGGTCAGATAGTTCGCCTGCAAGAAGCGGAATTCATCCTCGTCGAGGTACTTCGCGTAGATCGCGAACTTCGTTTGCGCGAAGGCTTCCTGCACGAAGCGCATCAGTTCGGGCGTGATGCCCGTTTGCGTCACCATCTGCGATTCGGTCGTGTGCATGTGATTGAGCTTGGCGAGCAGCCGGGCGTCGCCGCCCGTATCGCGCTCGACCATCGCCATCCAGCGGCGGGCGGCTGCCTGCGCCGCCGTGCTCTGCGGCGTGTCGCCGCTTGCCATCAGCGCCTGCACATGGGCCACCAGTGCGGGCCATTCGGTCTCGCGCGCGACGTCGTTCTGATACAGCGGCAGGCGGGCGAGTTCGTCTTTCGTGAAGTACTTGTCGTACATGGTCATCAACTCCAGCGTTGTCAGCCATTCGGCAAGATCCGGCGCTTCGCCGCTGTCCAGTTGCGTGCGCAAGCCGGTGAGCCGGTCGCGCAGCCGGGCGGCCTCGTCGATCTGATGCGTGAGCATGTCGATCTGGCGGGTAATCAGCGAGGCCAGCGGAACGTCGGGTCTTGCCAACCAAGTCCCGATGTCGGTGAGCGACATCCCGAAACGGCGCAGCGCCTGAATCTGGTGCAGGCGGGCAACGTCGTGGCGGTCGTAGAGTCGATAACCGGCATCGGAGCGCGCCGAAGGCGTGAGCAGGCCGAGCGTGTCGTAGTGGTGGAGCGTGCGCACCGTCAGGCCGCTACGTTTGGCTAATTCACCGACTTTGAGCAACATCCGGGCACTCCCATCATCTTCTGGCGTAAGACAAGGCTGAAGGCTCACGTAACGTGAGGGTCAAGGGATTTTATGCGACTGATTCGGGGGAAGGGGGACTGAAGCAAGGCGGGAGGCTGAGCGTCCCGCCGGGGAGGCGGGACGTGTCATGCAGTGACAGACCGGCGCGAGCCCAGCGCGCCGGTTTGCGGCATCAATGCTCGTGATGCAGGTACTTCGCCTGACGCGGCAAGCGCAGGCTGACGAAGAACGCGATCACCATCATGGCCGTGACGTACCAGTAGAACGTCGGCTCCTGACCGGCCTTCTTCAGGCCGAGGGCCACGTATTCCGCCGAGCCGCCGAAGATCGCGTTAGCGACCGCGTAGGCCAAGCCCACGCCCAGTGCACGGACTTCCGTCGGGAACATCTCGGCCTTCACGATGCCGCTGATCGACGTGTAGAAGCTCACGATGGCCAGGGCCAGCGAGATCAGCAGGAACGCCGCGATCGGGCTTTGCACAGTCTTGAGCGCCGTCAGGATAGGCACCACGGCAATCGCACCGAGAAAACCGAACAGCAGCATGTTGTTACGACGGCCGATACGGTCCGACAGCATGCCGAAGATCGGCTGCATGCACATGTACACGAACAGACAGCCCGTCATGATGTAGCTGGCGGTCTTGATCGGCATGCCGGCCGTGTTGACCAGATACTTCTGCATGTAGGTCGTGAACGTGTAGAAGATCAGCGAGCCGCCGGCCGTGTAACCCAGCACCGTGAAGAACGCGGCCTTGTGGTTACGGAACAGACCCGCGAGCGTGCCGGCTTCGCTATTCGTACGGCTGGCAGCCGTCGAGGTTTCGTGCAGCGTACGGCGCAGCATGAGCGCCACCACGGCCGTGATCGCACCGACCACGAACGGAATGCGCCAGCCCCATGCCTTGAGTTCGGCTTCGTCGAGCAACTGCTGAAGCACTACGACCACGAGCACGGCGAGCAACTGGCCGCCGATGAGCGTCACGTACTGGAACGACGAGAAGAAGCCGCGACGGCCCTTGAGCGCGACTTCACTCATGTAGGTTGCCGTGGTGCCGTACTCGCCACCGACCGACAGACCTTGCAGCAGACGTGCGAACAGCAGCAGCGCCGGTGCCCAGTTGCCGATGCTGGCGTACGTGGGCAGCGCGGCGATGAGCAGCGAGCCGAAGCACATCATCATCACGGAGATGACCATCGAGTTCTTGCGGCCCTGACGGTCGGCGATACGGCCGAAGATCCAGCCGCCGATCGGGCGCATCAGGAAGCCCGCCGCGAACACACCCGCCGTGTTGAGCAACTGCGCCGTCGGGTCGGAACTCGGGAAGAACGCCGGCGCGAAGTAGATCGCGCAGAACGCATAGATATAAAAGTCGAACCACTCGACCAGATTCCCGGACGAGGCCGCCACGATGGCGAAGACGCGTTTGCGCACTTCTTCCGGCGTGGGCGGGGCGTTGGTGGTGTCGGCGCTCGTTGTGACTGTGTCTCTCATTTCTATTGGCGATGTGCGGCATCGCGTTAATCACGTTGCAACATGACGCAAATGCGATGGGTCCATCCAATATGCACTTCACACATTAACGAATCCGCACATCGCGTCGCGGGGGCGGGGCAACTATAGCGGTTACCCGCAGGCCGGGGCAATGCCCACGCGCCGGATTGATCATTTCGGAATTGGAAATAATCGCCGGGATTGTTGCGTTGCAGCATGGTGATCAACCGCGTCAGGCGGTGATCTGCACAGGGTGACGGCCTGTTTCGGCAGGGAGTACGAGGGCGCAAAAATTCTTTGAATTTCTCGCCATGCGAGACGGGGCCGGGCGCGCGAGCCGTTGTGAACCGCTGCCAACCGCTGCGAACCGTTATGACCCGGATGCAAAGCTTATTTCTCTCGGGCACTTATTTGCTTTTCGATATCCATTGGTTAGCCGCACGCGGGCGGGTCATTACCATGAAGGGCTACTTCGTCCGTTGGCCCTCACGCGTGCGGGCCGTCCGAAGTGGTCCGATTTGGCCCGATTCGGCCAGAAGCAAACCAGCAGTGAAGTCATGCAAGGCGATACGTTATTGATCAAGTCGGGCGGTGAGGCGGCGCTCACGGAGTGGCAGCATCATTTCGCTCGCCTGATGCCCGGACTGCGGGTGTACGGCTGGGACGATCCCTTCGTCGATGCACGCTGCGTGAAATACGCGCTCGTGTTTCAGCCCGATCACGGGCGGCTGGCCGACTACCCGAAATTGCGATTGATTTTGAGCGCGGCAGCGGGCGTCGACCATATTCTGGCGGACCCGGCGTTGCCGGCGGATGTGCCGATCGTACGCATGATGACCGACGAAACGCGCGAGCGCATGAGCGACTACGTGACGTGGGCGGCGCTCTCCATCGTGCGCGACATGCCGGTACTGATTGCCGCGCAGCGCGATGGCGAGTGGGCCAACGCGCGCACGGGGCGGCTCGCCCGCGACACCCGCGTCAGTGTGTTGGGGCTGGGCGAACTGGGCCGTGCCGTGGCGACGCGGCTGCGCGTCCATGGTTTCCAAGTGAACGGCTGGGCACGCACGCCGAAATCGCTCGACGGCGTGAATGTCTTTGCCGGTGAATCGCAGCGCAACGCGATGCTGTCGCAGACCGACATTCTGATCAATCTCCTGCCCGATACGCCCGCGACGCGGGGCATTCTGGATCGCGGGCTATTCGCTCGTCTGCCCACCGGTGCCAGCCTGATTCAGGTCGGGCGCGGCGCGCATCTGGACCGGCAGGCGTTGCTCGACGCCCTCGACAGCGGCCGATTGCGCTCGGCCGTTCTCGACGTCTTCGATCTCGAACCGCTGCCCCCCGGCGACGCGCTGCGGCGGCATCCGAAGATCGTCATCACACCGCACATCGCCTCCACCGTGTCGTATGCGGCGCGGGCGCGGCAGGTGGCCGATGTGCTCGGAGCGCACTTGCGAGGCGCGCCACTGCCGTTTGTCTACGACGCTACGCGAGGGTACTGACGCCCATGAAATTCTCATCGAATGCTTCACCCGACGCGGGGGGAGACCCGGCACCCGCCGACGTCGCCGCCATCGCACGCGGCGAAGAAGCGTATGAACGCATCCGGCGCGACGTGCTGGCCTGCGCGATCATGCCGGGCACGATCATCAGCGAGGCGGAACTGATGCGCCGCTACGAGATTGGCCGTGCCAGTTGCCGGGTCGCGCTCGTACGGCTCGTGCACGAAGGGTTCGCGCGTGCGATTCCCCGGCAAGGCTATCGCATCGCGCCGATCACGCTGGCCGACGTCGAAGAGATCTTCAACCTCCGCGCGCAGCTTGAGCCCATGGCCGCCCGGCTGGCCTGCGGCAACGTCGACACCGACCTGCTACAGCGTCTAAACGATGCTTGCGAAGCCCCCAATGCACACAAGCCCATCGGCCATCAGATCGACTGGTTTCTGCACACCAACCGAAAATTCCATCTGACGATCGCGGCGGCCAGCGGCAACGCCCGGCTGTATCGAACGCTGGCCGGGTTGATGGACGATATGGAACGGCTGGTGTCGCTGGGCTTTGGCGTGCAGGGCATCCGGCCCCGCATCGAGAGCGATCACGAAAGCATCATCTCGGCGCTCGCGGCGAGCAACCCGTCGCGCGCCGAAGCGCTCGCCCGCCGTCATATCGAGACCTTCCTTGCGCAGACGAAGGAACAGGTGTTCGCCAGTCTGTCGACGGCAGGTGCGTGGCTGCCGTACTTCTCCATCGCCGAATTGCGCAAGTAGGTTCATCTCCGGATCAGGCAGCGGAGAGCGACGGTGCGTCGCGCCAGCCGCGCCCCGGAATGGCATCGAGCAGCGAGCGCGTGTACGGATGCGACGGCGCGCCGAAGATCGCCGACGTATCGCCATACTCGACCACGTTGCCCGACTTCATGACCGCGATGTGATCGCACAATTGCGCTGCCACGCGCAAATCGTGCGTGATGAATACCATCGACAGGCCAAGCTCCGATCGGAGCCGTGCGAGCAGTCGCAGCACCTGCGCCTGCACGGAGACGTCGAGCGCGGAGACCGGTTCATCGGCCACCAGCACTTTGGGCCGCATGGCCAATGCGCGAGCGAGCCCGATGCGCTGGCGCTGTCCTCCGGAGAATTCGTGCGGAAAGCGATCGAGTGCGTCGGCAGATAACCCCACAAGTTCGAACAACTCGCGTGCATGGTCATGGGCCTGCTGGTGAGATTCACCACGCGCCATCGGCCCTTGCGTGACGATATCGCCGACGCGACGGCGCGGGTTGAGCGAACTGAACGGATCCTGAAACACCATCTGGATATCGAGCCCCTTCACGCGCGAAGCGGCATCGAGAGATTCTGGCGCGAGGTCCGCGTCGCGATAGAGAATGCGCCCGGCGTCGGGCGTCACCAATCGAAGGATCGTTCGCGCCAGTGTCGACTTGCCCGAACCGCTTTCACCGACGATCCCGAGCGTCTGACCGCTGCCCACTTGCAGATTCACATCTCGCAAGGCGGCCGTGTGAAGGTGCTTCTTGCCGAGCCAGCCATGTTTGCCGTAGGACTTCTGGACTTTCTCGATACGCAGCACCGGTGGCGTGACGTCCGGTGTGTGTGGCGTGTGGCCACCCCGTGCTGACGATGGCTCGAACAACGGCAACTCAGGCACCGCTGCAATCAATGCACGCGTGTAGTCGTGCGATGGGCGTGTGAGCACTGCATCGACCGTCCCCTGTTCGACGATCTTGCCGTGGCGCATCACCGCGACGCGATCGGCAATCTCGGCAACCACGCCAAAGTCGTGCGTGATGAACAACACGCCGGTGCCCTTGCGTTGCTGAAGATCGCGAATGAGCGTGAGGATTTGCGCTTGCGTGGTCACATCGAGCGCGGTAGTCGGCTCGTCGGCAATCAACAATTCGGGTTCCAGTGCAAGCGCCATTGCAATCATGGCGCGTTGCCGCTGCCCGCCGGAGAGTTCGTGCGGGTATCGCTTCGCGGCGTCGGAGGGCGACGGAATCTGCACCGCATCGAGCCAGTCGAGCATGCGCGCCCGGATGGTACTGCCGGGCAGCCGCGTGTGCGTGCGATAGACCTCGGCGATCTGATCGCCGATGGTGCGCAGCGGGTTGAGCGCAGTCATCGGCTCTTGAAAGATCATGCCGATGCGCGAGCCTCGCCACCGGCGGCGCTCGGCTTCGGGCAACGTCAGCAGATTGCCTTCGCCGTGCCACGCGATACGTCCGGCACTGGCCTGTACGCCAGAGGGCAGCAGCCCCAGCAGCGCGCTGGCGGTCATCGACTTGCCTGAGCCGCTTTCACCCACCATGCACAGGATTTCGCCCTGCCCGAGTGAGAACGACACGTCGTGCAGTGCATGACGGCGATCTGCATTGGGCGGCAGATCGAGGGTGAGATGTTCGACGTCGAGCAGAGAGGTCATGGTGACGATCCGTGAAGTTCGCGAAGGGGCCGCGAGTCGTTGGTGAGCGCTCAGAGGCGCTGACCACCGCTCGCGTCAATACATTGGCCGGTGATCCAGCGCCCGGCGTCGCTGGCGAGAAACGCCACGATGTCCGCAATATCGCGGGGCTCACCGACGCGCCCGAGGGCGACCGTGCGGGCGATCTCCTGACTCGCGACCGGGTCGCTCGCGCGCCGGTTCAGATCGGTAGCGGTCGCGCCGGGCAACACGGCGTTGACCGTGATGCCGCGTGCGCCCAGTTCGGCGGCGAGCAGCAGCGTGAACGCTTCCAGTCCGGCTTTCGCCGGCGCATAGACGCTCATCTCGGGATAGGCAGCGCGTGTGCCGATGGACGACACATTCACGATCCGCCCCCCGTCGCGCAGTGCGCCCAGTGCCCGTTGCGTGAGGAAGAACGGCGATTTCAGGTTGACTTGCAACACGCGGTCGAAGTCTTCCGGCGTCACGGCATCGATGCGCGCGCGCAAGCCCACGCCAGCGTTGTTCACGAGAATGTCGAACTTCGGTGCGAGATCGCGTTCAGTTAGCGCGGAAAGGAAGCGCTCGATAAGCGTGCTCGCGCCATCCGCTGCGGACAGATCCGCGTTTACCGCGAAGGCTTTCGCGCCACTGGTGGTGAGTGTTGCAACGAGATCGTCCGCATCCTGCTTTGCGGCGTTGTAATGAACGGCGACCGTAGCACCGCGTGCGGCCAGTGCCTTGGCGATCGCGCGGCCAATACCACGGCTTGCGCCGGTGACCAGCGCGACTTTGCCGTCGAGACGAATGGGGTCTGTCGGGGGGACGAGCGTCATGACGTGAGGGCTCCGGAGGTTTGGGTGTTGTTGTGACGGCTGTCGCTCCAACCGCCTTGAGATTCCAGCGCCCGCGCCTGTTGCAGCAGCGCGTGGCGATCGACCTTGTTGGTGCCCGCCCAAGGCAGTTCGGTGACGAACGAGACGCGGCGCGGATGCTGATAGGCCGGGCCGTTGGCGAGCGCGTGTTGCTTGAGCGCTTCAACCGTGAGCGTGCTGCCCGGCTGGCGCACGACGAACGCGACGGGCACGGCAGCGCGCTCTTCGTCGGGCAACGGCACCACGCTGGCCTGACGAACTTCCGGGTGCGCTTCGAGCAGCTTCTCGACTTCGACCGGATAGATGTTTTCGCCTGCGCAGACGAACATGTCGTCGGCGCGACCGACAAAGTAAAAGAACCCATTGGCGTCGCGGCGCATCACGTCGCCGCTGTAATACCAGCCGTCATCGAGCACTTGTGCCGACTTCTCCGGCAGACGGTGATACCCATGCATGACCGCCGGGTTGCGCATGCACAGCACGCCTTGGTTGGCATCGAGGCCGTCGACGAGCTTCACGGCGTCGGGCGAGATCGGATAGCCGAGGGCGAGCGGGGGCAGGGGGATGCTATCGGGATGCTGGCCGAAGATGCTCGGCCCCGCTTCCGTCGTGCCGTAGCCGTGGTGGATGTGGGTCTTGGGGAATGCGGCCTGAATGCGGTCGAGCAGCGCCACGCTCATGGGGGCTGAGCCGAGCATGACGCGTGCGAGCGCCGGGAAATCGCGCCCGGCCAGCGTCTGCGGGTCCTTGATCAGACGCGCGAACATCGTCGGCACGGCGGTCAGTACAGTGATGCGGTAGCGCTCCAGTGCGTCGACATACGACGGCACGTCGAACGACGGCAGAATCACGATCGTGCCGTTCACGGAGAACGCGCGCTTCGCCATGAACAGACCGTTCATGTGAAAGAGCGGTTGCGCGAGCAGATAGCGCTCTGCCGCCGGGTCTTTCGGCTTGGCGTAGTTGACGGCCAGCGCCCAGAGTTGTCCCGCATGCGTGAGCGGCACGCCCTTGGGCTTGCCCGTCGAGCCGGACGTGTAGAGCATCTGCGCGACGTCGTCATCCTGCGGTTGCACGGACGGGAAGTCGGCCGGCTGCACTTGCGCCGCGAAGCCTTCCGGACCGGCGTCGTCGAAGTCGATCACGGGCACGCGCGCAGCGAGCGCCTCGCGGCGGGCACCGTCGACGAACGAGAGGGCGATGTCTGCGTCATCAATCACGTAGTCGAGAATTTCGCGCGACTGCTTGATGTTGATCGGCACGGCAATGTATCCGGCACGCATGATGCCGAAGTAGGCGATCAGGAACTCCGCGCGGTTGAGCGAGGCGATAGCGACATGCGCGCCAGCGGGCAGGCGGCGCGCGCGCAACGTGGCGGCGACACCGCCCGCCAGCCGGTGAATATCGGCGTGCGTGTACGTGACCGGACGGGCCGCATCGCGCAGGTCGACGATGGCGGGCGTGTCCAGAGGAAGGGTTCGGTCGACGAGGTCGCCGAGGTTATGCCAGCGGTGAGTCATGACGTTCAGGCAACAAAAGAGGTAACAAGGTCAGCGCAAAGTCGCGGAATCAGCGTTTGCGCAGTGACGGATTGAGGGCGTCGTTCAGGCCGTCGCCGACGAGGTTCAGCGCGAGTACGGCGAGCATGATCGCGATGCCGGGTTCGGCGCACAGATACCAGGACGAGCGGATCAGCGTGCGGCCCTCGCCGATCTGGCGGCCCCAGCTCGCGACGTTCGGGTCGCCCAGACCGAGGAACGCGATGACCGACTCGTACAGAATCGCGCCGGCCACCACGAGCGTGCCCATCACGAGCACGGGCGGCAGCGCATTGGGCAGCACTTCGCGCAGGGCGATGCGCCACGGCGACAGGCCGACCGTGCGGCACGCCTGCACGAACTCGCGTGACTTGAAAGAGAGGCATTCGGCGCGTGTCAGCCGCGCAATGGGCGGCCACGACACGAGCGCCACGGCGATCACCGTGTTCTCGATGCGCGGGCCGAGAATCGCCACGACGGTCAGCACGAACACCACGTTGGGGACGATCTGGAACAGTTCGGTGAAGCGCATGAGCACTTCGTCGAGCCAGCCGCCGCACCACGCCGCCATGGCCCCGATGCTCACGCCAATCGCCGTGGCGGCGAGACTCGCGACGAGCCCGATGGCGAGCGTGGCGCGTGCGCCATGGGCGAGCAGGGCGGCAATGTCCCGTCCGAGCGCGTCGGTGCCGAGCGGGTATTGCCATTGCTCGAACGGCCAGAGTTCGGGTGCTGCCACGATGCGCAGCGGGTCGCCCGGATACCACCATCCCGCCCCCAACGCGACGATGACGATGAGCGCGAGCAACACCGCGCCCGCCACGGCGCCGCGATGACGAAGGAATTGTTGCCACGCGCGGTGGTCGCGCCTGGTTCGGGCTTTGCCACCGGAGGCACCGGCCGGGGCAAGCGCATCGAGTGTCGGATCGGCGGAAGAAGTCATAAGCGTGTAGCCGGGGGCTTTGGAAGTACCTTGAAGTGCCGCGAGCGAGCCGCTCAGGACGCTTGTGTCCGGATGCGGGGATCGAGTCGCGTGTAGAGCAGATCGACGGCGATATTCGCGACGATGACGAGCGCCGAACTCAGCACGAGCAGACCGAGCACGACCGGGTAGTTGCGGCTCATCACGCTGTCGAACAGCACGCCGCCGATGCCGGGCCAACTGAACACCGCTTCGACGACGATGCTGCCGCCGAGCACTGTGCCCAATTGCAGGCCGAGCAGCGTGACCACCGGCAACATGGCATTGCGCACCATGTGCCGCACGATCACTGCACGGCGTGTAAGACCTTTGGCGAGTGCCGTGCGCACGTAATCCTGCCGAGCGACTTCGAGCATCGACGCGCGCATGACGCGCGCATAGGTGGCCGCGTAGAAAAGGCCCAGCGTGAGGGCGGGCAGTGCGAGGTGATGCAGCACGTCGAGCGACGCATGCCACGCGCCGATGACACCGGTGCCGTAGTCCATGCCGATGGTCGTCATGCCACCCACGGGAAACCAGCCGAGCTTCACGGAGAACAGAATGATCATCATGATGCCGAGCCAGAAACTCGGCGCGGCGAAGCACACCACGGCAGCGGCCGAGACGAGCGTGTCGCGCCAAGTGTTGACGTTCACCGCCGCCACGACCCCTGCCGTCACACCGACCAGCACGGCGATCACCAGACTGGCGAGCATCAGCACGAGCGTGGCCGGCAGGTGCGCCATGATCACGTCGAACACCGGCAGGTTGTGACGATACGAATAGCCGAGATCGAGATGCGCGACGGCGTTGACGTAATGCAGCAACTGCTCCCACAGTGGCTTGTCCATGCCATACGTCACGCGCAGGCGCTCGATCAATGCCGGGTCGGTGACCTGCTGCTCGGCGGTCATCACGTCGAGCAGCGTGCCGGGCACCGACTGGATTAGGCAGAAGTTCATGACGATGACGCCAAGCAGCAGCGGCACGGCCTGCACCAGACGGCGGAACAACAGACGCGTCACCATGGCAGTCGCCTCCTCATCGAGCCGTCACGACGCAAGCCAGACGTCGGCGAGCGCATCGCCCTGCACGTTGGCACTGGTCGTGGCGCTGCGCACGTTGGTGCGCGAGAGCGTGAACGATTCCATCTCGACGAGCGGCACCAAAGGCGCATCGGTGGCCGCCAGACGGGCGAAGTCGTGCGCGAGCTGCTTGCGTTTGGCGTTATCGGTCTCGACCGTGAGCCGGTCGACCAACGCATCCATGGCCGGGTTCGAATAGCCCGTCGCGTTGCGGAACGCCGCGCCCTTGACGATGCCGTCCGTCGTGAAGAATTGCGTCACCACCGGCACCAGCTCCAGCGGCGCGGTGAAGTTCGACACGGCGATGTCGTAGTCGTAATCGCTGTAGATGCGCTTGAGTGCCGTGGCACGGTCCACCGAATCGAGCTTCACGGTGATGCCGACGTCCTGAAATGCCTGCTTCAGATACTGGCCGAGCTTCGCGTTCTCTTCGAACCACGCGGCGGCGACGAGATTGATAGTGAAGCGCGAGCCGTTCTTTTTGGGCAGCCCGGCGGCATCGAGCAGCGCGTTGGCCTTGGCCGGGTCGAACGGATACTTGGGCACGTCGTCGGTGAAGAACAGCGGGTTGCTGCGGAAGATCGGCGACACCGCCGGTTTGCCGCGCCCGAAGTAGATCGTGTCGATGATGAACTTGCGGTCGATGGCGAGCAGCAGCGCCTGCCGGACTTCACGGCGTTTGACGTGTTCGCGTCGTTGATTGAATTCGACGGTGACCGTCCACGCGGCGTTTTCATAGCCCTTGGTATCGAGCACGATCTTGCCGGTCTTGACCAGACGGTCGATCTCGCGCCCGGGCACCGGGTTCGAGAATGCCACGCCGAGTTCGCCGGTTTCCAGCGCGGCGGCGCGCGACGCCGGGTCGCCCCACCAGCGGATGATCAGCTTGTCCGGATACGGCTGCGCCGAGTTCCAGTACTGCTCGTTGCGGGAATACGCGACGTGGCTGCCGCGCACCCATTGCCCGTATTTCCACGGGCCGGTGCCGACGGGCGTGTTGTTGAGCGGGTTCGTGATGATGTCTTTGCCCGCATACAGATGCTTGGGCACGACGACCTGATACTGACCGGCGAGAATCGACTTGAAGAAGAACTCCGGCACCGGGGTGGTGAATTCCAGCTTCACGGTATGCGCATCGACCGCGCTCACACGCTTGAGCGCCTTAAGCGCGACACCCGCAGAGATCGGCTTCCAGTGTTCCTGCACGTTGTAGACGATATCGTCGGCAGTGAACGGCGTGCCGTCGTGCCAGCGCACATTCTGGCGCAGCGCGACGGTATAGGTCTTGAAGTCGGCAGAGGCGCGCACGTCGGTCGCAAGCACCGGCTGAAACGCCAGCTTCTCGTCGATCTTCAGCAGGCGTTCGAGAATCTTGGTCGAGGTCATGAACGGGCTGGAGCCACCACCGCCCGGCACAAACAGCGCCTGCGGCTCGAGCCCGCCCCAACTGGCCACGAGCGTGCCGCCACGGCGCGGGACAGCAGCACCCGGCGCATCGGCCGCCACGGCACGCGTCGGCGAGATCAGCCAGCCCGTGGTGCCGGCAACAGTGGCAGCGGCGGTGGCGAGCGTGCCGCCAGCGGTGCGGTAGAGGAAGTGGCGTCGGGACATGCCCCGGGTATTGCGCATGATGAACTCCGGAAAACGCGGCACTCACGCGTTTGCGCTGGTGCCTTGATACGTGTGGCGAATGTCGTTGCGGCGGGTTTCGTCGCTTCAGATCGATGCTTCAGGTCGTCGCTTCAGGCCGGTGGCAGCGTGGCGTAGCTCGCGCGGCCGATGGCCACGAGGCCGCCCTGCGAATTGAAGAGATCGACGTCGGCTACGCCGATGCTCTTGCCGAGGCGGCGCACGCGGGCAACGGCGCGCAGATCGGTGTCGATGGCCGGACGCAGATAATCGACGCGGAAATTGACCGTCGGCAGACCGCGGCCGACGAGCATGCCCACGGCAAAGTCACCGACCGTGTCGATCACGGCCGCGAGCGGGCCGCCATGCCACTGACGGGTGCCCGAGCCGCGCTCGAACGCGTTTTGAAACGGAATCTCGACGTCGAGCGTTTGCGCGTCATGGTCGATGCCGGTCACGCGCATGCCAAGCCACGCGATGAAGGTCGACTTGTCAAACGCCTGCTGAACCTGTTCGGCGGAGAGGGTGGCGGGGGTGGCGGCGGTGCTCATGCGGCCACCAGTACTTTGCCGACGATCTGGCGGTTTTCCAGCGAGGCGAGGGCGTCGGCACCTTGTTCCAGCGGCCACTTCTTGTCGACGAGCACGCGCAACTTGCCCGAGGCCACGAGGTCGAGCAGTTCGTGCAGGTCTTCGCGCTCCCAGCCGTTCGAGCCGCGCACTTGCAATTCGAACGTCCAGATGAAGCGCAGGTCTTCCTTGGGATCGAAACCGGCAGTGGCACCGCACGTCAGAATTCGGCCGCCTTGGCGCAGGCATCGCAGCGAGCGCGTCCACGTGTCGCCGCCGGTGAAGTTCACCACGACGTCCACGCCGCCGTTGTTACCGGCGCCGCGACGGCGTGCCGCCTTGCCGTAACGCGTGCGCACGACTTCCACAAAGTCTTCTTCGGTGTAGAGAATGATGTCGTCCGCGCCGATTTCGCGCAGACGCTCGCCTTTCTCGACCGAGCCTGCACAAGCGATCACTTCTGCACCGGCCAGCTTGGCGAGTTGCACGGCGCACACGCCGACGCCGCCGCTGGCGCCGAGAATCAGCACGCGCTCACCGGCTTTCACCTGCCCGATGCGCTGCATCATGCGCAACGCAGTGCCATAGGCCACCGGCAATGCTGCGGCGTCGTCGAACGAGACGGCGTCCGGCAGGCGCACGAGTTGGTGCGCCGGAACGCGGCACAGTTCGGCCAGACCGCCGTGGGTGGTCTCGCCTACGAGGCCGCCGGTCACGCGATTGATCGGGTCGACCAGCACGCGCTCACCGACTTGCCAGCCGTCGACGCCCGGGCCGATGCTGGCGATTTCACCGGCGACGTCGAGCCCGATGATGACGGGGAACGGCAGCTTGATGCCGGGCATGCCGCGACGGGTGAACACGTCGTGATAGTTCAGCGACGAGGCGCGCACGCGCAGCACCACTTCGCCGTCACCGGCCACGGGATCGGGGAAATCGGTTTCGAGACGGAGGGCGTCGTTGCCGCCGTGTTCACGCAGGACAATGGCTTTCATAGTGGCGATTCGTCAGTTTCAGGGTGAGCGACGCCCTCGGGCAGTCGCCGATCATTTAAAAAGGAAAGCGGGAAACGAACCCTGTTGGTGTCTATCGATGCAGGACGCGGCTTATGTGGCTTGAGCCGCGGGGCACCGAGTCGGGGTTGGCTGGGTTCGTATCAGGAAGGTCAGACGCTCATGGGGCTTCAGGCGCGCTCGCCAGTCCGTGAATGGCCTGCGCCGTGATTTGCAAGCCATGCGTGAGCACGCTGTTGCGCCACACCGACGACACCGGCACGAACGCGTCGAGCACGTCCGCGCGCAATTGACGGTCGCGCAAGGCGTCGGGCTTGGCCGGTGCACGCGAGCGCAGCCATTGATCGAGCCGGTTGGCGACGCTGGCGTTCGAACCACGCGTGCCGAATTCGACTACGGCCCCGATGACCGGGCGGCCTTTGGCAAATTGCTCCACGCCACGGAACACGAGCCCCTGATAGTCGGGGCGGCGCAGGCCGTGCGGCCGTTGATCGAGCACACGTTCGGCACCCCACCAGCGGGCGGCTTCGCGTTGCTCGGCACTGTCTTCGCCGTTGAAGCAAAGGAAGAACGGCTCGCCGTACTCGCCAATACCCGTGTGCCAGTCGATCAGGCCGATGCGCTGCGCCTGCGACAGGTCGCGCTCGATAATCGTCTGGAGCGTGACGTTCGACCATTCGCGCGATTGGCCGCCATAAATCAGGCCGTCCGGGTGCGTGTACTGGCCGCTTGCCAGCGTGTTGAACAGGGCGTCGGCACCCTGCTCGGCACGAAACGCATCGATGGTGCGTGCGCTTTGCGCCAGGCCGTCAGTCGTCCATTCCAGCGGAATCAGATGCTCGTGCAGCGTCGCGTAGGCGGCGTTCTGCGGATACGGCTTGGCATGGTCGACGAAGTTGCGATTCAGATCGACGTTGTGCTCGGTCGTCCGCGTGGCATGGGCAAAGCCGTGGGGATTGAGCGCATGTACAAACGTCACGGCGACGTCGGCGGGCAGCGAGTGGGCGGCGTGTGTGAGCCATGCCGTTTGCACGGCAGACCCTGCGCCGCCTTCGAGCCCATGCGTGCCGCTGATCGCGAGCAGTTGATGCGGTGCGCGAGCCGGGCCGAGCCGGGCGACGTCAATGCTCAGTTCACTGCCATCGGGCGCTTTCGCGTCCGGATGAACGTACGTGCTGAGGTCGGCGCCCGCGTGATCGGCCGCGGTGCGAAAGCGTTGACGCGCGTCCGCATAGTCCACGCCGAACGCCTGCCACCAAGTGGGTTGCTGGCTCATGCCAGATCTCCCTCGATGAATTGCAGTGCGACGTGGAAGCCATCGGCGGCGGCGACCAGCACGCTGCCGTCGGCCAGTGTTGTCGACGGCACGCGGTTTTCCTTGAGCGTAGCGAGTACTTGGGCGAGCGAGCGCGTGCGCAGAATCAGTGCGACGTTGCGCTCGCTGCCGTCTTGCGTTGTCTCGACCTTGCCGAAGCGGCGCTCGGCTTCAGCGGGCGTGACGAATTGCACGCGTGCGCGGCCGGCTTGCAGCGCGTAGCCGTCGTGACCCGAGGCCGTGAGCACGCCCGGGCCGAAGACGCGGTCGTAGAGGGCAGCGGTCACGGCAGGGTTCGGCGACGCGATGACGAAGCCGACGATGTCGGTCACGCCATTCGGGTGTTCGCGCCACTCATCGCGCCACACGTGTTCGGGCGTGAAGTGGTGGCAGAAGAACGTGCGGCCGTTGCGCACGAGTTCCGTCGACAGGCGCACGGTGCGGAAGCGGGCATCTTGCGTGGTGCCGTCGGGCAGGCGCACCGGGCGGAAGAATTCGGCGGGCGTTTCCACGGCGACGCCGCGGGCTTCGAGACCGGCATGCAGCGCGTGCGAGTCTTGCGTCTTGAAGACGAGTCCGGTCAGGCCGAGCGGGGCCTGCGTGACGTCGGGGCGGGCGGTCGACTTGCCGGCCTCGTAGCCGAGCAGTTCGAGATAGTTCTCGCCGAAGATGGCGAGATGGTTGCTCGTGCCCAGCGAATGGTGACCGCGCTCGGTCAGGGCGAAGCCCAGACGGCGGTAGGTGTCGACGGAGGCTTCGAGTTCGCCTTTGACGTTGATGACAACGTGATCGAGGACCGGGGCAGGGATCTGGCTCATGCGCGGCCCCCGTTGCTGTGGCGTTGGCGGCGCTGGATCAGCGGGGATGAAATGAACGAAACGAGGGTGGCGGCGAAGGCAACGCCTTGATCAATACGACTGGACACGACAGCTCCCGGCAGAAATAGGACGACGCGTCCATTCTAGGAGGAAGTGTCCGCCGGGCAAACTGACCGTTTTTGCTTTGCTTAGCGACGCGGGCGGGATCGTGAGGCGCTCACGACGCCGGGCGCCTCGGCAGGGGCTTCATGGGCGCCATGAGCTTCAAGGGTGTTCACGAGATGGTCGGAGAACGCCTTGACGCGGGGGCTCAGTTCGCGCCGTGAAGGGTACACGAGATAGAGGCCCGCTTGCGAGGACGTTGGCGAGGACTTGTCCGCCGGTGTGGCGAGCGCCCAACGCACGAGTTCACCGCGCGCAACTTCGGGCTCGCAGGCGTGTTCGGGCAGGACGGCGACGCCGGCCCCCTTGAGGGCCAACTGCTTGAGCAAAGCGAAGCTGTTGGTCGCCACCGCCGGATGAGCGGGCGCATTCAGCGCAGCTGAGCGGGGCAGCGCGGCGGGGGCGGCGCGGCTTCTGAATGCCAGTTGAGGCGCGTCGGGCGTCTCAGCCTTTCCATAGGCCGGATTGACGAATCTCCCGAAGCGGAAGGAGGCAATGCGCCGCGCGATGACGTGATCGCCGCCCGGGTTGCCGCCGCGAATCGCCATATCGAGGTTGTCGTCCACGAAATCGCTCACGCTGTCGTCGACCAGAATGTCAAAGCGAATCTGAGGGTGTGCGGCCCGAAACGAGACGACGGCTTCGCTCAACGTATCGAACGGAAAGTCGAATGGCACGCTCATGCGGATCGACCCGGCGAGCGCGGTCACACCCGACACACTCGCGACACCCTGATCTTCGGCCTCGCGCAGCGCTGCAATCGCCGGGGCGACACGGTCGTAGTAAGCGCGCCCGTCGTCGGTCAACGCGATACGCCGTGTCGTACGGCGCAACAGCACCGCACCGAGATGCGCTTCGAGGGCCGCCACACGGGCGCTGACCGTTGAGCGGGGAATATCCAGCTGACGCGCCGCGCCCGAGAAGGCGCCGCACTCTACGACGGTCACGAAGGCGAGGGTGGCGTTGAGATCCATTGTCCATTCAATTGGCAAGTCTTGCCAATTTTAGACGGCTTATCGTGCAGATGGCGAATCGGCAGAATGCAGGTGAATCTCACCGTGCGTGAGCTTAACTTTCCGCAAAAGGAGCCAGACGTTTCATGCAATCCGAATTCAATCCGCATGCCGACACCGTGTCGTTCGCCAACATGGAGGTCCGCCTGATCGAAGGCGTGAGCACGCCCCGCCACGGCAGCGCGCGCGATCTCACCATCATGGACATGACGGTCAACCCGAACGGCGGTGCGCCGATGCATCGTTCGCTCGATGAGGAAAAGACGTTCGTTCTCACGCAGGGGCGCTTGCGATTCACGGTGGGCGAGACGACGCAAGACGTCGCCGCTGGCGACACCGTCAACGTCGCGAAGGGCGACGTGCACGGCTTCACGAACGACGCCGACACGCCCGCCCGCATGCTGCTGGTGTCGACGCCCGCGCGTCACGACGCGTTCTTCCGCGCCATGGCGGCGCTGCCGGTGCCGCACGAGCCCGAGGCGGTGCGTAGGGTATGCGAGACCTACCGGCAGGTGATTCTGGGGTTGTAATCCCGCCCCCGAATTACTGGTCGAACGGCACGCCCGCTGCGCGCAGCCGCCGCATGGCGCTATCCAGATGGGCCCGCGCACTGTGCGGGTCGCCTGCGCGCATCTCGGCGGCGGTACGGCGTGCAATGGCTTCGGGCACCGGGCGAAGTTCGCGCCCGGTACTCATGGCCTTGCATTGCACTTCGCAGGCACGCTCGAGGTAGTAGAGGTCGTCCCACGCTTCTGCGATGTTCGGCCCCGCGACCATCACGCCATGATGTTTCATGAAGACGATATCCGCGTCGCCCATTGCTGCGGCGATGCGGTCGCCTTCCTCATTGCCCAGCGCGAGCCCGTTGTAGTCGGTGTCGAGTGCTACACGGCCGTAGAACTTCAGCGCCGTTTGCCCCGCCCACACGAGCGGCTCGCCTTCGCTCATTGCGAGTGCGGTAGCCCACGGCATGTGCGTGTGGAAGGCGACGCGTACGCGCGGGTTGGCACGATGCAGCCGCGCATGGATGTAGAACGCCGTGGCCTCGGGCACACCGTCGCCTGCGACGACACTGCCGTCAAGATCGCAGACCAGCAGACTCGACGCCGTGACTTCCTCGAACGCGAGCCCGAACGGGTTCACGAGAAAGTACCGGTCACTGCCGGGCAGCATGGCCGAGAAGTGGTTGCAGATGCCTTCTTCGAAACCGTGCACGGCCGCCAGCCGAAAGCACGCCGCGAGTTCTTCGCGGGCGGTGCGTACGGCGGGGGCGTCGAGATCAATGTCTGTCGTACGGCCGTGCGGGGATGTCGTCGCACCGTTGTTCAGGGTCAGCGTGTGTGCCATGTCGTCGTCTCCATGAGCGAAGGGGCTGGCGTCGCGCGCGTTACCAGCCGCATCCGTCGAATAACGGCACCACGGCGTCGAGCGTGGGAAGTGTGGCGTCGGGCGTGTAATCGGGCAGGCGCTGGCG
The DNA here is from genome assembly GCF_002179865.1 of Pandoraea sp. PE-S2R-1. Classification (NCBI taxonomy): domain Bacteria; kingdom Pseudomonadati; phylum Pseudomonadota; class Betaproteobacteria; order Burkholderiales; family Burkholderiaceae; genus Pandoraea; species Pandoraea sp. PE-S2R-1. The sequence continues at coordinate 373,459 of NZ_NGUR01000015.1, read as the reverse complement.
GCCCGTGCCGCGATCGATCCAGACGCAGCGGAAGCCAATGTCGCGTGCCGCCGCATGATCGAGATGCGGGCTGGCACAGATATGCACCACATCCTCCTTCGTCACGCCGAGCTGCGCATGCGCGTGGTCGAACAGGCGCCGGTCCGGTTTGTACGCCCCGGCCTGCTGCGCGGTGATCACGCGATCAATATGGCCGCCGAGCTGCGCTACGTTGCCCGCGATGATGTCGTCATCCGTGTTGGAGACGATGCACAACCGGTAGCCGCGCGCCTTGAGTGCGGCCAGCGTGGCGACGACTTCGGGGAACGGCGGCATCGCCGAAATATTGCCGGTCAGCACTTCGATGTCTTGCGGCGAGGCTTGCAGCCCGAGGTCTTGCAGGGCAAGCCGCAAGCCTTCACCGGCCACGTCGCGAAAACGCTGGAACGGCGGCGTTTGCTCGAGCCGGTGCTCGTGATGATCGAATCGCGCGAGCAGGTCGCGCGTGGCGATCCGGTGATCCGGCTTGCTCGCGAGAATGCACTCGACGGCATTGCGCAAGCCTTCATCCCATTGGATCAAGGTGCCGTAGCAGTCGAAGGTGAGCCATTGCGGCCGGGAGCTTTGCTTGAGCGAAAGGGACATGGCGGGTGGCGGGGGAAGCGCGTTATCGATGGGAACACCGCCAGCGTATGGCGACTGCATCATATTTTGAAATTAAATTAAAATGCATCACTTATCGATAATGTAAATATGGTGCCGCCATGCTCGATCTTGGCTTGCTCAGAACACTCGTCGCCGTTGTGGACGAGGGCAGCTTCACGCGCGCGGCCGAGCGGGTGCACCGCACGCAGTCGACCGTGAGTCAGCAGATTCGCCGTCTCGAAGACGATTTGGGCCGGCAACTGCTGATGCGTGATCGCTCCGGTGTGCTGGTCACGCCCACGCCGCGTGGCGAGTTGCTGGCGCAATATGCGCGCAAGTTGCTGGCGATCTCGACCGAGGCGCTCGATGCGATGGAGAGCGATAACCGCGTGACGACGGTACGGGTGGGCATGCCTGAAGACTTCGACGCGCGACGCATGGCCGACATCCTGTCGCAGTTTGTGAGGGCGCAGCCGGATATCCGGCTCGAAGTGCTGGCGGGGATGAGTACGGATCTGCGTCAGCGGCTCGCGTCGGGTGATCTTGAACTGGCGCTTGTGAAACGCGAGCCCGGACAAGGGGAGTGTCTTGCCGCGTGGCCCGAACGATTGGTCTGGGCGATAGCGGCCGATGCAGGGGCGCAGGCCTTCGCCGATGCGCCGGTGCCGCTCGCGCTGTTTCCACAGGGATGCATCTATCGGCAGCGCGCCATTCGCAGTCTGGATGCGCAGCACCGGCCGTGGCGCATTGCGTTCGGCAGTCACAGCCTGACGGGGATTCAGGCGGCGGTGTCGTCAGGACTCGGCGTATCGGTGCTGCCCGAGAGTGCGCTGCTCGACGATCACACGGTATGCGACACGCTGCCCCCGCCACCGCCGTCGGAAATCGCGTTGATCGACGGTGGCGGTCCGGCATCGGCGTCGCAACGCGTGCTGGCCGATTTTCTACGTCATACGGTGATGGCGTAACGCGATCACGCTGCCTCCGACGCCGACTCGCCCCGGCGCTCGCGCGCGTCAGCGGGGCCCATGCTCATTTGCACGGCCAGCGCACACAGGAACGCGAAGATGCCAGCGGCAAGAAATGCGCCGCTGAAGCCGCTGCTGTACGCCACACGACCTGCATCGAGCAGCGCAGTGTTGAGTGCAGCCGGATACAGATGCAGGGCCTGCGCAAAGTCGCCTGCCGAAATAGCATCGGCGAAATCGAGCCGGGTGGCCACGTCGTGGACGCCAGCGGCCGGCGCTGCACTCAGCACTTGCGGCAAATGCGCCGCGACGCTGCGATGCACGCCCGCCGTGAGGACGGCGCCCAGCGCGGTATAGCCGAGCAAGATCCCCGAGAAGCGGAACGTTGTGCTGATGCCCGAGGCCATGCCCGCGCGCTCGCGCGCAATCGTGCCCATGATGGCCTTCTGCGTTTCACCGTTGAGCAAACCGCCACCGCTGCCGAGTACGAACATCGCGAGCATCAGCGATAACGTCGAATGAGCCAGACCCTGCGACGACACATACGACATCGCCAGATTGCCCACGCCGGTGAGTCCCAACCCGATCACGAGAATCCGGTACGACGGCAGCCATGCCGCCAGACGTTTTCCCACTTGCGGCAGCAGCAACATCGCCACGGCGAACGGCAGCATCGCAATACCGGCACCCAGCACCGTCTCGCCCCGCGCGTTCTGGAGAAACTGCGGCAACAACGAGGCCATCACTTGCGCACACGCGGCGTAAGAGAACATGGCGAGCGTGGCACCGGCGAAAGGCCACGAGCGGAACAGCGACAGGTCGAGCATCGGATGCTCACGTGCGCGCTCCACCATCGCGAAGACGATGAACAACGCACCGCCCGCTGCAATGCGCAGCAGAATGCCCGGGCTGGTCCATCCCTGCGCCGGGCCGACGATGAACGCCCATGTCACGCAGAACATCGCCGAGGCAAACAACGCGATGCCGGGCACGTCGACAGGGCGCTGCACCTGCGCTTTCGATTCAGGCACGATGCGCACGACGGCAAACGCCAGCGCTGCACAAATCGGCGCGTTGACGTGAAACGCCCAGCGCCAGCCCAACGTGTCGCCAATGATGCCGCCGATGAGCGGCGAGAGCACCATCGTCAGACCCATCACCGCGCCCCACAAGCCCCATGCGCGGGCACGGGCTTCTTTCTCATGAAACCCATGACCGATGATGGCGAGCGCGGGCGCGAGCAGGAAGGCGGCCCCGACGCCTTGCGCGGCACGAGAAAAATAGAGCCATTGCGCGGTCGGCGCGAGACCGCACGCGAGCGAGGCCAGCGCGAAACCGGCGATGCCGCACAAAAACACCCGGCGGCGGCCAAAGCGGTCGGCAATCGACCCGGCGGGCAGCAACAACGCGGCGAAGCACAGCACATAGGCACCGATGACCCACTGCACGTCGGCGAAGCTCGCGTGCAACTGCGCGGAGATCGTGGGCAGCACCACGCCGACGACGTTGGTGTCGAGCACCGTCATCGCGCAGCCGGTCGAGGCCGTCAGCAACAGCGCGAGACTGCCCGTCGCCGAGCCTTCCGGCGACGTGGCGGCGCTGCCTGAATTAGCGGACTTGGACGTTGCCATGGTTGCTATCCGGTTGTGTCAGGCCGTCGACACCGGCCTTGGCGATTTCTTCGTCGTGCTGCGGCGTGTCGGCCGATACGCCAATGGCGCCCACGACCGTGCCGTTCACCACGAGCGGCAGACCGCCGCGCATCAGCACATAGCCGGGTGCTGTGCCCACTGCGCGACGGCTGCCGTTCAGCGCATCTTCGAGCACACCGCTCGGGCGGCGGAACAGGGCGGCGGTACGCGCCTTGCCCGGTGCGAGATCGACGCCCGCCGGGACGGCGGCGTTGTCCATGCGCACGAGCGCGATGGGCAGGCCGCCGGCATCGACGACCGAGATGACGCACGGCCAGCCTTCGGCTGCGGCTTTGGTTTGCGCGGCGCGAATGACGTTCTGGGCTGCGTCGAGCGTGAGCACCGGGCGCGTGGGCAGTTCGGCGGCACGCGCGACGAGGGGGACTGCGCCCGCGCACAAGGCGATCGACACGGCAATGGCTTGTGCTGCACGACGGGTCTTAGTGGTATTGAGCGTGTTGAAACGGGACATCGACATCATCATGAAACTCCCTGCAAAGGTGACAAAAGCATGCGAACGCGCGACGTTAGTTGTGGGCGATTCGCATGTCGTCATTCGATCACGCGAGGGCGCGGGAGTCATTGCCGGGCGGCGGCGAAGTTATTAGGTTCAGCCTAATGAAATGCACGGTGACGGGTGAACGGCGGGCGCGGTAGCATGGCGGGCAACCCTTGCCAACGATGAGGACTTCGTGGAACTTCGGCACTTTCGCTACTTCGTGACGCTTGCCCAGACGCTGCATTTCGGCCGCGCTGCACAGGCGCTGGACATTGCCGCACCCACGCTGACCGTGCAGATTCAGGACATCGAGCGCGATTTGGGCGTGCAGCTATTTGTGCGCAGTCGACGCGACGTGCGGCTGACGCCGGCCGGAGAGATGTTCTTGCTGGAAGCGCGACAGGTGCTTGCACAAGCCGAGCGGGCCGTACTCGCGGGGCAGCGGGCGGGCCGTGGCGAGACCGGGCGGGTGGAGATCGGCTATGCAGGCTCGGCCGTCTTCTCCGGCGTGTTGCAGTCACAACTCGCGACGTTTCGGCAGGCGTGGCCCGGTGTCATCGTCACCGCGCGTGAAGTCCCGCAGGGCGAGTTGCCGATGATGCTTGTCGAGAACCGTATCGACATTGCACTGCTGCGCATGCCGATGAATCTGCATACCCGCCACCGCGCGCATGTGCTGTTTCGCGACAGCTTTTGCGTGGCGTTGCCCGCCGGTCATGCACTGGCCGCGCCGCCCGGTGCCGTCGATGCCGATGCGTTGGAGAACGAGCGCTTCATCGTGCCCGAGCAACCGCTGGGCACCTACGAAGTGGCGCGACGGGGTGGCTTTACGCCCGTCGGCACGACGACCCCTGGCTCGCTGGTAGCGGTGCTCTCGCAAGTGGCGCTGGGCGAGGGCGTGGCGATCGTGCCGGACGTGCTGGTCGGTGCGACGGCGATTCCGGGCGTGGTCTTCAAGCCGTTGGCCGGACCGCCGATTCACTCTGAAATTTCTGCCGTTTTCCGCAGCTTCGAGCCGTCGCTCGCGGTGTCGCGCCTGATTGCCCAAATCACCCGGACACCGGCTATTACGTCGTACGCGCTGTTCGATCGGGCAGAGTGAGTGGCGATTGTCACATCGGGTCGGTATCGTCTCTGCTCTCGCTATTCGCGTTGCCGTTCACGTATTGATCCGTCATGCCTTCCGCGCCGCTCGTTCGTATTGCCACACCCGCCGATCGCGGTGCCCTTCAGACGCTCTATCGCCAATTGGTCGACGACGACAGGGTGAACGTCACGACGTCGCAAATCGAGGCGCTTGCACAAGACACGCGCACGCGGCTCTTCGTCGCTGACGTGGATGGCATGGTGCGCGGCACGGTGATCGTCACCGTCTGCCCGGACGCGATGTATGCCGATCAACCGTTTGCCGTCATCGAGAACATCGTGGTCGATACGCAGTGCCGTGGCAGTGGTGTCGGCCGTGCGCTGCTCTGTGAAGTCGAACGATTCTGTCTCGCGCAGCACTGCTCGAAGATGATGCTGCTCAGCTCCGTCGCCCGGGCCGAGGCGCACCGGTTCTTCGAGCGCTCAGGGTTTGCCGGTGATATCAAACGCGGGTTCGTGAAGTACCGCCGCCAATTCGCGCCGACGGTCTGACGCCTGCCGTCATTCGTCCGGATGAAAGCGGGCGAGCAGTTCCAGAAACAAGTCCAGCGCGCGTGTGTGCGGCCGTGAGGTTTCGGTGATGGCGCTGATCGTGTTCTCGTACTCCGGCCCCGAGGGCACCCGCACGAGCGCGTGCCGCTTCGAAAACAGTGACGCGTAATACTGCGGCAACAGCCCGACGTAATGCCCGGATAGCACCAGCATTGCGACGGCTTCCAGCCCCGACGCCGCCGGGCCGCGTGTGAGCCCCAGTGTGTTGAGTGCCTCGTGCACGAACGGCTGCGAGCGATAGACAAGCGGTAACGTGCTCGCATCGCGCAAGCGATGGCGTGCCACGAATAGCTGATGGCGTTCGATAAAGAGCCGCTGGTAGTTGAAGCCGGCTTCGCGCCGGTACATCCCCCGAATGGCGATCTGCACCCGGCGCTCGCGCAAGGCGAGGTCGAGTTCGTTGAAGGTCATCACCGTGAGTTCGACCTTGACGTCCGGCGCCTGCGCCTTGAATTCGGCCAATGCCTCGGGGATATGGCACCCCACATCCGACACGATGTGCTCGACCATGCCAATCGACAACGTGCCCGACAGCACGCCACGCACCGCGTCGATCTCGGGGCGAATCCGCTCCAGCGACTTGAGCGCATCACGCGCCAGTTCCAGCGCCACCTTGCCCGCGTGGGTGAGCACGAAACCCGATGGGCCGCGCTCGCAAAGCCGCGCGCCCAGCGTCTCTTCCACGTCGCGGATGTGACGGCTGATCGACGCCTTCGACATATTCAACTGCTTTTCCGCCGCCGCGAAGCCGTTGGCCTGCGCCACGGCACAGAAGATGCGCAGGGAGCGCAAGTCCCGTTCGTTGAAGTCCCGTCCTGCCATGAATCGGTTCCTGGAGAGGTTACGTTTTTTGCAACCATACCAATAAAAAAATCATTTTTCATGATCTTTTTGCCCGCATACAGTGAATTGCAAGGCCCCTGACATGAGGTCGTCATGACCCGTACGGCCGGACAGATTCAACAACACCCCACAACGCGAGGCACGCTATGAAGACCTGGTCCAGAAGATCCTTTGTGAAGGCGACGCTTGCCTCGGGCGCGGTGTTCGCGCTGCCGACGCTGGCGTTTGCCGAGGGCGGCACGCTGGCCGACATCAAGAAGCGCGGCAAGCTCACCGTCGGCACGGAAGCGGCGTATGAGCCGTTCGAATATGTCGAAAACGGGCAGGTGGTCGGCTACGGTCACGACGTGCTCGAGTTGATGGCCGCCAAACTCGGCGTGAAGCTCGAACAGATGAATCTGCCGTTCCAAGGCTTGCTGCCGGGCCTGATGTCGCACAAGTTCGACTTCGTCGCGACGAGCGTGGGCATCACGCCCGAGCGCGCCAAGCGCTTTGCGTTCAGCCAGCCGGTGGGTGTCGTGCGCTCGGTGCTGATGGTGCGCGCCGACGACATGTCGATCAAACGCGACATGGACATCGGCGGCAAGACCGTGGGCACGCAGATGGGCTCATCGTCCCAGCCGGTCGCCGACGAGTTCGAAAAGGAACTGAAAGAAAAGACCGGCAAGGGCTACGCGGGGACCAAGCTGTTTCAGGCGTACCCGGATGTCTCGAATGCGCTGTCGAACAAGACCGTGGACGTCGCGCTGATGCCCTCGAACATCGCCGCCGTGCAGATGCGCAAGCAACCCAACGTGTTTCGCATTGCGGGTGAAATCGGTCAGCCCAAGCTGCTCGCATGGGTCGCCAACCCCAACGATCTTGAAATCCGCAAGTTCATCAACGACTCGCTCGATGAGTTCCGGGCGAGCGGCAAACTGGCCGTCTTGCAGAAGAAGTGGTTTGGCGCACCGATGGAAACGCCGCGCGAAAACTATCTGCCTGCTGGCGCGATCTGACGGCCGCCGCCATGCTGGACTGGATCGATAAAAGCGGCGTCATTGCTCCGTTTCTCGAGGGTGTGGTCTCGGGCACGGCCGTGACCATCGGCGCGTCGGCTGTGGCGTTCGTGATCGGGATGGCGCTCGGCATCGTGCTGCTGATTGCGCGCATCGCGCCCTTCGCGCCCGTGCGCTCGTTCGTGGTGTTGTGGGTGAGTCTGATTCGTGGAACGCCAGCGCTGATTCACATGCTGATCGCGTATTACATGGTGCCGGCGATGCTCGATATCTCGATCTCGCCGATCACCGCAGGCATCGCCGCGCTGGCGTGTAACACGAGCGCCTACATCGTGGAGATTCTGCGCGGTGCGCTCGGCACGATCTCGCCGGGGCAGCGTGCCGCCGCGTATGCGCTGGGCATGCGTGCGCCGTACGTCTGGCGTCACGTGCTGCTGCCGCAGGTGATCTACCGGGCGATTCCGCCGCTCACGAGCGAGTTCACGATTCTGCTCAAGGCGTCGTCGCTGATGTCGATCATCGCCGTGCCCGAGCTGGCCACCGTGGCGCGCAACGCGACATTGCAAACCGATCTGCCGTTGCAAGTGTTCGCGGTCACCGCAGCGGTGTACTTCGTCATTCTGTTCTGCATCTCGGCAGCGTCGCGCATGTGCGAACGCCGGGTGTCGAGGATGCTGCCCCATGGTCATTGATTTCACCATCGTCAGAGACGCTGTCCCGGTCTTGCTGGAAGGGCTGCGTGTCAGCGCGCTGGTCAGCGTGATCGGCATTCCGCTGGGCATTCTCATCGGCATCGTGGCCGCGTATGCCACGCAATCCCGCACGTTGCTCAAGCCCGTGGCGCTCGCCTACGTGGAACTGGTGCGCAACATTCCTTACCTGATTCTCGTCTACCTGTCGTTCTTCGGGCTGCCCAAGCTCGGCATCGGCGCATCGGCAATGACGGTCGCAGTGGGGTGCACGGCGTTCTACACCGGCGGTTATTTCTGCGAAATCCTGCGCGCCGCATTGCGCAGTGTGGCGCGTGGCCAGACCCATGCGGCGCTCTCTCTCGGCATGACGTACTGGCAGACGCAGCGCCACATCGTCGCGCCGCAGTTGTTCGGCTTTCTCGTGCCGCCGACGACCAGCCTCGTGATCATGATGTTCAAGGACTCGGCCATTTTCTCGGTGATGAGCCTGCCGGAGATGACCTACCAGAGCAATCTGCTCACCGCCAATACCTTTGCTTACGTCGAAGTGCTCGGCACCACGGCGTTGCTCTACTGGGTCAGCAGTGTGGTGCTGGCCAGCGTGGGGCGGCGTCTGGAGACCGTGATCGGACGACGCGCCCGCCACGTCTGACGGCACTGCGACCTCTCTCGAACGTCACCACCAAGGACAACACGATGACTACCTATACCGTTGCGCCGCGAATCGGCCACCCGACGTTGCTGTATTCGGAACTCGATCTCGACATCGACAACCTGAAGGCCGATATTGCCGTGCTCGGCATGCCGTACGGCGCGCCGTATGCAGCGTCGGACTTCAGCAACGACCAGACCAATGCGCCCTCCGCAATTCGTCAGGCGACGGATCGCGTGGCGCGCAAACCCGATCACTACGACTTCGACATCGATGGGCCGTTGTTGCAGGGGCGCACCGACGTGCGGTTTGTCGATTGCGGCGACATCATTCCCGACCTGACGAAGCCGGGCGAGCACTATGCACGTGCCGAAGCGGCCGTTCGCAAGATCGCGGCGGGCGGTGCCATGCCCATCGTGCTCGGCGGCGATCACGGCATCACCACGCCGGTGCTGCGCGGGCTCGATCAGAAGGGGCCGATTACGCTGGTGCATATCGATGCGCATCTGGACTGGCGCGACGAAGTGAACGGCGTGCGTGAAGGGCTGTCGAGCCCGATTCGCCGTGCTTCGGAAATGGCGCACGTGGATCGCATCATCCAGATCGGCCTGCGCGCTCAGGGCAGCGGGCGCGAAGCCGAACTGGTGGCCGCACGCGCCTATGGTGCCGAGCTGGTCACGGCCTACGAGTTGCACGATATCGGGATGGATGCGGTGCTCGACCGGATTCCCGATGGCGGCAATTACTACCTGACGATCGATGCGGATGGGCTGGACCCGTCGACGATGCCCGCCGTGGCAGGACCGGCACCGGGCGGTGTGACCTTCGTACAGGCGCGCAAGCTGATTCACGGGCTGGTGCGCAAGGGGCGCGTCGTGGGCATGGACATCGTGGAGATTCAGCCCGAGAAGGACGACGCGAATCTGATCTCGTGCGTGACGGCCGGACGGTTGATCCTCAACCTGATCGGCGCTTCGATCCGTGCGGGGTATTTTGACAAGTCCACCGACAAGCAGGCCGGCAAATGAACCCGCAAGCGAGTTCAGCCGAGCCGGTCATCGACATCCGGGGTATCGACAAGTGGTACGGCACGCACCACGTGTTGAAGGCGTGTTCGACGCAAGTGAACAAGGGCGAGATTGTCGTGGTCTGCGGGCCGTCGGGCTCGGGCAAGTCGACGTTGATCAAGACCGTCAATGCGCTGGAACCGATTCAAAAGGGCGACATCGTGGTCGATGGCGTGTCGCTCATGGCGAAGACGACACGCCTGCCGAACCTGCGCAGCAAGGTCGGCATGGTGTTTCAGCACTTCGAGTTGTTCCCGCATCTGGACCTGACGCGCAACCTCACGCTGGCCCAGCAGATCGTGCTGGGACGCGACGCCGATACCGCGCGCACCAAAGCGCGTGCGTTACTCGATCGTGTGGGGCTGTCGGCGCACGCGCACAAGTATCCGGGCCAGTTATCGGGCGGTCAGCAACAGCGCGTGGCGATTGCGCGCGCGTTGTCGATGGACCCCAAGGCGATGCTGTTCGATGAACCGACTTCGGCGCTCGACCCCGAAATGGTCAACGAAGTGCTCGACGTGATGGTGGAACTCGCCCGCGACGGCATGACGATGATGGTGGTCACGCACGAGATGGGCTTCGCCCGGCGCGTGGCCCATCGCGTGGTCTTCATGGAAGACGGCGCCATCGTCGAAGACTGCCCGACCGGCGCGTTCTTTCAGGACACCGCCAACCCGGCCGTCAAACGCTTCCTTTCGAAAATTCTGACGCACTGAACGCTCATGACGCACACCCGAATCCGCAAATTCAACACCCGCGAAACGTATCCGGAGCAGAAGCTCGACAACGATCTCTGTCAGGCGGTAGTCGCGGGCAACACCATTTATCTGCGCGGCCAGATCGGTCAGGATCTGGACACACGCGAGTCCGTCGGCATTGGTGACGTCACGGCGCAGACCGAGAAGGCGATGGCCAACGTGGCAATGCTGCTCGAAGAATGCGGCAGCAAGCTTGAGGACATCTGCAAAGTCACCGTCTACATCATCGACCCGCGCTATCGCGAGGCCGTCTATCTGGTGATGGGGCGGTGGCTCAAAGGCGTATTCCCCGTGTCGACCGGCATCGTGGTGCAGGCGCTGGCGCGCCCGGAATGGCTGGTCGAGATCGACGTGACGGCGGTGAAGCCGGGCGCATAAGCCTGCGGGCGGCGCGGTGGAGCAAACCATTCAAACAGTGGTTTGCCTCGCTGGTTTATCGGTAAGCCGGGGTATTGTCGCGGGGAGCCGGCTCTGGCGCGATGCGCCGGATGCGGGCAGATAACCACGAGGACACCGTCGAATGAAAAGGGCAACCGAGTCCGAGCGTGACGCACGCCATGGGATGGGACGGCCGGCCGACAGACCGGCGGGCGGTCGTGCCTCCTTTCAGTCTGATCTTCGCCCTGAGAGTCAATCCCAAGGCCGGATTCGGCAATTGATGGATCGCAGTGCGCGCGGTGAAGCTGGCCGGGCGTTGGCCAGTTTGATCGAGGGCAGCCCCCGTACGACCGCGCAGCGAAGCGTTGTCGGCGGTCCTCCGGTTGGCGCGGTGAGTCGTATGCCGGTGATTCAGCGCGTCATCAAGATTGGCGAGGACGAATTCACGAAGCCGGGGGGTAATACCACGAGGGAGTTGATCGAAGAGATCGACAGCGATGAGCGTTCCGAATTGTGGCGGCGCGGTTGGCGCTCGCACATCAAGGACATGGCGGGCGAGGGCGGGGCGCCGTACGAATACGACGACCTCGACGAATTCATCACAACCCTCGCCAAGGAGTATGAAAAGGAAGATGACGACGGCGAGCTCTCGCGCCCTTCGTTTCCCAAGAAGGCCTATGAGCTTGCCAAGGGCACGGCGTCGGTACAAAGCGGCAAGGACAAAAGCGATATCAGTCTCAGCGATTTCGACCTCGCCATGCCGCATCGCATGCCGTTCTCCGACATTCGCTCCAGCGTGCTGCTGTTCGGGACCGGAAAGGAGACGGCATTGGATCTGGTCCGCTGGACGGACCGGCTCGTTGATGCGACCGAGCAGCGCAAGCGGCTCAATCTGAAAGGCGACGTCAAGGGCCTTTTGCCATCACGTTACAAGCAGATGGTCGAAGAGCAAATCGAGGACTTCCGCGACGAACGGGATCGTGTCGTCAAGATATGGTCATCGTCCAAGTCGACGAAGGATGTCTCGTTGTTGCGCCCGTTCCTGTCAAAGGTGAACGCGTTGCACGGCAATATTCCGGATCTCGGCAGCCACTCGACCAACAATATCCGCGTCAGTGACCGTCTTCATTCCCACTTTCTCAGCGGCGGTCCCATGACCCCGGGGACGAAGGCGGCCTACAGCATGTCACCACACCGCATCAGCAAGGGCATCGCCACGACGAGCGACGGCAGGTACATCGTAACCACCGACGATCATCGCGTTCCAGTGGGGCACGTGAAGACGCACCACGGGTTCTCTTCCACCAAGATACCGTCGAAAGACCTCCGCCCGCTGAAGCTGAACTTCGGCGACGATTCCGAGGACGATACCAGCGATACCTCCGACGACGAGCGAGATCTCTCGGAAGATGACACGGACGAAGACGACTACTGAGGCCTCATGCCGGTGCCGCCGGTGCTGCCGGCACGTCCGGGATTTCAATATCCATCAGTGCCGAACTCAGCGACTTGCCGTGGGCGTCCAGCGCGAGTGAGCGCGTGACGCCTCCGCCCAGCGCGTTGCCCAACACGAAGTTGAAGGCGGCCAGACGGGGCAGTTCGTAGCGAACCACGTCGCCGTGCACGACATCGCTCAGGAAGGCTTTCACGTAGGCAGGGGTGAGCGCGGCGCGCAAGTGCTCGTAGTGCTGCGTGTCGTAGCAGATGACGGAGACGTTCAGCGTGTTGCCCTTGTCGCCGGTGCGCGAGTGCGCCAGTTCACGTAGTTTCATCTCAGGCCTCGACAAAGGAGAACGCCGGTGTCGCGTGTTCGCGCGGCAACAGCACCGATTGCACGGCGAGGACTTCGCGCGTCGACTTGGTCACGCCACCGCCCCCTGCCGGGCCATTCGTGTACAGCGTTTCCACTTCATTGCCGATGCGTACGGCCTGTTCGGCCGACGCCGTGCGTCCCGTCACGCGCACCCGCACTTCGTAGGGTTGCGCATGGTGTGAACCTGCTGTTTCGCCATGCAGGGCGTTCACGCCAATCAGGTCGAAGCGGAGTTCGCTCGTCTGCACGCCGGTCAACGCCAGTCGTTCACGAACGATATCGAGGGCGAGCCTCGCCCGTGCCACGGCACCGGGGCCGGCATACGATATCTGGCCTTCGCCGATGAACCCGTCGACATAGCCGACAGACACCTTCAGCGTTCCGGTGCGCGGCGTGCCTTGCCCGCCAGTGACTCGCACGCGGTCTGTGGCTTCTTCCCTCACGACGACTTCAGAGAAATCGGCAACGACGTCGGGTTGCAGATACCGGCGCGGATCGTGAATCTCGTACAGCAGTTGTTCCTTGCAAGTCGCGGGCGTCACATGGCCCCCCGATCCCGGCACCTTGGTGATGACCACGGAGCCGTCGGCCGACACCTCGCCAATCGGGAAACCGAGACGCGCCAGATTCGGCACGTCCTTGACACCCGGGTCGGCGAAGTAGCCGCCGGTCACTTGCCCCGCGCATTCCAGCAGATGGCCCACAACGGTCGCCTGACCCAGCGTGTGCCAGTCATCCATGCGCCAGCCGAACGCGTGAATCAGCGGTGCGGCAAAGAGCGACGGATCCGCGACGCGGCCGGTCAGCACGATGTCGGCACCCGCGGCGAGCGCGTCGACGATACCCGCAGCGCCCAGATAGGCGTTGGCCGACACGATGCGATCACGGTAGGCCGCGACAGGCTCACCGGACTCTTCAAAATTCAGGTCGCTGCGCATGACCACGTCGAGCACGTCGTCGCCGGTGACGGCAGCGACCTTCACGTTATCGAGTCCGAGCGAGCGGGCGATTTGTGCCGTCTTTTGCGCAGCCGCCAACGGATTGGCCGCGCCCATGTTCGAGATGATCCGCACGCCGTTGCGCATTGCGGCGGGCAGCACTGCGCGCATGCGCGCTTCGAGCAGCGGGTCGTAGCCTTGTTGCGGGTCACGGCGCCGTGCCTGTTGCGCGATGGCAATCGTGCGTTCGGCGAGGCATTCGAAGACGAGATAGTCGAGGGCGCCATGTTCCGCGAGTTCGACGGCCGGTTCGATGCGGTCGCCGGAATATCCCGCGCCCGCGCCGATCCGGATGCGGCCAGTGTCTTGATGGGCTGTCATGCGAATAGCATCCGGTGATGACTGCTTAGATAGGGAAAACGCCGAGGACGACGGCCGCGATCGTCATGACGATCGACGCACCGAACAACAACGGGAACGTAAATTTCTGATGATCGGCGAGGTCGATGCCGCACAAGCCCACGACGAGGAAAGTGGCCGGCGTGAGCGGGCTGACCGGGAAACCGGTCGTCATCTGACCCAGCAAGGCGGCCTGACCGACGTGCACCGCCGGTACACCCAGTTGACCGGCCACTTCGGCAATCACGGGCAACACGCCGAAGTAGAACGAGTCGGGGTCGAACAGCATGCTCAGCGGCATCGACATCAGCCCGAGCGCCACGGGAATGTGTCCGGCCATCTCCGGCGGCACAAAGCCGACGGCGGCCTGCGCCATCGCCTTGAGCATGCCGCTGCCCTGCATCACACCGGTAAAGACGCCGGCAGCGAGCAACACGCCCGCCATCATCAGGGCGGCACGCGCATGGGCGTCGATGCGCTTGCGCTGCATGTCGACGTTCGGATAGTTCACCATCAGCGCGATACACAGGCCGACCATGAACATGATCGCCGGCGGAATCTTCTCGCCCATGACGACCATGGTGCCGAGCACGATCAGGGTGAGCACGATGTTGAACCAGAAGTTCTTGGGTCGGCGCAGCGCCTGTTCTTCTGGTGTGAGTTCGCGCTTGGGTACCGGCACCGAAGCACTGCCGCCAGTCAGACCCAGACGCTTCTCCTCGCGACGGCCCAGCCAGTACGCCATGCCGAACACGAACACCAGTCCGACCGCCTGCACGGGAATCAACGGATTGAACAGGCTCGACACGGGCAGATGCAGCGATGCCGACGCACGAATCATCGGCCCCGTCCATGGCAGGAAGTTGATGCCTGCGGCCATCGACACGGCGGCGGCCAGCACGCGCCGGTCCATCCCGAGGCGATCGTAGAGCGGCAGCATCGCGGGGATGGTGACAAGGAAGCAGACCGCACCCGAACCGTCGAGGTGAATCAACAGCGCCAGCAACGTCGTACCCACCACGATGCGGCTGGGGCGTGTACCCACAGCGCGCAGAATGCGGTCGATGATCGGGTCGAGCGTGCCCGCGTCGGTGATCGTGCCGAAATAAAGAATGGCGAAGACAAACATGCCCACGACCGGTGCCAGGCTCTTGAGCCCGTCGATCACGAACTTGCTGGTCTGAAAGCCGAACCCGCCGATGAGCGACGCCACGATCGGCACGATGATGAGTGCTACGAGCGGCGACATCCGCTTCGAGAGAATCGCGCCGAGCAGCACGACGATGGTCGCCAGCCCCAGTAATGGCAGCATGTGCTTGTCTCCAAATATTGTCTTTTAATGCGATGGAGCGTAAGTTCGGGGCTGTGATAAATCAATTGAAATGATTTGATTGCAGTCATTGCAAACCATAATGGATCTGAACCTTCGGGACATTCGTGCTTTTATCGCGGTTGCACAGACCGGCAGCTTCACGCGGGCGGCCACACGGCTGCACTTGTCGCAACCGGCACTGACCGTGCAGATCCGTCGGCTGGAGGAGACGGTGGGCGTGCGGCTCTTCGATCGCAATAGTCGCAATGTGGCGCTCACGCCGACGGGACGCGATCTGTTGCCGCTGTTGCAAAAGTCACTGCAAGACATGGAGCAGGTGCTGGTCGACGCGCGCTCGCTGGGCGATGGATCAACCGGTACAGTGCGCATCGCGTGCTTGCCCACGTTCGCGGCGAGCGTGTTGCCCGAGCTGATTCAGGAAGTGAAGGCCGTCGTGCCGCGCGCCGGGTTTCATGTGCGCGACGCGGTCGCCGGTGTGGTGAATACGCTGGTGCGTAATGAAGAAGTCGATATCGGCCTGACAGGCGGTGAGTTGAACGACCCCGCGTTTGAAGTGTTGCATGCGGGCGGCGATCGGCTGGTGGCCGTGTTGCCGCAACAGCATTCGCTGGCACGCCGCAGACGCATCACGTTGGCCGATCTTGCGGGCGAACCGCTTGTCCTGACATCGCAAGGCACGAGTGTGCGGGCGGTAGTCGACAGTGCTTTCGCCAACGCGGGTCACACGCCGGAGATTGCCTGCGAAGCGACTTACATGATGACGGCCGTCGCGATGGTGCGTGCCGGACTCGGTGTGACGATTCTGCCCGCGTCGGCACGTGAGGTGAGGGCCGAGCCTGAGTTGCGCGTGAAGACGATTGACGATCCCGCGTTCCTGCGTCCGATTGCTTTGATCAAGAAGCGTGGACGCACGCTGCCGCCAGTGGCGGATACCTTCGTCGCAATGATGATCGACCGGCTCTCGTCGAACTGAGCCGTGATGCTGACCGGTGCGACGCGTTCAGAAGCGTCGTCGCACGTAGATGGTGGCGCCGGTGTCGTGGGAGCGGAACAGGGCAACCCGTGCGCTCGCCGAGACGACCCAGTCGTCAGTGCGCACTTGCAAGCCGCGCTGGGGCGATGAGCCGAGCTTCGAGTCTTCGTTGTTCCACTGAACGATGGAGACTTGCGCGACCGATGACGGCAGCCCGCGAAGCGCGCTGGTCCCGGTGGATCCCGTCGCCTGCCCGGGAGGTTGTCCCGGCGATGCAGTGGCGTTCCCTGTGAGGTGGCGCACGTCGTAACCCGGCGGCACGACATACGCACTGTCGACAGTGTCGTCGATGCGCGCGACTGACGGCGTGAAGGGGAAGAGTGCAGGACCCTCGTTCGAGGCAGTGGGCGCCGGTGGTTGTGGCGTCGTCTCGAAGCGGTGGAGGAAGTGGCGAGGCTCGGGAGCCAACGCAGCGGTCTCCGGCGACATCGAGGCGATAGGGGCAATGTTTGCCACCATCATCCCTTCGGATGAGTCTGTGCCGGGTCCGCCAGCGAACGCGAATCCGCCGAGCGAAAAGAGCATTGCGCCGACAATCGTTTCGTTTAGGCACGTCATGGACATGCCTCCCCTGGAGCGGTTGAAACGTCACGTGAGGGCCCCTGCTTCCTGACTGATCGCCCTTGCGAGCGAGCGTCCGGATGTTTTGCTTCGTATCAGTGCTTATCTTGTGGACTGCACGTACAAATTGTAGTCAGCCAATCGCGCTTCGCCACCCCAATTTGTGCTGATGCGTCGGTGCTCGAACCGAACGCCGGGCCGGCAGGCCCGTGGTGCCTGCCTCCGGCGTGATGCGCGGGATTAGGAGTGCGGGAATTTACTGATGCGGCGCACCGTCCTCGAACGCCACCATGCTGCGCTGCGGGTTGGCGATACGGATGCCTTGCTCGCGGAAGCGCTCGGCAATGCGACGGTTGAATTCGCGTTGCACGCCCCAGCGCGTTGTGTCGGTGCACTGCATTTGTCCGCTGAGCGCGATGGCCGCGCCATCGACCTGATCGACACCCCAGTAGCTGAAGTCCGACTTGATGCCGTCGCGGTACGCGGGATCCTCTCGCAGTGCAGCACCAATTTCCTTGAGCGTGGCGACCGCGCGGTCGATGTCTTCTCCGTAGGCAATGCTAACTTTCACCGCCGCGTTGCCCAGCCCGCGATTCGTATTGTTGACGGTGGTCACCGAACTGAACGGTACGGTGTACAGCGAACCGTCGCTCGCGCGCAACCGGACCGTGCGGATCGACAGGTATTCCACGGTGCCCGAGACGCCCGCGAGGGTGACCCAGTCGCCGACTTGCAATGCGTTCTCCATCAGCAGGAAGATGCCGGTGATGAAGTCCTGCACCAGCTTCTGCGAGCCGAAGCCGAGCGCGACGCCGAAGATGCTGGCACCGGCGAGAAGGGGGCCGATGTTCACACCGATTTCGCTCATGCCTGTGAGGATGACCACGAGCGCAATGCACGAGAAGAGCAACGCGCGCAGCATCGGCAACAACGTGCGCAGGCGGGCAGCGCGCATCACGTCGCCCTGGTGTGTCCATTGCTGAAGACGCCGCTCGATGGCGATGTTCGCGGCTTCCCACACGACGAGTGCGATGGCGGCGGCCACCGCGATGGTGATCAGGGCCGAGGCCAGACGATGGCCGATGGTGCTCGATTCAAAGGTCTGCCAGACCGGCACGCCCCACACCTGCAACAACAGCGCCACACTGATGATGCCGACGATGACCGAGATGACGCCCCGGACCAGCGGGTAATAACGGTAGGCGTGGCGGTGGACGAGCGTGCGGTCTTCGTCGCGCCGCTCGAACGCGCGTGAGAGTGCGCCGAACAGGACGATGGACAGCAGGCGCATGCCGATGATGACGGCAAGCGTGCGTCCGCCCAGCGTAATCAACACGCGATAGCCGTTGTGCACGTCGAGCGCCCAGATGAACCAGAGCGCCATCACGACGAAGATCGACGCGGGTGCCCATGCGCTCGCCAGCGTGCCACCGACCATGGCGAGTGACGGATGCTTTGCGCAATAAGTGCGAATGCGTGTCGCGACGGGGCGCGCGCATTGAATGATGAGTACCGACACGAGCAGGTGGCCGATCAGGGCGACGGTCTTGAGCAACGCCACATGGCCCGCATCGCTGAGACCGAAGTTGGCGGCGATTTCCACCAATGCCGTGCAGACACCGACAACCAACGCGATACGCATGATCCAGCGTTGAGCGAACGCGGCCCCGGTGTCGCCCATGTGCAGCAGCCGGAGTTGCGGCGCGTCGGGCTGGAAGAACAACCGGCTGACGAGCGTAATGAGTCGGCAGATCACATAGATATCGATGAGCGAACCGAGTGCTGCTTCCACCGGCGTACCGTCGACGACGAGCAACGACATCATCAGGCTGGCAACGCCCGCGAAGACGAGCAGTGGCAACAGGCGTAGCAGCAGCGTGACGAACGCGCGCGGCATGCGCCCCAGCAGGTTCTTGTGTTGCTGCGCGTGGCCTTGGCCTCGTGACTCCGGGCTCTCGGTCGCAGATGATGTGTCCGATGGTGTCGCGGAATCGTGGCGTGCAGCGAGTTCGTTCAGCAAACGGCGTAACAGCCGCCTTGCGACCCATTCGATCGCGAACGCGGGCATCAGCACCGCGAGAATGATCAGCACCGCATGCAGCAGGTCGGCACGCGCGTCGGCATGACCCACGGTGTCGCGCCACCAGCCGTTGACGGAACCGACGTCGAGCAGCGAGTGCAGCGACTCACGCAACCCGGCGCCGATTTGCGTCGCCCAGCGAGACCCTTGATGCACCAGCATCGACGCCAGTCCATTCGACTGCAAGGCGATTGGCGCAGCGGTGGCTGGTGCTGCCGCCGAAGACGATGCAGCGGCGGGGGCGCTCGCCACTGCGGGCGGTGCGCTCAAGGCGCCGACGGCGGCAATGGCCCGCAGCGTCGTTTCCACTCGCGCACGATCTTGCGGATTCTCCAGCACGGAGAGCGCCTGTTGGGCCTGTTGCGGGGTCAGCGCGGGTGCCGTGTTGGCCTGCGCCGCCGATGCTGGCTGGAGCGCCGCGGGCGCGCTTGCAGGTGTGACAGGCGTGGCCGCATGTGCAGCCGTGACGAAGAAAGTAAGCAGCCAGCCGAAAAAGACGTGTCGCATTGGTTTGACAGAACGGGGCACGCCGAAGCGCAAGCCCGTCATAGGGGGCGATGGGCACAACTTAACATGACCACGACTTCTGCCAAATAGTTCGACGCTTAGCGCACGGTGGCGTACAGACGCCGCCTGCCAAGCCGGTCAGTATCGACGACATCAACGGTTGTCGATCTCGGTGGCCGTCACGCTGGAGAGCACTATGGACAAATCAGGCAAACAACGCACCGGGCAGAAAAGGGACAAGCGAATGCTTGCGCCTCCCGGGCAAAAGAACAAGTTCCCCGAAAAGATGTGGTCGAATCAACATCCCCCGGAAATTACCCATTCGAAACGCGCCGGGAAGTCACCCGCGACGCCGCCCGTGCATGCCCACGACACACCGCCTCTGGACGCCGCTGGCGATCAGGCGGCACATGTCGACGACGGCAAGACGCGCTCACAGGATCATCACAAGCAAAACCGTAAGCACTGACAACGAACGGTTGCCTTTGCAGGTATCGTTCGGCGAGGTCGTCATGTCTTACGAAACGCTGTTGTTCATCACACTCATGCTGATTACCGTATCAGCGCAATTCATCTGACGTTCGCAGGCTCAAGCAGGTTGTCCACCCGCACGGGGAGTCATGCCCGTGCGTTGGCATGTCATTTTGCCGGCGATGCGTGATGTTCTGCGGATCTGAAGACGGCGTCCGCATTCGCCTTCTGCGCGTCGGTCATGCTGTTGTACAGCGCCTCGAACGGTGGCACTAGTTTGGTGACCCCGTCGGCATGCATCTGCGCGAGATCACGGTACGACTTCATGTCGTCGAGCGCAGTCATCCGGTTCTGATTGTCCTTTCTCGATTGCGCCAGCGTCGTCATGGCGTCTGCGTTGGCACGCATGACGTCTGCAAACTCCTTCCACGGACCTTCCTGAGTGCGCGTGATATGCAACTTCGTGTGGAGATCGGCAATACGGGTTTCGATACGTGAGCGCGCGGCCATGTTCATGAGGTGCGGCTGTCCCGGTGTGCCCGCGCCCGCTTGCATCGGGGCCGCTTGTGCGAAGGGGGTAGCCATCGCGAGCGTGAGACACGTAGTCGTGGCAATCCAACGGGTGGTATTCGGTGAATCGGGGGATGACGGTTGTTCCATGACGGGGCTCCGTGTGACTTTACAGACCCACGATGCCCGCAATATCGCCGCCGGTCCGTTCGGTAACCGACGAAGTTACGCCGGTGCACGCAGGGTAATCCCTGTCCAATGACCGTCGGCTTGTAATTCCCGGATCAGGTCGGCAATGCATTGCCGCACGGCCAGCGTGGCTGAGCCTACCGGCAGCGAGTTCGACCAGCACACGCTGGCCGGTCGTACCATCTGCGGCGACACAATGCGCAGCGCCTTCGGCCGTAGCGCGGGGTCGCGCGGGGCGAGTGCCGACGCAGGCAAGATCGCACACGCGTCGCCGGCGCGCGCGATATCGATCAGCGTGGGCAGCGAATCGATGTCGGCAACGATGTTCAACTCGACGTTGGCCTGCGAGAAGCTGCGCTCGATGAGCAGGCGCAAGCCGTTCGACGCGCTCGGGACTACCAGTGGCACATTCGCCAGCCGCGCCAGTTCACAGGTGCCGCTCGCGACATCGTTGCTATGTTCGCGGGCACCGGGGGCGGTGTCTGCGTCAGCGTCTATCTCCGGGCAGACCAGATGTCCGCCCATCACATACAGTTCCTCGTCGAACAACGGCATGACCGAGATGCCGCGCGTTTCCGAATCGCGAAACAGCATCGCGAGATCCAACCGGCCGTTGGCAAGCAACTCGCTGATGTAGCCGCTCATGCTCTCGAAAATCTGCAACCGAATGCCGGGATATTGCGTGCGCACGCGTTGGAACAGCGGCACGGCGAGAATCGCGGCAATCGTCGTCGGGAAGCCCACAGCCACTGGACCCGCTTCGCTGCCGCCCCCCTCGCGAACCTCTTCGCGAATCTGCTCCATCTGCCGCAGAACGACGCGTGCATGGCGATACAGCGTCTTGCCCGCATCGGTCGGCACGACGCCTTGCGCGCTGCGAATCAGCAACTGCGTCTGCAATTCCTCTTCGAGCGTGCGCAACTGCTGACTCAGCGACGGTTGAGCGATCAGCAGCCGTTCGGCCGCCTTCGAGAGGCTGCCGCTATCGACGATGGCCACGAAGTTGCGCAGTTGCCGGACATCCATGAGCTTTGGGGGCAAGGAGTAGGGGGAGTGGGTCATAGCGTACCCCTATATGCGTTCCGATGAAATGGCGATCGAAGTCGAAATTCTTAGTCCGCGAGAACTATTTTGGCGTTTGGCCATAGGTTTAGCCTATGCCCGTATCCGAATTCAGTATTTCCTCTCCGGCTTTTCGCGCGCCTATAGTGCGGCAGGAAAACGCATAAATCGGAGACAGAACAAATGCAGATGCGTGAACGCACCCCCCTTGGCACGGCCGAGCATGCGCCCTCGGACGGCCTTTCCCCGACCGGCACGGCTCATCGGTTTCGCGACGCCTGGTGGCGCCTTATGGATATGCGTATCGGCATTGTGCCGCTACCCGTGCATATCGTGCTGGCGCTCGCCCTGATCGCGACCGCCGCCACCGGCAAACTCTCGGCAGAGCTCTCGCCGATCATTGCATTGCTCGCCGTGTGCAGTTTCACGTGCATGGAAATCGGCCAACGCATCCCGATCTTCCGCAGCATCGGTGGCCCGGTGATTCTGGTGACGTTCCTGCCGTCTTATCTGGTTTTCACGCATGCGCTGCCGCCTGCCGTGGTCAAGCCGATCGTCGACTTCTGGAAGGCCGGCAACTTCCTGTATCTGTTCATTCCCGCGATCATCGTCGGCAGCATTCTGAGCATGGACCGCAAGGTGCTGATCGGCGGCTTCCTGCGCATCTTCGTGCCGCTGGTTGCCGGTTCGCTGCTCGCAGGTGCGGTCGGGACGGCCGTGGGCACGTTGCTCGGCATGGGCGTGTTCCACACCGTGTTCTTCGTCGTGATTCCGGTCATGTCCGGTGGTCTGGGCGAGGGTGTCATTCCGCTCACGCTCGGCTACTCCGAAGTGCTGCACCAACCGGCGGGTGAGTTGCTCGCGCAAGCGTTGCCGGCCGTGATGCTCGGCAACGTGACGGCGATTGTGTTCTCCGGCGTGCTCAATGCGATCGGCAAGCGCTATCCGTCGCTGACGGGTAACGGCCAACTGATGCGCTCGGGGGACGACGACCTGCCGGAAACCACCAAGTCCACCGCGCCAATCGACGCCACCGACATTGCCGCCGCCGGCATGATCGCCGTATGTCTGTACTTCGTCGGCATGCTCGCGCAGAACACGCTGGGCCTCCCGGGGCCGGTGATGATGCTGGTGCTCGCGGTCGCAGCCAAAGTGTTCTTCGTGTTCTCGCCGCGTCTGGAGCGGGGCGCGGGCGTGGTCTACAAATTCTTCGCGACGGCAGTCACCTATCCGCTGCTGTTCGCCATCGGCGTGGTTATTACCCCGTGGCAGAAGATCATCGATTCGTTCAACGTGCCGACGCTCGTGACCATTGTCGCGACCGTGGCCACGCTGATGGTGACTGCGTTCGTGGTGGCGCGCCGCATGAACATGCACCCGATCGACGCCGCGATTGTCGTGGGCACGCACAGCGGCCTCGGCGGCACCGGCGACGTCGCGATTCTCACCGCCGCGAACCGCATGCGCCTGATGCCGTTTGCGCAGATTGCCACCCGTATCGGCGGCGCGATCACGATCACGCTGAGCCTGATCGTGCTCGCCAAGATCGTCTGACGCGCTACCTGTTTTTCACTTTCCTCCGGAGATCGTTGTCATGAGGCCACTCGACGGCATCAAGGTCATCGCGCTCGAACACGCCATAGCGGCGCCGTTCTGCACCCGTCAACTGGCCGACCTCGGCGCCCGCGTCATCAAGATCGAGCGCCCTGGCGTCGGCGACTTCGCCCGTGCTTATGACGCGCGCGTCGAAGGCATGTCGTCGCACTTCGTGTGGACCAACCGCTCGAAAGAGAGTCTGTCGCTCGACCTCAAGCAGCCCGCCGCGCAGGACGTGTTGCACCGCCTGCTGGCCGACGCCGACGTGCTGGTGCAGAACCTTGCACCGGGCGCGGCGGACCGGCTCGGCCTGTCCTATGAGGCGCTGGCAGAGAAGTATCCGCAGATCATCGTGTGCGGCATTTCGGGCTACGGCCCGGATGGCCCGTATCGCGACAAAAAAGCTTACGACCTGCTGATCCAGAGCGAATCGGGCTTCCTGTCGGTGACGGGCTCGCCTGAGGCCTCGGCAAAAGCCGGTTGTTCGATCGCCGATATTGCGGCGGGGATGTACGCGTACACGAACATTCTGTCGGCGCTGCTGCAACGCCAGAAGACGGGACGCGGCTGCCGCATCGACGTATCGATGCTGGAGTGCATGGTCGAGTGGATGGGCTTTCCGCTGTATTACGCGATCGACGACCAGAACCCGCCGCCGCGTGCCGGTGCCGCGCACGCCACGATCTTCCCGTACGGGCCGTTCGCGGCCGGCGACGGCAAGACGGTAATGCTCGGATTGCAGAACGAGCGCGAGTGGAAGGTTTTCTGCGAGAAGGTGCTCGAAAAGCCCGAACTGACCGACGATGACCGTTTCCGCTCGAACCCGCTGCGGCTTGAGAATCGCGAGGTCTTGCGCGCCATCATCAATGACGTGTTCATGCAGTTGAGCGCGGCGCAGCTGGTCGCGCGCCTTGATGCGGTCGGCATTGCCAATGCCAATCTGAATTCGATGCACGACGTGTGGAATCACCCGCAATTGGCGGCACGCGGTCGCTGGACACAAGTGCAGACGCCGAACGGTCCGGTGACAGCACCACTGCCGCCGGGTGTGCCGGCGTCGTTCGCGCCGCGCATGGACCCGATTCCCGCGCTGGGGCAACACACCGACGCGATTCTCGCCGAGCTGGGTCTCACGGCCGCGCAGATCGCCGAGATGCACGCCGGGCACGCGGTCTGACGCGCAAGGAGATACCGATCATGTCATTGCGTTCGTGGTTGTTTGTGCCGGGCAATCGTCCCGAGCGATTCGAAAAGGCGCTTGCTGCGGGCGCCGACGCCGTCATCGTCGATCTCGAGGATGCCGTGCCGCTTGCCGGCAAAATCACTGCCCGTGCGCAGGTGCGTGAGTGGCTGGCGGGCGAGGCAGCCGCGGGAAACATCCCCATCTATGTGCGCATCAATGCGGTGACGACCGACTGGTTCGCCGACGACGTGCGCGCGCTCGCGGCGTTGCCGCGTGTGGCCGGTCTGGTGGTGCCGAAGGCGGAAGACGCCGCCACGTTGATCGCAGCAGCCACGGGTGCTCACGACGCGTTGCGCATCGTACCGTTGATCGAGAGCGCCCGTGCGTTCGGCGGGCTCGATGCCATCGCGGCGTCGCCCCGAGTCGAACGGCTGATGTTCGGCACAATCGACTTTCAACTCGATATCGGCATCGAAGGCGACGGCGACGAGTTGCTCTACTTCCGCTCGCAACTGACGCTGGCGTCGCGGCTGGCAGGCATTGGCGCGCCGGTGGACGGCGTGACCACGGTGTTTGATGACGCGGACGTGATCGAGCAGGAAGCTCGCCGCGCGAGACGTCTCGGCTTTCGCGGCAAGCTGTGCATTCATCCGAAACAGATTGCTGCCGTGCACGCCGCGTTTGCGTGGCGCGACGACGACATCGCATGGGCCCGGCGCGTGGTCGCGGCGGCCGAGGCGAGCGGTGGGGCCGCCGTCGCGCTCGACGGGAAGATGGTGGATGCGCCCGTACTGGCGAAGGCGCGGGAGATTTTGGTCAGCTTGCCGGGGTGAAGTGTCAGCTCACAGATCCAATCGGCTGATCTTGGTCCCGGAAAGCGAAATGTCACCCATCAGTCCGCTGTTGGTCATGACAAACGCTTCGACCGGGTGACTGGTCGTCGTCGTATCGATCTGACCATTGGCGCCCACTTTGACGATGGCCACAGAAGCGTCGGCACCGGCCGACCAGCCGTTCGAATTGACGAATTTGTCGAGCGCTTCCTGTGTCATGAACAGATAAACCATCGACTTCGATTGCATCCCCAACTGGGCGCCTACGGAAGCCGACGAGACGCTGTAATACCCGCTCGTGCGCGTGCCGACGCGCAGAACACCGTCACCGTGCTGTCCCCCCACGATCACACCGGCCTGAATGACGGAGGGAAACACCAGCACGCCTTGTGCCTTGCCCACCAGTTCGCGCGAACCGGAAACCGTCGAAAACAGTCGCGAAAGCGTGCCGTCGGCTGCGGCGTCGATGGACTGCTTGCGTGAATTGTTGGCTTCGGGTGTGGCTGGCGAGTTGCCTGTCGTCGAGCATCCCGAGAGGACTGCAACCAGCGCTGCTGCGACAACAGAAGCCCCGACAAATTGACGGCGAGTTTGCATGGTGATCTCCGAATTTTTTTGATGCG
This sequence comes from Pandoraea sp. PE-S2R-1, assembly GCF_002179865.1. Taxonomy (NCBI): domain Bacteria; kingdom Pseudomonadati; phylum Pseudomonadota; class Betaproteobacteria; order Burkholderiales; family Burkholderiaceae; genus Pandoraea; species Pandoraea sp. PE-S2R-1. The sequence continues at coordinate 347,460 of NZ_NGUR01000015.1, read as the reverse complement.
CCCGCAGATTGAGCCGAGCCCCGCGCGCCAGTGCCCACGGAAACGGCGGAAGTGTCCCTGCCATTCATCTCAGGGGCACTTGTCTGAGAGTGTCAGATTTGTGACCGCGAGTTGCCATTGGTAGTTGGGGCAGCACCGATTGCCCGTCGGGGCAGCACAAGATTTCGACGTCAGGTCTCGTTTGCACCATGGGGACCGGCGCTCTCCTGTGCGGGGGAAGGCGCCCAACCTTCGCGCGCAATGACGACCGGCATCTCCGGTTGTTCTTCGAAATGGGGCGACATGATCTGCACGCCATATTCGTTGAACACATCGACGATCTGACTATGCAGTTCGCTCAACATGACGAGGCGCTGCGCAGGATTCACCGGCGCGACATGCAAGTCGTATTCGATATAGAAGTCCGAGAGCGAGCGTTGCAGAACGAATGGCGCCGGCGATTGGGCAACGCTTTTCGTTCGTGCCGCCGCCAGACTCAGCATTGCCTGCACCTGCCGCCATGGCGTGTCGTAGCCGATGGTCACCGATGTGACGACGAGTGCCGGCGCTTTGCCGTCGCGGCTCGAGAAGTTGTGCACGATGGCACCGACGACGACGGCGTTCGGAATGGTGACCTCTTCCCGGCGCACATTGGTCAGCTTGACCGACAAGGTATCCACGCTCACCACGACCCCGGCCGTGTCGCCGATCTGCACCATGTCGCCCGCCTGAAACGCGCGACTGTATGTCACGACGATGCCGCTCATCAATTGATTGACGATGCCCGCCGAACCGAGCGAAATCATGAGGCCCAGCAGCACACTCAAGCCTTTGAACACGTCGCTTTGCGCGCCCGGAAAGTAAGGATAAGCAAACGTCAGTGCAAGCGCCCAGACCACGATGGCAACAATGCGGCGGGACGCGCCCGCGGTGTCGGGATGCAGACCCGGGATATTGAGATGACGTTGCTGAATCGCTGAAAAGACGTTGTTGATGAGATTGTGCAGCGCGCGCGTGAGAAGAAATATCACGGCAATGGCGATCAGTCCGGGAATCGCATTGACGATGCCCAGCGCGAACGTGTTCAACAAGTCCCAGAGAAAGCTGCTCAAGCGCTCGCCCATGGGTTCGGAGACGGGAAAGCGCTCCAGCACATAGATGAGGTAGACATAGATCAGCGCGGCCACGAAGAAGAGAAAAAGCAGTTGCACGATCTGCCGCGCCAACTGGAACGCCGAACCGGTCCAGTCGAAAGTTTGCGACGTGCGTCGAAGCAAATGGGCCTCGACGGCATATTGGATGCGCGTCTGGAGCCGGGTTTGCAGCCGGCCGGCGATCCAGACCACGACGCCCAGCACGACCGTCGCGAGCAGGGAAAACAGGATGCCGCGAATGATGTTCGGCCAGTGCAATTGCGCCTGTCTGGCGGCTAACGCAGTATCAAGGCGCACCTGCGTCTCCTGAGCGATGACCTCGAACGGGCGGTCGTCGGCTTCGTCGACATCGCCCGCCAGCAGCGCGAAAAGAATGCGGTCGCCGCGACGGAATACGACACCGTGGTTTTGTCCCATCGATGCCTGAACGGCTTGCGTGGGAAGACTCAGAACGCTCTCTGGCAACCCGTCCAGCACGGCGTAGGAGCGATCGGCCCGCTGCTGCGGTGTGGCGCCACTGAGCGACGCGCGAAATGTCGCGATGGGGCGATCCATGTAACGGAGGTCGGCGGCAGACGCGTCCGATGCGGCGGCAGGCCGTGACGCTTGCGCGTGGACCACTGGCGAAGCCAAGGCCATCGCCAGACAGATGGCCAACGACATCAGGAAGAACGTTGAGCGCGAGACAAGTTTCCGGCAGGACGACCGTATCGTCTTGTCGCGCGAGATGCCAGGGAGAGTCGCGGGTGCGACAGTGCAGGTCATCATGGGCGCTCCTGAATTGTCACAGCGGACCTGTGGCGATTTTCGCGCGAACCGACGTGCCCCGGGGGGCAAAATGCTTGCCCTAAACCCCGATGGCGCGCTCGCGCATCCGGCGCAAGACTACGGGCCTGCACCACCTCACGGCACACCCGGCAAGGAGGTATTCATGGGGAATGGAATTCGGCCTGCCGACGCGCAATCCTCGCAGTCCGACCCAACGCCGGACGTGGATATGTCTCTCGTGCAGGGCGATCTGGGCTTTCACCTGCAACGGCGTGTGCGGCTCATTCCCGCTGTCGGCATGGGGGCATGGCGCAGAGCGCTGATCTTCGCCGCCGTCACCTGGTTGCCGCTGGCCGTGTGGGCGGTACTCACAGGCCGCGCGTTGCAAGGCACCGGCGACGACACCCTCGCCGCGCATTTCGGCATTCATGTGCGGTGCCTCGTCGCCATTCCGTTGATGGTGGCTGCGGAAGGTGTGGCGCAGAAGATGATGCCGCCGCTGCTCAAATACTTCATCGACAGCGGCGTTGTCACCGAGCAGACCGCCCCGGAATTTCGGCGGCAGTTGTCGCGTGTGGCGCAGCTGCGTGATCGCTCACTGCCGTGGGTCGTTATTTTCGCCGCGGCGATCGCTTGCTCGACCATCGGCGCGCTGTACGGTCGCGCGGAAGATCTGGCGTGGATGAATCAAGGCGAGGGGGTGCGTGACATCACCTTCGGCGGTTGGTGGTTCGTGCTCGTCATTCGTCCGCTGTTCACGGTGTTGCTGCTCGCGTGGCTATGGCGCGTATGTCTGCTGTTCGTGCTGTTGCTCAAGATCGGCAAGCTTCCGTTGGCACTCGTGCCGTCACACCCGGATCGCGTGGGCGGCCTCAGTTTCGTGGAGCACATGGCATTCATGTTCAGCCCGGTGGCGTTTGCCATTTCCGCTGTCGTCGCCTCGTCGTTTGCCCACGAGGTCGTGTATCACGGTGCCAATCCCTTGCAGATGAAGGTGTTACTGATATCCAGTGCCGTGCTGATTTCGGTCGTCTTTCTGATTCCGTTGCTGCCGCTGGGTATCCCGCTCGGCCGGCTCAAGCGCCGGGCGGCCTTCGAATACGGCAGTCTGGTGGCGCATCACGACCGGCTCGTGCATCAGCGCTGGATTTTGCATCGCGACGTCGGCCGCCCCGAAATACTCGATGCACCGGAATTGGGGCCCGTGGCCGACGTCCATGCCATCTACGACGCCGTGGTCCACATGCGCTCGATCCCGCTGAGCAAGTTGTCCGTCGTTGCGATCGTCGTACCGGCCGCGTTGCCGATGCTCTATGTCGCGGCGATGCAGTTGCCGTTGTCCGCCGTGTTGGGCAAGGTCTTCAAGGCGTTGATTTGACGGACTTGAGCGTCGAGCGGCGTCAGAAACTCATGGCGAATCCGAACGAGACACCCTGCACGTTATGGCCAAATACGTAGCGGGCCATCAGCCGCGTGCGGGTCACGACGACCGGATACTTGCTACTGTCGAGTTCCAGTCCCACACCGAGCGACGTCAGATTGTTAAAACCCAGCACGCCGGCACTATCACCGAAGTATTGTGAGTAAGCGGCTTCCAGCACGTAGCGGACCGGGCGGTCGAGCGCGCGCAAACCCGTTGGCGCCCGCCAGCGCGACCACAAGCTCACCTGCTGCGCATTGGCGCTGCCCTGAACGCCCGCTGCCGAACTCCCGAAGCTGCGCAGGTGGATATTGGTCAGGCGCAATTCGACATCGATTTCGTACGCCTCGCGATAGTGCTCGAAATCGAGCATGAGCGAGCCGCCGAGTCCGTAGGCGTTCAACGCACCGCTGTCGAGAAACTGAGCATTGAGGTCCGTTGCACGATTGAGCAACGTTTCGCCCACCCGAAGATCGCTGACAACGCGCCCGAGACTGCTGTTGAAGATCGGGCGGAGCACCAGTTCGTCAGAGAGCCGGAAATCCCACCCCACGCCGATGGTCGTGCTCAAGGTGTTCCAGCGTACGGGGAGTGAGCGATGTTCCGTGCCGTCCGAGGCCACGAACGTGGGGTCGTACCGGCTATAGGCCAACGTACCTTCCAGATATAGCGGAAACGAGCGGCTGAGCGTGAAGCCGCCGCCCAACTGCGTCTGCCAGAACCCGGGGTTCCCGGTGGAGCCGTTGTTGATGGAGAGCGAACTCGTCGTCACGTCGGGCACGGTGGTGTAGCTCATGATGGCAAGCACGCTGTTCGCATGACTCTTCACATCGGTTCCGACGCGAAGCGGCGGCGATTGCGCGAGCACCGCTGGCGCGGTCAATGTCAGGCAAGCCATCGTCACGAGCGAGGCAATGTGCCGGCGGCCGTTAGCCACCGGCACCGCGCATCCGTTGCTTTTCGTTCTCGTCAGTCCCGTCATTGACATCGCCGGTTTGCGCGGTGGAAATCGCGTTGCATTCGCCATCGTGCGTCATTGTCGCGTTCGCCTCGCGCTTGGGCCATCGGTGGGGAGGGCAATGGCATTGCCCCGATGGGCAGATGACTTGCCCTCAGTCCCGATAGCCCCGAGCTCCGATAGCGAAAAGAATGAGGGCGCGTCGATCACAGGGTTCGCAGGCACATGAATTCCCCCCACACGTCACTGGCTTCGTCACGAAGGTTTGGTCAACGGTTCGGACCGCTCGGCCTGACGCTCGTAGCGGTGGGGATCGCGGTGGTGATGGTTATCGGCGTACGTGCAACCTTGCTCTATGAGGGACGCGTGGCGGTGCGCGACGACGCGCGCAATGCGAACGCGCGCGTGGCACTTCTCGCCGCACGCGTGGTGGGCGGCGACATTTCGGCCTGCACGCAGGCGCTCGATGCGCTCGGCGTTGCGGGGCGCGCGGATCCCAGCGCGCAATTGGCCAACTGCCTCGGACGTTTCGGTCGTGTCGTGTCCACGGACCGGTCGACGGGTGTGCAGGCGTCGACTTACGCGCAAGCGGTCATCGTCAATGACGCCGGCGAGGCGGTATTCGAAGCGTTGCCATCGGCGACATGCTTCGATCGCACACGGGTGCAGCAGATCGTCGACGCTGAGCGGCGGGAAGAGGCCGGTGGGTTGACGGTGTCCATGTCTACACCGTTATGTCCCGAGGGCAGCGGCAAGGGGCTGCTGCTGACGCACGGCATTCGTCGTGCCGATGGCGGCTTTGCGGGCGCCAGTATCGTGACTGTCGACGCCGACTACTTCGCGCACCTGTTCGCCGGGCTCGCCCCCGGGAAGCAGGGCGTCGTCTCGCTCCTTCGTAGCGATGGCGCCGTGCTCAATGGCTGGGAGCCCGGGGATGCGAGAGATGACGGCGATGCACAGACGTCCTCAGGTGCCGACGGCGATTTCCTATACATTCGGCAGCCCCTTCCGGGGGTGCCGATGCAGATCGACATTCGCGCGCCCCGAAGCGAGATCTATGCCGAATGGAGAAAGCGGGCGTTCTGGGTCGCCGGTCTGACTGCCGGGCTGGGTGCCGCGTGCGTGGTGCTCAGCATTTTGCTGAGGCGTCAGGGCAAGCGCCGGAAGCAGGCCGAAGCCGCGCTGCAACAAATGGCCAGCACTGACCCGCTGACCGGACTCGCCAACCGGCGCACTCTCGATGAGGCCTATGACAGGGAATGGCGGCGCGCGGTACGCGAGCGAACGCCGCTGTCGCTGCTGTTCATCGACGTGGATCACTTCAAGACGTTCAACGACCGGTACGGTCACCCGGCGGGCGACGACGCGCTCGTAGCCGTCGCTCATGCGATCTCGGACTCGATCCGGCGTCCCGGCGATTTTGCCGGGCGGTACGGCGGCGAAGAGTTCATGGTGATCTTGCCGAAGACGGATGCCGGCGGCGCGCGCGACGTCGCCGAGCGTGTGAGAGCGACCGTGCGTGCCGCTGCGATTGCGCACGAAGGCAGCGAGCACGGACGCGTGACCATCAGCATCGGTATTGCAGGCACAGGGGCGATGCCGACGGGCACCCCGGATTTGCTCCTGCAAGCCGCGGACGAAGCGCTTTACTCGGCGAAGCGCGAGGGGCGCGATCGCGTATTCATCCACGCAAACTCTGGAGGTGACCCATGCCCGGCGATTTGACACTGGAACAAAGGAGAGCGGCAGGCAAACTCGCGCGTGAGCGTACGCCTCGCTCGAGGCAAGGCGAAATCGGCAACGTGGACCGCGATCCCGTCGCACTGCTGCGGCAGAACAGCGCCGGCCGTGTCGATGCACTGGTACCGCTGAGATACGGGCGCATGTCAGTCTCGCCCTTCACGTTCTATCGGGGCAGCGCAGTGCTGCAAGCGCACGATCTGGCCAGAACGCCGACCACGGGTTTCACGTTCCCCATCTGCGGTGATGCGCACCTCATGAACTTTGGCGGTTTCGCCACGCCGGAGCGGCAGCTCGTTTTCGATCTCAACGACTTTGACGAGGTGGCGCCGGGGCCCTGGGAGTGGGATCTCAAACGGCTTGCCGCCAGCTTTGCGATTGCCGGTGACCACATGGGCATCGATCGCGGCACGATCCGTGATGTCGTGACATCGGCCGTGCGTGAATATGGCGAGCGCATGCAGGAGTACGCGGGCTATAGCGCCCTCGATCTTTGGCACGAAATCGTGACGTTCGACCGCATGGCCGAAGCGGCCGTGACAGCGGAGGGGCGACGGCTGATTCGCAAAACGGCCGAGAAGGCCGCGGGGCGCTCGCACGAGGCGATGCTCGACAAGATGGCGGTGCAGCAGGACGGGCGATGGGTGATTCAGGACGCCCCCCCGGCATTGTTTCATCCGTCTGGGCCGAGCTCGCTGTTAGGCAGTTCGCACGCGTGGTCGGACACGCAAGCGTGGAAGGGAAAACTCGCACAGGCGTTCAATGAATATGTCGGCACGCTGCCGGTGGACCGGCGAGCGCTCATCGATCAGTTCCAGCTTCAGGACATCGCCTTCAAGGTCGTGGGTGTGGGCAGCGTCGGCACGTTCTGTCTGGTAATGCTGTTCGTCGACGCCCACGGCAAGCCGCTGTTCCTTCAGGTCAAGGAAGCCAAGGAATCGGTGATCTCCCGGTACTTCCCCGCAGGGAAGGTACATCACCAAGGCCTGCGCGTGGTGGCCGGGCAGCGACTGCTTCAGGCGGCGAGTGACGCCTTTCTCGGATGGACGAGCGGTCCGAACGGGAGACATTTCTACTTTCGGCAATTGCGCGATATGAAGGTCTCGGCCGAAGTCGAGCGGATGAACGACACGATCTTGCAGGGTTATGCCCGCATCTGCGGCTGGGCGCTCGCGCGAGCGCATGCAAAGTCGGGTGGGCTCGCCGTAGAGATTTCTTCATACATCGGCGACGCCAAGCGTTTGGCAGAATCCATGACGTCGTATGCGCTGGACTACGCCGGGCAAAACCAAAAAGACTACGACGCGTTCATGCGCGCCATCCGTTCGGGGAAGCTTGTCGCACGTAGCGACGAAGACATGGCCGCCGATTTTCGTATCTGAAGGGGATCCAAAGCGGCGGCGCGGGCGAATCACGACGAGATGTGTGCCGCCCGCTCGATGGCCGCGAGCAGATCGCTGCCGAGAAAGGGTTTGGTCAGGACTTCGGCGACACCGATACGCCGGATGTCGGCACGAGTTTTGGCGTTGTCGTATGCCGTGACGAATACGACAGGCGGACGCGGGGGCGGCAGCGTTGCAAAGAACGCAGGCCCGGACGTGCCCGGCAGTTGTACGTCGGAGATCACGCAATAGGCGCTGCCGACGCACTGGACCAACCCCACGTCGTCGGCTCCCGAGAACGACCGCGTGCGAAATCCGTAGAGTTTCAACAGGCGCTCGACGGCGCGACGCATGCCGGTGTCGTCCTCCAGAATCGCGATGAGTTTCCTTGGTGTGTTCATGAGGCGGTCGTGTCCCTATGGAGGCATTTTTCTTTGGAATGCAACGCAACCGCCATCGGGACTTGGGGCAACGCTAATACCCTGTCGGGCAATTTGGGGCAATCGCCTAGGCATGGCGGACCTTGCCCGCTACATTGACCTTAGGGCGGTTGCGGTCGAGTTTCGCGTGCGCGATCCACCGTGTCCGGCACTCTGAAGCCACGGATATCTCCTTGATTTGAGGCGCGACGATGAGACGACAGGCATTGGCAATTTTGATGTTGCTCACGACAGGCGCGGCACCCGCCGCATGGGCACAAGGCACACCCGCGAGTGCGGCTTCGGCGCAGGCCGATGCCGTCGACCCGGAGGCGGTGCAGGCACTTCACACGATGGGAAGCTACCTGCAATCGCTCAAGCGCTTTCGCGTGTCTACGGATCTGACGGGCGAGCGCGTGCTGGCCGATGGGCAGAAGCTTCAACATGGCGCGCAGGCCACGCTCGAAGTCGACAGGCCGGAGCATCTGCGCGCGATCATGAGAAGCGCGCGCAGCGAGCGCGAGATCATCTATGACGGCAAGACCGCCACGTTGTATGCCCCCGAGCAGAAGTACTACGCATCCGTGCCCTTCAAGGGAACGCTGGCCGATCTCATCAAGGAGCTGCGCTCGCGCTATGGCGTAGAGCTTCCGCTCGCTGATCTGTTCGCATGGGGAACGCCTGAAGCGCAGACCCGGAAATTCGATTCCGCCATGTTTGCGGGACAAGACTATGTCGGCAACGATCTTTGCGATCACTACGCTTATCGGCAAGCGGGTATCGACTGGCAGATATGGATCACGAGCGGGGACAAGCCGTTGCCGCGCAAGATCGTCGTGACTCGCACGGACGACGATGCTCGGCCGCAGTCGGTGTCTGTTCTGTCATGGAAACCCAGCGCTTCCATGACACCGTCGACGTTCCAATTCCGCCCGCCGCCCGGCGCGAAGCAGATCGAAGCGCTCAAGCTGCCGGCCAGCAAGGGGTGACAAGATGAAAAAAAATCTCTCCCCTTCTCTGACGGCGTGCGTTGCCGCGACGCTGTTGGCCTTTTCCACCCTCGCGATTTCGCCATCGATCGCGGCGGGCCGTGGTGGTCATGGCGGCGGTGGTGGTGGCGGGCATGCGCGCGGGCAGGGCGCCGGTGATCATCAAGCCGGGCAGCGCAACGCACAGCGTCCGAATGCAGGCAATCGTCAGGCCGATGCGCGAACGCGCAACGTGCGCAATACCAGCGTGAACAACGTGAATGTCGATCGAAATGTGAACGTGAACGTCGACAACCACGGTGGCTATCACGGCGGATGGGACGATGACTATCATCCGGTGGCGACTGCCGTAGCGGTCACCGCGGCCGTCGGCGTGACCGCTGCCGTGATCGGATCGGTGGTGCGATCAGTGCCGGCCAATTGTGTGCCCGTCAACTATCGCGGCATGATTTATCAGCAATGCGGCGGCACCTGGTATCAGCCGCAAGGCACGCAGTTCGTGGTGGTTGCCGCACCGTATTGAGCAGACGAGGGCGAGCGCACTGGCTGATCAGGCGCTCGTCGTCTCGATGTCGGTGCGATGCGCAGGATTGAGCATCTCGGAGGCGAGCGGGAGCCAGAGAACGAATTCGGTGCCGCCGCCGGTTCTGCGTCGTGCAGACACCCCCCCCCGGTGGGCTTCGGCGATGGAGCGCACGATCGAGAGGCCAAGCCCGGTGCCGCGCTCCTTGGTCGTGTAGAACGCTTCGAATAGCTGATCGGCATTGTCTTCCGGAATGCCGATGCCTCGATCCGAAACGACGAGTTCGAGACCCTCGCCGGCGGCACGTGTCGTGATCGACAGCTCGCGATCCTGCTGCTCGGCATTTTCCATCGCGTCCAACGCGTTGATTGCCAAGTTGAGCAGTACCTGCTGCAACTGCACTTGATCCGCGAACACTTGCGCCTCGTTCGTGCCGAACCGGGTGTGCACGACGATGCCGCGGCGACGCGCTTCCGGGCGTACTAGCGAAGTCGCGCGCTCGAGCACGGTGTCGAATGTGACCGGTGCGAACGTGATGGCCTGCTTTTGGAGCAACGCGCGCAAGCGCACGATCACGTCGTTGGCGCGCAGGGCATCGCGTCTGACGTCGGTCAGAATCTCACGCAGCTCGGTGTCACTGTTGCCGGAGGCCTGCATCATCAAATCCGCCGCTTCAACGTTGCTGAGAATGGCCCCCAACGGCTGCCCGACTTCATGCGCGATCGATGCACTGAGTTCGCCCACAGTCGCAATTCTCGATGCCCGCGTGAGATCGGCATGACGCGTCGCGGCTTTTCGTTCGGCGATGCGCCGCTCGCGTCGCTGCCTGAGCATGGCGACAATCGTAAAAGCCTGCGCGCCAATGACGAAAAGCGCCACCGCCATTTCCTTCCAGTACTCCCGATAGGGCGGATGTGGGACGTTGAGCCACTTGCAGTCCGGGCCGAGAGACCGTTCGGAGATGCCGAGACGGTGTAGCACTGCGATGTTGGCGATACATCGTGCAGGTAACGCCGGTGCTACTGCGCCGGTTCGGAGGGTCTTGTCCCCCATGAGCATGCGCGCGGCTATCTCGCCCGTCATGCGGCCGTTTTCTTCGAGGTCATACACCGCGCCGGCCGCCGCCCCTTGGGCGATATAGTTGGCGTACCACCCGTAGATGGGCACCGGGGCGTCCTCGGCGATTCGGTTGACCAGTTCGAAGGGAAAGTAACGCCTGCCGCCCTGGTCCCGGTACTGGGTTCCATACAGGACTGCGGTGGTGCGCTTATCCAGTTTGGCCAGCCGGCTGCGAAGCTCCGGCACCGACAATCCCTCCCATCGCTCGATCGACCTCCATTTCTCGCGGCGCTGTGCCGCCGTTTCGACGATTTCGTCGGAGAACCGCGCGTCCACCTCTGCGCTTCCCCCGATGACAACCAAATGGGAGGCTTCGGGCTGAAGCGACTCGGCGATGGTCAGTGTTTTTCCGATCTCGATGCGGTACGGCATCATCACGAACGTAGACGGGAATTCGCCCGTCCGTCTTAGCCACGCTTCCGGGACGCTGGTGACCAGCACAGGCGTTCCCGGCCAGATGGCCGCGTGATGTGTGCGGGCAAACTCGGCCGCGTAGTTGCCGATGGCGATCACAAGATCGATGTGCTCGCTGTCGTACTTCTTGCGCAGCAGGGCAACGAGTTCTGGCGTGAGCCGGTCGGCACCGAATCGAAGACCGTCGAGCGTATCAAGGAAGGTTTCGCTGCCTAGCGGCAATTCGGCGTTCAAGACGGTGCGGATTGCCTGCGCCTGCATGAGCACCGCCGCTTGCAGGGGGTCACCGCCGGTGAGCAACACCACTTTTGGCGGCTCCGCGCCTGACGCCGTGGGCGTCACAAGACCGCACATGGTGAATATCACCAGTGATACGGTCCCCCGGATGGCGCGGCCGGCGATGCCGGTCACGACATTTGTACGGCCACGCCGGAGATTGGCTTCTCGGTGTGCCGGAGCAGCTCTGCCAGTGACGTGGCGCGGAATTTACGCATGATCTCCGCGCGGCACGTTTTGACGGTCCGCTCGCAGAGCCCCAGTTCTGCGGCGATCTGTTTGTTGCGCAGCCCCTTGGTGATGCCTTGCAGCACCACCTGTTCACGTCCGCTCAGCGTGGATTGGACGTCGTCCGTACAAGACGGTGTCGACTTACGCGGCACGAGGCTGATGGCGGTTTCCACCGCGCGCATCAGGGCATCGCGCTCAAACGGCTTGATAAGGAAATCCACGGCACCGGCCTTCATGGCTTCGACGGAGCGCGCCACGTCGCCGTAGCCGCTCATGAACACGACCGGCAGGTCCGACGCCTGACGCCGGAGCGCGCGTTGCAGGTCGAGGCCGTTGGGGCCACCCAACTCAAGATCGAGGAGAACGCAACCGGGGCGATCGTCCGGTTCACTCACGAGGAATTCTCCCGCGGACGCATATTCCTTTGTGTCATAACCCGACACACACAACAGGCGTGTCAGTGCCGACCGCATGGAGGCGTCGTCATCGACAACATGCACAACCGATTCACGACTGGCATTCATGGTATCTCCGCTTGGCTCGCGCGCTGAAAGAAATCTCCCCCGGGAGTTGAAAGAATGTTCGCCGGTGTGTAGGAATAATTCCGACGTGGGTAATTTAAATTATTGTGTTTTGAATAATAAATAACGATTCAATTTTTTGGGGTGATCCAGAGGCGCCATATCTAGAATTTCAAGATAGTTCAATTGATAGCATCTCTGAATAAATTCGTAAAGAGAGTTCGGCATGGGGCGGTGTGGTGGCGTGGCTTTTGGCGTGAAGTGACAGGTGCTTGGTGATTCGCGATTTCACTGCTTGTGATTCTCGCCGAGTGAAAATTTTGCAGATGAATTAATTTCTGATTGCCCAAAATGGACATGATTTTTGCCCCATGTACCTATGTTTTAGCCGCAGGCAAATGTTGAGAATGACTTCCGTGGTTATTTGGCCGGATGTCATAACGCTCACCCAATGTCTTTGCGGAGGACTCATGAAACGCCAGTTCGTAGTTGCCGTGATGGCGCTTGTTGCCGCGACCCTTGCCGGGACCGTGGCGCATGCGCAGTCGTCGCCACCGCAGCCTGCCGATGCAACGGCGGCCACGCGCGACGCGAATCAGAAGTTGCTGAACTTCCTGCCCTTCGCCAACAAGCAGGACTTCGAGGACATTCAACGAGGATTCATTGCTGAACTCCCGAATCCTGTCGTCAAGGGCGCCGCAGGCAACACGGTGATCGATCTCTCTCAGTACGACTTCCTAAAGAAGAACATGGCGGGTGAGGCGCCCCCGACGGTCAACCCTAGTTTGTGGCGGCAATCGCAGTTGCTGTCGGCGCAAGGCTTGTTCAAGGTGGTCGACGGTATCTATCAGGTGCGCAACGTCGATCTGGCCAACATCACGTTCGTGCGTGGCAAGACCGGCTGGATCGTGATCGATCCACTGACGTCCGTCGAGACGGCCAAAGCGTCACTCGATCTCGTCAACAGCAAGGTGGAGAAGCTCCCGGTCACCGGCGTGATCTTCACGCATAGTCACGTCGATCACTTCGGCGGTGTGCGCGGTGTGGTCGACGAAAAGGACGTGCGCTCGGGCAAGGTGCCGCTGGTGGCGCCCGAGGGCTTCATGGAAGAAGCGGTCAGCGAAAACGTGTTCGCCGGCACCGTCATGAGTCGACGGGCGTCGTATATGTACGGCAATTTGCTGCCGAAGGATCCGAAGGGTAACGTCGGCGGTGGCCTCGGTCTCACGACGGCAGCCGGCACGATTACGCTGTTCGAGCCGAGCAAGCTCATCAAGAAAACGGGCGAGACGCTGAATATCGACGGCGTCGACATCGTCTTCCAGATGGCACCAGGTACTGAGGCACCTGCGGAAATGCTGTTCTACTTCCCGCAGTTCAAGGCGATCGACTTGGCCGAGGACGCGACGCACACGCTGCACAACATTCTCACGTTGCGTGGTGCGAAGGTCCGGAGCGCGCAGAAGTGGTCCCATTACCTTGACGAGACGATTCGCCTCTGGGGCAACGACGCTGTCGTGTCCTTCAGCAGCCACCACTGGCCGCAATGGGGTAACGATCGTGTGGTGCAGCATCTTGAGAAGCAACGCGACCTCTATCGTTACATCAACGATCAGACGCTTCGCATGGCCAATCAGGGCATGACGATGCACGAGATCGCGGACAAGTTCCAGTTGCCCGATTCGCTGGCCAAAGAATTCTATAGCCGCGGCTATTACGGCAATCTGAAGCACAACGTGCGCGCGACGTATCAGCTCTACCTTGGGTGGTGGGATGGTAATCCCGCGAATTTCGACCCGTATGCGCCGACCGATGAAGCGAAGCGGTACGTGGACCTGATCGGTGCGGACAAGATGCTCACGGGCGCCAAGGCGGCGTTCGACAAGGGTGACTATCGCTGGGCTGCCGAACTGACGAACAAGGTGGTCTTCGCGCAGCCGACGAATCAGGCCGCCCGCAATCTCGAAGCCGCTGCGCTGGAGCAGTTGGGGTATCAGGCGGAATCGGGGCCGGCGCGCAACTTCTACCTGAGCGGCGCACAGGAACTTCGAGGCGGTGTGCATAAGGTGGCCACGCCGAATACGTCCTCGCCCGACATCATTCGTGGCATGACGACCGAGATGTTCCTGGACTTCCTCGCGATTCACTTGAACGGACCCAAGGCAGCGGACAAGGCGTATGCGTTCAACGTGACTTTCCCGGACACCAAGGAAAAGTACGCGCTGACGGTCAAGAACGGCGTGATGAACTACAGCAAGGACACCGTGTTGCAGAAGGCCGATGCCAACATCTCGCTGAATCGCACGACGCTGGACGACATTGCGCTGGGCAAGCTGAAGCTGGGGAATCTCGCGGAAAGCGGGCAGGTGCAGTTCGATGGCGACCGGGCGAAGTTCAAGGAGATGCTCGGTCTGTACGACAAGTTCGACTTCTGGTTCACGATCGCTGAACCGTGATCAACCCGGTGTAAGGCTGGTAGTGAGTCTCCTGAGCCCGTATGCGATGTGCGTACGGGCTTTTTTTCTGCAATGGGATATCGGCGTGTTTTCAAAGGCAATACGCCGATATTGCCCCAAAGTGCAACTTGGTTGCCCCTTCTCCTAATGGCAGCGCCTTGCAAAGTATTTGATGCTTTGCGCAGGCTGGACCGTCAAGTCAATGACTTATCCGCCGGAGGGTGGAGACTGCATGGAGAGCGGAGCAATGACCGTGTCGCGCAGAGAGTTTCACCGCATGAGTATGGCCGTCGTCGCCGGCTTGGCCGCAACAGGCGGGGCGCCCACCGTCGCCGCAGAGGGAGCGCCGGGTGGTCTGGCATCTGGGGCGGGCAGTCCGATGGAGCCCTCGGGCGGTCAGCCGCCGGCCGGCTCGTCCCCGTCGATCAAGGACTTCGACTACCAGATCAAGTATCAACGGGCATTTGAAGCGGTGCTCTGGAACATGCCCGCGATCGCCATCTATAGCTTTCGGCGGGCAGCCTTTGAGAATCTTGGCGTCAAAGACAACGACATCATCTCCTATTCGGCCCCGGCGACCCCGAAGCTCGAAGCCATCACGGCAAATAGCACGACGCCGTACATCACGGCCTTTACCGACCTGAGAAAGGGGCCCGTGGTGCTGGAGGTGCCTGCGGCCGGCGCCGAAGGAAGTGTGTATGGGCAAGTCGTCGACGCCTGGCAATTTACGATCGCAGACGTCGGCCCTTCGGGACTGGACAAGGGCAAAGGGGCGAAGTTTCTGTTCACTGCCCCGGGTTACAAAGGCGCGGTGCCCAAGCACTATCTCCATGTCGCCTCGCCCAGCTACCGAATCGCGCTGGCGTTCCGCTCGGTGCGTGCACCGGGCAAGAGCGCGACAGATGCCTATCGATATGCGCAGCGGTTGCGGATGTATTACTTGTCCGAGGCAGAAAGTCCCCCGAAGCAGCGCTTCATTGATCCCATTTCAGAGCGCTACCCGACGCTGCCGTATTTCGACGAGCGTCATTTCGACGACATGCACGCGATCATGAGCGTAGAGCCCGTCAACCCGCAGGACAAGATCATGATGGGAATGCTCACGTCGCTGGGCATTCAGAAGGGCAAGCCATTTGCGCCGGACGACGTCACGAAGAAGGCCATGCGTCAGGCGGCTATCGACGCTTGGTTTTACCTGCAATATTGGTACGACCACTTCCCGCGGGAAAAGCTGTTTTGGCCCGACCGGCACTACGCCTCGCTGCTACAGGGCGATGAGAACAAGCGGTTCACCTTCGTCTACGACGACCGGATTGATCTGATCAATCGCGCGGCAGAGTACTTCTGGTGCACTTACATGCCACAGGTGCTGGGCGCTGACCCGGCGACGCAGTATTTGATGGCGCTGGCGGACAGCAACGGCAATCTTCTCGAGGCGGGAAAGCTATACAAGCTCGACGTTCCCGCGCAGATGCCCGTCAAGCAATTCTGGGCGCTCACTGTCTATGACCGCGCAACCAACGCGTTCATTTACAGCGAGTCGAACCGCACGACGCTTTCCTCCTACGATCTGGACACCATGAAGCGCAATGCCGATGGCGGCGTAACGCTTTACGTCGGCCCCCGCGCCCCGGCCGGGCTTGAATCGAATTGGATTCCGACCTCCGGAAAGCGCCCGCTGCCTGCCATGCGCCTTTATGGGCCGACGGCCGCGCTGAACAACAAGACCTTCAGATTAGCTGACTTTCAACTGGCCTCTTGATCAGGTGGACAAATGAAATCGAACAAGCAAAATCAGTCGTCGCGTCTGTTGGCGGGCGCCATTACTGTCCTCTTGACGGGCATGACTGCATACGCTGCCAACGCGTCTGCGCAGAGCGCGCTCGCACAGACGCTGGAGGCGAGTCGCGACGCGTTGGCCTCGGCACCGTTCGCGGGGGACTTTCCTACCGCAGAGTCGGCGAAGGCACTCAGCGAAGAGCTGTATTTTCAACGGGCGGTCCAGGTCTACTTGTGGTCGCTGCCGGCCGTGAATCTGTACGCGATGAAGGAAGGGTCGGAGAAGACTTACGGTGCGGGATACAACGTGTTGCCTGTCTGGAAGCAGCGGCTCAACGCGAAGACGAAGGTGACCACACCCAACTCGGACTGTCTCTACGCGATGGGGTACGTGAACCTGGCCAAGGACGGTCCGATCGTCGTTGAGGTGCCGCCGAATACGCAGGGTATTCTGGACGACTTTTTCCAGCGCCCGCTGACCGGCCCAACCATCGCCGGCAAAGCGTACAGCGGCGACTTCGGGTTTGTCGGTCCGGACGGTGGCAAGGGGGGGAAGTATCTGATCGTCCCCTGGAACTACGATCGTCCGATACCGAAGGGCTATTACGTGTATCGATCTCGGACTGACAACGTGCTCGTATTCTTCCGCGTGTTCTTCTCGGACCCCAAGGATCTGAAGCCGGCTAATGATCTGGTTGCCGCGGCGCGCATTTATCCGTACGGCAAACGGGAGTCGGCCACGCCGATGAAGTTTCCGAACGGATCGACCGAGCCGGCTGACATGTTGTTCGCTCACGATGGCGCCTACTTCGACATGCTGGCGCGGTTTGTCGAGCAGGAGCGTGTCGACCCGGCAGACATGGATTGGCGCGGCATGATGGCGGCGATCGGCATACAGAAGGGCAAACCGTTTCAGCCGACGGCGCGACAACGCGCGCTTCTGGACAAGGCGGCCCGCACGGCGTTCAAGATGGGCAAGACGGAGATTTGGGACGGTCTGAGTACCCAGCCGGGCGGACGGTATTACTCGGATCGGCAGTGGGAAAACGTATTCGCAGGACAGAATCCGCAATTCCAGGCAAGCGGAACGTTCACCAACCTGATTCAGCGCAATGCCTATTTCACAACGGCGTATGCGGCCAGTCCGGGCATGGTGGTGGATATGGTCGAGAAGGGCGCTAAGTATCCTTCGACGTGGCGGGACTCAGACGGCAACTACCTGCAAGGCGGTGCGACGTATCAGCTCCATTTGCCGCCCAACGTGCCGGCAGCCAACTTCTGGTCCGTCACGGTGTATGACCCGATCACGGCGTCAGGGCTCGACAACGGACAGCCGTTGCCATCCCTGAACTCGATGGACAAACCGGCGCCGAATGCCGACGGCTCGTTTGACCTCTTCTTTGGTCCTAAGGCACCGCCCGGGAAAGAGGCCAATTGGGTGCAGACCGTCCCGGACAAGGGGTACTTCATCATCCTGCGGCTCTATAGCCCAAAGAAAGCGTTCTTCGACCAAACGTGGAAGCCTGACGACGTCAAACGCATTTCTCAATAACTGGGTGACAAGGTAACAAGGGGCGGGGGCTCTGCGTGGAGATTTACCGAAATCCCTGACGGCGTTCGTTGTTTTTCATCAATGGCCCCCCCGCCACCCAATCAGCACGTTTGCGTGCCGAAACGGCACGAAGACCGTTTTTATGCCGCCTACACTCCGCTTCCTGAGACTGGCTCGGTGTCCGCGTGCGACGCGCGCACGGCACCTACACTATCCCCAACGCCAGCGGATCCAGAGGAGCAGGCATGACCAGCAATTCCCGCGCCGCCACCCCGGCGCCCCACAACCCGTGGCGTGAAATCTGCGCCGCGAGTATCGGCAACGCACTCGAGTTCTATGACCTGCTGATCTATGGCTACTTCGCCATCGTGATCGGTCAGTTGTTCTTCCCCTCACACGACGCCACGACCTCGCTGCTGCTCTCCGTGGGCACGTTCGGTATCTCGTTCGTCACGCGTCCGCTCGGCTCGATCGTGCTCGGCAGCTACGCCGACCGCGCCGGCCGCAAAGCCTCGCTCACCGTGTCGATCGGCCTGATGATGCTCGGCACCGCCATGATCGCGTTTGCGCCGACGTATGCGCAGATCGGTATCGCCTCGCCGTTGATCATCATCGTCGCCCGCATGCTGCAAGGCTTCTCGACGGGCGGTGAATTCGGTGCCGCCACCGCCTTCATGGTCGAACATGCCGACGCCAAGCGTCGCGGTTTCTTCGCCAGCTGGCAGATGTCGACGCAAGGTCTGGCCACGGTGCTCGCCGCCGGTGTCTCCGCACTGCTCAGCATGCTGCTCACCGCCGATCAACTGAGTGCCTGGGGCTGGCGTGTCGCCTTCGCCGTGGGTCTGCTCATCGGCCCGGTCGGTCTGTACATTCGCCGCAATATCGACGAGACGGCCGACTTCAAGAAGCTGAGCCAACAGCAACGCGAGAAGTCGCCGCTGCGTGAAGTGTTCGGCCGTGACCGCGCCAATATGCTGCTCGGCGCCGGTGTGGTGGCCGCTGCGACGGCGTTCAACTACGTCCACAAGCTCTACATGCCGACGTATGCCGTCAAGCAACTGCACATTCCGGCGACGTCGTCGTTTGTCGGTGCGGTAGTGACGGGCCTGATGCTGATGCTCGCCGCACCCGTGGTCGGCCATCTGTCGGACCGCTTCGGCCGTATCCGCGTGATGCTGATCGCGCTGATTCTCGTGGGTGTGACGACTTACCCGCTGTTCGTGCTGCTTAACCTGTATCCGACGTTCCAGACGTTGCTCATGGTGCAGGCGCTGGTGGGCTTGCTCATCGCGGTCAGCCTCGCGCCGCTGCCGGCCCTGCTGGCGGATATTTTCCCGACGAGCACGCGCGGCACCGGTCTGGCCCTGTCGTACAACTTCTCGGTGACGTTGTTCGGCGGTTTTGCCCCGCTGATCGTCACGTGGTTGATCGACGCCACCCACAGCAAGCTCGCGCCGAGCTTCTATGTGATGGCCACCGCTGTGCTCAGTATCAGCGCCGTGATCGCGCTGGGCCGCCGCGTGCGTGCCGGCAAGATTGCCGGTATTCCGCACCGCGCCTCGCGTGCGTCGAAGGCTGCCTGAGTCTGTTGCACTGAGTCTGTTGTACTGAGTTTGTCGTACTGAGTTTCTTGTACTGATTTTTGCCGCAACGACGACGCCTGCCGCCTCCCCTGTGGCAGCGTCGTCGGCCTTTTTCGGCATCCCCTGTGGAGTCTTTTCATGACCACGCTCGAAGCGATCCGCGCCGCCCTGCCGGCGTACCCCATCGAAGTCTCGTTCCCCGACATTACCCGCTGGCGCGAAGGCAACACCGGCATCGACTATCTGCATACGTTCGATAGCGGCAAGCCCGGCAAGCACGTGATGATTCTC
Organism: Pandoraea sp. PE-S2R-1; assembly: GCF_002179865.1. Lineage (NCBI taxonomy): Bacteria > Pseudomonadati > Pseudomonadota > Betaproteobacteria > Burkholderiales > Burkholderiaceae > Pandoraea > Pandoraea sp. PE-S2R-1. The sequence continues at coordinate 327,906 of NZ_NGUR01000015.1, read as the reverse complement.
GCGCTCACGCACGGCAACGAAGTGAGCGGCGCCATTGCCGTCGATACGTTGCTCGCATCGGGCTTGCGTCCGGTCACGGGCCGCCTGTCGCTGGGCTTCGGCAATATCGACGCCTACGAACAGTTCAGCGCAGAGAACGCCGACGCGACGCGTTTTCTCGATGAAGACATGAACCGTGTCTGGACGCCGTCGGCACTCGACGGTGAGCGTCAGAGCCGCGAACTCACGCGTGCCCGCGCCATGCGTCCGTTTATCGACACGGTCGATCTGCTGCTCGACATCCACTCGATGCACGAAGCCTCGGCACCGCTGATGATGACCGGCCCGCTGGAGAAGGCGATTGCGCTGGCAGCAGAGCTGGGCACGCCGGAGCACGTGATCATCGACAAGGGCCACGCCAACGGCACGCGCATGCGTGACTACGGCGGCTTTGGCGACACGGCCAGCCCGAAGAACGCGCTGCTCATCGAGACGGGCCAGCACTTCGCCAAGAGCGCACGCGATGTGGCGCTGGATTCGGCAGTGCGTTTCCTGCTGCACGCGGGTGTGGTGGCGGAAGCCGACGTTGCCGAATTTCTCACGCAGACCAAGCCGGCCAAGCAGAAGTTTGTCGAGATCACGCAGCCGGTCGTGGCACGTTCGATGGACTTCCGTTTTTCGCAGCCGTTCACGGGGCTGGAAGTGATCGAGAAGGCCGGGACGGAAATCGCCCGCGATGGCGACGAGGTCATCGTCACGCCTTACGACAACTGCGTGATCGTGCAGCCGTCGATGCGCCACCTTGGCGTGAACGTCACGATGATGCGACTCGGCCGCTTGCTGGATCGCTGAGCGAACACGACGTGTGATGCACCGCCGATTGTCTGACGATCGGATGTGACAAGGGGCCGGCAAATTTGCCGGCCCCTTTGTCGTTTGACGGCGGACGAAGTGACAGCAGAACCCGTCAGAACGACCCGGCCAGTGAGCCGACGACGATCACGGCGACCAACGCGATCAGCGCGCTCACGATGCTGGTCATGACGATGTCGAGATAGCTGTCGCGGTGCGTGCTGCCGCATACGGCCAGCAGCGTGACCACGGCACCGTTGTGCGGCAGGCTGTCGAGCGTGCCCGATGCCATGACCGCCACGCGGTGCATCAGCGCTGGATCGATGCCGTGCTGTGCGGCAAGGCTCACATACGCGGGGCCGAGGGCGTCGAGGGCAATCGTCAAACCACCGGAGGCCGAGCCCGTGATGGCCGCCAGCAGATTGGCCGAAAGCGCGAGTGAGACGAGCGGGCCGCCGTCGATCGACAACACCCAGTCGCGTACGAGTTCGAAGCCGGGCATCGCGGCGATTACGCCACCATAGCCGACGAGGCTTGCCGTACACATGATCGGCAGCACCGACGCGTTGGCGCCCGCGTCCATGGTTTTGCGAAGTGCGGGAAGGCGTCGCCACTGCAACGCGATCAACACGAGAATTGCACTCGCGAGTGCGACGCAAACACCCCAGACCCCCGCGACGCTCTGTAGCGTAATGCCGCCCCAGCGGGGTTCGGCGAGATAGCTCGCATCGAGGCGCGGGAACACCAGCACGTTCATCACGAAGTTGCCGGCAATTACGACGACGAGGGGCAACGCGGCAGTGAGGATGCCGGGCAGCGCTTCGTTGCGATGTCCCTGTTCGATTTCTGCCGGGTCGAACTCACGGGCAACGCTGGCACGCTCGCGCACGACAGTAGGGTCGGCACGCTTGTCCCACACTTCGTTATCGGCATAGCCATGGCCTGCACGGCGAGCCTGTGCCTCGCGCCATGTCAGCCACCACAGACCGACGGCCAGCATGATGGCGGACGCCATCAGTCCCAGCCCCGGCGCGGCAAACGGCGTGGTGCCGAAGAAGGGCATCGGGATCGCATTCTGGATGGCGGGCGTGCCCGGCATGGCCGACATCGTGAACGTGGAGGTGCCCAGCGCAATCGCGGCAGGCATCAGACGTACGGGGATGTTTGCCTCACGAAATAGCGCATGTGCCATCGGTGCCAGCACGAAGAACGCTACGAACAGGCTCACGCCGCCGTAGGTCACCAGCGCGCCGCCCAGCACAACGGCCAGCATGGCGCGACGTGCTCCAAGCTTGTCGGTGAGAAAGGCAGCGATGGCGCGTACCGCGCCGCTGTCTTCCATCAGCTTGCCGAAGAGCGCGCCCAGCAGGAACAGCGGGAAGAACTGCGCGACGAAGCGTGCCGCGTTCTGCATGAACGTCTGGGTCCAGTGCGCGAGCACGGGTTCGCCCGAGAGCGCCGCAGCGAGCATGGCGGCGGCGGGGGCCAGCAGCAACACGCTCCAACCGCGATAGGCCAGCCAGACCAGCAGCAACAGACCAATGAGAATGCCGGCAAGCTCCATTCAGATTGACTCCATGAGCGCGTCCAGATCCAGCGACGAGCGTTCGCCCAGATCCGTGCCGTGTTGTTGGAGGAAGGTCTCGGCACAACGGCGTCCCTCGTCGCGCAGCATCACCAGAAAGTCCCACTCGGCGGAGAGTTTCGACGAGTAGCCGAGCGAGGTCATCATGTCGCTCGCAATGCGATGCATGCGCATTTGCGCCCAGCGGCGGCCCTCTGCCGTACCGGCATCGACCACTTGGCGCAGCACCGCGATCATGCGCAGTTCCTTGAGCAACGTGGCGTTGAACGAGACTTCGCTCACCCGGTTGAGAATCTCGCGCGCGGAGCGTGGGACTTCTGCGCGCTCGACCGGGTTGACCTGCACGAGAATCGTGTCGCGCGAGACGGTTTCGCGAACGAGCGGGGTGATCGTCGGATTGCCCGCGTAGCCACCGTCCCAATAGGCTTCACCGTCGATCTCGATGGCGCGGTAGAGCATCGGCAGACACGCGGTGGCGAGCAGCACATCCGACGTGATTTCGGCATTGCGAAAGACACGTCCTCGCCCGGTGCGCACGTTGGTGGCGGTGATGAACAGCTGGATCGGGCAAGTGGCGATGGCGTCGAAATCGATGTGATCGGCTAGCAGGCTGCGCAGCGGGTTGTATTCCAGCGGCGCGAGATCGTAGGGCGACACCACACGTGCGGCGAGATCGAAGAGGACGAAGAACGGGGAGTTGTCGAGCGACCAGCGGCCGAGCACGACGTCGAGCGGTGTGCGGCGCAGTGGACTGAAGCGGCCGGCGTGCGCAACGTCTCGCCAGAATTGCTCAAGGGCGCCGCGTGCGGCATCGGGGCCGCCGCGTGCGAAACCGGTCGCGAGTACGGCGGCATTCATCGCGCCGGCGGATGTGCCGGAGATGCCTTCAATACGCAGCGATGCCGTGTGGGTGGTTGCTTCGAGCAAACGGTCGAGCACACCCCAGGTGAACGCACCGTGGGCGCCCCCGCCTTGCAGCGCGAGGTCAATGGGAAGTGGTGAGGTGGTACTCGGGTGACGCGGGGTACTGTCTCGTGGAGCGCGCGGCATGATCCCTCGGCGATGCGGCGCCGCGCTGACGGGCGCTGGCCGCGTGGGTCGGAACGAGAGTACGGTTGCAGACGCTACGTTGTTTGCGGTGCAACAAAGCCACTGTCTCAGATAACCGTGAAATCGGCAACCTTACGGGTGGACACGTTGGGAAGGTTGGACGCGGGCGGTTACGCCTCGTCGATCTGCGGCGGTTTGCCGCGGCGCAGGCTGAGTTGGGCCAGCACGTCGGCGTGCTGATTGCCCCAGCGGTAGAGCATTTCGATGGGTTCGATGAACAGCTCGCCCAGCGGCGTGAGCGAGTATTCGACCTTCGGCGGCACGACGGCATAGACCTCGCGATGGATCAGCCCGTCACGCTCAAGCTCGCGCAAGGTCTGCGTGAGCATCTTCTTCGAGATACCCGGCAGGCGGCGCTGCAACTCGCCGGTGCGCGTCGTGCCGCACTGCAACGCGTACAGAACCATGCTCGTCCATTTGACGCTGAACAGCTCCAGCACGCGGCGCGGCACGCAGGTTTCTTCAAAAACGAAGGGTTCGGACTTGCCCATGGTAACCAAATGGTGACTATTCAACTGAAAGGTGCCTACTGGGGATTTCGGCCCTTCGTCACTATACTTTGAGCCGATAGTGCGTGTCACCCATTGCAAAGCGCCGGGCCTACGGCTGGAAGGCTGGCCGCTTGCGCTTATCCGACACGTCACGTGAATGGAGACCCTCATGAGCAGTTTGTCGAAAACGGCCCTTTCGATCCTCGATCTGGTGCCGGTGCGCGCCGGTGGCACGGTGGCCGAAGCCCTCAAGCAATCCGCCGAACTGGCACAGCATGTCGAGCGGCTGGGATTCAACCGGTTCTGGCTGGCCGAGCATCACAACATGGACGGCATTGCCAGCTCGGCGACCGCGTTGCTGATCGGCCATGTCGCGGGCAAGACGTCGCGCATTCGCGTGGGCTCGGGCGGCATCATGCTGCCGAACCACCCGCCGATGGTCGTCGCAGAGAATTTCGGCACGCTTGCGGCCTTGTACCCCGGACGTATCGATCTCGGACTGGGACGTGCGCCCGGTGCCGATCAGGCCACCATGCGCGCGTTGCGTCGCGACCGCTTGTCCAATGGCGACGATTTCCCGGAACAGGTGGCCGAGCTGCGTGCATTGCTCGCGCCCGCACAACCGGGGCAGCGGCTCGTGGCGACCCCCGGTGCCGGCAGCGATATTCCCGTGTGGTTGCTGGGCTCGTCACTGTTCTCGGCACAACTCGCGGCGCATCTGGGGCTGCCGTATGCGTTTGCCTCGCACTTTGCGCCGCGCTTCCTCTTTGACGCGCTGCGCCTGTATCGCGAGCTGTTCCGTCCGTCTGCGGTGCTCGACAAGCCTTACGTGATGATCGGGGCACCGGTGATAGCGGCCCCGACGGATGAGGAGGCGGCCTTCCTTGCGACGTCTTCGCAGCAGAAGATTCTGGCGCTCATGCGAGGGCAGAGCCTGAAGCTGCAACCGCCGGTCAACGACATGGATCAACGTTGGGACCCCGCCGAGCAGCACTCGGTCGAGGCATTCCTCGGCGTGTCGGTGGTGGGTGGCCCCGAGCGAGTGAAGGCCGGGCTCTCGGAGCTTGTCGAGCGCACGCAGGCCGACGAACTCATGCTCGTGACCGATATCTACGATCCGGCGTTGCGCCTGCGGTCGTGCGACATCGTGGCGTCGGTCTGGAAGGATTGATGACGGGAGAGGTGCGATGCGGACGATGGCGTCAGCGTTACGCGTGACGTCGCCTGTGCGCGCAACGAGGATCGGCCGCCGCCGATCCTCGCGAATCGATCAGCGGAAGCGCCCGATCGAGAACGGCGAGAGGTCCAGCAACGGACGCTCGCCGGCCACCAGCGCAGCGACGGCGCGTCCGGTCGACGCGGCGGCCGTCAGACCGACGTGGCCGTGGCCGAACGCGTAGAAGGCGTTCGGTACTTTCGATGCGGCACCCAGCACTGGCAATGAGTCCGGCGTGCTGGGCCGGAAACCTTGCCACCGCGCACCGTCGACCGATTGCGTCGACTTTTCGCCGGCCACAGCCCCCGGAAACATCTTGTGCAACTGGCGCAGCAGCAAGTCGGCGCGACGCCAGTTCGGCGGCGCTTGCAGGCCAGCCAGTTCGACCGTGCCGGCACCGCGCAGGCGGCCAGTCATCGGCGTGGCAAACAGTTTTCCCTCTGCCCACATCACCGGACGCGACGGCATTTCTACCGGCGCCGGTATCTCCACGTGATAGCCGCGCTCGGTGTCGAACACGATGCCGTCGCCCAACTGCCGGACGAAGGGCGCGGACCATGCACCCGCTGCCACAACCACCGCGCGTGCTTGTTCGCGGCCCGCTTCGGTGTGAACGGCAACGACTTGTGAACCGTTGGTCTCGATGGCCTTGGCCGCCGAGTCGACGATGCGTCCGCCGCGTGCGACGACTTGCGCCGTCAGACGGGCGAGCAACGCCCCCGGGTCCGACGTGTGGCCCGTCTCGCTGATGTAGCGGGCCCCCACGAAGTCATTCGATAGCGTGGGTTCGAACTCGCGTAACGCAGCGGCGTTCAGTGTCTCGATCTGTACGCCATTCTCGCGGCGCAACGCCATGCCGCCTTCGTCGCCCTGCATGCCGCTCTCGCTGGAGTAGGCGATGAGATACCCGCGTCGCGTGACGAGATCGTTCGCGTTGGCATCATCGAGCAAGGGCTGATAGGCGTCGAGCGCTGGACCGAGCAGCGCACGCAATGCGCGCGCTTGCGCTGCCACCCGGGCGGGTTGGCTGGCCGCCACAAATCGCATCAACCAGGGGACCATGCGCGGCAAGTACGACCAGCGCAGCACCAGCGGGCCATCCGGTTGCAGCAACCAGCCGGGCACCTGCCAGAGCACACCGGGCATGGCGATGGGGACGACGGAGGAACCGTTGATGCAGCCCGCATTGCCGAGCGACGCTGCCTGACGTGCCGACTGTCGATCGACAATCACGACGGGGAGACCCGCTCGCTGGAGATAGGCGGCGGTGCACACGCCGACCAGGCCGCCGCCGATGACGACGACCGGACGCGAATCATTCATGAAGCAGTCCTGCGAAAGCACGAAAGCGGCTAGTGTACTGCGTCGGATACGCGTGTCCGGCGCCCGTCAAAAATAGCGCCCGGCGCACACCTGCGTGGCCGGGCGCTGAGCGGACACCGAGCGGACGCTGAGTGGACGCCGAGGTCGATCCTTCAGATCATCTCCAGTGCCCGCTTGCGCGATGGCGCTTCGAAATGATGGTTGAGCGCCGAGAGTTCTTCGGGACTCAGTACGAGATCGTGGGCAGCGCGATTCGCGCCGACGTGGGCTTCGGAACTCGCCTTGGGAATGGCGATGACCCCCGGTCGATGCAACACCCACGCCAACGCGACCTGAAGCGGTGCCACGTTGTGCGCGCGCGCAATGTCACCGAGTATGCCGCTGGTCGGCAGGCGTCCCTGTTCGATGGGGGAGTACGCCATCACCGGCAACTCGCGCTCGGCAAGCCATGGAATCAGGTCGTATTCCGGCACGCGCCGCGACAGGTTGTACAGCACCTGATTCGTCACGCACTCGTCGCCGCCCGGCGTATCGAACAACTCCTCCATGTCGTCGGTGTCGAAATTGCTGACGCCCCAATGCCGAATCTTGCCGGCGTCGCGCAACGCTTCGAAACCTTCGATCGTTTCTTCGAGGGGCACGGTACCGCGCCAGTGCAGCAGGTAGAGATCGAGGCGATCCGTGCCCAGCCGTTCGAGACTGCGCTCACAGGCCGCGATTACGCCGCGTCGCGAACCATTGTGCGGATAGACCTTGCTCACGAGAAAGACCTGATCGCGCAGGCCGTCGAGTGCCTCGCCGACCAGACGCTCGGTGGCACCTTCGCCATACATCTCGGCGGTGTCGACCAGCGTCATGCCAAGCGAGACGCCGTGACGCAGTGCCGCAATCTCTTCGCGGCGGCGCTCCGGTTTCTCTCCCATCATCCAGGTGCCCTGTCCCAGCACGGGCACTGCCTCTCCGTTCTGAAAAGTGACCGTTCGCATGTCGTGTCCTCCATGGTTTTGATGGCCATTATCGACCCGGATGTCGAGGCATGACCAGCGCAATGAGGGGTTCTCGCAACACTTTGCGGCGCTGTCCGAGTGTTTTGCTCGGATAACTCCGAAACACGATACGGAAAACACCGCTATTCCCTTCGGTCGCGATTTCTCTCGGATAGTTCACAGACTTTTGGCTGCGTCGTCGGGATACGCTTGCCTCACCGATGCGCACGGCAAATGTTGCTACGCAGCGAGACGGCTCGGGAGTGGCTTTGGCTGTGTGCGTCGGACCTGAAGTGGGGGCCGGTGAAGGGGCCTGTGTTCGGGCAGACGGCAAAAAAGAAAGCCCCGCAAGCGGGGCTTAAGGCCGGCCGAGTGGAAGCCGGCCAAGGAGGGTTATTCGGTGCGATGGCACGGCAGGTGCCTTGCGTGCTCGCCAGCAGGGGTAATGCGGTTGCCGACTCGCGAGGCGTATTTTCAGCATGGATGACCCAATGGTGAGGAGGAGGATTCTTAATCTTTAGGAGAAACTTGAAGTAACAATTGAGACCTTTTCGCGTCACAGGTGCGAAGTGATAATGTTTTTGCCGTCGTCAGAAAAGGAGTCCCCCGAATATGGACAAGGCGATCAAGTCCGATCCGTCCCGCCAATCCGTCGCAGCGCTCGCGCCGTTTGACCGCTATACGCCGCCCGCCATCTTTTTTCACTGGGCGATTGCCTTGCTGATCGTAGTGGCGTACGCCGCCGTGATTGCCAAGGGCTATCTGCCGCGTGGCAGTGCACCCCGGGCGCTGTCGATGGTGATTCACGAATGGGCGGGGATGACGGCGCTGGTGCTGGCCGTGCCGCGCTTGCTGTGGCGTCTGGTGAAGGGCGCGCCGTCCGCGCTACCCGATCAGGGTTGGCTGGTGCGCACGGGGTCGGCCGTTGTGCATCTTGCGCTCTACCTGTTCATCTTCGCGCAGCCGATTCTGGGATTCCTGACGCTCAACGCAGGCGGACATGTGCTGACGATTCCGGGGCTGGATATCGCACTGCCGCAATTCATCGACAAAGACGTGGCGACGCGGCGCTCGATCAAGGAGATTCACGAGACGATCGGCACGGCGTTCTACTGGGTGATCGGCTTGCATGCGCTGGCCGCGTTGTGGCATCACTACTTCCGCCGGGACAACACCCTGCGGCGCATGCTCTGACTCAGCGCGCGCCGCAGGTGCCAGGTGTCAGAACATCAGCGCATCAGAAGGTGAAGCGAACGCCGGCGAAGACGCTGCGCCCATCCCCCGGGTAGAACACGGCAGTGTTGGCCGTGCGCGCGTCGGTCACGGTACTGAAGTCGGACACGTAGCGCTTGTCGGTCAGATTGCGGGCATCGACGTAGAACGTGACGCCGCGTTGCACGAGGTACGACGCCTGCAAGCCGATCAGCGTGTAGCCCGGCACCCGCATCGTATTCGCGTAATCGACCCACGCACCGGTCGGCACCCAGTCGAGTGACGCAGCAATCTGGAAGCGATTGGTCAGCGCGTAGCCCAACGTCGTGCGCAACACGTTGGTCGGCACCCCGGCGATGTGATTGTTGCCGTACTGCGGATCGTTGCGGAAGCGGAAGTCGCTGTAGTTCCAGATCTGCGACAGCGTGATGCGATCGCCGGTTGCGACGACGTCCTTGAACAGATCGAACGATGCGCCGACTTCCAGCCCTTGCAGCACCGTCTTGTTCGCGTTGAACGTCGAGGCGGGAATGTCGGGTGACGTCGTGTATTGCAGCAGTTGATCGCGCACCAGCGAGCGGTAGGCCGTGACGTCCCACGCGACGCCGCCGAGCTTGCCGCGCGTGCCGGCTTCAACTGTCCACGCATGCTGCGCCGCCAGCGGCACGAAGCGTGAGGTCGCGCCGAAGGTCTGCGACAGGTCCGTGAAGTCGGGCACGTCGGCGCTGCGCGTGATGTCGATGAACGCCTGCACATCCTTGCGCGGTTCCCACAGCAGACCGATCTTCGGATTCACGCCCGAGTACGCGGCGCTCGTCGAACGGTAGTTGGGATCGCCGGGCAGGCCGCCGTAGTCGACATATTGACGCACATCGCGATACGCCTTGGCGCCGATCATCAGGCCGACCGTCGGCAGGAAGAACAGGCGGTTTTCGAAGTACGCCTCATAGTTGTACGCGCTTTGCCGTGAGTTGAGTGTTTGCGCGCCGCGATTGCCGTTCACGTTGACGTACTGATCGGCCTGCGTGTTGCCGCCGAAGAAGCGGGCGCCGACGATCAGGTCGTTGCGCATGCCGGCAAGCGTGAGGTTGGCGGTATAGCGCGGTGCGATGCCGTACGTCCAGCCGTCCTGATCCAGCGCCTGAAAGATCGGGTGGTACAGGCTCTTGTGAATCACCCACGAGGCGATGTCCAACTGGCCGACGTCGAGACGGATGGTCGTCAGGTTGCCGATCCGCTCGGTGCGCGTGTTGCGGGCCTGATCGCCCGAGACGGCCGATGCCGCTGCCTTGGTCGGGTTGTTCAGTGCGTCGAACAACGAGAGCGTGCCGGGCAGCTTCTGATCGACGATATAGGCGCCGAAGAAGAAGCGCGTTTCAACGCGCGGCGAGAACTTGTAGCCGATGTTGGCGTTGAACTGGGCATACGTGCCCTTGTCATGATCGCGATACCCGTCGGCACGGTTGACGGTAATGGTCGCGAGCGCATCGAGCGGCCCGAAGATGCGCGACATCTGGCCGCTGGCGCGCACATTGCCGAAGCTGCCGCCATCGATGCGGAACTGGTTCGGTGCCTCGGCGGTGTAGGCGGTGGGCGTGACGAAGTTCAGTGCGCCGCCCAGTGTGGTGGCGCCGTAGGCGAGGCCGTTGCCGCCCTTGTAGATTTCAGTCGAGCGCAGGCCCAGCGGGTCGATCTGGTAGTAGTCGCCGCTGCCGTCGGCGAGATTCGTGGGGATGCCGTCTTGCAGGATGTCGAGACCGCGCACGTGGTAGCCGCGCGCGATGCCCGAGCCGCGAATCGACAGGCGCAGTTCCTGCCCGTAACGGCTTTGCACGTAGACGCCGGGGGTGTCTTTGAGCACGTCGCGCAGGTTGAATGCGTAGGTGTTCTGGTACGCGTCGGCGTCGACGAAGGCGACTGAGCCCGCCGTCTGGAACAGGTTGGCCTTCTGCTCTTCAACGCTGGGGGACGTCAACGATTCAGCGGGCGCATTGACCGTGGTGGTCGGCAGCGTGGCGACCGGCGCGCCGGATGTCTGGGCGAGTGCATTGCCGCCCAGCGAAGCGAGGGCGAGTGCGATGGCCGTTTGCAACGGCTTCTGTGTGATGGGACGTAGCATGAGTGTCTCTCTGGCGACGGGTAAGCCGTCGCTCAATGATCAAGATTGCCGTGTGCAATGGCGCAGGTAATGCATGTCGCGCACGAATGCCGACGGCTCGCGCAAGCAGCGCAGCGCGAGCGACGACGATCCTGCGCACCTTCACGTAACGAGCGAAAAGGGCGCGACGGATCGAGCGTCGTTGCCGGGGCATGACGTGTGACGACAGCAGTACGTCGACAGCAATACGGCGGAAGCAGTCCGTCGAAAATCACCACCAGCCGGCAGCTCGCCAGTTAGCAGGAATACGACGTGATCAGAGGGTCAGAGAGGGTGGCGCACGCGCCAGAGCTGCGGAGAAACGGGCGCGCGGATAGAACGGCACCAGCACGCGGGGGGCGTCGGCGGTGCCTGTCGGCGCGGCAGTGGGGAGGGTGATGAAATCGGTGGTGACGAGCGTCTGGTGCGACCAGAGCGAGCAGTAGCCGCACTTTTCCCAGTGTTCGGCAGACGCCAGCGAGTGATCCGGGCCGTCATGCGCACTGTGAAGTTGGGTCGCGTCGCCCGTCGCGGGCGGTGCCTGGGCGTCGTCGTGGCCGGAATGGCCATCGTGCACCGCAGCGCGCTGTGCGTCGGCGCGCGGGGTGCTGTTTGTCCCAAGCGCAGCCTGCGTGCCCTGTACCGTGCAGTAGACCGCGAAAGGGTCTTTCTGCATGGCCGCACGCCATTGCGCAATCGCCGGCATGAGCGCTGCCAGCAGGATCGCCAGTAAGGCGATCCCGATAGCGACGCGATGCTGGCGGAGCTTGCGCATGTCTGGGCCGAAGTTACGTAGTTACGTAAAGTGTACGTTCAGGGAACCAGGCATTGTAGGGGCTGTCGTCGCGGCACGTAAATGTTTTGCGTTCTCATGTAGGGAGGACGCGACAATTTGACGCATCGCATTCCTCGGGCCGACAGCGCGGGAAGTTGCAGGGTAATACCGGCCAAAAAAGAGGTGCCGCCTGCCCCCCGGCAGAAGCGGCACCTTACACCGGAATCGGTCCTGCTATCCGTGCATCGTTCGTCCCTTGTTCGTCCGCCAGCGCGTCAGAACTTCACGCCGACGCCCACGCCGACGATGAGCGGATCGATGTGCAGCGTGCCGAGATCGGTGCCGGCCAGCGACGTGTCGGTCTTCATCCAGATCTTCTTGATGTCGATGTTGAAGAACATGTTCTTCGTCATCTGGATGTCCACACCCGCTTGCAGGGCCGGACCGACGCTATGGTTCTTGATCGAGATCGGCGTGCCGCCCGCGTTCAGGCTGCTGTTCCAGAAGCGCGTGTAGTTGATACCGGCGCCGACATACGGGCGCACCTTGCCCGCGTGGTTGAAGTGGTATTGCAACAGCAGCGTCGGCGGCAGCACGTTCACGCCGCCCAGATGGCCGAGGTTCGACGTGAGTTGGTGGCGTGACATGCCGAGAATCAGTTCGACCCCGACGTTGTCGAGAATCATGTACGTGAAGTCGAGCTCCGGCACGATGGCGTTGTTCACCGTGACGCCCAGCGTGGGCAGCACGCTGCCGCTCGCATGCGAATCCGGCAGGATGCCGATGGCGCGAACACGCGCGAGGATGTCGCCGGCGTAGATGCCTTGCGAGCTGTCCTTGATGAAACCGAACGTCTTCGGCTGTACGGCACTCGTGGTGTTGTTGGTGCTGGTGGTGTCGGTAGCCTGTGCCTTAGCGCTTGCGCTGAAGAACGCGGCACCGGCAACCACTGCGGCGGCGATGGCCGTGGTGCCGAGGGAGTGCTTCATGATGATTTCCAAAGTCGTGAGTGAGCACGACCGATGGTAGAAGCGCCTCTCTGCGGGGAACTTGATGCGTATCAAGCGCGCGAAAACCCTTCATGGCAGTGCGACAAACTGTCGCGCATTCGTGTGCGCTCAGTCGCGCGGGCGCAACATCGCCGTCACCGAGAGCACCGCGCGTGTCTCCCTTTGCCTCGTGAGCGAGCACGCCGCTCGAACCCGCCAACGCCGGCCGTCCTCCCCGTTTTGGTAGGATGCGGACTTTGCCACGCGTTCCCCCATCGTGAAGCGCCTGATTTCGTCGCTGCTGCATGCCATCGCCCAAGCGGGCCGGCATGGTCTTCGTCTGCTGCAACCGCTGCTGCAACGCCTGCAACCGTTCGCTGCCCGCGCTTGGCACCACCTGCGCCATCCCACGCGCCGTGGCGTGCTGATCGCCATTGCGGCAGTCCCGGCGCTGTTCATCGCCTACACGCTGATCCTGATTCCGTTCACGCCCGGTATCCGCGACATTCGCCGCGCCAAGGTCGACCAGCCCGCGCAGGTGTTGTCTGCCGACGGCAGGCTGCTCGCCGAGTTCCGGCCGTCCAATCGGGAATGGGTCGCGCTCAAGGACGTATCGCCCAACGTGATCAAGGCGCTGGTCTCGACCGAAGACCATCGCTTCTACGAACACCACGGTATCGATCTGAAGCGTACGGCGTCGGCGGCGTTGCATACGTTCTCGGGCGACCGGCAGGGCGGCTCCACCATCACGCAGCAGCTCGCCCGTAATCTGTATCCGGATGCGATCGGCCGCGCGCCCACGCTGACACGCAAGCTCAAGGAAGCCATCACGGCGCTCAAGATCGAGGCGCTGTACACCAAGCCGGAGATTCTCGAGACGTATCTGAATACCGTGCCGTTCCTGTACAACGCGTACGGCATCGAGATGGCGGCGCGCACGTATTTCGACAAGTCGGCCGACCAACTGGATGTGGTCGAAGCGGCCACGCTCGTCGGCATGCTCAAGGGCAACAGCTATTACAACCCGGTGATCAATCCCGAGCGCGCGCTGCAACGTCGCAACACCGTGCTCGCGCAAATGGTGAAGTACGGCGATCTCGATGCGTCGAAACTGGCGGCATTGCAAAAGCGCCCGCTGCGCATCAACTTCGAGCGTCAGACGGAAGAGCCGGGCCCGGCACCGCACTTCGCGCAGCAGTTGCGCAAGTGGCTGATCGGATGGGCAGATCGCAACGACTACAACATCTATTCCGACGGGCTGGTGGTGCACACCACCATCGACTCGCGGCTTCAGACGATGGCCACGCAGGCGCTGACGCGTCAGGCCAACCAGCTGCAAGGCATCGCGGACGCGAACTGGTCGGCACGCGGTGGCTGGCGTGACAGTACGGCGCTGGTGCAGTCGTTCGTGCGCGAGTCCGCCGAGTATCGCAATGCGGTGGCCGGTGGCGAAGCGCCCGACGCCGCCATGAAGCGTCTGCTCGCCGACAAGACGTTCATGCAGAACCTGCGCGCGACCAAGACGCGTGTGCAGGCGGGCTTCCTCGCTATCGACCCGCGCTCGGGGTCGATTCGCGCGTGGGTAGGCAGCCGCGACTTCACGATCGATCCTTTCGATCACGTGCAGCAAGCACGTCGTCAACCGGGCTCGACGTTCAAGCCTTTCGTGTACGGCGCGGCGTTCATCAAGGGCGCGAAGCCGGAAGACACCATCGTGGATCAGACGGTGGAAATTCCGCTGGCCGGTGGCGAAATCTGGCGGCCGAGCGACGATACGGCACCGACGAACAAGCCGATGGCATTGCGCGATGCGCTCGCGCAATCGCGCAACACCGTGACGGCGCAATTGATGCAGGAAGTCGGGCCGTCGCGCGTGGTCGGGCTGGCCCGTGCAATGGGCGTGCGTGAAAGCAAGCTCGATCCGGTGCCGTCGCTGGCGCTGGGCACGAGCCCGGTGTCGCTCAAGGAGATGGTGGTCTCCTATGGCACGATTGCCGACGGCGGCGAGTATCGCGAACCGACCATGGTCACCGAGATCACCAACAGCGAGGGCGACGTGCTGGCCACGTTCTCCCCGGCGCGTCCCGAACGCGCGCTCTCCGAAGCCGACGACTACACGCTGCTCGACACCATGCGCGGCGTGATCAATCGCGGCACCGGCAACGCCATCCGCACGCGCTTCGGCATTCGCGCGGATGTGGCGGGCAAGACCGGTACGACGCAAGACAACGCCGACGGCTGGTTCATCCTCATGCAGCCGCAATTGGTGGCCGGGGCGTGGGTGGGCTTCAATGACAGCCGCATCACGTTGCGCAGCGACTACTGGGGGCAGGGCGCGCACAGTGCGCTGCCGATCGTGGGCGATGTGGTCTCGCGTGCGCTGCGCGCGAAGCTCATCGATCCGAACGCCCGCTTCGAAGCGCCGGACAATCATCACTGGTACAGCGACTGGTGGACGCGTGCGAGTGACTGGGTGACGGCGTTGTTCGCGAAGAAAACTGCGCCGGAGCCTAAGCCGAAAGCACCGGTGAAGCGTCAGGCGGGGCCTGCCCCGGCGCCGTCCCCATCGGCACCCGGCGCGGCCAGCACGGCGCTCGACAGCGGCCCGCTGCCGGTGCCGGTGGCCTCGGCGGTGCTGGCACAGCCGGACGCCGCGTCGGCCGCCATCGCACCGCGCAGCACGACGATCCCCGGTGTACCGGGCGAGTGGGACGGCCCGGGCGCGACCTCGGGCGTTGCGCCGCCGATGTCGGTTCCGGTCATCCCGCAAACGCCGTCCGGCTCTGCACCCGCCTCGGCGCAGTAAGAGGTTCAGTAAGAGGTTCAGTACAGGGCTCAGTAGTGCGCTCAGCAGTGCGCTCAATACGGGGCCCAGTAATGGACTCGACCAGGCCACCGGGCTTGCCGCCCGGTCGGCCGAAATTGCCATAACAGTTATGCCAGATTCTCATGACTGCCGCGTCATGGCATGCGCTATATTCATGACGATATAGCGGGGATGAAACGAGCCTCCCCGGCCACATCGGGGGAGGACGTCAGCCATGTTTATCCGGCAGTTGAGTTATCTCGTCGCGCTTTCGCAGGCGCAGCATTTCCGTCGCGCGGCCGAGTTGTGCAACGTGTCGCAGCCCACGTTGTCGGGCGCGATCCGCAGCATCGAAGAGGAGTTCGGCCTGCCCATCGTGCGGCGGGGCCGCCGTTTCGAAGGCTTCACGCCCGAGGGAGAGCGTGTGCTGGCTTGGGCGCGTCAGGTGCTGGCCGACTGTGAAGGGTTGCGGCAAGAGGCCAGTGCGAGCCGTCGCGAGGTGGCCGGTTGCCTGCGTATCGGCGCCATTCCCACGGCGTTGCCGCTTGTACCGCTGCTCACCGATGCGTGCTTGCGGGAATTTCCCGGCATGCGCCATGAGGTCTACACGCTGTCGGCGACGCAGGCGCTGCGCCAGCTCGCCGAGCTCGATCTCGATGTCGGACTCAGTTATCTCGACGATCCGCGACTGCGCGAGTTCGAAACCATCCCGCTGTTTCGCGAGCGCTACGTGCTGATCGCTCGCGATGAGACGGCACTGGCAGGCCGGACCACGCTCTCATGGCATGAAGCCGCGAAGCTGCCGCTTTGTCTGCTCACCAGCAATATGCAGTGCCGTCAGGGCATCGATGCGGCGCTGGCGCGCGCCGGGACATCGGCGTCGCCGCGTGTCGAAACAGATTCGCTGATGGCGCTCTATGCCCATGTACGTTGCGCCGGGTTGTACAGCATCGTGCCGCACAGTGTGTTGTGTCTGGCGGAGATGCGCGACGAGTTGCACGCGGTGCCATTGCAGCCTGCGCTGCATCGCGAGATCGGTTTGATTCTGCGTGAGCGTCAGCCGCGTCCGCCGCTGCTGGACGCGGCCATTACCGCGTTCCGCTCGGTGGATCTGCAATCGCGGCTCGATGGCTTGTTGCCTGCGCCGGCGCTTGTGTAGGAATACGGCAACGTCAGCCTGCCGACGCGTCGAGTGTGAAGACGGTACGCACGGGGCTATCGACCTGCGCCCAATGCTGACCCAGTTCGGCCAACGGAATCGCCGCCGTGGGAATGCGCAATCCGGCGGGCAATGCGGCATGCAGCACTTCTTTCACGGCGTGCAGCAGCCGTGGCAACGGCACGCTGCCGATACCACTGCCCATCAACGTGATCGCGCTCGCGCGCAGCACGGCACCCGGCAACACCACGTCGCTGCCACCGACCGACCCGATCTGAACGAAGCGGGCCGGCTGCCCTTCCGGCGAGTGTTTAGCGGCGGCGATCAACAACGCCCGCGCGCTGGCACCCCACAAGTAATCGAGCACGACATCCACGCCTTGCGCGAAGTGCGGTGCGAACGCATGACTCAAGCCATCGTCGTCTTTCGCATCGTCGTCCTGAACCAGTGAAACCGCGACATCGGCACCGGCCTGTTTGAGCGCAGCCAACGAGATCGGATTGCGCCCCGTCGCGATGACCTTTCCTGCGCCCAGATACTTGGCGACGCGCACCGCCAACTGCCCCGAGGCGCCTGTCGCGCCGTTGATCAGCACCGTCTCGCCCGCGACGAACTTCGCCCGCTCGGTGAGCGCGGCCCACGACGACATGCCGGGAATGGCGATGGCCGCTGCGGTGACGTCGTCCAGATCGTCCGGCAGCGCAATGCACTGCGACGCGCGGGCGAGGCTGCGTTCCGCCATGGCACCGTATGGCGCAGGTGGCCCGAAGAAGTACACCCGCTGGCCATCTTCGAGACGCCCCGTGCCATCGACGCCAGCCACGAACGGATAGCCGCCCGACGACGAGTAATGCGCCCCGGCGGCGCGCGAGCGCGTGACCCGGCTCAATGCGGCGGCGCTGACGTCGATCAGATGATGGTCGGGCAACGGCTGCGGTGCGCCGAAATCCGCGTAGACGGGCGGGTGGCCGATTTCTTTGACGATAGCGGCTTTCATGGCAGTTCCTTCACGGTGACGATAGGGATATCGGCCTCAGTCTAGGCGTGCGGATGCGACCCGACTCCGGTATAAATGTCATTCGATACGGAGTTTCGGCCATGCCTGCGTCTATACCCGCCCCTAAGCCCGCCCCTAAGCCCGCCCCTAAGCCCGCCCCCATCCCCATCGTTCGCCCGGATCTGCTGACTTCACCCGCCGCGCCATTTCTGGCGGCCGGGGAATTGACGCAGCCGGAAGCGCGCGAGAAGTCGCCGCATCGTCACGCGCACGGGCAACTGATGGGCGCGCTGACCGGTCTGGTCTCGGTGGGGCTCGATAAACACCAGTGGGTCGTCCCTGCGATCCATGCGATCTGGATTCCGCCACACTACGTGCACTCGGTGCGCTCTTACGGTCCGTTCTCGGGATGGAGTGTTTTCATTCAGGAGGCGCGCTGTAGTGAACTACCGCCCGCGCCGCGAGCCATCCGCACGTCTGCGCTGCTGCGTGAAGCGGTACGGCGTGCTGCGACATGGTCCGGCACGCCAGCGAGCGATGGGCTCGACGCTGCGCAGACCCGTATCGCCGAAGTGATCGTCGACGAGGTGAAAGCGGCACCGCCGGCATCGCTCGGGCTGCCGCTGCCGGAAGACCCGCGACTCGTGCGTATCACCGATGCGCTGGCGGCCGACCTGTCGGATGCCCGGCGGCTGGAGGAGTGGGCCGCGTGGGCTGGCGTAGCGCCGCGCACGCTGAGCCGGCATTTCATGACGCAGACGGGCATGACGTTCGCGCAGTGGCGCCAGCAGGCGCGTTTGCTGCGCGCGCTCGAACAACTCGCAGCGGGCGTGTCCGTCACGACCATCGCCCTTGATCTCGGCTACGAGAATGTCAGCGCATTCATCGACATGTTCCGCCGCGCGATGGGAACGACGCCGGGGCGATATGCGAGCGACGAGCGTCTACAATCCAGCCCATGACACTTCATATTCGCAACGAAACGCCCGCCGACGCGGCCGCCATCGAAGCGCTGACGACGGCAGCGTTTCTCGACGCACCGCACACCGATCACACCGAGCAGTTCATCGTCAACGCACTGCGTCGCGCGCAGCAACTGTCGGTATCGCTGGTTGCGCAAGAGGACGGCGTCATCGTGGGGCATGTGGCCGTGTCACCGGTGACGATCTCCGACGGCAGCCCGCGCTGGTACGGTCTGGGGCCGATTTCCGTGGCACCTGACCGTCAAGGTCAAGGCATCGGCAGCCGGCTGATGCACGCGGCACTCGACGCATTGCGGCAACGCGGCGCGGCCGGTTGCGTCGTGCTTGGCGACCCGCTGTACTACGGGCGCTTCGGCTTTGCTGCCAACCCCGGCGTGATCTTGCCGGGCGTACCGCCCGAGAATTTCCAGACGGTGTCGTTCGACGGTTCGACGCCATCGGGCACCGTGCGCTATCACGACGCGTTCAACGCCACATCGTGACCCCATGACGGCTGCAAGATAGCCGCGCTCGCCAGTTCCCGCGATTTCCCCTGAGTTTGATAGGCCGGACCGATCAACCGATCGGTCGGAACGATTTTCCATCGATGCGTCCTGCACCGATCATTGGCCTCAATGCAGCGACGACACCCTACGTTGGTTACGTCGCCTAAGCAGACAACAACCTCAGGAGCGAGACATCATGGCCAAGATTGTGTGTGTACTGTACGACGATCCCGTCACCGGATACCCCAAGACCTACGCCCGCGACGATCTGCCGAAGATCGAGTGCTACCCGGACGGTCAGACCCTGCCGACGCCCAAGGGTATCGACTTCCAGCCGGGCGCTCTGCTCGGTAGCGTGTCCGGCGAACTGGGCCTGCGCAAGTATCTCGAATCGAACGGTCACCAACTGGTGGTGACGTCGAGCAAAGACGGCGACAACAGCGTGCTCGACCGTGAGCTGGCCGATGCGGAAATCGTGATTTCGCAGCCGTTCTGGCCCGCGTACATGACCGCCGAGCGCATCAAGCGCGCCAAGAAACTCAAGATGATCGTGACGGCCGGCATCGGCTCGGACCACACCGATCTGCAAGCCGCGATGGAACACGGCATCACGGTCGCGGAAGTGACCTACTGCAATAGCAACAGCGTTGCCGAGCACGTGCTGATGACCACGCTCGCACTCGTGCGTAACTATCTCCCGTCGTATCAGTGGGTGCTCAAGGGCGGCTGGAACATCGCCGATTGCGTCGAGCGTTCATACGATCTGGAAGGCATGCACGTGGGGACGGTGGCCGCTGGCCGTATCGGTCTGCGCGTGCTGCGCCTGATGAAGCCGTTCGGCACGCATCTGCACTATCTCGATCGTCACCGTTTGCCGGAATCGGTCGAGAAGGAACTGAACCTCACGCACCACACGAGTCTGGAAAGCCTCGCGAAGGCGTGCGACGTCGTGACGCTGAACTGCCCGCTGCACCCGGAAACGGAACACATGATCAACGCCGACAGCCTGAAGCACTTCAAGCGCGGCGCGTACCTGATCAACACCGCACGCGGCAAGCTGTGCGACCGCGACGCGGTGGCCGCCGCACTGGAAAGCGGCCAACTCGCCGGCTACGGTGGCGACGTGTGGTTCCCGCAACCGGCCCCGGCCGATCACCCGTGGCGCCAGATGCCGCACCACGGCATGACGCCGCACATCTCGGGCACGAGCCTGTCGGCACAAACGCGCTACGCCGCAGGCACGCGTGAAATTCTGGAGTGCTATTTCGAGAACCGTCCGATCCGCAACGAGTACCTGATCGTGCAGGGCGGCAAGCTTGCCGGTGTCGGTGCGCACTCGTACAGCGCAGGCAACGCCACGGGCGGCTCGGAAGAAGCGGCTCGCTTCAAGAAGTCGGCGTAATCCTTCATCGCTTCCTGTAGTTCCTGCTGTTCCGCAGTTCCGCTGTTCCGCAGTAACCGCCGGGTCGTCGGTCGACGTCCGGCGGTGGCAGTATCTCCTCGAGCTCAGTCTCGTTCCAAGGCCGGCCATCTTCGCGATGCACCGGCCTTTTTTTTCCTGCGCTGGTTCAGGCGGGGCGCTTCGGAATATCGAGTCCGCGCACCACGGCCGGACGCGCAACGAAGGCGTCGAGCACGCGCTTCACGTTCTTGAACTGCGCGAAGTCGACCAGATCGCCAGCCTCGTAGAAGCCGACCAGATTGCGAATCCACGGGAACGTGGCGATATCGGCAATCGTGTACTCGTCGCCGAGAATCCACGTGCGATTGGCCAGATGCGCGTCGAGCACGGCGAGCAAACGCTTGGCTTCGTTCACATAACGGTCGCGCGGGCGCTTGTCTTCGAAGTCCTTGCCCGCGAACTTATGGAAGAAACCCACCTGCCCGAACATCGGGCCGATGCCGCCCATCTGGAACATCAGCCATTGCAGCGTTTGATAACGCGCGGCCGGGTCGGCGGGCAGCAGCTTGCCGGTCTTCTCGGCCAGATACCAGAGGATCGCACCCGACTCGAACAGCGGCAGCGGCTTGCCGTCGGGGCCGTTCGGATCGAGGATCGCGGGAATTTTGTTGTTCGGGTTCAGCGAGAGAAACTCGGGCGTGAGCTGATCGTCGGTCTGGAAGCTGACCAGATGCACCTCGTAGGGCAGGCCGATCTCTTCGAGCATGATCGAGACCTTCACGCCATTGGGCGTGGGCAGCGAATACAGTTGCAGACGCTCGGGGTGTGCGGCGGGCCACTTGCGGGTGATCGGAAACTGGGACAAATCGGCGGACTGGTCGGTCATGGGATCGAGGCGTTCGAAGGCGGCTGAATGGGCGGCGGATGTCACCGCAGGACAGCCAATATAACGCCAAGTGAAAAGGCTTGCAGACGGCGGCGCGGGCGCACTGGATGTGACAGACGTACGGCAGTTCGGTGAAGAACGCGCATTCGGCCGACAAGAAATTTCAGCTTGAATGTGCGGCGGATGGAGACTTAAATGGAAAGCCTTCACTTTCGAGAAATCTCGCCCCGCAGGTGGATGGGGTCTGACCGGCGAACGGCACGCACGTCGTCGTCTCTTTGTTGTTCTCTCTGTCGTTCTTCAAAGCATTCGCGCAAGGACCGAACCATGAGCACATTCAAGACGAAAGATGGCACCACGATCTACTACAAGGACTGGGGCAAAGGCCGCCCGGTCGTTTTCTCACACGGCTGGCCGCTTTGTGCCGACGCCTGGGATGCGCAGATGCTGTTCCTCGTGCAGCACGGCTATCGCGTCATCGCCCATGATCGCCGCGGCCACGGGCGCTCGGATCAGCCCGGCACCGGCAACGATATGGACACCTACGCCGACGATCTGTCGGAACTGGTCGATTCGCTCGATCTGAAGGAAGCGACGTTCGTCGGCCATTCGACGGGCGGTGGCGAAGTGGCGCACTATCTCGGCCGTCACGGCACGCGCCGTGCCGCACAGGCGGTGCTCATCGGCGCCGTGCCGCCCATCATGGTCAAGTCCGACAAGAATCCGAACGGGCTGCCGATCGGTGTGTTCGACGAGATTCGCGCCAATGTGGCCGCCAATCGCTCGCAGTTCTATCAGGATCTGGCCGTGCCGTTCTACGGTTACAACCGGCCGAATGCCAAGAAGTCGCAGGGCGTCATCGATGCGTTCTGGCTACAGGGCATGTGGGGCTCGCATCTGGGCCAATACCTGTGCGTGAAGGAATTCTCGGAAGTGGACTACACCGACGATCTGAAGAAGATCGACGTGCCGGCGCTCATCCTGCATGGCGACGACGATCAGATCGTGCCGATCGACGACGCGGGCAAGCTGAGTGCGAAGATCATCAAGGACGCCACGCTGAAGATCTACCCGGGCGGCGCGCACGGCATGTGCACGGTGGAAGCCGAGAAGGTCAACGCGGATCTGCTGGCGTTTCTGCGGAAGTAGCCGACGCCCGGCGATTTACGCTGGCGTGAAACGACAAAGGGACGGCAGTTGCCGTCCCTCTGTGTTTGTAGCGGTAAAGCGCGACGCGTGATTACGCGTTGTTCAGCACCTTGGCGATGCTCTCGGCCACGACGCCGACGTTCTTCTCGTTCAGACCGGCAACACACATACGGCCCGAGCGAATCAGATACACGCCGTGTTCGTCGCGCAGCACGTCGACTTGCGCCGCCGACAGGCCCGTGTACGTGAACATGCCGCGTTGTTCCAGATAACGCGAGAGCATGTTGTCCGGCACGTGACCGCGCAGACCCTCATGGATCGCGCCGCGCATGCGTGTGATGCGCTGGCACATCTGCGTGAGTTCGTCTTCCCACGACTTGCGCAGTTCCGGCGTGCTCAGCACCTTGGCGACGATCTTCGCGCCATGCGTCGGCGGGTTGCTGTAGTTCGAACGCACGGCGCTCGTCAGCTGACCCAGCACGCGCTCGGCCGCTTCGCCCGATTCGCAGATCACCGAGAGGCCACCGCAACGCTCGCCGTACAGCGAGAAGTTCTTCGAGAACGAATTGGCCACGAAGGCCGGCACGCCTTGACGGGCCAGTTCGCGAATCACGAACGCATCGGCGTCCAGACCCGAGCCGAAGCCCTGATAGGCCATGTCGACGAAGGGCAGCAGTTCGCGCTTCTTGAGCACCTCGATTACCTGCACCCACTGCGCGTCGTTCAGATCGACACCGGTCGGGTTATGGCAGCAAGCGTGCAGCAGCACGACGCTGCGTGCCGGCAGCTTGTCGATGGCGTCGACCATCGCTTCGAATTGCAGGCCGCCCGTGGCTTCGTCGTAGTACGGGTACGTATTCACGGTGAAACCGGCGCGCTCGAAGATGAAGCGGTGGTTGTCCCACGTGGGGTCGCTCACCCAGACCTGTGCGCCCGGGAAGTAACGCTTGATGAAGTCGGCACCGACTTTCAGCGCGCCCGAGCCGCCGAGCGTCTGCACCGTGGCGATGCGGCCTTCGGTGCGGGCCGGCGAGTCGTCGCCGAACACGAGGGCCTGCACGGCGTCGCGATAGTTGGCGAAGCCTGCCATCGGCAGATACGGCTTCGGACCCACCTCGGCCAGCAGCAGGGCTTCGGCCTGACGCACCGCTTGCATGACCGGCAGACGGCCATCGTCGTCGTAATAGATGCCGATGCTCAGGTTGACCTTGTCGGTACGCGGATCCTTCGCAAAATTCTCGTTGAGCGAGAGGATCGGGTCACCGGGATAGGCATCGATATGTTCGAACATGGCAGGTCCTGGAATAACGGAGATAACGAGAGAGATTCGGTAAGACGGGAAACTGGCCGGCGCGCGAGCGCAAACGTCGATGATACCGCTAGTGCGGTGCCCCCGTGTGTGTCCGGGGTCCGGGACATGCCCCGCGCGGCGTGCGCGCGGGGTGGGCTTTCGTTTGCGTGGGTGACGCTTCGCGTCAGCGGGCCGCCGTGGCGGGCACGCCAGCGGCCGCACGCTTCTGGCGCAGGCGGTAGCCGAGCGTGAGCACGACCAGCCAGACCGGGATCAGATAGACCGAGATGCGCAGGTCGGGGATCAGATACATCACGACCAGAATGCCGGCGAGGAAGACGAGGCACACGTAGTTCGTGAACGGGTACCACAGGCTCTTGAAGACCGTGGTTTCACCGGCACGCGCCTTGGCCCGGCGGAACACCAGATGGATCACGCTGATCATGGCCCAGTTGATGATGAGGGCCGAGACGACCAGACCCATCAGCAGTTCGAACGCCTTGCCGGGCATGAAGTAGTTGATCACCACGCACAGTGCGGTCGCTGCGGCCGACACACCGAGCGCGGCGAGCGGAATGCCACGGGCGTTGACCTTGAGCAGCGCGCGCGGCGCGTTGCCCTGACCGGCCAGACCGTAGAGCATGCGGCTGTTGCAATACACGCCGCTGTTATAGACGGACAGGGCGGCGGTCAGCACCACGGCGTTGAGCACGTTGGCGACGAAGTTGCTGTTCAGTTCATGGAAGATCAGCACGAACGGGCTGCCGCCGGAGACGACCTTCTCCCACGGATACAGCGAGAGCAGCACGCCGAGGGCGCCGACGTAGAAAATCAGAATGCGGTAGATCACCTGATTGGTCGCGCGCGGAATGGTGCGCGATGGGTCGTCGGCCTCGGCCGCAGTGATGCCCACCAGTTCGAGCCCGCCGAACGAGAACATGATCACGGCCATCGCCATGACAAGGCCGGACACGCCGTTCGGGAAGAACCCGCCGTGCTGCCAGAGGTTGGCCACGCTGGCGTCGGGGCCGGCATTGCCCGAGAAGAGCAGATAGCCGCCAAACCCGATCATGCCGACGATGGCGGCGACCTTGATGATGGCGAACCAGAACTCCATCTCGCCGTACGACTTCACGCTCGACAGGTTGATGGCGTTGATGATGCCGAAGCACACGAGTGCCGAGACCCACGTCGGGATCGCCGGCCACCAGTACTGCACGTAAATGCCGACGGCCGAGAGTTCGGCCATCGACACGAGGATGTACAGCACCCAGTAGTTCCAGCCCGAGACGAAGCCCGCGAACTGGCCGCAATACTTGTTGGCGAAGTAACTGAACGAGCCGGCGACGGGTTCGTCGACGACCATTTCACCGAGTTGCCGCATGATGAAGAACGCGACGATACCGGCAACGGCGTAGCCAAGCAGTACGGACGGTCCAGCGGTTTTGATGGTTTGGGCGATGCCGAGAAAGAGGCCGGTGCCGATCGCGCCACCGAGGGCGATCAATTGAATGTGACGATTCTTCAGGCCGCGGTGGAGCGAGCCTTCTTGTGCTGCATTGGCGGACATGTCTGTTCCTTACCCTACCTTCGATGCCATGCGGCGCGCTTCTCTGTCTCCGTTCGGTAGGAACGGACCGGAAGCGTTGAGCCGCCACGGCGCGGTGCTTATGACACCGTCGCCGTGTTCTTGGTGGTCACCCCCCGAAGAGGTGACCGTCATCCCGGCGCACGGGGCGCCGGTTGTCTCCCCTGGACTCAGACCTTGAGCGTGCCGCGCGCGATCTGGTCGCGTTCGAGCGATTCGAACAGCGCCTTGAAGTTGCCTTCGCCGAAGCCGTCGTCGCCCCGGCGCTGAATGAACTCGAAGAACACCGGACCCAGCAGGGTCTTCGAGAAGATCTGGAGCAGCAGACGCGGCTTGCCGCCTTCGGTCGTGCCGTCGAGCAGAATGCCGCGCGACTTCAGCTCTCCGACCGGCTGGCCGTGACCCGGCAGACGCGTTTCGAGCGCCTGATAGTAGAAGTCGTTCGGTGCCGTCATGAGCGGTACGCCGGCCATTTGCAGATTGTCGATGACCTGAATCAGGTCGTCGGTCAGGAATGCAATGTGCTGAATGCCTTCACCGTTGAAGGCCATCAGGAATTCCTCGATCTGGCCGCTGCCCTTGGCGGATTCTTCGTTCAGGGGAATGCGGATTTTACCATCGGGTGCGGTCATCGCCTTCGACGCCAGACCGGTGTACTCGCCCGAGATATCGAAGTAACGAATTTCGCGGAAGTTGAACAGCTTCTCGTAGAAGTTGGCCCAGAAGGACATACGGCCGCGATAGACGTTGTGCGTCAGGTGATCGATCAGGCGCAGGCCATGGCCGACCGGGTGACGATCGACGCCTTCGATGAATTCGAAGTCGATGTCATAGATCGACTTGCCTTCTTCGAAGCGGTCGATCAGGTACAGCGGCGCGCCGCCGATGCCCTTGATGGCCGGCAGACGCAGTTCCATCGGGCCGGTGGCGATCTCGACCGGCTGGGCGCCGAGTTCCAGCGCGCGGGCGTAGGCCTGATGCGAATCTTTCACGCGGAAGGCCATGCCGCAGGCGCTCGGGCCATGCTCGGCGGCGAAGTAGGCCGCCGGGCTGTTCGGCTCGCGGTTGACGATGAAGTTAACCTCGCCCTGACGATAAAGCACCACGTCTTTCGAACGATGGCGGGCCACGAGCGTAAAGCCCATCTGCTCGAAGATCGGCTCAAGCAGGTTCGGGGTGGGCGACGCGAATTCCACGAATTCGAAGCCCATCAATTGCATCGGGTTGTCAAACAGGTCGGCCATGATCGTCTCGGCTTTGTGAGGTGGATGTTTCGTTGGACGCGTGCCCGGCCCGGTGGTTGTGCGCCTGGCTTCGGAAGACGGATTTCTCGAACCGGTCCCGCTTCACAATTTACGCAATAAAATTGTGAATCGCTGACCGCCCGGTCGGGATTTTGTCCCCTGCCGTTTTAATTCCCGAAACCTGCGTAGTGCCAGCCATCGTGCGTGCACTGCATCGATTTGAGGGGCCCAGTGTAAGTGCGTCAACGCAAAATAGGATTTCGTAAAAGGCACAGGGAAACCCTATGTTATGCATTAATATTTCTAAATTGACGGGTTTAAGGAGGGGAAAGTGCATAACATCGAGATCGATCGGATCGACGTCCGGCTGCTGGCGATTTTGCAGTCGCACGGACGGATTTCGAATCTGGAATTGGCCGAGGCCATCAAGCTGTCGCCGGCGCAGACATTGCGCCGCCATCGCCGCCTCGAAGAGTTGGGGGTGATCAAGGGATACGACACGCGGCTCGATGCGCAGCGACTGGGTTTCAGCGTCGTGGCGTTTGTCCACGTGACGATGGAGCGCGGGCATATTCGTGACCTGTCGAACTTCAAGGGACTGGTCGCGGAGCTGGCGCAGATACAGGAGTGCTTTTCCGTGACCGGCGATATCGATTACGTGCTCAAGGTGGTGGCGCGCGACCTGAAGGGGTTGTCCGAATTTCTGCTCGATACGCTGATGCGGATTCCGGGCGTGAGCGCCGTCAAGTCGAGCGTTTGCCTCGATGAAATCAAGTGTACGTCGGCGGTGCCGCTGGCGTCCTGAGCGACCCCTGATCTCGCTATCGCTATCGCCGCGCCCGCACGGCGAATGCCGCGAGCGCCACGGCCACCACGACGAGCGCGCATCCGGCCCACGGGGTGAGCATCAACGCGTTCGCATCGACAAGCGCACCGCCTGCGCCCGCCCCGAGCGCCACGCCGACGTGCATGGCTGCCACGTTCACGCCGACGTTGGCATCGGCTTGCTGCGGCGCGCTGCGAATCAGGAAGTTCTGCACTACGGGCGAAATCGACCACGACAGACAGCCCCAGACCATCATCGCGACGACGAAGATCGCCACGTGCCACGCGTTATCGATACCCGTGACACCCATGCCACCGCTCCCGGCGCCCAGCATCGCGGCCAGCGGCACACCGGCCATCGCGACGAGAAACAGCAGCGGGCATCCGAGCAGCGCACGCGAGGCGCCTGCCCGGTCCGAGCCCAGCCCGCCGAGCCATGCACCGGCTACGCCTGCCACCCCGAACGCGACGAACAGCAGGCTCAGGCCATCGGGCGACGGCGCGAGGGTTTTCTGAAGATACGGTGCGAGATACGCGAACAGTGTGAAGTGCCCGCCAAGCATCGCAATCGACACGCCTTGCGCGGCGAGTAAGCGAGGCTGCGCCAGCGCTTTTACATACGCTCGCAGCGTCAGCGCAGTCGCGGGCTGCGTGAGCGGCAACGCGCGCCAGAGCACGATCATGAGCGGCGCACTGACCAGACCGATGACGGCGAACACGGCACGCCATCCCGCCCAGTGTTCGAGCGTCATGCCGAGCGGAACGCCGAGCACCAGCGACCCGCTGATGCCCATGAAGATGATGCCCACGGCGCGCCCGTGAAACTCGGGCGGCGTGATTTCGGTGGCCAGCCGCGAGCAGAGCAGCACGATGGTGGCGCAACTCGCGGCCATGGCCATGCGTGCCACGAACAGCGCGGCGTAACCCGGGGCGGCCGCGGCTGCGAGGTTGCTGAGCGTGAAGACCAGCAACGCGACGATCAGCGCGGGGCGCCGGGCATGCCGGGAGAGCCACGCGGCCATCGTGAAGGCCCACAGCGCGAAGACCGCAGAAAAGATGGTGGTGAGTTGGCCGGCCGAGGCCATCGAGACACCGAGCCCTTGCGAGATCGCGGGCAAGATGCCGATGCAGATGTTTTCGTCGATACCCACGAGAAAGACCGTGAGCGCGAGCAGCCAGACTTTGGCGGCGCTATGCGGCGTTGCCGCCATGGGCGCGAGTGCCGTCGTTGGTGACGTCGATGAAGTGGGGGAGGCCAATGAAGACTCCGATGTCATGACACGCACCGTGCGACACCGGGATTGGCGCGACGGTTGAGCGTATCGATCCGTCGGGTTTCGAGGCTAGGCTTCGGTTATCCCATCGCCGGAACATTATCGGAATCGACGCAAAGCGGCAACCGGGGGCCGCCGACGTGGCCGCCGGGGATTATCGCAAGGCGACACACGATAGTTGACAGCCCGGGAATATCTGTGATCTTATGCAGCACATGATCACCGCGCAATTCTCCCTCTCGCTACGACTACTAGCCCGCTCCACCGGGCTTGGTCCGTTGCTGCGCGCGTGCATCGTCTGAATTTCCTCTGAAGCACCGCTGATTTTCCCCAGTTACGCCGATCTGAGCCCCGGTTCATCCAACCGGAGGTCGTAGCTTTTTTGCGCTCAAGCGTCGTCCGGTTGCCACTTTTTCCGACAATCGAGACACGCCATGTTGAACAACCCCGCTACCAAGTACCGCGCCTTCACTCCGGTCAACATTCCGGACCGACAGTGGCCGAGCCGCACCATCACGCGTGCACCGATCTGGATGAGCACCGACCTGCGCGACGGCAATCAGGCCTTGTTCGAGCCGATGGACGCGCAGCGCAAGATGCGCATGTTCAAGATGCTGGTCGCGATCGGTTTCAAGGAAATCGAAGTCGCGTTCCCGTCCGCCTCCGAAACCGATTTCAACTTCGTGCGTGAATTGATCGAGGGCGGTCACATCCCCGACGACGTCACAATCGAAGTGCTCACGCAGGCACGTGACGATCTCATCGAGCGCACCTTCGCCGCCCTCAAGGGCGCACCGCGCGCCATCGTTCACCTGTACAACGCCACGGCCCCGGAATTCCGCCGCATCGTCTTCAACCTCGACCAGCCGGGCGTGAAAGCGCTGGCCGTCGCAGCCGCCAAGACCATCAAGCGTTGCGCCGACGCCGCCCCCGATACCCGCTGGACCCTGCAATACAGCCCCGAAACGTTCACGGGCACCGAACTCGATTTCGCCAAAGAAGTTTGTGACGCGGTCTTCGATGTCTGGCAGCCGACGCCGGACCACAAGTGCATCGTCAACCTGCCCGCCACCGTTGAAATCGGCACGCCGAACTACTACGCCGATCAGATCGAGTGGATGCACCGCAACCTCAAGCATCGCGATTCGCTGATTCTCTCGGTGCACCCGCACAACGACCGTGGCACGGCAGTGGCCGCCGCCGAGCTGGCCGTGATGGCCGGTGCCGATCGTATCGAAGGGTGCCTGTTCGGTAACGGCGAGCGCACCGGTAACGTCGATCTCGTCACGCTCGCGTTGAATCTCTACACGCAGGGCGTGGACCCGGGCCTCGACTTCTCGAACATCAACGAAGTTGCCCGCACGTCGGAAGAATGCACGCAATTGCCGGTGCATCCGCGCCACCCGTACGTGGGCGATCTCGTGTTCACCGCGTTCTCGGGCTCGCATCAGGACGCTATCAAGAAGGGCTTCGCCGCACAGAAGCCGGACACCTTCTGGGAAGTGCCGTACATGCCGATCGATCCGAGCGATCTGGGCCGCACTTACGACTCGATCATTCGCGTGAATAGCCAGTCGGGCAAGGGTGGCATTGCCTTCCTGCTCGAACAGTCGTACGGGGTGCAAATGCCGCGCCGCCTGCAAGTTGATTTCAGCTCGGCCGTGCAGCGCTACACCGACGAGACCGGTGCCGAAGTCACGGCAGCGCAGATCTGGCAACTGTTCCAGAAGGAATATGTGGAAGCGGCCGAACCGGTGGCTTATGTCGGTCACACACTCTCGGAGCGCGACGGCCGTCAACAGATCGCCGTGACCATCGACATCCATGGGCAACGCACGACGGTGTCGGGTGCCGGCAACGGTCCCCTCGACGCACTGATGAACGCCATGCGTACGCCGGTGCGTGTGCAGCACTACGAAGAGCGCGCGCTGACGCAAGGTGCCGATGCCCGTGCCATCGCCATTGCTGAAATGGCGGGCGAAACGATTGTCGGCAGCGCGTTCGGTGTGGGTATCGATGCGAATCTCACGACGGCCTCGATCCGTGCGGTCATCAGCGGTATCAACCGCGCTTATGACCGCAGCGAAGCCGATGCGAAGGCCACGTTCTTCGACGCCGTGATGCGCGATGTCGCCAAGGCCGTCTGAGGCTTTTTCAAACAGAAAACTCAGGCAGGAACTGAGGAGACACGTAGTCCAGCAGGGAATTTGAGGCAGACGTGTACCGCTGAGCGCTGATCGTGCGAGCGGGACACCGGTGCGGCGCGACGACACTTACCCAGTGTCGTGCGACCGCCCCGGCCACAGAAATCAAGCGGTGTGACAGGGTAGGGGGAACAAGTCCTGCCCGGTCAGATCGCTTCGATGGCGATAGCGATGCCTTGGCCGACCCCAATGCACATCGTACACAGCGCAAAGCGGCCACCGGAACGCTTTAGCTGATACATCGCCGTCGTCACCAGACGTGCGCCGCTCATGCCGAGCGGATGGCCCAGCGCGATCGCGCCGCCGTTCGGATTGACGCGCAGGTCGTCGTCAGCGACACCCAACTGACGCAGCACGGCCAGGCCCTGGCTCGCAAACGCTTCGTTGAGTTCGATCACATCGAACTGATCGAGTGACATGCCGAGCCGCGCCAACAGTTTGATTGTTGCGGGCGCCGGACCGATGCCCATGATGCGCGGTGCTACCCCTGCCGTCGCCATGCCCAGAATCCTGGCGCGCGGCGTCAGGCCAAAACGCGCCGCGCTCGCCTCGTCTGCTAACAGCAGCGCGCAGGCGCCGTCGTTGACGCCAGAAGCGTTACCGGCGGTCACGGTCCCATCAGGGCGTACCACGCCCTTGAGTCTGGCAAGCGCTTCCATGCTGGTGGCACGCGGATGTTCGTCGCGGTCCACCACAATGGCTTCGCCCTTCTTCTGGGCGATCGACACCGGCGTAATTTCTTCCGCCAGCGTGCCGTTAGCCTGCGCACGCGCCGCTTTCTCTTGCGAGCGCACCGCGAGGCGATCCTGATCTTCGCGGCTGATGCCGAATTCCGTCGCCACGTTCTCGCCCGTCTCGGGCATCGAATCCACGCCGTATTGCGCCTTCATTAGCGGATTGACGAAACGCCAGCCGATGGTCGTGTCGTAAATCTCTGCCTGACGTGAAAACGCACTGGCGGCTTTGCCCATCACGAACGGCGCACGGCTCATGCTTTCCACGCCACCGGCAATCATCAGACCGGCTTCGCCTGCCTTGATGGCGCGCGCGGCGGTGCCGATGGCATCCATGCCCGAGCCGCACAAACGGTTGACGGTGCCACCCGGCACGTCTTGCGGCAGCCCGGCGAGCAGCGCCGACATGCGGGCCACGTTGCGGTTGTCTTCGCCGGCCTGATTCGCGCAGCCGTAGATCACATCGTCAACCAAGGTCCAGTCGACGTTGCCGTTGCGCGCCATCAGCGCCTTGATCGGAATCGCGCCGAGATCGTCGGCACGCACCGACGACAGTGCGCCGCCGTAACGGCCGATAGGGGTGCGGATCGCGTCGCAGATAAAGACTTCACTCATTTGTCTACCTCACCGAATGGGGGATTTCGAATTCACTCAATGCATGCCGAACAATGCAAATCGCCGGGAATCTCCCGGCGATCGTGTGCAATGCAGATATCAGGCGACGGCCGGCGAGGGCAGTAGCGTCACGCCGCTCAGACGTTGCAACTCGTCGAACGTCAGCCCTTCGACCATATCGCGCACGCGCAGCCCTTCGGGCGTCACGTCGATGACCGCGAGGTCCGTGTAGATGCGCGTCACGCAGCCCACACCCGTCAGCGGGTAGGTGCACGCGTCGACGATCTTGCTTTCGCCTTGCTTGGTCTGATGTTCCATCATCACGAACACCTGCTTGGCGCCGGTCGCGAGATCCATCGCGCCACCCACCGCGGGGATGGCGTCGGGCGCGCCCGTGTGCCAGTTGGCGAGATCGCCGGTCTTCGAGACCTGGAACGCACCCAGCACGCAGAAGTCGAGGTGGCCGCCGCGCATCATCGCGAACGAGTCGGCGTGATGGAAATACGCGCCGCCCGGTTTGAGCGTGACGGGCTGCTTGCCGGCGTTGATGAGGTCTTCATCCTCTTCGC
Source organism: Pandoraea sp. PE-S2R-1 (assembly GCF_002179865.1). NCBI lineage: Bacteria > Pseudomonadati > Pseudomonadota > Betaproteobacteria > Burkholderiales > Burkholderiaceae > Pandoraea > Pandoraea sp. PE-S2R-1. The sequence continues at coordinate 295,040 of NZ_NGUR01000015.1, read as the reverse complement.
CCTTGGCGGGGGCCGGGCCCATCCCGATCACGCCGTTCTCGCTTTGCAGAATGATTTCTTTCTCGGCCGGCAGGTGATTGGCCACTGCCGTGGGCAGGCCGATACCGAGGTTCACATAGGCGCCGTCGGGAATATCCTGGGCGACGCGGGCGGCCATCTGGTCGCGGGTCAGTCGGTTCATGTCGTAGCTCCGGAATAGGGGACGTCAGGCGCTCGCGGTGCCGGGCACCGCGACGATACGTTGAACGAAGATGCCGGGCGTGACCACGGCTTCCGGATCGAGCTCGCCCAGTTCCACGACTTCGCTGACCTGAACGATGGCGCACTTCGCAGCGGTCGCCATGATGGGGCCGAAGTTGCGGGCGGTCTTGCGATACACCAGATTGCCCCAGCGGTCGCCCTTGAGCGCCTTGATCAACGCGAAATCGGCGTGGATCGGCGATTCGAGCACGTACGGCTTGCCGTCGATCACGCGGGTTTCCTTGCCTTCGGCGAGCAGCGTGCCGTAGCCGGTCGGCGTGAAGAAACCGCCGATGCCTGCACCGGCAGCGCGAATGCGTTCGGCCAGATTGCCTTGCGGCACCAGTTCCAGTTCGATCTTGCCGGCGCGATAGAGCGCGTCGAACACCTGCGAGTCGGTCTGACGCGGGAACGAGCAGATGATCTTGCGCACGCGCCCGGCCTTGAGCAGCGCGGCGAGGCCCGTCTCACCATTGCCGGCGTTGTTGTTGACGATGGTCAGATCGCGCGCGCCTTGTTCGATCAGGGCGTCGATGAGCGCCGAGGGCATACCGGCATTGCCAAAGCCGCCGATCATGATCGTGGCGCCGTCATGGACGTCGGCGACCGCGCTGGCGAGCGATTCGTAAATCTTGTTGATCACACGTGCCTCCTGGGCAGTTCCGTCGAACGAACCTGCGGTCTCGGGCTGACTAGCCAGAGCCTGCGCGCCGTCCGGTGCGGTTGTCTCGCGGCGATGACGTCTTGTCCGGCGGCATCGTCTGGTTCACAATGTTCTTATAGCGAACAAATATTCGCTATAAGAACAGCGTAAGCTTTCCGATGTCGGGCGTCAAGACAGGGGAGGCGCGAGACGCATTCGGTGAGACTGTGTGTCCCGCACGGTGGAACCGCTCGCACAAATCCATTACGCTTGCCGTCTGCGCGATCGTGGTGCATCGCCGGGACACCCGGTGACCCGCGCAATCACGCTTGATAAGAAGTCACCCGACAAACCACCCTGCAACCCGCCAGACCTGCCGATAGCTACCCAATGACACCTGTGCCGAACGACTCCCGCGATCCGACCGAGAAGAAGCCGGGCGACTCTTATGTGCAGTCGTTTGCGCGCGGGCTTGCGGTGGTCAAGGCGTTCAATGCGGCGCGGCCGGCCCAGACGCTGTCAGAAGTGGCGCAGGCGTCCGGCCTGACCCGCGCGGGCGCCCGGCGCATTCTGCTGACGCTCGAAGCGCTCGGTTACGTGCGCAGCGAGGGGCGGTTATTCCGCCTGACGCCGCGTATTCTCGATCTGGGTTTCTCGTATCTGACGTCGATGCCGCTGTGGAATCTGGCCGAGCCGTTTATGGAAGCGCTGGTTCAGCAGGTGCAGGAGAGCAGTTCGGCATCCGTGCTCGACGGCGACGACATCGTCTATGTGCTGCGCGTGCCTGTGCGCAAGGTGATGTCGATCAACCTGTCGATCGGCAGCCGCTTGCCGGCGTGGTGTACGTCGATGGGGCGCGTGATGTTGTCCGCACTGCCCGACGACGAACTCGACGCTGCGCTGCGCCGCGCCGATATTCGTCAGCACACGCGCCGCACGCTGACGGACGTGGACGCGCTGCGCGAACGCATCCTGCAAGTGCGGGCGCAAGGCTGGGCCGTGGTCGATCAGGAACTGGAAGAGGGCTTGATCTCGATTGCTGCGCCGATTCGCAACCGGGCCGGGCAGGTCATCGCCGCGATGAATGTGAGCGGTCAAGCGAACCGGACGTCGGCGGCGGAGATGGAGACGAAGTTTCTGGCGCCGCTGCAACAAGCCGCGCAGAAGATTTCGCAGATGGTGGTCGTGTAAATCAATCACCACAGAAAAACAAACGGGGCGTCGCCATGCGAACGCCCCGTTTTTATTGGTGCTGCGTACCGATCAAGCGCGGGCGGCGGCGCCCAATGCCCCGGCGCGCGCCAACTGCATGGCAGAGAGCAGCGTCTCGTGATCGCCGATCTGATTGGCGAGCAGCAGAATCAGTTGGGCGTTGGCGGCCTGACTCTGTGCGTCGTCGAGATCGCGATGCATATCGATAAGCGCTTCGTAGAAGTCGTCGGGGCGCGTCAGGCGCGGTTGTGTATCGAGTGCCATGGGTGTCTCCTCCCGGCTGAATTCATGTGTGTTGTTGAGAATAGTGTCAGCGCCGGCTCACGCCGCGCACGGCATCGTCGCCTGCGCTGACGACACGCGTCCGAGCGCTCGGTCTCGCGCTTGCGCAATGGCCGCAGCATCGAGGGTGCGCCAGCGTGCACAGACATGCTGATCCGGGCGCACCAGATAGACCGTGCCGGGCGTGGCGTCGTAACGCTGCGCGGCGAGTCCTTGGGCATCGTGCCAAACGTTCTCGTCACCTTGCGCTTGCGAGGCGTCGTTCGTGACGAACACCGGCATGACGGGCACGCGGTCATTCGCCATCGCTTGCAACGCCGCCAGTGCCACCGCATCCAGCGAGGCGGGCGAGCCGAACACCAGCGCGACAAAGCGCCCGCCGAGACGCGGCAATAGCCAGCCATCCTGCGCATTGCGCGAGAGCGGCGCGTCGAGGCAGGTTGCCCCCGGCACCATGCGCCCGACAAACGTGTCGCGATCGGCAGTGTTCAGCGTGGAGTCGTGCAACACCGCAGGCACCGACAAGCGGCCACTGTTCACCAGTTGACGGGCGAACGCATGATCGCGTGCCAGCGTCAGCACAGCGTCGCGAAACACGCGGGACACCGGGCTCTTGGGTGTGATGAAGTCCGTCGCGCGCGTCGAGTTGAGAATGTTTTCGTCCGCAGCGAACTCGCGCTCACGGGCATAGGTATCGAGCAACGTATCGGGCGCACGGTCATCCAGCACCATGGCCAGTTTCCACGCGAGATTTTCCGCATCCTGCACGCCGCTGTTCGCACCGCGTGCCCCGAACGGCGACACGCCGTGCGCCGAGTCGCCCGCGAAGAGCACATTGCCGTGGCGGAAGCTGTCCATGCGCAGGCACGAGAACGTGTAGACGCTCACCCACTCCAGCGTGAATTTGGCATCGGGGCCAAGCAGGGCCTGCACGCGCGGAATCACGCGCTCGGGCGTCTTCTCCGCTTCGGGATCGGCGTCCCAGCCCAGTTGGAAATCGATGCGCCAGACGTCGTCCGGCTGACGGTGCAGCAACACCGACTGATTCGGATGGAAGGGCGGGTCGAACCAGAACCAGCGCTCTGCCGGGAAGTTCGCCGTCATCTTCACGTCGGCAATCAGAAAGCGATCCTTGAACGTGCGGCCGTGGCTGTCCACACCGATCAGCTTGCGCACCGGGCTGCGTGAACCGTCGGCCGCGACAACGTAGCGCGCCGTCGTTTGATACGCGCCATCGGGCGTGTCGACCGTGAGGGTCACGCTCGCATCGGCGGCGCCGGGCGTACCGTGCTGCACGAGTCCCGAGACCTTGTTCTTCCAGCGGATTTCGATGTTCGGCAGCTCGCTGGCGCGCTCGAACAGATAGCCTTCGACGTAGTACTGCTGCAAGTTGATGAACGCGGGACGATGGTGTCCGGCGTCTGGCAGCAGATCGAAGTTGTAGACCTCCTGATCGCGCAGAAACACGCGGCCGACATTCCAGCAAACGCCTTTTTGCACCATGCGATCGCCGCAGCCGAGCCGGTCGAAGATGTCGAGCGTGCGCTTGGCGAAGCAGATGGCGCGTGAGCCGGTGGAGAGCGTGCAGTCGTCGTCGAGCACGATCACGTGCACACCCTGATGGGCGAGATCGATGGCGGTCGCGAGCCCAACAGGGCCTGCGCCCACGACGATGACCGGGTGCGGTGCGGCGGTTCGGCCGGTGTCATTCGTGCCATTCGCGCCATTCGTAGCTGCCGACTGTTCGGCACAAGGCTGGTACGTGAACGTGAGGCGCTGGTAATCGATGCTGCTCATGCAATGTCTCCGTCGCCGGTGCCTCATCCGCGCGCCATGTCAGCGTCGCGCGGGCGGGCACCGTTTCTACTTTTGATTTGCTACCGGGTCAGTGGGCTCAGTCTTGCAGTGCGGCCCACATTTCCTTGTCGCGCTGCGCCGTCCAAATGCGCGGGTGCGTGATGCCGCTGGCCTCATCGAAGGCGCGCGTCACATCGAACGGCAGGCAGTGTTCGTAGATGAAAACGTGACCGAACTTCGGGTCCATCTGGCTGCGCGTGAGTGCCATCGCGCCCTTCAGATCGAGCTTCTGTTCGACGGCTTTCTTGCCGGCTTCGAACAGCGTCGTCACGAAGTCCTTCGTGTAGGCGAGACCCTTCGCGACTTCAGCGGGCGTCGTGAGCGCCGGGCCACGGCCCGGCACGAGCTTCTCGGCACCGAGTGCCGCCAGCGCGTCGAGCGTGGCGGGCCACTCGGCGAGTTGTGCGTCGCCGGTGTAGCAGGCGGCGTCGTACTCGACCAGATCGCCCGAGAACAGCACCTTGTCCGACGGCAGCCACACGACCGTGTCGCCCTTCGTATGGCCCGAGCCCAGATGCGCAATCTTCACTTCGAGCTTGCCGAGGAACAGCGTCATTTCCTTCTCGAACACGAGCGTCGGCCACGTCAGGCCCGGCACCGTCTCGACACCGGCGAACAGACGCGGGAAGCGTTCGATCTCCGACTTCATGTCGGCTTCGCCGCGTTCTTGAATCATCTCAAACGTGCCGCGGCTCGCGATGATCTGCTGCGCGCCTTCTTCGAAGTAAGCCGACGCGCCCAGCACGCGCACGGCGTGATAGTGCGAGAGCACCACGTACTTGATCGGCTTGTCGGTGACCGTGCGGATCTTGGCGATCAGATCTTGCGCCATGGCCGGCGTGGCCGTCGTGTCGACGATCATCACGCCGTCGTCGCCAATGATGACGCCCGAGTTCGGGTCGCCTTCTGCCGTGTAGGCCCAGGCGTGTTCCGACAGTTGGGTGAAGGTGACCTTTTTCGCTTCCAGGTCGGCTTGCGAGGCAAATGCTTTAGCCATGCTGTCTCTCTCTCGTGTCTTGTCTGTGGGGATGAACCGACGACGGGTGGCAGCTCGCACGTCATGAAAGCATGCTCTGTCGGCCGATCGGCGTCAGGGTGCAGCCATCTTACGAAATGGGCTGAATTTTTGTCAATGACAAATATAGTTGTTATTTGCTAATGTTGCGACAAGTGCGCCGCAGGTGATTCGAAACATCCGGGAGAACCCTGAGATGCCCATTTCCGGGCATGCTGCGGCGACTTGTTTAGAATCTAGGCCACTTTTTCTCCGGGAGTCCGCTCCCCCTCTGCATGAACCGAATTCCAAAGGGCGACATGGCGCGTGCCTCCGACAGCCTCGACGACGATGGCGCCCAGCCCGCACGTGTCTCGCGCGGCGTGCAAAGCGTGGACGTTGCCGCCCGCGTGTTGCAGGCGCTTGCACAGGCACGGCGGCCGCTGGCACCGGGCGATCTGGCGGCGCTGGCCGGTCTGCCGCCCGCGCAGGCGCACCCTTACCTAGTGAGTCTCACGCGGCTGGGGTTGCTCAAGCGCGATCCGATGTCAGGCAGCTATGCGCCGGGGCCGATGCTGTTGCGGCTGGCGTTGCTCCATCTTGAGAACGATCCCGCGTATCGCGCCGCCGTCCCGCGCGTGGTGGCGCTCGCGCGTGAAACCGGCTTCTGTGTGGCGATCTCTACCCCGGCACCGCAAGGCCCGCTCGTCGTGCACTTCGAGCGCGCGGCCTTCCCGCTGCATGTGAACTTGCACGTGGGGTCGGTCATGTCGCTCACGACGACGTCTACCGGCCGCGCGTTCTGCGCGTTCACGCCGTTAGCCGGCTGGCCGCTCGCGTGGCATGAGCAAATGCCGGGCAACGCCGATGAGCAACACCACTTTGCCGAACTCCTCGACGAGACGCGCGCGCACGGCATGGCACGCAGCGTGAACACGCCGAGCCCGTCGGTCAGCAGCCTGTGCGTGCCCGTGTTCGATGCCAGCGGCCGCTTGCGGCTCGCACTCACCGCCATCGGTCCGACGGCGGCACTCGATGTCGATTGGCAGGGGGCTGCCGCGACGGCATTGCGCGAGACGGCCAACGCCATCGCAAGACAAGTCAACGAGGAACTGGCATGAGCGAGCCGACGAAGCCACAACGCGGCATTCAGGCACTGGAGAGCACCGGCGCGTTGCTTGAGGCGTTGGTCGCGGCGGCGCGCCCGTTGCCACTCAACGGTCTGGCGCGCGATGCGGGCATGGCCCCGGCCAAGGCGCATCCGCATCTGGTGAGCCTTCAGCGCGCCGGCTTGCTCAGCCGCGACGCGAACGGCAACTTCGAAGCCGGCGCGCTCAGTCTCGAACTGGGCCTGATGGCCTTGCAACGTCTCTCGCCAACGGGCGAAGCCGAGCCCGAGATTCTGGCGTTGGCACAGGCCACGGGTCTCTCGGCGGCGATGGCCGTGCTGGGTCCCGTGGGGCCGACCGTCGTCCGGCTGGAAGAGGCGATGCGCCCGCAACACGTCAGCCTGCGCATTGGCACCGTGCTGTCGCTCGTGAACACGGCCATCGGGCGCACGTTTGCCGCGTTTCTACCGCCGGCGGTGCTCGACGGCATGCTGGCGCAAGAGAGTGTGCGCATGGCCGGTCTGGGGGCGGACGGCCGTGCTGCCAAGCCACCGAAGGACTACGACGGCCGGCTGGCGGACATTCGCACGCATCGCCTCGATACCGCGTTGAGCAATCCGGTGCCCGGTATCGATACCGTCGCGGTGCCCGTGTTCGATCACACCGGCGAAGTCACGCTGGTGCTGGCGCTGATGGGGTCGTCCGGCAGCTTCGACACCACACCCGAGGGCGAACCGGCCCGTGCATTGATCGCCGCAGCGCATCGGCTGTCGTGGCGCTTTGGCGCCGTCGGTCGCTCATTGGACGACGGCTCGCCCGATTCGGCGGTGTAGCCCACGAGCCGTCGCAAGGCGTCGCACGGGTGTCGTCGTTCGTCGCAATGCGGTAACACATCGGGGCCGTGAATTCGCGGCCCCGGCATCAAAATTCATGGGCCGTCGCGTGGGCACGACGGGGCAATTGCGGCACTGCGCGATGTCATGGCGGCAAGGTTAAGATGGGCGCCAACGCCATCCATGTCATTCCGACACACTGCCGCCATGACTCGCATGCCCGTCGAATCCCGTGGGAAAGCCGCTGCGCTCGCCCGGACGTTGCCTCTGACGCTGATGATCGCGGCATTGCTGAGTGCCTGCGCGTCACCGCCACAACAGCAGCCGGGCCCCGCCCGTCCGACCGAGTCGGCGGCTCAGGTCGACGGCATGCCCGCCGACTGGACGCTGGTCTCGACCGTGATCGTGAGCCGTCATGGGGTTCGGTCTCCGACGCATGCGCATCCGCCGCTCGACAAGCTGAGCCCCGACGCGTGGCCCGGCTGGGTGGTCCCAGCCGGTTATCTGACGGCGCGTGGCGGCTCGCTCGCCGAGCGCATGGGCCGCTACTACGGCGACTGGCTGCGCGCGCGCCGTGTCTTGCCCGAGAACACCTGCCCCGCACCGGGTACCGTCTACGGCTGGGCCGACATCGACCAACGCACGCGTGAGACCGGCAGCGCCTTGATGCAGGGCATCGCGCCGGGTTGCGACATGCGCACGGCCCATCAAGCCGATCTCACCACGTACGACGCCGTGTTCCATCCGGTGGCCGCCGGTGACTGCCCGCTTGACCCGGGCGCGGCGCGCGGTGCGATTGAAGCGCGTCTCGCGCCGGATGGTGTTGCGGGCCTCAATAAACGTTATGCCGCCACGATTGCCCGCATGGGCGAAGTGCTCGGCTATTCGCGCAGTCCGGCGTGCGGTGCACAGGGCAACTGCAAAGTTGAAGACGTGCCGACGCGCCTGCGTGTCGAGGGCGACGGAAGCGGCGTGACGCTGCGCGGTGCCCTTGGCAGCGCGGCCACCGCGTCGGAGGTCTTCTTGCTGCAATACGGCGAGGGCTTCCCCGACAACGACGTAGCCTGGGGACGCATTCGTGACGAGAGCGACTGGGCACGCCTGCTCGAAGCACACAACGCCCAGCGCGATCTGCTCGACCGCACACCCTATCTCGCAGCGACCAACGGCACGCCGCTGCTCGCGGTCGTGCTCGACGCACTGACCCGCTCGGCCGCCGAAGCGGGCGCACCGCCGCCCGCGCCCGTGCGCGGCCCGGTGTTGCCGGCCGGCAACCGGGTGTATGTGCTCACTGGCCACGACACCAACGTGGCGAATCTGGCCGGCATGCTCAAGTTCGACTGGCAGCTTCCCGATCAGCCTGACAACACCCCGCCCGACGGCGCGCTGGTGTTCTCGCTCTGGCGCAACCCGGCAGGCGAGCCGTTCGTGCGGGTCGAATTCATCTATCAATCAATGCAGCAGTTGCGTCAGCTCACCGCGCTCTCGCTCGATGAGCCGGCCAAGCGCGTCACGCTGCCGTTGGCCGATTGTGCCGACGGCCCGGACGGCCGTGCATGTCGCTGGCCGGCCTTTGCACAGCGGGCGAAGTCAGCGCTGACACCGGCGTGCCTTGAGGCGGTGAGGTAGTCCGCCCAAAAAAGCGACCGGTTTCAGCGTGTCACTCCGAATGGGGTAGTGTCGGCTAACCCTTGGAGTCCGCTATGCAAGACCACATCCAGACCCTGCTCACCTACCTTCAGGGCGAAGGCTATTCGGCGCATCTCGACGATGACGGCGATATCGCGTTCAAGCGCGAAGGCCTGCAATACGTGCTGTGTTTCGACCAGAGCGATCCGGGCTACGGCAAGCTCCTGCTGCCTAACGTCTACCAGATCGAATCGCAGGAATCACTCTCTCGCGCGTTGATTACGATGGACGAGATCAACCGTCAGATGAAGGTGGTGAAGATCTATACCGTGCGCGATCAGGTCTGGCTCACGGTTGAGTTGTGGTTCGCCGACCAAACTTGCTGGTGTCCGCTGCTGGGGCGGTCGATGCGGGCACTCAGCCACGCGCTGATGAAGTTTGCCGAGGCGATCAACACGCACGCGCCAGCGACAACATCTGCCCGGCGGCTGAACGCCTGACACAGGCCTCGCCGTGGCCTCGGGCAAGCGCAAGGAAACGTAAAATTCGTGCGGCGCCACGGCGGCCAAACTCACGTAGAATTCGCGGCTGGACTACGTGAGCCCGCATGAAACGCGACGATATCGAAAACGAAGAACTCACGCGCTTGTTGCGCAAGTTCGGCCAACCGGGGGACGGCAGCGCTGCCGTCAAGCTGGCCCATCGCGAGTTTTACAATCGCATGGCCGGTGCGCTCGACCGGCAGGCGCTTCAGGCGACCGGTTTCAACGACGACCTCGCCCGCCAGACCGTTCAGGAGGCGTGGTGCAAGATCGTGACGGGCGCGCAGGACTACGATCCGTCGCGCGCCTCCGTCAAGACCTGGGTCAACATGATCACCCGGTACTGCGCGCTCGATGTGCTGCGCGTGCACTACAAACATTCCCGCTTTACCCACGATGACGCCGAGGATGCCAAGCCATCCGGCGACCCGGCAGACACGCGCAACTTCGGTCAGATCGCAGGCGATGCGCCGATGGAAGACCCCGACGACATCGCGTGCGAGTGGCCGAGTGCCGCCGACGGCATCTACGGCAATCAGATCCAGAGCGCGGTGCGCAAGTGTCTCGATGCGCTGCCCGCCGGCTCGAATCCCAACTATCGTTTGGCCATGGAACTGGCGCTCGACGAGGACCTCTCGTACGCGGACATGACCGTGGAGATGCAACGCACGTTGCCCCCCGGCGTGCTGATCAACAGCGAGCAGGTGCGCGGCTGGGTCAAGAAGGCGCGCGAGCGCATGCGCGGGTGTGTGTCGCGCAAACTGGGCTTGGGCAAGACAAGCACTTCAGGCAATGCAAAGGAGACGGGCGAGTGAATCACGACGAACTGGAACGTTTCCGCTCACTGGCGTTTCTCTACGCCTGCGACAAGCTCGACGCGGGCGAACGGGCGTGGATGGACGCGCAAATCGCCGCGCATCCCGATTGGCAATCGATCGTGCGCGAGGAGCGCGATTTCGCCGGCGCCACGCGTGAAGCCATTGAAACGAGTTACGCCGAGCGTGCGCCGCTGGTGGCGTTCGACGATCTGCCCGATGCGCAAACGATTGCCGCGCGTGCGAAGCCATCGAACGGCACCGCCAAAAGCCAGCGCAAACCGGCCTCGCTGACCGATCGTCTGCGCGGTTGGTGGCGTGCGCCGGTGGGCCGGGGCTGGGCGTTTGCTTCGGTGGCGGCGCTGGCATTGCTCACGGGGCTGCAAACCGTGCGTCTCGCCGGGTTGGAGAAACTGGCCGTGCCGACCGAAGGCACGAGCACCCTGCGGGGCGGCGCATCACCGGCGCCGGGCGTGCCGCTGTTGCAGGTGATTTTTGTCGAGACGACGACCGTCGCGCAGGTTCGCAAGACGCTTGGCGATCTTCAACTCGACATCGTGCGCGGGCCGGACGACGACGGCATGCTCTGGCTGGCAGTGCCTGCGGGCGACCCGAAGAAGGCGCTGGCCGACCTCAAGGCGACCGGGCTCATCGTTTATGGCGATGTCGCGAGCGACGGCAAATAGCATTCACTGCTGAGGCATCGGCGTGTCGACGACGGGGACTTCGGTCCCCGCTTTTTATGGCCACGGCCAGCACAAAAAAATCTGAAAAAAGTCTCCCGGTTTTTCGACCGGGCTCCGAATAGGGGAGTAACTGCTGCGACGCACGCCACCTGTCAGGGAGGTGCCAGCCGAACAGCGGATCAACGAACGCCGAAACGGTGAACCCGTGAAATGGCAACCCTATTGCGGAGAAAGCGACATGAAGCAACGTGGAAAGATTTTGCGCGACACGAGCGCGGGCCCCGGTCTCGTGATGATCGGTTCGCGTCAGCATCCGTTCGACCTGGAAGGCGTGTGGCAATCGTCGCAGGCCCCGGCGGTGAACATGACCGTCGAGGCGTTGCTCGACGACACCGGCCGCGTGATCACGTTGAGCGTTGTCGCTGAGAGCCAACTGGCGCGCGAAGCGGCCGACGAGGCGATGGCGGCGGTCAAGCAGAAGGGCAACGCGCTCGTCGCCCGCTTCGGTCCGCGCACGCTGGGGGCGATGGCCTTGCTTGCCATTGGCTGGTTCATGCTCAACGTGGTGTCGGTGCAGGTCTCGGCGGACTACCGCGTCGGTATCTCGTTCTGGAAGTTGCTGGGCCTGATCAACTCGCCGGGCGGTGTCATCAACGCGATGGGCGGCAACGGGGGCAGCGCGGGGATCTACGGGCTGGTGGCCGTGCTGGCGATCGTCGCACCACTGGCCCCTTACTTCGTCAAAGACCGCCGTGCGCATCTGGCGAACCTCTTGCCGCTGGTCTTCATGGTCGTGATCGGCATTGCCATCTATCTGAACATCAGCGACGGCCTGTCGCAGGCCAAGACGGCAGCGTCGTACTTCGGTGGACGCGATGCCGGACGCATGGCCTCGGACTTCGCGTCGCAGATGGTGCGTGAAGCCCTCAAGGCGATTTCGCTCGGCTTGGGTGCCTACCTGTCGCTGATCGTCAGCGTGTATCTCGCCGGGACCGGCTTGCGCGGTTTCCTCGCCGGGCGCTAAGCGAGCGCCTCGATCACCGCGATACCTCCACGACAACCCATCAGGATTTAACCACCATGACTACGCTCAACCACTCGACCAAGATCGCTAAATCCGTCAGCCCCGCCAAGCCCGTCAAGCGTTTGCTGTTCGCCGCACTCATCGCCTCCTGCGCGATGGGGCTGGCGGCCTGTGGTGACAAAGTTGACAAGGGCGCCAACGCGCCGACGGACAAGGCCGCTGCGGCCCCTGCCAATCTCAACGACGTCAAGTCGCCGCAGGCCGCCCAGCAGTTGCAAAAACAGATGGTGCAGGACAGTCTGCCGAAAGCCGACCCCGCCACGCCCGACGCCAGCTACGCCGAACTGAACAGCGGCAATCAGTTGATGTTCTCGTATCTGGCGCTGGCAGATCTGCCCGTTGATTACGATCAGGTGGCCCGGCGCATGTCGCGGGACTACGCGAATTCGAATGACGAGTTCCGCAAGCACGATCTGCTCGACGCGCTCAAGCCGAAGATCGACGGCTCGGTGTCGCAAGCCAAGACGCAGCGTTACTTCCGCATGACGATCAACAACGGCATCCGCCAGTACGCGTTCGACAAGAAAGCGTTCCCGCTGGATAGCTCGCTCTCCGAGGCCGGGTCATACCGCTACTTCCTCGACAACGGCGACTACCGTCTGAGCTTCAGCAACGGGGAGCGCTTTCACGATCTGAGCGTGCAGGACGAGAACGCAGCGCGCAAGATCGAGTCGATGCGTGCACGCGGCGAAGCGCCGAATCTGGTGGTCTATGCGTTCGCACAGTCCGCCGATATCGCGAACAAGGCGGTGAGCGCGCAGATCGTCAAGGTGACGCTGGTCGACCGCCAGGGCAACGTGCTGGCGTCGCAGTAATTACTCGGGGAGATCGAGTTTCATGCCCTCGTGAGTGGCGTGAAAGCCAAGACTTTCGTAAAAACGCCGTGCATCGTCACGGCGTTTGTCCGTGGTGAGTTGCACGAGCGTGCAGCCGGCCGCGCGCGCTCGTGCAATCACTTGCTCGAAGAACCAGCGGCCGACACCTTGGCCACGACAGGCGCTCGATACGCGCACCCCTTCCAACAGCGCGCGTGTACGTCCGCGCCGCGATAGCCCGGGAATCACCGTGAACTGCATCACGGCCAGTAGCTGCCCCTCACGCTCGACCACCAGATATTCATTGCCGCCCTGTGAGGTCATCGCGTCGAACGCGCGCTCGTAGATCGGCAGGTCTTGCGGGTCGGTGCTCTCGCGCGACGTTCCGAGCACGTCGTCGGCCAGCAGCGCGACGATCGCGGGCAAGTCGGCACGTGTTGCGCTGCGCACCTGTGCGGTGGCGAGGAAATCGGTCATGGCAGTGATCCAGACAAGAGGGGATAGGGGCGGTCGTCAGCTTACTCCTCGACGGTGCACGGCTTGGTGCAAGGCCCTGATCACGTCGTGGCTTTCTTCTAATTTACTTCGTGAGCGAAACAAAATATGACATATACTTCGCATGCGAAATAAATTGAAAGGTCACCGTTTGCATCAGAGGCGCGCCCCCCAATCCCCCCCAATCCCCCCGAAGCATGACGCGCCGAGGAGTGAAGCCATGTCATCCCTTGCCTTGGAAATACAAGCCGTCGACGGGTATCCGCTTGGCGCACATGCGTGGTATCCGCAGACGTTGCCAGCGCGCGGTGTGGTGCTCGTGCATCCGGCGACGGCGGTCCCCGAGCGGCTGTACTTCGCCTTCGCGCAGTACGTGGCGCAACGGGGTTTGATCGCCATTACCTATAGCTATCGGGGCATCGACGGCTCGCGGCCATCACGCTTGCGCGGTTTCGAGACGCGCATGCGCGACTGGGCCGATCTCGATGTGGAAGGCGTCACTCGCTGGGCCCATCAGCAATACCCATCGCTGCCGCTTTATGCCGTGGGTCATAGTTTTGGCGGGCACGCCATCGGACTGTGCGAAAGCACGAATCTGCTGCGGGCTGCGGTACAAATTGCCTCGCATGCCGGGTCGATGCGCGTCGTGACCAACCTTCGCGAATGCCGGCGCATCACGTTGCTGCTGCATTGGATCGGACCATTGCTGACGCGCGCCATGGGTTATATGCCGGGCAGCCGGCTGGGTCTCGGTGAAGACCTGCCTGCGGGGGTATTCCTCGAATGGAGCGATTGGACGCGACTGGAGAACTACTTCTTCGACGATCCGACGCTGCATGCCGAAGCGCGTTTTGCACGCGTGCGCACGCCGATTCTGTCGATGGGGTTCGATGACGATCTCTGGGCGACGCCCGCCGGCATCGAAGCGCTGGTCTCTCGATTGCGTAACACCACCGTGGTGCGCCGCACCATCGAAGCTATTTGTTCGGATACCGGAACGATCGGCCATATGGGATACTTTCGCCAGCGTGCCGGCGCGTTCCTGTGGCCCGAGACTATCGATTGGCTGTTGTCGACAGGCGAGGCAGACGAGGTAGTGGAAGCAGGACAAGCGGGGCAGGGCGTGATGGCGCGAGCGAGTGCGCCGGCGCCACTCTCATCGGTCTCCACTCACCTTGCCTGAATGCCCAAAGCGAAACCTCCGGTCACTCCACCTCCCCCGGCTGCCAAGACGTCTCATCGCGCCCCCAACAAGTCTGCCAAGTCCAGCGAGGCCACTGAGGCCACCGAGGCCATTGATCGACGGTTGCTGTTCCTGCTCAACGTCGGACAACGTCACGTGCAACGGTGGATCGACATGCGCGCGGACGACAGCGCTGGCGTGAGCGCGGCGCAGGCGGGCGTGCTCTTCTATCTGTTGCACCACGACGACGCGCTGGTTGGCGAAGTGGGGACGGCATTGCATCTGTCGCCCTCGTCGATGACGGGGCTAGCCAACCGCATGGTGAACGCCGGCTTGCTGGCACGCCACGCCGACGCCGTCGACGGCCGCGCCACACGCCTGAGCGTGACGGCGGCCGGTCGCAAAGCGATTACCCGTGCCCGCGAGGTGCTGGCCGAACTCAACGCGCGTTTGCACGCCGACTTCAGCGAAGCCGAACTCACTGTCGTTGCGCGCTGGCTGGGCAATCTGCAAACACAATTCCCGACCGACGAATAACGTCTGCCGCGCGCTCGCTTAGTGAATGGCGAGTGCGTTCGACTGGACGTTGGCGACGCCTGCGGCTACGTTCACACCGATGTTGCCCGAGGCGCCCATCAATGCGCGCTCACCCAGCGAAGCATTCGTCGCGGCGTTGACCGTGGCAGCGTTGCGAATGTCCTGATGCGAGTTGATCAGCACATTGGACGCGCTGGCGAGCACCAGTTGATTCGATTGCGTGTTGAGCGCACCCGCGGCGACGTTCACGCCGAAGTTGCCATGGGCGTCACGCAAGGCGTCGGCCCCGAGCGTGGCCACTGCGGCGCCGGAAAACACGGCGTCGCTGGTAATGCTCTGGCGGTTGGAAATCTGCACGACGTTGGTCGCAACGGCACCGGTCGTATCGGCAGGAGGGGCCGCGAGGGCCGGGGCGCTGACGAATGGCACGGCGGCCAGCGCGATAGTGCTGAATACAGCAGAGGCTAAGGCAGATGCGGAGCGCAACATGTCGTTTTTCCCCAGACCATCCGACGGGACGGATATCTGGTTATCGGCACCTGAGGTGCTCGGGTTGAATGATCTTCCACATGTCGCGCATCCGCCTCGGGCTATTGTTGTTTTGCCCCTGCACCAAGGTGTGGCACGTCACCGGAAAACGACCGGCATTCCCGTGCCAGTCGCGGCGCGATTCTCGCATGGCAACGCGCGTGCGCGCTGCCATGCAAAGCTGTGAAGCACCATTGAGTCCCGGCACCCTTGACGCGCGTGATTACGCAGGTTCCCCCGCGCCATTCGCCAATCCCCGTACATCGCTGCGCGCCGTCGCCGCAGCTTGCTGCTGCACCGTTGCCGATTTGCTGTGGTCGATGAGCAACACCGCAATGACAGCCACCACGGCGGGAATGGCGATCGCCATAAAGTTTTGCTGCAACGGCAGCGACATGCTTACCAGCACCCCGATCACGATCGGCGCCAGAATCGCACCGCTGCGACCGACGCCCGAGGCCCAGCCGATACCTGTGCCGCGCGCCGCCATCGGGTAGAACTGCCCCGCATAGGCGTACGTCACGATCTGCGTGCCGATGGTCGAAGCACCCGCCAGACCGACGAGAACGAACAATACCGGCGTCGGCACCTTCACCCCCAACAGCGTGATCGAAACCGCTGCCAGCGCGTACATGCCGACGAGCACGTACTTGATGTTGAAGCGGTCGGCGAGCCAGCCGCCGCCAATCGCACCGAGCATCGCGCCGAAGTTCAGCACGAGCACGAACGTGAGGGCCGAGCCGAGGCTATAGCCGGCGCTGGCCATCAGTTTGGTCAGCCACGAGCTGAGCGCATACACCATGAACAGGCACATGAAGAACGCGACCCACAGCATGGCCGTGCTGAACCCCCGGCCGTCCTGAAACAGACGCGAGAGCGGGGCAGCAGACTTGCGATCGCTCCCCGGCAAGGCGAACTGGTCACCCGCTTGTGCAACATAGGCGGGCGACAGTCTGGCGAGCACTTGCTTGAGCGCATCGTGACGGCCGGTGCGGATCAGGAAGGGCATCGATTCCGGCAGCGCGCGCATCGCGAACGGCACCAGCAGCGCAGGCACCCCGGCGGCGAAGAACACCGACTGCCAGCCGTACGATTCGATGAGCCCCTTGCCGAGCAGTGCGGCGAGCATGCCGCCGACCGAGTAGCCCGAGAACATCAGCGTGACGAGCGTGCCGCGCAGCTTGCGCGGCGAGTACTCGGTCATCTGGGCCACGACGATCGGCATCACGCCGCCGATGCCGACACCGGCGAGAAAGCGCGTGATCGAGAAGCTGATCGGTTCGTGCGTGAGGCCCGCCGCAGCGGTAAAGAGCGAGAACATCAGCACGCAGATGGCAATGGCCTTACGCCGCCCGATGCTGTCTGCGACCATGCCCATCACGATGGCGCCGAACATCATGCCGAACAGCGCGGAACTGACCATGAAGCCGGCGCTGGTCGCGTCCACGCCCATCGATTTCATGATCGACGGCAGGGCGATGCCCGCGACGGCCAGGTCGTAGCCGTCAAAGATGATGATGAGGGCGCACCAGATCAGGATGCGGCCGTGATAGCCGTTGAAGCGGGCTTCGTCGGCAAGATGATGAACGTCGATGTGTCGCATGCGGGTGTCTCCATAACAAATCGCCCTCCGTCGAAGTGCGGAGAGTCTTTCAGGATTTTTTTGACCGACGCAAGCGGCACGAGGCCGGGCTTCACGGGCGTCCTGCTTGCCACAAGCGGTAGGCCGCCAATGACATGCCGATGAAGCAAACCACCTTTCCGGAGGCCGGAAGGTGGCTATTTATGCAATATTGTGCATGCAGTAAACGCGAAAAACGCCAACGCTGCAAGCCATATATTGCCGTTTAAGGGTTTTACATGACGGAACATTGCACTTAAGTGCATGTTTAATCGGGGGTGCCACGAGGGCAGGAGAGGGGTGGCGACCGGCCCGAAGGCCGGTCGCGGCAGAGCACGTCAGGCTTTCTGCTTACTGCTTGGCCACCGAGAACGGCGGCAACTGGTAGCTCCACGTCTCGCTCACGGCCTTACCGCCGGAGACGAGCGCGGCACGCAGCTCGGTGACCTTGGCCGGGTCCTTGACCATCACGCGCAGATTCAGGCGCATGCCACGCGTCACCGGGTTCGGTTGCAGCGTCTGCTCGATGATCGTGGCGTTGTCGCTCACGCTCACCTGCGGCGTGACAGCGCCTGCGGGCAGCGACGCGAGGGGGCCGCCGTCGAAGTCCACCACGAGGCCCGTGCTGCCGTCGAAATGACGAATCAGGTTGGCCTGCGTGATTTCACCGGCCGTGCGCAGCGTCTGCTTCACCCACGCGACATTGCGATCGATGATGCCGCGCTCGTTCATCGTCCAGTGGATCGTGTAATCGGCTTGCAGCGGCTGGCCCTTGGGCGGCAACTGATCGGGCGTCCAGAACGCGACGATGTTGTCGTTGGTCTCGTCGGCGGTCGGAATCTCGACCAGTTCGACGTGCCCCTTGCCCCAGTCGCCCTGCGGCTCGATCCACGCACTCGGGCGCAAGTCGTAACGATCCTTCAGGTCTTCGTACTGCGAGAAGTCGCGGCCGCGCTGCAACAGGCCGAAGCCACGCGGGTTGGTGACCTGAAACTGGCTGATGGCGAGATGGCGCGGGTTATTGAGCGGGCGCCAGATCCATTCGCCGTTACCGGCATGAATCGCCAGACCGTTCGAATCGTGCAGTGCCGGGCGGAAGTTGTACGGATCGCGCTGCTGGTTCGGGCCGAACAGGAACATGCTCGTGAGCGGCGCAACGCCCAGCTTGGTCACCGGCCCGCGCATGAACACACGCGCCTGCACCTTCAGCACCGAGTCTTCGCCCGGCGAGAGTTCGAAGCGATACGCCCCGGTGGCACGCTTCGAATCGAGCAGCGCGTAGAACACCAGACGCTTCTCGTCACCGGTCGGGCGCACGATCCAGAACTCGCGAAACGCGGGGAATTCCTCCGCGATGGGCAAGCCGGTATCAATGGCGAGTCCGCGCGCGGAGAGCCCGTAGACCTGTCCCTTGCCGATCACGCGGAAATAGCTCGCGCCGAGCACGCTCATGATCTCGTCGAGCTTGCCGGGTTCGTTGATCGGGTAAAGCACGCGAAAGCCTGCATAGCCCAGGTTATGCGTGGCGCTGCGGTCGAGCTTCAGATCGCCGAAGTCGAAACGGCTGCTGTCGTACTTGATCTCGCTGACCTTATCGGCGCCATTGCTTCCGACGATCTCGTTGATCTTCACCGGCGAGCTGAACTGCATGCCCTGGTGATAGAAGCCCAGACGAAACGGCGTGGATTGATCTTTCCACTCGAAGTTTTCGCGCTTGGGCTGGATCTTGATGTAGTCGCCGAACTGCATTTGCGCGAACGCGGGCGTGAGGTTGCTCGTGGGCGCGACATAGGGGGTATCGGCCAGCGTTTTGGCGCGCGCGGTGACGTCATCGAGCGAGAACGCCTGCGCGTGTGCTGCACCCAGCAGGGCAACCACAGCCGAGAGCGCGGGCACGAAGGTGCGCGCGCGTTGGCGCCAGGACACAGCGAAGGGGGACAAAAGCACGCAATTCTCCGGAAAAATTGAGCAGAATCACGCCAAATCGCCCGCATTAATGAGCGAAACGCGAATGGCGGCGCACCACATTGTGGCAAAGTATCGGACTTCGTGTCGCGCACGCGGTTCAAATCAATATGGCAGTGCGCGGCTTCTGACGACAAGACGGGCGATGTTACCGCGCGGTTCAGCGCTGCGGGGCGGCCCCGTCGAGCTTCATTGGGACGCTATCAGATGAAAATGTTCACCGCGCTGGCGCTCGCGGCCGGCTTCGTGATGACATCGGCGGTTGCCGCACCTGCCACCCAACAAGATACGCCCGCAGTAGCGCTCGCCATGCCCTCGGCGGCGGCCAAGCAGGCGTTCATCGATGACTTGATCGCTCGCATGACGCTTGACGAGAAGATCGGTCAGTTGCGCCTGATCAGCATCGGCGGCGACATGCCGCAAGCCAAGTTCATCGAGGAGATTGCGGCCGGTCGCGTGGGCGGCACGTTCAACTCGGTCACGCGTTCGGAAAACCGTCCGTTGCAAGACGCCGCAGTCAAACAAAGCCGTCTGAAGATTCCCATCTTCTTTGCCTACGACATCGTGCACGGGCATCGCACGGTGTTCCCGATCAGTCTGGGGCTGGCGTCCAGCTGGGACATGTCCGTCGTCAAACAGGCCGCACGCGTGGCCGCTGTCGAAGCGAGTGCCGACGGTGTCGACGCGACGTTTGCCCCGATGGTCGACATCTCGCGCGACCCGCGCTGGGGCCGCACGTCCGAAGGTTTTGGCGAAGACCCGTATCTGGTTTCGCAGAGTGCGCGCGCCAGCGTGCAGGGTTTTCAAGGCACCTCCCCGGCCAACCCCGACAGCCTTATGGCGTTCGTGAAGCACTTTGCGCTGTACGGTGCGGTGGAAGGCGGGCGTGACTACAACGTCGTCGACATGAGCCTGATGCGCATGTATCAGGACTATCTGCCGCCGTATCGCGCCGGTCTCGATGCGGGCGCGGGCGGCGTGATGATCGCGCTCAACTCGATCAACGGCACCCCGGCGTCGTCGAACAAGTGGCTGCTGCGTGATCTGCTGCGCGATGAGTGGGGTTTCAAGGGCGTGACCGTGAGCGATCACGGTGCCATTGACGAGTTGTTGCGTCATGGCGTGGCCAAGGACGGCCGCGAAGCCGCCAAGCTCGCTATCGAAGCCGGTGTCGACATGAGCATGGCCGACACGCAGTACCTCAAGAACCTGCCCGATCTCGTGAAGTCGGGAGACGTGCCGATGCGCGACATCGACAGCGCTGTGCGCGAAGTGCTCGGCGCGAAGTACGACATGGGGCTCTTCGCCGATCCGTACCGTCGTATCGGCGACGCGGCGCACGATCCGAAGGATGTGAATGCGCCGGTTCGCCTGCACCGTGAAGCGGCCCGCGATGCAGCGCGCAAGTCCATCGTGTTGCTCGAAAATCAGCACGGCACGCTGCCGCTGCGCAAGGCGGGCAAGGTCGCCGTCATCGGGCCGCTGGCCGATGCGAAGATCGACATCATGGGCAGTTGGTCGGCGGCGGGCAAGGCCGATCAGGCCGTCACGCTGCTTCAGGGCGTGCGCGACGCGCTGGGTACGAACGCGCAAGTGACCTATGCACGCGGCGCGAACATCACCGACGACAAGCGTGTGGTCGAGTACCTCAACTTCCTCGACTGGGACAACCCCGAAGTCGTGCAGGACAAGCGCACGCCGAAGCAGATGATCGACGAAGCCGTGAAGGTGGCACGCGGAGCGGACACGCTGATCGTGGCCGTGGGCGAGTCGCGCGGCATGTCGCACGAGGCATCGAGCCGCACGAGCCTGTCGCTGCCGGGCAGCCAGTTGGCGCTGTTGCAGGCGCTCAAGGCCACCGGCAAGCCGCTGGTCGTGGTGCTGATGAACGGCCGTCCGCTTGATCTGAACTGGCCGAAGGCAAACGCCGACGCCATGCTTGAGACCTGGTACAGCGGCACCGAAGGCGGTCATGCCATTGCCGACGTGTTGTTCGGCGATTACAACCCGTCGGCCAAGCTGCCGATCTCGTTCCCGCGCTCGATCGGGCAGATCCCGACGTACTACAACCAGTTGCGCATTGGCCGTCCGTTCACCCCGGGCAAGCCGGCCAACTACACGTCGCAATACTTCGAAGAAGACTCCGGCCCGCTGTATGCCTTCGGCTACGGACTGAGCTACACCACGTTCGATGTGTCCGACGTGAAGCTCTCGGCCAAGACGCTTGCGGCGGGCGGCAAGCTCGACGCCAGCGTCACCGTGCGCAATACGGGCAAGCGTGAGGGCGAGACCGTCGTGCAGTTGTATTTGCAGGATGTGGCGGCGTCGATCGTGCGTCCGGTCAAGGAACTGAAGGGCTTCCAGAAGGTGGCGTTGAAGCCGGGCGAATCGCGCACGGTGCACTTCGACATCGACGAGAGCCTGCTCAAGTTCTACAACGCGAAGCTGCAATACGTCGCCGAGCCGGGGGACTTCAACGTGCAGATCGGCCTCGATTCGCAGAACGTGAAGCAGGCGGGCTTCGTCCTTCAATAAACCGCAAGCGGTTAATCACCCGTCGCTCGCACTTCCGGCGACGACATCAAACGGGCCTGTGGCTGGAACTCCTCGGCGAGGAATTCCACACAGGCCCGAACTTTTGCCGACGACGCCACGCGCGACGGATACACCGCCCACACGTTGGCGGGCTGCATCACGTCGGGCAGCACCTGTACCAGCGCGCCACGTTCGATGAGCGCGCTCACATCCCACATCGAGCGCAGCAGAATGCCTTGCCCGTCGAGCGCCCATTGCACCGCCACCTCGCCGTGATTGGTCGATAACGGCCCGGTCACTTTGAGCGACACCGCCTCGCCACGCTGCTGCAAGCGCCACATGCCGAACGGGTGATCGCGTTCCTTGATGACGATGCACGCGTGGCCGGTGAGGTCGCTCAATTGCCGGGGCGTGCCGTGTTGTTCGAGATACGCGGGCGACGCGCACAACACACGATGGTTGTCCGCGAGCTTGCGGGCGATCAGGTGCGGGGCAATCTCGTCGCCGATGCGCACGTCGAGGTCGTAGCCTTCGGCGGCCACGTCGACAATCCGGTCGAACAGATCGAGCCGCACGTTCAGTTGCGGATGCCGGGCGCGCAGCCGCGACATGGCCGGCGCGACCACGTGGCGGCCGAAGCCGAAGCTGCTCGACACCCGCAGCGTGCCGCGCGGCACCTGGCGCGTGCTCGAGACGTCTTCGATCAGGTGATTCACATCATCCAGAATCTTCTCGGCCCACGCATAGACACGCTCTCCGGCATCGGTGATGGCGACGCGCCGGGTAGAGCGGTGCAGCAGCCGGGTGCCCAGATCGGCTTCCAGCATGCCGACGCGCTTGCTCACATAGGCGGGCGAGACACCCAGCGCCTCGGCGGCAGCGGAAAAGCTCGCCCGGCGCGCGACCTGACAGAACACGCGCAGGTCGTCGAGATTGGGATGACTCGGATGATTAGGATGGGGGCTGACGGGTTTATTCACGATTCGTGGATAGTGGATTAACCGATTGGGGGATTCTATCCGGACCGGAATGGAATAATCTAGCGGCATTCGTCCTAGGCCCGGACGTTGCCAACCCTCAGGAGAGACACCCATGACCGACAAGTCCCAACGCCCCCTGCGCATTGCCGTGATTCCCGGCGACGGTATCGGCAAGGAAGTGATGCCCGAAGGCCTGCGCGTGCTCGACGCTGCGGCCAAGCGCTTCGGTATTGCGCTGGAGTACCAGCACATTGAATGGGCGAGCTGCGACTACTACGTCGAACATGGCCAGATGATGCCGGACGACTGGAAGCAGCAACTCGAAGGGGCAGACGCCATTCTGTTCGGCGCCGTGGGCTGGCCGGAGACCGTGCCCGACCATATTTCGCTGTGGGGTTCGCTGCTGAAATTCCGTCGCGAGTTCGATCAGTACATCAACCTGCGCCCGGCGCGCCTGTTCGACGGCGTACCTTCGCCGCTGGCCGGACGCAAGGCGGGCGACATCGATTTCATGATCGTGCGCGAGAACACCGAGGGCGAATATTCGTCGATCGGCGGTGTGATGTTCGAGGGCACCGAGCGTGAGTTCGTGGTGCAGGAGTCGGTGTTCACGCGCCACGGCACCGAGCGCGTGCTCAAGTTTGCCTTCGATCTGGCCCAGCAACGCCAGCGCAAGCACGTGACGGTTGCGACCAAGAGCAACGGCATTTCGATCTCGATGCCGTGGTGGGACAAGCGTGCAGCGGAAGCCGCCGGGCAGTATCCGGACGTGACGTGGGACAAGCAGCACATCGACATTCTGTGCGCGCGCTTCGTGCTCAACCCCGATCGCTTCGACGTGGTGGTGGCGTCCAACCTGTTCGGCGACATCCTGTCGGATCTGGGCCCGGCATGCACGGGCACCATCGGCATCGCGCCGTCGGGCAATCTGAACCCGGAAGGCAAATTCCCGTCGCTGTTCGAGCCGGTGCATGGCTCGGCACCGGACATCGCGGGCAAGAACATCGCCAACCCGATCGGCATGATCTGGACGGCGGCGATGATGCTCGACTTCCTCGGCAAGGGCGAAGGCCGCGCCCGTGAAGCACATGACGCGATCCTCGCCGCCGTGACGCAGGTCATCAAGGACGGCCCGCGCACCGGCGATATGGGCGGCAAAGCCAATACGACCGAGGTCGGTCAGGCGATTGCGGCGGTCGTCTCCGCAGGCTGATCCGTCGCCGACTGCGCGTTACGTGGGGCAAAGTGCCGGTTCGGGACGGCCGGCACACCGAGATTCTCGCGGAAGGTACGGCCTTCGTAATGCGTGCGGAACAGGCCGCGCCGCTGAAGCTCGGGCACCACGAGATCGACGAACGATGTGATGCCCGCCGGCGCGCTCGGAAACATGATGTTGAAGCCGTCGGCCGCGCCCGTCTCGAACCAGTGCTGGAAGTCGTCGGCAATGGACTCGGGCGTGCCGACGAGCACGCGATGGCCCCCTGCCGTGAAGCGCGTGTACAACTGGCGCACGGTCGGCTGTTCACGCCGGATCCAGTCGACCAGCAGCTTCTGGCGGCTCTTGTGGGAGTTGGTCTCCGGCACGTGCTCGGGCAGTGGCACTTTGGCATCGAACGGCAGGCTGCCGAGATCGATGCCAAGGCTCGCGTAGTTGGCGAGGGCATGTAAGGCGACGGCCGGGTCGCGGTGTTCCAGCAACGCGTCGTAAATCTCCTCGGCTTCGGCCTGCGTGCGCCCGACGATGGGCGCGACACCCGGCAGAATGAAAATATGCTCGGGGCGGCGTCCGTACTTGAGCGCCCGTGTTTTCACATCGGTATAGAAGGCGCGCGCGTCGTCGATGTCCTGCGCAGCGGTGTAAAGCAATTCGCCCGCGCGTGCGGCCAGCTCACGTCCTGCTTCGCTGGAACCCGCTTGTGCAATCACCGGCCAGCCTTGCACCGGGCGCGGCGCACTCAACGGCCCCCGCACACGGAAGTGCTTGCCGCGATGATCCAGTTTGCGCACACGCGCCGGGTCGGCCCATTGGCCGGTCGCCTTGTCGCGCGGAAAGGCATCGTCGGCATGGCTATCCCATAGCCCCGTCACGACATCGTAGAACTCGTTGGCACGTTCATAACGCAGCGCATGATCGACGTGATCGTCACGATTGAAGTTTTCCCCGCCGCCCGTCGACGTCACCAGATTCCATCCGGCGCGCCCGCCCGAAAGATGGTCGAGCGAGGCAAACGCGCGAGCCACGTTGTACGGCTCGCTGTAGGTCGTGCTTACCGAGGCGACGAGACCGATGTGTTGGGTCGCACCCGCCAGACCGGCGAGCAGGACGACCGGGTCCCAGCGCGGCGCCCCCGGGCTGTGCGCAAGCGAGACCGGATCGGTCGACATAAAGAGGTTGTCGAAGAAGAACAGCGCGTCGAAGCAGCCACGCTCCAGTTCTTGCGCGTAGTGCCGGTAGCGCGCGAAATGCAGGTGCGCGTCGGTGTCGGTATCGGGATGGCGCCAGCTGTCGCCTTGCACGCCGGAACCCGACATGTAGGCGCCCAGCCGGAGCTTGCGGGCAGGTTGACTCATGACGATTGGCGTCTCGCGCTCGGGGCTTTGGAAACGACCAAGATACTGAGCGCGGCGCGACGGCACAAACAACGAAATCCGATAAGCAAACCTGCATAAGCAAACGCGTTGCGTGCGCACTAATCATCGCAAGAATGGATGGTTGGGCGGCCAGCGCCGTCTGCATAGACTGGCCGGTCCGTCCACTCTCATCGCTGCGCTCGCGCGTGGTGCCATGTCATGACGCACTCGCCCTCCCATCTCGCTTACACCGCCCACATCGCGCCTGTCGTCCCGTCCCTTGAACGTCACACGCCTGCACCGGCTATCGCCGCACCGCTGCCGTCCCGTGCCGCGCTGATACGCGCGACGCTTGCGCAGTCGGCACGCAGCGATCTGGCGACGACGTTACGCAACCGGTGGCCCGCATGGCGTTCGCGCCTGCGTCGTGCGCTGGTGATCGGGCTGAGTGTCGCCGCGATTCTGCCGTTCACTGCTGTAGAGGCGCAGGAGAAGCCGGTGCTCGTCGTGGGCGATCAGGCTTTCAATGCGCAGAGCTTGTTCGAAGCTTCGGGTGTGCTTCGCGATGCACCGTACACAGTCGCATGGAAGCAGTTTCCGGCGGGCACGCCCGTGATCGAAGCCGTCAATGCAGGCGCGCTCGACATCGGCTTGCAAGGCGACGGCCCGGTGTTGTTCCTCGCCGCGCAGGGTGCGCCGATCAAGGTCATCGGTATCTATCGCGACAGCCCCGACAGCGTCGTGCTGCTCGCGGGGCCGCACACGCAGATCAAGACCGTGGAGGATCTCAAGGGCAAGACGGTGGCCATCACGCGCGGCGGCTGGTCGCAGCAACTGGTGCAGGCGGCGCTCACGTCGGCCGGGTTGCCGCTCGACGCCGTGAAATATTCGTATCTGGCGTCGGTCGATTCGGCGGCGGCATTGCAGGCAGGCAAGGTGGATGCCACCGCCACATGGGAGCCGTACGTGTCGCGTTTGCGGCAAGCGGGGGCTCGCACGGTGGTGACGGCGCGTGGGCTGATCGCTGCACAGAGTTATCTGTCGACTACGGAGAAGGTCATCGAGACGAAGCGCGAGTTGCTGGGTGACTTCGTGCAGCGTTATCAACGGGCACGCGACTGGTCGCTCGCCGATTCGCGTCACATCGATCGCTATGCCGACGTGTGGGCGGCCAAGTCGCGCATCGATCCCAAGCTTGCCCATCAGTGGTTCAGCACGTCGCGCGTTCGCTACGAGCCGCTCACTGAAGCGTCAATCGCCGAGGCGCAGAAGAGTGTCGACGATTTCGTGAAGACCGGCACGCTTGCCAAGGGCTTCGACGTGCGGGGGCTGTTCGATCCGTCGTTCAACAAGTTCACGCAGGCGGCACGCTAAGGCCCGCATCGTTCTCGTGCGCTCGTTACAATGCTCGCCTGCGTGCGGGCATTGTCGCTCGCGTTTGCATGGGGAAATGCGTGACAGCCAAGGCTCGTTCCAACCACACCGCCGCTGATACCTCCGGTCTTTGCCGCCACGTCGTCATCATTGCCTTCGAAGGCGTGGAAGCCATTGACGTCGCCGGGCCGGCCAGCGCCTTCGCCAAGGCTTCGCTCGCGGTGCCGGGGGCCTATCGCATCTCCATCGCCTCGCCACACGGCGGCAATGTGCACACCAGTGCCGGGTTGTCGCTTGCCGACACGCTGGCACTGTCGACGCTTGGCGGCACCCTCCGTCCCGATGATCCGATCGACACGATCATCGTCGCCGGTGGCGAAGAGGCCGCGCTACGTCGTGCCATTCTTGACGATGGTGCTGCTGAATGGATGGCGCAGGCCGCGCAACAGGCGCGTCGCGTGGCGAGCGTGTGCACGGGGGCATTCGTGCTGATGGCGGCGGGGCTGCTCGACGCGCGGCAATCGACGACGCACTGGCGCGCTTGCGACCGTCTCGAATCCATGTGCACCGGCACGCAGGTGCAGCGCGACCGCGTGTTCGTGCGCGACGGCAATGTCTGGACATCAGGCGGCGTCACTACCGGGATCGATATGGCGTTGGGCATGATCGAAGCCGATCTCGGTCGCACGGTGGCGATGGATATTGCCCGCGACCTCGCGCTGTTTGTCGTACGCGGGGGAGCCGAGTCGCAAGTCAGCCGTTCGCTGACGCTGCAAAGCGGTGCGTCATCGCCGGTGCGCGATGTGATCGCGTGGATTGAAAGCCACCTCGACGGCGATTTGTCCGTCGATGCGCTTGCCGCTGTCGCCCGCATGAGTCCGCGTAATTTCTCGCGGGCATTTTCAAGAGAGGCAGGCACGTCCCCTGCGCGATACGTCACACGTTCGCGCGTGGACTTCGCCGCGTCGTTATTGCGTCAGACGACGTGGACGCAGGAGCGTGTGGCGCAACGCAGTGGTTTCCAAAGCGTCGATGCGCTGCAACGTGCGTTTCGCGCGACGTTCGGCACGTCGATGGCCGACTATCGCCGCGAGGCATAACGGGGGCGGCTAGCGCGACGGCGGAACATACTCCATCGCGAGTTCCACGATATCGCGCTCGGCAGCGCCGTAGCGTTGCTCAATGTCATGGAGTGATTGCCCGAACTGGGTCATCGCGTCGCGGTTCGGCGGCAACGCCAGCGGGCGTGCAGCACTGGGGCGTAGCGCTGTCGTCACGAGGGTCAGGCCGCTGGCGAGCCGCACTCGGTCGGTGCTGTGCGTCGAGGCGGGGGTTGCCATGACGGTTGTGCGCCAAGTGCGCGACCACGCATCCGCGGTCAGCGCGAGCGCGATATCGTCGACCCCGTCAGCGACGGGAATGGCTAGCGTTTCATGTCGCCACACACTCACGGCGTTGCTTGCCACCGTCCACAAACGTCGGGCGTTCAATTTAAAACCCGCGCTCACATGTTGGGCCGACCAGTCGGTTGCGCCAAGCGATCGTGCCACGTCGAGCGCGCGGTCGCGGCCAGCGATTCCCTCAACGAGTGCAAGCGCAAGCGGCACGGATGCACTGACGCCAGTTGTCGTGACGATGCCGTTGTCGTGCAGATATCTCACGTCGGGCACATAGCGAGCCGAAGGGTTGGCGTCACGCAGGTCGCTGCGGTCGTACCAGTGGCCGGTGAACCGACGCCCTTTCAACAGCCCTGCCTGATTCAATACACGCGCGCCGGAGCAGATGCCCACGATCATCGCGCCATGCGAAGCCTGCTGTTGCAGCCAATGGAGAATGCGCGGGTCGTTGTCGGCATGCATGGCGGGCACGATCACGATATCGGCACCGGCTGGATGCCGGGCGTCGAAGTCAGCGAAGGTGGTGTCGGGCACGACACGCAATGCAGGCATCAACGTGATATCGCCATCATCGACGGCCACCGCCTGCACATTCTTGATTCCCGCACGTTTGAGTACGCCGTAGGGGACGAGGAAGTCGGTGGTTTCCGTGCCTTCGTTTAATGCGATGACGGCAATGACCGGATCGCGTGGCCGTTTCGACAAAGCGTCTTGAAGATCGCGCTGTGCGATGACAGCGGCATCCCGGTCGCCCGTGTCCGTGGCGGCAGGGGCAGTGTGCGAGAGCACGAGCGCGAGCAGGGAGCAGAAGATTACGCGAAGGCAGGGCATCGACGTTTCAGGCGAAAGAAAGACGCCTAGCGTAGCGACGCGTCGATCTTCCCCGCAATGACAGCGATGCCGCAGATTCTGCCAACCCGGCTACGCGCTCGCCCGCTTTGCGGCGGTCAATGCGCCGAATGCACGCGGACGGGGTGCATCCACCCGTTCACGCAACAACGCCACGGCACGTTGCGCGCGCGCCGATAACGCCCACTCTGCACGATGAATCAGCCATAACGTATCGACCACGGGCGGCCCGCAATCGACCACACGAATGGCGTCCTGCGAGGCGAACGCCTGTCGTGCGTACTGCGGAATCACGGTGAAGCCCAGCCCGCGCGCGACATATTCCAGAATCAGGCTGATTTGGTTCGTGCACCCATGGCTCGGCAAGCTGCGCACGCCCGGATTGCCCGGAAAGCGGCGGCTGAGCAAACGCGTCGACATCGCTTCGCCGTCGGGGTGGTCGATGTAGCCGATGCGCTTGAGATCTTCCCACTTGTGGACGTCGTCACCGGCAGGTACCACGAGTTCCAACGGTTCCTGCGTGAAGGGCGTGGCGGCAAGGCGCGGATCGTCAGGGCGCAGCGTGACGAGGCCCAGTTCGAAGTGGTTTTGCAGCACGCCTTCGAGCACTTCCCGGTCGGGCGCGAAGCGATGCCGTACCGCCATCGAGGGGGTGGCCTGCTGCATGTCGAGCAGGATCGGGCACAGATACAACCCGATGCTGCCCGGTGTGATGAGCGTGATTTCGCCGCAGTCGGCATTGGCGTCGTCGAGCCGCGAGCGCAGGTGCCGGCTGGCGCATTCGACTTCCGCGCAGTAGGCGAGCATCGCGTGTCCCGCAGGGGTGAGCTCGATCGCGCGCGGACGCCGCACCAGCAGCGGTCCGAATTCGTCTTCGAGATGCTTCACGTGCTGGCTGACGGCGGCCTGTGTGAGGCCCAGCCGGTCGGCGGCGCGAGTGAAATTGCCCAGCTCCGCAAGTGTCGCGAAGGACTTGAGCCATTGAGGGTTGACCATAATGAACTGTTATCAACTTGATAATCGGCAGATGGTTTTCATTATAGCGACGACGGGCTACCATTGCTTGCGTCGGCTAACCCCGCCGAGGTGCAGGCCCCGGGATGCGATTCCTGAGTTGTCGATTCCCCGCTGGCCGCGCCGCTTTCCCCTCACACCGCAGAGCACACCATGTCCGCCTTGTTTTCCCCGTTTGAATTGAAAAGCGTCAAGCTGCGCAACCGCGTAGCGATTCCCCCGATGTGTCAGTACAGCGCCGTCGACGGCGTGACCAACGACTGGCACCTCGCCCACTACGCCGGACTCGCCCGTGGCGGCGCCGGGCTCGTGATCGTCGAGGCCACGGCCGTGTCGCCGGAAGGCCGCATCAGCCCGGGATGTACTGGCCTGTGGAACGACGAACAAGCGCAAGGCATGGCGCGCATCGCGTCGGCCATCAAGGCGCACGGTGCCGTGCCCGGCATCCAGATTGCCCACGCAGGCCGCAAGGCCAGCGCCAACCGCCCGTGGGAAGGCGACGATCACATTCTCGAAGACGACCCGCGTGGCTGGCCGACGATTTCGCCGTCCGCCGTGGCGTTCGGCGGCCATCTCGGCAAAGTGCCTAAAGCGATGACGCTGGACGACATCGCCCGCGTGAAGGCCGATTTCGTCGCAGCCGCACGTCGTGCACTGGCCGCCGGTTTCGAATGGCTGGAATTGCATTTCGCCCACGGTTATCTCGCACAGAGCTTCTTCTCGCTGCACGCCAATCATCGTGAAGATGCCTACGGCGGCGATCTCGCCGGCCGTAGCCGCTTCCTGCTCGAGACGCTCGCGGCCGTGCGCGAAGTGTGGCCCGAACACCTGCCGCTGACCGCTCGTTTCGGCGTTCTCGAATACGATGGCCGCGACGAAGAGACGCTGGCCGAGTCGATTACCTTGACGCGTCAGATGCGTGAGGGCGGCCTCGATCTGCTCAACGTGAGCGTCGGTTTCTCGACCCCGGCAGCAAAGATTCCTTGGGGTTCGGCATTCCTCGCGCCGATTGCCGAGCGTGTGAAGCAGGAAGCCGGCATTGCCGTGGCGTCGTCGTGGGGCATTGACGATCCGCATGCGGCCGAGCGCGTGGTGGCCAGTGGTCAGATGGATCTGGTGATGATCGGGCGGGCGCTGCTCGCCAACCCGCATTGGCCGTATTACGCCGCGCGCGAACTCGATGTGTCGCGTCCGTCGTGGGTGTTGCCCGCACCGTACGCGCACTGGCTCGAACGCTATCAGGTGCAACGCGCGGCCTAAGCGTTTCGCTTCGCAAGCATGAAAAAACCCCCGCACGTCAAACGACGCGCGGGGGTTTTTCGTTGAGCGTGTCGCGATCAGTCGCGCGCGAACGGCAGTTTCACCTCTGCCGGAATCGGGCAGACGTACGGGCGGCCTTGGCGGCGCTCGTGCAATTCGGCTTTGGCCTTGGCGAGCGTCTCCGGAGAGCGGAACAGATCGAGTGCCGACGCGGCGAGCGTTTTCGCCGCGAGCAACATGCCCTTGTGCGCCAGCGTGCTCTTGCCCTGCGCCACCAGTTGCCACGAGTGGAACGGCGTGCCGAAGGCATAGCAGGTCGTGAAGCACTGCGCCGTCGGCGTGATCCAGCTCACGTCGCCCACATCGGTCGAACCGTGCAGCGTCGGCTCATTGCCCGCTTGAAACAATGCCACGTGATCGAACAACGGCTTCGGATTTCGCCATGCCTGACCGAGCGTACGCGTGGCGCCTTCAATGTCTTCCGGTGACAGCGAACTGTCTTGCACACTGCGTGCATAGGCGAGTTCGTCTTCGTCGTATTGGGGCGCGCCGAACGTCTCCAGATTGCGATAGACGATGTCGTTGAGCACGCTGTTCTGCACGAGGTTCGAACATGCCTTGTCGAATACGACGTCGACCGTGCAGCCGGTCATCAAGGCGGCACCGTTGGCGATGTTCTTCACGCGCTCGAACAGCTCCGATGCCTGATCGTTGCGCGGTGCGCGCACAAGGTACAGCACTTCGGCATTGGCCTGCACCACGTTCGGCGACGTGCCGCCCGTGTTTGTCACTGCGTAATGCACGCGCGCGTCGGGCAGCATGTGTTCGCGCATGTAGTTCACGCCGACGTTCATCAACTCCACGGCGTCGAGCGCGCTGCGGCCAAGATGCGGCGACGCGGCGGCGTGCGACGCCTTGCCGTGAAAGCGGAAGTACGCTTGCACGTTTGCCAGCGAGCGCCCGTTGAACACGCCGTTATGCACGGCCGGGTGCCACGACAACGCCGCGTCGAGATCGTCGAACAACCCGGCGCGCGCCATGAACGTTTTTCCCGAACCGCCTTCTTCTGCGGGGCAGCCGTAGAAGCGCACGGTGCCCGGTTGTCCGGTCGCGTCCAGATGCGCTTTGACGGCGGCCGCGGCCAGGTGGGCGGCGGTGCCCAGCAGATGGTGGCCGCAGCCGTGCCCGTTGCCGTTGCCGATTTCTGCCGACGGCTGGCATTGCAGCGCACCGGCTTCCTGACTCAGCCCGGAGAGCGCATCGTATTCACCGAGAATGCCGATGATCGGGCCGCCGTCGCCGGCTTCGGCGATGAAGGCCGTGGGAATGCCGGCGACGCCGCGCGTCACGTGAAAACCGGCGGCTTCGAGCACTTCGATGTGCAACTCGCTCGATGCGAATTCTTCGTAGCGCAGTTCCGCGAGGTTCCAGATCTTGTCGGCGAGTTCGGTGAATTGCGGGGTGTGCTGCTCGATGTAGTCGAGCGGGGAAGCGATGTCAGACATGGAGTCCTCCTGATGGATTAAGCCAGCGTGCGCTCAGAACTTCTGACGCATGCCGAGGGCGAAGACGACGGGATTGATACCGGGGGTGCTGAGCGGATCGGCACCGAACGAGAGTGACGATTGCCCGTAATTGCGAAAGCCGCCCACGCGGGCATAGAGACCGGTGAGCTTCGAGAACTGGTAGTCGTAGCCGAGCAACGCGCCGACGGCGTGATCGACTTTGCCCGCCACGTTGCGATAGATGACGCCGGCGCGTACCACGTGCGGCCCGCGCTGCCAGACCATGCCCAGCGAGTAGACCTGCGCCATGAAGGTGCCTGGGCCATTCGGACGCGTGAGTACATAGCTCGCCGAGCCCATCGTTTCGCCGAACTGATACGTGGCGCTGAGCATGTAGGCGTCGGTGCGCGGGCCATTGAGCGGCGCACCCGGCGTCGTGCTGGTGCTCGTGTTGGCCCATACGGCGTTGTACGAGCCGGAGAGCATCAGCGGGCCGCGTCCGTAATTCACCACCGTGCCGATGTTGCTGGCGTTCGGGCTGGAACCCGCGACGTTGCGCGACGCGTAGAGCACCGTCGCGTTGAGGCCTGCGATGTCGGGCGTCTCGTAGCTGATGGCGTTGTCCACGCGGGCCTGAATCGACGCCGCACCGGGACCGAGATCGGAGACGACGAGCGCACTCGTGGCATACGGCGAGAGTTGCCCGACCGACACGAACGGATCGATGCCTTCCGGGCCGATGGCCGGATATTGCTTGCCGAACTTGATCGTGCCCCACTCGACGGACGACAAGGAGACGTTGGCTTCGCGGTTGTAGAAGGCGCTGCTGCTTTGCTGTTTTCCGCTCATCAGATCGAAGCCGCTTTCCAGCCGGAACGCGGCGCGCATGCCGCCGCCAAGGTCTTCCGAACCGGTGATGCCCCAGCGCGATGTGGACGCCCCGCCCGAGAGCAATTGCAGGTTCTCTTGTCCGCTGTTGCGCGAATACATGAGAAAGCTGTCGACGGCGCCGTAAATCTGCACGGCGGCACCGGCGGGCGTCGCTGCGGTGATGCCGGCACCGGCGAGGGCCAGCGCGAGCGAATATCGTTTTTTCATGTCTCTCTGAATCTTGTCGTTGGTCTGTCTTGCCAGATGCGCGACGCGACCGCGGCGGCCGATGCACGAAATCGCGAGCGTGCAGAGCCCCGGGCCGCGCGCCGGAGCGGCGGCCTGTCGGTACAACGTCGAGTGCGAGAAGTACGGGAAGTGCGAGAAGCGAGAAGCCGGGCGAGCCCGTGAGGCGGCTAGGCCTTGTGTGCCGCTGCCGACGTGGCCGGTGCCACGGCATCGGCCGGGCGTTCAGGGAAGCACCACAGCGCGATCTGGCTCACCACGCCGCAGGCGAGCAGATACCACGCGGGCGACATGGCGTCGCCGGTACGGTGCAGCAGCCACGTCACGTTGAACTGCGCGAAGCCGCCGAAGATCGTCACGCCGAAGCTGTAGATCATCGCGAGCGCCGTGGCGCGCACGCGGCGCGGAAACGCTTCCATGATCAGCAGGAAGTACGAGCCGGTACCGAGCGATGCAATGCCCATGACGACCGTCACGATGCCGATCATGAGCGGCACGGAAGGCGCCGTCGTCAGCCACTTGAACGCCGGATACACGCACAGCAGCGTGATCAGCGAAGTGACGATCACCACCGGCTTGCGACGCGCCACGCGATCGGTGATCCAAAGGCCCGACACGAGCGACGACACCATGATGATGGCGCCCGAGGCACATCCCGCGAGGAACGACGTGGCCACCGGCAGGTGCAGCGTGCGCACGCCGTAAGCGGGCATGAAGAACACGATGATGTAGAGCATGGTCGTGCCGCCGACGAGCAGCAACGTGCCGAGCAGCACGCGCCCGAGGTAGTGGCGCACGATCTCGCCCACAGCGCTTTGCTCGCGCTCGGGGGCTTCGAACGTCTCGTCGAGATTACGACGGATATACATGCCGACCGGACCGACCATCAGGCCGAGGATGAACGGCACGCGCCAGCCCCAGCTCTCCAGCGACGCGGGGGTGAGCAGCGACGAGAGCAATGCTCCCGAGAGCGCACCAAGCAGCGCAGCAGCACCCTGACTGACCATCTGCCAGCACACCATGAAGCCGCGCCGCGACGCCGGACCCGATTCCATCAGGAACGTCGTCGACGCGCCGATTTCGCCCCCGGCGGAAAGTCCCTGCAACAGCCGCCCGAACACGATCAGCACGGGGGCGATCACGCCGATGCTGGCGTAGCTCGGCGTGAGTGCGATCAGCGCCGTGCCGACCATCATCAGTGCGATGGTGAGCGAGAGTGCGGCGCGACGGCCCGCACGGTCGGCATAGTTGCCGATGAGAATGCCGCCGAGCGGGCGCATGACGAAGCCCACACCGAACGTTGCCATCGCGAGCAGCAGCGGGCCGGTACCGGAGCCCACAGGGAAGAAGTTCTTGCCGATGATGCCCGCAAAGAAGCTGAACACCGTGAAGTCGAACATCTCCAGACCGTTGCCGACCGACGTGGCGACGATGGTGCGGCGGCGTGACGCACGGTTAGCGCGGTCAGCGTGCGAGGCGGCATCGCTCGTCGCGGACGGCGACGAACTCACCGCATGTCCCGATGGCGGGGGCGAACTGGCAAGCGCGCCATTGAGGGGCGGGGCGGCGTTAGGCGTCATACGGGTTGTCTCCATGCATTGGGGGTGTCGTTCTGTCCATGCGCACGCATGCGACGATTCGGGCCGATAGTAATCAAGCCGTAATAATCCCGATACGCATAAATTCTTATCCTGATAACATCCATTTATCAGTGATAACCCTTGATATGTAGCGATGAAACTCCACCAATTGCGCGCCCTCGTGGCCGTTGCCAACACGGGCAGCATTCACGAAGCGGCCCGCACGCTGCACGTCACGCAACCGGCCGTCACGCGTGCGTTACGTGATCTCGAAACCGAAGTGGGGTTGATGTTGATCGTGCGCAGTTCGACCGGGGTGTCGCTCACGCATGAGGGGCGCGCGCTGCTTCAGCGGGCCGAGTTGATCGTCAATGAGATGACGCGCACGGAGGCGGAGATGACCCGCCTGCGCGATACCCGGCAGGGACGGGTTGCCATCGGCGTAACGCCGCTCTCGGCAATCACCGTGTTGCCCAAGGCGTACAACCGATTTCGTCAGACGATGCCCGACGTGACGCTCGAATTCTCGGAGTTCAGTGCGTCGCAACTGGTGGAGCAGTTGAAGAGCGGCGCGCTGGATTTTGCGCTGGGCTCTGGCGTGGATGCGCGTGAATTTGCGACTGTGCGTGCGGTGCATCTGGCGACGTTTCCGATGTGGTTTTCGGTGGCGCGGCGGGGGCAACTGGCGAATGCCACCTCGCTTGCCGACTTGCAGGATGCCGAATGGCTGCACACGGCACCTTCAAGCGAATTTCAGGCATTCCTCACGGAGCTGTTTGCCCGGCAGGGGCTCGCGCCGCCACGCCGTATTACGCGCTGCGCGTCGCAGACGCTCTTCTACAGTCTGGCCGTCAACAGCAACGTTGTGACGTCGTGGACGCACCTTGCGCTGCGCACCGAAGGCGCGGCCGAAGAGCTCAAGACGCTTGATCTGCTGGAGCAGCCGCCCGCCCGCAAACTCTTCCTGCTGTTCCGCGACAGCGCGATTCTCACCGCGCCCGCTGAATACTTCGTGCGGTGTATCGAAGATGCGGTGAAGGCGGAGCAGGGCACGCGAGGGGCGCGCAAGGGGACGGCGTCGTAGGACAAGACCTCGACGCCCAGCGCACCGCCTTACCGCATGATCACCAGTTGATGTCGACGCAGAGCACTTGCAGGCCCTGCTTCGCCGGGGTGGCGATGGAGGCGGTCACGCAGAGGTGCGCCTCGTTGATCGACAGATACGGCGGCGTGAAATGCACTTCGCCGGGTTCGCGCATCGCCTGAATGAAGTACGGGCGCCGCGCCCAGTTCGCGCCTTGCGAGTGCAGCAGCGGACGGAAGCGCTTCGCACGTTGCGACGAATGGTTGATCGGCAGCACGTTGTCGCCGATCTGGCGGCCTGCCGCGTCGAGCAGAAAGCAGCGTGCCGCGTCGGGCAGCGCCAGCAAATCGTGCGACGCCTCGATGATGTCCGTGCCCTGCGCGATACGCGCGGCGGCCGCTTCGATACCTGCCACATACGGTGCGAGGCGCGCGTGTTCGGCACGCTCGCGTTCCACCAACTGCGTGCGTAGCGCGGCCGACAGCGCATCCATGCGCTCGGCAGCGACCTTCGAGGGGACCGGATCGACATCCGGCGCAGCGAAATACTGACCCTGCACGAAGTCGACGTTGCACTCCAGCGCAATCAACGCTTCGCGGTCGGTCGTCAGCCCGCCCATCATCACCAGTTGTCCCGATTCGTGCAGCAGCGACACCAGCCCGGGGAGCACCCGCGCCAGATGCGACTGCTCGGTAGCTTGCGCGAGAATGCCGCGATCGAGCACCACGATGTCGGGGCGCAGATCCCACACCCGGTCGATATTCGAATGCTTGGCGCCGAAGCCGCCCAGCGCGATCACGAAGCCTGCCTTACGCAGGCTGCCGACGATGGCGCCGAAGCGCGGCGTGTCGCCGCCCGCCTGCTCGGGCACTTCGAGCACCACGCGTTGCGGCGAGAGCCCGATGGCCTTGAGCGTTGCGATGAGCGCGTCGCCGTAGACCGTGTCCATCAGCGCGGCCGGATGCAGGTTCAGGAAGAGCCAGGCATCACGGCTGTCGAATTCATGGAAGTTGCCCAGATGCAGCGATTCGGCGAGGCGGCCGAGTTCGAGCATGTCGCCATGACGGGCCGCGAGCGTGAAGACCTCATGCGACGGCACGTGACGGCCTTGCGCGTCATGCGCACGCAGCGACGCGTGATAACCGATGGCGCGGCGGTGCGACACCGAGAAGACCGGCTGGAAGACGCTGCAAATGGTGAAGTCGCCGTAAATGACGATACGGCGGCCGTCGTCCGCCGCCGTGAGGCGGGGCGGCAACAAACCGGGGGCGTCGAGGTCGATCATGCTCATGGTGTGGACAGGCACGGGGGCGGCAATGTTGTTTACAGAATAGGTGAGCAAGAACCGTGCTCAAAGGCGCAGGGGCGGCGCCGGCGCTATTGTCCGTGATTTTCGGGCGCCAATGGGCTGCATCACGCGGGTATCGCACCAGTGTGTGGCGGGTTCGCACCATGTTGGGGCGGGAAGCGAAAGCCTCGGCCTTCCCGCCAGCCCCATCAAAGCCGCGCCTTTTGCTCAGGGCTGAAGCACTTGCGCCCGCCGCGCCACCCGCGCGAGCAGCAGCGCGCAGATCACATTGAACAGATGGAGTCCGCCGGGGCCGACCAGCGTCATGACGAGCGACGCGATCATCGGTCCGAGAATGCCGCCGACGGAAAACAGGATCAGCAACGTGGCGCTGACCACCACGCGTTGCTCGGGCGCCGTGCGATCGTTCACATGAGAGACGATCAGGCCGTACTGCGTGAAATTGGCGGCGGAGAACAAAAACATCAGCAGGAACACGAGCCAGTGCGCCTGAATGAAGATCAGGGGCGCGCAGAACGCGGCGGAGGCGAGCGCCAGCCGGCGCGACAGTGTGCGCCGGTCCATGCGGTCGGAGAGCCGGCCGAAGGGCCATTGCATGAGCAGGGCACCGAACAGTGCCACGCCCATCAGCGTGGACAGGCTGCCGATCGACAGGCCGATGCGCGTCAGATAGATCGGCACGATGGCGTAGAACGCGCTGTACAGAAAGCCCGCGAGAATACAGCCCGGAATAGCGATCGGCGTCGCGCGGGCCATCTCGGTGATGCCGTCGAACAGGCTCATGGCCGGCTGCTTGACGAGGCGCTCATCGGCCACACGCGTGGGCCAGCCCTGCATCAGCGTGATGGGCAGAATGGAGGCCACAAACAGACCCGCGACCAGCAACAGTTGCCCTTCGCTACCGGCTTCGCCGACGTTGAGCAGAAATTGTCCGGCGCCCACGGCCAGATAGTTGATCGTGAGGTACGAGCCGAACACGCGCCCGCGCATGGTGTTGGGTACCGACCCGTTGAGCCAGCTCTCCACCGTGGTGTACACGCCCATGAGCGCGAGCCCGGTGCCGAGGCGGAACAGGCAGAGCATGAGCGTGGTTTCGCTCACGGCGAAGCCCATGACGAACAGCGCGGCCAATGCGGTGAAGGCGACGAACGCGCGATGCTGGCCGATGCGCTCGATGAGCGAGCGGTTGTAGAACGCGCCGAGCAGAAAGCCGCCGTAGTAGCACGACTGGATCACGCCGACAGTAAACGTCGACGCGCCGTAGTGCAGTGCATGGAAGGGAATCGATGTGGCGAACAGCCCGTTGCCGACGACCAGCACGCCGTAGGCGAGCAGAATGCCCATGAGCGCCGGATAGACGCTGATGGGCAGCGGCACGGCATCAGCCGGAGCCGGACCGGGCGCAGGCGACGGCGCACCGAGCAGGGCACCTTCGGAGAGGGGGCCCCGGCGATCGGGTTCGTCTTCAGGCAAAGAGGTGTCGAGCGACGGATCTCGCTGCATCGTGTCTCGTGGGCAGGTGAGCGATACCCTGAATCATCGCACGAGATCACCCGCGTCGACCCTGCCCGGCATCAAACACCATGCGCAAAGCGTGCCCCGCGAAGGGCACGCTTTGTCGTTGCGGCGACGACTCGGTGCGTCTCAATGCTCGGCAATACCCGCGCCGTGCCACACATGCTGGCGTCGCTTCTTGCTGGCAATCCACGCGGCCGACAGCGCACTGATCAGCCCCGCACACAGCACGTAGATACAGATCAGCCACGGCTCGCCGCCGTTCTTCTGCAACAGATAGGTGGCGATAATCGGGCTCAGGCCGCTCGCGAAGATTCCCGAGAACTGGTAGACGAACGAGATGCCGGTGTAGCGCACCCGCGCGTCGAACAGTTCCGAGAACAGCGCAGCTTCGGGGCCGTACACCGAGGCGTAGATGACGCCCAGCGGAATCACGATGGCGAGCCACACGAGAAACACATTGCCGCCGCTAGACTTCATCAGCCAGAAACCGGCAAACGACGACAGACCCGTGAGCAGCGAGCCCCAGAAGTAGATACGCGTGCGGCCGACGCGGTCCGAGAGTTTGCCGAAGAACGGAATCGTAAAGATCATCACGAACGCGGCGGCCATCACCCCCATGAGCGCTTCGGTCTGCGAGAGCTTTAGCGTCTGCGTCAGATAGGCAATCGAGAACACGCCGAAAATGTTGAAGAACACCCCGTCGATGAAGCGCGCGCCCATGCCGGCGAGCACGTTGCCCGGGCTCTTGGTCAGCACTTCGGCAATCGGAATCTTGATCTCGGCACCGGCCTTCTTGATCTTCGAGAACTCGGGCGTCTCCATCACGTTCAGGCGGATGTACATGCCGATGGCGACCAGCCCGACCGACAGGAAGAACGCCACACGCCAGCCCCATGCGAGAAACTGCGCGTTGGTGAGCGTGTACGACAGCAACGCCACCACACCCGACGCAAGGCACAGCCCGAGCGCCAGCCCGACCTGCGGAATGCTCGCGTAATAGCCGCGCTTCTCTTTGGGCGCGTATTCGAACGCCATGAGCACTGCGCCGCCCCATTCGCCACCGAGCCCGATGCCTTGCAGCACGCGCAGAAAAAGCAGCAGACACGGCGCCCATAGTCCGATCTGCGCGAACGTGGGCACCAGCCCGATGAGCATGGTTGCCACGCCCATGATCGAGAGCGTCATCACGAGCATGCTCTTGCGTCCGAGCTTGTCGCCGAAGTGGCCGAAGATCACGCCGCCGAGCGGCCGGCTCAGAAAGCCCACCGCGAACGTGCCGTAGGCGAGCATGGTCGAGACCAGCGGGTCGCCGCTCGGGAAATACAGTTTGTTGAAGACGATGCCGGCGACGACGCCGTACAGGAAAAAGTCATACCACTCGATGGTGGCGCCGATCAGGCTGGCGACGACGACACGGCGCATCTGCCGGGCGTCGGTCTGAGTCGATGCATTCATGGTTGTCTCCGAATCTTTTAATGATGTGTGCCGTCTTTACTGCCAACGCTGCCTAGACTGCGACCGCCGTCGATGCCTGTGCTGCTGTTCTGGTCTCTGTGTCGCGATGAATCTCCGTCATGCCCGACCCTCGCCGGCCGTCTTCGAGAATCATGTCCGCCGCCTTCTCGGCGATCATGATCGTCGGTGCATTCGTGTTGCCCGAGACCAGCTCGGGCATGATCGAGGCGTCCACCACGCGCAGCCCGGCGAGCCCGTGCACACGCAGCCGGTCGTCCACCACGGCCATGGGGTCGTGGCCCATCTTGCAGGTGCCTGCGGGGTGATAGATCGACTGGCTGTAGCGGCGCGCGGCTTGCAGCAATTCGTCGTCGCTCTGAAACTGCGCGCCCGGCACGAATTCGCTGATGATGTGCGGTGCCAGCGATGGCGCAGCGGCAATGCGGCGCGCCACCTTGATGCCGTCGATGACGACCTGATGGTCGCGCGCGTCGGACAGATAGTTGGCGTGAATCGCCGGGTATTGCAGCGGATCGTTCGAAGCGATCTCCACGCTGCCCCGGCTGAACGGACGCAACTGACAGACCGACGACGTGAAGGCCGAGAACCGATGCGCGCCTTGGCCCGGCTTGTCCGCCGAGAGCGGTTGCATATGGAACTGGATGTCGGGGCGCTGGACCTCAGGGCGTGAGCGCGTGAAGATCGTCACCTGACTGGCCGCCAGCGTCAGCGGACCGGTGCGTGCGAACGCGTATTGCAGGCCGATGAGGACCTTGCGTAGCGGGTTGTTCACCTCGTCGTTCAGCGTGCGCTCGCGCGTTTTGAAGACGAGGCGAACTTGCAGGTGATCCTGCAAATTCTGGCCCACGCCCGGCAACGCGTGCCGCAGCGCGACGCCCGCTTTCGCCAGTACGGTGGTCGGGCCCACGCCCGAGTTCTGCAACAACTGCGGCGAGCCGATGGCCCCGGCGGCGAGAATCACCTCAACGCGTGCCCGGGCTTTCTTGCGTTGACCATCCTGCAAATATTCGACGCCGACGGCACGCTTGCCGTCGAACAGCACGCGACACGTCTGTGCCCGGGTCTCGACAATCAGATTGCGACGCTCGCGCGCCGGCTTCAGAAACCCTTTTGCCGTACTCCAGCGGAAGCCCCGAAATGCCGTTTGCTGGAAGTAACCCACGCCTTCCTGTGTCGCGCCGTTGTAATCCGCGTTGAACGGAATGCCGATGTCTTGCGCAGCGGCGATGAAGTGATCGGCGATGGGGCGGCGCAGCCGCAGGTCAGACACCTTGAGCGGGCCGCCGGCACCGTGATACTCGCTTGCGCCATGTTCCTGATCTTCCGACTTCTTGAAGTAGGGCAGCACGTCGGCATAGCGCCATCCGCGATTGCCGAGCGAGGCCCAGCGGTCGTAATCCTGACGCTGACCGCGCACATAGAGCAGCCCGTTGAGTGAGCTGGAACCGCCGAGCACTTTGCCGCGCGGCCAGTCGATCTGACGGTTCGCGACGTTCTCGTCAGCCTCGGTGCGATAGCACCAGTCGAGTTCCGGGTTGTGCATCGTCTTGAAGTAGCCGACCGGAATGTGAATCCACGGATTGCTATCCGGTCCGCCCGCTTCGAGCAGCAACACCTTGTTCGCGGGGTCGGCACTCAGCCGGTTCGCGAGCACGCAGCCTGCCGAGCCTGCGCCGACGATCAGATAGTCCACCTCATGTTCCATGCCACCTGTCTCCTGCCTGAGTTCGCATCCGTGCACTGCGCCCGGATGAAACGATTCGTTTCGGATTGTTTCGATTCAATGTCGGCGAGCGTCTGATAAATGCCAAGTGAAAAGACGCGCGGAACGGGAAACTGAAACGGAATTCGACGATGGCGTCTCAGAACAATGCAATTGCTGCGGCGCATCTGCGGGGTTTCACTAGGAGAGGAGGGCGGCGCTGAAGCGAGGGATGTCGCGTCCCTAATCGTTGTCGAATGTCACTCGGACAGGGGTAATCCCGGGGCTGATGATCATCAAATAATTGGTATATTTTGTTTCTTTTATTTTGATGATCGGGTGCGAGGAGGCGCGATGCGCGAGACAGGCACGCTGGACGAACTGGACATTCGCGCGAGCGAAGAGGCGCGTAACCTGCGGGCACTGGCCATCATCGAGCGCCTGGCGATCGCCGGGCAGCCCTAT
Source organism: Pandoraea sp. PE-S2R-1 (assembly GCF_002179865.1). Lineage (NCBI taxonomy): Bacteria > Pseudomonadati > Pseudomonadota > Betaproteobacteria > Burkholderiales > Burkholderiaceae > Pandoraea > Pandoraea sp. PE-S2R-1. Next base: position 252,235 of record NZ_NGUR01000015.1, on the reverse strand, counting down.
ACGCTGTCGCAACTGGCGACGCGTCTGTCGATCCCCAAAGCCACGCTCATGCGGCTCATCGAAGCGCTGGAGTTGTGCGGCTACGTGGCGCATGTGCCCGATTCGCGCGGCTCGGAGCGCGGGTTGTCGCTGGGGCCGCGGGCGGCGCGTCTGGCGCTGGTCACACTGGCGAACAACAACTTCACGCGTGCCGCGCGCTCGCTGCTGCGCGGGCTGGTCGATCGCGTCGGCGAAACCGTCAACCTCACGGCGCTCGACGGCGACGAGGTGCTCTATATCGAGCGTGTCGAAACCAACGAGCCGCTGCGTATGCAGATGCATCCGGGCATGCGGGTGCCGTTGCATTGCACGGCGAGCGGCAAGCTGTTTCTGTCGCAGATGCCGGCGGCCGAGCGGCGTGCCGTGCTCGCGCGCCTGACGCTCAAGCGGATGACGCCGCGCACGATCACGGACGTGAGCCTGCTTGACGCCGAACTCGACCGGCTGGCGGCACGCGGCATCGGTATCGACAATGAAGAGTTCGTGCGCGGCATGGTGGCCGTGGGGGTGCCGGTGCGCGCCCCTGACGACGGCCATGTGCGTGCCGTGCTGGCGGTGCATGGCCCGACGGCGCGTGTGACGCTGGAGGAGTTGCTGGGGTTGGTGCCGACGCTGCGCGAGACGGCGACGGCGTTGGTGCCGCTACTCGACTGGCAGCGGACGAGCAAGCTGGATGCGCTGGCGAAAAAGGGCGAAGCGGAGAAGGTTTGAGACGCTGAACAAGGCGCAGGGAACGCGAGCTTCGCGCCCCCAATATCCCATCGCCGCTATCAGAACGTACTGGCGAGTTCCTTGGCCGCTTCCTGCAAGCGCGGCACGAATTCCATCGCTTTCGAGAGCGACGTGCGCGACACCGGCGCATGCACGGCCACGGCGGCGATGCACTGCCCATCTTCCTTGAGCACAGGCGCCGCGACGCAGGCGATCCCCAGCACGAACTCTTCGTTATCGACGGCAATGCCCTTGTGGGCGATGCGGTCGAGTTCGCTCTCGAGTAATTCGGGATCGGTCAGCGTGTTGGGCGTGAAGCGTTGCAGCTTCATCGCACGCAGCAGTGCGGCACGCTGTTCGCGCGGCATCATCGCGAGCAGCAACTTGCCGCTGGCGCTGCTATGCGCAGGCACATGTGAGCCGGGCTTGAGATCGAGGCGCAGCGGCCACGGCGCTTCCATGCGGTCGAGATACAGCACTTCCGTCTCGTGGAGCATCGTGAGGTTGCACGTCTCGCCAAGGTCGGCGACCAAGCGGCCGAGAATCGCGTGACGCATGCGTCGCGCGCCCGCCTGCATCATCACGCCGAGACTCAGTTGCGCGAGACGCGGGCCGATCACATAGGCGTTTTTCTGGCCGGGCTCGCGAATCACGAGGCCGCCCGCTTCGAGCGAGCCGAGCATGCGGTGCAACGATGCCTTGGGCATCTGGATGTCGTGCGCCATGTCGGCGAGCGAGACCGGGGCGTCGGCGGTCACCAGATATTCCAGTAAGGCGAACGCCCGCAGGGTCGGGGTGTCGGCCTTGCTGTCTGCCGAGGAGTCGCTCTTGGTCGCTGCGTCGTTCATATGCGCCGTTCCGGAAAATGGATCAGCGGTATTGTACCCAAACGGGTTGTCGAACGGCATTGGCAGGGTCCGATGCGTTTCAGTTCGCTCGAATGTAGACGACGCTATCTCGAGCGTCAATCGTTAATTATATTTTTCGGAACAATTTGTTTCTAAAAATAGTTAACGCTATGATGCCGAAAATGACGGTCAGACGGCGCGGTACAGGAGACGGACGTGATGCAAATCCAGAGTGAAACCCAAAGTCAGCCCATGTTGGCGCAACCCGATCACCTGATCGACGCGCGCAGCGTGTTCGGTATCGATGTCGATCTGAAGGTGCCTGCGTATCGCGAGCGCGACGACCACGTGCCTGAGATCGATACGGCCTATCGCTTCAACGCGGACGTGACGCTGGCCATTCTGGCGGGCTTCATGAACAACCGGCGCGTGATGGTGCAGGGCATGCACGGCACGGGCAAGTCGACGCACATCGAGCAAGTGGCCGCCCGCCTGAACTGGCCTTGCGTGCGTGTGAATCTCGACGGTCACATCAGCCGCCTCGATCTCGTCGGCAAAGACGCCATCGTCGTACGCGACGGCCATCAGGTCACCGAGTTTCAGGAAGGCATCGTGCCGTGGGCGTTGCAACGGCCGGTAGCGCTGATCTTCGACGAGTACGACGCGGGCCGCCCCGACGTGATGTTCGTGATCCAGCGCATTCTCGAGCGCGACGGCAAGTTCACGCTGCTCGATCAGAACCGCGTGATTCATCCGCATCCGGGGTTCCGCATGTTTGCGACGACGAACACCGTGGGCCTTGGCAATCTGAACGGCCTTTATCACGGCACGCAGGTGCTCAACCATGCGCAGATCGACCGCTGGAACGTGGTTGCCACGCTCAACTATCTCTCACGCGAAGACGAGGCCGGTATCGTGCTGGCGCGGGTGCCGGAGCTCGGCACCGATGCCGGGCGCACGCTGATCGACTCGATGGTCAGCGTGGCCGAACTTACCCGCAAGGGCTTTGCCACCGGCGATCTCTCTACGCTCATGTCGCCACGCACGGTGATCAACTGGGCCGAAAACGTGGGCATCTTCCGTGACGAAGGGCTGGCGTTCCGCCTGACCTTTCTCAACAAGTGCGACGAGGCTGAGCGGCCCATCGTCGCCGAGTACTACCAACGCGCGTTCGGTCGCGAACTGACGCTCGACGACGGCACGCGCTCGCTGCTGGCCGATGCGTCATGACGATCTCGGATCGCGAAGCCGCCCGGCGCGCCGCACGCGGCGAAGCGCTGTGCGCGGCGACCGTGCGAGCGCTCACCGGCGACGCCGCGTTGCACTACAGCGGCGCGCGGCTGTGCCGGAACATGCGGCCGTTGCCGTTGCATGCCCCGCACCTGCAAACGTTGCCGACGCCGCACGATCCGTTCCGTTCGCTGCGCGGGGCCGCCGATGGCGCCGCATTGCGGTTGCGTCACAGCGATGCCGCGTTGCATCGCAGCCTGCTCCCCGACGCGCCGCTCGAGCGCCTGCTGTTCGAACTGCTCGAACAATTGCGCTGCGAAACCTTTGTGCCGCCGGGCATGCCGGGCATCGCCAGCAACCTGCGCGAGCGCTTCGAGGCGTGGTCGCGCGCGATGCACGAAACCGGCGTTGCCGACAGTCATGTGGGGCTGTTGCTCTACACCGTCGCGCAGATGAGTTGGTCGCGGCTGACCGGCTACCCGGTGATCGACGAGACGGAAGGTCTCATCGAAGCCACGCGCATGGCGATTGCGCCTGTCATCGGCGGCGCGTTGGCGGGCATGCGCCGCACGCGTGCCGATCAGGCCGCGTTTGCCGTGCACGCGCGCGAACTGGCCGCCGAGATCGCCGCCATGATCCGCTCGGCGAGCGGCGAGCGCGACGATGCCGAACCCAAGGAAGATGAAGGCCAGAAGGGCGTGCGCAACGCGTTCTCGCTGTTTCTCGATTTCGACGAACGCGAAGACGACGGCATTACGCTGGTGCATTCCGGCGACAGCCGCGTATTGAAGGCGTCGGAGCAGGGCTATCGTGTCTTTACGAACCGCTACGATCGCGAGGTTTATGCGGGCGCGCTGGTGCGCCGTACCTTGCTCGCGGAATTCCGCGAACGGCTCGACGAGCGCATCGTCGCGCAGGCCATCAACGTGCCGCGCCTCGCGCGTGCGCTCAAAGCTGCGCTGGCCGTCGCGCAACGTGACGGCTGGTCGTTCGGCGAGGAACAAGGGCGCATCGATGGCCGACGTCTGGCGCAACTGGTCAGCTCACCGGCGGAGCGTCGTATTTTCCGGCTGGAGAAACACACGCTCGTCGCCGAGTCGATGGTGAGTTTTCTGATCGATTGCTCGGGCTCGATGAAAGCGCAGATCGAATCGGTCGGCATGATCGTGGACGTCCTCTCCCGCGCGCTCGATGCGGCTGGCGTGACCAACGAGATCCTCGGCTTTACCACCGGCGCATGGAATGGCGGGCGCGCGCGCGCCGATTGGCTCGCGCGCGGCAAGCCGCCGTTTCCGGGGCGCCTGAACGAAGTGTCGCATCTGATTTTCAAAGATGCTGTGACGAGTTGGCGGCGTGCGCGCACCGACATTGCCTCGCTCTTCAAGGCCGATCTGTTTCGGGAAGGTGTCGATGGCGAGGCGGTCGAATGGGCCTGCGAGCGGCTGCGCTCGCGCGTGGCGAACCGGCGCTTGTTGATCGTGATTTCCGATGGCAGCCCGATGGACGCCGCCACCAATCAGGTCAACGACGAGCACTATCTCGATCACCATCTGCGCGAAGTTGTGGCGCAACAGCAAGCGCGTGGCGATGTCGAGGTGATGGGGCTGGGTGTCGGTCTCGATCTGAGCCCGTACTACCGCAATGCGCTGGCGCTCGATCTCACGTCGCTCCCCGACATGACGATGTTCTCGAAGCTGGTGGAGTGGATCGGCAGCGGTGGCCGCCGGGGCCACTGATCAGATCATTTCGCGCAGGGCGCTGATCATCAGATGGGCGCCCAGCAGCATCAGCGTCGTGAAGGCAATACGCCGTGTCACGACGCCCGAGAGCGGCGGCGGATGCCGGCGGGCCAGCAGCGTGGCCAGCGCGACAACAGGGAGTGCCATCCCCGCCTGCCACCAGACCGGCGCGGGCAACTGCCCGGCGAACGCGCTGTAGACCGTGCGGATCGATGCGGTCACGGCAAACAGCAGAATCAGCGCACAGCGGATCTGCACCAGCGTCAGCGGTTGCCGATAGAAATAGAAGATCAGCGGCGGCCCGGAAATTCCAAACATCCCACTCAGCAAGCCGCCGAAGATCCCACTGAGAAAGAAGCCCTTGTCGCCCGAGCGCTCAGGCTTGGGGGCTGGCCGCAAGGCCGCACCGATGCCGCCATAAAGCACGACGGCACCCAACAGCAGGTGCAGCACATTCGATGCCATCCCGTTGAGATAGTCGAACAGCAGCACGCCCACGACGACCGACGGGATGATGCCGAGCGTGGCGGCGCCCACGGCCCGCCAGTCGATGTGATGCCATGTACCGGGCAGCGCCAGCGCGCTGTTGACGAGCGTGACCAGACTCACGAGGATGGCTACGCTGGCGACCGGGGCCAGGCCGAAGCCGCTGGCGCCACCCAGCACGATCATGCCCAGACCGAAGCCGGTCACGGTTTGAAAGTACGTGGCAAAGCCGAGCAACAACAGCAACGGCAACAGCGGCAGTAGTGACGGGAGCGCCAGAAGCGAAGGAAGTGTCATGCCGTCATGCGACGGCGGGCGCTGCGGTACCGGCGAGCCGGGCCAGTGCGGCCTGTGCCTGCACGCAGGTGACACCGATGACGTAATAGATGTCGTCGGCGCTACAGCCGCGCGAAAGGTCGTTGGCGGGGCGGTTGAGCCCTTGCAGCAGCGGCCCGATGGCTTTGGCACCGCCAATCCGTTCGGCGAGCTTGTAGCCGATGTTGCCGGCATCGAGACTCGGGAAGATCAGCGTATTCGCGTGGCCTTCCACTTGCGAGTGAGCGACCTTGCGTTGAGCAATCTCGGCAACGATGGCCGCGTCGAGTTGCACGTCGCCATCGATCGCGAGCTGCGGACGAGCCGCTTTCACCAGACGTGTCGCTTCCACCACTTTGTCGACCGCTGCATGCCGCGCGCTGCCGCTGGTGGAAAACGACAACATCGCCACGCGCGGGGACTCCATCAGCAACGCCTGTGCGCTGTCGGCTGCGGCCATGGCAATTTGCGCCAGTTGCGCGGCATCGGGGTCGACCACGAGCGCGCAGTCGGAAAAGATCAGGCCGCCCTTCATCGTATGGAACGGCTCGCAGAGCATCATCAGGAAGAAGCTCGACACGAGTTGAAACGACGGCTGTACGCCGACCAGTTGAATGGCCATGCGAACCACGTCGGCCGTGGTGTTGACCGCGCCGGCCACGGAGCCGCCGGCATGACCGAGACGCAGCATCATGTTGGCGAAGCCCAGCGGCGCGCGCATCTCGGCGGCGGCTTGCTCGCGCGTGATGCCCTTCTTCTCGCGCATGGAGAACCACGTCTGCGCGAACTCGTCAGCCAGCGGCGAGGTAGCCGGATCGATCACTTCCATCCCGGCCAGATCGACCCCGGCCGCGTCAGCCGCGCGCAGCGTCTTGTTGATATCGCCGACGAGCACGATGCGGGCGATGCCTTCGCGCGTGGCGCGTCCGGCCGCTTCAAGCACGCGGGGGTCTTCCGATTCACACAGCACGATGCGCTGGGGGGCGCTGCGGGCCGTGTCGAGAATACGGTGCATGGCTTTCATGATGTCAAAGCCCAGAAGCTCGCCGTCATGACGACATGGCGAGCGGAATAAAAAAAGCGCTCCCGGCACCCACAGAGCCGGGAGCGCTATCACCCTGCATACAGTTCAAAACACCAGCGCAAAACTACGGCACTACGATCAGACGTAGTCCTTGTACTTGTCGAGCGTGCGCACCGGTTTCGAGAGGGCATCGCGACGGAACGGATCGCCCAGTTCGCGGGTACACATGATTTCGATGATGGTCGTCTTGCCGTGATTCATCTGCATGTCGATGGCCTTCTTGAGCGCCGGGCCCACGTCTTCCAGACGATCGACCACGATGCCTTCCGCGCCCATCGCCTTGGCGATACCGGCAAAGCTCGGGCTGTCGAGTTCGCCCGCCACAAAGCGGCGGTTGTAGAAGTCGACTTGATTCTTCTTCTCCGCGCCCCACTGACGGTTGTGGAAAACCACCGCCGTGACCGGAATGTTGTGGCGCACGCACGTCAACGTTTCCATCAGGCTCATGCCCCATGCGCCATCACCGGCGTACGACACGGCCGGGCGATGCGGCGCGGCAACCTTCGCGCCGATGATCGTCGGGAACGCGTAACCGCAGTTGCCCCAGCTCATGGCAGCGAAGAAGCTGCGCGGCTTGTTGAAGCGCAGGTAGCTGTTCGCGACCGAGTTGATGTTGCCGATGTCGGTCGAGACCATCACATCTTCCGGCATGGCCTTCTCGAGTTCGCGCAGCACCTGACGCGGATGCAGATAGTGGCCGCCGTTGAACGTGCGTTCCTTCGCCTGCTCTTCGATCATGTCGAGGCTGTACGGATCGCGCTCGTGGGTCCACTCGTCGAGTTCTTTCTCCCACGCCGCCTTTTCCGTCGCGATCTGGTCGGCACGCGAGCCACGCGTGGCATCGCACGCGAGCGTGCGTTCGGCCAGACGCTGCGACAGCGCGACAGCGGCGGCCTTGGCATCGCCGCAGATGCCGACGGAGATCTTCTTCACGAGACCGAGCATCTTGTGATCGGCATCGATCTGGATGATCTTGGCGTTCTTCGGCCAGTAGTCGAGGCCGTGCTGCGGCAGCGTGCCGAACGGTCCGAGTCGCGAGCCCAATGCCACGACGACGTCGGCCTGTGCGAGCAGCTTCATCGCGGCCTTCGAGCCCTGATAACCGAGCGGACCGCACCACAGCGGATGGTTGGCCGGGAACGAGTCGTTGTGCAGATAGCTGTTGACGACCGGTGCGCCCAGACGCTCGGCGAGTGCCTTGCATTCTTCGATGGCATCGGCCATGACCACACCGCCGCCCGAGATGATGACCGGGAACTTGGCTTGCGCCAGCAGTTCGGCCGCTTCGTTCAGACGCTCGTCGCCGCCTGCGCCACGATCGAGGCGTTGCGGACGCGGAATCTCGGCCTTGATCTGGCCGTAGAAGTAGTCACGCGGGATGTTGAGTTGCGTCGGGCCCATTTCGGCCATGGCGCGGTCGAAGCAGCGGCCCGTGAATTCGGCCATTCGGGCCGGATGCGTCACGTGACCCTGATACTTCGTGAACTCCTGGAACATCGGCAGTTGCTTCGCTTCCTGAAAGCCGCCGAGACCGATACCCATCGTGCCGGCTTCCGGCGTGACGATCACGACCGGGCTGTGCGCCCAGTAAGCGGCGGCAATCGCCGTCACGCAGTTGCTGATGCCGGGGCCGTTCTGGCCGATCACAACGCCATGACGGCCCGACACGCGAGCGTAGCCGTCGGCCATGTGGCCGGCGCCTTGTTCGTGCACGACCGGAATCAGACGGATGCCTGCGGGCGCGAAGATGTCCATCGCATCCATGAAGGCCGAGCCCATGATGCCGAACATCTCGCTCACGCCGTTGGCGACCATCGTTTCGACAAACGCCTCAGACGGCGTCATGGTCTGCGGGCCCGCGTCGGTGGCCGTGAGTTGCTGGGTGGCCGTAGCCGGGTCTTTGGCGTTCATGGTGTCTCCAGTGAAAAATAAACGGAACAAATAATTCCGATTTCATTGCGTAAGTGGAAATCTAGGCGATTCGTTCGCCCTGGTCAATCTGTATTTTTATTTATTGGTATGTTTTGTATTGAAAAATGTAACACTTGATTTGGTGCAAAGACGGCGAATGGGACGAGACGCCGTCGGCAAAAAGAAAAAATGCCCCGACAGGCGGGGCAAAGAACCCGGCGTCTGGTCCTTCAGCCACCCGCATGCAACAGGTGGCCGGCAGAGTGAACTGCCGCGCGCGAAGGGGGGGGGCGACGCCGGGTGGCTGACAGGTGTCATGGTCTTGCCGACATCGTTCAGAACGCCGGACGATCCTTGCGGAAGGCGTTCTTCACTTCGATCTTGCCGTCGCGCAGGGTGAACACGTCGACCATGCGCGCTTCCACACGGGTGCCGTCGGCCTTGGTGCCGCGAAAGGTCGATTCGGAGACGCCGCGGTTACCGTTCACGAAGTGGTCGCCTTCGGTCCACGAGGCATCCGGGAAGTTTTCCCACGCCGATTGGAAGGCGGCGCGCACAGCCTCGCGGCCCTCGAAGGTGCGACCCATCATGTCGGGGCCCGCCACGGCGTGAAACACACACGCGTCGGTCATGCACGCCATGAGGGCGTCGATGTCGTGCCGGTTCCAGGCGTCGTTGAACGAGGCCAGCAACTGGAGGTCGGCGGAGGCGTTAGATGTCGTCATTGATCAGTCCAAAAACAAGTGATTCAGGTGAATCGGGTGAGGCCAGTAAGGCAGAGCGCACAGCGAATCAACGCGCTTCGTCCTGCGCGTGGTACCGCTGATAAAGAAAGCGCTGGCCGATGCGGCGGAACGGTGCGAAGCCTTGCCATTGCACCGTACCGAACACGTTGGGGTATTGCAGTGCCGAGTCGTAGATCGGCAGACTCCACGACGGATCGCGCTCACCGGCAATGCGTTGGGCGAGACGGCGTCCGGCATGCGCTGAGAACGACACGCCGTTGCCGCCGTAGCCCACGGCATAGAACAGACTCTGGCGCGGGTCGGGTTGGGTGACGCGCGGCATCATGTCGTGGCTGACGTCGACCCAGCCCCACCACGAGTAGTCCACGCGAATACCGCGCAACGCCGGGAATTTGCGATGCAGCCCCTCGACGAGCACAGCCATGTGTTTCGGATTTTGCGCATCGGCGCCGGTGATCGAACTGCGGCTGCCGATCTGCAAACGGTTGTCGGGCAGCAGCCGGTAGTAATAGCGAAGCGTGCGCGTATCGGTGATGACTTCGTGCGTGCGGAAGTTGGTGGCCGCGAGTTCTTCCGGCGTGAGCACGCGCGTGACGAGCGAGTTCGACAGAATCGGCATGATCTTCGCGCGCAACGCCTTGGTCACGTCGTTGCGGGTGTAGCCGCCGGTGGCGAAGGCGACTGCCTTGGCGCGCACGACACCGCGCGGCGTGCGCACGTGATGCGCGCCGTTGATGGTTTCGACACTGAGCACCGGCGTTGACGGATGGACACGCGCGCCGAGCGCCCGCGCCATGCGCAGATAGCCGAACGCGAGCTTGAGCGGATGCACGCCGATGCCGTCCGGCTCGTGCAGCGCGCCGCAGTTCTCCTGATCGTCGACGTATTGCTCGCGCACGTCGTCACGCGAGAGGATGCGCGTGTCGTATCCGAACACGTCGCGCATGACCTTCGCTTCGTTGCGCAGGAAGTCCATCTTGCGCTCGCGGTGCGCGATGTAGAGATGGCCGCCCGGCTGTGGATCGCACGCGGGCACTTCGGCAACCAGCGATTTGAAGGTGTCGAAGCCTTCGCGAATTTCGGCGTCGAGCTTCAGTGCGGTTTCTTTGCCCCAGCGCTCGATCCACTGCGAACGATAGAGACGTCCGCTGGCGTTCTGGCCTTGTCCGCCGTTGCGGCTGGTGCAGCCCCAGCAGGTACGGTTGGCTTCGAGCACGGTCGCGCGGATGCCGTGTTCGCGAGCGAGGAATAGCGCTGTCGCAAGGCCGGTGAAACCCGCCCCCACGATGACCACGTCGACGTCGGCATCGCCGGGCAGCGGGCCGTCGTCTTCGGGCGGATCGCCGGCGGTGGCGACCCAGTAGGTCGGTGCGTAATCCATCCCGAGTCCCGGGTTTGCCGAGACTAGCGGATCGTAAAGCGGATCGTATGGCGCAGCTTCGGAGCGACGATCCAGCGCGAAGGAATCAATCGTACCCACGGTAGGCTCCTGAGGAAATGAGCCCATACTGCCAAGAACAATTTCCGCGCATTAGTACCACCGGCGCTTTGTGATGGTGCCAGCGAAAAGCACCGTCGGCACAACCGCGACGCGTCGTCGGTGGTCCACCAAAATCACATGACTGGCACCACACATTCCTGCGATGTGGCTCTAAACGTCGTGATTTTTGGCTGTAGATACTGGGCCAGACAACTAGGTGGCCAGCCGTGCTGGTACACCTGCCGAACAACGTGTCGCGTGCCGGAGACAGGACATGCTCAGATTGCTCATTGGACTTGGTTTGCCGTACCTCGGCGTCGTCGGGCTCTTACCGTGGGCGGCGTCCGTCGACCGGTATGTGCTCGGCGTGCCGTTCATCTACGGCTGGATCTTCTTGTGGTTCGTGCTGACCTCGGGCTGTCTCTATCTGTGCTGGATGTTGTTCGACCGCCATCAGGTCGAAGACCCCGCTTAAGCCCCGCGTTCTGCATTCGTCCGCTTACGCCCACTTTCGTCTGCGCCCTCGCGCGCTAGCCGTTCCCCCTTCGTTACGCGCCTTTCGGAGATTACCTCGATGGCCACCCTCATTTTTGCCGGCTTCATTCTGTTGTCGGTGTATCTCGCATTGCGAGCGCGCGGCGGCCGTGGGCCGCAGAGCATGCACGACTTCTTCGTGGCATCGCGTCAGTTCGGCGCATGGCTCGTGTTCTTTCTCGCGGCCGGCGAGATCTACAGCATCGGCACGATGGTCGGGTTTCCGGGCGGCATCTACGCCAAGGGGCCGACGTATGGCGTCTGGTTCCTTGGCTACATCCTGCTGGCATACCCGATCGGCTACTTCCTCGGGCCGAAAATCTGGGACGCCGGTAAGCGCTACAACGCGATCACGCTGCCCGATCTGTTCAAGGGGCACTTCAACAGCCGTTTTCTCGAGTTGGTGGTCGCAGTAACCGCCATCGTGTTCCTGCTGCCGTGGGGCCAGTTGCAGTTCACCGGACTGGTCGCCGCACTCAAGAGCTTGGGCTGGAACTTCCAGCCGCTCTGGCTGATTTCGTTCTCGGCGCTGCTCGCGTTCATCTACATTGCGATCGCCGGGGTGCGTGCATCGGCTTACATCGCGGTGCTCAAAGACATCCTGATGGTGGCGGCCATCGTGATCACCGGCGTGGCCGTGGCGTGGGAGGCGGGCGTAACACCTGTGTTTCAAGCGGCCAGCCAGCACGTGAGCAATGCGATGAGCACGCAGCAACTGACGTTTGCGATGACGACGATCGTGTTTCAGTCGCTCGGCATGTATGTGATGCCATTTGGCGTGCAGAACTTCTTTACGGCGAAGAGCGCCAGTACGATCCGCCGCACGCAGGTCGCCATGCCGCTCTACATGCTGATGTATCCGTTTCTGGTGCTGGCGTCGTATTACGCCATCAGTCAGAACATCACGCTGAGCTCGCCTAACGAGGCGTTCTTCGCGGCCGTGACACAACTGCTGCCGTCGTGGCTCGTCGGGCTGGTGGCCGCGGGTGCCGCGCTCTCCGGGCTGCTGGTGCTGGCGGGCATCTGTCTCGCGTTGGGGCCGATCGTCACGCGCAACATCCTGTCCGGCATGCCCGAGCATCGGCAGAAGGCCAGTTCCAAGGTCGTGATCGTGCTGTATCTGCTGGGCTCCATCGTGCTGACGCTGCTCACGCCCAACCTCATGCTTACGCTGATCAATATGGCGTACTACGGCGTGACGCAGTTTCTGCCCGGTGTGATCGCCGTGGTGTTCCGCCTGCGCGTGCGTGCCTCGGCGGTGGCGGCCGGCGTGCTGGCAGGACAAGGGCTCGCGCTCGTGCTTTACTTCAAGAACCCGGACCTCGGCGGCGTGAACCTCGGACTGATCTGCCTGATCGTCAACGTGGTGGTGATGGCCGTGTTGCACCTGATGCTCGGCGGCAGCCGTGAGCGCTCGATGGGCCCCGCCGTGGGCACGCTTTCCACCTACAAGAAGTAGAAATGACAGACAGAGACAACAAGGCGGTATCAAGGAGCGACGTGCGTGTTTTTGCCGCGCGCAAGATTCTGACGATGAACGCGGCGCAACCGGTCGCGACGCACGTGGCCGTGTGCGACGGCAAGATTCTCGCGGTCGGTGGTCTGGACGACATGCGCCGCTGGACCGACGACGCCCCCGACGACACGTTGCGCGACAAGGTGCTGATGCCCGGTCTGGTCGAGGGGCATTGCCACCTGATGGAAGGCGCAATGTGGGACGCCGTGTATGTGGGCTATTACGACCGGCGCGGCCCCGACGGCTGCTTGTGGGAAGGCCTGAAGACGCCCGCCGCCGTCATCGACCGGTTGCGCGAAGCCGAGCGCAAGCTGACCGACAATCACAAGCCGTTGCTCGCATGGGGCTACGATCCGATTTTCTTCGAAGACACGCCGCTCGTGGCGCGCGACCTCGATACGATCTCGATCACGCGTCCCATCGCGATTCTGCACGCCAGCGTGCATCTGATGAATGTGAACACGGCGATGCTGGAACTTGCAGGCATCGATGGCGACACCGATGTCGAAGGTGTCGTGATGGGCACCGATGGCGAACCGACGGGCGAGTTGCAGGAGTTCGCCGCAATGTTCCCCGTGTACCGCGTGATCGGCGAAGGGTTGTCGATTGCTGCCAGCGAGAGCCCGCGCGCGATCTGGAATTTCGGACGCGTGGCACAGCTTGCCGGGGTGACCACGGCGACCGATCTCGTCAACGACCTGACCGAGACCGGTAACGCCAACCTGCATGAGATCACGGCCGATCCCGCTTATCCGATCCGCATCGTGCCCGCGTTCGCGCCGCAACGCTGTCCGGAAGGCGGGCCGCAACGCGTTCTGAATGCGCGCGAAGGCAACACCGACAAGCTGCATTACGGTCCGGTGAAGTTCATCGTCGACGGCTCGATTCAGGGCTTTACGGCGCGCGTGCGCTGGCCGGGGTACTTCAACGGCAAGCCGAACGGCCTCTGGCTGATTCCGCCGTCGCAACTGGTCGACACGTTCATGCCGTTCCATGCGGCAGGTCTGCAACTGCATATCCATACGAACGGCGACGAAGCGACCGACGTGGTGCTCGACGCCATCGAAACGCTGCTGGCGCGCCACCCGCGTGTGGATCATCGTCACACGCTGCAACATTGCCAGATGGCCGATGTTGCGCAGCTCACGCGTGCGCAACGGCTGGGCATGTGCGTGAACTTCTTCGCCAATCACGTGTATTACTGGGGCGACGCACACTACCAGCAGACGATGGGGCCAGATCGTGCGAACCGCATGGATGCCGCCGAGATCGCGCGCCAACTCGGGCTGCCGTTTGCGCTGCATTCGGACGCGCCGATCACGCAGCTAAACCCACTGTTCACCGCGTGGTGTGCGGCCAAGCGCGAGACGTCGTCGGGCCGAATTCTCGGTGAATCACTGCGCTTGCCCGTTGCCGACGCGTTGCGCGCCGTCACGTTGGGTGCCGCCTTCTCGCTCGGCATGGATCATCTGATCGGCAGTATCGAAGTCGGCAAGTATGCGGACTTCGCGGTGCTCGACGCCGATCCATACGAGGTGCCGCTCGACGACCTGCGGCAAATGCCGGTCTGGGGCACGGTGCTGGGCGGCGAGGTGTTCCGCTCGCCAGCGTGATGGATACCGTTATGACGCCGGGGAGCGGAACACCTCGCCCGCCGATTCCGATGGTCGTGCTGGGCGGTTATCTCGGCGCCGGCAAGACGACACTGATCAACGCCCTGCTGCGCAATGCGGACGGCTTGCGCGTGACGGTGCTCGTCAACGACTTCGGTTCGATCAACGTCGATGCCGCGCTCATTCGCGAGCGTGGCGACGATGTGATCGGACTGGAGAACGGTTGCGTGTGCTGCACCATCGGCGGCCGTCTGGTGGAAACGTTGTTGGCACTTGGGGAACGTGCGGAGCGCCCCGACTTGCTGGTGATCGAAGCGAGTGGCGTCTCCGATCCGGTGCGCATTGCTCAGGTCGGCATGCTCGACCGGGCATTCCGACTGCACGGCATTGTGGTCGCCGTGGATGTCGACGGTATCGACGATGTGCTCGACGATCGTTACGTCGGCGATATCGCAAGGCGGCAGATCGAAGCGGCAAGCACCTTGGTACTCACTAAGACTGACCTCGTTGACGAAGACAAGCTGCGCGCTGTGCGCAACCGGTTGTCCTCGCTGGGCGCGACTCAGGTCGTCGTGCAGGCAGAAGACGGTGTCGTGCCGACGGCGATCCTGTTTCCCGATGACGAAATCGCGTTGTCGGGTGACTTCCCGGCGCGTCCGCTGCGAGCGGTATCGCGTGCATTGCCCGCAGGGCTGCGCAGTTTCAACGTGGAAACGTCTGAAGTGTTCGATCGCACCCGCCTGAAGGCTGCGCTGGCGATGTATCCGGGCCAGCTTTGGCGCGCCAAGGGCTTCGTCTCGCTGCAACCGGGCCAGATGAGCGAGCTGCATGTCGTGGGGCGTCGCTCTATGCTTACCCGTCGTCCGGATCTTCCTTCGCAAACGTCGGTGATCGTGCTCATCGGCATCTTCTCCGACGACGAACAGCGTCTGCTCTCTCAAGCACTGCATTCGGCCTGCCACTGACGCCGGTAACCCGTCTCGGCGTTAGCACTTCATTCGCCGGATTTTCCCTTCCAAAACGACACCGGCCGCAGAAATCTGCGGCCGGTGTCGTGTTCGATCACGTTATCGCGATGGATCAGATTTCGTAACCGGGGTCCGGCGAGCGCAGCTTGCGCCAGATCGAACGCACCGTGAACGCCACGAGCAGCACCGTCAGGCTGACAATGCCGAGCGCGAGCGGCGTGCGCTGATCGGGGATGAAAGCCATCGCGCCCACGATCGACAGCATGCCGATGATCGCCACCCAAGTGAGGTACGGGAAGCACCACATGCGCACCTTGAGCTTGCCCGGGGCTTCACGTTCAAGACGCTTGCGCAGACGCAACTGCGAGAACGCGATCAGCACGTAGACGAAGATGGCTACCGTGCCGTACGAGTTCACGAGGAACGCGAACACGGTATCCGGCGACACGTAAGACATCACCACGGCAGCGTAGCCGAACAGCGTGCCCACGAGAATCGCGCGAACCGGCACGCCCCGTGAATTCAGCTTGGCCAGCGAGCGCGGCGCGTCGCCACGACGCGTCAGCGCGAACAACATGCGCGACGACGCGTACAGGCCGGAGTTCAACGCCGAGAGCACGGCGGTGAGCACCACAGCATTCATGATGTGGGCAGCTGCCGGAATGCGCATCGCTTCGAGCGCGCTGACATACGGCGTGGCCATGCCCGCCGAGTTCCAAGGCACGAGCATCACGACGAGCAGGATCGAGCCGATGTAGAAGAACAGCACGCGTCCGATCACAGAGTTCGTCGCACGGGCGACAGCCTGTTGCGGCTCGGCCGCTTCTGCCGCCGCGATCGTGACGATCTCGGCGCCGAAGTAGAAGCCTGTCGCCGCAACCGCCCCGGCCATCACCGGGCCGATGCCATTCGGCATGAACCCGCCGTGCGAGAGCAGATTGCCGGTGCTGGCAACCGCGCCCGGCCACATGCCGAACACGAACAACCCGCCGAGGAACAGGAACACGACGATGGCGGCCACCTTGATCGAGGCGAACCAGAATTCGAACTCGCCGTACGAGGCCACCGACACGAGGTTGGTCAGCGTGAGCACGACGAGCAGCACGAGGCTGATGGCCCACGCGGGAATATCCGGCAGCCAGAACTGAATCAGATTGGCGCCCGCCACCGCTTCGACGGCCACCACGATCACCCAGAAGTACCAGTACATCCAGCCGGTCAGAAAGCCGGCCAGTTCACCGCCCACAGGCTTGTCGTCCCACGCGAGGCGGGCGTACTCGTAGAACGAACCGACGGCGGGCAATGCGCACGCCATCTCACCCAGCATGCGCATCACCAGCACGACCAGCGCACCGGTGATCAGAAACGACAGCACCGCTGCCGGACCGGCCGCATGCACGACCACGCCGCTGCCGACGAACAGACCCGCACCGATCACGCCACCGAGCGCAATCATGCTCATGTGGCGCTGCTTCAGGCTTGAATGCAGCTTGGCACCATTGTCATGACCGGCCATGGCGACCTCCCATGCAAGGTACGGGGACGCCACTGTTGTCCGCGATGAAGGCAAACACGTTGTCGGGGAAATACTGGGAATGCAGGGAATGCAGGGAAGACGGGGAGAGCTCGGGGGAATGGAAATTACGGGGGGACGCGGCGAAATGCCGCTCGCGGGCAAGGTGCCCGCGTTGCAATGTCTCGACTGCCACACAACCTCCTGAATACACGTTGGGCGTCAGGTGCGGCCGGGGGAGCCGCCCTGCGCCTTATTTAATGACCGCTGAACCGCTTACACCTTGCCTTTCCAGGGCACGAGCACACGCTCGAGATAACGCATGATCAGATCGAAGCCGAAGGCGAAGAAACCGATCACGATGATCCCCATGATCACGATGTCCGACGCGAGAAACTCTGCGGCGTTGAGCACCATGAAGCCGAGGCCGCTGGATGCCGCCACCATTTCGGCAGCCACCAGCGTGGTCCAGCCCACGCCGATGCCGATGCGCATGCCGGTAAAGATCTCCGGCAACGCAGACTTCACGATCACGTGCATGACGATCTGGCGCGGCGAGGCGCCCATCGAATACGCCGCGTGAATCTGTTCCATCGAGACCGATCGCACGCCCGCATGCGCAGCAATCGCGAGCGGCGCAAAGATCGCCAGATAGATGAGGAACACTTTGGAAAACTCGCCGATGCCGAACCAGATGATCACGAGCGGCAAATAGGCCAGCGGCGGCAGCGGCCGATAGAACTCGATGGGCGGATCGAACACGCCACGCCCGATGCGCGACACGCCCATCAGGATGCCCACCGGAATCGCCGTGATACACGCCAGCGCAAACGCGCCGAACACGCGATACAGGCTCGCGAGCGTGTGCTGCCAGAGCGTAGAGCCGGCGAAACCTTCGGTGGACACCTGAATGAACTTCTCGACGATGGCACGCGGACCCGGCAGAAACAGCGGCTTGATCATGCCCGACGAGGTAATGGCAACCCACACCAGCAACAGCGCCACGACGGTGACGACGCTGATCAGCAGGCTGGGCCCTTGCCCCGGTGCGCCGAACGATTCGCCAGCTTTCACGGGGCGCGGTGCAAACAGCCGGGCGATGGGGCCGCGCTGGCGCCGTGCGCGCGGGCTTGGCGTGACGGCTGCGGTGGGTGAGACCGGCGCGTGTGCCGGGCTGGTAGCAACGGGTTTGGTCATCATGATGGCAACGGCTCCGGCGCTGGGTCAGGCAGCGACCGCACTGGCACTGGACGCTGAGGTCTGGCCGGCACGTTCGTCGCCATAAATGATGCTGAGGACGGTCTCGCGCATCTCGATGAAATCCGGGCTCGACTTGATCGCGCGCGCATCGCGGCATTCGAGATAGCGCTGGTTGAAGTCGAGTTCGTAGGTGTGCGTGATGCGCCCGGGGCGGGGCGACATGACGATCAGGCGGCTGGCGAGGAACAGCGCTTCTTCCACGCTGTGCGTGATGAAGAAAATCATCTTGCCGGTCTCGCGCCACACATCGAGCAGCAGTTCCTGAATGGTCTCGCGCGTGAGGGCATCGAGCGCAGCCATCGGCTCGTCCATGAGCAGCATCGACGGATTGCACGTGAGTGCGCGCGCAATGCCCACGCGCTGCTGCATGCCGCCGGAGAGCTGGTAAATCATGTGGTTGTGGAAGTCCTGCAAGCCCACGAGCGCCAGATTGCGCGCTGCCCGGGCGCGTCGCTCCTGTTTGGGCACGCCTTGCAGCTTCAGGCCGAACTCGGTGTTCTCCATGACGTTGAGCCACGGCAGCAGCGCATGTTTCTGGAACACCACGCCCCGGTCGGCACCCGGGCCTTCGATGGGGGCGTCGCCGAGCAGCAGTTCGCCGGACGTCGGCGCAATAAAGCCTGCCATCAGGCTGAGCAGCGTGGTCTTGCCGCAGCCCGACGCGCCGAGGGCCACCACGAAGTCGCGCGGCGCGATGGTCAGATTGACGTGGGCGAGCGCCTGCACTTGCTCGCCAGCGCGCCGGCCGGGGTAGACGACGCTGACGTCGTTGACGATGAGTTGTTCCATGAAGCCCTTCTCCTGTCGATCCATCGATCGGGGAGGGGCTGCCGCGCGCTGGGCGCGGCGGCCCCGGCACGGCTTACTTCAGGTTGAGCGCGGCGTCGACGTAACGCGACGTGACGTACGTCGTGTAATCAGGCTTGACCTCGTTGATCTTCTGCTGGCTCTTGAGGAATTCGGCCGTGTCTTTGAGCGCCTTGGCGGCGCGGCTGCTCTTGCCGCCGCCCAGCCATTCGGCCGACGCTTGCTGCTGCGCCGACGGGTAGGCATAGAGCGAGAGCGCACCCGGCACGTCTTCCGGCTTGCCGCCAATCGTCTTCACGATGGCTTTGACCTGCGGCGACGTGGCCGTCCAAGCCGCCTGATTCTGGCGGTAGGACGCGTCTGCGGCGGCAATCACCTTCACGAACTTCGCCATGAAGTCGGCGTTGGCTTCGCCCCACTTGCGGTCGACGGCAATGCCGTCAAAGGTCGGCTTGCCTTGCTTCGACAACTCGCCCGAGGTGATGAGCACATGACCGGTCTGCTTGATCTGCGCGAGCGCCGGATCCCACACATAGGCGGCATCGATGTCGCCACGCTCCCACGCCGCCACGATCTGGTTCGGCTGCATGTTGAGCACTTGGACTTCCGTCGGCTTGATGCCCCATTGCTGCAAGGCAAACATCGTGTGGTAGTGCGTGGTCGAGACGAACGGTACGCCGATCTTCTTGCCCTTGAGGTCGGCCGGCGTCTTGATGTTCGACGCATTTCGCACGACCATCGCCTCGGCCTGATTGATGTCGTCGAGGATCCAGAACAGTTGCAGGTCCAGCCCCTGCGAGACGGCCGCCGCCATCGGGCTGGAGCCGAGCACGCCGATCTTGATGTCACCTGACGCCAGAGCGGTCGCGACCTTCGCGCCCGATTCGAACTGTCGCCAGTGAATCTTGTAACCCGTGGCCTTCTCGAACTCGCCGCTGGCCATCGCCACCAGCCACGGATCGACGATCTGCTGGTAAGCGATCGTGACCTCCTTCTCCTGCGCTTGCGCAGTGGCCGGTGCCGCCAGCCCGAGTGCCAATACCCCAGGCAGCGCTGCTGCCGCCAACGCCGTGGCGGCGAAGACGCGTCGCAGCCGGTTCGGAAGTCCATTCATGGTTCACCTCTAATCGATAGGTTGTCGGTGGAACACTTTCGGGTTGACGCAGTAAGGGTTACGAATCCGCGTCAGGTGAGTGCATCATTGCCGCGCGTATTTTTGTTCGTTAGAGCCAGTTGGCCGCATTTGATGATGCCAACTGGCTCCGTTTGGTCGAAATCGGCCGCTAACCCGCATGAATGCTGGAATCTGACGCAATGGAGCCAAACTGCGGATAAACCCGAATTCGGAATTAACGTCACCGTCCCATGAGTAATAATTGACGCTCTGGAAGTATCAATAAGAAAGGGGACGCGATGTCGAGCCGGATTTCTGCGGCAATGTGGAACCAGTTGTTTCTGGTGTCGGCGCGTGCCGGCATGAGTTTGCAAAGTCAGATCCGCCAGATGCTGGTGTCGGCGATTCTTGACGAGCGGCTCATGCGCGGCGCTGCGGTGCCGTCGTCGCGCGAGTTGGCCGAGGGGCTGGGTGTGGCGCGCAACACCGTGGTGCTGGCGTATCAGCAGTTGGTCGACGAGGGCTATCTGATCGCACGGGAGCGGCGCGGCTACTTCGTCAATGGCGACATCCTCGCGCCACGCGTCGGCACGCAAAGTGCCGAGTCACGCGAGGCGGCGAATGCAAGCGCGCGCGGTGTAGTCGCCAATGCAGGGGACACACCTGCGGGCGCTGCCGCTGGCACCATCGCGCCGCTCGACCCGCTGACACCCGACTGGGAGGGGCGGTATGTGGTGCGGCCATCGGGGCAGCGCAACATCGTCAAGCCTATCGACTGGCAGCAGTACCAATATCCGTTTATTTACGGGCAGTTCGATCCCACGATGTTCCCGACGGCCGACTGGCGCGAATGTTGCCAGAAGGCGCTCACCATCATGGAGATCCGCGACTGGGCGCCCGACATGATCGCGCGCGACGACGAAACGCTGATTCAGCAGATTCGCACGCGTGTGTTGCCGCGCCGGGGCGTGTGGGCCGATGCCGACGAGATCGTGCTGACCAATGGCGCGCAGCAGGCGCTGTACCTGCTGGCCGACCTGCTGGTCGGCGCGCGCACGACGGTCGGCATCGAAGACCCCGGTTATCCCGATGCGCGCAATATTTTCGCGATACGCACGCCGAAGCTGATCGGCTTGCCGGTCGACGAGTTCGGGGTGCCGGTCGATGACAACCTGTCGCAGTGCGACTACGTGTATGTCACGCCGTCGCATCAGTGTCCGACCACGACGACGATGCCGCTCGCCCATCGTGAGGCACTGCTGCGGCGTGCGGAAACCGAAGACTTCGTACTGATCGAAGACGACTACGAGAGCGAGAACAGCTATTCGGACATTCCGATTCCGGCGTTGAAGAGTCTGGATCGCAGCGACCGCGTGATCTACATCGGCAGCTTGTCGAAGTCGTTCGCGCCGGGGCTGCGGCTCGGCTACATCGTGGCGCCGGCGGCGCTCGTGGCCGAGTTGCGCGCGTTGCGACGCCTGATGATTCGCCACCCGTCGGCGTTCATTCAGCGCTCGTTCTCGATGTTCCTCGCGCTGGGGCACCACGACGCGCTGCTGCGGCGTCTGGCCGATACCTACGCCAAGCGAGCCGAGGTGCTGACCGCTGCCTTGAGTGCGCACATGCCGGAGGCCACGTTCGTGCGCGTGAAGGGCGGGGCGTCCTGCTGGGTGCGTGGTCCCGAGGGATTGAATGCGAACCTGCTCGCGCTGCGTGCCAAGGCACGCGGCATTCTGATCGAGCCGGGAGACGTGTTCTTCATGGGCGATGCGCCGCCGCGCAATATGTTCCGGCTCGGCTTCTCGTCGATCCGTTCGGAACACATCGAAGCGGGCGTGATCGCGCTCGCACAGGTGATGCGAGAGACGATGGCCGAGTCGGTGTGATGCGGGGAGCCGCGTTTATGCGTCAGGAAAGGTCAGCGTAAATCGTGTCACACCCGCTTCGCTGTGCACGGCCCACGTGCCGCCGTGAAGCTGCATGATGCTGCGCACGATCGACAACCCGAGACCATTCGAGCCGGACGGTTGGTGGCGCGCAGCGTCGGTGCGGTAGAACCGGTCGAACAGCCGCTCGCGGTGTGCGGCGTCGATGGTCGGGCCGAAGCTCTCGACGTGCAATGCCGTTGCGCCATCGTGCGGATCGGCGCCGATACGGACGACGGTATCTGCATCGGCATATCGAATGGCATTGACGATCAGGTTGGCGAGCGCGCGGCGCAGCAATTGGGCGTCGGCGAGCACATGCGCGTCGCCTTGCCATTCCAGACGGATGCCACGTTCGTCTGCCAGACCTTCGAAGTATTCGACCAGACGCGGCAGTTCTTCCGAGAGTGCGACGGACTGCCGGTCGATGGCATGGTCGGCGTGTTCGGCGCGTGCCAGAAACAGCATGTTGTCGATCATCTTCGACAAGCGCTGCAACTCTTCAAAATTCGAGCCGAGCAGTTGCTGGTAATAGGCGGGCTCGCGCGTCTGGCGCAGCCCCACTTCCGTCTGGCCGAGCAGGTTGGCAATCGGCGTGCGCAGGTCGTGCGCCATGTCGGCGGAGACTTGCTTCAATTGCGTGAAACCACGCTCCAGCCGGTCGAGCATGGCGTTGAACGCGTCGACCAGCGGATCGAGTTCTGGCGGCGCATTGTGCCGCGCGATGCGCGTGGACAGGGTGCCCACGCCAATGGCAGCGGTTTGCGCGGCAAGGCGTCGCAACGGCCGCAGGCCATAGCGGGCGAGCGCAAACGCGAGCAGCGCGGCGAGCACGGCGCCAGCGAGTGCAAAGAGCACGATCTGGCGGCGATAGTCGTGCAGCATTTCTGTGCGCTCCGTCATCAACCGGCCGGAGACGATCTGCAAGTCGCGCTGCCCCGTGACACCGTGCGCAGCCGCTGCGACGTAGATGAACGGCGTGCCATCGGGCATCGTTGTGTGGCGTACAGCGGCCAGTGTGAGCGGCGCGTCGGCCGCGACCGGTTGCATCGTGGGCACGGGCGAGTGCCCCGGATTGACGTCGATGAGCGGCGCTTCGCCCGGATAACCGACCACCAGTAACGACTCGGTGTTGCCGAGCATATTGGCGAACAGGTGCGGCTTGTCACGAATGAGATCGTGTGCGTCCACATCCTGCATCAGCGTGCGCAGTTGATCCACGCGGGTGACGAGGGCGCCGTCGTCGCGCACACTCAACTGCGCTTCGAGCTTCCAGTTGAGCATGAAGCCGACACCCGCCGTCGCGATGAAGGCGAGCAACGCGAATGACAACGCGAGCCGGGTGGAGAGGGTGAGGCGCTTGGCGCTTGGCATCGGGACTGGCATCGGCGGTTGCCTCACGCTTCGCTTTCGCAGCGATAGCCCACACCGTGCACGGTATGAATGAGTCGCGTGGCAAACGGATCGTCGATCTTCTGGCGAAGGCGGCGCACGGCCACGTCGACCACATTGGTATCGCTGTCGAAATTCATGTCCCACACGCGCGACGCGATCAGGGTGCGGGACAGCACTTCGCCCTGATGCTCCGCGAAGAACCGCATCAACGCGAATTCCTTGGGGGTGAGGGTGATGCGTGTGCCGCCGCGTTCGACACGGCGGCGAGAGACGTCGATGCGCAGGTCGCCGACGACAAGTGCGTCGTCACTCGCCTGCGGTTGGCCGCGCCGCAGAATGATGCGGATGCGGGCGAGCAACTCGGCGAATGAGAAGGGCTTGACGAGGTAATCGTCGGCACCGAGATCCAGCCCCTTGAGACGGTCTTCGAGCGTGCCGCGCGCACTCAGGAACAGTACCGGGGTACGCGAGCGCTCGCCGAGTTTTCGCATGACGGTCCAGCCGTCCATCGCGGGCATCATCACGTCGAGCAGAATCAGGTCGTAGGCAGTCTCGGTGGCGAGATGCAAACCGTCGATGCCGTCGGTCGCGACATCCACGACGTAACCCGCCTCGGTCAGCCCGTTACGCAGGTAGTCACCCGTCTTGGCTTCGTCTTCGATGACAAGAATTCGCATGATGTTGCGGCGTAAGTAGTGGCGTGGAGGCGTGCGGTGATGTCAGCGCGCCGCTGGCCACAGCATAGCCGTTTTGGCGATGTATGGCCTGCGGCGCTCAGGTGTGCAGCAGTGTGAAAGCTCACTCGCCGGCGTGTTCTGCGGCCTGTTCGATGAGCGCGGCGACTTCCTTCGGGTGCGACTCGTAGACCGAATGGCTGGCACCGTCGATTTCTACCGTGTGCGCATGCGCGCGGGCGGCATACATGCGTTCCAGATCCGGATTGATGATGCGGTCGGCCTTGGCGACCATGTACCAGCTCGGCTTGGTCTTCCATGCCGGGTCGGGAATGTTCGCGGTGAAAACGGACGCCGACGTCGGCATCTGCGCATGGGCTTCGAATTCGGCCTGCGCGCGCGGCAGGTCGGCGGCAAAGTCCGCCGGATAGTCGGCCGGGTTCAGGTACAGGTAGTTGTCGGCCGTCTTGACGACTGCTTTGGTGGCATTCGGATACTTCTTGCCGTTGCTGGCTTCGGTCTCGCCGGTATCGAGGGCGTGCGCGGCGATGTAGACCAGCGCCTTGACGTGGGCGTCGTTGCCCGCTTCGGTGATGATCGCGCCGCCGTAGCTGTGGCCCACGAGCACGGCCGGGCCGTCGAGGGTGTCGAGTACGCGCTTGGTGGCAGTCACGTCTTCCGCAAACGAGGTGAGCGGCTCTTGCACCAGCGTGACGTGGTAACCGTCTTTGACGAGGATGTCGTAGACGGGACGCCAGCCTGCGCCGCCGACGAACGCGCCATGCACCAGCACAATGTTCTTGATGGGGGCAGCGGCGGGGGCTGCGGGGGCGGCGAAAGCGGGGACGGCAGCGCCTGTGAGCAAGGCGAGGGCAACGGCAGATTGGGCAACGAGAGAACGGACGGCGTACGGCATGGGGTTGGCTCCTGAAGAGTGGCACGGGCTCGATCGGATTTCCGATCACGCGATGCCAGTCTAGGGAGCCGCCTCCCACACCGGGCTTGCACAGGGATTACAAAGAAATGACAGCCGTGTGGGCCGCCAACAGCGCGCTCTGCCGGGGGCGGGGCGACGGGGGCGGGCGAAAAACGAAGCGTCAGGCGTGGGTATTCACGCCGAACGTCTCGCCCTGATGTTTGAGCAGGAGGTCGAGTGCGACCTGCAAGCGCTTGGCATTCCCGGGTTCGTTGCGCGACAGGGCGGCGGCAATCCCTTGACGGGCCCGGTTGGTGAAGTCGATCTGCTCGGTATCGCTGCCGGCCGGGACTTCGATACCCGTGTCGACGGAAATCTTCATCGTCATGGCCATCAGCGGCGAGCTGTCGTCGAGCGACATCTGCCCGCTTTGAATCTGCGTGTTGACCCAGTCGCGCATCTGTTGCCGGGTCATGCTCGTGAAGTCAGTCGGCTTGGCCTCGGCGGCTTTCTGCGAAGGCGTGCTGCTGATGTGTGTCGGCGATTGCGTCGTGGCAGCGAGTGCCGCGGCAAAGGACGCGTCGGTGCGCTTGGCGGCCGCGGGAGATTGCGTGCCGTTGGCGCCCAGATAACTCAGGCCACTGTCGATTCTCATGGTCGTTCCTTTCAGCAATCCTAATGATCCGGTGCAGAATTGCGATGGTTCTGTCTGCTGAAACGAAATCTACAACAAGTGGCGCGTCTGTGCCAGTTTCCCGGCCCCTCAAAGTTCATAGCCTTCCGGCCCCTTTCATTGCCTTTCAGGGCGTGCCGTTTCGTCCGTACAGGCGAAATCCTTCCCGTTGTGAGAGCCGGTCGTAGTAGGCCGTCACGGCGTCGAGCGGCGGATGCTCGATGGGTGTGCTGAACCAGCGGTGCACCGACAAGCCGATGGGGACGTCTGCGAGCGTGAACGTCTCGCCACAGACGAAGGCTTGAGTGGCTTGCAGTTGCTGGTCGAGTACGGACATGAGGTCGCACCAGCGCTGCACGTTGGCGTCCAGCGTGGCCGGGTTGTCGTAGCCCGGCGCGCGGCGCACCAGCGACATGAACGGATAGCGCCATGCGGGATTCAGATCGGCAGCCTGCCAGTCGATCCACTGATCGACGCGAGCGCGCTGACGCGGTGCCGCCGGGTACAGCGCGCTGCTGCCGCGCGTGGCCGCCAGATAGCGCAGGATGCTGTTCGACTCCCACATCACGAAGCCGCTGTCGTCGATCACCGGCACCATCCGGTTCGGGTTCAGGGCGATGAATCCCGGGTCGGCGAGCGACAGCGCGCCCGTGGCATCGCCCCAAGGTTCGTTGACGAATGGCGCGTCGAGTTCGTGGCAGAGCCAGTGCACCTTGCGCACGTTGATGGACCCCGGTCGGCCGAGTACGCGAATCATGAGAACCACCTTGGATGGGTGACAGGTGAATCGATTCTAGCGGGGTTCCGTTGCTGTGCGACAGGTACAGTTGCCACGCCCTGTGACGGGAACAGTCGACCCGCGCTACGCCTCGATTGCCTCGATCTGCTCGATGGTGACCGCACCGGTACAGGTCACCGTGCCGCTGATGCGCATGGCAGGGTCCAGCCAGTCGGTCATTGACCAGATGCCGTGCGCGACCCGGCGCTGCCAAGCGCGCAGCGGGGCTTCGCTCATCGGCAGGCCGGACAGGTCGACGCTGCCCAGACCGGAAAGCGTCGTGACACCCACTTTCACCAGACTCTCCTTACGGGTCCACAGTCGCAGCCACGCCAAGGCACGGGGTGACGGCGCATGGTGCGTGAGCGCCACGCTCGCGAAGGCGGCGAGGCGGTCGCGTTCACTGCCGGTGATACCCATGTCTTCCGACAGATCGCCAAGATCCAGATCGACCGACAACGCCTGATCCCAGTGTTCGACATCGATGCCGACCGGCTCGATGGCACACGCGGCGGCGACGGCACCTCGCGTATGACTCAGGCTGATATGCAGTCCGGGATGCGCGGGCAGGTGTGGACGCCCGTGTGCACCGCCGCATTGCTCGCAGCGCTGCACCAGCGCATAGGTGCGCGCAAGATCGGCCGCCGCACTGGTGACACCGGTCACACGGGCGGCAGCGACGCGCGCAAGAATGTGCGCCGCAACATAATCCTGCCGATCGGCCGGTCGGGAAAAGGCGCGTGCGCGACATTGCTCGTCGGCGGTCAGATGCGTCAGCCAGCCCGAGAAGCGGGCCATGATGCTGCGCGTTTCGCCATACAGGGCGAGCCCCGTGCTCGCCTGACTTGCCGTATTGATTTCGGTCATTGTAATGAGTCACCCGTGCATGACGGGCATGGACGAAATAACGGACTCCAAGCAATTCGGATGCCATGTGGCCGTGCAGACCCGGAAAGGACTCTGGAATCACCACCTGAAACGGGGGTAGGCGCCGTGTACTGTCTCACCGGCATGGACACCTGTCGCGTGGTGCGACAGATGTCGCACGCGTATGTGTGATTGCTACAGGACTTCCAACGCGCGTTCGAAAACGATGCATCGACGGCAAAACCAGCCGCCATGCGGTATTCGCGCTACGCGTGGTGTGACGAGACGCGCAGTGGTTCGAAACTTGCATTGTGAGCGTGTGCACTGGCGCGTTTGTGTCGGGGCAATCAGGGCAAGAGATCATATCAATCGAAACCACACTGCACGACATCGCACAGGAGCAATACGATGCTGCCAAAACGACGGCTGGGGACGCAGGGATTGGAGGTGCCCGCCTTGGGCCTCGGGTGCATGGGCATGAGTTATGCCTATGGCCCCGCTGACGACGCCGAATCGGTTCGTGTCATAGAACGGGCGCTGGAGCTTGGCTGCAATTTCTTCGACACGGCCGAAGTCTACGGGCCTTTCGTCAACGAACAGTTGCTCGGGCGCGTGCTCAAAGGCCAGCGCGAAAAGGCCATCATCGCGACAAAGTTCGGATTCCGTTTCGATAACGGTGCCGTGACCGGCGCGGATAGCCGTCCCGAGCACATCCGCACCGTTGTCGATGGCTGTCTCGCGCGTTTGGGCACTGACTACATCGACTTGCTCTATCAACACCGCGTCGATCCGAACGTGCCGATCGAAGACGTTGCGGGCGCCGTTGGCGACCTCGTCAGTGCGGGGAAAGTGCGCTACTTCGGCTTGTCTGAAGCGAGCGAGCGCACGATTCGCCGCGCCCACGCGGTGCATCCGGTCAGCGCGCTGCAAAGCGAGTATTCGTTATTTCATCGCGATCTCGAAGCCGAAATTCTGCCTTGCCTGCGAGAGCTGGGCATCGGGCTCGTGCCGTTTGGCCCGTTAGGGCGAGGCTTTCTGACTGGCACGGCACGCCGCGCGGAAGATTTCCCCGAAGGCGATTCGCGCCGCACCTCCGATCCGCGTCTGCAAGGGGAGAATTTCGCGGCCAACATGCGATTGGCGCAAACGCTGGCGGCCTACGCCGTGCAGGCCGGCGTGACGCCCGCGCAGCTCGCGCTGGCATGGGTGCTCTCGCGCGGCAACGATATCGTGCCGATTCCCGGTACGCGCAGCATCGCCCGGCTGGAAGAAAACCTGGGGGCGGCGACGGCGCGCATCGATGCGGGAATCCTGCGCGCACTCGATGCGCAGATGCCGGCGGGCGCAACGACGGGGCCGCGCTACAAGGACTCCGCCATGATGGCGTTGCTGGCAGACCGGGCCTGACGCGGCGAACTCGCATTCACGCGTTCACACGATCACACGATCACACGATCACACGTTCGGGTGGAAGGAAAGGGAGCAGGCGGGCCGTCACCCGTCTGCTGCATTGCGGGAAATGTCTGGAGCTTTACGTCCAAACATCGGACGTGCCGCTTGCCATGTCAGAGACGGACCGTAGGGTGAATGGCGAAGCATCAGCGATGCGAGCCGAGCAGGGCGTCGCTGCCCATGTCGCGAACGTGGGGGATGTGCAGCTCGCGAAGCTTCCGGTAGAGCGACGTGCGGCAGATGCCGAGCTCGCGCGAGGCGGCAGAAATATTCCATCGACGCTCGGAAAGCACGCGAATGATGATCTCGCGTTCGCCGTTGGCGATGGGCGAAAGCGACGCCAGTGGTGTGGGTTGAATGAGCCCCGGCATCGCGGCGGCCACCGGGGCGGCGCTGGCGGCGTGACGGCTGGCGCTTTGCAGCAGATTGGCCGGCAGATCGCGCACGCGGATGGTGTCGTCGCTCTTGACCGCACAGGCGTATTGCACGGCGGTGCGCATCTGGCGCAGGTTGCCCGGCCATGAGTACGACAGCAGCAGCTCGCGCGCCTCGCGCTCGAGCGAATCGAGATTGGCGGTGCCGCGTGATTCGGTGGCAATCATTGCGCCGAGCAGCCAGTCGCGGTCATGCCGTACGCGTAGCGGTGGCAGATGCACGATGCCGACCGCAATGCGGTAGTAAAGATCTTCACGAAATAGTCCGGCCTGTACGCGCGACTCGAGATTCTGGTGCGTTGCGCAAACGAGTTGCAGGTCGACGGCGATGGGTCTGGCCGAACCGATGGGCGTGACTTCGCGCTCGGATAGCACACGCAGCAATCGCGTTTGCTGCGCTGCGGGCATATCGCCGATTTCGTCGAGAAACAGCGTGCCGCCGTCGGCCTGCACGACTTTGCCTTTCATGCCTGAGTTCAAGGCACCGGAGAAGGCACCGCGCTGATAACCGAAGAGTTCGCTTTCGATGAGGTTCTCGGGGATGGAGCCGCAGTTCACCGACACCATGGCGGCGTGGCGGCGCAGGCTGTAGTCGTGCAGTGCACGGGCGAGATATTCCTTGCCGGTGCCGGTTTCACCCAGCACCAGAATCGGCAGTTGACGATCGATGAGAAGGCGGGCACGGGCCAACGTGGCCAGCATGGTCGGGTCGGCACCACAAAGCTGATCGAGCGACGGACGTGGTGAAGACTGAAAGTGTGCGTTTGAACTGTCCAGCGGATCGTGGGCGGTCATAGCGTCTCTCATTAACTTTATAGGAAGTGGCATGTGCCGCGTTTGGCGGCACCGGATCGCAAAATGGCGACTGCCGTGGGGGGTGCTCCATAAAGCAAGAGCAAGCATAGTTCGATTCGCCGGAGGCCTCCAATACCATATGATGTGATGACTGATACCGGTTCGCTATGAATAGAAACCGATGTTCTTTTTAGGGGCAGGCTCCATGGAACTGAGGCAACTCCGCTATTTCGTAGTACTGGCTGAAACGCTGCATTTCGGTCGTGCAGCGAGTCTTTTGCATATCTCGCAACCCCCGCTTTCCCGACAGATCGCCATGCTCGAAGAAGAGCTCGGCGTCGTGTTGTTCCAGCGAACGCAGCGCAGCGTGCAGCTCACCGCTGCCGGTCAGCGCTTCTATGGCGATGCGCGCTCGGTGCTCGCCACACTCGATCGCGCACGCTCGCATGCGCGCGCCGCTGAACTCGGTGACGCCGGCACGCTATCGGCCGGCTTCATGTTTGCGGTCGCGTGCAGTGTCTTGCCGATCCTGACGCGCGCCTATGCAGCGGCCTTCCCGCGTATTGAAGTCAAACTCAGAGAGACGATTCCGACCACGCTGGCGGAAGATCTGCGCAGCGGCAAGCTCGACGTGGGCATCATGTATTCGTCGGATGCGACCGACGAGCTGTGCACGGAAACCATCTTTCGCGAGCCGCTGGTGGCCGCGCTGCCGGCGGGGCATCGGCTGGAGTCTCGTTCGGCAATCTCCGTTGCCGAATTGAAGGACGATTCGTTCATCATTTCGCCGCGCGACGCGTCGCCCTATATCTACAACACCATTACCGAACACTGCCGGCAGGCCGGTTTCATGCCGCAGGTGCGTCTCGAGACGAACTTTCAGCAGACCATCGTCAATCTGGTCGGACAACGGCTGGGGGTGGCGCTGGTGCACAACTCGATGCGCAGCACACACGCGGATAACGTGAAATTCATCCCGTTGCTGCGCGCGCCGTTCATCGACGTTGCGCTGGTGTGGAGTGCAGCGACGACCAACCCGTGCGTCGCGCGATTCCGGCAAATCGCGCAACACCTGGGACTGACCGAACAAACGGACACCACGCTTCAGGCGTGTGCATGAGGCGGTGCACCGGGCGCGACGGCCAATGCACCGTGTTGAAGGTGAGGGAGCGGGTGAGGGTCAGGGCACGGCGACGCAGACCGCCGTTTCTCGCAGGCGTGCCTTGATGGCATCGGCCAGACGCGCAATACCGGTTTCGATCTCCGTGGGCGTCGCAGTCGCGAACGTCAGCCGCAACGTATTCGCTTGCGGTGAGATGGCGTGAAACGATGCACCGGGGATAAACGCGACGCCAAGTTTGAGGGCGTCTTCGAACAGGTGCGCGCTGTCGATTTGTTCGGGCAGCGTGACCCACAGGAACATGCCGCCAGCGGGACGCGTCCATGAAACACCGTCGGGCATGTATTGCGCGAGGCATTTGAGCATCAGCGCGCATTGCGCGCGGTAGCGCAGGCGGATGGCCGTGAGGTGAGCGTCGTAATCGCCGTCGGTGAGCAGCGCGTGGGCAAGCCGTTGCGTGAGGCCGGTGGTGTGGAGGTCGCTCGCCTGTTTGGCCTGCAACAGCTTGACCATCAGTTCCTCTGGCGCGACCAGATAGCCGACGCGCAATCCCGGCGCAATCACTTTCGAGAACGAGCCAAGGTGAACCACGCTCTCCGGCGCCATCGAGAGCAGCGATGGCGGCGTGTGGCCGCTGTACACGAGTTCGCCATAGGGGTCGTCTTCGACCAGCAGCAACCCCGCGTCGTGGGCGCGAGAGACGAGCGCAATGCGTCGCTCAAGGGACAGCGTGCGCCCGGTCGGATTTTGAAAGTTGGGCTGCGTGTAGAGCAGGCGGGCGGAGCGCATCGAGGCGTCGCTGAGCCGGTCGGGAAGCAGGCCGGCGGCATCGGTCGGCACTTCTTCGAAGGCCGGTTCGTACTGCGCGAGCGCTTGTACGGCGCCGAGGTACGTCGGTGTTTCGACCAGCACGCGGCTACCCGGGTCGATCAGCACGCGGGCCACGAGATCGAGCGCTTGCTGGGAGCCGGTGGTGACGAGAATCCGAGACGCGTTGATGCGTGTGCCGCCTGTCGAAAGACGCTCGGCGATGGCCTCGCGCAACGGCGTGTAGCCCTCCGAGGGGCCGTATTGCAGCGCGCCGGTCGCGTCGTGGCGCAGGATGTCGTCGGCCGCAGCGCGCAGCCGTTCGACGGGCAAGGCATAGGGGGAAGGCAAGCCGCCGGCGAACGAGATGATGTCGGGACGTTCGGCGACCTTGAGTAGTTCTCGCAACGACGACGGCTTCATGCGTTGCGCGCGCATCGCAAGTTGCCAGCGCCCGGCGGGCGGGAGATGTCTGTCCATGAGGCGGTCCGTGACGAAGCAGGTAAGAAATCCTCCGCAGCAAGCGCCGCGGAGGATCGAAGGGCAGCCAACGTCTCGCAGCGTCCCGGTCAGCCGTTGAACATCGTGCGCAGGTTGTCCATCGCCATTTTCAGGAACGCGACGGCAAAGGCGTCGAACGCCGGTTGGTCTTTCGGGTTGCCGGATTTGGCTTCGCCGACGATGCGGTAGGTGGCCGTACAGCCGTTGTCGCCGCGCGGCACGACTTCCATCGACGCCCACATGTTGCCGATGTCGAACGTGGTGTAAATGAGCGTCCAGCTCATCGTCATGCCGGCATCGTCGCGCGTGTTCAGTTGCTCCACGACGAGGTCGCCGCCGGTGAAGTGCTTGTGGCGCAGCGAGCGCGGGCCGGTGGCGGTGCCGGTCATCTGGATGTACTCCAGACCGGTGACAAAGCGGTTGTAGCCGTCGAAGCGGCCAACCACGTCCCACACCTTGCGTGCAGGGGCGTCGAGATCCGCGACGCCGGCATGCACGGTGGTGCTCAGGTTGTGAATCAGCGTGTCGGGTTGCAGCTCGGTGCGGACTTTTTGCAGCATGATGTGCTCCTTGAGGTGAGAAGGGACTGCACGAGAATCATTGAATCCACGAGGTCAGGCGGCCGGCTCGGTGTCCAGCTCTCGTTGTGTGTACGGCTCGTCGACGGCGGCCGGCAGCGGCAGAAAACCGCTTTCGATCAGGTAGTTGAAGTGCGCCGCCAGCAACTGGGGGTCTTTGCGCGGGTAAGCGACGCCCAGACGTCCCAGCGTTTCGGCGGTGCGCTGGTGCGCAATGCGCGCCATGTCGCCGATGTCTTCCTGGCTGTCGTCGAGATAGAACGCCACGACATCGAACAGCGCGTTCGTTTCATCGATCGACGTGAGGCGGTTGCGCCAGTCGGCGGGCTCTTCCAACGCCAGTGCGTAGCCGCAGGGTGCCAATGCGCCGAGATAGTCTTCCCACGTCAGCGGTTGCGGGTTTTGCAGGTGGAACACGCGCAATTCGCGCTGCGGGTCAGTCGTGCAACGCACCGCAGCGTGCGCGAGGAAGTCGACCGGTGTGAAGTCGAAATCGGTGTCGCCGGCCGGTGCTGCGCCCAGTTGCAGCGACCCCTTCACGAGCAGCAGGATGCGGTTGCGCGTGGGCTGGCACAGGCCGGAACTCGCCACGCCCGTGATATTGCCCGGGCGCAGGATGGTCGCGTCCACGCCGCGCTCGGCGGCCTCCCAGACCAGATGCTCCGCGACCCATTTCGTCACGTTGTAGCCGTTGTTCACGAACGCCGGGGCATTGCGCGCGGGGCCGGCTTCGAGCACGTGGCCCTTGTCGTCCATCGCACTCGCTGCCGACAGCGTCGAGACGAAGTGCATCGACTTGTTGCGGTACTCGCAGGCGAGCCGCAGCAGTTCGAGCGTCGCGCCGACATTCGCGTCGTACAGATACGGGTAGTCGTAGACGTGGTTGACGTGCGCACCGTTGTGATAAATCGCATCGATGTCGCGTGCGAGTGCGTGCCACGTATCGGGGGTGAGTCCAAGATGCGGCTTGGCCAGATCGCCGAGCACGACCTTCAGGCGCGGGTGCCCGATCAGTGCGCCGAGACCGTTGGCGTGCAGCGCTTGTGCGAGACGGCCTTCACCGTCCTTCTGACTGGGCGCGCGCACCATGCAATGTACGATGGCGGACGTTTGCGCGATCAACTCCGCTGCGATAAACGTGCCGAGGAAACCGTTGGCGCCGGTCAGCAGAATTGCCTTGGCACCGTCGGGCGTCGGACGCAGTCCATCGACCGGGCGAATGTCCTCTGGCAGTGCCATGTCGTCGAAGACGCGCTGCGGAATGCGCTCGCCCTTCTTCAGATCGTCGCTGGTCAGCAGCGAGGCCAACGCGCCCACGGTCGGACGCTCCATGAAGCGCGCGAGCGGTGCATTGCCGCCAAACTCCTTCTTCACGGCCAGCATCAGGCGGGAGACCAGCAACGAGTGGCCACCGAGATTGAAGAACGAATCGTCGCGGCCAATCTCGAACGGTTCGAGATCAAGCAGCCGTGCCCAGAGCGCGCGCAACTGCGTTTCCGTTTCGGTGAGCGGTTCGTCTTCCGTGGCCGCAACGATGCGCTGCGCCGGCATGCGCGAGAGCGCGCCCCGGTCGATCTTGCCGTTGTTGGTGGCGGGCAGGGCGTCGAGCACCACGATCTCAAACGGCACCATGTAGTCGGGCAGCCGCGCGGCGAGTTGTTCGCGCACCGCGTCGCCAGTCGCCTGCGCCGAGCCGGGGCGTGCGACGAAGCCACGAATGCGTTTGCGCTCATCCACCACGCAAGCGCACTGGCCATAGAGGCCAGTGGCCAGCACGGCCCCTTCGATCTCGCCCATTTCCACGCGGAAGCCGCGAATCTTCACCTGTGCATCGCGACGGCCCACGAAGTGCAGCACGCCGCTGTCGTCCCACTGCACGATGTCGCCCGTGCGATACAGCGTCTCGTCGCTGGCGGCAGGCCAGACACCGTCGGCATCTGCAAACGGATTCGGCACGAAGCTGTTTTGCGTCAGATCCGGCCGGTGCAGGTAGCCGTCGGCAACGCCGGCACCCGCCACACACAGTTCGCCCGGTTGGCCGGTCAGCGCGGGTTCGCCCGCTTCGTCGAGCACGTAGCAGCGCACGTTGGCAATCGGGCGGCCGATCATGCGGTTGCTGTCGCCCGCCTTCAGACGCGCGATGGTGACGAGCACCGTGCACTCGGCCGGGCCGAAGATGTTGTGGAATTCGCGCCCTTGGCTCCAGCGCGCGATGGTTTCCGGGAAGCAGACGTCGCCGCCGGTCAGCAGATGCCGCAGCGCAGGCCATTCGGCGTCCGGCATCACGGCGAGCAGGGCGGGCGGCAGGAACGCATGCGTCAGCGCTTCGTCGGCGATGAGCGCGCTCAGGTCATCCAGTGCGTGGCGCTGTTCTTCCGTCGGGATCACAAGCGTTGCGCCCGCAAGGAACGTCGGGAAGATGTCGAGCAGGGAGACGTCGAAGGCCACCGTGCAAAACTGCAACACGCGCGAGCTGGCGTCCATGCCGATGTAGTCGCGATACCAATGGCAGAAGTGCACGATATTTCGATGCGTGAGCATGACGCCCTTGGGCGTGCCCGTCGATCCGGACGTGAAGATCGTGATGGCGCAACGCTGCGTGCGATCGGCTTGACGCTCTACCGGCCACGAGGTGTTGGCGATATCGATGTTCTCTGCGTCGAGGGCCGTGATGCGCAGCACCTTGACGTCGAGACCCGCCAGCACGCTCGCGTCGAAGTCTTCATCGGTGAGCAGGCAGACGGCGCGGCTTTGTTCCAGAATCTGGCGCACGCGGTCGGGCGGGAACGACGGGTCGAGCGGCGCGTACGCGGCGCCCGCGCCGATGGCACCGAGAATGGCCGTGTACAGCAGGCGCGACTTCCGAAGACGCACGGCAATGACACGCGGGGCATCGTCGTCGGCTGACGCTGCCGGCATCAATGCAGCGAGTTGCGACGCCAGCTTCATCGATGCACCCACGAAGGTGCGGTAGTCGACGTCGCCGTCGGCATCGCGCAGGGCAATCGCGGACGGCGTGGCAACGGCCCGGCGCGACACCATTTCGGGCAGCGACGGTTCGAGTACGACGTCGCGCGCGGTTTCGTTCGTCAGATGCCAGCCGGACAACTGATGCAAGTCGAGGGCGACGCCGCCGGGCTTCTTCTTTGCCGGTTTGAGGTCGTCGAGCGAAAGCGCATCGCGGCCGAGGCGGCTCACCGTATCCACGAGCAGGGCTTCGGCTTCGATATCGATCTGGGCGGCCAGATCGGCGCCACACACGGGTTCGCCAAACTGGCAGACGCTGGTCACGACGTCGGCGATTCCCTTCGGGCCTGCCCATTGCCACGCGAGATCGGCGCGCGTGGGCGGGAACGCCGGGGCGCGCGCAGTGAAGGTGAGGCTATGTTGTGCCTCGCAGCCGATTTGCGGATCGGCCGCGCCGCAGTCGATGCGCCATTCGATACCGGTGAGTACCGTGCCAGAGGCGGGCACGGCGGCACCCAACTGCTCGGCGATATCGCGCAAGGGCCCGGCGTCGGCGCAGGCCGGGCTCACATCGTGACCCATGTCGTGGAGTGCCTGAAACACACGTGCGCCCAGACGGTTGTTACCGACGACGGCGAAAGAAATCGCTCTCATGGCCCGGTCCTCAGAGGTATTGCGCAACAGCGGCGCGGGTGGGTTCGTGATCGAGCAGGCCGGCCATCTTCAGAAACTTGCGGATGTTGACGATCATCGGGTGCTGATTCGTGATGGGGTAGGCGCCGACCATGTCGTTGGCGATCTGTTCGCGCGTGGCGGCCGGCAGCGCAAGCGTGCTGATCAGACGGCGATCGAACTCCAGTTGCAGCTCGTTCGTGAGGTATTCCGTGAGGAAGAACGGCAGGCCACGGCCGAGTTCGATGCGTGCCGTCTCGTCGATCGACTGCCAGTAGAGCTTGACCAGATTGATCCAGAACACCGAATGGCGGCCCTCGTCGGCGAGGTGATCGGCCATCACGCCCTTGACCGAGCGCTTGAGCGTGTTGTCGCGCGAGAAGGCGGCGACTTCGGCCGTCACGGTGTTCTCGGAGATGGCCACGCCCAGCAGTTCCATGCCGGCGGCGTATTGCTCGGGCACGTATTCCATCGCGCGGGGAATGGCGCGCGAGAGTTCGATTTCGCGGTTCTGCTCGATGGGGGCGATGCCGGTGTTGCGCTCCACCTGATCGAGATAGTCCATCGCCACATAGGCGTGGTAGTTCTCGTCGATGACGACCGACATCGCGTCGCTGCGGCACGCAAACGGAAATTCGAACGGAAAGCGCAACTTGGCGATGGCGAGTGCCGTTTTGTTGACGATTTCCGTCTCGAAGATGATGACGTCGTTGATGTACTTGTAGAAGCTTTGCAGCAGGATGTACTCCTGCACGTCGCGCCCGGCATCGATCACCGCCGGATGCGCGTAGAGCGGCTGACGCTCGACCGGGTAGTAGCTCAGCTCGTCGTCTTCGACGATACGGCGCGGGCGCGAGCGGATCGTGGCGCGTTGCTCCCATTGGTCAGCGTGGCTGACGTAACTCTGCAATGACATGGCGTTGCCTCGGATCGTGGGGACTGGCGAAAAGCTGGGCGGACCGGGGGGCGTCCGCCCGGGGGCTGCGGGTGAGAGCGACGACCCGCCAGAACTCGGCACTCAGGCGGCGACCGCTTCCTTTTGCAGCGCCACGATGTGTTCGTGCAGGCCGTCCCACAGGCGCAGGCGCTCGTCGATGGCGCGCAGTCCGGCTTCGAGGGCTTCGATCATCAGACGCTCTTCGCCCTGCGCGGCTTCGACGATCATGGCGCGCGCGGCCGGGCCGTGTTCGCCCGAGTCGACTTCGATATGGCGATCGAGGTAGTAGGTGAGCAACGGCACGCTCTTCGCGTCGATCTTCCAGCCGTCGAGCAGCGTGCGGAACATGTCGGGAATCACGTTTTCGCGGCCGTAGAAGAAGTTGCCGAGCACCTGGTGCGTGGCGCCTTCGTAGCAGGTGGCGAAAGTCGAGTTGACGAAGCGCACGACCGGCGCCGGGGCACCCACGGTCACGAGCGATGCGCTCACGCTGTTGCCCTTTTTCACCAGATCGATCAGTTGGGCGATCTGGCGCGTATCGGCGCCCACGTCGCGCATGGCGGCGAGGTAGAGATCGAAGTGGCTCATCGGGCCCTGCGGGGTGTCGTCACACTCTTCGCCCAGCACGATTTCGTTGATCAGGCGTGCTGCGTGGATGTTGCGCGGAGCAACCCACGGCAGCGTGATCGTGGTGAGGTCGGCCTGGAGACGCTTGACCAGCGACATGAAATCCCAGACCGCGAAGACGTGCCACTCCATGAAGACCTGCAAACCTTGTATCGATTCGATGGAGTGAAACACGGGGTGGTGTGCGAGCGTCGCGTGATGTTCCTTGATCTGCCGTTCGAGGTATTCGATCTTGTCCACGGTAAGCATCCTTGAGGTAATGAAGATGAGTTCAACCTGCGCGAGGGGAGCGCTGCGCGACGTTCTCGTCGTCGCGTTCAAGGATTAGCAAGTTCGATACCAATCCCTCGAAACGTAAGTATCTCGGGCATCGAGATAAATTCCGCCGAGTTTGGAAGGGGTGTTCGCGCATGACACCTGTTCAGCTTATGAACAGGTGTGCACGCGAGTGTCGGTGCTGACGGGGGTGTCGGAAGTGAACGGGGGGCTATTTGGACTTATTCCCACTCCAGCGCTTTCTTGCCCCATTCGTACGCGAAGCCCAACGCCAGAATGAACAGGAAGAACATCATCGCGATGAAGCCGGGCCAGCCGACCTCGCGCATGGAGACCGCCCACGGGATGGTGAAGGCGAGTTCGATATCGAAGACGATGAAGAAAATCGCGACGCGATAAAAGCGGACGTCGAACTGTTTGCGCGCGTCCCCGAACGCATTGAATCCGCATTCGTACGCCGAGTTCTTTTCGGCATCCGGCCGGTGCGGGCGGATGGGCTTGGCAACGAACAGCAACGCCGTGCCCATGAGCAGGGCGACGAGCAGAAACAGCAAGGCAGGGAAGTACTCGGAGAGGTCCACCGGGCCTCCTAAAGGGAAGGGTTCAGGGAAGGGGCGTACTTGGCGACGCAATGACGACTGAGTGACGGTTGAATGCCGGTTGTCGCTGAAGGGCAATCGGCGGAGGGGGCATCGGATGTCACTCGTGATACGGACACGCGCGCCCCCGCAAGGGTTCCGTCAATGCAGGCTTTTGGGGTGCGGCGTTATGACGCGAGCTTCATCAGCACGAGCCCGCTCACGATGAGCACGGCGGCGAGAAGTCGCATGGCACTGGCGGCCTCACCGAGCACGAGAACACCCACGGTAAATGCGCCGATGGCACCGATACCGGTCCAGATGGTGTAAGCCGTGCCAAGGGGAAGCGTCTTCATGGAGACCGACAGCAAACCGAAGCTGGCGGCCATGGTGACAAAGGTGATGACAGAGGGGACCCACTTCGTGAAGCCCGCAGACTGCTTCATCGTAAAGGCCCAAACGATCTCGAGAAGACCTGCGAACAGCAAATATATCCAAGCCATATGGCTCTCCTATTTCGGTAGAGCCGGGCCGTCCCGGATTGTTTTGCCAGCAGGCTGAGGTCGTCCTCAACGTGAAACTATAACGCAAATGGCTACTAAAGTGCGTGGACTGATTGCCAGAAATGGGCGGATGGCGTGTGGTGAGCCGTCAGTATCACGCCGTCATCAGCCGCTCGATGGCGTTGATCGCGTTGCGCAAACCGGTTTCCGAGCGCATCTGTTCGCCCAGTGCCTGCGCACGTGACTTTGTCGTTGCGCGCTCAGCGAATTCGAGGCGCTTGGCCAGCGATGCGGCCCGTAGTGACCGCCCGCTCAAGGCTTCATCCGCCACGCCTGCACGCCGCAACCGATCGGCCCAGAACCACTGGTCACCAGCGAATGGCACGACCACCGAGGGCACACCGGCACCTGTCGCCGAATGTGACGTTCCGGCGCCGCCATGGTGGATGACGAGCGATGTTTTCGGGAACAGCCAGTCGTGTGGCGTGTCGCCAAGCACGTGAAAATTAGATGGCAGTCCAGAGGTATTCGCACCGCTCCAGCCCGGGTAGAACAGCGCTCTGCGACCGGCCACGGCGGTGACCGTTTCCGCGAGCAGTTTTTCGGTGTCGAACCCCGTCATGCTGCCGAAGCCGACATAGATCGGCGCTTCGCCTGCCGCAAGGAAATCGGTCAGTGCCTGCGGGGCCACCCATTCGGCGGAGGGCGACACCCATTGCCCGCAGATTTGTGCGTTTTCCGGCCAGTCAGTGGGACGCGGGACGAGGCTGGGCGAGATGCCGTACAGCATCGGGTGCTGCGTCCACAAGGCCTGCCTCGGCGGCAGTCCGCACACGGCAGCGCGTGCGGCATTGGTCTGCTTTCGGAACGCCCGCCATAGCATCTGATTCACGAAGCTTTGACTGGCCCGGTTGAGGACCGACGGGACCCATTTCGGCGGGAAGAAGGGCGAGGCGAACGCCGCCGTGGGCGAGATCGGAATGAGACCGGTGCCGATGGCCTTGATGCCGAGATGCTCCGCCGCAGAGAGTCCGACAAACGCGGCCAGTCCCGACACGATGACGGCGTCACAGCCTTCGCCTTCCCGGACGATGGTTTCCAGCCATGCCTGCGCGTGCGTATTGGCGATGTGGGCCAGTGCGCTCGCCATGCTGGAGAAGCCGCGCTGGGTAGCCACCACGTTGGCAATCGCAAGCTCAGGCCGCAGCGTGCCTTTGATGTCACCGGCCAGCGCAACGGTAGGCACCCCCAGCTTGGCCGGGAAGTCGAGCGTGGCGTGGTCGGCGAGCAGGCGGGCTTCGTGACCGGCGTCCATCAACGCCCGGCACAGCATGGCCAGCGGGCGCGTGTCACCTTCCGTTCCGTACGTTGCGACGACGAATCTCATGATTTTTTGACTCTCTGGATGGCGTCTTTTTCCAACTCGGCGATCAGCGCATCCTGTATCAGCGCGACGGGGCGGACGAGGCGGGTCGGCAACGTGCCATGTACCAGCCACACGTTCAGACCGCTTTTGAATTCCGGTACATCGATGACTTCGAGCGTGTCGGCATAGGGGCTGCGTGCGAGTACTTCCGGCGCGGCGAGGCCGACGCCGAGACCACGCGCGACCAGCGACAACTGCAATTCGGAACCGAAGGCTTCGACCGCCACATTGAAGGGCAACCCCGCAGTCGACATCGCACGGCTGAGCGCCGAGCGCATGCCGCAGCCATCCTGATTGAGCACCCATGGATGCCCTGCCAATTCGGCGAGCGTCGCGGATTTATCGGCAAGACCGAACGCGCGGGGCGCGACCACGACCGTAGGTTTGTGCGCGAGCAGCGTCGTCGTCAGGCCTTCCGGCATCACCGCACGCTCGGGCAGCAGCACGATAGCCGCGTCCAGCTTGCCGCGCTCGACGCTCTGCAACAGGCCCGGCGACCAGCCCGCCGTCACGCGAAGCGTCAGCTTTGGGAAGGCACTGCGCAGCCGATCGATCGGTTGCTCCAGCGCCAGTTCGGACAGAAACGGCGGTACGCCGATATTGAACTCACCGGTCGGCTCGCGATCGGTGGACGCCACGGCCATCAGGTCGTCGACGGCACGCAATACGGTGCGCGCCAGCCGATAGACCTCTTCGCCTGCGGCGGTGGGCTTGAGCGGTTTGCTCTGACGGTCGAGCAGTTCGATGCCGAGCATCTTTTCGAGGTTTTGGACGCGACGCGTCAAACCCGGCTGCGTCAGAAAGAGCTTCTCCGACGCCCGCACCATCGATTCGCTTTCGACCACCGCGACGAAGGCCTGCAAGTCATGTGTGTTCAAAACAAACTCGCATAATCAATATAAACATAATTCAATTGTGGCATAACGTTGGTGTTCCTACAATCGGCGGACCGACTCACAGGAATCGCCAAATGACTCAGCCACCCTCCGTCTGTACACGCGACTTCGCTACGGCATCGCCGCTACCGTCAACCGTGTTGCCACCGCCCTCGGCCGCCCCCTCGGGTGTCGGCCTTAGCCGCCAAATGACGCTTTTCTTCGCAGCAGCGGTCGGCATCATCATCCTGAATTTGTCCGCCGCGCAGCCGCTGACAGGCCCGGTGAGCCATGCGCTGAATTTACCGGCAGGGTTGTCGGGCTTGATCGCGATGTTGCCGCAGCTTGGCTATGCGGCAGGGCTGCTGTTGCTCGTGCCGCTCTGCGATTTGCTTGAGAATCGCCGCCTGATCGTGGTGACGCTGACGTGCTGCGCGGCGTTTCTGGCGCTGTCTGCACTGGCCCATTCGGGGTGGGTGTTTCTGGCGTCGGTATTTCTCGCGGGTGCGACGTCGAGCGTGATACAGATGCTGGTGCCGATGGCGGCATCGATGGCGCCCGAGCAGCGGCGCGGTCAGGCCATTGGCAACGTGATGAGCGGATTGATGCTCGGGATTTTGTTGTCGCGTCCACTGGCGAGTCTGATTACGGGCACGTTCGGGTGGCGTGTGTTCTTCGGTATCGAGGCGGCCGCCGACGCGTTGCTCGCGGTCGTGCTGTACCTCCGGTTGCCGAATCACGCGCCGCACACCGGCGCGACCTATCCGGCATTGCTCCGCTCGCTTTGGACGTTATTGCGGACTGAACCTGTATTGCAACGTCGCTCCTTGCAGGCGGCGCTCGCGCTGGGGGCGTTCAGCGCGTTCTGGACGGCCATCGCATTGCGACTCGCGCAGCCCCCGTTCTCCCTCGGCATGCAGGGTATCGCCGTGTTCGCACTGGCGGGGGCCTCGGGGGCGATTGTGACGCCGCTTGCCGGGTATCTCGGCGACCGTGGCGCAGGGCATGCGACGCAGATCGTCTCGCACATCGTGATGATTGCCG
This sequence comes from Pandoraea sp. PE-S2R-1, assembly GCF_002179865.1. Classification (NCBI taxonomy): domain Bacteria; kingdom Pseudomonadati; phylum Pseudomonadota; class Betaproteobacteria; order Burkholderiales; family Burkholderiaceae; genus Pandoraea; species Pandoraea sp. PE-S2R-1. The sequence goes on along the minus strand of NZ_NGUR01000015.1, from coordinate 209,501 downwards.
CCGTACTCATGCTCGGCGCCGCGGGCGCGGGATGGGGCGGTTTCTCGCCGGTGGCACATCCCGTGCTGGCGTTGGCGATGTTGGTCGCTGGGGCGGCAGCGCTCGACGCGGGTGTGATCACCGACCAGACGCTGGGACGCCGTGCGGTCAACCTGCTTAACCCTGCGGCGCGTGGCCGGTTGAACGCGCTCTTCGTCGGCATCTTCTTTGTCGGCGGCGCGATGGGTGCGGCACTCTCTGGGGCCGCGTGGGCGTGGGCCGGATGGAGCGGCGTGTGCATGGTTGCGCTCGCGTTTGCCGTCGCGCTGTCGTTAGTCGGCTGGCTGGATCGCGCTTCGCAAGGGCGCCGTGCGTGAGGTGGCGGCGCTCGCTGCGATATCGCGCGGCGTTGCGCCAAGCTCCCGCTTCATCCACGTCGCCATATGGCTCTGATGAGAGAAGCCGGCTTCGAGCGCGATTTGACTCACGCTCAGCCGGCCTTCAATCAGCAGCGCCTTAGCCCGTTCGAGGCGGCGTTGCACGACATAGCGGTGGACGGGCACGCCCATCGTTTCGCGAAACAGCACTTTGAAATGCGGCACGCTCAGGTCGACGAGTGCGGCCAGTTCTGTCAATGAAAGGCGCTCGTCGAGATGCGCTTCGACATAGTCGATGACGCGCGAGGCGGCGCGAGCGGAGAGTGTGCGCGTTTTGCGATCTTGCTGACGGTCGGCCACCCCAGCCCCCGCCAGACGCACGAGCATCGCCGTGCACAGGCTTTCGGCGTAGAGCGGATCGGAGGCGTCTTTGGCTTCGAGTTCGGCGCGCATCGCCCACGCCATCTGCTGAAAGCGTGTGTCGCGCCACTGGAACTGCGGCCGAATCTGCGCCTCGGAAGCCGTGAGGCCGAGCTGGTCGTAAGTGTTCCGCACAAAATCGTCGGCGAACCAGACGGTGAGGATCGTGCAGTCGTTGTCGTCGGACCATTCGCCCGGCATGCCGGCGGGAATCACGTCGGTGTCGCCGTGGGACTGAATGCGCGCCGTGGGCGGGCCTTCGCATCGACACACTGCCTTGACGGGGCGCCCAACGTGCACGCCGACACGGTGATGCGCGATGCCGGGAATGCGGTGCGCCCCGGCGGCGACGCTGAACAGGTCGGCACCAAACCCCGACCACCCAAGCGACGCGCTCGACAGCAGGCTTTTCCGCTGGCCGGAGTGCGGCGTCAGCGTGGTGTGAGTTGCACGAGTTGCAGTCATTGCATGCCTTCCATGAGACGACGCGATGTCGCATTCTCCTGCAATTTCAGGCGGCGTGCTTGTGGCGACATGACGCACGTCGATAGAGGGCTCACGTTGTCATCCGAATCTGTTCGGAAACATCCGTCTGTGCGAGTTTTCAGGCGTGAGGCTTCGTAGACTCAAGACTCAAGAATGAGAGGCGAGGCACTATGTACGTGATCTTTGGCGCATCGGGAAACGTTGGCCGTTCGACGGTGGCGGCGCTGTTGCGCGCTGGGCAGGCGGGGCAAGCCGTGCGAGCTGTCGTGAGAGACCCGGCACAACACGAGGCATTCAAACGTATGGGATGCGAGGTGGTGGCCGCCGATCTCAACGACGAAGCGTCGTTACATCGCGCGCTCGAGGGTGCGCAGGCGGTGCAGTTGCTGTGTCCGGTGGTGCACGGTGCTGCCGACCCTGAAGCCGCGATGCGCAACACGATTCGCACGACGGCGCGCACATTGCGTGAGTATCCGCATTTGCATGTGCTCGCGTTGTCGGACTATGGCGCAGAACTCGATGCGGACTCGGGGATCACGATGCTGTTTCGCGAGCTTGAGACGGCGTATCGGGAAGTGGCGCGTCGTCTCACGTTGCTGCGCTCGGCGGAGCACATGCATAACTGGGCGCGCACATTGCTCGTTGCGTTGTCTGCCGGGCGCCTGCCGAGCTTTCATCATCCCGTCGACAGGCCATTTCCGACCGTTGCGGCGAAGGATGTCGGCGTTGTCGCCGCGCAGCTTTTGCTCGATGGCCATGACGGCCATGACGCTCGTGTCGTCAGTGTCGAGGGGCCGCGTCGTTACCACGCCGAGGATGTCGCGCGAACACTGAGCGAACTCAGCGGGCGCGGCGTCGCGGCCTTCGCGTTGCCGCGCAGCGAGTGGGCGAATGTGTTGGCACGCGCAGGGCTGAACACGAACCTCGCGAAACTCGTGATGAATACGTTCGACGCGCAGAACGCCGGAAGAATCGACGTTGAAGCCGGTAGCGAGCGACGCTTCGGCACGACCGAGTTGCGCGATGTGTTGGCGGCGTTGATGTCGGCTTTCAACGCGCGTTAGCCTCGTCGCGTCCTTTAAGGGATATCAAATGCAATATTGCCCAATGACATGCGCCACGCGCCTATACGTGGTGAAATCCCGCGCTGAAGCCGGACGCCGAGTCTCGGTGCCGACCGCTTACCGCCTGCTGGAAGGTATTGCCAAAAGACTACGATGGCAGGGGCTTGAGGAATTACTGTGCGCGATTCCCGATAGCAATGACGACTTTGGAATTTTCTAAATCGCCTGACGATCCTATGCCCTAGCGGCTCGACCGAAGCGTTCGATATCGGCAAGCACCGAAGGCGAGATGGTGACGTGATCCGGCGGTGCGCTACGCCCTGCAAGATAGATGCCCTTGGCGGACAGGCGTTCGGCGTGCGCAGCCAGCCGCGCGGGCAAGTCGGGCGCGAGCGCGGCCGGATCGATAGCGACGATGAACAACCCAGCTCCCGGTGATGCGTCGCCCTGTTGGAACGACGGGGCATCCAGCGACCAGTTCGCGCCGGTCAGCCCTGCGGACAGCACTTCCACGATCAACGCGATGTTGGCACCGCGGGCACCACCAAACGCCAGCAGCATGCCGGTCAGTGCGTCGTGCGCATCCGTCGTCGGCGCACCGGTGGCGTCCAATGCCCAGCCTTCGGGGATGGCCTCGCCGCGTGCGGCGGCTTCGCGGACGTTGACGAACGCCGTGGCACTCGAGGCCTGATCGACGACAAGCGGGCGTCCACCGTCGATCGGTGCGGCAAATGACAACGGGTTGGTGCCGAATACCGGCTGGCGGCTTTGCTCGGTGGTCACCATCGCAGGTCCGTTGGACGTTGCCAGACAGACGAGTCCCGCCTCGGCCAGTCGCCGCGTGTAATAGCTCAATTCGCCCACGGTATAGCTGTTGGCTTGCAAGAACAGCGCGACACCGTATTGCTTTGCGTTCTCCACGAGTCGGGGAAACGCCAGATCGAAGCCGAGTTGGGCGATGCCGGTTTTTGCGTCGACACGCAGGGTGGTCGGCATTGGTGCGCTGATGTCGGGTTGCGCGGCACTGGCGATACGGCCGGTAGCAAAGCCTTCGAGATAGTCCGGCAGATGGGCGAAACCTACCGACGCGTGGCCCGCGAGTTCAGCGGCAACCGTGGCATTGGCAAGTGATGTGGCGGTCGGGGCGCTCGCGCCCGCCGCCATGGCGGCGCGTCGTGCGAGTGCTTTGGCTTCGTCGATCCCGAGTTGCATGTACGCTCCCGTGATGGTGAGTCATGACCTGTCGCAAGACTATGCCAGACGCACGTAGTCGATGTCCCATTCCGATTCTTCCGTTTTTACAAAGCCATGCCGCTGGTAAAAGCGGTTGGAATCACTGCCGCGCAAGGCCCCCACACGAATCGGCATGCGCTGCGCGTCGGCACGATTGAACAGGTCTTGCAGAACGCGCGCGCCGATGCCCTTGCCCTGATGTTCCGGAAGCACGTAAAGGTGATTCAGTCGCCAGTGGTCTGCCTCTGGGCGCACGAGTACGAAGCCAACGCGGACGCCGTCGATCTCGATGAACTTGCACAGCGCCGGATCGAATGAGGCGAGAAAGCGGTCTCTGGCGCGCTGAGGATCGAAGCGTCCGATGCGCTCCAGACTTTCACGCATCGCGGCAATCCGCATGTCGACCAGAAGGTCGGCGTCGGCGGGGGTGGTAGCGGTGAAGGTCAGGGTCGAAGGCTGGTTCATTTTGTCGGAATGACCATCGCGCGATCCACGGGCACGGCCGTGACGGCGTTTTGCGGCGAACCGTCGATCAGTTTGTCGGAGTAGGTCAGATAGACGAGCGTGTTGCGCGCCTTGTCGACCATGCGCACGATCCGCAGCTTCTTGAACAGCGGCGAGAGGCTCTCCGAGAAAACTTCTTCTTCCTTCGGTAACGGCCCGGTAAACGTGATCGGCCCGACCGGCCGGCACGCGATCGAGGCGTCGGCCTTGTCTTCCGCGAGCCCGACCATGCCCTTCACGCCACCCGTCTTCGCCCGCGACACGTAGCACGTGACGCCGCGCACCTTCGGGTCGTCGTATGCATCGACCACGATCTTGTGATCAGGTCCCACCCACTTGAACGCCGTGCTCACGTCGCCAATCTTCTCGGCGTGTGCCCAACTCGCGGCCACTGTCAGCGCCAGCGCGACTGCTGTCTTGATGTTCATGTCCATGCCCGTGCCAGTTAAGCGTCGCCTGCGGCCGGGACCATTGCCGACCATACGCTGCGACAGGCGGATTCTACTCGTCCCGGATCGCGCGATTGCGACAGCGTTTCGGAGGGCACGGCTAAAAATCTATTTTTTTCGTTTGACACTTTATTTTCGTATACATAGTTTACTGAAACAACGGTTCCAAAAAGACAATGACACTGAAACACGCGACGCAACCGGCGCGTTGTGGCAACTTCCCGGAACCCTCAAACCTCCGCCCACCGGTAACGGACGGGCGACTGGACATCACCATGAACGGCACGCTGCAAGACCGCATCCTGCAACTGCAAGACGATTTCACGCCGAGCGAGAAGCGCTTGGCCGACGTAACGCTGGCGCATCTGTCCCAGCTCGCGGCCTATTCCGCAACCGAGTTGGCGGACATGGCGCAGGTCTCGAAGGCATCGGCGGCCCGGTTTTTCCGGCGGCTCGGCTACGAAACGTTCAACGACCTTCGCACCCGCATGCGCGACGACGCCGACCACGGCTCGCCGCTCTACGCGCTGGCGGGTATTGCGGCACCGGCACCTTCGACCAACGCACCTGAGGGGGCGCTGGGCAGCCATCTCGCCGCCGACCTGCAAAACCTTGCGCACACCTTCGAGCGCATCGACGCGGGCGATATCGACCGCGCGGTCGAGATTGCTGCGGGTGCCCGTCGTGTCGCGATTGCCGGCTTCCGCAACGGGCGGGTGCTGGCGCAGTACATGTGGGCCCTGCTGACGCAGGTGCGCGACGGCGTTCTGCTGGTGCCGGGCGCAGGCCTGAATCTGGCGGAAGACCTCGCCGACCTGAGCGCCGACGACGTGCTGATCGTGATGGACTTCCGTCGCCGCGTGACGTTGTTGCGCCCGATGGTCGAGCATGCCAACCGCGTCGGCGCACGGGTGGTGATACTGACCGACCCGACGGCCACCGAACTGCCCGCGCGCAGCGACGTCGTGCTGCGCTGCGTGAACCGCACCGCCGGCATGTTCGACTCGTACATCGCTGCCATGAGCCTGATCAATCACCTGTGCACCCGCCTCGGCATTGCACTGGGCGACGCCGCGCGTGAGCGGCTTGCCCGTATCGAACGCCTGCACGACGACTACGGCGATTTGCATCGCTGACCGGCGTGCGGTGAGCGCTTGATCCCTACCGATCCGGCGATCTCAAGCATCTATCCAAAGACTGAGGAGACACGTATGACGCCCCCCCTTCCCAATCTGCGCTTGCAGCGCTTCGTGAACCCGGCGGAACAGCCCGGTGCACCGTACGGCGATGCCCGCCGCGAGATTCTCGGCGGTGACGCGTTCGCCACGGCATCGCGAGAAATCACGCGCTGGCCCGGCTATGCCACTACCCCGTTGGTGTCGTTGAGTGGTCTGGCCCGCGCTGCTGGCGTAGCGCAGATTCGCTACAAGGACGAGGCCGGGCGTTTCGGTCTGGGCAGCTTCAAGGCACTAGGCGGCGCTTATGCCGTGAGCCGGCTGCTGATTCGCGAGATCGAAGCGCGCACGGGCGAGACGGGTGTCACGGTGGCAGACCTCTTGTCAGGGCGTTTCGCCGAGCTGACGCGCACGTTGTGCGTGACCTGCGCGACCGACGGGAACCACGGCCGGTCGGTGGCATGGGGCGCCCAGCGCTTCGGTTGCGAATGCGTCATCTACGTGCACGCCACGGTGAGTCAGGGCCGCGTCGACGCGATTGCGCATTACGGCGCGCAAGTGGTGCGCACGGCCGGTAACTATGACGATGCCGTACGTCAGGCCGCGGAAGATGCCGCGCGTCTCGGCCGTTTCGTGGTTTCGGATACGTCGTACCCCGGTTATATGGATGTCCCGAAGGACGTGATGCAAGGCTACGCCGTCATGGCCGACGAAGCGCTGCGTCAGTTTCGCGATGCGACTGGTCAACTGCCGACGCACGTGTTTCTGCAAGGCGGTGTCGGTGGACTCGCGGCGGCAGTGCTGGCCCATTTCTGGGAGACGCTCGAACTCACCGGCGAAGCGCGTCCGCGTTTCGTCGTGGTCGAGCCGGACAAGGCGGCATGCCTGTTCGAAAGCGCGCGTGCGGGCCAACCGGTGGCGGTTCACGGCGATCTCGATACCGTGATGGCCGGTCTTGCGTGCGGGGAGGTTTCGCTGCTGGCATGGGAGATCCTCGCGCCGGGAGCACAAGCATTCCTCACCATCGACGACGAGTCCGCGCTCGAGACGATGCGCATTCTCGCGGACGGCCGCTTCGGCGATGCCCCGATGGTCGCGGGTGAGTCGGCGGTGGCTGGCCTCGCGGGCTGTCTTGGTGCTGCCGCAGACGCCGAGACGCGTGCCGCCTTGGGACTCGACGCAACGAGCCGCGTGCTGGTGTTCGGCAGCGAAGGGGCAACCGATCCTGTGCTGTTCGAGAAAATCGTCGGCAAGCCCGCCGAAGCCGTGGCCGCAGGCATCGCGCAACAAGCTGCGTGACGCCGGACCGCACCATGAGCACGTTATTCACAGCAACGCCCACCGACGTGATCGACAACCTGCACACCGGTCTGCGCATCTCTCTGCCGCGCTTGCTCTCGCGCATTACCGCATTGGCGGAGGTCGGCGCGATTGACGGCGGCGGATGTTGCCGTCTCGCACTGACCGACGCCGACGGAGAAGGCCGCAACCTGGTTGCCGGCTGGATGCGGGAGTTGGGTCTGACAGTGACGGTCGACGCCATCGGCAACGTGGTCGGTGTGCGCGCCGGTCTTGAGGATGGGCCGCCGGTCATGACTGGCTCGCACATCGATACGGTGCGCACCGGCGGGCGATACGACGGCAACCTCGGCGTGCTTGCGGGGCTGGAAGTCATCGCCGCGCTTAACGACGCCGAGGTTGTGACGCGACGTCCGCTGGCGGTCGCGTTCTTCACGAACGAAGAGGGCGCGCGCTTCTCGCCCGACATGATGGGCAGCCTCGTCTACGCCGGTGGCATGGCGCTCGACGACGCACTCGATACCGTGGGTATCGACGGCACGTCCGTGCGCGAGAACCTGACGCGCATCGGTTACGACGGCCCGCAACCTGTCGGACAACCGGATGTACACGCCTTCGTCGAGCTTCATGTCGAACAAGGTCCGGTGTTGGAGCACGAGGGCATCACCATCGGTGCTGTGACGGGCGTGCAGGGCATTCACTGGACCGAGTTCACCATTGAGGGTGTCTCGAACCACGCGGGCACAACACCAATGCACATGCGTCACGACGCCGGTTACGTCGCATTCGAGATAGCGCGGTTCGCGCGTGAAGTGGCGCGCGAGATCGGTGGCGGACAACTCGCCACGGTGGGCCACGTCACGCTCTCGCCGAACCTCGTCAACGTGATTCCAAACCGGGCCGTCTTCACGCTCGACCTGCGCAACACCGACGCGAATGCGCTGGAAGAGGCCGTGCGCCGTGTGTTCGAGAAGGCGGATGCGCTGGCTGACGCAGAGGGCGTTCGCCTCACGCGCCGTTCGCTGGCTGATTTCGCGCCGGTGCAATTCGACGAGCGCATCGTTGCGCGGGTCGAATCGCTCGCCAAGGCGCGTGGCCACTCCGTGCGTCGACTGCCCAGCGGTGCCGGGCACGACGCGCAGATGCTTGCGCGGGTGTGTCCGGCCGGCATGATTTTTGTGCCCAGCGTGAAGGGGCTGTCGCACAACGTGGCCGAATTTACCCACGACGCCGACATCGATGCCGGGGCCAACATGCTGCTCGCGTTGATGTGCGAGTTGGCCGCGTGATCGGCATGCCGATTGTGATTCGGATTCAGATTGAAGTAGCGCGCGATATGCCGCGCATGACAGCGAAGATGCCCCGGGCCATTGTGCTCGCGGGTGTTCGAGGATTCATCAAGGAGATAACGTAATGTCCCGTATCGTCAACGTCGCCGCCGCGCAGCTGGGGCCGATCCAGCGCGCCGATTCCCGTGCCGACGTGATGGAGCGTCTGCTCGCTCACCTGCACAACGCCCATGCGATGGGCTGCAATCTTGTCGTCTTCCCGGAGCTGGCACTCACCACGTTTTTCCCGCGCTGGTATATGGAAGACCCGGTCGAGATCGACGCCTTCTACGAGCGCGAGATGCCCGGTCCGCAGACGCAGGCATTGTTCGATACCGCCAAGCGTCTCGGTATCGGTTTCTATCTGGGTTACGCCGAGATCGCGCTCGACGACGCTGGCCGGCCGCATCGTTTCAACACGTCGATTCTTGTCGGGGCCGACGGCAACATCATCGGCAAGTACCGCAAGGTCCACCTGCCGGGCCATGCCGAACACGAGCCGTGGCGGGCGTTCCAGCATCTTGAGAAGTACTACTTCGAGCCGGGTGAGACGTTCGACGTATGGCGTGGTTTCGGCGGTGTCATGGGCATGGCGCTGTGCAATGACCGTCGCTGGTCGGAGACTTATCGCGTGATGGGCCTGCAAGGCGTCGAGATGATTCTGCTCGGCTACAACACGCCGGTGCACAACCCGCCTGCGCCCGAGCACGACGACCTTTCGATGTTCCACAACCAGCTTGTGATGCAGGCCGGCGCGTACCAGAACGGCACGTGGGTGGTCGGTGTCGCCAAGGCAGGCAACGAAGAGGGCTGCGAGATGATCGGCGGCACCTGCATCATTGCGCCGTCGGGCGAAGTGGTGGCGGCGTGCTCGACCAAGGGCGACGAACTCGCCATCGCGCGCTGCGATCTGGATCTCTGCAACTCGTACAAGAACACCACTTTCAACTTCGCCAAACACCGTCGTCCGGAGGCCTATCGCATGATCGTCGAACGTCGCGGCGCGGTTGCACCACAAGGGTAATGCGCCCGTTGTAGCACCGTCTCACCCGAGGCGCGCGTCAGGCAACGCGTGGCCTCTTCCGAATGTTCAACCCCCGTATCAGGCATGCAGGCCGACAGGCCCGCAGGGGAACGTGTTGCCCGAAGCTTATGCCGAAGTCTTCGGGCACATCACGCCTGGCCAACAGTACGTCACGTTATTTTTCGCGCTGGAGCCTATGATGAAAAACGCACCTCCCCCTGCCAATCTCGCGGGCATTTCCGCGAGCCATGCCGACCCTCGTGCCATGAGCGACGCCTCTGATAATGCACTGTACCGCCGTGTCGCGTGGCGCCTCGTGCCGTTCCTGATGCTCTGCTATGTGGCCGCATTTCTCGATCGCGTGAACGTCGGCTTTGCCAAGCTTCAGATGCTCGACGACCTCGGCTTTTCCGAAACGGTGTACGGCCTCGGCGCGGGCATCTTCTTCATCGGCTATTTTCTGTTCGAAGTGCCCAGCAACGTGTTGATGCATCGCATCGGCGCGAGAAAAACGCTGGCTCGCATCATGGTGCTGTGGGGATTCATTTCGGCCGCGATGGCGTTTGCACAGACGCCGACGCAGTTCTACGTGCTGCGCTTCTTGCTGGGTGCCGCCGAGGCGGGTTTCTATCCCGGCATCATCCTGTACCTGACGTACTGGTTTCCGTCGGCACGACGCGGTCAGATCGTGGCGATCTTCATGACGGCCGTACCGTTCGCCGGCATTCTCGGCGGGCCGCTGTCGGGCTGGATCATGCAGACGTTCCACATGGGGCACGGCATGGCCGGATGGCAGTGGATGTTCATCATCGAGGCGGTGCCCTCGTTGATTCTCGGCATCGCCGTGCTGGCCTATCTCGATGACCGCATTGTCGACGCGCGCTGGCTGAGCGACGCGGAGAAGTCACGCCTTGCGCACAACGTGGCCGCCGAGACGCGTGAGAAGGTCGAGCACGTATCGCTGTGGAAGTTGCTGCAAGACCGTCGCGTGCTGCATATGGCGTTGATCTGCTATTGCACGGTGTCGAGTCTGTCGGGCCTCGCTTTCTGGGTGCCGTCGGTCATCAAGTCGACCGGTGTGACGTCGCTGCTGGAGATTGGCTTGCTGACGGCGATTCCGAATGCTTGCGCGGTGGTGTCGATGATTCTGGTGTGCCGTCATTCCGACAAGACGCGTGAGCGTCGCTGGCACATGGTGATTCCGTTCATCGTAGGTGGCATCGGTTTGATTCTGTCGACGCTGTTCGGTCACAACCCGACGGTGGCGGTTGCGATGTTGTCGGTCGCTGCGGCAGGTTGCATGGTCTGCTCGCCGTTGTTCTGGAGCTTGCCCACGGCGTTTCTGGAAGGCCGGAGTGCCGCCGCGGGCATCGCGGGCATCAATGCGTTCGCCGGCTTGGCCGCGTTCGTGAGCCCGTATGCGATCGGTTGGATCAAGGACAGCACGGGCTCGACCGACTGGGGCATGTACTTCCTCGCGAGCTTTGCGTTTATCGGCGCCATCCTCGTATTGCGCGTGCCGGCGAAGCTGGTCAATCGTTGATTCTTCTGTCACCCCCTCTTATTTCGGACCCGGACTCATGACGATCGACGTCATTGCTTTGACACAGGAAATGGTGCGCACGCCCAGTCTCTCGGGAGACGAAGGCAACATGGCGGCGCTGGTGGAGCGGCGCATGCGCGAGCTCGGCTTTACCGACGTGCGTCGTGACGATAACGGCTCGGTGCTCGGGATTGTCGGCCCCGAAAATGCCGATCTCGCGTTGCTCCTCGACGGTCACATGGACGTTGTGCCTGTCGTCGGCGAGTGGACGACCGAGCCGTTTGGCGGTGAGATCCGGGACGGCCGACTGTATGGGCGCGGTAGTACGGACATGAAAGGCGGCATTGCCGCCGCACTGTGCGGTGTTGCGGAAGCGGCGCGCACTGGACGCCTGACGCGGCGCGTGGCGGTGTCTGCAAGCGTGATGGAGGAGGTGGTGGAGGGGTTTGCGCTGGCCTCCGTGCTCGATCTCTGCTCACCGGCGGCCGTGGTCATTTGCGAGCCGTCGAAGCTTCAGATCAAGTCTGGGCAGAAGGGGCGGATGGAGATTCTGCTGACGTTCGAGGGCACGCCCGCGCATGCGGCGTCGCCCGAATGCGGCGTCAATCCACTGCATGCGGCAGCGCAGGCGTTGATCGTGCTGCAAAACCTTGAATTGCCGACGCACGCATCGCTGGGGGATGCGTTGCTGGTACCGACCGATATCGTGTCGACGCCGTACCCTTCGATCTCGATGATCCCGACCGCGACGACGATTCGCTTTGATCGTCGCACGTTGCCGGGGGAGACGTCGCAAGATGTTTTGTCAGCAATCGAAGCAAGGTTGCGCGCGGCAGGGCTGGGTCGGTTCACGCTCGCGGTGACGGGTGACAAGGTGCGCACGTTCACTGGGTGTTGTGCGCGGCCGTTCCGGTGGCTACCGGCTTGGCAGATCGCCGACGATCATGCGCTCGTGTCGAGTGCCGCGCAGGCAGTGCAGGCAGCAGGGCGCACGCCGAGTCTGGGCACCTGGCGCTTTTGCACCAACGGCTCGGAATCGGCAGGACGGCGCGGCATTCCAACCATTGGGCTGGGCCCTGGTAACGAGGAGGATGCTCACACGATTGACGAATCCATCGCGCTCGATCAACTGGAAGGGGCGCGCGATATTTATCGTGAATTGGTGTTGGGGATGGCGGGGTGATGCCGTAGCCCGTTCAGGTAGATGCATGAGGGGCGTCGTTTGCGGACGACGTCCTGAGCCAACATCAGAAATCGCTCAAATCTCGTAGTCGACGCACTATGGGGCTCTAGATTCACGCGATCAAGTGCTATTCTCCGTCGCTTCCGTTCAAGAGGGGCAACGAATGAGTCGCGATATTCGATGAGGAATACTAAAGAAAACGCATCGAAATCGAAGATCATTCGACCTCTTGCTCGTGACGGATTCACTGTGCCCGTCATCGCATGCGGCACCATCCTGGTAGCGTTGACATCGCTCATTCGGGCATTCATTTTCTGGTTTGCTTACGATCACGATGTAACAGAGATCATTCGAACGACACCGGGGCGTGCGTTGTGCTTGGAAGTTGTTGTGATCCTTGCGAACTTGGGGTTGTTGGTCGCAAGCATCGGACTACTATGGCGAAAGCCGTGGGCGCTTCCGGTGTTTATCTGGACGATCGTGTTGTGGACGCTGGTGGTTTCATGGCTGATCTACTTGATCGTCGTATTCGTGAATCTGCCCGTGTACATCGTGGCGATTCTTCTGCTGCACAACAGCATTGATTCGGACGCCAACGCCATCCCTGCACCCCACGAACGTCTGACCTTGCGCCGCATCGTTTCTGTGAGTTGTCTGACGCTATCGTGCGCACTGCACCTCTGGGCCTTGCTCGCCGCATCAGACCCGGGCTTCTGGGGCTGGTACGTTTTCCCCATGGCGCATCCATCGCATTTGTTTGTACCGGCCGTGATGCTGTTCATTGTTGGCGTTGGACTCGCTCCTAAATCACGCAGGTTACGGAGCGCGAACATACCTTTGATGGTGTTCTGCATGGCATTCGGGATGATTCTCATCGCGAGTACGGTGTTGAACACTTCCCTGCATATGTATTTGCCAGAAGCCGTGGTGCGTGGGGACATGCCATATCGCGTGATGTGTTTCCACTTTGCGCTGATCGCCATCGTTGCGCTTCTATTGAATTGTTTTTCGAGTCTCGGGCGCCCAGATGCATCGGAAAGCGCTCACGTCGCTTGAAACACAGGCATCGCAGCACTGGTGTCGCGGTACCGACTCAGCGCATGGCGGCCTCGATGCTCCCCCCGAAACCGCTAATCGGCAGATCACGAGCTCGTCACTGATGAATTAGAATGTTGCAATCTCAATAAAATATGAAATTTGCTCATTCATCATGCTTGATCGTATTCATTTGTCCATCGTGCAAGAGGTGGAGAAGCAGGGGTCGCTGACCGCTGCGGCGGGCGTGCTGCATGTGACGCAGTCGGCGTTGAGCCACAGCATGAAAAAGTTGGAGCAGCAGTTGGGCACCGACATCTGGCTGCGTGAAGGCCGTGGCCTGCGCCTCACGCAGGCCGGCCAATATCTGCTGGCGGTGGCCAATCGGGTGCTGCCGCAGTTGAGTCTGGCCGAGGAACGCCTGCGGCAGTTCGCCCAAGGTGAGCGAGGCGCCTTGCGGATCGGCATGGAATGTCACCCGTGCTACCAGTGGCTGTTGAAAGTCGTGTCGCCCTATTTGGCCGCGTGGCCGGATGTGGATGTCGACGTCAAACAAAAATTCCAGTTCGGTGGCATCGGCGCCCTGTTCGGTTACGAGATCGACCTGCTGGTCACGCCCGATCCGCTGGACAAACCCGGTCTCGTCTTCGAACCGGTGTTCGACTACGAGCAAGTCTTGGTCGTCGCGGGAAACCACAAGCTCGCCAGCGAGGAATTCATCAAGCCCAAGCAACTGACCAACGAGGTACTGGTGACCTACCCGGTGCCGGTCGATCGTCTGGATATCTACAGCATGTTCCTCACGCCCGCCGGCATCACGCCCAAGCGGCATAAGCCGATCGAGACCACCGACATCATGCTTCAGATGGTCGCCAGCGGCCGTGGCGTGGCTGCGCTGCCGCGCTGGCTGGTGCTGGAATACGCGGACACGATGGATGTGGTGCCCGTCCGGCTGGGCAAGAACGGCATCGCCAAACACATCTATCTGGGCGCGCGCGAAGCGGATATGGAGATCGATTACCTGCGTGCCTTCATCGAGCAAGCGAAGCATCCTGTTGTGACCTGATGCTGTGACCTGATACCGCGCGGCAGCGGCCTCCATGAGTGAAGCTCATAAGAACATGAGAACTTATCCATTTTCATGATCCCCGGTCGGACACCATAATTCGAGCCTCCTAGTCCAGCGAACGCGGGCGTATTTCAGAGAGGTTTCTTGTGGCGTCCGCCATCGAACGCAAGCCATTGGCATTACCCGGCGGGCACCAGAAAGTGCTCTTGCACTCGTGCTGCGCGCCTTGCTCGGGTGAAGTGATGGAAGCGATGCAAGCCTCCGGCATCGACTTCACGATCTTCTTCTACAACCCGAATATCCATCCGCTCAAGGAATACGAACTTCGCAAGAACGAGAACATCCGTTTTGCGGAAACGTTCGGCATCCCTTTCGTCGACGCCGATTACGACCGCGATAACTGGTTCGAACGTGCCAAAGGCATGGAGAACGAACCGGAGCGCGGCGTGCGCTGCACGATGTGCTTCGACATGCGCTTCGAGCGCACCGCGCTATACGCCCATGAGCATGGCTTCCCGGTCATCACCAGTTCGCTGGGGATCTCGCGCTGGAAGAACATGCAGCAGATCAACGATTGCGGCGTGCGGGCGGCGTTGCACTATCCCGACCTCCTGTACTGGGAATACAACTGGCGCAAAGGCGGCGGCTCGGCTCGCATGATCGAGATCAGCAAGCGCGAGAACTTCTACCAGCAGGAGTACTGCGGCTGCGTCTATTCGCTGCGTGATACGAACCGTCACCGCGTAGAGAGCGGGCGCGAACGTATCCAACTTGGCGTGAAGTTCTACGGGGACGACGACTCCGCCATGGAGTCCTGAACTCGCCGTTCAGCACCCATTGGGAAGCGCTGAAGACGCACGAAGCCAGCGCAGGCTATCTCTCGGAAATTAGGGCATCAATCGCAATGAGTACGCAATGAGTAAAGATTTCACATTTGCCATCAAGAGCATTTGCTTCGATGAGGACTATCACCCTTCGGACAATACGCGCATCACGACCAACTTTGCCAACCTCGCCAGAGGCAGCAGCCGTCGGGAGAATCTGCGCAACACGTTCAGGATGATCGACAATCGTTTCAATGCCTTGGCGCATTGGGATAACCCTAAAGGCGATCGCTATACGGTCAATCTCGAGATCATTTCCGTCGAGATGAGTATCGATGGCGAAAGCAACGGAACGTCGCTCCCGCTGATCGAGATATTGAAGACGAATATCGTCGATCGGAAGACTGGCGAGCGTATCGAGGGAATCGCAGGGAACAACTTCTCGTCCTACGTGCGCGATTACGACTTCAGCGTGCTGCTGCTGGAACACAACAAGCGTCAGCCGAAGTTCAGTGCGCCGGAGGACTTTGGCGATCTGCACGGCAAGTTGTTCAAGTACTTTGTGAATTCGAGTGCTTACAAAGGCAATTTCAACAAGCCGCCCGTTATCTGTCTGAGCGTGTCGAGCAGCAGAACCTATCGCCGGACCGCCAACCAACATCCTGTCTTGGGTATTGAATACCTCCAAGACGAGTACTCCCTGACCGACGAATACTTCAAGAAGATGGGGCTGAAGGTCCGCTACTTCATGCCGCCGGGCAGTGTCGCGCCTTTGGCTTTCTATTTCTCTGGCGATCTGCTTGCTGATTACACCAGTCTTGAGCTTATCGGCACCATCAGCACGATGGATACCTTCCAGAAGATTTACCGGCCCGAGATTTACAACGCCAATTCCGCGGCAGGGGAATCCTATCAGCCGAGTCTGAAGCACGAGGACTTTTCGCTGACGCGAATTGTGTACGACCGAGAAGAACGTAGCCGTCTGGCTGTCGAGCAGGGAAGGTTTGTTGAAGAGAATTTCATCAAGCCATACCAGACGGTTCTTGAACAGTGGTCCGCTAACTACGCTATTTGATTCATCAATAACGCAAGATCATCCACCATGAAAAAACTGTTACCGACGTCGACTGCCGGCAGCTTGCCGAAACCTTCCTGGCTCGCGCAACCCGAGAAACTTTGGTCGCCGTGGAAGTTGCAAGATGAGGAGTTGGTCGAAGGCAAGCGAGATGCGCTGCGCTTGTCTTTGCAAGAGCAACAACACGCGGGCATCGATATCGTCAGTGACGGTGAGCAAACGCGTCAGCATTTTGTGACGACGTTTATCGAACACCTCAGCGGCGTCGATTTCGAAAACCGTCAGACCGTCAGAATTCGTGATCGCTATGACGCGAGCGTGCCGACGGTTGTTGGGGCTGTGGCTCGCCAAAAGCCGGTGTTTGTCGAGGATGCCAAGTTCTTGCGTCAGCAAACCAAGCAACCCATCAAATGGGCGCTGCCGGGGCCGATGACGATGATCGACACGCTTTACGACGATCACTACAAGAGCCGCGAAAAGCTGGCTTGGGAATTCGCCAAGATTTTGAATCAGGAAGCCAAGGAACTGGAAGCTGCCGGCGTCGATATCATTCAATTCGACGAGCCTGCCTTCAATGTCTTCTTCGATGAGGTGAATGAGTGGGGCGTTGCCACGCTGGAGCGCGCAATCGAAGGGCTCAAGTGCGAAACTGCCGTCCACATTTGCTATGGCTACGGTATCAAGGCCAATACGGATTGGAAAAAGACGCTGGGGTCGGAGTGGCGCCAGTACGAAGAAGCTTTCCCCAAGCTGCAAAAATCCAACATCGATATCGTCTCGCTGGAATGCCATAACTCGCATGTTCCCATCGACCTCATCGAACTCATTCGAGGCAAGAAGGTGATGGTCGGGGCTATCGACGTGGCCAGCGACACCATCGAAACGCCGGAGGAAGTCGCCGCGACGCTGCGAAAGGCACTTCAGTTTGTCGATGCCGACAAGCTCTATCCGTGCACCAATTGCGGCATGGCACCGCTGTCCCGTAACGTCGCACGAGGCAAGCTGAGTGCACTGAGCGCAGGCGCAGAAATCGTCCGTCGAGAACTCTCGAACTGATTGTCAGCGGCTTCCGATCTGAAGCCGGAGCGCGAGCCAGCCCGCAAGGCGTTGTCTCTGATCGAACCTGATCGAGAGGCACCGCCAGCGGGTTGGTTTGCGCTGATCGAGCATCACCCAGTATTTAGTCAGCACCATGTCTCTTTCCAGCACTGCTATCGAGCCATTGCGCTTTCGTGAAGCGCTCGGGCACTACGCATCCGGCATCACGGTGGTTACTTCGCACGTCGATGGCGAGCCGATTGGCTTCACCTGCCAGTCGTTTTATAGCGTATCGGTGAGCCCGCCGCTGGTGTCGTTCAGCGTGATGGCCAGCTCGGCCAGCTATCCCAAGATTCGGCAGGCAGGACGATTCGCGGTCAATATCCTGTCAGGCGAACAAGTCGCAATTTCCAATCAATTCGCCCGGCGAGGCACCGACAAGTGGCACGGCGTCGACTGGCAGGAATCGCCGCTAGGCAATCCGGTCATCGCCGGCAGCCTCCACTGGCTGGATTGCAAAATTTACGCCGAGCACGCCGCCGGTGACCACCTGATCGTGATCGGTGAAGTGAAAGCGCTAGACCAACAAGCGGCTGCCGCTACGCAGCCGTTGCTGTATTTCAAAGGGCAGTACTGCAACATCGCCACACACAGCGCAGTTTGAACTGACTCGGCCGGCCCATTCGGCGACATAGCTAAAAAATTCGGCAATCTGACGATCAGGACTGCGACGTGATGTATCAATTGTCATGGAAATTTCACGTTCGACCGGTAGCCTGATCCGTACTTGCCATGGGGCCGAGACGACTCGGCTTCATGGAATACGGACGATCGCGCGATAGAAGATGACAGGCATCCCGGCATCGCTCAGTGGGCTTGCGCTGGCAGGATGCGCGTTTGGTCTGGGCTTTCCGGCCGTCACGAGCGCAGCGCAGGCGAGTTCCCCAACGGCAGCGATGCCTGTGCAGACCGGCGAACCGCACTTCGACTTCGATATCCCTGCCCAGCCCTTGAACGACGCGTTACAGCGCTATGGTGCCGTCGCGCGTCAGCCTGCGCTCTATCGCAGTGAAATTGTGACGGGACAAATCTCCACGGCCGTTCGCGGCCGGTATTCGCCCGAGGCCGCCCTGCACCTGTTGCTGGAAGGCACGGGCCTGAGCGCCGAAAGATTCGACATGGGGCAAAGCAGCGCGTTCATCCTCAAGGCGGCAAGCGATTCGGTCGCTGCGCCGGTCGCCAATGGGCTGGGCGATCGCACCGGCTATCCCGGTCTCGTGCAGACACGTGTCTGGCAGGCGCTCTGCGCGAACCCGTTGACCGCCCCCGGGCGCTATCGTGCCGTCCTGCGTTTTCAACTGGATGCGGCCGGCCACGTCGAGCGGCCACGGCTCATTGGATCGACCGGCGACGCTCGCCGGGACACCGCTGTGCTGGAAACGCTGCGCGACATCCGCATGGACGCCGCACCCCCGAACGACATGCCGCAGCCGGTCACCCTGCTGCTGCTCCCGCGTGACGCCGAGTTTGGCCTGCCGTGCGACCCCGCCGCAGGGGGCAGGGCCGGCTCATGAGCGACGATACGCCGCCGATGGTGCTGGTGGACTACCTCACCAAGCACTACACCACGCTCAAGTCCCGCATGACGCGATTGCTCGGCAACGGGGATCTCGCCGGCGATGCCTTGCAGGACACATGGCTACGCATGCACAGCCGTGAAGACGCCGAGCAGATTCAAAGTCCGGCAGGCTATCTGCTGCGCATCGCCCTCAATATCGCGGTCGACATCCAGCGGCGTCAGGGGCGTTCGCTGTCGTTCGACGAGGTCGCGGAACTCATGGACATGGCCGATCCCGCCCCCGGGCCGGAGCAAGTGGTCGAGGCGCGCTCCCGAATGACGGCGATGCGTCAGATCATCGACCGCATGCCCCGGCGGCGGCGTCAGGTCGTGCTGATGGTCCATTGGGACGGCCTGGAGCAAAAGGAAGTGGCCCGGCGGCTCGGCGTTTCGCTGCGCACGGTCGAGTCCGATCTGAAGCGGGCACACGATCATCTGATCGCCCGGAAAGACCGATGATGAAAATATTCTGCGGTTATGTGGGGGGCGCGTTCGTCCTTACCTATGACCCGAAACTTTCCACCCCCCGCCGTTCGCCTGCGAAAGCCCTGTCCGTCATGGATGGCAAGGGCGTGAGGGGAATCGCATGAGCGCACGTGATGACCGCCGTCCGCCCACGCCCGACGAGCTTGAGCGTCAGGCGTGGACGTGGCTGCGCCGCCTCGGCTCAGGCGATGTGACGTCGTGGGACGCCGACGCTTTCAAACGCTGGCTGCACACCAGCCCGGCCCACCAGAGCGCCTTCAGTGCGGCAAAGCGGGAGTGGGCGTTGATCAGGCCCGCCGCGCGCGAGGTACTGCACGGTAATCCCGAAGCGTCCCGGCAGCACGCTCGTGCATTACAGGGGCCGAGCGTTGGCCGCCGGGCGTTTCTCGGCGCGGCAGTGAGTGCCGCTGCCGTGACCGGCTTCGCCGTGTTCCACCCCCCCGCAGGTCTCTGGCCCGCCCCCTCGACGTGGGGCGCGGACTTTCGTACGGCGACCGGCGAGCAGCGCTCGATTCAGGTCGCATCGACCGTCAGCGTCACGCTCAACACGGATACCAGCATTCGCCGGGAAACGACGGGTAACGCGACCGTCGGCATTCGCCTGTTGTCGGGGGAGGCTGCGGTGGACGTTGCCGCGAGCCCCACGCCCTTTGTTGTAGTTGCGGGTGCCGGGCGCAGTCAGGCGAGTGCAGGGCGCTTCGAAGTGCGCCGGCTCACCAGCGGCGTGTGCGTCACGTGCGTCGACGGTACGGTGAGCGTCGAGCATCCGGCGGGGCGCCACGTGTTACGCGCGGGTGACCAGACGGTGTATGACGACGCTTCCGTGGGGCGCGTGAAGCGTGTCGCAGTCGCGGATGTGTCGGCGTGGCGAAAAGGCATGCTGGTCTTCCGCCAGGCCCCCTTGAATGACGTCATCGAGGAGATCAACCGATATCGTCGCGGGCGGGTGGTACTGATGAATGCATCGCTGGCGAATCAGCCGGTCAGCGGTAGTTTCGATATCACGCTGCTTGACGTCGCCGTGGCGCAGTTGCAGCGGACCTTCGATTTGAACGCCCGTAGTTTGCCGGGCGGGTTGGTTGTCCTTTCCTGACCGTTTCCACGAGACATGCACGCCGCGTGGGTGTCGTGTTGCGAACAATAAAAATAATCAAAAAATAATCTGCGGGTAGAGGGGCGCTTCGTTCGTCCTTGGGCATAGGGCTGCGACGCAGGCCGGGCGGTACGCCGTAGCCGCCGCGCGCGACCCGATGAACAGGACTGTCCGGCACGGGGCGGGCAGTTGAACGGGTATGACACCCTCTATCGGCAGGATCTGAGATGAACACACGCGGGCACAAGGGCGCATCACAAAAATTACGGCATCCTAATAAAATTCATCGGTTGTTCCGTGTCTCGCCGATGACGCGCGCCGTGGCGATAGCCCTTGCGACGGGCGGCCTGTTCGTCGACGCCCACGCCCAGCAGGCGTTCAGCGCTGGATGGTTCGCTGCCCGGGGCGCCGCGCAGAGCACGGCCACGCAGACGGGCCGGTTGCCCAATGGCATGCCGGTGTCGTCACTGAATACGCCCTCGGAGCAGCAGCGTCTCGCAAACATTCAATTGCAGCGCTCCATCGATAATCTGGGTATCACGGCGCAGGCCCTTGCTGCGCAACAATCGATGCAAGCGGCAGCGCGTCAGGCCGCGCAGAACGATGCTTCCGTGCCGGATGGACTGATCACGGGCGGCCTCAAAGTCGATACCAACAGCCTGACGCAAGGCTGGATCAACGCGAACGCGCCGACGCAGACGACGTCCGACGGCAAGACCACGGTCGCCGTTCGCCAGACCGCCGACAAGGCCATTCTGAACTGGGAGACGTTCAACGTCGGCAAGAACACGACCGTTGCGTTCGATCAACAGCGCGATTGGGCCGTGCTCAACCGGGTGAACGATCCGCAGGCGCGTCCGAGTGTCATTCAGGGCCAGATCAAGGCGGACGGCACCGTACTGATCGCGAACCGCAACGGGATCTTGTTCACGGGCACGAGTCAGGTCGATACGCGCAACCTCGTGGCTGCCGCCGCCAGCATCACGAACGATCAGTTCAAGAACAATGGTATTTACGGCACTGGCACGAACACGCCCACCTTCACGGGGGCCGCAGGCAAGGTGCAGGTGCAGGCGGGCGCACAGATCGGCACGCGCGCACCGAACGCGTCGACGGACGGGGGCGGTTACGTGCTGCTGCTCGGGCAGGAAGTCCACAACGCGGGCAGCATTGCCACACCCCGAGGGCAGACCGCCATGGCGGCCGGCGACAGCTTCATCATCCGGCGGGGTGTCGGCACCGACAGCGATCCCACGTTGACGACGCGTGGCAACATGGTCACGCCGCAGTTCGATGCGAATAGCGCGTCGGGGCTGGTTCGCAATACCGGGCTGATCGTGGCGCGGGAGGGCGACGTATCGCTCGTTGGGCGTGACGTACAGCAAAACGCCGTTGCCATCGCCACGACGACGGTGAACACGCGCGGTACGCTGCATTTCGTGGCCCTCGGCGCAGACGGCAAGGTGGCCCTTGGCCCCGGCGCAACAAGCGCCATCGTCATCGAAGGCAATGGCAGCGCGTTGAACAGCCAGCGCAGTTCCCTGCTCGGACCGCCCGTCGACAGCGCGTACGACATCAACCCGGTGAATGACCGTCGCGATCAGTCGCGCGTGGAAATCACGAGTTCCGGGACCATCGACTTTCTGCCGGATTCGTTGACGCTTGCCACCGGCGGGCAGATTGTCGTCAACGCCGCGACACGCAGTCTCGTGCGCGACCGTGCGCAACTCGATGTTTCGGGTGCCGTCGGCGTCAATCTGTCGATGGAGAGCAACAACGTCAAGGTCAACGTGCAGGGCAACGAGCAACGCGACGCGCCGGGCAATCGCGACAACCTGCTGCTCAACAGCAATGACGTGTGGATCGACCGGCGCAAAGTTGTGTTTGTCCCGAAGGGCACGAACGGCTACGACAGCGACCGGTGGTACACCGGTGGCGGCTTGCTGGAAGTCGGCGGCTATCTCGGCACACAAGGTCATACGGTCGGCGAGTGGATGGCGCAGGGCGGCTCGCTGACCTTCAGCGGCAAAGACGTCGTCACACAAGCTGGCTCGAAGATCAACCTGTCGGGCGGCACGTTCAATGTGCAGACGGGCACCCTGAACCAGACGTGGCTCAAGGGCGCTGACGGACGTCTCTACGAGGTATCGTCGGCCCCCGGCGACTTGATATACACGGGCGTATACAAGGGTTTCGAGGACACTCACGCGCGGTGGGGCGACAAGGCGACGCAGTATTACGCCACGCCGTTCATCGGATCGACCACGCGGCTGGAAAATGGTTACACGGTTGGCCGCGATGCCGGCCGTCTCGTGATTTCGACCCAAGGTGCCGTGCTCGAAGGCGGCATCGTGGGCGATGTGTTTCAGGGCGCGCGCCAGACGCAAGCGCCGGCACCTGACCTCGATTCGTACAACCAGTCGCAGAACGCTGCCGCTCGTCGCGGTCAACTGATCGTCGGCCAAATCCAGCCGATGTATGACAAGACGAGCGGGCTGCTGTACGACAACCTGAGCGCGGTGATGCGTCAGGTCGACCTGCGTGAGGCGCAGGCGAAGATTGCGGCGGGGCTGGATCTCACGACGGCACTGCCTGCCGATCGTCAGGGCGGGCTGGTACTCGACACGTCGTTGCTCAACGGCTTTGCTCTCGGTGCGATTCGTGTTGCAGCCAAGGACAAGATCGAGGTGGGCAGCGCGCTTCAGGTGGCCTCGGGCGGCACGCTCACGCTGTTCGGCAACGATATTGCCGTGAATGCCGATGTGACGGCGCATGGCGGGCGTATCCAGATTGGCAGCCTGCTGAATCAGATGGGCCAGAACGGCCTCGCCGATACGGTCGCCAATGCGGCATCGCCCATCGGGAACGTAGCCATTGCCGAGGGGGTGAAACTCGACGCGAGCGGCTTGTGGCGCAACTTGTTGACGTCCCCCGATGGCGTCGATGGTCTGCCATATCGCGACGGTGGCAGTGTCTCCATTCGCGGTAGCGGCAATCTGGCACTCGCGCGTGGCAGCCTCGTGGACGTGTCCTCCGGTTTGGCGGTCATGAGCGACGGAAAGTTGCAGGGCGGACGGGGCGGCGACGTGACGCTGGCGGCCGTGGGCAACGGTGCAACGCTGGCCCTCGATCCGAACGCTGCGATTCGTGCCTATGGCTTTAGCGGCGGCGGCACGCTGGACGTTCAGTCGCGCAAGATCGTCATCGGCGACACATCGGCAGCGCCGGAACCCGGCACGTTGGCGTGGGATGCCGGATTCTTCAATAAAGGATTCTCCAGCTACCGCGTCACGGGGGCGTCGGGCGTGGCGGTCAACGACGGCGCGTACATCGACGTCACCATGCCGGTCTATCGTCGCGCCGATGAAACCCGCGATCTGACGACCGGCGACCTGCGTGACATGTTCACCGTCTGGACACCGCCGTTGTATCAGGCCGATGCCGCCAAGGCGAAACTGACCCAGCGCAAGGGCGCAAGTCTGATGCTCCAGACGGGTAACTACCTGTCCACGGCAGCAGACATGGCGGCATCGCAATTGACGATCGGCAAGGGGGCCGTCGTCAGCGTCGATCCGGGCCAATCGATCACGCTGAACAGCGTCGGTCAGATGACGATCGATGGCACCCTCAACGCCTGGGGCGGCAATATCACGCTGGGCGACATGAAGGAAAACGGGCTGATCGCCGAGACCGTGAATGCGATCGGGCACGGCCGCTCGATCTGGATCGGCGAGAACGCGGTGCTTGACGTCGCAGCCCGCGCGGCCACGGCGCTCGACGCGCGCGGCAATCCTTACGGCTTCGTGCGCAACGGCGGCAACATCGTCATCGGTGGCGATATCAATCACGTCAACGGCACCGCGACGGGCTCGGACCTGTTCATCGTCGTGCGTGATGGCGCATTGCTCGATGCGTCGGGTGCGCAGGCAACCCTCAATGTCGACGCGCAAGGGAACCGGCTCGTCGCATCGAATGGCGGCAGCATCTCGCTGGCATCCAACAGCGGTCTTTATCTGGACGGCGCTTTCAAGGCCGCATCGGGGGGCGGCAATGCGGCCGGCGGCACCCTGTCGGTGGCGCAAATCACCGCGATGTACCGGAAGAACGACGCCACCCAACGTGTCTTGAAAACACGCGAGCTGATTCTTGAACAGACGCAGAGCGCGAGCCCGTTGCGCACGATCCAGACGCCCGCGCAGGCGGCTGCGGCATTGACGTACGGCTATGGCCGTTTGTCCGTTGCCCAGATCAACGCGGGCGGCTTCGACAATCTCTCTTTGTTCGCATCCACCGCCGTCGCCGGTGACGTGTCGCTCAAGGTCAACCAGAATCTTCAGTTCTACGGGGGGATCACCACGGTGGCGGGTTCCACCGGTTCGCCGAACGTGCATCTTGAATCCTCGTACCTTCGTCTGGCCATGCAACGTCCGGGCGGCCGGGACGGCTATGTCACCCCCGGCACAACGACGCCACAGGTCCGTCCGGTCATCGCCAAAATGGACGCCCTCGCCAATCTGATCGATGTGCGCGGGAATACGATGTTCAACGCCGATCTCATCGAATTGACCAGTCGTGGAGACCTGCGCTTCATGGCGACGGTCGACGGATGGGACGGGCAAGCGCCTGCCACGTCGCTGGTCGGCCCCGGCGACATCACGCTGCGCGCGGCACAGCTGTACCCGGATACGAACGCAGGGGCGGCCGTTATCGCGGGAAGCATTGCGAGCGGGTACGACCCGAAACGCACGCTGACCATTGCACGCACGACCGATACCATCCCCGATGTCCCTTTCTCGGTGTTCGGCACCCTTTCGCTGCTGGCAGCGAATATCGAACAGGGCGGGATCGTTCGCGCGCCGCTTGGACGCCTTCGGATAGGCGCAACCGGCTTCAAAGATGAGGTCACGCTGAACGTTCACCTGCTCCCCGGGAGCGTGAGTTCCGTGAGCGGTGCCGGGCTTGTCATGCCGTACGGCGGCACGACCGATGGGCAAAGCTGGCAGTACAACGGCAAAGACGTCACGCCAGACGGTGTGGGCGGGTCTGACTTCCGCGGCAACCTCGTGCGGGGTATGGTGCTGGGCGGGAAGTCGATCACTGTCGATAGCGGCGCAGTGCTGGACCTTTCCGGTGGCGGGGAACTGACGGGGGCAGGCTTCGTCTCCGGGCGAGGAGGGTCCACGGACGCTCGCTTCTATCCGCTGGTGCAAGTGGGGCCGAACGGCGGACTGACGTTGCCGGACCTGAAGACCAATCCGGTTTACGCGATTGTTCCCGGCACACAAAGTGGCTACGCGCCGTCGTCGGGCGGCGGTGCCGCCGATCCGGCCATCGGCCGTCAGATCACCATTGGCGCGGGGGTGCCCGGACTTCCGGCAGGCACTTACACGCTGATGCCCTCGACGTATGCGCTGCTGCCGGGCGCATTCCGGGTGGAGATCAACGCACGCGCGGGACAGGGCGCAGGCGGGGTGGCGCTGGCAATGCGCAATGGATCGTGGTCGGCGTCCGGCACGCTGTCGGTCGCAGGCACCGGTACGCACGATAGCCTCGCCAGCCAGATCATTCTCACGCCTGCAAAGGTCCTGCGGACCTATTCTCAGTACAACGAAACCGGCTTCACCGCATTTTCGCTGGCGGATGCCGCTCGACGAGGGATTCCACGTCCCGGATTGCCGGCCGACGCGAAGACGCTTCAACTGACGTTGCAGCAAGGGGCGGGGGCGGATGCCTTCCGGTTCGACGGCATCGGTCGCTTTGCACCCGCAGCGGGGGGCTACGGGGGGACAGTATCCGTTGTCGTGCCTAACGTGGGTCAAAAACAGGCGATCGAAATTGTCGCCGCACAGGCCACCGCCGGGTTTGCCGGCGTCACGCTGCGGGCAGACAGCCTGAACAATATCGGCGCAGCCCGCATGGTCATCGGCGGCATGACAACGACGACCTACGGGCAAGGCGGCAACTATGTGACGTTCGGTGAAAATACGCCGCTGGAGATCTACCTGCGCAGCGGCACCACGCTTTCGGCACCGGAAGTTTTCCTGGTGGCATCGGAATCCTCCGACCCGACGGCACCCGGCGGCCTGATCCGGGTGGAGCAGGGCGCGAGTATCAATACGCTCGGCCGTGGCAAGGTCGCTTACGACGCCGCCGACGGCTTCGTCTATAAATCGGACCGCTATGTGCTTGCCGCGTCCAACGGGCTGCTCAATATCTTGCCGTCGACCAGTAGCGCGCGTGGCGCACTGGAGATCGGTGTGTGTCCCACCGGCGAATGTGTCGGCACGACAACGCTCTATTCAGAAGGCACGCTGGCCGCGTCGACCACCGGGACATTCACCATTGACGACGCGGTGCGCTACGGCACGCGCAATCTGACGCTGGCCGTGGGCGCGATCAACATCGGGTCCACGCAGGCGCTCGCAGCGGCGCAGGCAAACGGCACCGCTGCGGCGGGGCTGGCGATGAACCAGCGCGTGCTGGATCGTTTGCTGCACGGTGACACGTCGACAGGCGCCCCCGCGCTGGAAACGCTCACGCTGAGCGCCGCAAACAGCATCAATTTCTATGGCGACTCGGTACTCGATACCTATGACAAGGCCACCGGCAAGTCGTCGCTGAGCCGTCTGGTGCTGACGACCCCGGCCATGTATGGGCAAGGCGACAGCGCAAGCGTCGCGACAATTCGCACGGCGAATCTCGTCTGGGGCGGCACGTCGAACACGCCCGGCACGGTGATTGCCAGCGGCGCAGGCACGGGGGCCGGTACGCTGAATCTGGAGACGGATCGCTTCGAATTCGGCTTCAGCCCGTTCGCTCAGCCGAGCAGCGTGACCTCGTATGAGCGCCTGGCGCTGGGCTTCGCGAACGTCAACATCAAGGCTAGCGAGCGCATCACGTCGAACCACCGGGGCAGCCTGTCGGTGTACCAGTCGCAAGGCGCTTACGACACCTACAACGGGTTCCAATATCAAGGCGGCAACCTGAACCTGACGACGCCCTTGATGACGGGGGCCGCGGGTTCGTCCAGCCGAATCACGGCAGGCGGTGCGATTTCCGTCGCGGCACCGGCGGGCGCAACGCCCGTCGACCACTCCCGCGATATCGATGCCCTTGGCGCGGATCTGACATTGCACGGCGACACCTTGCGTGTGGCCACCGCCGTGGTGTTGCCGAGCGGCAAGCTCACGCTGATTGCCGACAAGGACCTGACGCTGGCCGACAGTGCGCAGATCGATCTGGCAGGACGCAAGCGAAGCTTCTTCGACGTCGACAAATACACGTGGGGTGGCGACGTCGTGCTGGAAAGCCGTGGCGGCAACATCTTCCAGTCAGCGGCGTCGACGATCGACATCTCCGCCGTCAACAGCAGCGCAGGCACGCTCAAGGCGGTGGCCCTCGATGCGGCAGCGGGGCAGGTGGATTTGCAAGGCAGGATTCTGGGCAAGAGCAGCGGCTATTACGACGCGAGCGGCACGCTCGTGCCGTTCAAGTCCGCCCGGATGGAAGTCCGTGCGCAATCGCTGGGTGCGGGTTCTCTGGATACCCAGTTCGCGGCACTCAACACGCGTCTAAACGAGGCAGGCGTATTGGGTGGTCGCAGCTTCCAGCTCAAACGCGGCGATCTGACGATCGGTAACGAGGTCAAGGCGGGCGAAGTCAACGTGTCTGTCGACAATGGCCGCCTGACGGTGGCAGGGCGCATCGATGCGAGTGGAGACGCTGTCGGCACCATCCGTCTGGCCGCAAAAAATGGGCTGACGTTGACCGACGGTGCCGTTCTTGACGCGCATGGCACGCTGCTGCGTGTGGACAGCTACGGCAAGATCATCGACAGCCCGAACCGGGCCATCGTCGAACTCAGCTCGGGTGACGGCACGCTGACGCTGGCGGGCGGTGCGCAGATCGATCTGCGACACGGCACAGGAGCGGCGTTGGGTACGGGGCCGGGGCAGAACGATGGGGTGTCGCGCGGCACCCTGACGCTGAATGCCCCGCGCGTGGGCAGTCAGGGCCGTGTCGACGATGCCGACGCCCCCACGTATGGCGACATCGCCATCGATGCGCGTGGCGGCGTGACGATTCGCGGCGCGAAGTCGATTGCCCTGAATGGCATGCAGCGTTACACCGATGCGCCTTATGCAACCGTCAAGGACGCTAACGGCAATGTGGTGCTGGACGTCAATGGCAAACCGGTGCTGGAACTGGCGGCGGGTGGCCGCCCGTATCAGGTGATCGATCAGGCCTACCTCGACGCCAAACACGCCGACAGCACGCAATTCATCGACCATGCATTGGTCAACGGCAATCTGCTGAACGCGAAGATGGCGGGGTTGAACAACGCCAACTACCTCAACGTCTTGCATTTGCGTCCCGGCGTTGAAGTCGTCAGCAAGACCGCCGACGGCGACATGGTCGTTCGTGGCGACGTGGATTTGTCCGGCTACCGCTACGCGAGCCTGAATCCGCTGACGGCGAAGACCGGTGTCTATGGCTCTGGCGAAGTGGGCATGCTGACCGTGCGCGCCGGCGGCAATCTCGACATTTTCGGCAGCATCAACGACGGCTTCTCGCCGCCGCCGGTCACCAAGGACGACTCGGGCTGGATGCTGTTGAAGGGGATCAACTTCGGCGGCGACGACATTGTGGTGCCGGGCGTTGGAGTGACGCTGGCCGACGGCACGGCCTTCCCCGTCGGTTCTATTCTCAATTACGACGTGCCGATCAGAGGCTTCGTTATCCCGGCAGGGGTGCGCGTGCCGGTATCGGTCACGCTCGCCGAGCCGTTGGTGTTGCCCGCCGGGACGGTGCTCGCAGCCGCCATACGCGACAGCGCCGGCAACGTGCTTTACGCGGCGGGCACCGTCCTGAAAACGACGGTCACCATCGCCGCGAACGCGCGTCTCGACGCAGGGTCGGTGTTCACCTCTGGCGTGAGCGTCAGCGCGATGATCTGGCCGAAAGGCATACCGTTGCCCGGTATGCCGGACCCGGGAGAGGGGACCCTGACGCGAAACTTCGTATCGCTTAACGGCGCCAAAGCGCTTGCTGCCGGTGCGATCATTCCGTCGGGAACCGACGTCAAACTGCCGGGGGATGCCGACTCGGTGGCGTTGCGCCCGGAGATTGGCGGACGTCAGGGCAAGGTGTGGGCGCTCGCGCAAATGCTGCCGGAGGGGTCGCAGTCATGGTCGATGCGACTGGTGGCAGGCGCGGACACCGACGCCGCCGACAGCCGCATTGTGCAAGCGCGCCCGCCGCATGGCGATCTGCGACTGGCGGACAGTCACTACGGCATGTATGGCCGGGGTATTCCGCCCAAGGGGGTCGGATACTGGACGCAAGCCGCCGCAGACCTCGGCATCGACGGCATTGTGGCGGGGGAGAAGATCGAAGATGATTTTCTCAAGAGCATTGGCGTCGACATGACGGCCGAAGAGTTTTGTAAGAACGATTCGGAAAACTGTCAGGTGAAGGTGAGCTACACCTGGACCCAACAAGGTGCGGACGAATTTGCCGACCCGAGCGTTCGCGCGGGTGACGTGGTGGATACCGTGGGCTTGAATTGGCCAACCTTGTGCGAGGACAACCCGACATGGTGTACGACCCCGGGCATGACCTATGCCTACTCCCCGACGAACCAACGCTTTAGCGTGTTGCGCACGGGCACGGGCGATCTGGAACTGCTCAGCGGCGGCAACATGCGCATGGACTCGCTGTTCGGCGTCTATACCGCAGGCACGTCGTCGAGCGCCACGCGTGCGGGGGACCCGTTCAATCAGCCGCGCGGGAAAAATTCGTTGGGCAAGGTACTCAGCGAAGTGGCAGGCAACAATGAGCCGTTCGTGAACGGCGGCGAGGAGAGCTTGTATCGCGCGTGGTATCCCGATCAGGGCGGCAATCTGTTGCTGCGCGTCGGGGGGAACCTGACGGGATCGTTGCTGCAACCGAGCGGGGCGAGCTCCACGCGACCGCTGCCGGGGGATGCCGGCTATGACAGCGCGAATGTCGGCACGTGGCTCTGGCGTCAGGGCAGTGCCGATGTCGATATCGGTGCACCGGCGCAGCCTACGGCATGGTGGATCAACTTCGGTAGTTTTGTCAGTGGGTTGGGTAACGGTGTCACGCGTCTGGTCGGCTTTACCGGCTTCGGAACGCTGGGCGGCGGCAATCTCACGGCGCAGGTCGACGGCGACGCAGGTCAGTTGGCAAGGCTCGTGGGCAGCCGGTATGACATCAACGTGAACGCGCGGCCGCAGGGGCTTGCCCTGGCCGTCGGGGGCACCGGGCGCGTCGCGCCGGATGGCAGCATCTCCTTGACCGGCGGCGGCGATCTCGACGTGCGTGTGAGCGGTGCGATCAATCCGATCGGTGTGAGCGCCCTCAATCACGCAAACGGCGTGGTCACCAATCTGCGAGGTCATACGGAGATCAAGGCAGCGACGATCGGCGCGATCGATCTGACCTACGGGAGCACGTCCACCCAACATACGCCGAATGAAACGCGCGCCTTCGATGCTTTCCGGTCGACGCGAGGCATTGCGCGGGGCGGGTTCACACTCGTGCCGGGGGACGCCACCTTTAGCCTGTATTCGTTGTCGGATCAGGTCACGCAGGACGTCGCGGACCCGGGCCGCCTGCCGTTGGAGTTTTATTCGCCCTACGTGAGCAAATCCGCCATCAATGGTTATGGCTGGAGCTGGTTCACCTTGTGGACGAATCGCACCGCCATCGATATGGTGTCCGCCGGGGGAAATCTCACACCCTTGACGAGCATGGTCGGCACCGTCACCGACGAGGGGATCGTGTACCCATCGATTCTGCGGGCGGTTGCGCCGAGTGGCAGCCTGTACTACGGCCAGGCGGTTCGTTTCTACCAAGCTGACAGCAGCGTCTCCCCCATGCCCCTGCTGCTTGCGCCGTCGGCGTCGGGCGGTGAGTTGCAATTTCTCGCAGCCGATTCGATTTTCGCAGGGGTGTTCACGGTCAGCCCGTCGAGCGCGCCGACGAGCACGATGCCGACACCGCAACGGCCTGCGTATCTCGCGTGGATGTACCCCATTGGGGGGTCATACGCGTCGACGGCGGACGCCCGCAACTATGCGGGGGACGGTAATCGCGCGAACAGCTCGACGTTCCCGATGTTTGTCTTCGGTGCAAACTCTGCGGCAGGGTTGCCGAATACGGGCGCGTCAACGTCGCTCTTTTACGCGGTGGACGGTGATCTCGTCGGCGTGAACACCGGACGTGTCCTGAAATTCACCGGCAAAGGAAACTTCTTCGAAAAAGACCCGAGACTCGGCCGCACATGGTACGAAGGCGGGCCGGTCGCCATGCGGGCAGGGCGCGACATCGTGAGAAGCGGGAGTCTGGTGCTCGAGGACGGTGCGGGAATCGGGAATGCCGAGTTCGGCTACACCGGCACGGGGAACTTGTTCGTGCACAGCAATGCGTCCGATGTTTCGGTTGTGTCCGCCGGTCGCGACATTCTGTACAGCACGTTCAACGTGGCCGGCCCCGGCACGTTGGATATCAGTGCCGGTCGCAATATTCTGATGGAGGATCGAGCGGGGGTTACGAGTCTGGGGCCGGTGGTGTCGAGCGACACGCGCCCCGGGGCGGGCATCGCCATGCAGGCGGGCGTGGGGGCGAAGGGACTGGATTACCTCCAGTTCGTCAAACCCTATCTGGACGCGACGAATCTGGCGCGTACCGGCGTACCGCTGGCAGATCAGGCGGGCAAGGTCGTCAAGACGTACGAAACCGAACTCGTGACATGGCTTGGCGAACGTTACGGATTCTCGGGGACGGCAGACGAAGCGCGTGCCTTCTATTTCGCGTTGCCGGTGGCGCAGCAGCGTGTCTTTGCCCGCAACGTTTATTTTGCGGAGTTGAAGGCCGGTGGTCGCGAGTACAACGATCCGGCGAGCCCGCGCTACGGCAGCTTCCTGCGCAGCCGCAATGCGATTGCCACACTCGCACCCGAGATCGACGCCGATGGCAACCCGGTGACGTACGCCGGCGATATCGTGATGTTCCGGGGGCTGCGCACCACGTATGACGAACTCAACCGGCGGTATGAATATACGCCGCGCAGTGGTTTCGTCCGAACCAATTTCGGCGGCGATATTCAGATGCTGACGCCGGGTGGCCGAATGGTGGTTGGCATTGAAGGTGCGGCACCGCCTGCGCAATCGGGGGTGTTGACGCAAGGGGGCGGCAACATCGAGATGTTCTCGCACGGCAGCATTTTGCTGGGGCAGAGCCGCATCATGACGACGTTTGGCGGCGACATTCTGGGATGGTCGTCGGAAGGCGACATCAACGCCGGTCGGGGCTCGAAGTCGACCGTGGTGTACACGCCGCCCAAGCGTGAATACGACCAATGGGGCAACGTCAAGCTATCGCCGCAGGTGCCGAGTACCGGTGCCGGGATCGCCACGCTCAATCCGATTCCAGAAGTGAAGGCAGGCGACGTTGATCTGCTGGCACCGTTGGGGACGATCGATGCTGGCGAGGCGGGCATTCGTGTGTCGGGCAGTCTGAACCTGGTGGCGCTGCAAGTGGTAAATGCTGCAAACATTCAGGTGCAGGGCAAGTCGGCGGGATTGCCGGTTGTCGCTGGCGTGAACGTTGCCGCGCTGACCAATGCCAGCGCGAGCGCATCGCAGGCGGCCGCTGCGGCACAGGACGCCGTGCAGCGTGAGCGTAATGCCGCACGTCAGTCACAGCCGTCGATCTTCACGGTGCGCACGTTGGGGCAGGGCAGTGAACCGGCGCCCGGGGAGACGGGCAGAGCGGCACCGTTGCGCTCGTCGCTGTCACCCACGACTACCGGCTACAACGCGTCCAACCCGGTGCAGATCGTGGGGCTCGGGGAGAAGGTCGATCAGGCACTGTGGTCACGTCTTAGCGATGCGGAACGTCTGGCGTTGCGGCAGGACCGGTAAGTCTCGACGTTGAATCGCAAGGGGGAAGAAGCCCATCGGTCTGAGCGGGAGTTCGGTCGGTGGGCTGTTTTATTTTGGGGGGCCTGTGGCCCGGGAAATGCTGGGGGCAGACGCGATTGAAAACGGACGCGCCGCTCCGAAGCGGACGTTGAGGTCTTGGCGTCATCCAGAAATACCCAAGAAAGCGAATTTTCTCGAACGCTACAGCATTCGGATTTATGGCTCCGGCATCGACAACCGACGATCGATAGTTTCGACAGCATGTTCAACCGAAACATGAGCTGTGTCGATGACAAGATGTTCTGATTCCCATGCATCGTATTGACGCTCGAGCACGTCCTTCCAGGTTGGCAGCTTGTGGCCAAGGATGTCTGCCCGTCGCTCCTCGACCCTCAGACGGTGCGCCGTTTTATCAGAACAAATTAACTCAATCTCGAAGATGCTCACACCTGCTTCGAGCGCCACACGTCTCCAAGCGCTACGCGTCACATGCAACGAATTGACTGAGTCCACAACGACGGTCAACCCAAGGCGCAAATTATCTTTCGCAACCGCATATGCGGCCAGATAGCCGGCAGGTCCGATATCCGCCGCGTTGCTCCCGGCCGCGATAAATGCCTGTTCCAACGTATCGATCCGCAGATAAACTGCCGCGAGCTTACGAGCAAGCGTTTGCGCTACCGTTGTCTTTCCGGTGCCCGGCAGCCCTCCGAAGGCAATCAACATTTTCGACGCTCTCTGCATTGGAATATTGGCCGATTGTCGCGGATTCCTGTCGCGACCTCCAGTGGCCGGTGTTGGCCGAAAACGGGCCTCGCATTTTGACCGCTACACGGCCCGCGCCCGGTGGGGGGGGCCTACGGGTCACTCCGACTCCCCTACGCCGTTACCGTTTTTATTCCTATTAACACACCGCTGATATTAGTAATAAAAACGGTTACCTCGAAGCGTAGTAACTACTTGAAAGCAGAGGGATGGCCATTCCTTGTTCAAACGGTTACCGTCACGCCGCGGGGAGTGATCTGCGTAGTGCTGAGGAATAAAGTCGGTTACGTCGATGATAACGAACGGCGGCTTTCGACCCGAAGCAGGCAATCGAGCCTCTTGGAGGCAGACGTTCGCCAGACCGCGTAATGCCCTTACCAGTCGAACCCCTGGACCAGTTCTTGCAACGTGGCAAAGAATGGCTCTTTATCGGAGACGTTGTACTGACCATTTGCAAAAAGGATTACAAACTTCATGCACGCGGTCCGCCTCTCCTCTTCAGTGCCTTTGAGCACATCATCGACGGCTTTCTGCCCGTCACGCCGAACCGTGCTGTTGATGTAGCTGGCAAGAGCTTGAGCGCCCAGCGAGTCTGGAATCGATTTAAGTAACTCGTTGGTATACCTGGCAGTGGCACGGGCATATGAAGCATTTGCGGTCCTCCACTTCGCCACCATGTCGGCTGGAAATGACTCCTCTTCGCCCAGGAGTGCCTTGCATGTCAACGCCATCCGACCGATGTAGAAGGTTCGCGTTGCAATGAAGCCGGTTGCCGCATTTCTCTCCTCCGAGAATGGGGGGGTTACTGCGGCCCTCGCGGCAATTTCGGTAGGAGAGAGGCGCTGCTGGGCATAAGCAGTGTCAGCAAGGCCAGAAAAAACGCTGACGGCTGCAAGCGTTGCTGCCAAAGTAGGACGCATTCGTAGATTGTGAGTTGGTTACGGTGTCGAAGGAACGGCGGTCCCAATGGTATCTCTCAGCTTGCTAAGGTGGAGTCTCAGATTCTACGAAGTACAGGTATTCCACAAGGCCCGTCAGGTTTGCGCCACAAACGTACGCGTACAAGGTGCGTCGAGACATGGGATTGCATCCACGAACGCGTTGTAGAGGCATACTGAACGACCGCTTTTGGCCGAAAGCGGTCCTCGCACTTTGACCGCTAAACGGCCCGCGCCCGGCAGCGTGGCCCACGGGGCACCCCGACTCCGCTACGCCGTCACCGTTTTTATTCCGATTAACACCGCCTCAGCGCCCTCCGCAACTAACGTGATATAATCGTTGACTGATCAAACATTGATCCGTCCAAAAAATGTCTTCTAATCCGTCCACCCCGCATTCGGCGGGGCAGGTGTTGCCTTTTCGGCAGTCCATCGTGGCGATGCTGGGTCTGTGTTTCTGTACGATGCTGGTCGCGCTCGACCAGACCGTCGTCGGGACCGCGCTGCCGACCATCGTCGCTGAACTCAAGGGGTTCGAGTACTACGCGTGGGTTGCCACGTCGTATCTGCTCACCTCCGTCATCACCGTGCCGATCTTCGGACGGCTCGGCGACTACTACGGGCGAAAGCCGTTTGTGATCGCCGCTATCGTCGTCTTCACCGGCGCTTCCGTCCTGTGTGGTGCGGCAAACAGCATGCCGTTCCTCGTGATCGCGCGTGCGCTGCAAGGCATTGGCGGTGGCATGCTCGTCGGTACCGCCTTCGCCTGCATTCCTGAACTGTTCCCCGATCCGCACGTGCGCCTGCGCTGGCAAGTCATGCTCAGCTCGGCGTTCGGTATTGCGAATGCCATCGGCCCCTCGCTCGGTGGCTTTCTCACGGAAGCCTATGGCTGGCGCTCGGTGTTCTACGTGAACCTGCCCGTCGGCCTGCTCGGCCTCTGGTTTGTCGCTCGCCATCTACCCCATATGCGCGCCGACGAACACGGCAAGGCCAGTCTCGACTGGCTGGGCGCACTGCTGATCGCCGCCGCACTCGGCAGCCTGCAAATGTTGGTCGAATGGTTGCCGGCAGACGGTCTCTCGCGCGGTGTGGTGTTTCTCTTCGTCGCGTTCGTCGTGACGTCGCTCGCGCTCTACTGGTGGGAACAACGCACGTCGCACCCGATTATTCCGTTCGAAATGTTCCGCAACCCGAGTCTGGCGGCGCTCTTTGTGCTCGCGGTTTTTGGCGGCTTTTCAATGTTCGGTGTGTTGTTCTACGCGCCGTTGATGTTGCAAGGCGGCTTTGGTCTGTCACCCCGCGAAACCGGCTTGCTGATCACGCCTATGGTGGTGTGTATCACCGTCGGCAGTATTGCCAATGGTCGACTGATCACGCGTCTGCGCAATCCGAATGTCATGCTATATGGCGGCTTCTTATTGCTCGCGATTGCTTGTGCAGGCGTGATCACCACGCATCGCGGCACACCGCATGGCCTCATCGCTTTCTATATGCTGCTCGCCGGTCTGGGCCTCGGCTTTGTGTTGCCGAACCTCACGGTGTTTGCGCAAGAAGTGGCGGGACGTGCGCACCTTGGCATTGCCACCGCACTCATGCAGTCGCTGCGCATGATTGGCGGCATGCTCGGGACGGCAATCGTCGGTACGCTCGTGGGGCATAGCTACACCGCGCGCGTGAAGGAATCGCTCGTCGCTACCGGTGGCCAGCAATGGACGGCGCAACTCACCGATCCGCAGATTCTCGTCAACGCGCAAGCGCAGAGCGATTTTCTGGCAACGGTGGCGCATATGGGGCAGAACGGCGCGCTGCTGATCGAGGCGTCGCGCACGGCGCTCGTCGGTGCCATTCACAACGGACAGATGCTGTCGCTCGCCGCGGCACTTGCTGGGCTGTGGTTTGTTCGCCGTGTGCCGCTCATTCGTCTTTCGCGCGGCGCCAAGCCGACGCCGCCTGCCGGAGAGTAATGGCATGCCGACACCACTGAAACGCAACGTCATTCAGCAACTGAGCCTGACGTATCGCGCCATGATGAGCGCGTTCGACGCCAAGGTCGGGCACCCGCTGCCACGCTGGCGAATCATTTTTGCGCTGGCCGAGCGCGGTACCTGTTCGCAGAAGTTTCTCGCCGAACACTGCCGTCTCGATCCGGCACAACTTACGCGCCAACTGCAATCGATGGAAGCGCTCGGCTGGCTCACGCGCGTGACCGATCCCGATGACAACCGGCTCACCAATGTCACGCTCACCGATGATGGCCAGCGCGTGCACGATGAAGCCACGCCGCGCCGTCAGGCGTTCTTCGACGATGCGCTCGACGGCATGACCGCCGCCGACATCGCCGCGCTGGAAAGTGCATTGGTTCATCTCGAAGCACGCTTTAAATCGGTATCGTCGCGTGCCCGCGGCGGCGAGGATGCAGGCAAAGCGGCCACCGAGAAGGGTAGCGACGCGACGCAGGAAACATCGACTGCCCCTCGCAAGCGTGCGGCGAAAAAGTCGATAGCCACTTAGTCAGTCCGCCAGTCAGCCGACAGTCCGCCCGAAAGTCAGTCCGCCATTCGGTCCGCCGGTCAGCCTCGTGAGGCGATCGCACCCGCCTCAATGCAAGAAGCCGCCCTCGGGCGGCTTCTTTGCTTTCACCTGCGTTCGTCAGTTGATCAGAAGAACGTCTGCACGACTTCGACCACGTTGTAATCGCCATCGACCACCGGCAGGTGACGCCACTTGTCGAACGTGAGGCACGGGTGCGAGATGTCGAACGCGATCATGTCGCCCACTTGAATATCGTCACCGGGGGCGATGCGCAGATAAGCGTGCTGATCCATCATGCCCGTGATTTCCCAGTGCTCGGGCGTCGCGGCCGGGGCCTTGTCCTTGCCCGGACGGAAGCGTTGTGCCGGTTCCGGCATGCCCGCATCGAACGCCGCGTCGCGCTTGCCCAGCGCAATGATGGCGCGCTCGGCTTCCGGAATCGACTGCACGTAAGCCCACAGTTGCAACGCCGGTTGCAGTTGCGAACGCATTTGCTTCGCAATCGGATTACGCGTGGCGATTTGCGCCTGCGCAGCCTTGTAGATGCCCACGTCGTGCGTGAGATAGCAGCCGGGACGCAGCACCACGTCGAGCGGCGCGCCCACATCCTTGTTGGCGAACTCTTCCGCTACGATGTCGTACCACGCCGAGCCCGCCCCCGAAAGCACCGCCGGCGTGCGCTCGATGCGACCCGCCGCGATCAGCTCGCGCGTGATGCCGACCGCACGTTGCAGGAACGCGCGAATGTCGGCTTCCGTGCTGAGTACGCCCTCGTAGACTTCGACACCCGCCAGCTTCACGGCGTCCTTGTACTCGGTAAGCGCATCGAGCACCGCCTGCTGTTGTGCGCTATCACGCACACCGGTACGGCCACCCGTCACGCCCAACTCGATCAGCACCTGAATCTGCTGCTTGCGGGCGCGGAAGAACTCACCCAGATGTGCGACCGCTGCGGCGGAATCGACCAGACAGAAAAACTCGAAACTCGGATCGGCGAGCAGGTCGGCAATCATCGTCATGTTGCGCTTGCCCACCAACTGGTTGGCCATCAACACGCGACGCACGCCATGGTGATACGCGGCATTGGTTTGCTGCGCGGTGGCCAGCGTGATGCCCCACGCGCCACCGTCCAACTGACGGCGGAACAGCTTCGGCGCCATCGTCGTCTTGCCGTGCGGCGCGAGCTTCACCCCGTATTCGTGAACGAAACGTTGCATCCACGCGAGGTTGTGGCGAATCTTGTCCTCGTAGAGCACCGCCGTCGGCAGGCTCAGGTCTTCGTTCAGCAAATTCCAGCCCAGTCCCGTCGTGGCCGACGGCGCCAAGGCGGCATCCAATGCGCCGAGCCCCTTGTTGAGGGTATCGATCATGCCATGTTGATAGTTTGTATCAGTCATTGAGAATTCTCCACGAAGAGCCCGCGGGCCATGCCTCGCCATTAGCCGAATGGCTCCTATAATAGCGTTGAATTACCAGCGTTTGACAATTTTGTTATAAAGTACCAAAAATTCGTCAAAATCTGAAACCGGCGCCCATCGGGGCCCCACACCGACCCAATTTGCGATCCAATCCGCGACCCAATACATGACTGAGCCCTTCGATATCGTGACGCGCGTGGCAGAACGCAGCGACGCCTTGAGCCAAGCCGAGCGCAAGGTCGCGCAGGTGGTGCTCGAGGACGTGGCGGGCGCCGCAGCCTCATCGATCAACGTGCTCGCAGACCGTGCTGGCGTGAGCGAGGCGAGCGTCACGCGTTTCGCGAAGGCGATGGGTTGCCGCGACGTGCGCGACCTCAAACTTCGTCTGGCGCAGGCGGCGGTGGTCGGGCAGCGCTTCTTTGGCGCGAACGCCGCCAACGGACAGGACGGCTCGGGCGAGACGATCGATCGCATCGCGGACGATATTCAGACAACGCTACAGGTGCACCGCGCGCTCATCAAGCCGGACACGGTGCGTCGCGCTGCCGAACGCCTCGCGTCCGCCCGCATGGTCTACGCGTTCGGGATGGGCGGCGGCTCGTCGCTCATGGCCGACGAAGCCCGTTACCGCCTCGTGCGGCTTGGGCGTCCGATTGCCAGCTATCAGGACGCCGTGCTGGCGCGCATGGTCGCGGGCACGCTGAATCGTGAAGATGTGGTGCTGGCGTTTTCCGTCAGCGGGCACACGCCTGAATTGCTGTCGGCCTGCGAGGTCGCCCGCGAATACGGCGCGCAGTTGATCGCGATCACCGCCACCGGCTCGCCGCTGGCGGCGCTCGCGGACGAAGTGCTGCCGATTCGTGCGCTGGAAACCGATTTCATTTTCAAACCGTCGTCGTCGCGCTACGCCATGTTGCTGGCCATGGATGTGCTCGCTACCGAACTGGCGCTGCTGGCCAAGCCGCAGAGTCAGGCGCTGCTGCGGCGGATCAAGTACGTGCTCGACACGCATCGGGGTGGCGGCGACCGCCAGCCTCTGGGAGATTGATATGACTGATACCCCTGAAACCGCACAAACCGTGGACACGCTGATTACCAACGTGCGCGTGGCCGATGGCTCGGGCGCCGCGATGTCCGAGGCGCGCTTCGACGTGGCATTGCGCGATGGCCGCATTCACGCGATTGCGCCGACGGGCACGCTGTCGGATTGGCACGCGGCACAACGTATCGACGGGGCCGGTCAGGTGCTGAGCCCCGGCTTTATCGACGTGCACACTCACGACGACACCAATGTCGTGCGCGCCCCGGAAATGACGCCCAAGCTGTCGCAAGGCGTGACGACGGTGGTCGTCGGCAATTGCGGTATCAGCGCGTCGCCGGTGTCGCTCAAGGGCGATCCGCCCGATCCGATGAACCTGCTCGGCGAGGCCGAAGCGTTCCAATACCCGACGTTTGCCGCCTACGTCGAAGCGCTCGAAAAGGCGCAGCCTGCCATCAACGTGGCAGCGCTCATCGGTCATACGGCGCTGCGCAGCAATCATATGGATCGGCTCGATCGTGCGGCCACCGAGGCAGAAATCGACGGCATGCGCGCGCAACTGCGCGAGGCGCTCGATCATGGCGCTCTCGGTCTCTCGACCGGTCTCGCTTACGCCAATGCCAACGCAGCGCCGACGGAAGAAGTGCTCGCGCTCGCCGAACCGCTGGCGCAAGCCGGTGGTCTGTACGCGACGCATCTGCGCACGGAATTCGCGGAAATTTTGGAAGCGCTCGATGAAGCGTTTCGCATCGGACGCCATGCGCGCGTGCCGGTCGTCATCTCGCATCTGAAGTGCGCCGGTGTCGACAACTGGGGCCGCAGCGCAGAGATTCTCGACGCTGTGGACAAGGCACAACGCTACCAGCCGGTCGGCTGCGATTGCTATCCGTACACGGCCAGTTCGAGCACGCTCGATCTGAAACAGGTGACCGACGACTTCGACATTCTCGTGACGTGGTCGCAACCGCATCCGGCGCAAGGCGGCAAGTTGCTGGCGGCGATTGCTGCCGAATGGGGCGTCGATCTGATGGAAGCAGCCAAGCGGCTGCAACCGGCCGGTGCGGTCTATCACTGCATGGAAGAAGACGACGTGCGCCGGATTTTGCGTCACCCCGCCACCGTCGTCGGCTCGGACGGCTTGCCGAACGACCCGCTGCCGCACCCGCGGCTGTGGGGCGCATTCCCGCGCGTGCTCGGCCGTTATAGCCGCGAGCAGCAACTGTTCCCGCTGGCCGAGGCAGTGCGCAAGATGACCGGTCTGTCGGCCGAGCGGTTCGGGCTCACGGAGCGTGGCTTCGTGCGTGAAGGTTACTGGGCCGATCTGGTGTTGTTCGATCCGGAAACCGTGGGCGATGCGGCGACGTTTACCGACCCGATGCAGCCCGCATTCGGTATCGCGGCGGTGTGGGTCAACGGCGTGTTGTCGTGGCAGGACCGCGCCCCGACGTCGGCGGCTCGCTCGGGCCGTTTCGTGCGGCGCGGCACGCCGCAACCGGTTTTGTAAATGCAGTTCAGGCAGTTTTGTCGAAAGGAGCGATGATGAGCATCAAACGATATGGCGTAGAAGGCGGGCAGGGCACGGGCGGCCAACGCATGCCCTTTGCACGAGCTACCGAAGCCGACGGCTTCCTGTTCGTCTCGGGACAGACCCCGATGAAAGACGGCGAAGTGATCGACGGCGGCATCGTTGCGCAGTCGCATCAGGCGATTCAGAACATGATCGCGATCCTCACGGAAGCCGGTTATGGCACCGAGCACGTGATGCGCATCGGCGTGTGGCTCGACGACCCGCGTGACTTTGCCTCGTTCAACAAGGTGTTCAAGGAATACTTCGGCGATCATCCGCCGGCACGCGCCTGCGTGGTGTCGAGCATGGTCATCGACTGCAAGGTCGAAGTGGATTGCGTGGCCTACAAGAAGCCCGCCGCCTGACGAGAAGTCTCAGTACGCGACAAACGGCCGACCGATGTGTCGGCCGTTTGTTTTTCCGCCGCCGAATTCCGCGGGGGGTATAGGCAAGGGCGGACACGTCGGTGACGGTTCCGCAAAGTCTGCGGTTCGGCTTCGATGGCGATGCCGGACTCGCGCCTGCACGATGGCGTCTCTCATTTAACGAGGAGGCGACTTGTGAGGACAGAATCGATTTCGATGGGGACGGTGCCGCGTGTCGCAGTTTTGCAATTGCGCAGCGGCGCAGGCGGCGACGGCGATGAATTGTTCAACATCGAGGGACTGACGTCGCCCGATGACATGCGCTCGTGCGGTCGGGCATCGCGGCGCTCGATCAGCGAGCGCAGTCATTCGGCTTACGTGAATGGTTGGGTCGCCGTCGCGCTCACCGCACTCGGTACGACGGGGGCGGCGGCTGCCGCCTATCTCGCGTTTTACGACAGCGCATTCGATACCGACCCGCCACCGACCGCTGCCGACAAGCACATCCGTTACGCCGTGGGCGGGACGATGGGTGCGTTGTCGCTGGTGTTGGTGGCCTCAGGACTGCGGCACGCCTGCCGATGCGTGACGGCGTGTCGCGGCGAGCCATCGCCGCCGCTCCCATCGGGGCGACACGCCAGCCCGATAACCCGTGATACGGAGGTGGGGTCGAGTGGACACATCTAATCGAATGGTTCGCCCCGGGCCGACTTCAAGGAGCATCGCGAGCCAGATCGAAATCGCGCTGGAAACGATCCGCGAGGGCGATTCGTCGGTGTCTGCGGTGCCTGAGATGGCACTGCCGCAGCCGGGGGAATGGGATGCCGCGCAATGCGACGCCGTGTACCGATGCGGTTACGGCGCGTTTGAGCGTGGCGATTTTATTCACGCGATCGAGTGCTTCGCACCGCTGCTGTCGGCGTGTCCGCTGGAACCCGACTATGCCGTCGCGCTTGGGCTGGCGCTTTGCCGCGCCGATGAAGCCGAGGCGGCGTTGCCGCTGCTCATCGCCGCCGCCATGATGGACGAGACAGCGCCCGGGCCGATGTATCGCGTCGGGGAATGCCTGCTCAGGCTGCATTGCTGGGGGCCAGCCGTGCGCGCATTGAAAGAGACGCTCTTGCGTTGCGACGGACAGCCGAGACATGCACCGGTGGCCAGCACCGCGCAAAAGCATCTTTCGGCGCTCGGGTTCAGATGTTGATCCCGGCCCGGGCGCCGAACAATGCGAATGTTGCGAGCGTGCGTTACTGACGCGCACTGCGCGCGTTGTCCGGCATTGGCTGCGTGAAGTTGGTGCGGAACGGGTTGATGTCGAGCCCGCCGCGCCGCGTGTAACGCGCGTACACCGCCAACTGGGTCGGCTTGCACTGACGCATGATGTCCATGAAGATGCCTTCCACGCATTGCTCGTGAAAGCCGGTGTGCCGGCGATACGAGATCACGTACTTCAACAGGCCTTCCTGATCGATCGGCGGGCCGTTGTAGCGAATCTGCAAGCTGCCCCAGTCGGGCTGTCCGGTCACCGGGCAGTTCGACTTGAGCAGATTCGAGACCAGCGTTTCTTCCACATGCGGCTCGCCCTGCGCCGCTTTGAGCAGGCTGGCATCCGGTGAGTAGATATCGGTCTCGACGTCCAGTCGATCGACGAGCAGGCCGTCGAGTTCGTCCAGTTGAAGTTTGCCGAAGCCGCTCGGCTCGACCAGCTTCACCTGTACCGAGGCGCCCGCCGCTTCCGACAGATCCTGTTGAATCAACGCGCGCGCGGCGTCGGCATTCGCCAGTTTGGTCTGCGCAAACGATCCCAGATAGAGCTTGAACGACTTCGACTCGATGATGTTCGGCGAGTCGGCCGGCACGATGGCCGTGAGCAGCGCGATGTGCGGCTTGCCCTTGTCGCCCAGCCACGAGAGCTCGTAGCCGTTCCAGATGTCGGCGCCGAAGAACGGCAGGGCGTCCGGCACGCCGATGGCGGCGCGCGCCGGAGCGCGGGCAATCGGAAACAGCAGGGACGGGTCGTATTGCTCGGTGTAGCCAACTTCTTTGCCGAGCGGAGATTGGTCAGGCGTTGTCATGGTTTGCTATGCCACTGATGACGTGGCCGGTCGGGGTGACCCGCGCGGCCGACTCGCAATGGCGTGTCTGATCGTCGAAAAAGAAATCGGGCTCGAACTCGCGCAGGAATGCGCCTTTGTCCAGCCCGCCCAGAAACATGGCCTCGTCGA
Source organism: Pandoraea sp. PE-S2R-1 (assembly GCF_002179865.1). Lineage (NCBI taxonomy): Bacteria > Pseudomonadati > Pseudomonadota > Betaproteobacteria > Burkholderiales > Burkholderiaceae > Pandoraea > Pandoraea sp. PE-S2R-1. The sequence goes on along the minus strand of NZ_NGUR01000015.1, from coordinate 165,397 downwards.
TGTTGATCTTCCAGTCCATCAACGTGCGGATGGCGCGTTCGTGCGCGGGCGCCGAGCGTGCCGTCACGAGGGCCGTGCGGATTTTCACCGGCACTTCCTGTCCCGCCAGCACTTGCAAACGGTGCAGCGCGAGCAGCAGCGGCTTGAACGGACCCGGCGGCAGCGGCGTGGCGGCGCGCTCGGTTTCGTGCTGCTGAAACGCATCGAGGCCGTTGCGCTGGAAGATCTGCTCGGCCTCGTCGGAGAAGAGCACCGCGTCGCCATCGAACGCGATGCGGATTTCGTCGGGATGCAGTTCCGCCTCTTTGGCCGAATCGGGGTACACGCGCGCGGCAGGAAAGCCCGCCATCAGTGCGCTGCGCACATCGTTCTCGTTGACCGAGAGGAAGAGATGCGCCCCGAGCGCGTTGAGATAGCCGAACGGTTCGCGTCCGCGCGTAAACACACCGCGCTCGATCTTCAACCCCTCTTGTTTGGCCGAGCGGAAGACGCGCAGACCGCTCACGGGATCGTTGCGCGAGAGCACCACGACTTCCACGCGATGCTCATCGCCCCGGTTGAACGCGAGCAGTTTCTGCACCAGCGGGAAGGCCACGCCGATACGCGCAGGCACGTCGAGCCGGTCGAGCTGGTACTGCATGTACGACTGATCGTCACCGCTCGCCACGCCGGTCTCATAGACGCGGTTCTCCTCCTCGAAGTCGAACAGCGCGCGCGAGGAGATCGCAACGACGAGCTTGTTTTCGAGTGTGATCGGCATGGCGGCGGACGGTTTCCTGTGCGGTTTCGGATGAATAGATGATGCGACGGCTTACCCGAGGAACAGCTTGTACACGGGGTTGTTGCTTTCGTCCCAGTAAGGATAGCCGAGCGTGGCGAGGAAGTCGCTGAACGCCGCCTTGTCCTCATCCGGCACCTGCATGCCCACGAGAATGTTGCTGTAGTCCGCGCCCTGATTCCGGTAGTGGAACAGGCTGATATTCCAGTTCGGGCTCATCGCCGAGAGGAATTTCATCAACGCGCCGGGACGCTCCGGGAATTCGAAGCGGAACAGCACTTCGTGGCTCGCCAGCGCGGAACGCCCACCCACCATGTAACGGATGTGCTGCTTGGAGAGCTCGTCGTTGGACAGATCGAGCGTCGGAAAACCGTGACGCTCGAAACCGGCCTTGATGCGCGCGCCTTCGTCGCGGTTGTGCATCTGGATACCCACGAAGATGTGGGCGCTGGACGCTTCACTAATTCGGTAGTTGAACTCGGTCACATTGCGGCTGCCCACCACTTCGGTAAAGCGCTTGAAGCTGCCGCGCGCCTCCGGAATCGTCACGGCGAACACGGCTTCGCGGGCTTCACCGACTTCGGCGCGCTCGGCCACGAAGCGCAGGCGGTCGAAGTTCATGTTCGCGCCCGAGGTGATCGCCACGAGCGTCTCGCCCTTGAGCTTTTCGCGCTCGGCATACAGCTTGGCACCGGCCACTGACAGCGCGCCCGACGGTTCGAGCACGCTGCGGGTGTCCTGAAACACATCCTTGATGGCGGCGCAGAGCTGGTCGGTGTCGACGCGTACGACTTCGTCGAGATACTTCTGGCACAGACGGAAGGTTTCCGCGCCGACGTACTTCACGGCGGTTCCGTCGGCGAAGAGACCCACATCGTTGAGCAGCACGCGCTCGCCGGCGTGGATCGACTGCGCCATCGCGTCGGAATCGACCGATTGCACGCCGATCACCTTGATGTCCGGGCGCACGGCTTTGACATACGCGGCCACGCCAGCGGCCAGTCCGCCACCGCCAATCGGCACGAAGATGGCATGCAGCGGGCCTTGATGCTGGCGCAGGATTTCCATGCCGATGGTGCCTTGGCCGGCGATCACTTCGGGGTCGTCGAACGGCGGCACGAAGGTCAGGCCGCGCTCTTCCTGCAAGGTCATGGCGTGTGCGTAGGCGTCGCTGTACGAGTCGCCGGCGAGCACGACTTCGACGTTGCGCCCGCCGTGGGTGCGCACGGCATCGATCTTCACTTGCGGCGTGGTCACGGGCATGACGATCACGGCCTTGCAGCCGAGGCGTGCGGCGGAGTACGCCACGCCCTGTGCGTGATTGCCGGCCGAGGCGGTCAGCACACCGCGTTCACGTTCGGCTTCACTGAGGCTCGCCATCTTGTTGTACGCGCCTCGAATCTTGAAGGAGAACACCGATTGGTTGTCTTCGCGCTTCAGGTAAATTCGATTGTGCAGCCGCATGGAAAGCGTGCGTGCCAATTCGAGTTCGCTTTCCTTGGCGACGTCGTAGACTTTTGCGGTGAGGATCTTCTTCAGATATTCGGGAGCTGCGTCGGACATGATTTAAGGCTTCTTCAGGTTAGGCACATCAGGAACAAAAGGACAATGATAGACCAGCACGTCCGCCGGGGCGGTCGCGCAAGGTCTCTCGGGAAAAAACGGGAAAGGGGAGTGCGCGCCCTAGCGAAGGTCGTCTGGGGTGTCGATGTCGCGCACGATTCCGGCGTCGTCGACATCGACGATCGTAATGTGCTCGCTAATCAACAACTCGCGCGCGCCGGCATCGCCATCGAGGGCGACCAGGCGGGAGGTGTAAGCGGAACCGAAGGCGACCGGGTGGCCGCGCTGTCCCTGAAAACTCGGCGCGACAATGGCTTCGGGCGAAGTCAGCCCGTCGGCAATGACGCGAATGGTATGGGGATTGAGGTACGGCATGTCGGCCAGCGCAACCAGCCAGCCGTCGAGATGTTCGAGCCCGGGGGGCGGCGCTTCGTCCACGCAGGACTGAATGCCGGCAGCGAGCGTCGCACCCATGCCGCGCTTGGTGGCGTGGCTCATGACGACTTCACAACCCGCCTGCAACAGCACGTTCTCCAACTCGGCCGAATCCGGTCGCACTACCGCGATCACGCGCGGCAATACCGCCAGCAGCGCGTGGGCGCTGGCGAGGGCAACGGGTCGGTTCAGGGGATCGCCGGGCAGCGGCGCGAGCAGCTTGTTCCGGCGCCCAGCCGCATCGAAGCGGGTACCGAGTCCGCCTGCCAGTAGAATGGCCACGGGCGGCGTCGAAGGTCGGGTCATGGGCATGCATTATGCGCCAGACTTTTTGTTTACGCCAAACGCGTGTACCGTCCCGTAGCTCGCGAGACACCGACCGGCCGGTCGGTTTTTTTGACTTCCCCTTATTTCCGCCGGAGTTGCATGGAGTCGTTCATTCCCTGGCTGCTGGGCGCGCTAGCGCTGCCCGGTGTCGGCCTGCCAGCCGTCTTCCTCATCGCATTTTTGTCGGCGACGCTGCTGCCGATGGGCTCGGAGCCCGCGCTGTTCGGCTACGTGGCCCTCAATCCGCATATGTTCTGGCCCGCGATCGTGGTCGCGAGCGTCGGCAATACCGCCGGGGGCATGGTCGATTGGTGGATGGGGTTCGCCGCGCGGCGCGGCTATGTACGGCTGAAAGCGCGCAAGCGAGCGCATGCGCGGGCGGCGGCGCTTGCTGGGAGTGCAGCGGTGGTGACGGCGGTTGGGGACGCGGGGGAAGGTAGTGGTGGTGGCAAGCGTGCCGAGACCAAAGCGCCGATGAACGATCGGTATCGGCGCTGGATGCGCCGTTTCGGTCCGCCGTTGCTGCTGGTCTCGTGGCTGCCGGTAATCGGTGACCCGCTCTGTACGCTCGCGGGCTGGCTACGCCTGCCGTGGCGCACGTGTCTCGTGTACATCGCCATCGGCAAGACGCTGCGCTACCTCTTCATTACCTACCTGATGCTCAAGGTGCCCGAGTCGTTCTGGCAAGGCATCTTCGCGCCGTTCAAACATTTGCTGATCGGTTGAAGACGGGAGGGAGCCGGCGCTTCAATGCGCCAGCCCCCGCCGAGACGCGCTCGTTATGCCGTCGTCAGATCGAACGGCAACGCGCGCAGACGCTTGCCGGTCAGCGCGAAGACAGCATTGGCATACGCCGGGGCAAGCGGCGGCAACCCCGGTTCGCCCATGCCCGTCGGCGCATCGCCAGAACTCACGATATGCACGCTGATTGCCGGCATGTCGGTCAGGCGCGCCACCGTGTACTGGTGGAAATTGCTCTGCTCGACTTCACCGTCTTTCAACGTGATCGCGGCACCCGTCAACGTCGTGCCCAAGCCCATGAGGGCTGCGCCTTCCACCTGCGCCGCGACCGTCAGCGGGTTGACCGCGAAGTTGCAATGCACCGCCGCCGTCGCGCTCACCAGACGCGGCGACCCGTTCTTCACCTCGGCCACCACGACATACGCGACGACCGAATCGAACGACTCGTGCACGGCCACGCCCCACGCCTGACCCGCGGGCAGCTTCGTCTTGCCGTAGCCCGAACGCTCCACAGCCAACGCCAGTGCGGCGCGGTGACGCGGATGCTTGTCGCCAATCAACGCGTAGCGATAGTCGACCGGGTCTTGCCCCGCGTTCTTCGCCAATTCGTCGATCAACGTCTCCATCACGAACGCCGTGTGCGTGTTGCCGACCGAGCGCCACCACAGCACCGGCACGTTGGCCTTCGGGCTATGCAGGGACAGACGCAGCGGCACCGCGTACGGCGTGGCCGCGACACCCTCGACACTCGTGCTGTCGACGCCGTTCTTCACCATCATCTTTTCGAACGGCGTGCCTTGCAGAATCGACTGCCCAACGATGGTGTGATTCCACGCCAGCACGTTGCCCTTCGCATCCAGACCGATTTCCGCGCGGTGCACGTACATCGGGCGGTAGTAGCCGCCATGGATATCGTCTTCGCGGCTCCAGATCACCTTGACCGGCTCGCGGTGACCGGCGGTTCGCCACGCCTTGGCGACCTGCGCCGCTTCGACGCCGTAGTCGGAGGTCGGCACGGCGCGCCGGCCGAAACCGCCGCCCGCCATCAAGGTGTGCAGCTTGACCTGCTCGGGCTTGAGGCCGAGCGTGGCCGCGATGGCCGCCTGATCGACGGTCTGGAATTGCGTGCCGGTCCAGACTTCGGCGCCCTTGTCGCTGAGCTGCACGGTGCAGTTCAGCGGCTCCATCGGGGCATGGGCGAGATACGGGAAGCTGTATTCGGCGACGAGTGTCTTCGGTGCGCCCTTGAGCTTCGAGACGTCGGTGTCGATCGCCACCACGCCCGGGGTCTTCGCCAGTTCCTTGTACTTGGCCAGCTGTGCGGTCGTGTCGACATGCTCGACGCCGCTGGTATCCCACGTCGCGTTCAGGGCGTCGCGGCCGGTCTTGGCCTGCCAGTAGCCGTCGGCGATGACTGCCACTGCGGTGCCGCCCCGATCGTCGGGAATCTCCAGCACGTCGCGCACGCCATTGACGGCGCGTGCCGCCTTGGCATCGAACGTCTTCACCTTCGCGCCGAAAACCGGCGGGCGTGCCACGAGGGCGACCTTGAGGTTCGGCAACTTGAAATCCATGCCGTACATCGGCGTGCCGGTTGATTTGGCGCGCGCATCGAGCCGCCCGGTCGGTTTGCCGAGCAAGCGGAAGGCCGACGGATCCTTGAGCTTGACGTCGGCCGGCACCGGCAAGGCCTGCGCCTTGGCGGCCAGACTGCCGAAGGTGGCGCGCTGGCCGTTGGGGCCGAGGACGACGCCGTTTTCGGTGCGCAATTGCGCAGCCGGTACTTTCCACTGCTGCGCGGCGGCGGCAATCAGCATGGCGCGCGCCGACGCACCAATGCGCCGGTATTGCAGCCACGAGTGTGCGACCGAGCCGGAGCCGCCCGTCATCTGGATGCCGAACAACGGGTCTTTATAGACGTCAGCCGCCGGGGCCAGCTCGCTGCGCACCTTCGACCAGTCGCAATCGAGCTCTTCGGCGACGAGCATGGGCAAGGCGGTTTGCACGCCCTGACCGAAGTCGAGGCGGTTGACCTGAATGGTGACGGTGTCGTCCGGCGCGATGCGCACGAACGCGGACGGCACGACGGGCGTGGCGGCCGGGCCTTCGGCATGGGCCACCCGGACCGCGCCGGGCCACGACATTTCAAGCATCAGGCCGCCCGCCGCAACGGCGGAGGTCTTCAGAAACGCACGGCGGGACACACCGGTGTAGTCGCCTACCGTGGCACCGGGGCGTAAGTCAAAACGAAGCCCGTGGAAACGAAGTTCGCGCATGGTGATGTCTCCTCGCGTCAGGCCAGCGACGCCGCAGCGTCCTTGATGGCGGCGCGAATGCGCGCATACGTGCCGCAGCGGCAGATGTTGCCGGCCATGGCGGCGTCGATCTGGTCGTCGTTGGGCTGCTTGTTCTCGCGCAGGAGTGCCGCGGCGGACATGATCTGGCCGCTCTGGCAGTAGCCGCACTGGGGCACGTCGTGCTTGACCCATGCGTCTTGCACGGCTTTGCCGACGGGATCGGTGCCGACGGCTTCGATGGTCGTGACCTTTTTACCGGCCACGGCGGAGATGGGCGTGATGCAGCTGCGAATCGGGGCGCCGTCGAGATGCACGGTGCAGGCGCCGCATAGCGCCATGCCGCATCCGAACTTGGTGCCGGTCATCGAGAGCGCATCGCGCAGGGTCCATAACAGGGGAGTGGCAGGGTCGACATCGACCTGCACGGGACGGCCGTTCAGTTGAAACGAGACCATGAGACACCTCTTGGCGGGTGAATGATTGGGGGATCGCGCCAACATACTCCTGTTCGGAGAAATTTTCAGCCCACGAATGCTGGTAAGTCGTTGTATTCAAAAGGATATAGCGGTCCGTTTTAGCGGATTTCGTGTTTTCGGCGTCCCGCAGGCCCTTAGCCGCGAATTGGTTGGGGAGCCGACGTGTTGCGGTGCAATGAAGTACAATTCGGCCTACATTCCCCTACCAACACTTTCCAAAGCCGGAAGAAAGATCTGGGCATGCGCATCAACTGCCTCACCCCTCAGTGCTACTGCTCGATGACCGGACACGATTCGTCATCGGCGTCTATGCACGGCAGTCGGCGATCTCGCTGATCGTCCTTGCCGGCCCCGCACACACCTGTCGCCAGCGGCCGGCAATTTCTAGCGCATACCCAATTTGACTTTCGGCGCGTCCCGCGAGACGAACGCCGACGGCGGATGCACCGCCGCATTGACGAGCCCGACAAGATGAACGCACCCTTGCCTGCCTTCGAGCCGCACGACGCAAAGCATGCCGTAGCCGCACAGCCCCCTCGACTGCGCGAAATCCCCTACAACTACACTTCGTTCTCGGATCGCGAGATCGTCATTCGCCTGCTGGGCGCCGACGCGTGGAATATCCTCGACGAACTCCGCGCGGAGCGCCGTACCGGCCGCTCGGCCCGGATGCTCTATGAAGTGCTCGGCGATATCTGGGTGGTACGACGCAACCCGTACCTTCAGGACGATCTGCTCGACAACCCGAAGCGCCGCAAGCTGCTGATCGACGCGCTCAACCACCGTCTGAACGAAATCGACAAGCGTCGCCGCGCCGACGTGGCCGAACACGCCGACGCCACGGGGCGCGAACGTGCCGCGCGCGTTGAGCAACTGGAAGTGGCCGCGCGCCGCGCCGTTGCCGATTTCGCCGGTGAGTTCGAGAAGATGGCGGAACTGCGCCGCCGCGCGAAGAAGGTGCTGGGCCGCACGACGGCACACGACAACATCAAGTTCGATGGCCTGTCGCGTGTGTCGCACGTGACGGACGCCACCGACTGGCGCGTGGAATATCCGTTCGTGGTGCTTACGCCCGATACGGAAGCCGAAATGGCCTCGCTCGTGAAGGGCTGCTTCGAGCTTGGTCTGACGGTGATTCCGCGCGGGGGTGGCACGGGCTACACGGGCGGGGCGATTCCGCTCACGCCGTTCTCGGCCGTCATCAATACCGAAAAGCTGGAACAACTCGACGAAGTCGAATACTCGGCACTGCCGGGTGTCGACAAGCCGGTGCCGACGATTTTCTCGGGCGCCGGTGTGGTCACGCGCCGTGTGGCGGACGCCGCCGAGCGCGCCGGGCTGGTCTTCGCCGTCGATCCGACGTCGATCGACGCATCGTGCATCGGCGGCAACGTCGCCATGAACGCCGGCGGCAAGAAGGCCGTGCTGTGGGGCACCGCGCTCGATAACCTCGCGTGGTGGCGCATGGTCGACCCGCAGGGCAACTGGCTCGAAGTCACGCGCCTCGACCACAACCTCGGCAAGATTCACGATATTCCGGTCGCGCGCTTCGAACTGAAATGGTTCGACGGCAATCACGCGCCGGGCGCGGTGCTGCTCAAGACCGAATCGCTGGATATCGAAGGCAAGCGCTTCCGCAAGGAAGGTCTCGGCAAGGACGTGACGGACAAGTTCCTCGCCGGCCTGCCGGGTATTCAGAAGGAAGGCTGCGACGGCCTGATCACGAGCGCGCGCTGGATTCTCCACAAGATGCCTGCGCACACGCGCACGGTGTGTCTGGAGTTCTTCGGTCAGGCGAAGGAAGCGATTCCGAGCATCGTCGAAATCAAGGACTACATGTTTGCGCAGACGGCTGCGGGCGGCGCGATTCTCGCCGGTCTGGAGCATCTGGACGAACGCTATCTGCGCGCCGTGGGCTATGCCACGAAGTCGAAGCGCAACGCTTTCCCGAAGATGGTGCTGATCGGCGATATCGTCGGCGACGACGACACCGCCGTGGCGCAGGCCACCTCGGAAGTGATTCGCATGGCCAACGGCAAGAGCGGCGAAGGTTTTGTCGCCGTGTCGGCCGAAGCCCGCAAGAAGTTCTGGCTCGACCGTTCGCGCACCGCTGCCATCGCGCGCCACACCAACGCCTTCAAGATCAATGAAGACGTGGTGATTCCGCTGCCGCGCATGGGCGAGTACACGGACCACATCGAGCGCATCAACATCGAGTTGTCGCTCAAGAACAAGCTGCAACTGATCGACGCCCTCGAGAAGTTCTTCGAAGCCGGCAACCTGCCGCTGGGCAAGACCGACGACGCGAACGAGATTCCGTCGGCCGAACTGCTCGAAGACCGCGTGCAGACCGCCCTTACGCTGCTGCGCGACGTGCGCGCCCGCTGGGTGTTCCTGCGCGACAACTTCGAGCTGTCGCTGAACGACGCCATTCCGCTGCTCAACCGCCACGGCATTCGCGACATGAATGTGGCGCTGAACGACCGGCTGAACAAGCATCCGGAAACGCGCCTGATCGACTTACTGCAAGACCGCACGGTGCGCGTGTCGTGGAAGCAGGAAGTGCGCGCCGAACTGCGCCAGATTTTCACGGGCGGCGAGTTCAAGCAGATCCTCGACGAAGCGCAGGCGATCCACAAGCGCGTGCTGCACGGGCGTGTGTTCGTCGCGCTGCACATGCACGCGGGCGACGGCAATGTGCACACGAACATCCCGGTCAACTCGGATAACTACGAGATGCTTCAGGATGCGCACAAGGCTGTAGCGCGCATCATGCAAATTGCCCGTTCGCTCGATGGCGTGATCTCGGGCGAGCACGGCATCGGCATCACGAAGCTCGAATTCCTGACGGAAGAAGAGATCGGCGAATTCCGCGCTTACAAGTTGCGCGTCGATCCGGAAGGGCGCTTCAACAAGGGCAAGCTGCTCGACATGCCCGACCTGCCGGCCGATTTGCGCAATGCCTATACGCCCAGCTTCGGGCTGATGGGCTTTGAATCGCTGATCATGCAGCAGTCGGACATCGGCGCGATTGCCGACAGCGTGAAGGACTGCCTGCGCTGCGGCAAGTGCAAGCCGGTGTGCGCGACGCACGTGCCGCGCGCGAACCTGCTGTACAGCCCGCGCAACAAGATTCTCGCCACGTCGCTGCTGATCGAAGCCTTCCTGTATGAAGAGCAGACCCGCCGTGGTGTGTCGATCAAGCACTGGGACGAGTTCAACGATGTGGCCGATCACTGCACGGTCTGCCACAAGTGCGCGACGCCGTGCCCGGTGAAGATCGACTTCGGCGACGTGACGATGAACATGCGCAACTTGTTGCGCAAGATGGGCAAGAAGAAATTCAACCCGGGCGCGGCAGCAGGCATGTTCTTCCTGAACGCGACGAACCCGGAGACGATCAATATCACCCGTAAGGTGATGATCGACTGGGGTTACAAGGCGCAACGCTTCGGTGCGGACATCTTCAAGAAACTCGCGAAGAAGCAGATGGCACATCCGCCGGCCACGGTCGGCAAGCCGCCGCTGCGCGAAGAGGTGATCCACTTCGTGAACAAGAAGATGCCGGGCAACCTGCCGAAGAAGACGGCGCGCGCGTTGCTCGATATCGAAGACAACAAGGTGGTGCCGATCATCCGCGACCCGAAGGGGACGTCGGTCGATTCGGAAGCGGTGTTCTACTTCCCGGGCTGTGGCTCGGAGCGCCTGTTCTCGCAAGTCGGGCTCGCCACGCAGGCCATGCTCTGGCACGTGGGCGTGCAAACGGTGCTGCCGCCGGGGTATCTGTGCTGCGGCTACCCGCAGCGTGGCTCGGGACAGGGCGAGAAGGCCGAGAAGATCGTGACGGATAACCGCGTGCTGTTCCACCGGGTAGCCAACACGCTGAACTATCTCGATATCAAGACCGTGGTGGTGTCGTGCGGCACTTGCTACGATCAGCTCGCCGGCTATGAATTCGAGAAGATTTTCCCGGGCTGCCGCATCGTCGACATCCACGAATATCTGCTCGAGAAGGGCGTGAAGCTGGAGGGCGTGAACGGTACGCGCTACATGTATCACGACCCGTGCCACACGCCGATCAAGACGATGGACCCGGTCAAGCTCGTGAACCAGTTGATGGGCAGCGAGCACGACGGGTACAAGATCGAGAAGAACGATCGTTGCTGCGGCGAATCGGGTACGCTGGCGGTCACGCGCCCGGATATCTCGACGCAGATCCGCTTCCGCAAGGAAGAAGAGATGCGCAAGGGCGCGGCCAAGCTGCGCGCCGATGGCAAGGTGGAAGAGGTGAAGATCCTCACCAGCTGCCCGTCGTGCCTGCAAGGCCTGTCGCGCTACAACGAGGATGCCGACATCACTGCCGACTACATCGTCGTGGAAATCGCCAAGCACGTGCTCGGCGACCAGTGGATGGCGGACTACGTGAAGGATGCGAACAACGGCGGTATCGAGCGCGTTCTCGTCTGATGGCATTTTCGTGGACGCGGCCGATGCCTGACCGACGGACCATGGAGGTGGCATGGAAGTAGTTTTTACTGCGCTCATCCTGCTGTTCGTGGTGGCGCTCACTGGTGTGCTGGGCAGTTTCGTGCGGTTTCTCCCGATTCCGCTGGTCCAGATCGCGGTGGGCGCTGCGCTCGCTTATCCGGGCGCGGGCGTCCACATCGATCTCGACCCCGAGATTTTCTTCCTGCTGTTCATCCCGCCGTTGCTCTTTGCCGACGGCTGGCGCATGCCCAAGCGCGAGTTCTGGCACCTGAGGGTGCCGATCATCGCGATGGCGCTGGGCCTCGTGATCTTCACGGTGCTCGGCGTTGGCTACTTCATTCACTGGATGATTCCGTCGATTCCGCTGGCCGTGGCTTTTGCCCTCGGCGGCGTGCTCTCGCCGACGGACGCGGTGGCGGTATCTGCGCTCACCGGGCGCATGCGTATGCCGACGCGGCTCATGCACGTGCTCGAAGGCGAGGCGATGATGAACGACGCGTCGGGTCTGGTCGTGTTCAAGTTCGCCCTCGTGGCGGCGACCACCGGCATCTTCTCCATCGGCAACGCCACGTTTTCGTTCTTCGTCATTGCGCTGGGCGGCCTGCTCGCCGGCTGGGCCGTGACGTGGCTCTTCACGCAGTTTCACCGCCGCGTGATGGACGCCTCGACCGAAGAACCTGCGACGGTCGTGCTGTTACTGCTGCTCATGCCTTTCGCCGCCTATCTGCTGGCGGAACACTTCGGCTTCTCGGGCATTCTCGCGGCCGTGGCTGCCGGTATGACGGTGAGTTCGACCGATCTGCTCAATACCCGCACGGTCACCCGCATTCTTGGCAACGGCGTCTGGTCGATGCTGGAATTCGTCTTCAACGGTGCCGTGTTCGTACTGCTCGGGCTGCAACTGCCGGATATCGTGCGCGCGGCGCTGGGGCCGAACGAGCACCTGTGGGGCACGCTCACGAAGCTGGGCGAACTGATGTTCTACGTCGGCGCGATTTCGGCTGTACTGATCGTGCTGCGGTTCTGCTGGGTGTGGGTGGCGTGGCGCGTGATGTATTTCATGGGCATGCGGCGCGGCGAAATTACCCTCAAGCCGGGCATCCGTTTTACGGGGGTGACGGCGCTCTCGGGCGTGCGCGGCGCGGTGACGCTGGCCGGTGCGCTCTCGGTGCCGTTGGCGCTGCCCGGTGGTGCGCCGTTTCCCGGGCGGGATCTGCTGATCTTTCTGGCCGCCGGTGTGATTTTGCTATCGCTGGTGGGCGGGAGTCTCGGCCTGCCGATTCTGCTGCGCGGCGTGCGCTGGCCGGCCGAAGACCCGCGCAATCGTGAGATGGGCGAGGCCCGTGTGGCGGCGTCCGAGGCAGCGATTCGCGCCGTCGAGTCGTTGCAGAAAGTGATTGCGAAGTCAGGTGACGAACTCGATACCGCCGTGTGCGCCGAAGCGGCGGCCCGCGTGATGGGGCGCTACCGTCGCACGCTCAATGCGTCGACAGCGACTGATGAGACGCGCGAGCGAGCAGTGCGGGAGGTGGAAGTCGAGCGCAGGCTGCGCGCGGCGGCGCTTCAGGCGGAGCGCGTGGAGTTGTCGCGGCTGCGCATCACGCATCGCATCAATGACGAGACGCTGCGCGAAATGCTGAGCGAAATCGATTTCGCCGAACTCGCGCTCGGGTCGGTGGACCCGGCGACAGGCAAGCGCACGAAACGCAGAAAGCACTGACGGGTGCGGGGATCAAGGGAGAACATCATGGATTGTCCGTTTTGCGCAGGTGACGGCGGCGACGTCGTGTGGCGCGACCCGGTGCTGCGGGTGGTGCTGGCGAACGAAGCCGGTTATCCGGGCTTCGCGCGCGTGGTGTGGGGTGCGCACGTGGCCGAGATGAGCGACTTGCCCGAGGCGGCGCGCGAACACGTCATGCGGGCGGTGTTTGCGGTCGAGACGGCGCAGCGCACGGTGATGTCGCCGCACAAGGTCAATGTGGCGAGTCTGGGCAACATGGTGCCGCACGTGCACTGGCACGTGATTCCCCGGTATCAGGACGATATCCACTTCCCGGGCTCGGTCTGGAGCGCGCCGCAGCGCGAGGTGGCGCCGGCGGTGCTCGCCGAGCGGGCTGCGTGGCTGCCGGCGTTGCGCGAAGCGATCGTGGCAGAATTGAGCCGCATGCCGGTTTGGCCGGCGTCCGCCTGAGCGCGTGGCCGCCAATCCCCTGAGCAGCTATACTTCCGGCCGGTGTGCGCGGCACATCGACTGAATTTCTGGAGTGACACACATGGCAGGGCTGGAGAAAGACACGCCGATTCCTGTTTCCCTCACGCTGCATCGCGTCTCGCGTGTGCTCGAGCTGGGATATGAAGACGGCAAACACTACCGGCTGCCGTTCGAACTTCTGCGCGTACTCTCGCCGTCGGCGGAAGTGCGCGGCCACGGCCCGGGGCAGGAAACGCTCCAGACCGGCAAGCGCGAGGTCGAACTGAACGGCCTTGAGCCGATCGGCAACTACGCGGTGCGCCCCGTCTTCTCGGACGGCCACGACACCGGCATCTATTCCTGGGACTTCCTCTACGAGCTGTGCGTGCGTCAGGACGCGCTGTGGCAGGAGTATCTCGACAAGCTGGCAGCCGCAGGCGTCGATCGCGACACGCCGATGCCGTCGTCCGCCAGCGGCCACGGCTGCCACCACCACTGATGCACCGGCGGCGCTGCGTGCGCCGCTTTCATGAATTGGAGATTGCGATGGGTGAACAGACCCACTTCGGTTACGAGACCGTCGACGAGAAGGAAAAGGCCGGCAAAGTCGCCGAAGTGTTCCATTCGGTAGCGAGCAAGTACGACGTCATGAACGATCTGATGTCGGGCGGCCTGCACCGCATCTGGAAAGCGTTCACTATTGGCCGCGCCGCCGTGCGCCCCGGTTTCAAGGTGCTCGACATTGCCGGCGGCACGGGCGATCTGTCGAAGGCGTTTGCCCGTCAGGCCGGTCCGACCGGCGAAGTCTGGCTCACGGACATCAACGAATCGATGCTGCGCGTGGGCCGCGATCGCCTGCTGGACGCCGGTATTGTTACGCCTGCGCTGCTGTGCGACGCCGAGAAGCTGCCGTTCCCGTCGAACTATTTCGATGTGGTGACCGTAGCGTTCGGACTGCGCAACATGACGCACAAGGACGCCGCACTGGCGGAAATGCGCCGAGTGATCAAGCCGGGCGGCAAGGTCATGGTGCTGGAGTTCTCGAAGGTGTGGCAGCCGCTTGAGAAGGCGTACGACACGTATTCCTTCAAAGTACTGCCGTGGCTTGGCTCGCGCATCGCGGGCGACGCGGAAAGCTACCGCTATCTGGCCGAGTCGATTCGCATGCACCCGGATCAGGAAACGCTGAAGTCGATGATGGAAGATGTCGGTCTGGAGCGGGTTGAGTACCACAACCTCACCGCCGGCGTAGTCGCGCTGCACATCGGCCGCAAGTTCTGATGCACTGAGCGGATGCGCCGAGAATAAGCACTCACTTACTTGATGCGGCGCAGCGCCCCGGTTGGTGGAAAAATTCCACACCGGGGCGTTTCTCTAAGTACAGGCTAATTTTGCTGTGGCAGAATCAGCCGTCGCGTTATCCCGTTTCAGTACGTAAAAAAGATGCTGAACCAATCCGATAAACGCCTGTCAGTAAACAGCACCTTATAACTCCACGGAGAGACCAGAGCGATGTTCCAGTTCATGAAAAACAAGCTGTTGTTGGGCGTAGTGGCCGGCGTTTTGGCGGTCGGCATGACGATCGCAGACGCTGACGCCAAGCGCGTTGGCGGCGGCCGGAGCGTCGGCAAGCAGTCCAACACCGTGACGCAGCGTCAGGCGACGCCGCAACAACCGGCCCAAAGCCCGAACGCCGCACCGAACCAAGCCGCACCGGCTGCTGCCGGCGCAGGCGCCGCAGGGGCGGCCGCCGCTGCCAAGCCGGCCAACCGCTGGCTCGGCCCGATCGCCGGTCTGGCCGCTGGTCTGGGTATTGCAGCCCTGTTGTCGCACTTCGGTATGGGTGGCGCGTTCGCCAGCATGATGGCCAACGTCATCATCATCGCGTTGATCGCCTTCGCTGTCCTGTGGGTCATCCGTCGCTTCCGCGGCAACAAGTCGCAGTCGCAGACCCCGGCCTACGCCGGTGCCAATGCGGGCAACGACGCGTCGAACAACACCCTGCGCCAGTCGTGGGATAGCCAGCAACCGGCTCAACAACCGTCAGCTTCGACTTCGTCGACGCAACCGGCGCTGTCCGCCGTCCCGGCCGCTGCCGGTGTTGCGGGTGCCGCAGCCGCTGCGGCAGGCCCGTTCGGCGTGCCGGCAGGCTTCGATGTCGAAGGCTTCCTGCGCAGCTCGAAGGTGTACTTCAACCGTCTGCAAGCCGCCTGGGACAAGGGCGATCAAGCCGACATCAACGAGTTCACCACGCCGCAGATGTTCGCGGAAATCAAGATGGACCTCGAAGAGCGCGGCAAGTCGACCAACCGTACCGACGTGGTTCAACTCGACGCCGAACTGCTCGGCATCGAGCAAACGACGAGCGAGTACATGGCCAGCGTGCGTTTCTCGGGTCTGATTCGTGAGACGGAAGGCGCTGCCGCCGAGCCGTTCAACGAAGTCTGGAACCTGACCAAGCCGGTGACCGGCAATGCGGGTTGGGTACTGGCCGGGATTCAACAGCTCTAAGCAGGCGCTGGGCCAGCATTAAGCTCCCGCCGTTTTTGCCGTAACCTGCCTTACAATAAGAGCCCGCGTTTGAAGCGCGGGCTCTTTTGTTTTTGCCGCCCGGCGAGGTATGCCGGGCGACGTCTTTCGGTGCGACCGGTGTTCTGCGCCGGTCGGCCGCCAAGCTCATGACCGTAGCCGCCAAAGCCTTTGCCGCCACCGTGAATCACTTGCTCGCCCGCGAACCGTGGGCGCGCGAACGCCTGCGCCAACACATCGGCGCCTCCGCCCGGCTGGCGATGTCCCCGTTCGACCTGCGTTTGCAGGTGGGCGACGACGGCTATCTCGCCGCCTTCGAGGCCGACACCCCTTGCGACGTCAGCATCGCGGTGCCCCCGTCGGCACTGGCCGACTTTGCGGGCGGTGGTCAGGCCGCTGTCATGCGTCACGTCAAGATCGAGGGCGACGCCGAATTCGCCAATACGGTGTCCTATCTTGCCCAGCACCTGCGCTGGGAGGCCGCCGAAGACCTGAGCCGAGTGATCGGTGATGCCGCCGCCCATCGAGTGACGGAAACCGGCAAGGCTGCCGTGGCCGGCGCACGCCGCACGGGCGCGACGCTGGCGCGCTCGCTGACCGATTACCTCGTGGAAGAGAACCCATTGCTTGTGGCCCGCCCACGGCTGGACACCATGCGCGACGAGATCGGCACGCTGCGCGACGATCTGGCGCGACTCGAAAAGCGACTCGAGAAACTTGAGCGCCAGCCCGGCGTGCCGCGTTCCACCGGAGGCCGCTGACCGATGCGACTTCTGCGCCTCATCAAGATTCTGTTCGTCTGCTATCGCTACGGCCTCGACGAACTGGTGCTCTCCAGCATTCCCCATCCCTTCGCACGCACGTTCATGCGCGTGCTGTCGTTCGGCCGCAGCGGACTGAAGGCACCGCGTGGCGAGCGTTTGCGTCTGGCGCTGGAAGCGCTTGGACCGATTTTCGTGAAGTTCGGACAGGTGCTCTCGACGCGCCGTGACCTGATGCCGCCTGACATCGCGCAGGAACTGGCGCGCTTGCAGGATCAGGTGCCCCCGTTCGATCCGGAGCTGGCCCGTGCGGCCATCGAGAAGTCGCTGGGCCGCCCGCTGGAAGAAGTGTTCGTGGAGTTCGAGCGCTCGCCGGTAGCCAGCGCATCGATTGCTCAGGTTCACTTCGCGCGTATTCGGGAAGGCCAGCATGCGGGCAAGGAAGTTGCTGTGAAGGTGCTGCGCCCGAACATGCTCGGCGTGATTGACAGCGATCTCGCTCTCCTGCGCGATCTGGCGGGCTGGGTCGAACGGCTCTGGCCGGACGGCAAGCGCCTGAAGCCGCGCGAAGTGGTGGCCGAGTTCGACAAGTATCTGCACGACGAGCTCGACCTGATGCGCGAGGCCGCGAACGCGGCGCAGTTGCGTCGCAATTTCATCGATTCGGGCATGTTGATGGTGCCCGAGATGTATTGGGAATTCAGCACCAGCACGGTGCTCGTGATGGAGCGCATGCGCGGTGTGCCAATCAGCCAGATCGATGTGCTGCGCGAGGCAGGCGTCGATCTGAAGAAGCTGGCGCGTGAGGGCGTCGAGATCTTCTTCACACAGTTTCTGCGCGACGGGTTCTTCCACGCGGACATGCACCCGGGCAATATTCTCGTGAGTCTCGATCCGGCCACGTTCGGGCGCTATATCGCGCTGGACTGCGGCATCGTCGGCGCGCTGTCCGAGTTCGACAAGAACTATCTGGCGCAGAACTTCCTCGCGTTTTTCCGTCGCGACTATCACCGGGTGGCGTCGCTGCACCTGGAGTCGGGGTGGGTGCCGTCCGACACGCGCGTCGAGGAACTGGAGGGGGCGATTCGCGCTGTCTGCGAGCCGTACTTCGACCGCCCGCTCAAGGAAATCTCGCTGGGGCTCGTGCTGATGCGCCTGTTCCAGACGTCGCGCCGCTTCAACGTGGAAATTCAGCCGCAACTCGTGTTGCTACAAAAGACGCTGCTCAATATCGAAGGGCTCGGGCGTCAGCTCGATCCGGATCTCGATCTGTGGAAGACGGCCAAGCCGTTCCTGGAGCGCTGGATGGCCGAGCAGATCGGCCCGCGTGGCTGGCTGGAACGGCTGAAGTCCGAAGCGCCGCAGTGGAGCAAGACCCTGCCGCAACTGCCGCGATTGATTCATCAGGCGCTCGCTGCCCATGCCCGTCCGCAGGACGACACGGTGCTGCTCGCGCTGCTTCAGGAGCAACGCCGCACCAACCGCCTGCTGACCGGCGCGTTCTGTCTGGTGGGCGGTGTCGTGATCGGGGTGCTTGCGGCGTTCATGTGGATCTATGGCGGATAAATCTCAGCAGGATCAGGGCGGGCAGGGCGGAGAGAGTGTGTCGAGTGCCGCGAACGGCACCCCCGGCGCGACGGGCTCATCCGTACCGGCATTCGCGCACCGTGATTCGTCGCGTGCCGAGTTCTGGAATGAACGCTTCGAGAAGGCGTTCATGCCTTGGGACGCTGCCGGCGTGCCGCTCGCGCTACGCGAGTTTGTCGCCAGCGAGGCCGCGCCTCAGGCGACGCTGATTCCCGGGTGCGGGGCCGCCTACGAAGCCGCATGGCTCGATGGTCAGGGCTGGCCGGTGCGTGCTATCGATTTTTCGCCGGTCGCAGTCGAGCAGGCCAAGGCGCTGCTGGGCTCGCGCGCTGAACTGGTCGATGAGGCCGACTTCTTCGCCTATACGCCGCCGTTCACGATCGACGTGATCTACGAGCGCGCGTTTCTCTGCGCATTGCCGCGCACGCTCTGGCAGGACTACGCCCGCCGGGTGGCGCAATTGCTGCCGAGCGGCGCCCGTCTGGCAGGCTTCTTCTTCCTGCGCGAAACCCCCAAGGGACCGCCGTTCGGCATTGCGCCCGAGGCGCTCGACGCCCTGTTGGCGCAGGATTTCGTCTGCGAAGTCGATCATCCCGTCGATGCGGCAGATTCGGTGCCGGTGTTCGCCGGGGCTGAACACTGGATGGTCTGGCGGCGGCGCTGAGCCGCTGAGGCGCCCGCCCAGCGTGTGCCGCGATGGCACGGTGCCACTGGCGCGAGACGCTCAGGAGCACGCAAGACCGAGGCCTGCGCCCACCGTTTCCCGAAATCTGCAACGTCCGGCACCGGGATTTGTGATTTTTTCCCCGCGCGTGTCCCGCGCCGCTATAATCGGCCCAAATTTTTTCGCCAGGTGGCAAAAACGGGCGCCCCCGAGCGCTGAACAGCATCAGCCCCGTCATGCTCGACCTGAATTTCTGTTGCCCGGAAGGCTGCGGCCCGCGGCACGGTTTCGTTAGTTCGCGTGTGCGGCCGCCGGCGGCCGGATCACGCCCCGCACACTGACGCTGCCGCCGCTACCGTCGCCCTGGGGCTTGGCTGGGGCCGCGTTATGCTGATCTGGTTTGTCATTTTGTATTGGGTCATTTCGGTGGCCATCGGGCTGCTGGCCGCCCTCAAGGTCCGCAATACCAAAGATTTCACCGTTGCCGGGCGCCGCCTGCCGTATGGCATGGTCATCGCCGTGGTGTTTGCCACGTGGTTCGGTTCGGAAGCCGTGCTCGGCATCCCGGCCACGTTCATCGGCGACGGCCTGCGCGGCATCGTGGCCGACCCGTTCGGCTCGTCGATGTGTCTGGTGCTCGTCGGCGTGTTCTTCGCCCGCAAGCTGTATCGCATGAACCTCATGACGATCGGCGATTTCTACAAGCTCAAATACAACCGCACCGTCGAAGTCGTGACGAGTATCGCCATCGTGATCTCGTACCTCGGCTGGGTGGGCGCGCAGATCAAGGCGCTGGGCCTCGTGTTCCATACGGTCTCGGGCGGCGCGATGTCAGAGCCCACGGGCATGATCATCGGCGCGGTGTCAGTGCTCGCATACACGCTGCTCGGCGGCATGATTTCGGTCGCCGTCACCGACTTCATCCAGATGATCATCATCGTGGTCGGTCTGGTCTACATCGCCGTGGAAGTCTCGGGCATGGTGCCGGGCGGCGCGACGGCCGTGATCGCCCATGCGGCCGACGCCGGCAAGTTCGTGTTCCTGCCCGCGATGAATCCCGCCGACGTGCTGGCGTTTATCGCGGCGGGCGTGACCATGATGTTCGGCTCGATACCGCAGCAGGACGTGTTTCAGCGCGTGATGTCGTCCAAGACGGAGAACATCGCGGTCGCAGGCTCCATCACCGGTGGCGTGCTGTACTTCTTCTTCACGTTCATCCCGATTTTCCTTGCTTACTCCGCGCTGCTGATCGCCCCGTCGATGGTGCAGAAGTACATCGGCACCGATCCGCAACAGATCCTGCCGCAGTTGGTGCTCACCAGCGTGCCGATCGTGGCGCAGGTGATGTTCTTCGGGGCGCTGCTGTCCGCGATCAAGAGCTGCGCGTCGGCCACGCTGCTGGCGCCGTCGGTCACGTTCGCCGAAAACATCATTCGCCCGATGCTGCGCGGCCCGATCGACGACAAGCACCTGCTGCGCCTGATGCGCATCGTGGTGCTGTGCTTCACCGCGCTGGTGCTGGTGTATGCGCTGAATTCGAAGGCGTCGATCTTCCAGATGGTCGAGAGCGCCTATAAGGTCACGCTGGTGTGCTGTTTCGTGCCGCTGGCGTTCGGCCTGTACTGGAAGCGGTCGAGCTCGCTGGGCGGCACGCTTGCCGTGTTCAGCGGTCTGGCCGCCTGGATCGGCTGCGAAGTCCTGGCGCCCGAGGCCCTCGTGCCGCCGCAACTCGCTGGCCTGCTGGCCTCGATTACGGGCATGGTCGTGGGTTCGCTGCTGCAACCGGCCTCCGAGCGCGGTCAGCCGCCGGGCCAAGAGGTGTCGACGATCTGAGCCATCTGCGCCGCGAGCGTGGCGACTGTGTGAGCGCTCGCTTTTACGCGAGATGCCGTTCCACGTCGCTGTGGGGCAGAAACGTCAAATACGGTGACGCGAGACCTTGATCTTGCGTCACCGCATGCCCATATATCTCCGGACAAATCCCGAAAGCCTTGTGAAGCGGTTATAATTCAAGGCTTTGCGCGCCTTTTCCCGTCGGAAAGAATCATGCCTATCTACGCCTATCGTTGCGAAACATGCGGTTTCGCGAAAGATGTGCTGCAAAAAATGAGCGATACCCCGCTCTCCCAGTGCCCGGAATGCGGCAAGGAAACGTTTCGCAAGCAGGTGACTGCGGCGGGCTTCCAGCTCAAGGGTTCGGGATGGTATGTCACGGACTTCCGGGGCGGTTCGGGCGGCGCAAGTGCACCGGCTTCCGGCGCGGCGGCGTCGACGGCAGCAGCCTCGCCGGGCGATAGCGCTTCGGCATCGTCGGGCTCGTCGGGCGGCTCGGACGCATCGGCAGGTTCGTCGGCTTCGTCCGCTTCGGACGGCGCGTCGTCGAGCGCCCCGGCGGCCAGTTGCGGTGGCGGCTGCGCTTGTCATTAAGTGTTGGCAGCATGACCCGTATTGCCCGAATTACCTGTATTGCCTGAATTGCAAGATTAAGCAGAACGACGCGTCCGGCCCGGCGGCCTGGCGCGTGATTGACCCCGCTGACCCAGTAGCCGCCGACATTCGCGAGTCCTGCCATGAGCGTCAAAAAACCCGCGTTGAAGACGATTTTCCTCACCGGCCTGCTGGTGCTGGTGCCGCTCGCCATCACGTTGTGGGTGCTGGGCCTGATCATCGGCACGATGGATCAGACCTTGCTGCTGCTGCCTGACGACTGGCAGCCGTCGCACCTGATCGGCATGCGCGTGCCGGGCTTCGGCGTAGTGGTCACCCTTGCGTTCGTGTTCGTCGTCGGCCTTCTGGCGCATAATTTCATTGGCCAGAAGCTGGTCGGCTGGTGGGAAGCCGTGCTCACGCGCATTCCCGTGGTCGGACCGCTGTACGGCAGCGTCAAGCAGGTGTCCGATACATTGCTCTCGAGCAATGGCAACGCGTTTCGCAAGGCGTTGCTCGTGCGTTATCCGCACGCGGATTCCTGGACCATCGCCTTCCTGACCGGCGCGCCGGGCGGCGACGTGGTCAATCACTTGCAGGGCGAGTATGTGAGCGTTTATGTCCCGACGACGCCGAACCCCACGTCAGGTTTCTTCCTGATGATGCGGGCGAGCGACGTGGTCGAGCTCGACATGACGGTCGATGCCGCCCTCAAGTACATCGTATCGATGGGCGTGGTGGCGCCCGCCCACAACCCGCGCCAGCAGCGTCCCGGCCCGCTCCTGTGAGCCACCGGTGACTCCCGGCGTCATTTTTTGAAAATCGGAACAGCAAAATGTCCATGCGTACCTCCTACTGCGGTCTGGTGACCGAGCAACAACTGGGCCAAACGGTCAAGCTTTGTGGCTGGGTCAATCGCCGCCGTGATCACGGCGGGGTCATCTTCATCGACCTGCGCGATCGCGAAGGTCTGGTGCAGGTCGTGTGCGATCCGGACCGCGCAGAGATGTTCAAGGCCGCCGAAGGCCTGCGCAACGAGTTCTGCGTGCAAATTACCGGTCTGGTACGCGCCCGTCCGGCAGGCACGGAAAACGCCAACCTGACGAGCGGCAAGATCGAAGTGCTGTGCCATGAGCTGCAAGTGCTCAATCCGTCGGTCACGCCCCCGTTCCCGCTCGACGACGAGAACCTGTCGGAAACGACGCGCCTCACGCACCGCGTGCTGGACCTGCGCCGCCCGCAGATGCAATACAACCTGCGCCTGCGCTACAAGGTGGCGATGGAAGTGCGCAAGTATCTGGACGCGCAAGGCTTTATCGACATCGAAACCCCGATGCTCACGAAGAGCACGCCGGAAGGCGCGCGCGATTATCTGGTGCCGTCGCGTGTGAACCCGGGCATGTTCTTCGCGCTGCCGCAGTCGCCGCAGCTCTTCAAGCAGTTGCTGATGGTGGCCGGCTTCGACCGCTACTACCAGATCACCAAGTGCTTCCGCGACGAAGACCTGCGCGCTGACCGTCAGCCGGAATTCACGCAGATCGACTGCGAAACCTCGTTCCTGTCGGAGCAAGAGATTCGCGACCTGTTCGAGAACATGATTCGTCACGTGTTCAAGGAAGCGATCAACGTCGAGTTCGACGCCAAGGTGCCGGTCATGCAGTACTCGGAAGCGATGCGCCGCTTCGGTTCGGACAAGCCGGACCTGCGCGTGAAGCTCGAATTCACCGAGTTGACCGACGTGATGGGCGACGTGGACTTCAAGGTGTTCTCTGTGCCTGCCACGACCGAAGGCGGCCGTGTGGTGGCCCTGCGCGTGCCGGGCGGTTCGGAAATTTCGCGTAGCGAGATCGATGCTTACACCGACTTCGTGAAGATTTACGGTGCGAAGGGTCTGGCCTGGATCAAGGTCAATGAAGTGGCCAAGGGCCGCGACGGTCTGCAAAGCCCGATCGTGAAGAACCTGCACGACGCTGCCATCGCCTCGATTCTCGAGCGCACCGGCGCGCAAGACGGCGACATCATCTTCTTCGGTGCCGACAAGGAAAAGGTCGTCAACGACGGTATCGGCGCGCTGCGTCTGAAGATCGGTCACTCGGAGTTCGGCAAGAGCCACGGCCTGTTCGAAGCCGGCTGGCGTCCGCTGTGGGTCGTCGACTTCCCGATGTTCGAATACGACGAGGAAGACGCCCGCTGGGTGGCCTGCCATCACCCGTTCACGAGCCCGAAGGACGAGCACATCGACTATCTCGAGACCGACCCGGGCAAGTGCCTGGCGAAGGCCTACGACATGGTGCTCAACGGCTGGGAAATCGGTGGCGGTTCGGTCCGTATCTTCCAAGAGGAAGTGCAGAGCAAGGTGTTCCGCGCGCTGAAGCTGGGTGAGGAAGAAGCCCGTGCGAAGTTCGGCTTCCTGCTCGACGCGCTGCAATACGGCGCGCCGCCGCATGGTGGCATCGCCTTCGGTCTGGACCGCGTCATCACGATGATGGCCGGTGCCGATTCGATTC
This sequence comes from Pandoraea sp. PE-S2R-1, assembly GCF_002179865.1. NCBI lineage: Bacteria > Pseudomonadati > Pseudomonadota > Betaproteobacteria > Burkholderiales > Burkholderiaceae > Pandoraea > Pandoraea sp. PE-S2R-1. Next base: position 141,626 of record NZ_NGUR01000015.1, on the reverse strand, counting down.
GCGACGTGATCGCGTTCCCGAAGACGCAACGCGCGCAGGATCTGCTCACGCAAGCCCCGTCGCCGGTCGACGAGCGCCAACTGCGCGACCTGCACATCCGCCTGCGTCAGTCGGAAGCGCCGAAGGCCTAACGAATCTCGCGGGCGTGCCGCTCGTGATGAAACGTTCGAACCCCCTCTGCCGCAAGGCGAGGGGGTTTTTGTTTATGGGCACCGGCTCCGCATCATTGCCCATTACAATGACTCACCAGCGCGACGCACCGGCGCAGCTTTCCCTCGCTCACCACCTGCATGAAGCCCTTCAAGATTCCCGAATCCGTGCTCGTCGTCATCTACACGCCGGCGCTCGATGTGTTGTTGATCGAGCGGGCCGATGCCGACAATTTCTGGCAGTCGGTGACCGGCAGCAAAGATCGCCTCGACGAGCCGCTGATCGAGACGGCCACGCGTGAAGTGTTCGAGGAAACGGGCATTCGCGTGGGGGAAGGTGGTCTGCCCGCCAGCGCACTGACCGACTGGCAGCACGAGATTCAGTACAACATCTACCCGCGTTGGGCGCATCGCTATGCCCCGGACGTCACGCGCAATACCGAACACTGGTTCGGCCTGTGTGTCCCGGCGAACACCCCGGTGACGCTGGCCCCGCGTGAGCACGTCGCTTACGAATGGTTGCCTTGGGAAGCCGCCGCAGCGCGCTGTTTTTCGCCATCGAACGGCGACGCGATCCGGCAGTTACCCACGCGCGTGCGCTGACGCCCCGGCGCGCCGATGAGCAAGTACCTGCCGTTTTCCCACGATAACGACCTGACGCTGCTCTACCTCGGCGAGGCGTACTTCACGGCGCTGATCGCCGCCATCGACGCCGCCCGGCGCGAAGTGGTGATCGAGACCTACATCTTCGAAGCCGACGACGCGGGACAGAACATTTCCGCAGCGCTGCAACGCGCCGCCCAGCGTGGCGTCTCCGTACGTGTGATCACCGATGGCATCGGCACCAGCCGTCGCCTGCCACTGGTCGAGGATTGGCGGGAGTGCGGTGTCATGCATCGCGTCTACAACCCGCATCTGTTCGGAAAATTCGGTTTTTCACGCACGCATCGCAAGCTCGCCGTCGTCGACCATGAGGTCGCGTTTGTCGGCGGCATCAACGTCATCGACGACTACAACGCGGGCGGCGGCGTGCGCATGAGCGACCCGCGCTGGGATTTCGCGGTGCAATGCCGTGGCCCGATCGTCGCGGAAATTGCCATCGCGTTTCATATCCAGTGGCTGCGTCTCGCGCCTGGCTATCTCGGCACACCCTTCCGGCACCGTCGCCGCGGCCAGCGCGGGCGCTTGCATTCGTCGGTCGCCGGGCAGGCCGCATTCGTCGCACGCGACAACCTGCACAATCGCCGCTCGGTCGAAAAGGCCTACCTGATGGCATTGGGACGGGCCCGCCACGAGGTCTGGCTCGCCAACCCGTACTTCGTGCCGGGACGTCGCCTGCGCCGCGCGCTGACGCAGGCCGCACGCCGTGGCGTGGCCGTGCATCTGCTCATCGGGCGCAAGGAATTCCGACTGCTCGATATGGCGGTGCCGTGGCTCTACGCCAAGATGCTCGACGCGGGCGTGCGCATCGGCGAATACGACATGCGCCAGTTGCACGGCAAGGTCGCGGTGATCGACGACGTCTGGGCGACGGTCGGGTCGTCCAATCTCGACGCCCTGTCTCTCTTCCTCAATCACGAAGCCAACGTCGTCGTACTCGACGATCCGGTTGTCATCGAACTGCGTGACCATATCCGCAAAGCGTTCGCCGAAGCGCGCCTGATCGACGCCGCCCAATACGGCGGCCGCTCGTTATGGCGGCGGTTTCGCCAGTGGGCGGCCTACCGGCTGTACCGGCTGGCGATGAAAGCCATCACCCGCGGCAAGTACGACTGACACCCGCCAGACGGCCGGTTGGCCGGGGTTTTCACGCCCACCGCCACGTGTTTCGATTAGGTATTCCGATCTAATAAATTCCTTGTTCGCCCATGGGCGTCCCCCAATAATAGGACGGCCGTTCGATTTTATGGTTAGCATCGGAGAACGGATAACCAAAGCGATGCCATACACATGCGAAAGGGTGAACAGACACGCAACGCGATCCTGAATGCTGCGCTAGAACTGGCGGGGCGTGACGGACTCGAAGGCCTGACGATCGGCTTGCTGGCCGATCGCATGCAGATGAGCAAGAGCGGGGTTTTCGCGCATTTCGGTTCGCGTGAAGACTTGCAGATCGAAGTGCTGCGCGAATATCACCGGCGCTTCGAAGAAGAAGTGTTTGCCCCCAGCATGGACGTGCCGCGCGGCTTGCCGCGACTGCGCGCTCTGGTCGATCGCTGGATGGACAAACGGATTCGCGAAGTCACGACGGGCTGCATCTATATCAGCGGTGCCGTCGAGTACGACGATCGCGCGGCCAGTCCGGTGCGCGAAGCCTTGGTGAAGAGTGTGCGGTTGTGGCGTTCGGCCCTGCTGCGCGCGATCACGCAAGCGAAGGAGGAGGGGCATCTGCGCTCGGACACCGATCCGCGCCTGATGCTCTTTGAAATGTACAGCCTGACGCTCGGCCTGCATCACGACGCGCGCTTCCTGCGGGAACCGGGTGCCGTAGAGATGACCCGGGTGGCACTGGAAAAACTGATTTCGTCTTATCAGCGCGGGTGAGGCGCGAGCCGTCCGCGAATCGTTTCGGAGGAGAAGGTCATGGGACAGTACAACGCGCCGCTGCGCGACATGCAATTCGTCATGCACGAACTGCTGGGCGTGGAAAACGAATTGAAAGCATTGCCGAAGCATGCGGACGTCGATGCCGACACCATCAATCAGGTGCTCGAAGAAGCCGGCAAGTTCTGTAGCGAAGTGGTCTTCCCGCTGAATCAAGTGGGCGATCGCGAAGGCTGCAAATACGAAGGCGATGGCGTGGTCACCACGCCGACGGGCTTCAAAGAGGCCTATCAGAAATACGTCGAAGCCGGTTGGGCCTCGCTAGGCTGCGATCCGGAATTCGGCGGTCAGGGCCTGCCGCAAGTCATCAACAACGCGCTGTACGAGATGCTGAACTCGGCCAATCAGGCGTGGACGATGTACCCGGGCCTGTCGCATGGCGCCTACGAATGCCTGCACGCGCACGGCACCCCCGAACAACAAGCCACCTATCTGCCGAAGATCGTCTCGGGCGAATGGACCGGCACGATGTGCCTGACCGAACCGCATTGCGGTACCGATCTGGGCATGCTTCGCACGAAGGCCGAGCCGAACGGCGACAACTCGTACGCCATCTCGGGCACCAAGATCTTCATCTCGGCTGGCGAGCACGACATGGCCGCCAACATCATCCACCTTGTGCTGGCACGTCTGCCGGATGCGCCCCCGGGCACCAAGGGCATTTCGCTGTTCGTCGTGCCGAAGTTCATCCCCGATGCCAACGGCGCACCGGGCGAGCGCAACGGTATCAAGTGCGGTTCGATCGAACACAAGATGGGCATTCACGGCAATGCCACTTGCGTGATGAACCTCGACGGCGCGAAGGGCTGGCTCGTCGGCGAACCGAACAAGGGCCTGAACGCCATGTTCGTGATGATGAATGCCGCACGCCAGGGCGTGGGCATGCAGGGTCTGGGCCTGACCGAAGTCGCTTATCAGAACTCGCTGGTGTACGCGAAGGAACGCATCCAGATGCGCTCGCTCACCGGCCCGAAGGCACCGGACAAGCCTGCCGATCCGATCATCGTCCACCCGGACGTGCGCCGCATGCTGCTCACGCAAAAGGCTTATGTCGAAGGCGGCCGCGCTTTCTCGTATTGGACCGCGCTGCACATCGACAAGGAACTCTCGCACGGCGACGAAGCCGAGCGTAAAGAGGCTGCCGATCTGGTCGCGCTGCTCACGCCGATCATCAAGGCCTTCCTGACCGACAACGCGTTCGAGTGCACGAACCACGCGATGCAGATCTACGGCGGCCACGGCTACATCGCCGAGTGGGGCATGGAGCAATACGTGCGCGATGCGCGTATCAACATGATCTACGAAGGCACGAACACGATTCAGGCACTCGATCTGCTGGGCCGCAAGGTGCTGGGCGACATGGGCGCCAAGCTCAAGAAGTTCGGCAAGCTCGTGCAGGACTTCGTCGAAGCCGAAGGCGTGCGCGAAGACATGCAGGAGTTCGTCAACCCGCTCGCGGACATCGGCGACAAGGTCCAGAAGCTGACGATGGAAATCGGCATGAAGGCGATGGCCAACCCCGACGAAGTCGGCGCGGCGGCGGTGCCGTACCAACGCGTGGTCGGCCATCTCGTGTTCGCCTACTTCTGGGCGCGCATGGCAAAGATTGCCCTCGACAAGCAAGGCAGCGGCGACAAGTTCTACGAGTCGAAGCTCGCTACGGCGCGTTTCTACTTCGCCAAGCTGCTGCCTGAGACCGCGTATCACATCCGCGTGGCACGTGCCGGCGCGAAGACGCAAATGGAAGTCGACGTCGACCTGTTCTGAGAGCGGAGGAGATCACCGTGAGTCAAACCAACAAACCCCTGGTCGTTCGCAAGGTAGCCGTGCTCGGCGCCGGCGTGATGGGCGCGCAGATTGCCGCTCATCTGGTCAATGCGAAAGTGCCTGTCGTGCTGTTCGATCTGCCGGCGAAAGAAGGCCCGAAGAACGGCATCGTGCTGCGCGCCATCGACGGCCTGAAGAAACTGAGCCCCGCGCCGTTCGCCGATAAGGCCGACGCGCAATACATCGAAGCCGCCAACTACGAAGACGACCTCGAGAAGCTGGCCGGTTGCGACGTCGTGATCGAAGCGATCGCCGAGCGCATGGACTGGAAGCACGACCTGTACAAGAAGGTCGCCCCGCATCTGGCCAAGCACGCGATCTTCGCGTCGAACACGTCGGGCCTGTCGATCACCGAACTCTCGGAAGGTTTCGACGCGGAACTGAAGGCACGCTTTTGCGGCGTGCACTTCTTCAACCCGCCGCGCTACATGCATCTGGTTGAACTGATCCCGACCGCCACCACGGCGCCGGCGATTCTCGACCAACTCGAAACGTTCCTCACCTCCACGCTCGGCAAGGGCGTGGTGCGCGCGAAGGACACGCCGAACTTCATCGCCAACCGTGTGGGCGTCTTCTCGATTCTGGCGGTGTTCGCCGAAGCGCAGAAGTACGGTATCCCGTTCGATGTTGTCGACGACCTGACCGGCAGCAAGCTGGGACGCGCCAAGTCGGCCACGTTCCGCACCGCCGATGTGGTCGGTCTGGACACGATGGCGCACGTCATCAAGACGATGCAGGACGGCCTCAAGGACGATCCGTTTGCACCGACCTACGCCACGCCGCCCGTGCTGAAAGCACTGGTAGAAAAGGGCGCACTGGGCCAGAAGTCGGGCGCGGGCTTCTACAAGAAGGAAGGCAAGGTCATCAAGGTGCTCGACCCGCAATCGGGCGAGTACGTCGAGTCGGGCAAGAAGGCCGACGAGATGGTCGTGCGTATTCTGAAGAAGGCCCCGGCCGAGCGCCTGCGCCTGCTGCGTGAATCGACCAACCCGCAGGCGCAGTTCCTGTGGGCCGTGTTCCGCGACGTGTTCCACTACATCGGCGTGTATCTCGATCAGATCGCCGACAACGCGCGTGAAGTCGACTTCGCCATTCGCTGGGGCTTCGGCTGGACCACCGGTCCGTTCGAAGACTGGCAAGCCGCCGGCTGGAAGGACGTGGCCCAGTGGGTCAAGGAAGACATCGACGCGGGCAAGGCCCTGTCGAACGCGCCGCTGCCCGCTTGGGTGACGAGCGGCAAGGTCGCCGAAGCCGGTGGTGTTCACACGGCCGAAGGCTCGTACGCCCCCGCTAAGGACGCGTTTGTGCCGCGCAGCACGCTGCCGGTGTACCAGCGTCAGGTGTTCCCGGCGGCGCTCGTCGGCGAAGCCGGCAACGACCCGCGCAAGTTCGGCAAGACGATCGAAGAGAACGACGCCGTGCGTCTGTGGGTCGACGAGACCCCGGGGCAGGACGACGTGCTCATCGTCTCGTTCAAGTCGAAGATGAACACGATCGGACCGGCTGTCATCGACGGTCTGGTGCGCGCCATCGATCTGGCCGAAGAACAATATCGCGGCGTGGTCGTGTGGCAACCGACGTCGCTCAAGCTCGGCGCGCCGGGTGGCCCTTTCTCCGCGGGTGCCGATCTGGAAGCCGCCATGCCGGCCTTCATGATGGGCGGCGCGAAGGGTATCGAGCCGTTCATCAAGAAATTCCAGGACGGCATGATGCGTGTGAAGTACGCGCAGGTGCCGGTCGTCTCCGCCGTCTCGGGCATCGCCCTCGGCGGTGGCTGCGAACTGCTGCTGCATAGCGCCAAGCGTGTGGCGGCCCTCGAGAGCTACATCGGTCTGGTGGAAGTCGGCGTAGGCCTCGTGCCGGCCGGCGGCGGTCTGAAGGAAGCTGCGATTCGTGCGGCCGAAGCAGCCACCGCAGCAGGCAGCGTCCAGTATCTGCAATTCGTCACCAAGTCGTTCACCAACGCCGCCATGGCGAAGGTCTCGGCCTCGGCCATCGATGCGCGCGACATGGGCTACCTGAAGCCGTCGGACACCATCGTCTACAACGTGCACGAGTTGCTGTCGGTTGCCCGTAACGAAGCCCGCGCGTTGTCGCTGGCCGGTTACCGCCCGCCGCTCAAGCCGGCCGGGATTCCGGTGGCAGGCCGCTCGGGTGTGTCGACGATCAAGGCGCAACTGGTCAATATGCGCGACGGCAACTTCATCTCGGCGCACGACTTCCTGATCGCCTCGCGTATCGCGGAAGCGGTGTGCGGCGGTGACGTCGAAGCCGGTAGTCTGGTGAACGAAGAATGGCTGCTGGCGCTCGAGCGTCGCGCCTTCATCGAAATGCTGGGCACGTCGAAGTCCCAGGAACGCATCATGGGCATGCTGCAAACCGGCAAGCCGGTGCGCAACTAAGCCGATCGGAGACTGACATGAGCAAACAACTGCAAGACGCCTACATCGTTGCCGCCACGCGCGCCCCGATCGGCAAGGCACCGAAGGGCAGCTACAAGAACACCCGTCCGGACGACCTGCTCGCGACGATTCTCAAGAGCGCGCTCGCTCAGGTGCCCGATCTCGATCCGAAAGTGATCGAAGATGCGATCATCGGTTGCGCCATCCCCGAAGCCCAGCAGGGCCTGAACGTGGCGCGTATCGGTGCGCTGCTCTCGGGCCTGCCGAACACGGTGGGCGGCGTGACGGTCAACCGTTTCTGCGCCTCGGGCCTGACGGCCCTCGCGATGGCGGCCGACCGCATTCGTGTGGGTGAAGCCGACGCGATGTTCGCCGGCGGCATCGAAAGCATGAGCATGGTGCCGATGATGGGCAACACGCCGTCGCTCTCGCCGTCGATCTTCGAGCGCGACGAGAACGTGGGCATCGCCTACGGCATGGGTCTGACCGCCGAGAAGGTGGCGCAGCAGTGGAAGGTCTCGCGCGAAGCGCAGGATGCCTTCGCACTGGCTTCGCACCAGAAGGCCATCGCTGCGCAGCAACGCGGTGAGTTCACGAACGAAATCACGCCGATCGAGATCGTTGAACGTTTCCCGAATCTCGCCACCGGTGAAGTGTCGATCAAGACGCGTACGCTGTCGCTCGACGAAGGCCCGCGTCCGGATACGACGATCGAAGGCCTTGCCAAGCTGCGTCCGGTGTTCGCCAACAAGGGCTCGGTCACGGCCGGTAACAGCTCGCAGACCTCGGACGGCGCCGGTGCGCTGCTCGTGGTGAGCGAGAAGATTCTCAAGCAATTCAACCTCACGCCGCTCGCGCGTTTCGTGTCGTTCGCCGTGCGCGGCGTGCCGCCCGAAATCATGGGCATCGGCCCCAAGGAAGCCATTCCGGCGGCGCTGCGCGCCGCAGGCCTCAAGCAGTCGGACATGGACTGGATCGAGTTGAACGAAGCGTTCGCCGCACAGGCGCTCGCCGTGATTCAGGATCTGGATCTCGACACCAGCCGCGTCAATCCGATGGGCGGTGCCATTGCGCTGGGCCACCCGCTGGGTGCCACCGGTGCGGTGCGTGCGGCTACGGTCGTGCATGCTCTGCGTCGTCACAACCTGAAGTACGGGATGGTGTCGATGTGCGTGGGCACGGGCATGGGCGCAGCGGGGATCATCGAGCGCATGTAAGGACGGGGACCGGACAGGCAAGTGACCGGTCATCAGGCGCCGGGGTGTGGATCGCGTAGTGCGCGTATCTGCCCCCGGCGTTTCTCATAAGACGAACGCGACATTCAGGATCAGGAGACAGTCGAGATGGACGACGTATTGGTGCAACGCCAAGGCGCGGTACAGGTGCTGACCTTCAACCGTGCACACAAGAAAAACGCGATCACCGCCGAGATGTATCAGGCGCTTGCCGATGGGCTGGCCGAGGCGGATGCCGATCCTGCCATTCGCGTGATCCTGATTCAGGGGCAGCCGGAGGCATTCTCCGCCGGCAACGATCTCGAAGACTTCCTGAAGCACCCGCCGAAGGACGACGACGCGCCCGTGTTCCAGTTTCTGCGCCAGATCAGTCAGGCGACCAAGCCGATCGTGGCTGCGGTGGCGGGCAACGCCGTGGGTGTCGGCACGACGATGCTGCTGCACTGCGATGTGGTGTACGCCGCCGAGACGGCCCGTTTCTCGCTGCCGTTCTCGCAGTTGGCGCTGGTGCCGGAAGCCGCGTCGAGCTGGCTGTTGCCGCGCGTGGCGGGCTATCACCGCGCTGCCGAGAAGCTGCTGTTCGGTGAGCCGTTCGACGTGAATGAAGCCGTGGCGATGGGGTTTGTGAACCGGATCGTGCCGGCGGCTGAACTGGCGGAATTCGCGGCGAAGCGCGCCGCGCAACTGGCCGCGATGCCGGCGGGCTCGCTGCGGGTGACCAAGCAACTGATGAAGGGCGACAGCGCGCGCGACGTGCAGGAGCGCATTCGCGACGAGGCGCTGGAGTTTGGCAAGCGGCTGCTGTCGCCCGAAGCGCGCGAGGCGTTCACCGCTTTCTTCGAGAAGCGCAAGCCGGACTTCAGCCAGTTTTCGTAAGACGGAAACCGGGCGCTCCGGCGTAATGTCGCAACGTCGCGATGATAAAAAGGCTGGCAACCCTCGGGTCGCCAGCCTTTTTTACTGCCTTTTGACGTCTTCCCCGGCGTTCAGCCCAGCGTTTCGAGCTTGGGCAATTGGCGCGGGCGGCGGTCCTCGTCGGTGGCCACGTAGGTGACCATGGCCTCGGTCACCTTCACGATCTCGTGCGACAGGCGCATGCGCTGTGCGTAGGCCTCGACGTAGACGGTAATCGACGTGTTGCCGGTCTTGACGATCTTCGCGTAGAAGCTCAGCAGATCGCCGACGAACACCGGCTGCTTGAACAGGAACGAGTTGACGGCAATCGTTGCCACGCGGCCATTGGCGCGTTGCGCGGCGGGAATCGAGCCGGCGATGTCGACCTGCGACATGATCCAGCCGCCGAACACGTCGCCATGGGCATTGGCGTCGGCGGGCATCGGCATCACGCGCAACGCCAGTTCTTTTTCGTCCGGCAGGGCCGTGAGGGCAGGGGTCGGGGTACTCATGGGGTTCCTTGCGTGAGCCAAAAAGCGGGAAAACTCGGGAATGCGCCGGCAGGCGGGGCATTCGAGGGGGCTCCCCCAAAGGAGAGGCCCGCCCGGCGCTGGCTCAGCATGAGACGCCGGGTTCTGCGAAAATACGCCATTGACGATTTTAGCGGAAAGCCCCCCACCGGACCTGTTGCCCGGGCCGGACCCCGCCCCCACAGCATCATGAGACGTTTTACTCCGGCCGAGCCTGCGCCGGCGGCGGCCAATGCCCCGAACGCAAAGAACCTTCCGAAGAAGCCGCGCAACGACTGGCAGGTGCTCAAGTCGCTGCTGCCATACCTGCTCGAATTCCGCGGGCGGGTAACGCTCGCGTTGTCGTGCCTGATTCTGGCCAAGGTGGCCAACCTCGGTGTGCCGATTCTGATGAAGCACATCGTCGATGCGCTGGGGCCGGTCGCAACGCTTTCTGCCACCGCACGTGCCACCGCCGACCCGGCGCTGATCGTGGTCGGCGGGCTGGGCATGCTGGTGATCGCCTACGGGGTGGTGCGCCTGTCGACGTCGCTCTTCACCGAACTGCGGGAAATCCTGTTCTCGAAGGTGACGGAAAGCGCCGTGCGGCAAGTGGCGCTCAGGGTGTTCCGCCATCTGCACGCACTCTCGCTGCGCTTCCATCTGGAGCGACAGACCGGGGGCATGAGCCGCGACATCGAGCGAGGCACGCGTGGCATCCAGTCGATGATCTCGTACTCGCTGTACAGCATTCTGCCCACGCTCATTGAAGTGGCGCTCGTGCTCGGCTTCTTCGTCGTGCGCTATGACGCGTTCTACGCACTGGTCACGCTCGCGGCGCTCGTGTTCTACATCGCGTTCACGGTGAAGGTGACCGAGTGGCGCACGCATTTCCGCCGCACGATGAACGAGCTCGATTCGAAGGCTAACGCGCGCGCCATCGATTCGCTCATCAATTACGAGACGGTGAAGTACTTCGGCAACGAGGCGTTCGAAACCGAGCGCTATGACGAAAATCTGAAGCGCTATCGGGCGGCGGCCATCCGTTCGCAGAATTCGCTTTCCGTGCTCAATTTCGGGCAGCAGGTGATCATTGCCACCGGGCTGATTCTGATTCTGTGGCACGCCACGCAGGGCGTGATGAGCGGCAGGATGACGCTGGGCGATCTGGTGCTGGTCAACACGTTCATGTTGCAGCTCTATATCCCGCTGAATTTCCTCGGCGTGATCTATCGCGAACTCAAGCAAGCCATGACGGACATGGACCGCATGTTCACGCTGCTCGACGTCAACCGCGAAGTGGCCGACCCGCCCGGCGCACCCGCGCTGATCTGCACCGGCGGCACGGTGAGCTTCGAGCATGTGAATTTCGGCTACGAGACGACGCGCCAGATTCTGCACGACGTGGATTTCACCATCGCCGCAGGCACGACCACTGCGGTCGTGGGCCACAGCGGCTCGGGCAAATCGACGCTGTCGCGTTTGCTGTTCCGCTTCTATGACGTGGGCTTCCCCGGCACCACGGCGGGGCGCATCACCATCGACGGGCAGGATATCCGCGACGTCACGCAAGACTCGCTGAGGGCCGCCATCGGCATCGTGCCGCAGGACACGGTGCTGTTCAACGACACGATCTACTACAACATCGCTTACGGGAATCCGTCGGCTTCACGCGAGCAGGTCATTGCGGCGGCACGTGCGGCGCACATTCACGACTTCATCGAGAGCCTGCCGGCGGGCTATGACTCGATGGTCGGCGAGCGCGGGCTGAAGCTCTCGGGCGGTGAAAAGCAACGTGTCGCGATTGCACGCACGATTCTGAAGAATCCGCACATCCTGATCTTCGATGAAGCGACGTCGGCACTCGATTCGCGCTCGGAGCAGGCGATTCAGACGGAATTGCGCAATATCGCCCGGGAACGCACCACGCTTGTGATCGCGCACCGGCTGTCGACGGTCGTGCACGCGGCGCAGATCATCGTGCTCGACAAGGGCCGCATCGTCGAGCGCGGCACGCACGACGAGTTGCTGCATGCCGAAGGGCTGTACGCGCAGATGTGGGCGCTGCAACAACAGCGGCGTGGCGGCGAGGGCGACGCCGAGGCATCGCACTTCGCGACGGTGGTGTCCTGAGCGGCCGACGTCCCACCGTTGGGTGCGGCTCTGTCGCGCGCGCGTCCGATTGAGTAGACTAGCGCGCTGACACCGTCAGCCCCGGGGGCTCCGCATGGAAATCAAATGGCTCGAAGACTTCGTGTCGCTCGCCAAGACGCACAGTTTCAGCCGCTCGGCCGAGTTGCGCCATGTGACGCAGCCCGCCTTTTCGCGCCGCATTCAGGCCCTTGAGGCGTGGCTCGGCAGTGAGCTGATCGACCGGTCGAGCTATCCGACCCGGCTCACCCCTGCGGGTGAAGTCTTCTACGAGCAGGCGCTCGCGTTGCTCTCGCAAGCGCAGGAAGCGCGGGCCTTGCTGCGCGAGCAGCGTTCCGCCGACCATTCGGTGCTCGACTTTGCCGTGCCGCACACGCTGTCGATGACGTTCTTCCCGCGCTGGCTCAAGACGCTGGAAAAGCGGCTCGGCCTGCTGCGCACCCGTCTGCGGGCGCTCAACGTGCACGACGCAGCGATGTCGCTGACCGACGGCGGCTGTGACCTGCTCATGTGCTACTACCATCCCAGCCAGCCGTTGCAGCTCGACGTGGCGCGCTACGAGATGGTCGTGCTCGGCAGTGAGCGCTTCAGCCCCTACAGCGCGCCGACGCCGCAAAAGCGGGCGCGCTTCAAGCTCCCCGGCACGGCGGAAGCGCCGGTGCCTTATCTGGCCTACACGTCGAACGCCTACCTCGGGCGCATGGCCGACCTGCTGGTTGGCGACACGACCAGCCCGCCTCATTTCGACAAGGTCTACGAGACCGACATGGCCGAGGCCCTCAAGGCCATGGTGCTGGCGGGGCACGGCGTGGCGTTTCTGCCGGAAAGCGCCGTGGTCGACTCCGTCGCCCGCGAGGAACTGATCGACCTCGCGCCTCCGGGCAAGACTGCCGCGCCGTGGCATCTCGATATGGAAATCCGGCTTTATCGCGACCGTCTGGCCTACGCTGACGCCAGCAACCGCCGCGAGAAGGCCAAGCGCGAAGCCGTTGAGGCGTTCTGGCAGGCCGTGCGCGATCAGGTCAAAGGGTGAGATTTGTAATCTATGCACGAAACGCATAGATGCATGTTTATTCGGCATTGGATTGTTCTTTGCGGCTCTAGGTAAAGTGCCTGCCATTCGTGTCGCAAGCACGGTGTGTGCGTGCGGCGCTGATTGAAGCCGGAGAATCCAGAGATGTCTCAATCGTCACAACACGCCTTGCCTTCCTACCTCCAAGCCGATGATCTCGGCCCCTGGGGCAACTATCTTCAACAGGTCGACCGCGTTACGCCCTATCTGGGCAACCTCTCGCGTTGGGTCGAAACCCTCAAGCGCCCGAAGCGCATCCTGATCGTCGACTGCCCGATCGAACTCGATAACGGCACCATCGCCCACTTCGAGGGCTATCGCGTCCAGCACAACACCTCGCGCGGTCCCGGCAAGGGCGGTGTGCGTTTCCACCAGGACGTCACGCTCTCCGAAGTCATGGCCCTGTCGGCCTGGATGTCGGTCAAGAACGCCGCAGTGAACGTGCCGTACGGCGGCGCCAAGGGCGGTATCCGCGTCGACCCGCGCAAGCTCTCGCGCGGCGAACTCGAACGCCTGACGCGTCGTTACACCAGCGAAATCAACATCATCATCGGGCCGACGAAGGACATTCCGGCACCCGACGTCAACACGAATGAGCAGATCATGGCGTGGATGATGGACACGTACTCGATGAACGAGGGCTCCACGGCCACGGGCGTCGTGACCGGCAAGCCGATCTCGCTGGGTGGCTCGCTGGGCCGTCGCGAAGCGACCGGCCGCGGCGTGTTCGTGGTGAGCTGCGAGTCGGCCCGCCGTCTGGGCATGGACGTGCGCGGTTCGCGCGTGATCGTGCAGGGCTTCGGCAACGTGGGCGGCATTGCGGCCCGCCTGTTCGCGGAAGCCGGCGCGCATGTCATCGGCGTGCAAGATCACACCGGTACGATCTACAAGTCGGATGGCCTCGATGTGCCGAACCTGCTCAAACACGTGGCCGAAACCGGCGGCGTGGGCGGTTTCCCGGCAGCCGAGACCATCAAGGACGACGAATTCTGGTCGCTCGACTGCGAATTCCTGATCCCGGCGGCGCTGGAAAACCAGATCACCGAGAAGAACGCCGACAAGATTCGCGCGAAGGTCGTGGTGGAAGGCGCCAACGGCCCGACCACGACGGCGGCCGACGACATTCTGCGTGCCAAGAACATTCTGGTGGTGCCCGATGTGGTGGCCAACGCCGGGGGTGTTACTGTGTCGTACTTCGAATGGGTGCAGGACTTCTCGAGCTTCTTCTGGACCGAGGAAGAGATCAACCACCGTCTGGAGCGCATCATGCGCGAAGCCTTCGACGGCGTGTGGCACGTGGCGCAGGAACATTCGGTGTCGCTGCGTACGGCGGCATTCATTGTGGCGTGTAGCCGTATCCTGCAAGCGCGCGAGATGCGCGGCCTGTACCCCTGATCTGGCGGTGCTTTTGCTCTAAGTAGTAATACGCACTAATGCGTAAAAAACGAATGTTCGGGGCGAAATGCGTCAAAAAAGACGTACGTTCCGAACATTCGAGAATAAAAAAACAGGCAATTGCAGTGCTAAAATGCATTCGTTTTGTGCCAAGGAGACCAAGGAATGACCCTCTCGAAAATTGCATTGGCGTTGTGTTGTGTGGGCCTGATGGCAGGTGCTGCACAAGCGCAGGAAAGCGGTACGCTCAAGAAGATCAAGGACACCGGCGTGATTTCGCTGGGTAACCGGGAGTCGTCGATCCCGTTCTCGTTCTATGACAACAACCATAATGTCGTTGGTTACGCGAACGATGTCGCGATGGCCATCGTCGATGAAGTCAAGAAAGAACTGAAGCTCACGAAGCTCGACGCGAAGCAGACCCCGATCACGTCGCAGAACCGTATTCCGCTGGTGCAAAACGGCACGATCGATATCGAGTGCGGTTCGACCACCAACAATGCCGAGCGCCAGAAGCAAGCGGCATTCTCGAACACCTTCTTCATCATCGGTACGCGCCTGCTGACCAAGAACAGCTCGGGCGTGAAGGATTTCGACGATCTGAAGGGCAAGAACGTCGTGACCACCGCCGGTACGACCTCTGAGCGTCTGCTGCGTCAGATGAATCAGGACAAGAACATGGGCATGAACATCATCAGCGCGAAGGATCACGGCGAGGCAGCAATCACGCTGCATCAAGGCCGTGCCGTTGCGTTCATGATGGATGACGCCCTGCTCGCCGGTGAGCGCGCCAAGTTCAAGGATGCCAAGGACTACACCATCGTCGGCAAGCCGCAATCGTACGAAGCGTACGGCTGCATGATGCGCAAGGACGATCCGGGCTTCAAGAAGGTGGTGGACACGGCTGTGGCCAACTACCAGAAGTCGGGCAAGGCTTTCACGGACTACAAGAAGTGGTTCCAGTCGCCGATCCCGGCGTTGAACGGCACGAACATGGACTTCCCGCCGTCGGCTGAAATGGCCGCACTGTGGAAGGCGCCGAACGACAGCGCTGACGTGACGCCTGCCAAGTAAGCCTTGTGGCTTATCGCAACGCTGAGCATGATCAGTAAGTAATGCCGAAGCGGAAGGAGTCATCCTTCCGCTTCTTTTTAAGCAAGACAAGTAGAAAAGGGGAGATCATGGCTCTCGGTCTCGATTTCAGTTTTTTCTTCCAGCCGGTAGCGACCGGTGAGAACAGCACCTATTTCGGGTGGCTGCTCTCGGGCTTCAAGCTCACGCTTGAAGTCGGCCTCGGCGGCTGGATCATCGCGTTGATCGTCGGCTCCGTGCTCGGCGTGATGCGCACCGTTCCCAATAAGTGGATCTCGGGCTTCGCGGCGGGGTACGTCGAGCTGTTCCGAAACATCCCGTTGCTGGTGCAGTTGTTCTTCTGGTACTACGTGGCGCCCGACTTCCTCCCGGAAGCGATCCGCCAGTGGCTGTTCTCGCTCAATCCGGCGAACGTCTCGCTGCTCACCGGTGTGATTGGCCTGGGTCTCTTTACGGCCGCCCGCGTGTGTGAACAGGTGCGTTCCGGTATCAATTCGCTGCCCAAGGGTCAGAAGAATGCCGGTCTGGCCATGGGGCTCACGCTGCCGCAGACGTACCGCTTCGTGCTGCTGCCGGTGGCTTTCCGCGTGGTGATCCCGCCGATTACCTCGGAATTCGTCAACATCTTCAAGAACTCGGCCGTGATCTCGACAGTGAATCTGCTCGAACTGACCGGCCAGGGCAAGCAACTGATCGACTACACGGCGCATAGCTACGAGTCGTTCATCGCCGTGACGGTTGCCTACATGATCATCAACATCGTCGTGCTCACGTTCATGCGTTGGCTCGAAACGAAGACCCGCCTGCCGGGCTACATCGGGGGCAAATAATGGGTGAGATCTTCGCTTGGGGCGGCGTGGTAGACGCGTGGCCCCTGTTGGTCAAGGGCATGGTCACCACGTTGCAGATCACGGCGCTCGCCGTGATCGTGGGCATCGTGTGGGGCACATTGCTCGCGATGATGCGTCTGTCGGGCGTGGCGGCGTTGAAGTGGTTCGCGGATCTTTACGTGAACGTGTTCCGCTCGATCCCGCTGCTGATGGTGCTGCTGTGGTTCTTCCTGATCGTGCCGCAGGTGCTGCGCTCGTTGCTCGATGTGCCGCCCACGTGGGACATCCGGATGGTCTCGGCGCTCGTCGCCTTCTCGCTGTTTGAAGCAGCGTATTATTCGGAAATCATTCGCGCCGGTATTCAGAGCGTGTCGCGCGGCCAGTTGTCGGCAGCGTTTGCGCTCGGTATGTCGTACTGGCAGGCAATGGGTCTCGTGGTGCTGCCGCAGGCCTTCCGCAATATGGTGCCGTTGCTGCTCACGCAGGGCATCATCTTGTTCCAGGATACGTCGCTCGTGTATGCGATCGCCCTGTCCGACTTCTTCGGAATGTCGTACCAGGTGGGTCAGCGCGATGGCACATTGCCCGCAATGATTGTGTTTGCCGGGGCGGTCTACTTTGTGATCTGCTTCACGGTTTCGATGTTGGTTAAACGTCTTCAAAAGAGGTTGGCGAAATGATTTCCCTCAAAAACGTCTCCAAGTGGTACGGCCAGTTCCAGGTGCTCACGGACTGTTCCACTGAAGTCAAGAAGGGTGAAGTCGTGGTGGTGTGCGGCCCGTCGGGTTCGGGCAAGTCCACGCTCATCAAGACCGTCAACGGTCTCGAGCCGATCCAGCAAGGCGAGATCATCGTCGACGGCACCTCGGTCGCAGACCCCAAGACGAACCTGGCCAAGCTCCGCTCGCGCGTGGGCATGGTGTTCCAGCACTTCGAACTGTTCCCGCATCTGTCGATTACCGAAAACCTGACGCTCGCACAGATCAAGGTGCTCGGCCGCCGCAAGGACGAAGCCAACGACAAGGGTCTGAAGCTGCTTGAGCGCGTGGGCCTGAAGGCGCACGCACACAAGTTCCCGGGCCAGTTGTCGGGCGGTCAGCAGCAGCGTGTCGCGATTGCCCGTGCCCTGTGCATGGACCCGATCGCCATGTTGTTCGACGAGCCGACGTCGGCACTCGATCCGGAAATGATCAATGAAGTGCTCGACGTGATGGTCGAATTGGCGCACGAAGGCATGACCATGATGGTGGTCACGCACGAAATGGGCTTCGCCAAGAAGGTCGCCAATCGCGTGATCTTCATGGATCAGGGCCTGATCGTCGAAGACGACAAGAAGGAAGAGTTCTTCGACAACCCGAAGTCGGATCGCGCCAAGGACTTCCTGGCCAAGATCCTGCACTGAACTCGGGGCACGGCACGGCGCGTCAGCCCACGAGGCGACGCGCTGCTGTACGGTTCGAAGTACTCGCAGCAACGAAAAAGCGTGCCCTCGGGCACGCTTTTTTTATGGCCGCTCGGTGCGCACGAGACGCACCGGAGGCTTACTGGCAGGCGGTGTTCTGCGCGTTGCGCAGGCGCACGGCTTCCGGAATCGGGACGACGGCGCGCTGCGTCGGGGCGCCGTTTTCGAACAGAATCAACTCGCCCGGCTCGAAGGTCGTCCAGACTTCGTTGTCAGTCAGAGGCACCGTCGCGATGACGGCCACGCGGTCGGCCGGCGTGGTGAACTTCGCGAAGTCGATTTCCCAGTCGGCATCGATCAGGTGCGCCTTGGCGAACGGCCACTGACGGGCGATGAAGTGCAGTTTGGTCGAGCAGTGGGCGATCAGGGCCTGTCCGTTCGAGAGCACGAAGTTGAACACGCCGTGGCGGGTGATCGTGCGTGTGATGTCTTCGACGGCGTGGAACAGCTCGTCGAGCGGCGGTTGCGAACCGGGGAAGCGCTTGCGCAGGCCCTGCATGATGTCGCAGAAGGCGCGCTCGCTGTCGGTGGTGCCGACCGGCTGGTACACGCCGGAGAGGAACGGGTCGTAATCGTGCAGGTCGCCGTTGTGCGCGAAGATCCAGTGACGTCCCCACAGTTCGCGCTGGAACGGATGGCAGTTCTCCAGCTCAACGATACCTTGCGTCGCCTTGCGGATATGCGCGATGACGTTTTTCGACTTGATGGGGTATTTCTTCACCAGTTCGGCGATGGGCGAATTGGCGGCGGCCTGATGATCGATGAAGAGCCGGCAGGCTTTGTCTTCGAAGAAGGCGATACCCCAGCCGTCGGCATGATGGTCAGTGCCGCCCCCGCGCGCCGCAAAACCGGTAAATGAGAACGTGATGTCGGTCGGTTCTGCGCAATTCATTCCAAGCAGTTGGCACATGGGGCGGGCAAATCTCTGATTGGCAGCTCACGTCGTGTCAGTGCGCAGCTGCCGTTACAATATGGGGTTGCACAAGCATAGCACCGGCCCCTGTGCACGTACATTCCCGTCCTAAAAAGTTCGTCGCGCCGACGCCCCACCCGCCGGCACGGCCCAGCAGCCCCGGAACCGATCATGACCACCGAACTGACTATCACCCGTCCCGATGACTGGCACCTGCACGTGCGCGATGGCGCCGTGCTCAAGAGCGTGCTGCCCGACAGCGCCCGCCAGTTCGGCCGCGCGATCATCATGCCGAACCTCAAGCCGCCGGTCACCACCACCGAGCATGCCGCCGCCTACCGCGAGCGCATTCTGGCGGCACGCCCGGCCGGCAACACGTTCGAGCCGCTCATGACGTTGTATCTCACCGACAACACTCCCGGTGACGAGATCCGTCGCGCCAAGGCGTCGGGTTTCGTGCACGGCGTGAAGCTCTACCCGGCAGGCGCCACGACGAATTCGGACGCCGGCGTGACCGATCTGGCCAAGTGCCGCGGCGCGCTCGAGGCCATGCAGGAAGTCGGCATGCCGCTGCTCGTGCACGGCGAAGTGACGAGTTCGGATATCGATATCTTCGATCGCGAAAAGGTCTTCATCGACCGCGTGATGAAGCCGCTGCGCCGTGATTTCCCGGCACTCAAGGTGGTGTTCGAGCACATCACCACGAAGGATGCCGCCGAGTACGTCGCCGAGGCCGAAGGCCCCATCGGCGCCACGATCACCGCGCACCACCTGCTGTACAACCGCAATGCGATCTTCACCGGCGGCATCCGTCCGCATTACTACTGCCTGCCGGTGCTCAAGCGCGAAATCCACCGTGAAGCGCTGGTCAAGGCCGCCACGTCGGGCAGCGCACGCTTCTTCCTGGGCACGGATAGCGCCCCGCACGCCCGTGGCGCGAAGGAAATGGCTTGCGGCTGCGCCGGTTGCTACACCGCCCTGCACGCGGTGGAGTTGTACGCAGAAGCGTTCGACAACGCGGGCGCGCTCGACAAGCTCGAAGGATTTGCCAGCTTCCACGGCCCGGACTTCTACGAACTGCCGCGCAACGCCGACAAAATCACGCTGGTGCGCGAAGACTGGGAACTGCCGGCCGAGCTGCCGATGGGCGACGCGACCGTCGTGCCGCTGCGCGGTGGCGAAGTCATCGGCTGGAAGCTCAAGGGCTGAGGCAGGGCGTCGTAGATGCTGTCTGCGTTGCCTGTGACAACCCAACCGCACACGGCGGAGGCGTTGCCGGATATCGACTGGCCGCAACCATGGTTTGCCGCGGTGAGGGCGCACGGGCAGGGCGCGCTCGCCAGCGGCGACTGGCGAGTGGCGCTGTCTTCACTTGCGAGGGCGGCCGCTCAGGTCAGCGGGCACGGCAAACCGTTGTGCTTCGTCGCACAAGGGGATTTACCGGAAGGGACGGCTTACGAAGCCTTCATCGCCGCGACCGGCGGCGTGCCGACCCGCCCCAATCTGCATGACTTCTTCAATGCGCTGATTTGGTTGGCCTACCCGCGCAGCAAGGCGGCGCTCAACGCCCGGCAAGCCACCGCCATTGCAGCCGATGGCGTGCAGGCCACCCGTGGGGCAACCCGGGACGCGGCGACCTTGTTCGACGAGAACGCCGTCATCTTTGCCTGTAGCGACCCGGCATTGGGCACTGCGCTGCGCGGCTTCGACTGGCAGACCCTGTTCGTCACGCGCCGCGCGGATTGGGGACGTGCCTGCGAGGTGCAGCCCTTCGGGCACGCTTTGCTGGAGAAGCTGGTCGTGCCCTATAAGGCGATCACGGCGCATGCATGGATTGTCGATGTGCCGGTCGATTACTTCCGACTGACACCTGCCGAGCGCCTCGACTGGCTCGACGCCCGGCTGGCACCGGGGCTCGCCGATATTCCTTTCACGCCGCGCGATTTCGCGCCATTGCCGGTACTGGGCATCCCGGGGTGGTGGCCGGCGAACGGCGATCGAGACTATTACAACGACACGTCGGTGTTTCGCCCGGGGCGCCGGGCCGATTTGCCCGCAGGGCAGCCGCAGGCGCGGTAATCCGGGGCGGTCGGGCGTGGGGGAAGGCGCGCGCGTGATACACTTCGGCCCGCAGAGTCGGCCAGACAATCGCCGCCTTCTTCGGAAGGGGGAGGAAAGTCCGGACTCCATAGGGCAGGGTGATGGCTAACGGCCATCCGTCGTGAGACGCGGAACAGGGCAACAGAGAACAGACCGCCGATGGCCCCTGGCGAAAGCCAGGCGGATCAGGTAAGGGTGAAACGGTGCGGTAAGAGCGCACCGCGGCGTGCGGCAACGCACACGGCACGGTAACCTCCACCCGGAGCAATTCCAAATAGGCAGGTGAGCGGCATGCGCCTTGTGCGTGTGTCGGCAACGGGGCCCCCGGGAGCCTGCGGGTAGGAAGCTTGAGCGGCGTAGTGATGCGTCGCCTAGAGGAATGGTTGTCAGGCGCGGCGCGAGTCGCGTTCACAGAATCCGGCTTATCGGCCGTCTCTGCATCGATACAAAAGCAAAAGGCTCCCGCGAGGGAGCCTTTTGTCTTTCTGCGACGCGGCCTTCCAAGGCGTGGCAGGCGCGACGGTAATCGCTCGCGCCCTGCGGCCTCAGCCTTCGACGATTTCCACGCTGTGCGTGAGTTCGGCCGTCTTGGCGAGCATGATCGACGCCGAGCAGTACTTGTCGTGCGAGAGCGTCACGGCGCGCTCGACGGTGGCCGGGTTCAGGTTGCGCCCCGTCACGGTGAAGTGGAAGTGAATCTTCGTGAAGATCTTGGGGTCTTCGCTGGCGCGCTCGGCCTTGAGCGTGACGCTGCAATCCTTGACCTCTGCGCGGCTCTTCTTGAGGATCATCACCACGTCATACGCGGTGCACCCTCCGGTGCCGACCAGCAGCATCTCCATCGGACGCGGCGCCAGATTACGGCCACCGCCTTCCGGCGCTCCATCCATCGCGACGATATGCCCACTGCCTGTTTCCGCGATGAAGGCCATGCCATCCTGGCCCATCCAGCTAACCTTGCATTCCATAATCTCGATACCCCGAATTCTCGTTCAAGCAAAAATTGTAGCGGCTTCCGCAATAGTGCGTACGACGCCGTCCGACTCGCGTCCGGCAGCCTCCGGGCGGTCTGAGTTGTTGCGTCGCAATATTGGCGCTTTTTTGATCGGGTTTTCAGGGGGAAAAACCCTAAATTTAGGCAAAAGGCTCTAGCGCGCAGAGCGATCCGAACACGGATTTCCTCGTAAGTTATTGAACTTAAAAGGCAATATTGGTTTGTGTGCGATTTTTGAGAATTTCATAATGTGGTGTTGTATTTCGCACTATAAATTTTCTTGCAACGCACCATCGCCTTTGCTAGACTTCAGTCATTGGTTGTTGTGCTTCACAGCAATTCTGCAAGTGTCTCCTCCACCCTCCTCCTTTGGTGGATTTAACCCGGACCCAATGAGGTTCGGGTTTTTTTTTGTGCCCCCGAAAAGTGCTGCGAAAAGGCGGTTTACCTAAGCGCGTTTACCGGGCGGTCGTTTTTTCTGTATAATCAACGGCTTTTCCGGAAATGCCCACGGAAAAAGCATCAGGGAGAGCCTGCAAGCACAGGACTGCGCCATGTGACCCAAATCACAAGGACGCGGCCGGCAGACAAGCAGGAAGTTGGTGTCTATGGGGCAAGCAGTTTTTTAATTGGATCGATCATGAAGACGTTTTCCGCTAAGCCGGCAGAGGTGACGCGCGAATGGTTTGTGATTGACGCGACGGACAAAGTCCTCGGCCGTGTCGCCAGCGAAGTGGCACGCCGTCTGCGCGGCAAGCACAAACCGGAATTCACGCCGCACGTTGACACGGGTGATTACATCATCATCGTCAATGCTGCCAAGCTGAAAGTTACGGGCGCAAAGCAAACTGATAAGAAGTACTACCGTCACACGGGTTACCCGGGCGGTATCTACGAAACCACGTTTGGCAAGATGCAAGAGCGTTTCCCGGGCCGTGCGCTCGAGAAAGCCGTGAAGGGCATGCTGCCGAAGGGTCCGCTGGGCTACGCGATGATCAAGAAGCTGAAGGTTTACGCCGACGGTAACCATCCGCACGAAGCGCAGCAACCGAAGTCGCTCGAGATCTAAGGGCCAGCCATGTTCAAAAACGATTGGAATTACGGCACGGGCCGTCGCAAGAGCGCAGTGGCTCGTGTGTTCATCAAGGCTGGCAAGGGCGACATCGTCGTCAATGGCAAGCCGATCAAAGAGTACTTCGCTCGCGAAACGTCGCTGATGATCGTGCGTCAGCCGCTCGAACTGACCAACCACGCTGAAACGTTCGACATCAAAGTCAACGTGTCGGGCGGTGGTGAAACGGGTCAGGCCGGTGCGGTTCGTCACGGCATCACGCGTGCACTGATCGACTACGACGCGACCCTCAAGCCGTCGCTGTCGACCGCTGGTTTCGTTACCCGCGATGCTCGTGAAGTCGAACGTAAGAAGGTTGGTCTGCACAAGGCCCGCCGTCGTAAACAGTTCTCGAAGCGTTAATCGCACGAGTGCTTGTTGGCATCTGCCGACTCGGCAGATCCGGAGAAAAGGCCGCCTCGCGCGGCCTTTTTTCTTATGTTTCCAGTTTGTGATGTTTCGGGGTGCGGCGCCGTCTCACACGTGTCGTCGAAGCTTGATAGAATCCCGTTTCCAATTTCGTTGGGGTAGGACATGGTCAAGGTAGGTATCGTAGGCGGCACCGGCTATACCGGTGTGGAGCTGCTCCGTTTGCTGGCGCAGCACCCGGAAGCACAATTGACGGCGATTACCTCGCGCAAGGAAGCGGGTACGCTGGTCGCCGATATGTATCCGAACCTGCGTGGCCGCGTCGATCTGGCGTTTTGCACGCCCGATGACGCCCGTCTGACCGATTGCGACGTGGTCTTTTTTGCGACCCCGCACGGTGTGGCGATGGCGCAGGCGCGAGAGTTGCTCGCTGCCGGCGTGCGCGTGATCGACCTGGCCGCCGACTTCCGTCTCAAGGACACGGCGACGTTCGAGAAGTGGTACGGCATGCCGCATGCCTGCCCGGATATTCTCGAAGAAGCCGTTTATGGCCTGCCCGAAATCAACCGCGAGCAGATCAAGCAGGCCCGTGTGATCGGCCTGCCGGGCTGCTACCCGACGTCGGTGCAACTCGGCTACGCGCCGTTGTTCGCCGGGGGCCGCAAGTTGGTCGATGCGAAGCACCTGATCGCCGACGCCAAGTCGGGCGCCAGCGGTGCCGGCCGCAAGGGCGAGACCTCGCTGATCCTGGCCGAGACGCTGGACAACTTCAAGGCGTATGGCGTGAAGGGCCATCGCCACCATCCGGAAATCAAGCAGGGCCTCGAAGCGATTGCAGGCTACGATGTGGGCCTGACGTTCGTGCCGCACCTGCTGCCGACGATTCGCGGCATTCATTCGACGCTGTACGCGACGATCCTGCCCGAAGCGCGCGACACCGATTTCCAGCAATTGTTTGAAACGTATTACGAGAACGAGCCGTTCGTCGACGTGCTGCCGGCGGGTTCGATGCCGGAAACGCGTTGGGTGCGTGCTTCGAACTACGTGCGCGTGGCGGTGCATCGCCCGGGCAACGAAGACACGCTGGTCATCCTCGTGGTCGAGGACAACCTGGTCAAGGGCGCGTCCGGTCAGGGCGTGCAATGTATGAACCTGATGTTCGGCCTGCCGGAGAACATGGGTCTGACCCATATTCCCGTACTGCCGTAACGGTATTTTTTGTCCCTAAGCTCTTGATTTTTCTGCCGTCGGCACGATTTCGGAATAGGGAATAGAATGGTACCCAACCGAATTATGGAGATTTGCGATGAACGCACCGCTTGAGGCCGCCGTCACGGAAATGCCCGCGTTTCTGGTCTTTACGGACAGCGCCGCGGACAAGGTCAAGCAACTGATCGACGAAGAAGGCAACCCGGAACTCAAACTGCGCGTTTTCGTGCAGGGTGGCGGTTGCTCCGGCTTTCAGTATGGTTTCACCTTCGACGAAGACGTGAACGAAGATGACACCGTGCTCGACAAGAACGGTGTCTCGCTGCTGATCGACTCGATGAGCTACCAGTATCTGGTGGGCGCCGAGATCGACTACAAGGAAGACATCAACGGCGCACAGTTCGTGATCAAGAACCCGAACGCCTCCACGACTTGTGGCTGCGGCTCGTCGTTCTCGGTCTGAGCGACACGACGGCAGTACCGGAAGTATCAAGAGAAAGGGCCCGCAAGGGCCCTTTTCTCGTTAACGCGTCATCTCAACAGCCGGTATCGCCGCCGTATCCCCGTCAGCGGGGGTAGATCGCCCCGAGAACGCGCGGGCCGGCAGCGCCAGTGACCGATGGCAGATTGCCCGGCAGGCGCGCCAGACACCGCTCAGCCAGCCACGCGAAGGCGAGCGCTTCGACCTGATTCGGCGGTACACCGAGCGCATCCGTCGTCGTGACCGTCATTCCCGGCAGGCGGGCGGCAATCGCCTGCATCAGCGCCTGATTACGCGTGCCGCCACCGCAGGCGTAGAAGCCTTTGCAGTCCGGTGCATAGCGAAGCACGTCGTCGGCCACGCATTGGGCCGTGAGCGCGACCAGTGTCGCCTGAACATCGACCGGCGCAATGCCGGGGAAGGCCGCCAGATGGGCGTCCAGCCATGCCGCGTGAAACAGGTCGCGCCCGGTGCTCTTGGGGGGAGTTTGTGTGAAATAGGGTTCGCTCAGCAGTGCGGCGAGCAGGGCATCGTCGACGCGTCCGCTGGCACCCCATGCACCGCCATCGTCATAGGCCTTGCCGATATGCCGTGCGGCCCAACCGTCGAGCAGTGCATTGCCGGGGCCGCAATCGAAACCGGTCACCGGCTTGCCCAATGCCGCAGCGGGCAAAATCGTCACATTGCTGATGCCGCCGAGGTTGCACACGACGCGGGTCTCACTCGCGTCCGAGAACTTCGCCTGATGGTAGGCGGGCACCAGCGGTGCCCCTTGGCCACCGGCAGCGACGTCGCGGCTGCGAATGTCCGCAACCACGTCGATGCCGGTCAGTTCTGCAATCAAGGCGGGCGCATTCAATTGACGCGTGTAACCCACGCCGTCAAATTCGCCGGGACGGTGGCGAATGGTCTGTCCATGTGCGCCCACGGCGGCGATCGCCGCCGCAGGTAACCCGGCGCTCGCGAGGAGTGCTTTCACGCAATCGGCGTAATGCCGTGCGAGCGCATTCGCGGCCAGTGCTTCCCTGTGCAATTCGTTCTCCGACGGCGCTTGCAGCACCATGAGCGTCTCCCGCAATTCCGCCGGAAAGGGGACGTACGCTTCGGCAAGCACGTGGCCTCCGGGAGACGCAACGAGTACACCGTCGACACCATCGAGGCTGGTGCCGGACATAAGACCGATGAAGTGGGAAGTTGCAGCGGCGGCGGCCGGATGGGCGCCTTGGGAAGCGGTGTCGGTCATGAGCGGAGCGCAGACGTTCGAGGGGAGCCGGGAAACTTCTCGCACCGGCGGGCGACGCATGCGAATCCTGCGATTCGCACGTCATCGCCCGCCGGTGCGCCCTCCAGCATACCTCAGTCGCGCTCGGCGACCTGCACGGTGCGCATCAGATCGATGCGCTTGAGAAGGTTGGCGGCATACATGTCGAACAGCTTCAGGCGCGGGCCCGAGAGCGGTGCGACGGCGGCCACATCGGTGGCAAACGGATTGCGCGGCACGTTCTTGTAGCGCAGTTCGTAATGCAGATGCGGACCGGTTGCCCAGCCCGTCTGGCCGACAAAGCCGATGACCTGACCCTGCGTGACGCGCGCCCCCGGTTTCAAGCCCGAGCTAAAGCCCGACAGGTGGGCGTAGCGCGTCTGATAGTCGCCAGCGTGGTTGATCTCGATCAGGTTGCCGTAGCCGTTCTGCTTGCCGACGAATTTCACCACGCCGTCGCCCGCAGCAAACACGCGCGTGCCGACCGGGGCGGCAAGATCGACGCCTTCGTGCTTCTTCCACTGATGCTGGAAGGGATGCTCACGGCCGCCGAATGCCGACGAAATCCGCGAGAACTCGACCGGCGTGCGCAGGAAAGCCTGCTTGAGGTTGCGTCCGTCGAAGCCGTAATACGCGCCGTCGGTGTTGCCTTGCGGGTCCGCGTACCAGATGGCCTGATGCGTCTTGCCCTGATTGATGAACTCGATGGCGAGAATGCGGCCGGTGCGCACGGTGCGGTCTTGCTGCTTGACCACTTCGTACACCAGCCGGAACCGGTCGCCACGGCGCACGTCGCGCTGGAAGTTGATCACACCGGAGAAGATGTTGACCATCTGCGCGACCACGGCGTCGGGCACGCCCGCGTCGTCCATGGCCGTGAAGAAGTTGCCTGCGATGGCACCCGAGCGCATGGACCACTCGGTGTCGTTCGCGAGCTGTTCCATGCGGGCGCGCAGCTTGCCGGCGTCATTGCGCTCGATCACGAGCTGCTGGGCGTTGGCCGTGCCGGACGAGATCAGGGTGGAGAGCGTAACGAGCTTGCCGTCGTCGTCGGTTTCGGCCTGAACGACCTGACCGGCGGGCACGCCGATGAGACGCCGTGCGACGGCATTCTCACGGATGAAGCGCTCGGCAGCAGGGTCCTGGATCGACAGCCGTGAAAGCATGTCGCCAAGCGTCTCGCCGCGCCGCAGCGCCACTTGATGGATGAAGGTCTGGGATTGCGCGTCGAGCTGCTGGATTTGTCGGGCCAGATCGGGGAAGGTGAGCGGCAGCGTGATGCTGGCACCATTGCGTGCCGAGTCCGGCACCATGGGGGCCACGCCGAATGCGGTCACCATTCCCAACGTCAGGGCCGAACCGACCGTCGCCACGATTTGCACCTTTCTTCGACGGTGCTTCGGCTGCGTGGGATCAATCAGGGTCAGCAGTTCACGCGCAAAAAAATCACGGAGTTTTGGCCACATCACGTAAAATTCTGCGCAACTTACGAAAAAGCCCGGGCGGAGCGACACGCTTCGAATTGCCTTCCGGCAACCCGGCGGCGCCTTGGCCCGAGCCGAGAATTGAGCGGCGATTATAGCAGACGCGCCAACATCTCTTGCGTTGGGGGAAATCCTAACGCAGTCTGGACAATGAAGTTATGACAAGTGAACACACACTCACCCCGGAAAAGACGTACCCAGTGACTGACGCCACGCGGGCCGCTATGGCGATCGCCAAGCGCGGCTGCGACGAGCTGCTGGTGGAGGAGGAGTTCCTTCAGAAACTGGCGCGCAGCGAAGCCACGGGCAAGCCGTTGCGCATCAAGCTGGGTCTGGACCCGACGGCGCCGGACATCCACATCGGCCACACGGTGGTGCTCAACAAGATGCGCCAGTTGCAGGATCTGGGCCATACGGTCATTTTCCTGATCGGCGACTTCACCTCGCTGATCGGCGACCCGTCGGGCCGCAACAGCACGCGCCCGCCGCTCACGCGCGAGCAGATCGAGGCGAACGCCAAGACCTACTTCGAACAGGCCGCGCTGGTGCTCGATCGCAGCAAGACCGAGATTCGCTACAACAGCGAATGGTCGATGAAGCTCGGCGCCGACGGCATGATCAAGCTCGCGTCGCGCTACACGATGGCGCGCATGCTGGAGCGCGAAGACTTCACCAAGCGCTTTCAGGGCGGGGTGCCGATCGCGATTCACGAGTTTCTGTACCCGCTTATGCAGGGTTACGACTCGGTGGCGCTTGAGTCGGATCTGGAACTGGGCGGTACCGACCAGAAATTCAACCTGCTGGTGGGCCGTGAGCTGCAAAAGCAGTACGGTCAGGAGCCGCAGTGCATTCTGACCATGCCGCTGCTCGTGGGGCTCGATGGCGTCGAGAAGATGTCGAAGTCCAAGGGCAACTACATCGGCATCAGCGAAAAGCCGAGCGAGATGTTCGGCAAGCTGATGAGCATCTCAGACGACCTGATGTGGCGCTACTACGAGCTGCTGTCGTTCCGCACGCTCGAAGAGATTGCGCAACTGAAGCAGGACGTCGACGGCGGGCGCAACCCGCGCGACGTGAAGGTGCTGCTCGCGCAGGAAATCGTTGCCCGCTTCCACTCGCAGGCCGATGCCGAGCGCGCGCTCGAAGACTTCAACGCGCGCGCCAAGGGCGGCGTGCCGGACGATATTCCGGAAGTTTCCCTCGATGGCGCCCCGCTGGGCATCGCCCAACTGCTCAAGCAGGCGGGCCTCGTGCCGTCGACCTCGGAAGCCAACCGCAATATCGAACAGGGCGGTGTGCGTGTCGATGGCGAAGTGGTGTCCGACAAGGGCGCGAAGATCGACGCCGGCACGTACGTGGTGCAAGTCGGCAAGCGCCGCTTCGCCCGCGTCACGCTGGCGTAATCACCTCGGCACGACGCAAATTTCCCTCTCATGATCGCGCTCATTCAACGCGTACTGGAAGCTGCGGTAACGGTCGATGGCCGCACCGTGGGCGCCATCGGGCCGGGCCTGCTGGCGCTGGTCTGCGCGGAGCGCGGCGACACCGAGGCGAGTGCGGACAAACTGCTCACGAAGCTGCTCGGCTATCGCGTCTTTTCCGACGATGCGGGCAAGATGAATCGCAGCGTGAGCAGCCTGGACGGCAACGGACTGGCGGGCGGGCTGCTGCTCGTCTCGCAGTTCACGCTGGCGGCCGATACCAACAGCGGCACGCGTCCGAGCTTTACGCCGGCAGCGAGCCCGGCCGACGGTCAGCGGCTGTTCGACCACTTCGTGACGCAGGCGCGTGCGCGTCATCCGCAGGTGGAGACGGGCGAATTCGGCGCGCATATGCGTGTCTCGCTCGTCAACGACGGCCCCGTCACGTTCTGGCTGCAAACGCGTCCCGAAGGCGTGTAATTCAGACTTGGCATCTCACGCGATACTCGACGGTGTGATACCGTCGTTGGGTTTTGAAATGACATCGCAAGGGAGAAGCTGATGAAAGTCTGGAGTGACTCGTTCGCCGACAATGCGGCGATAGATGCACAGTTTGCGTTCGGTAAGCCGGACGCGCAGTCGCACGTGGCGCTGTCGCAAAACAAGAATCCGCATCTGGCGTGGTCTGACGTGCCTGCGGGCACGCGTTCGTTTGTCGTGATCTGTACCGACAGCGACGTGCCGAGCCAGGGCGATGACGTCAACAAGGAAGGCCGCGAAGTGCCGGCCGATCTGCCGCGCGTCGACTTCTACCACTGGGTGCTGGTCGACGTACCGGCATCGGTCAACGAAATCCCGGCCGCCAGCCATAGCAATCACGTCACGCCGCGTGGCAAGTTCGGCCCGGACGCGCTCGACGGCATGCGTCACGGCGTCAACGACTACACCGCGTGGTTCGCTGGCGACGAAAGCATGAAGGGCGACTACTACGGCTACGACGGCCCGTGCCCGCCGTGGAACGATACGATCGTTCACCACTATCACTTCACCGTGTATGCGCTCGACGTTGCACGCGTGCCGCTCGACGGCCGCTTTGGCGGTGACGACGTCGTCCATGCGATTCAGTCGCATGTGCTCGGCAAAGCAAGCGTGACCGGTACCTACACCCTCAACCCGAAGGCGGCATAACGGGTGAGTCACTCGTGAGGGCGGATGGGGCGAGGTTGCCCCGTCCGTTGCTCCGGCAGATCCCCGCAGACCTTCGCGCAATCGCGCACGAACGTAATTCTCAGAATGACTGGCAAGACAACGACGCTGACCCTGATTCGCCATGGCGAGACCGACTGGAACCGCGTGAAGCGCATTCAGGGGCATACCGACATTCCGCTCTCCGCCGAGGGCGAGCACCAGGCCGTGCGATTGGGTGCGCGCGTGGCGCGTGAAGTCGCGGCGCAAGGTCACGTATTCGATCAGGTGCTGACGAGCGACTTGCAGCGCGCGGTGCAGACGGCCGAGCCGGTGGCAAAGGCCTGTGGGCTGCCGCTGCTGCGCACGGCTAACTTGCGCGAACGGCACTACGGTGCGTTCGAGACGCGCACGCCCGACGACATTCAGGCGCAATTTCCGCAGGACTATGTGCGATGGCAGACCCGCGATCCGGATTTCACCATCCCGGGCGGTGAGTCGACGCGCGGTTTCTACACACGCATTACCGATTTCGTCCGCCAATTGGTGCGCGACTACGAAGGGCAGCATCTCGCGCTGGTGGCGCATGGCGGCGTGCTTGACTGCTGCTACCGGCTGGCCACAGGGTTGGATCTGTCCGCGCCGCGCTCGTACCCGCTACTCAATGCGAGCGTGAACCGCATCGCGTTCGATGGCGAGCATTGGCAGGTGTTGAGTTGGGGCGATGTCACGCATCTGGATGATGCCGTGCGCGACGAGATCAACGATAAGCCGGCCGAGGGCAATTCGACCGATCGCGTAGATCCTCGCGTGGTTTGATGCGTTTGTGACGCGCTCGGCGTCACCGCTCCAGCGACGGCGCTTGCGAGACGGCGTCGGGTGTCGCCAGCGCTCGCTTGCGTGCCCGATGCGCGACGCTGTTGCGCATCGCCCATCGTGCCAGTTGTGCCGTGTGACGCACGGCCGGACGCACCGTAAGGCGCCGGACGACGGCACCCTGTTCGAAGCCAAGCATCCCCTGCGCCCAATCGGGCAGCAAATCCACTCCCGCACGGAACAGCAATCCCCCGAAGACGCGCGCGCCGGCAAACGGTGACGGCAGGTTGCGCAGCACGTGTACCACTTCGTCGGTTCGCTCGCTCGTCGCTAACGAGGGCCGCATGGCGGCCAGATAGGCGTCAATCTCGGCAACGCTCGCCGGCACGTTGCGCGCACCCAGCGCAATCGCAATGCGCGCGACTTCCGCGTAATACCGGTCCTGCTCACTGCGCGGGAATGCGGGGTTCTTGTAGACGAGATAGCTGCGCAGAAAACTCGACGTCTCCGCTACGTGCACCCACGTCAGCAAATCGGGATCGTAAGCCGCATAGGGCCTGCCATCCGGCGCGGTGCCTTTCACCTGAAGATGAATGCGTCGCACCCGATCGAGCAGTGCCTCGGCATCGGCCGTATTGCCGAACGTCGTGCCGCCAATGAAGGTGGCTGTGCGGCGCAGGCGGCCGATGACATCCTGCCGGAAGGTCGAATGATCCCAGACGCCCGCCATCGCGAGCGGATGCAGCGACTGCATCAACAGCGCACTGATGCCGCCGATCATCATCGACGTGAAGTCACCATGGACATGCCAACAGGCGGCGTCCGGGCCGAACAGGCCGGGGTCGCCCGCAGGGGTGTCGTAATTCAGACGGGGTGCGCCGGGGCCGGAAGTGAGGCTCACGAGCCGCATGGCAATCGCGTGCCGCACCCGGCCCGACACGCCCACGACGGGGCCGGCGGGCTGTAGCGGTGTTTTCGGCGGCGGGGTGGGGAGATCGTCCTGTGCGCTCATACGCGGCTGACTACGACAAGATCGTGGAGGCGGCGGGGAGTTGACATGGGCGGATGGGCAGACTCACGTGCGCCGGGATGGCAGCCGTGCTGTGACGCACGGCGCACCGTCAGTTGCCGCCCGTCGCGCCGGCTGGCGGTTCGGGTGACCACAGTGAGTCGCTCGTGGGCGCGCTGCCGGGGGCGGACAGGCCGAAGTGACGATAGGCCGCGAGCGTGGCCACGCGGCCGCGCGGCGTGCGCTGCAAGAAGCCTTGTTGGATCAGGTACGGCTCGATCACGTCTTCGATGGTGTCGCGCTCTTCGCCAATGGCGGCGGCCAGATTGTCGACGCCCACCGGCCCGCCGTCGAACTTGTGCAGCACGGCTTCGAGCAACTTGCGGTCCATCACATCGAGGCCGCTGGCATCGACATCGAGCATCGACAGCGCGGCGTCGGCCACTTCTGCCGTGATACGTCCGTCGGCGCGCACTTCGGCGTAATCGCGTACCCGGCGCAGCAGCCGGTTGGCGATACGCGGCGTGCCCCGCGCGCGGCGTGCGATTTCAAATGCGCCGTCGTCGACGATGACCGCGCCCAGCAGGCCGGCCGAGCGTCGCACGATGCCGGCGAGTTCGTCCGCCGAATAAAACTCCAGCCGCGCGACGATGCCGAAACGATCGCGCAGCGGGTTGGTCAGCATGCCGGCGCGTGTGGTGGCACCGACCAGCGTGAACGGTTGCAGGTCGAGCTTGACGCTGCGCGCCGCCGGCCCTTCACCGATCATGATGTCGATCTGATAGTCCTCGAGCGCGGGGTACAGGATTTCTTCGACGACCGGCGAGAGCCGGTGAATTTCGTCGATGAACAGCACGTCGTTGGCTTCAAGATTGGTCAGCAGGGCGGCGAGATCGCCCGGACGCTCGAGCACCGGGCCCGAGGTCTGGCGAAGATGCACGCCCATCTCGCGCGCGATGATGTGCGCGAGCGTCGTCTTGCCCAGACCCGGCGGGCCGAAGAGCAACACGTGGTCGAGCGGCTCGGCACGCTTGCGGGCTGCCTCGATGAAGATTTCCAACTGGCCGCGCACCTTGCGCTGGCCGACGTATTCGTCGAGCAGCTTGGGGCGCAGCGCGCGCTCGAAGGCTTCTTCGTTGGGCGAGGCCGGTGTCGGCGCAATGATGCGCTCGGCGGCGAGTTTGTCGGTTTCGATCATGGCAGCATTGTAGCGCTTTGGCGGTGTCAGCCGACCAGCCGTCCGCGCCGCACGCGCAGGGCTTTGCCGGCCAGCGCGGGCGAGACGTCGGCCAGCGCCGTGAAGGTTTCGCCGCAGTGCGCGTGGCAGATGGCGACACCTAGCGCGTCGGACGCATCGGTGCCCGGCTTGCCCGTGAGCGCCAGCAGGCGCATCACCATGTCTTGCACTTGCTCTTTGCGGGCCCGGCCGGTGCCGACCACGGCTTGTTTGAGTTGCGAGGGGGTGTATTCGAAGACTTCCAGCCCGCCGACCGACAGCGCGGTAATGGCTGCACCGCGCGCCTGCCCGAGCAGCAGCGTCGACTGCGGGTTCACATTGACGAAGACTTTTTCAACGGCGGCTTGATCGGGCTGGTAGGTGGCGACCAGTTCTGCCACGCTCTCGAAGATGATGCGCAGACGGGCGGACAGCGTGCCTTCGCCGCTGCGAATGACGCCGCTCGTCACATACTGCAAGCGGTTGCCGTGCTTTTCGAGCACGCCGAAGCCGGTGACACGCAGGCCGGGGTCGATACCAAGAATTCTCATGCAGGGGCCGGTGGCCGGCGCGCAGGGCGCCGAAGGGGTAAAAGCGTCGTAAGCCGATATGGCCCGTATTCTGGCACAGCCGGGTGGGGGCGTCGCGTGCCGGAGATGTTTCATAGGGCAAGACGCCGTGATGCCGTAACGTTGTCATGCCCTCGCGTCGATTTGCCGCATGCCCGTGCCCCGCTGAGACGTGACGGCGCCCTTCGCGAGCGAGCGGATTGTTGTACATTGCTTGCTGTTCAAAATATTCGATGGCCCGCCCGTGGCCGCCTGTCCCCGATGCTCTGGATCAAAGCGTTTCACATCGTTTTCATCGCCTCATGGTTCGCGGGCTTGTTCTATCTGCCGCGCATCTTCGTCAATCTCGCGATGGAGACCGACGCCACCGCCACGCAGCGCCTGCTGCTCATGGCCCGCAAGCTCTACCGCTTCATGACGATTCTGGCCGTGCCCGCGCTCGCCTTCGGACTGGTGCTGTGGCTGTACTACGGCATTGGCCGCCAAAGTGGCTGGCTGCACGCCAAGCTGTTGATCGTGGTGCTGCTGCTCGGCTATCACCATGCGTGCGGCCGCCTGCTGCGCAAGTTCGAAACCGGCCGCAATACCCACTCGCATCGCTGGTATCGCTATTTCAACGAATTCCCTGTGCTCGGGCTGCTCGCCGCTGTGATTCTTGCGGTCGTGAAGCCGTTCTGACACACGTATTGCACACGCATCGCACACGAATTGCATCAATACCGATATTCAACGAGAACCGAGAGGAGCCTGCCGTGAGCCTGACCTGCGATTACTACCTCGCCCCGCCGTCGCCCTATGTGTATATGGGCCACGCGCGATTCATCGAACTGGCACGCGAGTACGACGTGCAGGTCCAGCTCAAGCCCGTCGATCTTGGCCGGGTGTTTGCGGTCTCGGGCGGCCTGCCGCTTGCGAAGCGCACGCCGCAGCGTCAGGCGTATCGTCTGGTTGAACTCGCGCGCTGGTCGAAGTACCTCGACTTGCCGCTCAACCCGCAGCCGAAGTTCTTCCCGGTGGCGGGCGATCCGGCTGCACGCCTGATCATCGCCACGCAACTCGCACACGGCACGGCGAAGGCGCTCGAACTCGCAGGCGTCATCTCGGCGGCGCTCTGGACGCAGGAGCGCAACATCGCCGACGAAGCCACGCTGCTGGCGATTGCCAACGATCTGTCGCTCGACGGCAAGTCGTTGCTCACTGCGTCGCAAGGCGCGAGCGTGCAGGCGGCGTATGACGCGAACACCGAAGATGCGATGTCGGCCGGCGTGTACGGCGTGCCCTGGTTCGTGTTCGAAGGCGAGCCGTACTGGGGGCAGGATCGCCTCGACTTTCTCGAGCGCGCGTTTGCCGTTGCGCGTGCGAAGCAAAGCTGATGACTGTGGCACCAATCGAGCATTAACAGGGAGTCAAGAGGATGAGTCGTCCGGAAGTCGTGTTGTACAAGAGCGTGCCGGCGGACGTGCGTGCGCGTCTCGCCGAGCATTTCGAACTGAGTGAATTCGACGGTGTGAACGACGCCAATCGTGCAGCGTTCACGGCGGCGCTCGGCCGTGCCGATGGCGCGATCGGCGTGGGCGCCAACGTCACGCCTGCGCTGCTCGACGCGGCACCGAAGTTGAAAGCATGGGCCACGATCTCGGTCGGCTACGACCAGTTCGATGTGCCCGACCTCACGCGTCGCGGCATCGTGCTGATGAACACACCCGACGTGCTGACCGAAACCACGGCCGACACGGTTTTCTCGCTGATTCTCGCGAGCGCGCGGCGTGTGGTGGAACTCGCCGAGTTGGTGAAGGCGGGCGGTTGGAAGGGCAGTCTGGGCGAGGCGTATTTCGGTACCGACGTGCAGGGCAAGACGCTGGGCATCGTGGGCATGGGGCGTATCGGCGGTGCCGTGGCGCGCCGGGCGGCGCTCGGTTTCGGCATGAAGGTGCTGTACAGCAACCGTTCGCGCAACGAAGCGGCAGAGACGGCCTACGGTGCGCAGTACCGCACCTTGCCGGAGCTTCTCGCACAAGCCGATTTCGTCGTCACGCTGGTGCCGCTGTCGCCGGCGACCGAGCGCATCATCGGTGCGAAGGAATTCGCGCAGATGAAACCCGGTGCGATTTTCATCAACGCGGCGCGCGGCAAGGTGATCGACGAAGCGGCGTTGATCGAGGCGCTGGCATCCGGCCATCTGCGTGGCGCAGGGCTCGATGTTTTCGAGCGCGAACCGGTGTCGGTCGACTCGCCGTTGCTGAAGATGAAGAACGTCGTCGCGTTGCCGCACATCGGCTCTGCCACGCACGAAACGCGTCACGCCATGGCGTCGTGTGCGGCCGACAATCTGATTGCGGCGCTCACCGGAAAGTCACTGCAAAACGCGGTGAATCCGGACGCAAAGCGGGGATAACTCCCCCGGTTATCGACCGTCGCTCGCCGTGCGGCGGCGGTTGATGACTTCCTTCGCGCGGGCGAGTTGGGCGGGCAGACGATCGCCCAGACGCAGCGCCATCCCGACGGCGAGCACATCGCCAATGGCCAGATGCGCAATGCGAGAGGTCAGCGGCGAGTACACATCGGTGTCTTCGTCGACATCGGCGAAGAGCGCCACACTGGCCAGTCGCGCCAATGGCGAATTGCTGTGGGTGATGGCAATCACGCTCGCCCCGGCCGCGCGCGCCAACTGGGCCGCTTCCAGCAAATCCTGCGTGCGCCCGGTGTTGGAAATCGCAATCACTACATCACCTTCGTGCAACAAGGCGGCCGACATCCCGTACACGTGCGGATCGCTATAGGCCACGGCCGGCACGCCCAGTCGGAAGAACTTGTGCTGCATGTCCTGTGCGGCAATTCCCGAGGCCCCCGCGCCATAGAACTCGATGCGCTTGGCATTGGCGAGCAGGTCGATGGCGAGCCCGATGCTGTCGGGCGAGAGGTTGTTGCGCACTTGCATTAGGCTGCCGATGGTGCGGTCGAGTACCTTGCTGGCAATGCCCGGCACTGGCTCGTCGGGGCGCACGTCGCGGTGTACGAACGGCACGCCTTGGGCGATGCCTTGCGCCAGCCGGATCTTGAATTCGCGATACCCGCTGCATCCGACCGCCTGACAAAAACGGGCAATGGTCGGCTGGCTGACGTTGGCGCGCTCGGCCAGTTCGTTCATCGACAGATCGACGACTTCACGCGGGGCGTCCAGCACATAGGTGGCGAGCTTGCGCTCTGAAGGGCGCAATTGAGTCAGTGTGGCTTCGATTCGGTTCAGCATGGCAGGCAGCAACCCACATAAGCAATCAGGTTTCACAAGCCTCGCGCTGTCTACTGCGCGCATCGGACGGGTGAAACCCTTCTGCGACAACCCCATTGGGCCGGGCGCTGGCGCGCGTTCACGCGCGTGGAACGCCCGGCTTGTCAGGCGCTCACTATAGCACCCGCGCCGCAAGGTGCCGTGGTCCGTCCGTCATGGCTCAACGACGGATGGGAATGATTGGAATGTACAAAAACTACAAAAATATGGCATTTCACATTATGGTGGTTGTTTTCTTAATACGGCAATAATCGCCATAACTCATGGAAAACACTCAGTAAAACCCCGTATGCCGATGGCTTTTGATTGATGGGATGTAGAATTTCTACTAAACTCCGCTCCCAATCGTGCCCAGCCGGGCACATCAAATTCAAGCCGAGCCGGCATGACGTCTGAGCAAACGAAGCCCCTGCACCCGACCCTGATGGCGGTCACCGCGCGCATTGCCGCGCGCAGCCGCGACTCGCGCGCCGCCTATCTGGCACGCATCGCCGCCAGCCGTGGCAGTTTCCCGCAGCGCGGGGCACTCTCGTGCGCCAACCTCGCCCACGGTTTTGCGGCCATGCCGGCCAACGACAAGCTGATGCTGCGCGAGCAACGTCGCCCGAACGTCGGCATCGTGACGGCCTACAACGACATGCTCTCGGCGCACCAGCCGTATGAGCAATATCCGGCGCGTCTGCGCGAAGCCGCCCGCAAGCTGGGCGCCACGGCACAGGTGGCCGGTGGCGTGCCCGCGATGTGCGATGGCGTGACGCAAGGCAACGCGGGCATGGAGCTGTCGCTGTTCTCGCGCGAAATCATCGCAATGAGCACGGCCGTGGCGCTCTCGCACAACATGTTCGACGCGGCACTCATGCTCGGCGTGTGCGACAAGATCGTGCCCGGTCTCGTGATCGGTGCGCTCCAGTTCGGCCATCTGCCCACGATCTTCGTGCCGGCGGGCCCGATGGCGAGCGGCCTGTCGAACGACGAGAAAGCCCGCATTCGCCAGTTGTACGCCACCGGCAAGGTCGGCCGCGACGCGTTGCTCGAAGCCGAGTCGCAGGCTTACCACGGCGCGGGCACCTGCACCTTCTACGGCACGGCCAACAGCAATCAGTTGCTGATGGAAGTCATGGGCCTGCACCTGCCGGGCGCGGCCTTCGTGCATCCGCACATGCCGCTGCGCGACGCGTTGACCGACGCCGCCCTCGCACGCGTGCTGGCCATCGGTGCCGATACCGCCGAGTACACGCCTATCGGCCATGTGGTCGACGAGCGCGCCGTGGTCAACGGCATCGTCGGCCTGCTCGCGACGGGCGGCTCGACCAATCACACCCTGCATCTGGTCGCGATGGCCCGCGCAGCCGGCGTCGTGATCGACTGGGACGACTTCGATGCGCTCTCGGCCGTGGTGCCGTTGCTGGCCCGTGTGTACCCGAACGGCAAGGCCGACGTGAACCACTTCCACGCCGCCGGCGGCATGAGCTTCCTGATCGGCGAACTCCTCGACGCGGGGCTTCTGCACGACGACGTGCAGACCGTGGCGGGCCCGGGCCTGTCGCGCTACCGCCAGGAGCCGTGGCTTTCGGCCGAAGGGCTGGCATGGCGCGACGGTAGCGCCTACAGTGGTGATCGTGACGTATTGCGCGGCCATGCCGAGCCGTTCGCCCCCGATGGCGGACTGCGCCTCATGCACGGCAATCTGGGCCGCGGCGTCATCAAGGTGTCGGCGGTCAAGCCGGAACATCGGCGTGTGAGCGCAGCGGCACGCGTATTTGCGTCGCAGGAAGCGGTCAAGGACGCGTTCGACGCCGGTGAGCTGCATCGCGACGTGGTGGTGGTGTTGCGTGGTCAGGGACCGCGCGCCAACGGCATGCCCGAGTTGCATCGCCTCACGCCGTTGCTCGGTGCTTTGCAGGACGAAGGGTTTGCCGTGGCGCTGGTGACCGATGGCCGCATGTCGGGCGCCTCGGGCAAGGTGCCGGCGGTGATTCACGTGTCGCCGGAAGCCGCCGGTGGCGGCCCGCTCGCCCGCGTGTGCGATGGCGATCTGATCGTGCTCGATGCCGCGGCCGGCATGTTGCATGCCGAAGTGAGCCCGGACGTGTGGGCGGCGCGCGAGCTTGCGCCGGTGCCCGCCTCGGGCGACGACACCGGCCGCCTGCTGTTCGGCCATATGCGCGCCGCCGTAGGCGCGGCGGAAGCGGGCGCTTCCGTGTTCTTCGGATCTGAATAAGTGGGAAGACCCCGGTGGCGCGCAGGCCGCGCCGCCGACTTCAAGGAAAAACGCAATGGACATCAATGACATCGTTCGTGCCGGCCCCGTGGTCCCGGTGCTCCAGTTCGACACCGTAGAGCAGGGCGAGCATGTCTCGCGTGCACTGCTCGCGGGCGGCGTACGAGTGCTCGAAATCACGCTGCGCACGCCGGCGGCGATGGACGTCATCAAGCACGTGGCCAGCCTGTCGGACGAGCTGATCGTCGGCGTGGGCACGCTCACGCGCCCTGAAGAAATGGCGCAGGCCGTGGCCGCCGGTGCGCGCTTCGGCGTCTCGCCGGGCTACACGCCCGCGCTCGGTGCAGCAGCCAAGGCGGCCGGCCTGCCGTTGCTGCCGGGCGTGGTCACCCCCTCGGACATTCTCGCGGCACTGGCCGACGGCTACGACACGGTGAAGTTCTTCCCGGCAGAACCGTCGGGCGGCGTGCCGATGCTCAAGGCGTTGT
The DNA here is from genome assembly GCF_002179865.1 of Pandoraea sp. PE-S2R-1. Classification (NCBI taxonomy): domain Bacteria; kingdom Pseudomonadati; phylum Pseudomonadota; class Betaproteobacteria; order Burkholderiales; family Burkholderiaceae; genus Pandoraea; species Pandoraea sp. PE-S2R-1. Next base: position 101,868 of record NZ_NGUR01000015.1, on the reverse strand, counting down.
ACGGCCCGTTCCGCCACGTGCGTTTCTGCCCGACGGGCGGTATCAGCGCCGAGTCGGCCCCGTCGTACCTCGCGCAGCCGAACGTGGTGTGCGTGGGCGGTTCGTGGCTCACCCCCAAGGCACTCGTCGACGCCAAGGACTGGGACGGCATTACGCGTCTGGCCCGTGCGGCGACGGCACTGCCCCGAGGCTGAATTAAGCGGGCTGACGGAAGCGGGCAGAAGGACGCAGGTTGAAGGACGCAGGTTGCAGGAAGCAGGGCTGAAAGACGCAGGACTGATTCAGGCATCGACCGAATAAAACAGGATTCCAACAATGGGGCGTGAGCCCTGCGGGCAGCCGCCCAACTAGCCAATCGAGGAGACCCCCATGGCTGCGGTGCAAGGTAACTTGCTGCTGGTGTACGCGCTTGTCGCGGTAATTGCGCTGATCGTACTGATCGCGAAATTCAAACTGAACCCGTTCATCACCCTGATCGTCGTGTCGCTCGTGCTGGGCCTCGCGGTGGGGATGCCCATGGGCGGCATCGTCAAGGCGTTCGAGACCGGCGTGGGCAACACGCTTGGCCACATTGCGCTGGTGGTGGGCCTGGGGACGATGCTCGGCAAGATGATGGCGGAGTCCGGCGGGGCCGAGCGCATTGCGCGCACGCTCATCGGCTTCTTCGGCGAGAAGAACGTGCATTGGGCGATGGTCGTGATCGCGTTCATCGTCGGTCTGCCGGTGTTCTTCGAAGTCGGCTTCGTGCTGCTGATCCCGATCGCGTTCAACGTCGCCAAGCGCACCGGTACCTCGATGGTGCTGGTGGGTATCCCGATGGTGGCCGGCCTGTCGGTCGTGCACGGTCTGATTCCGCCGCACCCGGCCGCACTGCTCGCCGTGACCGCCTACAACGCGGACATCGGCCACACCATCATGTACGCGCTGATCGTCGGTATCCCGACGGCTGCCATTGCCGGCCCGCTGTTCGCCAAGCTGATGGCGCGCCACGTGGTGCCGAACCCGGATAACCCGCTGCTGTCGCAGTTCGTCGACGAAGATCGTCCGATGAGCCAACTGCCGGGCTTCGGAATCACCCTCTTCACGATTCTGCTGCCGGTCATTCTGATGCTGATCGGGAGCTGGGCCGACCTGTTCTTCGCACCGAAGACGTTCGCCAATGATTTCCTGCGCCTGATCGGCAACTCGGTGATGGCGCTGCTGATTGCCACGCTGGTGAGCTTCTTCACGTTCGGCAAGCAGCGCGGCTTCAACCGCGACCAGATTCTGAAGTTCACCAACGAGTGTCTGGCACCGATCGCCACGATTACCCTGGTGGTGGGCGCAGGCGGCGGCTTCGGGCGTATTCTGATGGACGGCGGCGTGTCGAAGGCGATTGTCGACGTGGCCACGCATGCCAGCCTCTCGCCGCTGTTGCTCGGCTGGCTGGTGGCGGCGCTGATTCGCGTGGCAACGGGGTCGGCCACGGTCGCCATGACCACGGCTTGCGGTATCGTCGCCCCGATCGCGGCGGCAGCCGGTGCCACGGTCAAGCCCGAGTTGATGGTGCTGGCCACGGGCGCAGGCTCGCTGATCCTGTCGCACGTGAACGATGGCGGCTTCTGGCTGGTCAAGGAATACTTCAACATGACCGTGCCGCAGACGTTCAAAACGTGGACGGTTTGCGAGACGATCATTTCGGTGGTGGCACTGCTGCTCACGCTGGGTCTGGCCAGCGTGGTGTGAGGTAAGCATGCAGGGCACGCAACATCGGCAACACGCTGACGCGAGTCGGCAGGTCACAGGGAGACGAGCCATGATCGTCGTGGTAATGGGCGTATCGGGCAGCGGCAAGAGTACGGTCGGGCAGATGCTGGCCGACCGGCTGGGCTGCGGGTTTTCCGACGCGGATTCGTTTCACAGTGCCGCGAACATCAACAAGATGCGTCGCGGCGAGGCGCTCAACGACAGCGACCGCGCACCGTGGCTCGCCGCGATTCGCGAGGCGATCGTCGCGCGCCGTGTGGCGGGGCGTCACCATGTGTTTGCGTGCTCGGCGTTGCGTTCGCGGTATCGCGACGTGCTGGGCGAGCATGACGGCGACGTCGTGTTCGTCTATCTGAAAGGCGCGCCCGAGGTGATCGGCGAGCGTCTGGCGTCGCGCGGCGGGCATTTCTTCGATCCGGCACTGCTGCAAAGCCAGTTCGATACGCTCGAAGAGCCGCGCGACGCGCTCGTGATCGACATCCGCGAATCGCCCGAAGCCATCGTCGAGACGTTGCTGCACAAACTCGCCGCCTGCCCGGGTGGCATCCCCCTCACGCCAAACACGCCGGGCAAGCCGGCACGCGTACAATAGCGCTTTATTCCCTCTGCCGGCGCCCCGTGCGCCGGCCGTACGCATCACTATGGCTTCCTTCGAATTTTTCGCGCCCTGTCCCCGTGGACTGGAAGAAGCGCTCGCCGCCGAGCTGGCTGAACTGGGGCGTCTGGCCCCCTTGTCGGTCGGCAAGCAGGTGCCCGGCGGCGTGCACTTTGCGGGCCCGTGGGCAGCCGGCATGGCCGCCAACCTGCATTCGCGCATTGCGAGCCGCGTGCTGCTGCGCATCGCGCAGCAAGGCTATCGCACCGAACAGGACATTTACGCCTTCGCCCTCGGCCAACGCTGGGAAGACTGGTTCTCGTACCAGCAGACCCTGCGCGTGGACGTCACGGGCATCAAGGCACCGGTGCGCAGTCTCGAATTCGTCACGCTGCGCATCAAGGATGCCGTGTGCGACCGTCTGCGCGAGAAGACCGGCTCGCGCCCCAACATCGATACGTCTGAACCCGATGTGCGCGTGTTCGCGTTCCTGACGGCGACCGACGCGACGCTTTATCTCGATACGTCCGGCGAGGCGCTGTTCAAGCGCGGCTGGCGTCTGGACAAGGGCGCGGCGCCGCTGCGCGAGAACCTTGCGGCGGGCATTCTGCGTCTGGCCGGCTGGCGCACGGACACGGCTGCCGACATGGTGCTGTACGACCCGATGTGCGGCAGCGGCACGTTCCTCGCCGAAGCGGCACAAATTGCGCTTGGCGTGCCGGCCGGTGTGGCGCGCCGCTTCGGTTTCGAGAAGCTCAAGGGCTACGACATCAACGCGTGGCAGACCATGAAGGTGCAGGCGCAGGAAGCGCAACGCGATGCCCGCGTGCGCGGTGTGCCGTCGACGATTTTCGGCAGCGATATCTCGGGCGACATGCTGGTCAAGGCGCGTGCGAATCTGGAGCGCGCGGGTGTGGGCGACGTGGGCCTGAAGCAGGTGGATGCGCGCGACATGGCGCCGCCGGTGGATCGTCCGGGCATCATCGTGGCAAACCCGCCGTATGGCGAGCGTATTGAGGTGCGCGGCCGCCGTTCGCCGCGCGATGCCGGGGAAGATGGCGATTTCGAATCGTCGGGCGGTCGCGGCCAGTTCCAGCGCGCGCAGCCGGACGGCGTGGATGCGCAGTTCTTCAAGGCCTTCGGTGACATGCTCAAGCAACGCTTCACGGGCTGGAGCGCTTATCTGCTGACGGCCGACATGAGCTTGCCGGGCCAGATGCGTCTGCGCGAATCGCGCCGCACGCCGCTCTTCAACGGCGCGCTCGAATGCCGTCTGTTCCGCTTCGATCTGATTGCCGGCTCGGTGCGCAAGCGCCCGCAGGAAGGCGAAGCCGAAAGCAGCAAACCCGAGGCGTGATCTGCACTTGTGCACTTGGCAGTGGTAATGCCAAGACATAACGCCATGAAAAAAGACCGGCCACTGGCCGGTCTTTTTCGTTGTGCGTGCTTAGCTTCGTGCTGACAGAAATCGCGCAAGAATGCCGTGCGAATACACACTCGCGACATCGCGCAGAAATCTCGGAAAATCGACGTGAGCCGCATCGTCGGCGGCGTCGGAGAGCGTGCGCATGACGGCAAACGGCACGCCATATTCATGGCACACCTGTGCGACCGCTGCGCCTTCCATTTCCACGGCCAATGTCTGCGGCAACGCCTCGCGCAAACGCGCGACTTCCCCGGCGCTGCTGATGAACTGATCGCCACTCGCGATTTGTCCGACGTGCACGCGCGGTGCGCTCATGCCCAGTTCGCGTCGTGCGTCCGCCGTGACGTGGTCCGGCATCTCTTGTGCGAGCCAGTCGCGCGCGGCTTGAGCGAGCGCGTCGCGTAACGACGGTTCGGTCTCGAACGTGGCGCGGCCGAGCAGGGGCACTTCGAAACGCGGGAAAAGGGGGCTGGCGTCAAGATCGTGCTGCACGAGGGTGTCGGCCACGACGACATCGCCGACAGCGATTCCGTGGGCGAGGCCACCCGCGAGCCCGGTGAAGACGATTTCGCTGACGCCAAAACGGTGAATGAGGGCTGTGGTTGTCGCGGCGGCGGCCACTTTGCCGATGCGCGCGAGCACGATCACGCAGTCTTGCCCGTGGAGCTGCCCCACGTGATAGTCGCGCATGCCGAGGTGTTCGACGCGGGCACCGGGGGCCATTTCCGCGAGCAGGTCGGCAATTTCTTCATGCAGAGCGGCAACAATGCCGAGCGGGCCAGACGTCATGGCGCGATTCCGTGTGCCGTAAGGCAGGGTGAGAATGAGCGCGCATTGTAGCGCGGGGCGACTTTCGCCGCCCCGCTTGTCCTGCGTCGTGCGCCATTGCAGCGCACGGGTCCGTGCGGCCTCAGTCGACGGCCTTGACCATTTCTTCAACCACTTTCTTCGCGTCGCCGAACACCATCATCGTCTTGTCGAGATAGAACAGTTCGTTATCCAGCCCGGCATAACCCGCGGCCATCGAACGCTTGTTCACGATGATCGTCTTGGCCTTGTAGGCTTCGAGAATCGGCATACCGGCAATCGGCGATTGCGGATCGTTCTTTGCGGCCGGGTTCACCACGTCGTTGGCGCCGAGCACCAGCACAACGTCGGTCTGGCCGAATTCGCCGTTGATCTCGTCCATTTCCAGCACTTGATCGTAGGGGACTTCGGCTTCGGCAAGCAACACGTTCATGTGGCCCGGCATACGACCTGCCACCGGGTGAATGGCATAGCGGACCTGCACCCCTTTTTCGGTGAGCTTGTCGGTCAGTTCCTTGAGCGCATGCTGCGCGCGCGCCACGGCCAAGCCGTAGCCCGGCACGATCACGAGCGATTCGGCGTTGCTCATCAGGAACGCAGCGTCATCAGGCGAACCTGATTTCACCGGACGTTGCTGCTGTTCGCCGCCTGCTGCCGCAGCACCTGCCTGTGCGCCGAAGCCGCCGAGAATCACGTTGAAGAACGAGCGATTCATGGCCTTGCACATGATGTACGACAGAATCGCACCGGATGAGCCGACCAGCGAGCCCGCGATGATCAACATCGGGTTGTTCAGCGAGAAGCCGATACCGGCCGCGGCCCAGCCCGAGTACGAGTTCAGCATCGACACGACCACCGGCATGTCGGCGCCGCCGATCGGGATGATGATCAGCACACCCAGCACGAAAGCGATGGCGGCCATCAGGATGAACGGCAGCCAGCTTTGCGACAGGAAGAAGATCACGCCGAAGCCGAGCATGGCGATGGCGAGCAGCAGGTTGATCGTGTGCTGCCCCGTGAACTGCACCGGTGCGCCCTGAAACAGGCGGAACTTGTACTTGCCCGAGAGCTTGCCGAAGGCGATGACCGAGCCCGAGAACGTGATCGCGCCGACGAACGTGCCGATGAACAACTCGATACGGTTACCCGGCGGCAACAATGTTTCACCGGCCGGCACGATGCCAAAGGCGGCTGGTTCTGCAACGGCGGCCACTGCGATACACACCGCCGCCAGACCGATCAACGAGTGCATGGCCGCGACCAGTTCCGGCATCTTCGTCATCTCGACCTTGCGAGCGACGTATGCACCGATGCCGCCACCCACGACGAGACCCGCGAGGATCAGACCGAGGCCGGAATAGTTGCCGCCCGAGAGTCTGCGCAATTCGTAAATCAGGGCGATCGTGGTGACGGCGGCGATGGCCATACCGATCATGCCGAACGCGTTACCGCGCCGCGCCATCTTCGGGTTCGACAGGCCTTTGAGTGCCTGAATGAAACAGATCGATGCAACCAGATAGAGCAACGTGACGAGATTCATGCTCATTGCTTGTTCCCCTCAGCCTTAACAGGCTTGTCTTTCTTCTTGAACATCTCGAGCATGCGCTGCGTAACGAGGAAGCCCCCGAACACGTTCACCGCTGCCAGTGCCACGGCCACGACACCCATCGTCTTGCCCAGACCGCCTTCGGTCAGGCCCGCCGCGAGCATGGCACCCACGATCACGATGGCTGAAATGGCGTTCGTGACCGCCATCAGCGGCGTATGCAGCGCCGGTGTGACGTTCCACACCACGTGATAGCCGACGTACACCGCCAGCACGAAGATGATCAGATTGATCACCGTGTGATTGATCATTTCCATTCTTGTGTCCCCTTATGCCTTATGCAGCCCGCAGCACCTGACCGTCGCGGCACATCAGGCAGGCCGCAACGATGTCGTCGTTGGTATCGATGACGAGCTTGTTTTCCTTGTCGATCACCAGCTTGAGGAAGTCGAGCACGTTGCGCGCATACAGGGCCGACGCGTCAGCCGCGACCATGCCTGCGAGGTTCGTGTAACCGGCAATCGTCACGCCGTGTACCTTCACGATCTCGTCGGCCACCGACAGCGGGCAATTGCCGCCGCCGTTGGCACCACGCCCTGCGGCGAGGTCGATGATGACCGAGCCCGGCTTCATGGCTTTGACGGTGTCTTCCGCGATCAGCGTCGGCGCAGCACGCCCCGGGATCAACGCGGTGGAGATGACAATGTCCGCTTGCGTCAGACGCGTATGCACGAGCTGCGATTGGCGGGCGAGCCAAGCCGCAGGCATCGGGCGAGCGTAGCCGCCCACGCCCTTGGCGATCTCGCGTTCTTCGTCGGTTTCGAACGGCACGTCGATGAACTTGGCGCCGAGCGATTCGATCTGTTCCCGAACCGCCGGACGCACGTCCGACGCTTCAATCACCGCACCGAGTCGCTTGGCCGTAGCGATGGCTTGCAGGCCTGCAACGCCAGCGCCCAGCACAACGAGACGCGCGGCCTTGACCGTACCGGCCGCCGTCATCAGCATCGGCATGAAACGCTGATACAGATTCGCGGCAAGCATCACGGCTTTGTAACCGGCAATGTTGGCCTGTGAAGACAGCACGTCCATGCTTTGCGCACGCGTGGTGCGCGGCGCGGCTTCGAGCGCGAAGGCGGTAATGCCCGCGGCGGCCATGCGCGAGTTGTTTTCGGCGTCGAACGGATTGAGCATGCCCACGAGCACCGTGCTGCGGGGGATCTGCGCAAGTTCTTCCGGGGATGGGGCGCGCACTTTGAGGACGAGTTCCGCCCCCAATGCCTCGGCCGCGCTGCCAATGGAAGCACCTGCGGCGACAAAAGCGGCGTCGGGGACGCTGGCTGCGTCTCCTGCGCCATGTGCAACGACCACCTGATGACCTGACGCGACCAGCTTCTTGACCGTTTCTGGCGTGGCCGCCACACGGGTTTCGCCGGCAAGCGTCTCGGCGGGGATGCCGATTCTCATTGCGTCTCTCCTTGGGTTTGTGAACTGATCTCATCAACGGCCAAGGAGCCGCAGCCAGTGCTGCTGGGGGAGCAAGGCGGCCGGAGAGGCGCCCCGCGCCGGCCATATCGCCACTGATGACATTAGTCCTGCAACAAACCACTGCGAACGAACTACTGCACAAACCGATGAGGCGGTACTGCCACTGCACACTGCTGGTGCTCGCAGCTTACCCGAAGATGACAAACGCGCCTATTGCGCGAAACGGCATATGGATATTCGCGCCGGAGGGGGTGACGCGGCCATACAAGGCCGACCGACCGGTCGGTCGCCCCCCCGTCTTGAGCGCCGATTACCGCCAGACGGTAAAATGTCGCTTTTATCGGGGTAACGTCCCGCGACCAGTGAGGATGCGCCATGGATGAGCGCTGGAAGCCCAACGTGACGGTCGCGGCGGTTGTCGAGCGCGACGGCCGCTTTCTCTTTGTCGAAGAGCAGAAAAGCACGGGCCTGTTGATCAATCAACCGGCCGGGCATCTCGACCATGGCGAATCGATTCTCGACGCGGTTGCGCGCGAGGTGCTGGAGGAGACGGCGTACGTCTTCACGCCACGGCAACTGCTTGGCGTCTATCTGGCACCGGGCCCGGGCGACATCACCTACCTGCGTTTTGCCTTCACCGGCGAGCTTGGCGAGCACGACGCTTCGCGCACGCTCGACGAGGGCATCGTGGGCACGGTCTGGCTCACGCCAGACGAGGTGCGCGCCCAGCGCGCGCGTCACCGCTCGCCGCTGCTGGAGCGGTGCGTGGACGATTACCTGCGGGGCGTACGATACGACCTCGCGCTACTTCAGACCCATCCGGCGGTGACCGATGGGCAAGGCAATACATGAGTCAAAAACGCGTAGTAGTGGGCATGTCGGGCGGCGTGGATTCGTCGGTCACGGCATGGCTGCTCAAACAACAAGGCTACGACGTCGTCGGTCTGTTCATGAAGAACTGGGAAGACGATGACGACAGCGAATATTGCTCGACCCGGCAGGACTGGATCGACGTGGTGTCGGTCGCCGATCTGATCGGCATTGACGTCGAAGCCGTGAACTTCGCCGCCGAATACAAGGACCGCGTGTTCGCGGAGTTCCTGCGTGAATATTCGGCGGGCCGCACGCCCAATCCGGACGTGCTGTGCAACGCCGAGATCAAGTTCAAGGCGTTCCTCGATCACGCCATTGCACTGGGCGGCGAGACGATCGTGACCGGGCACTACGCCCGCGTGCGCGAACGCGAAGGGCGATTCGAACTGCTCAAGGCGGTCGATCACACCAAAGACCAGAGCTACTTCCTGCATCGCCTGAATCAGCACCAGCTCTCGCGCACGATGTTCCCGCTCGGCGAAATGCCGAAGACGAAGGTGCGTGAAATCGCAGCCCAAATTGGCCTGCCGAACGCGAAGAAGAAGGATTCGACGGGCATCTGCTTTATCGGCGAGCGTCCGTTCCGCGACTTCCTGAATCGGTACCTGCCGACCAAGCCGGGCCCGATGAAGACGCCCGACGGTACGGTGGTGGGCGAGCACGTCGGTCTGGCGTTCTACACGCTGGGTCAGCGCAAGGGCATCGGTCTGGGCGGTAGCCGCGACGGCTCGGGTGAGCCATGGTTCGTCGCACGCAAGGACATGGCGAACAACACGCTATACGTGGTGCAAGGTCACGATCATCCGTGGCTGCTCTCGGGCACGCTGAACGCCGAAGACGTGTCGTGGGTTGCGGGCGAAGCCCCGGCCTGCGGCCTGCGGTGTGGTGCCAAGACGCGCTATCGTCAGGCCGACGCCGCGTGCGAAGTCGTGCAGGCGAGTGCCGAAGCGCTGACGTTATCGTTTGCCGAGCCGCAATGGGCTGTCACGCCGGGTCAGTCGGCGGTGCTCTACGACGGCGATATCTGTCTGGGCGGCGGCATCATTGCGTCCACCACGGCCATCGATCCGGCAACGGCCGCTGCTAACCCGGCGGCCACCGGCAACGCGACGAACGCCGCGAATCAAACGATCCTCAATACGCATTAAAAGCCGCCGGCGCTCGCCGGGGGGACACCCGGCAGCGTGCCGGCGTGTGTCCCCCCAAAAGCAAGGAGGTTTCATGTTTTCGCGCCGATTCCTGGCACTGTGGCTGGCTGTCGCGTTGCTCGCCGCAACGCTTGCGTTAGTGCTGTTCGACGGATGGCATCCGTTATGGCCGCTGCCGTTCGCGGCGTTGGTGGCGCTCGGGGCATGGGACGTGGTGCAGCAACGCCACGCCGTGTTGCGCAACTACCCGCTGTGGGGACATTTCCGTTTTCTGTTCGAATTCATTCGACCGGAAATCCGTCAGTACTTCGTGGAAGACGACACGTCCGAGACACCGTTCTCGCGGGCGCAACGCAGCATCGTCTACCAGCGCGCCAAGGGGGACGTCGACAGCCGCCCCTTCGGCACCGAAATCGACGTGAAGGCCGCGGGCTACGAATGGATTGCGCATTCGCTGGCGCCCACCGTGCTTGATAACCACGACTTCCGCATCACCATCGGGCCCGATCGCGCGCAGCCTTATTCGGCGTCGATCTTCAATATCTCGGCGATGAGTTTCGGCGCGTTGTCGGCCAATGCCATCCGCTCGCTCAACCGGGGCGCCAAGCTCGGCAACTTCATTCACGACACCGGCGAAGGTTCGATTTCGCCGCATCACCGCGAGCAGGGCGGTGACCTGATCTGGGAAGTGGCGTCGGGGTATTTCGGCTGCCGCAACGACGACGGTACCTTCAGTGCCGAGAAATTCACCGCGCAGGCCACGACGCCGCAGGTGAAGATGATCGAGGTGAAGCTCTCGCAAGGGGCGAAGCCGGGTCACGGCGGGGTGCTTCCGGCCGCGAAGATCACGCCCGAGATTTCGGCGACGCGCGGCGTGCCGATGGGGCAGGACTGCATTTCGCCCGCGCGTCACAGCGAGTTCTCCACGCCGCTGGGCCTGCTGCAATTCGTCGATCGTCTGCGCAATCTGTCGGGCGGCAAGCCGACCGGCTTCAAGCTGTGTATCGGGCATCCGTGGGAGTTCTTCGGCATCGTCAAGGCGATGCTGGAGAGCGGCATCCTGCCCGACTTTATCGTTGTCGATGGCTCGGAGGGTGGCACCGGTGCTGCGCCGCTGGAGTTCACCGATCACGTAGGCACGCCGCTGCAAGAGGGGCTGCTGCTCGTGCATAACACGCTGGTGGGCGCGGGGTTGCGCGACAAGATCCGCATTGGCGCGTCGGGCAAGATCGTGACGGCGTTCGACATTGCGCGCACGCTGGCGATTGGCGCCGACTGGTGCAACTCGGCGCGCGGCTTCATGTTTGCCATCGGCTGTATTCAGTCGCAGAAGTGCCATACCGACCGCTGTCCGACCGGCGTCGCCACGCAAGACCCGCTGCGTCAGCGTGCGCTCGTGGTGCCCGACAAGGCCGAGCGCGTTCATCAGTTCCACCAGCACACATTGCACGCGTTGCAGGAGCTGATTCAGGCCGCAGGGCTGGCGCATCCGTCCGATCTTCGGGCGCATCACATCGTCAAGCGTGTGTCGTCCAACGAGATCCGCCTGATGTCGGAGTCGCTGAAGTATCTCGAACCCGGCGACCTGCTGCGCGGACAATTCCGCTACCAGCTTTACGAGAAGTATTGGCCGATGGGACGGGCCGACAGCTTTGCGCCGGCGACGGCGGCTTGAGCAAAACCGCAAAGCATCAGAGGAAGGAAAAACAACAACCCGGCGCGAGAACGCCGGGTTTTTTCATGGATTCGACAATCGGGGAGCAGAACCCGTAACGCAGCGGCGACACCACTCACTTTAAGGTCTCCACCGGATGACATTCGCAGGCGCACCCGCCTATCTTGCGAAGACTGACTTTGTCATCCCGCCCTGAACTTCCGTACAGGAGGACCCATGAGTACGGTGCGATTTCTCATCAGCCGCAACGACACCAATCTGAAAGTGAATGGTCTCGTGCAAGCCTTGCCCGCCGGTAGCATGACGGCAACCAGTTCCGATGCGGAAACAGACGCCTCGGACGGCACGACGGCACACGATTTTCATGTGTGCGATTTGCAGGCGTTGTATCCGGATGTGGTGGATCTGCTCGACCGGCGCCCGCTCGGCGTCTTTCATCGGCAGGCGGCGCGCACGCTATTGCTTGAGCCGAGCATGCTCGATGTAGCCGTCGCGTTGCAGAACATCGACCGCATGGCCATGTTGCGGTTCTTCTATGTCTATTGCCTGTGTCGCGATCAGCGCTATTTCTCCGCGATGTTGCGGCAGTCGATCGCAGGCAGCCATTCATTGTTCGATTTTGTCGAAGCCAACTTCCACAAGCCGTGGCCGGTGGGACGGCTGGCCGACGAGTTCGGCATGCCGCTTCGCAAGTTCCGCTATCTCTTTCAGCAAACGTACGGCATGCCCGCCAAGCAATGGCTGCTTGAACGACGCTTGCGGCTTGCGCGCGATCTGCTGCTCTCCACGCGACACAAGGTGCTCGACATTGCGCTCGAATGCGGTTTCACGAATCACGCGCATTTCACCGATACCTTCCGCAAGCGTTTCGATTGCGCACCCACGGAGATTCGTCTCGGCACTCCCCCGCAGCGTGGCGGCCAGCGCGTGGCGATGACACGCGCCGATGCCTACGCCGCCATGCGCGCGGATCTTGTCGCCGGGCATGGTGCGCTAGCCGACGGAGGCGTGGTGTGAACGTCGAGGAAATCAACAGCCAGTTCGGCGAATCGTCGCGCCGGGTGTCGGAGCAGGCGATGCAAAGCCTGCGCACGCGAAAGCTCGATGACCCGGCACAGATGATCGCCGTGCAGTTCGAATTGCAGCAGGCGACGACGCTCTTTGGCCTGCACAGCTCGATTATCAAGCTCATCAAAGATGTGTTGATGGGCATCATCGCCAAGATCGCATGATGTCAGCGGCCCGTGAAACGATGCCGGAGCGGACGCCGGACCGGCAAACGGATGCCATCTCCGCTGCCGGTCGATGGCTCGACGTGTCGACGCGACAGGCCATCGTCGAACTGGCGTTCGCGGGGGCGTGCCACGGCATGGCAACCGAAGCGCGGGCTATCCTCGATGCGTTGCCCTGTCTGATTGACGATGTCGAGACACGGCAGTGGCTGCACACGGCACTGCTGATGGCGCTGGGCGATGTCGAGGCGGCTCGCGCAGCGCTCGTCAACGACGCGCAAATTGCGGCATCGGATCCGGCAGCAACGCAGGTTCTGTATGACTGGCTCGCCGCAACGGCGGCCTTACCGTCGATCGCACCGAGTGCACCCAGTGCAGCAAGTGCGTCGAGTGCGAACGACGCCTCGCGCAACCTTCCCGAAATTCATTCCTTCTCCAGATCATGAGTGTCGATTCGATCCACGAAAGCGTGCAGCGGATCACCGCTGTCAGCCTGCCGACGTCGCGGCCAACCCTTGCCGAAGCGGGCGAAGCCACCCGCTTCGCCGAGGTGCTGGCGCACGCAGCGCCCTTGCCCGAGCATCACTTGTTGAGTGCCGCAGGCAAGCTTGCAGCGAACACCGACAACCTGACGACGCGCGTCACGCTCGACGACCGCACGCTGAACGATCCACAACGCCTGCTTCAATTGCAGCGCGATTTGACCGAGCGCGTGCTGTCGCTCGAACTTGTCGCGAAAGTGGCCGGTGCCACGACGCAGGGTGTGAACAAACTTGTTCACATGCAATGACGCGGGGGATTTCATTCATGCGTCTGCGGTGCGTGGTTGCGGTGCTGGCGCTTGCGTTTCTGGTATCGGGTTGCAAAGAGGATCTGCATCGCGGATTGGGTGAGACCGAAGCCAACCAGATGCTCGCGCTGCTTCTCATTTCGGGGATGGACGCCGACAAGCGTGCGGAGACCACGGGGGCGACAGTACGTGTGGCGAGAAACGATTTCGTGCGTGCTGTCGAAGTGCTGCGTCAGCACGGCTTGCCCCGTGAAAAGCGCGCTTCGGTGGAGGATGTCTTCCCGCCCGGGCAACTCGTGAGTTCGCCCGTGCAGGAGCAGGCAAAGCTGGTCTATCTCAAAGAGCAACGACTTGAGCGAATGCTGGCCGCCCTCGACGGGGTGATGGTCGCCGAAGTCTCGATCGCTCAGGTGCCGATCGATTCCGCCGGGCGCGCAACACTGCCGCCCGGCGTTGCCGTTTTCGTGAAGTACAGCCCGGAGATCAACATGGCCAAACGCATGACGGATATTCGCAGCCTGATTCACGACAGCGTGCCCGGCGTCGTGCCGGAGCGTATCAGTGTCGTGATGCAACCGGCCGACTATCGTTTGCCTCGCGTGGCACTTGCCACGGAGACGACGAACGGCGAGCCGCAAGCGAGTCGTAGCGCGATGAGCCGATGGTGGTTCGCCGGCGTTGTCGCGGGCATCGCCCTGTTCGCCGCCGCGATACTCGCGTGGCGCGTTCGGTCGAAAGGGCAGGTACGGGTGCCGGAGGCGCTGTGACAGCGGCGGTCGATATCCGGGCGATCTCCTTCGAGGCCACACAACTGGTTCAACTCATCTGGCAGCCGGGGCGTTTTATGGATGCCGGTTGGTGGCAAGCGCTGGACATGTCGCCCTGGCAATATGTCTATCACCACCAGCCGGCGACGCGCCCACCCATTGATCGATGCCTGGTCGAACGTCGTGGGTGGCCGACGACACCGGACGGGCTGGGTTTGGCACTGCCGCTGAGTGACGCCGCGTGCGTGACGTTGCGTCTGGTGCCGAATCTGCGCCGTGTGGCGCTGGCGTACGCGCTACGCATGATGGGGTGCCCCGACTATCTGTGGCTCGGCGATTATCGACGCGCCCTGTCGCCTTGGCTGGATGCGTGGCAATGTGATCGCTTGCTGCTGACGCGCCGTGACTGGCTGGGGCGCGCGGCGTTCACACCCGACCAGCTTGTCGATGCCGCGTTCACCGCGATGGCGGCCTTGCTCGACGCCATGCCCGCAAGCCCTTCCCCCTCCTCGGACGTCAGTGTCGCCTGCCGGGCGACGCGTATCTTGTTGCCACCGGGCGAATCGGAACGGCCCGCGCACGTCGACCTGACGGCGCCGCCGGACCTTTGGGCGCGAATGGCGGCATTGGAGAAGATGTTATGTCTGTCATCGACTACCCGCTGACGTCGATAGAAACGCTGGACGGCCCTGTTCCCCAGGGCGCCATCATTGCGCGCGAGACACTCGATCTGATGCGCGAAGAATCCCGATGCCGTGAACAGTGGCTGCGCGTGAGTGGCGAGGGGCTGATTGTGACGGCGCGCGTAGACGAAGGCACGGTCGGGGACCTGATGGGCGTGCACCCGCAGACCCCCTAAGATCGCGCCACTTGTCGTGGCATCCCGTGCATCGTCTGCGGAACACGCCGCGCCGCATCGTCAGGCGCTCGCACGCTGCCGCACTTCCACGCCGCACACGCGTGCCGGCCTCGGGTATTCAACGGAGTCCGTATGTCCCTGCTCGACCACCCGGTGCAGCTCGTGGTGTTGCTCTCGCTGCTGTCGATCCTGCCGCTGCTGGTCGTCCTCGGGACGGCGTTTCTGAAGTTGGCCGTCGTGTTCGCCTTGCTGCGCAATGCGCTCGGCACGCAACAAATTCCTCCCAACATCGCCATCTACGGTCTTTCGCTCGTGCTGACTTGTTTCATCATGGCGCCAGTCGTTTTCGACATCGAAGCCAATCTCGCGAAACGTCCTGTGGCGCTGTCCTCGCCCAGTGCGGTGGCCGATGCCGACGCCAGCATTCTGGTGCCGTACCGCGCCTTTCTCACGCGGCATACCGACCCACGCCAGCGCGACTTCTTCGCCGGAATTGCGAGCGATACGTGGCCTGAAAAGCACCGTGCCCGCATCGGTCCCGATTCTTTGCTCGTGCTGATGCCGGCGTTCACGCTGAGCCAGCTTGCCGAAGCCTTCAAGATCGGGCTGCTGCTCTACCTGCCGTTTGTCGTCATCGATCTGGTGATCTCGAACATCCTGCTGGCGATGGGGATGATGATGGTCTCGCCCATGACCATTGCGCTGCCGTTCAAGCTGCTGGTGTTCGTGATGATGAACGGGTGGGAGCAGTTGGTTCGCCAGTTGCTGCTGTCGTACGCGTGATTCGGTATGGGTGATTTGGCATGAGTGAAGCGATCGTCGTCAAATTCACGAGCGAAATGCTCTGGCTCACGCTGCTGCTGTCGCTGCCCACGGTCATCGTGGCATCGGCCGTCGGGGTGTTCGTGTCGCTGGTGCAGGCGCTCACGCAGGTGCAGGACCAGACCGTGCAGTTCCTGATCAAGCTCCTTGCGGTGTCGGTCACGCTGGTGGCGACCTATGGCTGGATGGGGAATGTGCTGCTCAATTACGCGGGCAGCGCATTCGAACAGATCAGCCGAATGCAATGACCGGCGCCCTCGCATCGATATTGGGCCCGGCACTCGGGTCACCGATCGGACAGGCACTTGGGGCGGCACCTGGCGATGCGTTGTTCATGCGGCTCTGGGGCGACCTGTCCGGCTGGCTGCTCGCGTGGGGCGTGGCGGCGCTGCGCCCGCTTGGCGTGGCGATGCTGCTGCCGGTGTTCTCGCAAGGCATGCTCGGCGCCGGCATGCTCCGCAATGCGCTCGTGCTGGCGTTGGCGCTGCCCGTCGTGCCGTTGGTGCATGTGGGCCTCGACATCGCGCCGCAGTGGGGCTCATGGGCGATGTTGATCCTCGGGGAATTGAGCGTCGGGCTCTTGCTCGGCTTTGCGGCCGCGCTGCCCTTCTGGGCGGTCGACATGACCGGCTACGTGATCGATACGATTCGCGGTGCGTCGATGGCGAGCGTGCTCAATCCGCTCATGGGGGCCCAGTCGTCGATCTTCGGCATCGCGCTCACCCAAATGTTGTGCGTGCTGTTCTTCGTGACGCCGGCAGCGCATTCGGTGCTCGCGGCGTTGTACGACTCGTACGCCGTATTGCCGCCCGGCACGTCATGGCGTTGGCAAGCGCAGGGCCTGCCGTGGTTGCTCACGCTCTGGCAGGCCATGCAGACGATGTGCGTCGCGGTGGCGTTGCCCGCCATGGTGGTGATGGTGCTGGTCGACATGGCGATGGGCTTCATCAATCGCGCTGCACAGCAACTCAACGTGTTTTTCCTTGCCATGCCGGTCAAGAGTGCGATGGCGCTGCTCGTCACGCTGGCCAGTCTGCCGTTCGCCATTGCCGTGCCGTTGGGCTATTGGTATCGGCTGCCCGAGATATTTCAGGCGTGGGTGGTGACTGCCTTGGGGAGTGGCTGAGCGGCCATGAGCGAAAAGAATCAGCCGCCCACCCCCAAGAAGATTCAGGACGAGCGCAAGAAGGGGCGCGTCGCGAAGAGCGCCGACCTCGCGGTTTGCGCGCAACTCGGCGTAGTGCTCGCCTGGCTGGTCTTCGAAGGGCCTGAGTTGTACGGCGCCTGTGTGGGGCTCGTGCAGCGGATGTTGCTCGTGCTGGGCGATCCCGTCGGCGAAGCGGTGCGCGGCCTGCTGGTGCCGTCGCTACTGCTGCTCGTGCGATTTTGCGGCGGGCTGGCCGTGGTGCTGATCGTGACCACATGGCTCGTCATGGTGTTGCAAATCGGCGTGCTGGTGGCACCGGACGCGATCACGCCCAAATTCGAGCGCATCGATCCCATTGCCAAAGCCAAGCAACTGTTCTCGATGCAGTCGCTCTTCGAGTTTGCGAAGTCGTTACTCAAGGTCGGCGTACTCGGCACGGTGTTTTTCTATCTGATCCGGCAGTACACACCGTCGCTCGCCGTGCTGCCGCAATGCGGCGCGGACTGCGGCCTCACGCTGACGGCACGCTTGCTGTTCTGGCTGATGTCGGTGCTCATCATCGCGTACGTGGTGTTTGGTGCGCTCGATTTCGCCTATCAGAAATACAACCTTCACAAGCAACTGATGATGTCGCATGACGAGATCAAGCGTGAATTCAAAGAGGTCGACGGCAATCCGGAGATCAAGCACAAACGCCGCGAAATTCACCGGGAAACGATCGAGAGCGGCAGTCTCGCCAGCAATGTAAAGCGCTCGACGGTGGTGGTGCGAAACCCCACGCGGCTGGCCGTGTGCCTGCGTTATGTGGCCGGAGAAACGCCGGTGCCCTGTGTGATCGAGAAGGGGCGTGACGCTCGCGCACGCACGATCGTCGCGTTAGCCGAGCGCGAAGGCGTGCCGGTGGTCGAACACATTCCGGTGGCGCGACGGCTGATGGCAGAGGTTGCTATCGACGCCCCGATTCCGTCGGATCTTTTCGACGTCGTGGCAGCGATTCTGCGACTTGCGCTCGATTTGCCCTATGAGGTGAATGGGGGCGTCAAGCCGGGCGAAGGAGAGGCGTCGTGACGCGATCGACGATTGACGTGTGGCGCTGGCGGGTACGGATGACGTATCCGGTCTGGGTACCCGGCGTCGTGCTGGCAGTGGGGCTCATCCACGTGCCGTTGGGGGTGCAGTCCGCGCAGGACCGCCTGACGCTGCCCTCGCATCCGCGCATGGCCGAAGCGGGCATCGAGGTGCCGGTACGGCGTGCCGCGCCTGTCGCCGCAAGCGCGTCTGCCCATGAGGCTGAGGCGTCGGGCGTTGACGCGTTAGGCGATCAAAACGATGAAATTGAGGACGCCCCGTCGCCAAGCCTGCCGTTCGACGCGCTGGTGCAGACGACGGCGAACGACCTGTCGCTCGATGCCGCGTTGCTGCATGCCATCGTGAACGTGGAGTCGGGATATGACGCGCTGGCCGTGTCGCGCAAAGGCGCCATCGGTCTGATGCAGGTGCGGCCACAGACGGGCGCGCGCTTTGGATTTCGTCGTCTGGAAGATCCGGCCGAGAACCTGCGCGCGGGCGCCACGTACCTGCAATGGCTGCTCACGCGCTTCGACGGCGATTTGTCGTTGGCGCTGGCGGCGTACAACGCGGGGGAGGGCGCGGTGCTGCGGTATGGGCGAAAAATTCCGCCATACCCGGAAACGCAGGGTTACGTTCGAAAAGTGATGGCCGGCTATTCGCGGCTGGTGGCAGCCCGCGTGCCGGTGACCGCCGCAGAGCGGGCACCGGTGAGCGCGCGCAAAGTCGGCGTTGCGGCGGCCCCGCCGGAGAATTCCCGGGCGTGGCAACTGCTGAGGGGGCTTGGCGCGTTGATTACGCGTAGTCCGTCGGACGCGCCAGACGGTGGTGCGGCCTTGCAAGGCCGCGACGCACCGGCCGTCGCCGTACCGGCCAAGCGGCGGCCGCCAAGTCACGGTTAGGCAAGGTTAGGCCCGGTTAGGCCCGGTTAGTCATGGCGAGTTACCGCCGGTCACGCGGCCGGTCATGCGCTCAGCCACGGCCAGCGTCGCGCATAGCCGTGGATGACCTTGGATGACCTTGGATGGGGACTTACGCCGGTGCCGTGTCGGCGACCGACGGGCGTGCCGACATGCGCTCGAAATGGCGTTCGAGATTGGGGTGGTCGCGGCGCCATTCGATTTCCGGAAAGCGGAAGTCAAGGAAGCCGAGCGCGCAGACGAGAGCCACATCGGCCAGTGTCAGGCGGTTGCTCGCGCACCATTGGCGGTCATCGAGCCCCTGCGACATGGCGCGCAGCGCCTCGTCGATCTTGCTGCGCTGACGGTCGATGAGCGCTTGTGAGCGTGTGGCCTCATCGTGGAACTTCATTTCGACACGAATCTGCACGGCGGCGTCGGTCACCCCGTCGGCGAGCGCTTCCCACACCCGCACCTCGGCGCGTTCGCGGCCCGAAGGGGGAATGAGCTTGCCCACCGGCGAGAGCGTGTCGAGATACTCGCAAATCACCCGCGAATCGAAGACGGCTTCCCCGTCTTCCATCACCAGACATGGCACCTTGGCCAGCGGGTTGGACTGCTGGATGCGGGTGTCGTCGGCCCACACGTTCTCTAGCTCAAGCTTGTAATCGAGCTTCTTTTCCGCAAGCACGATGCGGACTTTTCGAACGTAAGGGCTGGCGAGGGCACCGATCAACTTCATGTGAATCCTTGATAAATCGCAATAGCGCCGCAGAGTATAACGTGCTGCCCGGGGCATCGCGTAGCGCCCCGGGCAGCCCCGCCGGGAGCGGAAAGGGCGTGAACCGGGCGGGCAATGGTAAAATATTGGCCTTTCCGAGTTGGCGTTTCCGTTTTGCAAGGTTTGGCCGGCGTCGCGCGGTGTTCCGGGCTCCCCCATGGGGACGGCCGGGCTCGTGCGGGTGCTGCGGCAGGCCTCGCCGGCTCCCCGGTTTTCTTTTTCGGTGCCCAGTGCCATGTCCGACGAATTCTCCCCCTTGACCGCGCTTTCCCCGCTCGACGGCCGCTATGCCAGCAAGACCGACGCCCTGCGTCCGTGGCTGTCCGAAGCCGCTTTCATGCGCCATCGCGTGACGGTCGAAATCCATTGGCTGATCGCCCTGTCGAAGGCCGGTTTCGCTGAGATCGCCCCGTTCTCGGCGGAAGCGGAGAAATTCCTGCTGGATCTGGCGGCCAACTTCTCGAACGCCGATGCGCAGCGCATCAAGGACATCGAGAAGGTCACCAACCACGATGTGAAGGCTGTCGAATACTGGCTCAAGGAGAAGGTGCAGGGTCAGGCCGAACTCGAGAAGGCCAGCGAGTTCATCCACTTCGCCTGCACGTCGGAAGACATCAACAACACCTCGCACGGCCTGATGATCAAGGGCGCGCGCGACAAGGTGATCGTGCCCGCGCTCGAATCGCTGGTGGCCAAGCTGAGCGAACTGGCCCGCGAACACGCATCGCAGCCGATGCTCTCGCGCACCCACGGTCAGCCGGCTTCGCCGACCACGCTGGGCAAGGAACTGGCCAACGTGGCCGTGCGTCTGGCCCGTGCGCTCGAGCGCGTGCGCCGCGTCGAGCTGCTCGCCAAGATGAACGGTGCCGTGGGTAACTACAACGCCCACCTGTCGGCTTACCCGACATACGACTGGGAAGCCTTCTCGAAGGCCGTCATCGAGCAGCGTCTGGGCCTCACGTTCAACCCGTACACGATCCAGATCGAGCCGCACGACTACATGGCCGAGTTGTTCGACGCCGTGGCGCGTGCCAACACGATCCTGCTCGACCTGAACCGCGACGTCTGGGGTTACATCTCGGTCGGCTACTTCAAGCAGAAGACGAAGGCCGGCGAAATCGGCTCGTCGACCATGCCGCACAAGGTCAACCCGATCGACTTCGAAAACTCGGAAGGCAATCTGGGTCTGGCCAACGCCGTGCTCCACCATCTGGCCGAGAAGCTGCCGGTGTCGCGCTGGCAGCGTGACCTGACCGACTCGACCGTGCTGCGCAACATCGGCGTGGCGTTCGGCTACAGCCTGCTCGCGTACGACTCGTGCCTGCGCGGTCTGGCCAAGCTCGAAGTCAACCCGCAACGTCTGAACGAAGATCTGGACAACACGTGGGAAGTGCTGGCCGAGCCAGTGCAGACGGTGATGCGCCGCTTCGGTGTGCCCAACCCGTACGAGCAACTGAAGGAACTCACGCGCGGCAAGGGCATTACCCGTGAAGCGCTGCAAACCTTCATCAAGCAACTGGCGATTCCGGAAGATGCCAAGGCGCTTCTGCTGGAAATGACGCCGGCAAACTACATCGGTATTGCCGAGTCGCTTGCCAAGCGCGTCTGACGCGTCAGACACGTCGCATGCTGGAAAAGAAAAGGGCCGCTGATGCGGCCCTTTTTGCATGTCATACGGGGTACTGACGAGATGTGTATCATGGCCGCATAACTCAAAAGGAGAATCCCCAGAAATGAAGCTCGCCCTTGCTCTCGCTACCCTCGCCGCGGCTCTGGTCCCGGCGCTCTCGCACGCGCAGTTCGCCAAGCCCGACGACGCTGTGGAGTACCGCCAGTCGGCCCTGTTCCTGCTCGGTAACCACTTCGGCCGCATCGGTGCGGTCGTCAAGGGCGACGCGCCGTTCAACAAGGACGACGTGGCCAAGAACGCCGAACTCGTCGCCACGCTCTCGAAGCTGCCGTGGCCCGCCTTCGAAGGCGGTCAGACCACGGCAAAGAGCAAGGCCAAGCCGGAAGTCTTCACCGACAAGGTGAAGTTCCAGCAAGCGCAGGAGAAGATGGAAACGGCCGTGGCGCAATTGAACACGGTGGCCAAGGGCGGCGATCTGGCATCGATCAAGAAGGCCTTCGGCGACGCTGCACAGACCTGCAAGAGCTGCCACGACAACTTCCGCGCGAAGTAAGTCAGTCAGTCAGCCGATTTGCGGCATGTGTGGGGCGGCTTTTGCCGTCTGAGGCTGCCAAAGAAAAAGACCGGTCCCCGTGAGGGCACCGGTCTTTTTTTGTCTGATGACGACGCTCGGGCGATGTGAGGACAGACTTCGGCCAAAGCCCCCGCGAAATCAGTACGACGGCAGCGACGCCACGGCCGGCGTGAGATGGACGATGCGGTACACCAGCGCCGACGCCAGCACGATCAGCACCAGCGCGCCGGTGCGCACGCGCCAGTCGTCGCGGGCAGGGCGGGCGGGCGTGGCGAGCGGCTTGTCGCCGACGATCATGGGCGTGATCAGGTCTTTCTTCTTGCCGAAGCGATAGTAGAGAATCGCCAGCACATGCAGCACCACCAGCCCGATCAGTACCCACTGGTTGAGCTGGTGCCAGCCGGTGAGCGTGTCGCTCAGGTCCTTGTCGATGAACTTGACGAGCGGGCCGTCGTTGAAAATGTCGTCGTTCGAGAACAGCCCAAGCACGACCTGAATGCCGAAGAACAGCAGCATGGCAATGACCGACAGCCCGCCGAGCGGCGTGTGCCCGGCAAAGCGCGCGTCGGTGGCAGCAGGCGTGCGCAATGACCGGAAAAACGTCCGTGGACCGGTCATGAAGTCGCAAAAACGCGCATAACGCGGGCCCACGAGCCCCCAGACCAGCCGGAAGATCAGCAACGCGAGAATCGCGTAGCCGCACCAGAAGTGATAGATCATCGCGTTGCCACCGGTCTTGGCGGTGACGTAGGCGGTGACCGCCAGCACGACAAACGACCAGTGGAAGAGACGGGTGGGCAGGTCCCAGATGCGGATCGGCTTCATGGCGAGGGATGTCGGGGAATGTTGTAGATAGTCGTAAGCGACGAATCTCGCGAGATTACCGCAAGCCCGTGGCGCGCGCACGTATTGGGTTCGACATTCGGGTCGACGAACGCAAGCGAAAAAAAACCGCCGGACAGGCCGGCGGTTTTTTCAGACAAGTGACAAGTGGCAACGCGAGCCGCGTCAGACTCGTGCGCCAAAGTTCGGATCGTTACGATCGGAACCTTCTTCTTCGTCCTTGCTGTTGTGCTTGATGAGGTCTTCGCGCTTCACGCCGAACCACATCGCAAGCGCTGCTGCCACGAACACCGACGAGTAGATACCGAACAGAATACCCACGGTCAGTGCCAGTGCGAAGTAGTGCAGCGTCTGGCCGCCGAAGAAGAACATCGACAGCACCATCATTTCCGTACTGGCGTGGGTGATGATCGTACGCGACATGGTCGTCGTAATGGCGTGATCGATCACTTCCTGCACGGTGGCCTTGCGCATCTTGCGGAAGGTTTCGCGAATCCGGTCGAAGATAACGACAGATTCGTTCACCGAGTAGCCGAGCACCGCCAGCACCCCCGCAAGCACCGCCAGCGAGAACTCCCACTGGAAGTACGCGAAGAAGCCGAGAATGATCACCACGTCGTGCAAGTTGGCGATCACGCCGGCCACGGCGAATTTCCATTCGAAGCGGAACGACAGGTAGATGATGATGCCGACCACCACGAACGTCAGTGCGAGCAACCCGTCGGTAAAGAGCTCGTGGCCGATCTGCGGGCCGACGAATTCCACCCGGCGCAGCTGCACGTCGGGCGCGTCAGCCTTGAGCGCGCTCATGACGGCGTCGCTCTGCTGGGCGCTGGTGACTTGCTTGCCGTCCGTGCCGGTCTGAATCGGCAGACGGATCATCACGTCGCGCGAGGTGCCGAAACTCTGCACCTGCACGTCGCGATAGCCGAGCTTGCCGACTTCGCCGCGAATCTTCTCGAGATCGGCCGCTTGCGTGTAGGCCACTTCCATGACCGTCCCGCCCGTGAACTCGATCGACAGATGCAGACCGCGTGTGAGCAGGAAGAACACGGCCGCGACAAATGTCAGCGCCGAAATAACGTTGAAGATCAGGGCATGCCGCATGAACGGCACGTCTTTCTTGATACGGAAAAATTCCATGACTGTTTCCTCTCGCGCCTGCGGTTATTGCTCGCCTGCGTCGGGTGCGTTCTTCGCACCGTCCGGGCGCCAGACTTGACCGATCGCCAGCGATTTGAGCTTGCGACGGCCGCCGTACCACAGGTTGACCAGGCCGCGCGAGAAGAACACGGCAGAGAACATCGAGGTCAGGATACCCAGGCAGTGCACCACGGCAAACGCGCGCACCGGGCCCGAACCGAAGGCCAGCAGCGCCAGACCGGCGATCAGCGTGGTCACGTTCGAGTCCAGAATCGTGGCCCAGGCGTGTTCGAAGCCCAGCGAAATGGCCTTTTGCGCCGAAGCGCCGGCCCGCAGTTCTTCACGAATCCGCTCGTTGATCAGCACGTTGGCGTCGATGGCCATACCGAGCGTGAGCGCGATAGCGGCAATACCCGGCAGCGTGAGCGTGGCCTGCAACAGCGACAGCATGGCGACGAGCAGCAGCAGGTTGAACAGCAGAGCGATCACCGAGAACACGCCGAACAGCATGTAGTACATCATCATGAACAGGGCGATGGCGATCAGGCCGTACAGCACCGAATCCACACCCTTTTGCACGTTATCGGCACCGAGGCTCGGGCCGATCGTACGTTCTTCGATGATTTCCATCGGCGCAGCCAGCGAACCGGCGCGCAGCAGCAGCGCCAGATCGTTGGCACCCTGTGCCGAGCCCATGCCGGTGATCTGGAAGCTCTGACCCAGTTCGCTGCGGATGTTCGCCACCGTCAGCACTTCGCCCTTGCCCTTTTCGAACAGCACGATGGCCATCGGCTTGCCGATGTTGTCGCGCGACACGTCGCGCAGCACACGGCCACCGGCGGCGTCGAGCTTGATGTTCACCGACGGTTGCTGGTGATCGTCGAAGCCGGCGGCGGCGCTGGTGATGCGATCGCCGCTGAAGATCACCGAACGCTTGAGCAGCACCGGCGCGCCATTGCCATGCAGGAACAGTTCGTCCTGCGGCGGCACCGGCGTGTCGGCGGTTACGAGACGCGGCGCGTCCGGGTCTGCCAGACGGGCTTCGAGCGTTGCCGTACGGCCGATGATGTCCTTCGCCTTGGCGGTGTCCTGCACGCCCGGCAATTGCACGACGATACGGTCCGGGCCTTCCTGCTGGATCACCGGCTCGGCCACGCCGAGTTCGTTCACGCGGTTATGCAGCGTGACGATGTTCTGCTTGACGGCGTTGTCCTGCACCGCGCGGCGGGCCGCTTCGGTGAACGCACCCACGACCTTGAACGTGCCGTTAGGACCGGCTTGCGTGGTGTAGGTGAGATCGGGCAGACCATCGGCGAGCACGCCGCGGGCGCGATCGGCTTCATCCTGACTCGTGAAGGCGACTTCGATGCCGCTGTCCGTGCGCGTCACACCGTTGTGGCGGACGTTCTTGTCGCGCAGCAGGGCACGGGCGTCGGCGGCCGAGGCGTCGAGACGCTTCGTGATGGCGCCGGCCATGTCCACTTGCAACAGAAAGTGCACACCGCCACGCAGGTCGAGACCGAGGTACATCGGCAGCGCGTGCATCTTGGTCAGCCACGAGGGCGAAGCCGAGAGCAGGTTCAGCGCGACGACATAGGTCGGGTCGGTGGGGTCGGCGTTCAGCGACGTCTGGAGAAGGTCTTTGGCGCGCAGCTGCGTGTCGGTATCCGAGAAGCGGATACGCACGCTCGGGTTGCTACCGGTGCTGTCGAACACTGCCCCTTGATAGGTAATGTTCTGCGCCTTGAGCGCGTCTTCAGCGCGCGCGAGCGTCGAGGGGTCGACCTTGACGGTCGCCTTGACGCTGGAAATCTGTACCGCGGGTGTTTCACCGAACAGGTTCGGCAGCGTGTAGAGCACCCCGATGGCAAGAGCCACCAGAATGACGATGTATTTCCAGAGAGGATAGCGATTCATAGCGGCGGGCTAGGGTGATGCCTCGTGGCAAACCGTGCTTCAGACCGGACGCATGGCGGTACCGGTGCCCCGAAGGGCCGGTACCGCCATGCGCTGCGGCCGCCGGTAATGGCGGCCGCGTGCGGTTGCGCGAAGGATCAGAGCGCCTTGATGGTGCCCTTCGGCAGCAGGGTCGTGATAGCGCCCTTTTGCACGTTGATCTCGACGTTCTCGGCGATCTCAACGGTCACGAAGGTCTCACCGACCTTCGAGATACGACCGGCGAGGCCGCCCGAGGTCACGACTTCGTCGCCCTTGGCGAGCGCTGCCAGCATGTTGCGGGTTTCTTTCTGACGCTTCATCTGCGGACGGATCATGATGAAGTACAGCACCACGAACATCAGTACGAGCGGCAGGAAGCTCATCAGGTTGCTGGTCGAGCTGGCGGCGCCAGCCGTCTGGGCGAAGGCTTCTGAAATCAGCACGTTCGGTTCTCCTTATGTGTAAGACGTGTAAAAGCCGCGTGTGGCCGGTTGTCCGGTCACGCGCGGCATGTGTTTCGGTGCGAGGATGCAGGATCCAAGCCCGGCATTTTACCACCGCCCGACCCCATTCCCCCGGGGATTCGGTGCCTGAGCCTCAGGCGCCGGCCGTCACTGCACGCCGCGCGCGCGATCGGCCCGGAATTGGGCGACGAAAGCGTCGAAACGGTGGGCCTCGATGGCATCCCGGATTTCCTGCATCAGCGTCAGATAGTAATGCAGGTTGTGGATGGTGTTGAGCCGCGCGCCCAGAATCTCCCCGGCTCGCTGCAAGTGGTGCAGATAGGCGCGCGAGAAGTTTCGACAGGCGTAACAGCCGCAAGTTTCGTCCAGCGGACGCGTGTCGGTCTTGTGCGACGCGTTACGAATTTTCAGATCACCAAATCGGGTGAACAGCCAGCCATTACGCGCATTGCGGGTGGGCATGACGCAATCGAACATGTCCACACCTGCGGCCACGCCTGCCACCAGATCTTCCGGTGTGCCCACGCCCATCAGGTAATGCGGCTTGTCCGCCGGCAGGCGCGGCGCGACGTGGTTGAGCACGCGCATCATGTCTTCCTTCGGCTCGCCGACCGACAATCCGCCGATGGCGTAGCCGTGGAACGGCAATTCCGACAGCCCGGCGAGCGACTCGTCGCGCAGGTTCTCGTACATCCCGCCCTGCACGATGCCGAACAGGGCGTTCGGATTTTCCAGTTTGTTGAATTCGTCGATCGAGCGCTTGGCCCAGCGCATCGACATGCGCATCGACTGACCGGCTTCGGTTTCGGTGGCCGGACGGCCGTCGATCTCGTACGGCGTGCACTCGTCGAACTGCATGACGATGTCCGAATTCAGCACGCGCTGAATCTGCATCGAGATTTCAGGGGAGAGGAAAAGCCGGTCGCCGTTGACTGGCGAGGCGAATTTCACGCCTTCTTCGCTGATTTTGCGCAGTTCACCGAGGCTGAAGACCTGAAAACCGCCCGAATCGGTCAGGATCGGCTTGTCCCAGCCCATGAACTTGTGCAGTCCGCCGTGCGCGGCAATCGTCTCCAGACCCGGGCGCAGCCACAGGTGGAACGTATTGCCGAGGATGATCTGGGCGTTGTTTTCGACCAGCTCGACGGGCGACATCGCCTTGACCGAGCCGTAAGTGCCCACGGGCATGAAGATGGGCGTTTCGACCACGCCGTGATTGAGCGTGACGCGCCCCCGACGGGCTTGTCCGTCGGTGGTGATGAGTTCGAACTTGAGCATGTGTCTTGCGCCCCGGCACCACCGGCAAAACAAGCCGGCGCCCGCACGGGACGGGATAAAGCGGCACGCGCCCCATGCGCGGCCAGGCCGCTATTGTACCGGCTCGGGCCTTGCAGGTTCGATAAGCGTCATATGCTCGTTGATGGGGTAGCGCACACCGCGCCCGAACGCATCTTCCATGGGCGTTCCGCCCGAGGTGTCGTCCTCGCGAACGACCGCCCGCTCAAGCGCTTCGGCGAATGCAAAGGCATCGCCCCGGCGCAGCACGGTGACGGCGATGTCTTCGCCAGCATTGGGACCGGTGCTTTCGTTGCGATCGCAGTGAGCCGGCACGCCATTGTGTCCACCGAAGATCCGCGTATTGGTGTCTACGTATTCCAGCAGCTTGCGGTGTGAGACGAGGTACTGCTTCACGTCACTGCCGGGAAGATGTGCCAGCAACTCCCCTGCGTAGAGATGATCGCCGGTCCAGATGCGATTGCCGTTGCGCTCGATCAGCGCGGTGGAGTCGGCGCTATGGCCGGGCAGGGAGAGCACATCGAGTGTCAGGCCGCCGAGTTCGATTGCATGCCCCGGGGCGAGCCACTGGGTCACGCGAAACGGGGGCGGATCAAAGCCTTCGCGCTTGCCGAGGTGTATCTCTGCGGGCACCCGCACGCGGCCGTCGTCGCCGATGAGCTGGCGGGTGAAGGGCAGGTCGATGAGGGCAATGTCATCGAAGTGCTTAAGACCACCGATGTGATCGAAGTGCAGATGCGACGGGAGTACCAGAATCGGCTTGTCCGTCAGATGCGCAATCGCGCGGCGAATATCCTTGCCGGCGCTGCCGCCCGGGTCGAACAACAGGGCGCGCTCACTCCCGACGATCAGATACGCGACGTTGCGCTGCCAGTACCCCGGCTCATGGATGGCGTAGTGGTGTTCATCGAGGCGTTCGATGGCAAAGCCTTGTCCGTCGAGCGCGGAGGTGGACGGACAAGGCGCCGATGGCGTTGCCGGTGTGGATGCGGGGGCAGGAAGGTGCGCCCCGGCCACGGACGCGTTGGCGGGACCGCATAACGCGACCATCAGTCCGATCGTCATCGTGACCGCCATCGCGACGCTGGCGGCGAAGCTAGCGAGAACGCTTGCGAGCGAGCGCTGGCGAGAACGACGGTGATGGGAGAAACAAGTGGTGTACGAGGAATGCCGCAAATGCAGCGAAGAGCAAGAAGCAGGGGCTGGCATGAAAGACTCCGGAGGTGCGAACGAGCGTGTCGCAGTGTGCCTCCGGGGATGTGGCCGACGTAACGCTCTGCGAGTCACAATCGGCCGTTTTGGGATGCCGTCCTATCAGGGTTTAGGGTGGCGTCCCAGCCCTACCATCAAGCCGCGGCCTTCGGTGCCTCGTGCATTTCCACGCGCGACAGGATCATCGCATCGCCGTAACTGAAGAAGCGGTAGCGCTGTTCGATCGCATGACGGTAGGCCGCGCGGATCGCCTCCATGCCCGAGAACGCCGACACGAGCATGAGCAGCGTCGACTTGGGCAGGTGGAAATTGGTGATCATCCGGTCGACCAGCTGGAAGCGGTAACCCGGCGTGATGAAGATGTCGGTCTCAGTGCTGCCCGCGCGTAGCGTACCCGCCTCACCGCCCGCAGCCAACGTCGCCTGTGCGGCGGACTCCAGCGCGCGCATCGACGTTGTGCCGACCGCGATCACACGGCCGCCGCGTGCCCGGGTGGCGGCAATCGCATCGACCAGTTCGGGCGTGATTTCGTACCACTCCGAGTGCATCTTGTGCTCGCCGAGATTCTCCACGCGCACCGGCTGGAAGGTGCCTGCGCCCACGTGCAGCGTGAGCGTGGCGCGCTGCACGCCCAGCGCGTCGAGGCGTTCGAACAGGGCATCGTCGAAGTGCAGGCCGGCGGTCGGTGCGGCCACAGCGCCCGGGTTACGGGCGTAGACGGTCTGGTAGCGGGTCTCGTCACCCGCATCAGCTTCGTGAGCGATATACGGCGGCAACGGCAGGTGGCCGTAAGTTTCCAGCAATGGGTAGCAGTCGCTCGGGAAATGCAGGGTGTAGAACTGGTCGACGCGCTCGCCGACGGTGACTTCGAAGGCGTCGGCCAGCCGCAGGACGGTGCCGGGGCCCGGGCTCTTGCTGGCGCGGATCTGGGCGAGCACCGTGGTGCTGTCGATCACACGCTCGACGAGCACTTCGATCTTGCCGCCGCTCGCTTTCTGGCCGAACAGGCGGGCCTTGATGACGCGGGTATCGTTGAACACCAGCAGGTCGCCCGGGGCCAGCAGGCCCGGCAGGTCGGCAAAGCGGCGGTCGTAGAGATGCGGCGGCGTGACGCTGCCGTCGACCTCCAGCAGGCGGCTGGCGGAGCGCTCGGCGAGCGCGGTCTGCGCGATCAGTTCGGGCGGCAGGTCGAAATCGAAATCGGAAAGGGTATACATCAGCGTTTACAATGCGTAGCAACCGACATTTTACTTGGTTCGTCCGATGGCTTGCCGATAAGGCGTGCACCCGAGGGCGAACGCCCGACGCCGCGACTGCATGACCGAACGCCGAATGCCTGCCCCAGCGCCTGCCGCCGACCTTGTAGACCTTGCCGATGCTGCCGATGGCACTGCCACCGGCGCCGCGTCCGCACGGGGTGACGCGGCGCAAACCGGGGGCAAAGCTGTCACGAAGCGCGGTGCGAAATCGAAGGCTGGTGTCTCCGCCAACGACGATACCGCGGCTGGCGCATCGGCCAAAAACAGCACCAAAAGCGCCGCCAAAAAAGCGTCTTCAAAATCTTCCGAAAAGCCCGCTGCTGCCACCAGCAGCGCCGCCCGCAAGGGCAGTGCGGACAAGCTGGCCAAACTCGGCCTCAAGCGTGACATCGATCTGATTCTGCATCTGCCGATGCGGTACGAGGACGAGACGCGCCTGAGCAAGATCGGTGACGTCCTGCCGAGTGAACTCGCGCAGGTCGAAGGCACGGTGACGTCGAGTGACGTCGCCTACCGTCCGCGACGCCAATGGCTGGTACGCATCGAAGACGAAGGGCACGAATTAGTGCTGCGTTTTCTGAATTTCTACGGCAGCCAGCAAAAACAGCTTTCCGTCGGCACCCGCGTGCGTGTGCGCGGTGAAGTCCGCGGCGGCTTCTTCGGTCTGGAGATGGTGCACCCGTCGTATCGCGTGGTGTCCGATGCTGCTCAGCCGCTGCCCGAAGCGCTCACGCCGGTCTATCCGAGCGCCGCCGGTCTGTCGCAGGCGTATCTGCGCAAAGCCATTCATAACGCCATGGAGCGCACGCCGCTCCCGGAACTGCTGCCGCCCGGGCTCCTGCAAGCCTCGATCGGGCCGGACCATCCGCTGCCGTCGCTCGCCGACGCCGTGCGCTTGCTTCATGCGCCGCCGCCGAAGGTCTCCGAGACGTCACTCATGGAGCGCTCGCACCCGGCATGGCTGCGCATCAAGTGTGAAGAGCTTCTGGCGCAGCAACTCTCGCTCAAGCGGGCACAGGCCGCACGTCGTCGACTGGCGGCGCCTTCGCTTGGCAAGCATGTCCCCGGCGGCCTGCTCGAACGCTTCGAGGCGGCGCTGCCGTTCCGGCTCACTGGCGCGCAGCAGCGCGTGTGGGCGGAAATTCGCGCGGATCTGACCGAACCGCACCCGATGCAGCGCTTGCTGCAAGGCGACGTGGGCAGCGGCAAGACGATCATTGCCGCGCTCGCCGCAGCGCAAGCCATCGACGCCGGATATCAGGCCGCGATCATGGCGCCGACCGAAATTCTGGCCGAACAACATCTGCGCAAGCTCTCCGGGTGGCTGACGCCGCTGGGTGTGCAGGTCGCGTGGCTCGCCGGCAGCATGAAGGCGAAAGAGAAGCGTGAAGCGTTGGCGCGTGTCGCCAGCGGCGAGGCGCAACTCGTCATCGGCACGCACGCGATCATTCAGGACACGGTGACTTTCGCGCGCCTCGGTATGGCCGTCGTCGACGAGCAGCACCGTTTCGGTGTTGCGCAGCGTCTGGCGTTGCGCAGCAAGATGCAGACGGCGGGGATGGGCGCGAACGCCATGCCGCACCAGTTGATGATGAGTGCGACGCCGATTCCGCGCACGCTCGCCATGACGTACTACGCCGATCTCGACGTCTCCGTCATTGACGAGCTGCCGCCGGGCCGCAGCCCGGTGGTGACTAAGCTGATTAGTGACACGCGGCGCGCCGAAGTGGTCGACCGTGTGCGTGCGGCGGCGCTGGCCGGGCGTCAGGTCTACTGGGTGTGTCCGCTCATCGAGGAAAGCGAGGCGCTGCAATTGCAGACCGCCGTCGACACCCATGCGCAACTGATGGTCGCGCTGCCCGAGTTACGTGTGGGCCTCGTCCACGGACGTCTCTCGCCGGCCGAGAAGGCGGCCGTGATGGAGGACTTCACGCGTGGCAACACGCATCTGCTGGTAGCCACGACCGTGATCGAAGTGGGTGTGGATGTGCCTAACGCGTCACTGATGGTGATTGAACATGCCGAGCGTTTCGGCCTCGCACAGTTGCACCAGTTGCGCGGGCGCGTTGGGCGGGGTTCCGCCGAATCGGTGTGTTTGCTGATGTATGCGTCGCCGTTGTCGATGGGCGCGAAGGCGCGCCTGCAAACGATGCGCGAGACGACCGACGGCTTCGTCATCGCGCGTCGCGATCTCGAAATTCGCGGTCCCGGGGAGTTTCTCGGGGCGCGGCAATCGGGTGCCGCGATGCTGCGCTTCGTCGATCTGAACGAAGACGGCTGGATGATTCCCGGTGCGCAGGAAGCCGCCGAGCAACTGCTGGCCTCGCATCCGGGCGCCGTGGCGGCGCATCTGGAACGCTGGCTCGGCGCGCGGGAAGACTATCTGAAAGCCTGAGCGGAGACGTGCGCTTCAGCGGGAAGCCGGTCTTGTCGAAACAGGCTGCCATTGGCTGAATCCGGGGCACGCTCAATGCGGCGACGACGATCGGACGTCGCCTGAAAACGGGCAATGACCGCTCGATTGTGCTATAAAAAACAAAATCTATCGATTGCGGTAATCCGATTAATTTACAGGTTAGGACGACATGACCCTCACGGAACTCAAGTACATCGTGGCGGTGGCGCGAGAACGCCATTTTGGTCGCGCAGCGGAAGCCTGTTTCGTCAGCCAGCCGACGCTGTCGGTGGCGATCAAGAAGCTCGAAGACGAGCTGAATGTGCAGATTTTCGAACGTGGCGCCGCTGAGGTGAGCGTCACGCCGCTGGGTGAGCAGATCGTCGCGCAGGCGCAGCGCGTGCTCGAACAGACGATTGCCATCAAGGAAATTGCCAAGCAGGGGCGCGACCCGCTCGCCGGCCCGCTGCGTCTGGGCGTGATCTACACGATCGGGCCGTATCTTCTGCCCGCGCTGGTCAAGCAGATGATCGAGACCACGCCGCAGATGCCGCTCATGCTGCAAGAGAACTACACGCTCAAGCTGATCGAGTTGCTCAAGCAGGGCGAAATCGACGCGGCGATCATGGCGCTGCCGTTCCCCGAGAGCGGGCTGATGGTGCGCCCGCTGTACGACGAGCCGTTCGTGGTGGCGCTGCCGCGCGCCCATCCGTGGGCCAACCGTGATCAGATCGACGCGGGTGATCTGAAGCAGGAAACGATGCTGTTGCTGGGCAGCGGCCATTGCTTCCGCGATCACGTGCTTGGCGTCTGCCCGGAGCTCATGCGTTTCTCGCAGAACGCCGATGGCATTCAGAAGACCTTTGAAGGCTCGTCGCTCGAGACGATTCGTCATATGGTCGCGAGCGGTGTCGGCATCACCGTGTTGCCGAAGACGTCGGTGCCTGAGGTTCAGGCGTCCGACAGCCTGCTGAGCTACGTGCCGTTCTCGGCCCCGGTGCCCGATCGTCGCGTCGTGCTTGCATGGCGCAAGAGCTTCACGCGCCTGCCCGCGATCGAGGCGGTGGCGCAGGCCATCGCGCGATGCAATCTGCCCGGTGTGATCACGCTCGATCTGCCGGCTACGGCCAACTAAGAGGCCAACCAAGGCCAGCCAGACGCCTGCGGCCCGCCACCGGGCCGTCTCTCCCCCAAGAACGTCATGCGCCGCTGCTTCCCGCCGCGGCGCATTGCTTTTGGCTATGCGATAGATAAAAACGATTAATTCGACTGTTTTAATTAGAATTATTAACCTAGCGACACGCGTTTGCGAACCTTTGCGACCCACTGGAGGCGACCACGATGACCGCACTGAAAACCTATCTGCACGACATCGAAGCCACGCTGGAGCACATGCTTGCCGAGTTTGCGCAGATGGCGGCGTAAGCCCATTCCCCCCACAGCCTGCCCGACAGGCTGACCGATCAAGAAACAGGAGAGCGTCGCATGTCAGATTCCACGAATCCCAAGAAACTCACGACCGCCGCCGGTGCACCGGTGCCCGACAACCAGAACACGATCACTGCCGGCCCGCGCGGCCCGGCGCTGCTGCAAGACGTGTGGTTCCTCGAAAAACTCGCCCACTTCGACCGCGAAGTGATTCCCGAGCGTCGTGTGCACGCCAAGGGTTCCGGCGCCTACGGCAAGCTCACCATCACGCACGACATCACCCGTTTCAGCCGTGCCCGCGTGTTCGAAGGCATTGGCAAAGAAACCCCGGTGTTCCTGCGCTTCTCGACGGTGGCCGGCGAGCGTGGCGCGGCCGACGCCGAACGCGACGTGCGCGGCTTCGCGTTGAAGTTCTATACCGATGAAGGCAACTGGGATCTCGTGGGCAACAACACGCCAGTGTTCTTCGTGCGCGATCCGCTCAAGTTCCCCGACTTCATCCATACGCAGAAGCGCGACCCGAAGACCAACCTGCGTAACCCGACGGCCGCATGGGACTTCTGGTCGCGTCACCCCGAATCGCTGCATCAGGTCACCATTCTCATGAGCGACCGTGGCTTGCCTGCGAACTACCGCCAGCAGCACGGCTTCGGCTCGCACACGTTCAGCTTCATCAATGCGGCGAACGAACGGTTCTGGGTGAAGTTCCACTTCAAGTCGATGCAGGGTGTCGAGAACCTGACCAACGCACAAGCCGCTGAAGTTGTGGCCGGTGACCGCGAGAGCGCCCAGCGCGATCTGTTCGATGCTATCGAAGCGGGCAACTTCCCGCGCTGGCGCATGCAGGTGCAGGTGATGCCCGAGGCCGACGCAGCGACGTACGCCATCAACCCGTTCGATCTGACGAAGGTGTGGCCGCATGGCGATTACCCGTTGATCGACGTGGGCGTGCTCGAACTCAATCGCAACCCGGAGAACTACTTCGCGGAAGTGGAGCAGGCGGCGTTCAACCCGGCGAATGTGGTGCCGGGCATCAGCTTCTCGCCCGATCGCATGTTGCAGGGGCGCCTGTTCTCGTACGGCGACACGCAGCGTTATCGCCTCGGGGTGAATCACAGCGCGATTCCGGTGAACGCACCGAAATGCCCGTTCCACAACAGCTTCCATCGCGATGGTGCGATGCGTGTGGACGGTAATCTGGGCGGCACGACGAACTATCAGCCGAACCGCTACGGCGCGTTCGCCGATCAACCCGAGTTTCGTGATCCGCCCGAAGCCGTCGGAGCGGTTGCCGATCGTTACGACCATCGCGTCGACGACGATTACTACTCGCAGCCGCGCGCGTTGTTCCGCTTGTTCGACGATGCACAGAAAGCGCGCCTGTTCGGCAATGTCGCCGCGTCGATGCAGGGCGTGCCCGACGATGTGGCGGACCGCCAGTTGGAGCATTTCGGCAAGATCGATCCGGCCTACGCGCAGGGCGTGAAGGCGGCGCGCGAGGCGCTGGCGAAGTCGTAACGCTTAGCTGGCTGGCCAGAACGCTCGGATGGCAGCGATGCCGTAGGCGCCCGCGTGACGCGCGGCCGTCAGGCTGTCGGCACGCATGCCGCCGAGCGCGAAGACCGGCAACGTTGTCTGTGCGGCGAGCGCCGAGAACGCCGGCCAGCCGAGGGGCGTGGCGTCGGGATGCGTGGCGGTGGCGAGTACCGGTGAGAGCGTCACGAAGTCGACGCCAAGACGACCGGCGTGTACGAGTTGCTCAGTGTCATGACAGGCGGCGCTCACGAGTTTCCAGCCGGTCGGCCGCTCACGGCAGGCCAACAGCCGCGCACTCGTGAGATGCCAGCCGTCGGCATGCGGCACCGTGTCGGCGTGAAGACCCTTCGCGGCGTCGAGCCAGAGATCGGCAACGTCGGCGCGTGGATTGAGCAGCAACTGCGCGCCTGCCGCATGCGTGAGTGCCAGCGCCGATTCCGCAAGTGCGCGATAGCCGTCGGCGTCGAGTGAACGGTTACGGAGTTGCACAAGCCGGGTGCCGCGCGCGAGCGCCTGTGCGAGCCGTGACGCAAACGACGCGATCTCTGCGCGCGACGTGACTTCCGGCGTCACCAGAAGTTGACGGGGCAGGGCGGCATCAGCACTGTCGCCCTGCGCGTTGGCGGCGCTGGACGCACTTGAAGAACCGGACAGGCTGGACATCGACAGGAATCGGGCTAGGTCGGCAGGCATGGGCGCAGTGTAACCGGAACATTCACTGCGTTGCCGCATCAGACAAATAGTGTGCCTCGCATCGTCACGCGATTCGGGTGACAAGACAGGCGGCAAGCCGTGACACCGCAAGCCTGCCGATTTCGCGAGAGCGTGCCCGCGAGGGCCAATAAAGTGAACCTAACGAACGGAGTGATCATGGCTAAGAAAAACAACGTCGCCAGCGTGAATATCGGGATCAGCGAAAAGGACCGCAAGCGCATCGTCGAAGGATTGAATCACCTGCTCGCCGACACTTACACGCTGTATCTGAAGACGCACAACTTTCATTGGAACGTGACTGGTCCGATGTTCAACACGCTGCATCTGATGTTCGAAGGCCAGTACAACGAACTGGCGCTCGCGGTCGATCAGATTGCCGAGCGGATTCGTGCACTGGGCTATCCGGCACCGGGCACTTACAAGGAATTCGCAAAGCTGTCGTCGATTCCCGAGGCCGAGCGCGTGCCGAGCGCGGAAGAGATGATTCGCCAACTGGTCGAAGGGCAGGAAGCCGTAACGCGCACCGCACGCGGCATCTTCCCGACCGTGGACGCCGCATCGGACGAGCCGACCGCCGACCTGCTCACCCAGCGCATGCAGTTGCACGAGAAGAACGCCTGGATGCTACGCAGCTTGCTGGCATAAATTGCTGACAGAAGTTGCTGACATGAGTTGCTGACATGAGTTGCTGGCATAAGCGCCCTATCGTACGAGAAATGTCATAGAGAAAGGGTGCACTCGGATAGGCAGTCCAGTACACTGGCCGGATGCCTACCGATTGGCTTATCCGCAATCTCTTCGTCAGTCTGTTCCTTCCGCCCGCCAATGTTCTGGTGTTGGCGGTGCTGGCGTTCGCATGCTGGCGGCGCTGGCCCCGGCTGGGCAAGACACTGGCCGTAGTGTCCGTGCTGGCGCTGTGGTTTCAGGCGATGCCGTGGGTGGCGAGCCGTATCTCGCACCCGCTCAATGTCGGGGTGCCGATCGATGTGAAGGCGCTCGACGCCGCGCGCCAGTCGCCGGAGGCCGCCGCCAAGCTGCCGCAGGCGGTGGTCATCCTCGGTGGCGGCACCAGTCTTGGTGCGCCGGAATTCGGCCGACCCGACGGTGCCGATGTAAGTGAGATGACCCTTGGCCGCGTGCGCTACGGCGCTTTTCTCGCGCGACGGGCCCAACTTCCCGTTCTTGTGTCCGGCGGTGCGCCGTCGGGCTATCCCATTGCGGAGGGCCGCCTGATGGCGCAAGTGCTCTCCGACGAATTCGGCGTCCCGGTCCGCTGGACCGAGGCCCAATCGCTGAACACGGCCCAAAACGCCACGTTCAGTGCGCGCATGCTGGCCAATGCCGGCGTCACGCGCGTCTATCTGGTGACGAGCGCCTGGCATATGCGCCGCGCCCGCGACCAGTTTGTCCGCGCCGGACTCACGGTGGTACCCGCACCGTGCTGCAACGAGCGCGCGCTGGATCCCGATGCGATTCCCGGCTGGTGGCCGACACTCGACGGCATGCGCGCCACGCGCGTGGCCCTGCGCGAGTGGATGGCAATGTCCGTGGGGCATTGAGCCGCCCCCGGTGTGCCTGATGTCACGAAGCGGCGGCATAGTTCGTGTGAACGGCCGCACGTGCCGCGACCGGAGCGCCGGCTTTCTGTTTTGCTCACCCACCCGAATGAGAGAGACATATGAAGACCAAAGCAGTCCTGACCGCTGAAGACGTACAAAAGATCAACGCTGCCGCCGTGGCCGAAGCCACCGCGAACAGCTGGAACGTGTGCATCACGATCGTCGATGACGGCGGCCACGCGTTGTCGCTGCATCGCATGGACGGCGCTGCCCCCAGCACCGCGATGATGTCGTTGGGCAAGGCGCAGACTTCGGCGGTGAGCCGTCGCGACAGCGGCGTGTTCGAAGAGATGATCAATGGCGGCCGCTACGCTTTCCTGAGCGCGCCGAACACGGCCATGCTCGAAGGCGGCGTTGCCATCGTTGTCGACGGCAATGTGATCGGTGCCGTGGGTGTGTCGGGCGTGAAGTCGGCGCAGGACGCGCAAATCGCGCGCGCCGGTATTGCTGCTGTCGTTAGCGCGTAAATTAGCGCCTGCGTCGCGGGATGAAAGTCTCGCGACGCGTTGAGCGCCACCACACATCCGGCAGCCCAAAAAAGAAAAACCCGCTCTCGCGAACGGGTTAAAGGCTTGTCAGGCCGGATGGCCGCAACCTGAGGCTTGGCAGGTTGGGCCACGAGGAGAACATCAATGAAACCCTTGTGGCTGGACAAAAAAAGTGGCTTGGCTGGCGCGCAACGCAGGTAGAGAGGGGCTTGCCGTAACTACATGGGATCGCGTTGCGTTCGCTGGCTACTGCCAAACACCTCTTAGGCGAGGTGGTCCCCACAAAACTCGGTGAAGGCGGCGGCAAGGTCGTGGTCAAGCCACCGCCAAAATTCTTTACTTCGCCTTCTTGCTGCTTCTTGCAACTTACTTCGGTTACTTCGTCAGAATCAGCTTGCCGTAGCGCGTAGCGCGCAGTTGGTAAGTCTGGCCGTTGTGCAGGATGTTCACGCATTGCGTGCCTTGCAGCAGATGGTCGCTCGTCAGGACGCGGCCGGGGGTCGTGCTTGCCGGCTTGGCTGCCACCGGGCTAGCCACTTGCGTACGCGACACCGACAAGGTGCGGCGCGGCGCCGTAGCGGGCGTGGTCTGGCGTGCTGTGGTGTGGCTTGCGCTCATCTCGCTCATCCGTATGTCTGACTGTGAGAAGAATATTAAATGAGAATCATTCCCATTTGTATTTGAATTTGTCTATTGTTTTGTTAATGACGATAGATTTATTGAATTCGTGGTGTGCCGTAGCGTGCCGGACGCGATGACGAGGCGTCCGGCACGACGTCACTGCTGACGTCAACCGAAGGGCAACGCGCAGCTCAGTCGAGGGCGCCTTGCTCGGCGAGGGCACGAATATGCGCGATGGTGTCGATGTCGGCCTCGCGATAGGCCGATTTCACGAACTCGCTGTAGCGGGTATCGGCCGTGGCGGCGTCTTCCGGCAGCGTGGTGCTGTAGATGAAGCGCACGAAGTAGTGCGTGGGCGAGGGCTCTTCGATCGCCATCGTGAGCGTGCCGCCCGCGTGCTGCTCGGTGGCGGCGGTCTCGTAGCGCACCGATTGCAGCGCCGTGAAGATCACGCGATCGCGCACCACGGCTTGGCCGAAGCGCAGTTCGCGCTCCAGCGTGTCGTCCGTGCGCGCGTGCAGGATGCACTCGTCCAGACCCAGCACGAAGTTTGCCGGCTGCTCGGCGCGCAGCACGAGCCCGTTCCAGAGTTGTTCGCGCGAGAGCGAAAAGGCCAGCGGGTTCAGGAGGTCGTTGACCTCGATCAGGTGTTCGTACTGCAAGAAATTTCCCCTTGAATCGATAACCGCCAGCGCGCCACATTGGCGGGCCGGCGGAGCAGGTGCGGGCTGTGACGCGTATCCACAGCAATGACGGCCATCCGTCGTCGCGTTACTCGATGAGTGAACTGTCGATCGCGATCGTACCCGACAACACCTTGTGAATTGGGCACGCGTTGGCGATTTCCAAGAGGCGCTGCCGTTGTTCTTCCGACAGATCGCCACCGAGCTCGATCTTGCGCGTGATTTGCGTCGTGCCTGCCGCGGGTTTGCCATCCGGATTCATGGCCAGCGTGACCTTCACTTCCTTGAGCGGCCATTCTTTACGGCGGGCATACATCTGCAACGTGATCGACGTGCAGGCGCCCAGACTCGAGAGCAGCAGCGCAGAGGGCATCGGGCCCAGATCACCGCCACCCAGCGAGGCGGGTTCGTCGCCGATCCATTCGTGCTTGCCATCCGACAGGCGCGTAGTAAAACCGGCCGCACCCAGATGGGCGGTGACAATCGCTTCTGCGCTCATAACAACTCCTGTTAGATGCTCCAATGGATCACAACGCACTCTGCGTGTCATTGTGACCCAAATTGGTCCCTCAAGTGCGACGGCGGGTATCTCGGTGCACCCTCGCACCTTGATACCCGCCGTTCGTCTTACTGCCGCTACGTCGATACGTCGGATGGGCTTCGATCAGGCGGCGGAACCCGTGGCCGGAATGTGACCCATGCGTCCCGCTTGAAAATCGAGAATCGCCTGACGAATCTCGCCTTCCGTATTCATCACGAACGGGCCGTAGCGTGCGACCGGTTCGCCCAGCGGCTTGCCACCGATCAGCAGGAACGACAGCGGCTTGTCGCTGACGTTGCGTACGGTCACGCCTTCGCCTTTGCCGTCATCGTTGCTGCCGAACACGACCATCTGATGCTTCTTGGCCGCCGATGCTTCCGTACCGAACTCGCCTTCCCCGTCGACCACATACGCAAACACGTTGAAGTCGGCCGGTACTGCCTGTTCTAGCAGCGCCTGCGGTTGCAGCGTGAAGTGCTGATACAGAATCGGCGTGCGGGTCTCGATCGCGGCCTTCGTACCGAGGGCTTCACCGGCAATCACGCGCACCGACACCTTGCCGTCCGCGCTGGTGGCGCTCGGAATACCGGCGGCCGGCAGTTCCTGATAGCGCGGCGTCATCATCTTGTCCACGCGCGGCAGGTTCACCCACAGCTGAAAACCGTGCATTTCACCGCCACGTTCCTGAAACGCCTTCGACGGCATCTCGGAGTGAATGACACCGGCCCCGGCCGTCATCCATTGCACGTCACCGGGCGTGAGTTTGCCTGCGTGACCTTGCGAGTCGCGGTGTTCCATTTCGCCGGCGAGCAGATAGGTCACCGTCTCAAACCCGCGGTGCGGATGGTCGGGCGCGCCCTTGGCATCGCCGGGGGCGACCTGCATCGGGCCCATCTCGTCGAGCAGCAAAAACGGATCGAAGTCCATCAGCATGCGCGTGGGGAACGGGCGGTTGACGTAAAAGCCGGCACCTTCCTGCGTTTGCGCAGCCGTGAAGACGCGGGCA
This sequence comes from Pandoraea sp. PE-S2R-1, assembly GCF_002179865.1. NCBI lineage: Bacteria > Pseudomonadati > Pseudomonadota > Betaproteobacteria > Burkholderiales > Burkholderiaceae > Pandoraea > Pandoraea sp. PE-S2R-1. Next base: position 60,809 of record NZ_NGUR01000015.1, on the reverse strand, counting down.
ACCGGGCGGGTGTAGGTCGTGCTCATGAGGGGACTCTCCTGTGGAGGGCTGACACGCCGTGGCGTAATCAGTCCGTTGTCATGTGCAGACTATATCGGGGTGAGTGGGGCGGGGAGTAGCCCTCAAGCGGGGAAGGATTGTTACCCGATTGGAACAATCGGGCGGAAGTCGTGGCACAAGACGAAAAAAAAGCGCGGTGATGAACACCGCGCTTTTCGACTTCTGCAACTTGTGAATTGCCCGGACGCTCACTTGGCCGGTTCGGTCACGAAGCCCAGTTTGGTGACGCCAGCCGATTGCGCGTCGGCGAGCACCTTGGCGACGCTCTCGTAACGCACGTTCTTGTCGGCGAACAGGTGCAGCTCGGGTTGCGGCTGCGCGTCGGCGGCTTGTTGCAGGCGGGCGTGCAGCGTGGCCTCGTCGACCGGCTGCTTGTCCCAGAAGACCGTGCCGTCGGCTTGAATCGACAGATCGATCTTGGCCGGCTTGGTGTCTTCCGGCTGGCTGCTTGCCTGCGGCAGGTCGAGCTTGACGGCGTGGTTGAGCACCGGCAGCGTCACGATGAAGATGATCAGCAGCACCAGCATGACGTCGACCAGCGGCGTCATGTTGATTTCGCTCATCATGCCGTCGTCCATGCTTTCGTCGCTGCTATAAGACCCCATGGCCATGGCGAACTCCTTCTCTCTTGCGGCGGCTTAGCTGGCGCTGGCCGGGGTGGACTTGCGCACCGGCGTGACGTTGTTCGCGAACTGCGGCGAATGCAGGCTGGCACCGGTCAGGAAGTAGGCGTGCAGGCTGTGGGCAAAGCGGTTGAGCTTCGAGACCACGCCCTTGTTGCCGCGCGTCAGGGCGTTGTAGCCGAGCACAGCCGGGATGGCGACGAACAGGCCGAAGGCCGTCATGATCAGGGCTTCACCCACCGGGCCGGCCACCTTGTCGATGGTCGTCTGACCCGACGCGCCGATCGCCAGCAGAGCGTGATAGATACCCCACACCGTGCCGAACAGGCCGACGAACGGCGAGGTCGAACCGATCGAGGCCAGCATGGCCAGACCGCTTTGCAGGCGCGAGACGGTGTCGTCCACCGAGTTCTTCAGCGCGCGCGTGATCCAGTCGCTCACGTCCATCTTGTCGTGCAGATGCGGCTGGCTCTGGCGGTGATGTTCGGCCGCGTCCTGACCGGCGAGTGCCAGTGCGAGGAACGGGTTGTTGCTGCCCGACGATTCGCCCAGCTTTTGCAGACCGGCGGTGAAGTTTTCCGAATGCCAGAAGTCCGGCTCGGCCGTGCGCGTGAGGCGGCTCAGGCGGAAGATCTGCGTGCCCTTGATGAGGATGACCGTCCAGGACAGCACCGACATCACCAACAACACGATCGCGATGGCACGGGTGACGAAATCGCCCTGCGCCCAGACGTGGCTCAAACCATACTCTTGCATTTTGCGTTCCTCGGGAGATCCAGTTCGTGAATCGTTACGTTAATCGTTGAGATTGAAATTAAACGGTTTGGTCGCGGCGGCTTCCACCGCGCGGCCGCCCTGCATCGGGGGCGCACAGCGCATCGCCAGCGCGGCGGTGCGGGCCGCCTGATCGAGACGGGGGAAACCGCTCGACTTGACGATATTGGCCGTCGACACCACGCCACGCGTATCGATCACCAGACGCAGCGTGACGGTGCCTTCCTCGCCAACGCGTCGTGATTGCGTAGGATAGACCACGCGCGGCTCGTCGCACTTGACGGCCAGACCTTCGATCGGACCCGACGGTGCGGGGGCCGGCGTCGGCGCGGGCGGTGCGGGCGGTGTCGGGGCAGCGTTCTGCGTCGGTTCGGCCGGGGCCGGCGGTGCAACAGGCTCGGCCTTCTGCGTGATGGCGTTTTGCGGCTGCACGCGCGGCTTGGGCGGCGGCGGCGCGACCTTCGGCTTGGGCGGTTCAGGTTGCGGCTTGGGCGGTGCCGGTTGCGGCGGCGTGGGCGCAGGGGTGAGCGGAATGATCGTTGCGGTAAACGTCGTCGGCTCGATCGTTGCCTTCTCGGGTTCGTTGTGCATCAACGAAAGCCCGATCAGGGCGGCAATATGGACGACTACGATCGCTGTGGCGACCGCGATAGCTCGCGGCGACATCAACGGATCGCGGCTCGGCATGAGCGCGAGGGTCGTAGGGGGCACGGTCGACATGGTAACGGCTAGGGTACGCTAATTGCGGCGGTGAACGGTGAGAGAAGCGCGGTGTGCGGAACTCGGGAGTTCGGAAAGGCCGGACGTGCGATCAAAGGAAAACCGCGCCAAGGGGCGCGGTCGGCGAAAACTGCGAATGTCGCGAAAGCAGTGAACCGAGAGATTGCCGGGCACTCACCTTCGAAACAGGAAGAACGATAAGCATAACGTTGAGACAAAGCCAATCAGGAGTTCCATTTGACACCTCCGTGGGTGACGCGAATCGCTGGCTGGCGCATGGCCGCCTGATGCGGTTGACCGCATGCGAGACGCCTGGCTGGCTCCCTTGCCGTCGCGACGTTGTTGCCCTGTCGCAATGGCGAAATCCAAACGGATGACACGTTACAGGCGCTACCCGGCGCTCATGAATCAGCGGCGGGCGCGAACGCTGAATTACGCTGCCAACGCGAGTTCTTGCATGACGACGACTTCCGTCGTGGTCGTCGTGGTGACGTCGCAGGCGGACTGGCAGCAGCCACCGCACGAGCGGCCGCAGCACGGCGACGCACCGGCCACCATTTCTTGAACGAACGGACCGCACTTGCCGCAGCACAGGGCCACGCCGAGGTCGATCTGGAGATCTTCCATCGAAGTGGCGCCAGCGTCGAGACAGGCCTTGATCTGGCGCTCGGAGACGGATTTGCAGACGCAAACGATCATGATGAAAACGTCAAAATGTAACACTAATGAGAATAATTATTATTTAACCGATCAGATTTTGCAAGCCTAAATACCCTATCCCATAGCACGCTCATGGATATACGGGTGTTTGAATCGGGCTAAACAGTTGGGAATTATGGGAAGGTTTGCCGGGCGATGCGTGGGGCAGAAGCCCGTGGGACGGGCGGCAGCGGCCGATGACCGGCATTCGCCGCCGCTAAATCTCAGTTGGCGAGTGCCGAGCCCGTTTTGACTGGTGCATCGATCCGGGGCCACGCGGTCCCGTCGATTTGTCCGATTTCGACGATCTGGGCGACTGGCGGGTTGACGAGCAAGCGGTCCGCCATCGTCTGAAGCGCCTGAACATTGGCCGTCGTGAACAATTGCATGCTCCCGCTGGTGCCGGGGTCGCGCGGTGCGCAAAGACCGTCGGTTTCCAGACGGCGTTGCAACTGCCGCGCGATAGCCGCGCCGGTGTCGATCAGCGTGAGCGCCGTGCCGAAGCGCTGGCGGATGGCCGGAATCAGGAACGGGTAGTGGGTGCAGCCCAACACCAGCGTGTCGGCGCCTTGCGCCACCATTGGCGCGACGTAGCGCTCCAGCAACGCCATGACGGCGGGCGAGTCCACATCGCCTGCTTCGATGCACTCCACCAGACCGTGTCCCGGCTGGCAGAGGAAGCGCTGCCCCTGCGCCGTGTGACGGGCCAGCAAGTCGGCAAAACGAGCGCTGCGCAGGGTGGCGGCTGTGGCCAGAACCCCAATCACACCAGTGCGCGACACGGCGGCAGCCGGCTTGATACCCGGCTCGACGCCCACGACCGGCCACGGCGCGTCGGCCCGTAGCGCGGTGACGCCATGCGCGGTGGCCGTGTTGCACGCGACCACAAACGCTTTGGCGCCGCGCTCGCGCAGCCAGCGGCCGACGGCGAGACTGCGTTCGGCGATGAAGGCGTCGGGACGTTCGCCGTAGGGGGCGAAGGCGGAGTCGGCCACGTAGAGCAGCGACTCGTGGGGGAGCAGGGCGCGCACGGCCTGAAGGACCGAGAGACCGCCGAGACCGGAATCGAAGACGCCAATCGGCGCGTTGAAGGGCATGGTAAACAGAAAAGGGCCGGCAAATGGCCGGCCCCGGAATTCTAGCGCAAAGCCCGTTGGGCGGTATTCACCGACGCTGTGTCGATGCTTGCCAACGGGTGTCGTGCGTAATTCTCTAACTTGCTCAGTCTTCGAACGAAGCCATACCCGACTGTTGGTAGTTTTGTAGGCCGACCTTGGCGATCAGTTCGATCTGCGTTTCCAGCCAGTCGATGTGCTCTTCCGTGTCGTGCAGGATTTCGTTGAAGATTTCGCGCGAGACGAAGTCCTTCACGGTTTCGCAGTGCGCCACGCCTTCCTTGCAGGTCTTCTGCGAGAGGTATTCCAGCTTCAGATCGCAAGCCAGAATTTCTTCCGTGTTCTCGCCGATGAGCAGCTTGTGCAGGTCTTGCAGGTTCGGCAGGCCGTCGAGCATGAAAATGCGCTCGATGAGCTTGTCGGCATGCTTCATCTCACCGATCGACTCGTCGTACTCGTGCTTGCCGAGCTTGTCGAGACCCCAGTGCTTGTACATGCGGGCGTGCAGAAAGTACTGGTTGATCGCGGTCAGTTCGTTGGTGAGCTGAGCGTTGAGGAGTTCGAGGACTTTCTTGTCGCCTTTCATTTCGGATCCCTATATGCAGTTGTGCAATTTGCAAGCGGTTGAACGATAGCCTGAAAAGCTCGGAAAGCCAAGCCCTGCAAGGCTTTTCGTGAACCGAGACACGAATGGTAACGCGATCCATTCGCGTTGCATTCGGCCTGTTTTCAACAAGAAAAAGGCCCGGGCATTGCCGGGCCTTTGACTACAACGCCATTACGACAGCATTACGCCGCTGCGACCGGAATCTTGCCGATCTTGGCTTGCCATTCCTTCGGGCCGGTCTGGTGCACCGACACGCCGGTGGAATCCACCGCGACGGTGACAGGCATGTCCTTCACGTCGAATTCGTAGATGGCTTCCATGCCCAGGTCTTCGAAGGCCAGCACGCGTGCGGCGCGAATTGCCTTCGACACCAGATAAGCGGCACCGCCCACGGCCATCAGGTACGCAGCCTTGTGCTTCTTGATCGCTTCGATGGCGGCCGGGCCACGTTCCGACTTGCCGATCATGACCGCGAGGCCCGTCTTCGACAGCATCATGTCGGTGAACTTGTCCATGCGCGTGGACGTGGTCGGACCGGCCGGGCCGACGACTTCGTCACGCACCGGATCGACCGGGCCGACGTAGTAAATCGCGCGGCCATTGAAGTCGACCGGCAGCGGCTCGCCCTTGGCGATCATGTCGGCGATGCGCTTGTGGGCGGCGTCGCGGCCCGTGAGCATCTTGCCCGAGAGCAGCAGCGTCTGACCCGGCTTCCAGCTGGCGACTTCTTCCGGCGTGAGCGTGTCGAGGTCGACGCGCTTGCTCGTCTCGGTGTTCGGTTCCCAGTGCACGTTCGGCCAGGCGTCGAGCGACGGGGCGGCGAGGAACGAGGGGCCCGAGCCATCGAGCGTGAAGTGCGCGTGACGCGTGGCGGCGCAGTTCGGGATCATGGCGACCGGCTTCGACGCGGCGTGCGTCGGGTAGTCGAGAATCTTCACGTCGAGCACCGTGGCGAGGCCGCCGAGGCCTTGCGCGCCGATACCGAGGGCGTTGACCTTCTCGAACAGCTCGATACGCAGCTCTTCGTTCCAGTTCTGCGGGCCGCGCTTGATCAGGTCATGGATGTCGATCGGGTCCATGAGCGATTCCTTCGCGAGGACCATGGCCTTCTCGGCCGTGCCGCCGATACCGATGCCGAGCATGCCCGGCGGGCACCAGCCGGCGCCCATCGTCGGCACGGTCTTCACGACCCAGTCGACGATCGAGTCGGACGGGTTGAGCATCACGAACTTCGACTTGTTCTCCGAGCCGCCGCCCTTGGCTGCGACCGTGATGTCGACCTTGTCGCCTTCCACGATTTCGTAGTGGATGACGGCGGGCGTATTGTCCTTCGTGTTCTTGCGGCCGCCTTCGGGCGGGGCAACGATCGAGGCGCGCAGCACGTTCTCGGGGTGCATGTAAGCCTGACGCACGCCTTCATTGATCATGTCCGTGAGGCTGCGCTTGGCATCCCACTGCACGTTCATGCCGACCTTCACGAAGACGGTCACGATACCGGTGTCCTGACACAGCGGGCGGCGGCCTTCGGCGCACATGCGGCTGTTGGTCAGAATTTGCGCGATGGCATCCTTGGCGGCGGGGCTTTCTTCGGCCTCATAGGCACGGCCCAGCGCTTGGATGTAATCGTCCGGATGGAAGTAGCTGATGTACTGAAGGGCACCGGCGACGCTCTGAATGACGTCGTCTTCTTTAATGACGGTAGACATGAAACGGCTCTCGACTTAGTGGGGACTTGGTGAGGATTTAATGGGTGTTGTTATTCGGTACAGCCGGTACAGCTTGGGGGGTAGCGTACGCCGGGGCGTGGCTGTCGTTGGTCATCTTGTTGACCACGGCCATCACGACGGCGGAAAGCAGGAACGAGATGTGGATGACGACTTGCCACATGATCGTGTGCGGCGTTTGCTGGGACGCATCGATAAACGTCTTGAGCAGGTGGATCGACGAGATGCTGATGAGCGCCATCGAGAGCTTCACCTTGAGCACGCCGGCGTTCACGTGATCGAGCCATTCGGGCTCGTCGGGGTGGCCTTCCACGCCGAGGCGGGAGACGAAGGTCTCATAGCCGCCGATGATCACCATGATGAGCAGGTTCGAGATCATCACCACGTCGATCAGGCCGAGCACGACGAGCATGATCTGCGTTTCGTCGAAGCTGGCGGCGTGGGTGACGAGGTGCCAGAGTTCGGCGAGAAACTTGTAGACGTAGACGCCTTGCGCTGCGATCAGACCGAGATAGAGCGGCAGTTGCAGCCAGCGGCTGAAGAAAATGATGCGGGGCAGCGGGCGCATCGGCGCGTCGGAGGAGCGGCCGGGAGTCGACATGGCAATCTTGACGAAGTGGGGGACATTCGCCTGCGCCCGAAGCCGCAGGCCATTATTATCAAATCAACATCAAATCAAAGCATCGGGCCGGATTCGCGAGGCGAAATCCGACACCGGCGGCATTTTACAACGTCTTGCCGGGCGAGCCGCCCTTATCCGTGGGGGCAGCGGTTAGTTTCTTGCTGGCGCCCGCGCCGGGCATGGCGGCAAGCACGACGCCCGAGACCGTCAGCGCCAGCGCTGCGCCTTGGGTGAACGTCAGCTGTTCGCCGAGAAACACGACCCCGTAGGCCGTGGCGGCGACCGGCACCATGGCAGTGAAAACGCCCGCCAGCTGGGCGCTCACGTGGCGAATGCCGCGCATCCAGAGGAAGAACGAGAACACGCTCGCGGCGAGCCCGTACCAGACGATGAGGGCCCAATGGCCGGGCGTGAGTACCGAGTAATCCACGGCCATCAACCCCACGATGCCGAGCGGCAGCATCATCGCCCCGCCGAGCAGATGGGTGTACGCGCAGATATCGATCGCCGAGAGTTCCGAAGCGAGGCGCTTCGAGACGATCACGTAAATCCCCTCGCACACCACGGCGCCAAGCACCAGCAAATTCCCAAGCCATGCGTTGCCAGTAGCGCCGCTGCCACTGCCCGCCCCGTGCGCGTCGCCACGAGAAAGATTCAGCAATGCCACCCCGAGGATCGCCAGCCCGATGCTCACCAGCGTGCGCCGCGACGGGTGCTCGCGCAGCACGGCCCATGACAACAGGGCGACGCAGGCGGGCAGCGTGGCGGTAATCACCCCGGCGGCGGTGGCCGTGGTCTGACGTACGCCGTAGAGCATCAGCAGGGTGAAGAGAAACGTCCCGAAGAACGTCTGCACAAAAAGGTTGCGCCATTGCGACCGGGTGACGAGCCGCATTCTCGCCGGGCGATAACGCGGGGCGAGGGCGATGACGGCGATCACGAAGCGCCAGAGGGCGAAGGCGGCCACGGGCATGACGGCGACCATGGTTTTACCGATGCCGACATTGGTGCCGACGAAGGTCATGGCCAGGGCCAGGGCGAAACTCGGAAAGCGGGCAAACAGCCGGTCGGTCGACGATGACGACGCGTGGGCTGAAGGCGTGGATTGGGACGAAGAGGTCGAATTCACGGGCGCTCCGGGCGAGTCCGGGGTTGGCGGGATAGGGATGATGCGGGTAGGATTGTAGCGAATACGCCACGGTCTGCTGCACCGCAGTGACGCGCTTGCGTGAGTCCCGCACGCGAGAGACGTCACGCGGGTGCACCAGTGTAAGGCGTTAGTAAGTCGCTCGTCTTAATGTGGCGTTAGCGATTTGTTTTGGCTTGATTGCAATCGTTTTTGCATATCCATAAGAGGGGACAACTCATGGCAGCAATTGAATCGGTAATGCAGGAGCAGCGCATTTTCGCGCCGCCGCAGGCGCTCGTCGCCAAAGCGAACATCTCCGGCATGCCCGCCTATGAGGCGCTGTGCGCCGAGGCCGAGAAGGATTACGAGGGATTCTGGGCGCGTCAGGCGCGCGAGAATCTGGCCTGGCACAAGCCGTTCACCAAAGTCCTCGACGAGACCAACGCTCCGTTCTACACGTGGTTCGAAGATGGTCAGCTCAATGCGTCGTACAACTGCCTCGACCGCCAGATCGAAGCCGGTCTGGGCGACAAGGACGCCATTCTCTTTGAAGCCGACGACGGCACGGTGACCCCGGTCACCTACCGCGACCTGCTGGCGCGCGTGAGCCGCTTTGCGAACGCGCTCAAGGCTCAGGGCGTGAAGAAGGGCGACCGCGTCGTGATTTACATGCCGATGTCGATCGAAGGCGTCGTGGCCATGCAGGCCTGCGCACGGATCGGCGCGACGCACTCCGTCGTGTTCGGCGGCTTTTCGGCCAAATCGCTGAACGAGCGCGCGATCGACGCCGGCGCCGTGGCGATCATCACCGCCGACGAGCAGATGCGTGGCGGCAAGGCGCTGCCGCTCAAGGCCATCGTCGACGAGGCGCTGGCGATGGGCGGCTGCGATCACGTGAAGTCGGTGATCGTCTACCGCCGTACCGGCGGCAACGTGGCGATGCAGGCGGGCCGTGATCATGTGCTGCAAGACTTGGTCGCGACGCAATCGGATCAGTGCGAGCCGGAGTGGGTGGGCGCGGAGCATCCGCTGTTCATCCTTTACACGTCGGGCTCGACGGGCAAGCCGAAGGGGGTGCAACACAGCACCGGCGGCTATCTGCTGTGGGCGTCGCTCACGATGCAGTGGACGTTCGACATCAAGCCGGACGACGTTTTCTGGTGCACGGCGGATATCGGCTGGATTACCGGCCACACGTACATCGCTTACGGCCCGCTCGCGGTCGGTGCGACGCAGGTCGTGTTCGAAGGCGTGCCGACGTATCCGAATGCCGGGCGTTTCTGGGAGATGATCGGTCGCCACAAGGTGTCCGTGTTCTACACCGCGCCGACGGCCATTCGTTCGCTGATCAAAGCGGCCGAGCAGACACCGGACGTGCATCCGAAGAAATACGATCTGTCGTCGCTGCGCATTCTCGGGTCGGTCGGTGAGCCGATCAATCCGGAAGCGTGGATGTGGTACTACGAGAACATTGGCGGCGGCCGTTGCCCGATCGTCGATACGTGGTGGCAGACGGAGACTGGCGGTCATGTGATCACGCCGCTGCCGGGCGCGACGCCGCTCGTGCCGGGTTCGTGCACGCTGGGGTTGCCGGGGATCGACGTGGCGATTGTCGATGAAACCGGGCAGGACGTGCCGAACGGTCAGGGCGGCATGCTCGTGATCAAGCGCGCGTGGCCGTCGATGATTCGTACGATCTGGGGCGACCCGGAGCGTTACAAGTCGAGCTACTTCCCGCCGGAGTTGGGTGGGAAGATCTATCTGGCGGGTGACGGTTCGATTCGCGATGCGAAGACCGGGTACTTCACGATCATGGGGCGTATCGACGACGTGCTGAACGTCTCGGGTCACCGCATGGGCACGATGGAGATCGAGTCGGCGCTGGTGGCGAATCCGATCGTGGCGGAGGCTGCGGTGGTGGGCCGTCCGGACGACACGACAGGCGAGGCGATTGTCGCGTTCGTGGTGCTCAAGCGTTCGCGCCCGACGGGGGACGAGGCCAAGCAACTGGCGCTCGAACTGCGCAACTGGGTGGGCAAGGAGATCGGACCGATCGCCAAGCCTAAGGACATCCGCTTCGGCGACAACCTGCCGAAGACGCGTTCGGGCAAGATCATGCGCCGTCTGTTGCGCGTGATCGCGAAGGGCGAGGAGATCACGCAGGACACCTCCACGCTTGAAAACCCGGCGATTCTCGATCAGTTGAAGCAAGCGCAGTGAGTTGGCTGCCGCGTCGATGAGACGCGGTGGTGCGGCGTGGGGCGCCATCGTTGAAGATAGCGCGTCACGTCGTGCGGGATCTGTGCTCTGGAGATTGGTCCGGGCACAGATTCCTCAGACTGCGAAAGCCGAGACAACTTCCTCGAAGCAATGTCTGTGGGGTTCCGTCAGGACTTGATGGGCCACGCGAGCGCACACGGTGCGCGGATATTGCTGCACCTCGGAACATGGCGATGATAAGTCTTCCGCTGCGTGCTGGCGGTACGTCGGTGCTGCGGAACGCCGGAGTGCGTCGATGGTGAATCCCCCGAAAACCGATGCCGGTGATCTGTCAGCAACGTCCGCATTGACGGACGGTTTGCCACGCGATTCGCATTGGCATCGAGAAGCTGCTGCGATAGCTGCGCGTCACTGGCACCGCACGTTGTGGCTGGTGGCGGCGCTGATGGCGATCGGCTTCGTGGTGACGTTCGTTCCTCAGTTCTGGGCGCGCGAATGGATGTCGGTGCGCTTTGCCGGCTGGCCGTTGCCGTTCTACATGGGCGCGCAAGGTTCGATCCTGATCGATATCGGACTGATCGTCGTCTATGCGTTGGTCCAGCGTCGTAACGACGCACGATATCGCGCTGACCTGCAAACTTTGCGCCGTGCACACACTGACAGCCTTGGACTTGGTGACGCAGCGGTTTCCGGCATGTCCGGTGGCGTGCAGGGCGCTGCTTCCGCTTCTTCTCGCGCCGCGTCGGCGCCGACTTCCCGATGAGTTACACGCGCAGGCTGCTGCGCTACTACCTGTATTACACGGCGGGTTTCTTCGCGTTCGTGCTGATGATCGGTTTGCTAGAGCGGGTCAACGGGCCGGGCGTATGGATCGGTTACGCGTTTCTGTTCGTGACCATTGCCGTCTACGCGGTGATCGGACTGATTTCCAGAACGTCAGATGCTACGGAGTACTACGTTGCAGGACGCCGCGTGCCACCGGTGTTCAACGGCATGGCGTGCGCGGCCGACTGGATGAGTGCGGCGTCGTTCATGGGGTTGGCGGGCTCGTTGTACGTGTCGGGTTACGACGGCTTGGCCTATGTCATGGGATGGACGGGCGGCTACTGTCTGGTGGCGTTTCTGCTGGCGCCGTACCTTCGCAAGATGGGGCGATACACCGTGCCGGACTTTCTCGGCACACGTTACGACAGCAATGTCGTGCGGGCGTTGGGGGTGTTCTCGACGATTCTGTGTTCGTTCGTCTATCTGGTGGCGCAGATTCAGGGCGTGGGGTTGATCGCGTCGCGCTTCATCGGGGTGGAATTCACCATCGGCATCTTCTTCGGGCTGGCGGGCATTTTGGTGTGCTCGTTCCTCGGCGGGATGCGCGCGGTGACATGGACGCAGGTAGCGCAGTACATCATCATGATCACGGCGTTTCTGGTGCCGACAGCGATGATCGGACACCAGACGGGACATGGTTGGTTTCCGCAGTTCAGCTACGGTCAGGCGTTGGCAAAGGTGGAGGCGCTGGAGCGTGAGATTCAGCAGTCGATTCCCGAGCGAGAGGTGCGCGATTATTACCGGGAGCAGGGTGAGCAGATGCAGCGCCGGCTGGACGGTCTGCCGGACAGCTTCTACACCGAGCGCGCGGAGCTGGAGCGTCAGTTGCTCGATACAAAGCGCCACAACGGGCCGTTGCGCGACGTGAAGGTGCTGGAAGCGAAGCTGGATGCGTTTCCGCGCGACGTTGGGGATGCGCAGAACCAGTGGCTGGAGTTGCGCAATCAGTATGCGGAGCGAAGTGAGCCACCGCATGCGATGACGGAGCCATTCCCGGCGCGTGACGAGACGACGCGCAGTTCGCAGCGATTGAATTTCCTGTTGTTGATGGTGTGCCTGATGATTGGCACGGCGAGCTTGCCGCACATTCTCACGCGGTACGGCACGACAGCGACGGTGCAGGGGGCGCGTAGCTCGGTGGGCTGGACGTTGTTCTTCGTGGCGCTGTTGTATGTGAGTGCCCCGGCGTTGGCAGTGATGCTGAAGTACGACGTGCTGCTGCATCTGGTCGGGGCGCGATACGAGAATCTACCGGGATGGGTGATGCAGTGGCGGCACGCGACGCCCGTGCAGTTGGACATTTCGGATGTTTATCGGGATGGCGTGGTGCAGTGGGGCGAAATCTGGATGCAACCGGACATGCTGGTGCTAGCCGGGCCTGAGATCGCGGGGCTGCCGTATGTGATCTCGGGATTGGTGGCGGCGGGCGCGTTGGCAGCGGTGTTGTCGACGGCGGACGGGTTGTTGCTGACGATTGCGAACGCGCTGTCGCACGACGTGTACTTCCACATGGTGGATCGCAATGCGTCGAGCCAGAAGCGGGTGACGACGTCGAAGATTCTGCTGTTGTGCGTGGCGATGTTCGCGTCTTACGTGACGTCGTTGAAGCTGGGCAATATTTTGTTTCTGGTGGGCGCGGCGTTTTCGCTGGCGGCGTCGTGCCTGTTCCCGGCGTTGGTGCTGGGGGTGTTCTGGAAGCGAACGACGCGGCTGGGCGCGACGGCCGGGATGGTGAGTGGGTTGCTGGTGTGCGTGTACTACATCATGACGACGTATCCGTTCTTCACAAGGCTGACGGGCTTCGCGGGCGCCCGCTGGTGGGGCGTGGATCCGATAGCCGCAGGGGCTTTCGGCGTGCCGGTCGGGTTCGCCGTGGCGATCCTGTTCAGCTTGCTGGGCGGGCGCCCGAGCGAACGGGACGAGCATCTGGTGGACCACCTGCGGCGCCCGTAAGGAATAAATTTTGAAGGGGTAGCGGCGAAAGGGGGTGGGATATTCCCGGCGACCTGCTATAATGCGCGACTCTTCAGGAGAGATGGATGAGCGGTTTAAGTCGCACGCCTGGAAAGCGTGTATAGGTTAATAGCCTATCGGGGGTTCGAATCCCCCTCTCTCCGCCACAGATAAACAAAGGGCTCCCCGTGCGGGAGCCCTTTGCATTCCTGCTGTAAAAATCCCACCTATCTTGGCGCGGCGTATTGATCCGCGATGGCCTGCGGCGAGGGATGCCCGCGACATGCCGATATCCAGCCTCAGAACTACGAAGCCGTTGCGTTGGACCTCAACTTACGGCACTCACCAACGAGCTCCGTAGCCAATTCGCCAAGCTCCCCGAACATCGCAACCAAGAATCTGTTGGGAATCTCCTTTCCGCTGTGCGTGGTGCATACCGCGAGAGCGAAGATGCGTTCGGAGAGTGTGCTGAGCTTGTCAGCCGACGTGTGGGATAGGGAAATTGCGGAAGCGTGGGAAGTCATGCGGGGAACCTCGATCTAGTCAATTCTTGGACCCCGCCACCCGCTGCATTGCGCAGGGGTGGGCGGGCACTGGACTAGGTTAGCGAACCGCTGATGATTCGGATTAGGCGGCACACCCGAAGGTGTCCCAATCCAGACCCGCCCGTGGACACGAAGGCGCGGCATTGCGCACACGAAAGCCGCAAACATCGCGACCGTGTGCCCGAAAACATCGTTCAGGTCGCTAAACCCGGTCGCGTTTGGGGCGCGACGGGAACCAGCTTAGCTATCCGAAGATGTGGGCACCACGCGTTCAGAGTCGCATTCTAGGGCACTCGTTGAAATTCAGAACATTCCGATGTCTCAATAGGGACTCTTCTTGTTCGATGGCGAAGATCGTCGCGATGAGCCGCCAGAAACGAAAACGGAGCCGAATGGCTCCGTTCACAAGTGGGCACAGACGACGCTATCCGTACCGTTTAACCAGCAGCCCACTACCGATGAGCCCTGCAATCATTGCGCCTATCGTAACAATGACGCTCGGAGTAAGCAGCGCCACAGCGAGGCCAACAGCAGTTCCACCACTGAGCGTGGATGCGAACTTAATCATCCCACTAGCGGCTTGCGGGCGATGCTGACTTGTGGGAAGAGGGCGGCCGTGCGCAAGGCGCATCTTCTTGATAGAACGCGCCCTCGATGCGCTAGCTGCAAGTCTTTTCCGCGTCGGCGTGGCAGACATCATCGACTCCGTTGGCTAATGTCACTTCTTGGATCGTGTGTGCCGTGACCACAATCACGATCATTAAGAAGCTCGTGGATACTAGCATGACCGTTGGTGGCTTCCATTCGTGATCCTCTCCACGTGCCATCATGGCTGCGGATAAGAGGATGGCGCATGCGATCGCCGCAACAAAACAGATCCAAACAACAACAAGATGTGGTCCGTGGACCGCGGCCTCGTAGCCCCGAATGCCCGCTTGAACGGCAAGAATAACCCCGCCATATAGCCATCCCATCGTGTCGAACGCTTCGCCCCAAGCCCATTTCACTCGTTTGGTCTCGGGCGTCACAAGCCATCTTGCTACTCCAAGAAATCCATAAATCAAACTCGCGCCAAAGAGTGGGAGCAACGCCTCAAGCAGTACCCATCTAGTGGCAGGAGACATGCGACTGCTCCTCGTCGTACATCAATTCCCCCTGCGGATTTGCCCATGTCTCTGGGGCGATATGGGGGCGGATTGTATGTCGAAGGCCAAACGCTGGGAGGACAGTCGGATTGTGTCGCTTGGTGAATAGTCGCTGCGAGAGCCGTCTGGTGTTCGGTTGCAGTGACGAAGTAACTTTGACGAGGCATGGATATTTGAGAGCCTGCCCAATCCGAAGCCGGAACCGAACCGCTCCACCCCATAATCCGCTCTCCGCCCCCATCCCCGCCCATGAATGATTTCTCATCGTGCATACACGTCGTTTTTTTCGATTGTGCGTAAAAAAATGGCTGCCTACCTTCTCCCTGCCGGTTCGTAATCAAAAAACACCGCTCGATTCGTCGCCGCGGCTGGCGCTCACACGTCGCCAGCACTTGCCGTACGCGGCTAGACGATCAAGCGCACTCGAATAACCGGCCGGGCCTGCTATTCAACCGGGTCCGGGGGGCAGAGCTATATGGATGGGAGATCCAGATGAAGAAAATCGCAGTCGGCCTGATCGCATTTTTCCTGATATCCAGCACGGCGCTGGCGCAGTCGAACGTGACGATTTATGGCGCAATTGATGAAGCGGTCGTGTACTCGAACAATGCCGGTGGTGGGAGTGTCGTGCAAATGCTCGACAGCTATCACTGGAATACGGTGTTTGGCTTCCGGGGGACGGAGGATTTGGGCGGTGGGCTGAAGGTCGTCTTCGATCTGGCGAGCTATTTCAATCTGTCCAACGGCAAGCAGTTCCGATCGGATACGTTCTTCAGCCGCAGCGCATGGGTGGGGTTGTCCAAGGCGGAGTACGGCACGCTGACCTTCGGGCACCACAACGATTTTTCGGTGCTGTTATTGGGCAATTCACCGGGATTCAATTCAACGTTCTCCCAAACCCCCGCGAATGCCGACCATATGGCGGGTGGCTACGTGAACAACTCAGCCTCCTATCGATCACCGACATTTGGCGGCTTCACCCTATTTGCGCTCTACGCACTCCCGGGTGGGACGTCCGACACCTACAACCGAGGCCGCGCGATGAGCTTCGCCCTGTCCTATGCAGATGAGCGATTCAAAGCGGCGGCTGTCGGCACCAAAATCAACGGTGTGAACTTCACGCCCACGCTGGCTGGCATGAAATCGTTTCTCGGCCAGACCGTTACCCCGTATCGCTCCTTTGCCGTCGATTCTCAAAACATCTATGGGGCAAGTGCCTCCTACAAGTTCGCCGAGAAGTGGACCGCAGGGTTGAGCTATACCGACGTGGCGTTTGCCGGGTTTGGCAAATATGAATCGATCCGCAGTGGCACGGTCGACGTCATTTACGATTTTCAGCCGGACCTCAAGATCACGCTCGGGTATGGACGCAGCGCCTTGGGTTCGGGGCGGCTCTCCAACTACAGCCTTTTCGTCGACAAATTCCTGTCGAAGCGGACCGACATTTACGTGGGGACGAGCTTCGTGACGTCCTCCGGCGCGACCCAATCGGCCGTCTTATTCCCTCTGGCACCGTCGACGACCAGCCGTCAATTTGCCGTGGCCACGGGGATACGCACCTTCTTCTGACCACCAGTAGTGCAATTAAAAAATCGAGAGGAATGCGCATTCGTTCGGGCGCGCTTTCTCCCGTCGAATTCAGAGCAAGTGCAGTAAATCAAGATGATTTGGAGGGGTTTGATGAAACAAGGAAATATCACTTCAGTCGCGGCAATGCCGGCAGAATGCACGCGCACCAATCAACCATGGCTCATGGTCGCTTACGCGACGATCGGCGCAAGCGTGTGCAGCACGGCGATCATTCTGATGACGGTGGGCGTGTTCATTCGGGCGCTCGGGGCCGCACAAGGTTGGGATCGCGCACAGATTTCTGGCGCGCTGTCCATTTGCGCGCTGAGTTTGGCCGTGGCAACACCGGTCGTCGGCGCGCTGATCGACCGGTTTCATCTTCGAACCGTGTTGGTCACGTCGTTGCTCACCTATGGCGCGACGGTTTTGGCAGTCCCGTTGATGGTGAAGACGTGGGGAATCACCGGATTCTTTCTGGCGTTTTTCCTGATTGGCGTCTTTGGCGCAGGGTCGAACACCATCGTCTACTTGCGAGTGATCTCCGGGTGGTTCGACCGATCGCGCGGTCTTGCGCTGGGCATCAGCATGGCCGGCGTTGCACTTGGCGGGGCTATTGCCGCTCCCATTGCCGCTGCGATGATCCAGCGGTTTGACTGGGAAGCCGGTTACTACTTCTTGGGCGCAGTGCCGATCGTGATTGGCGTGCCACTGGGCCTGTTTCTACTCAGGGAAGCGCCGACGCAGAGCGGCGTCAGCGGGCGCGCCACCGGGGCACTCGGGGCAGCGGGACGCACGCTCTCACAAGCGTTCGCCAGTCGCGCCTTCTGGCTGGTCGGCGTTGCGGCATTTCTCATGGCCGTGGCCATCAACGGTGCGCAAATCCATTTGGTCCCCATGTTGCTCGACCGGGGTGTCGCGCTCTCGTCGGCAGCGTTCGCGACGACCGTATTGGCGGTTGCTGCGCTCATCGGACGCGTTGCAGCAGGCTATCTGTTCGATCGAATCTTCGCGCCTCGCGCCGCCATTGGCATTTTTGCGTTGTCGTGCGTCGGCTGCGCAGGCCTCCTGCTCACAAACGCCCCGGCATCCGTGTATCTGTGCGCGGCACTCCTTGGCTTTGGTGCTGGCGCTGAATCCGATTTGCTGGGGTACTTGATCAGCCGGTATTTCGGGTTGGATCACTTCGGAAAGATTTTCGGTTGGGTGTTTGCTTCTTTCATGGCGGGATCGGCTGTCGGTCCGGTCGTGTTCGGGATGGGATTCGATGCGTCGGGAAGTTACGCCATGCCGCTGTATCTGGCGTGCGCGGCCCTGCTAATCGTCTGCGCGTTGTGCGCCATGATGCCGCGATATCAACCCGCGCAAGAGGCGCAACTTGAAAGCGTTGCCTAGTCGGCGTATGCGCTCCTCCTCGCTAAGGCACTCGCACCGGGATGCATTACAAAACGTGGGGAAAGGGCTTCAAACAAAGCGTGCATAGCGCGTTGACACACTGCATACAGTGCACAAAACTCTCCGCTCCAATTGAGGCGACGTCGCACACGACAGTCTCAATACTTCGCACGCGTTTCGAGGAAATGATGAAAGAAGTCGAACTAGAAGAACTGATAGCGTCGAGACTGCGCGACGCATACACCATCGGTCCCATTGCCCCATTTGCCTCGTGCGTGGGCGGCGATATCGACGCCGCCTATCGCATCCAGCACCGCAACACTGACCACGCGATGCAAGCGGACGGCCGCCGAATCGTAGGCCGCAAGATCGGCCTCACGTCGACGGCTGTTCAGAAGCAGCTTGGCGTGGACCAGCCCGACTATGGCGTTCTGTTCGACGACATGGCGGTCGTCAATGCCGGCCTCGTCAATATGTCGAGCCTCTTGCAGCCCAAGATCGAAGCAGAGATTGCATTTGGTTTTCGCGTGGACATCGACGACCCGTCACTCGAAATGTCCGACCTGTTCGAACGAATTGAATGGGTGGCCCCGGCGCTCGAAATTGTAGATAGCCGCATCGCGGACTGGAAAATCGGGATTGTGGAGACGATTGCGGATAACGCGTCGTCTGGCCGCTTCGTGATCGGCCGGAAGCTGCCATTCACGCCTGACATCGACTTGCTGAATTGCCAAATGCGCATGCAGGAGAACCGGCAGGTGGCGTCGACAGGAAGCGGGGCGGCATGTCTGGGGAATCCGCTGAACGCTGCGCTTTGGCTGGCCAAAAAACTGATCGAGGTAGGGCATCCGATCAAAGCGGGCGAGCTGGTGCTCAGTGGCGCACTAGGCCCCATGGTGAACGTCAAGCACTACAGCACCTATCACGCGGACATCGAGGGGATCGGTGAGGTCTCGGTTCGGTTCGGCGACTAACGTCGGAAATTGATTTGGAAGTCGGGAGAGAAATTTGCCATACCTAGATCATCATGAAAGTCGGCTGTATTACGAAGTACACGGCAGCGGCTCACCGGTAGTGCTGCTGCATGGCGTGGGCGGAAATCACGCGAGCTGGTTCTATCAGGTTGCCGCCTGGCGAGCGGATTTCAAGGTCATTCTTGTGGATGCCCGAGGCTTCGGAAAGTCCACGGACGCCGAGCTCGCCGGACGCGCCGAGTTCACAAACGATCTCGTCGCGGTTCTGGACGCGCTCGATTTGCAGCGCGTCTCGTTTGTCGCGCAGTCGATGGGCGCTGGCACGGCAATCGATTTCGCGTGTCGCTATCCTGACCGCGTTGCGTCCTTACTGATTGCCGATTCTTTGGTCGGCATCACCTTGCCTGAATCCATCGCGGTGGAAATGGCAAAGGTGCAGA
This sequence comes from Pandoraea sp. PE-S2R-1, assembly GCF_002179865.1. Classification (NCBI taxonomy): domain Bacteria; kingdom Pseudomonadati; phylum Pseudomonadota; class Betaproteobacteria; order Burkholderiales; family Burkholderiaceae; genus Pandoraea; species Pandoraea sp. PE-S2R-1. Next base: position 41,673 of record NZ_NGUR01000015.1, on the reverse strand, counting down.
GCGCGACGCGCGACCTGTCGCAGGCTGAACGTGTGCTTGGACGCACGCACCTCGCCAACTCGCCAGCCATGACGCAGTTGTATCTACAGATTGCCGGATTCAATCGCTACACCTTCAAAACACTCGTAGGCGTCCAGCCGTCGTACACGCCCGAGCAGATCGCTGCGACGGGCGTACGCATCGGCTTTCTCGTCGGCGAGGAAGATGTCTTGTTCCCACCGAAGATCGTCGCAGAAATGTGCAAGCACTTTGACGGCGCGGAATTGATGACGCTTGCCAACGCAGGTCACTCGGCCTATTTCGAAGCACCGGATCAGTTCAACACGCGCGTCGCCAATTGGCTTCAATTCCAAGAATAGAAAGCAAACGAACTGGGGCATGCAAAGAGCGCTCGCGAGATTGATCGACGTCCACGTTGCCGGGGGGCAACGTTCTGTGACTGCGGTCAATCTCGCGACGCACCCGTGAGGCCAACGGCACTTTCGCTCACGTTTGAGCGCCATTGATTGAAGGGTTCCGGCGGCTATGGCAGTTTCTCAGGAAGTCGGGCAGCGATTGCGCGACAGGATTTACGACGCGATCCGAGATCTCGTCGAGCGCGGCAAGCTGCAACCCGGTCAACGGTTGACGGAAACGCATCTCGCCGCGCGGTTTGGCGTTTCCAGAACGCCCGTGCGTGAGGCGTTGTTTCAGTTGGCGCGCGAGGGGCTGCTGGAGCCATTGGAGCGCGGTTACGGGTTCAGCGAAATGCCGATGCCGGCGCTGCTGGCTCGATTGGACGTCAAGTCGATTCTCGACCCTGTGGTCGTCGCCAACGTTGTTGAATCGGCATCCGCCAAAGAGATTGCGCATATTTCCGCACTAGCGGACGAGGCGAGACGCTTGCTCCTCTGCGAACCCTCGTCATTCGTTTCCGCGAGTGCGGTTCACGGACTCCAAAAACACCTCGCCACCGCTTGCACGAACCAAGTGCTGGCACGCTGCTTCACTGCCGCAGAGGATGATTTTCTTGCCGCCCGCCCACTGCTGCTGCGAACCGAAAGAAACCGCTTGATGACGGCGGATTATCTGGACGCCTTGGCTCAACATCTGACGACTCGGGACGCGGCATCAGCCGAGGCCCAGACGCGCACCCATATCGCCAGCCTTGCGGAATCGTGCCGCATGCAACTCTGAGGGAAACAAAGGGGGAGAGAGCGCTACGAACGCTTCGGCAACGCCGTCCTCGCGCTGCGCTTTCGAGCCGCGCGTTCGGCGGGCTTCGCAAGTGTCGTTATCAGCATCTCAACGTACTCTTTCGCGATTTTCCCCGCGCCTTTCACGTCGCGCGAGCGAATGGCGGCGAGCAACAGCCCATCGCGATGCACTGAAATAGCGCGATTCCCTTCGTCTTTGTAATGTTCGTTGCGAACCAACAGGAACTGGTCTTCCAGCACCGCGCAAACGCGCGTCAGCGCCGTGTTGTGGCTCATTTCAAGGAGGACGGTGCGAAACTCGTGTGCGGCCGAAACAAACGCCGAATACTTCGACGACGCCTCGGCCTTCTTCATCTTTTCATAAGCACCAGCGAGCACTTCGATCTGCTCATCGGACCCGTACTTTGCCGCGTGTTCTGCCAGCGGCGGATCGAGCAAGAGTCGAACCTCCATGCGCTGGAGGAAATCGCGTGGTGTATCCGTCATCAGCGAGTACCCGCGATCGGTGCGCACCACGAGGCCTTCACGCGCCAGTTGGAAGAGTGCTTCGCGAATCGGCGTGCGCGAGACCCCATACCGCTCGGCCAATTCCAACTCAACGAGCCGCGACCCGGCCGCAATGGCGCCCCCGTGCAGATCCTCCCGGAGCAACTGGTAAACCTGATCGCGTAACCGATCGCTCTGTACGACTCTGCGGGTGGCGCTCATGACGTTGAAGTTTTGGTTGGTTAGCCGCGATTCTACGACGAAACGAGTGAGATTTCGGTAGGAAACGCGGGATTCCGTGACATCCACTCAACACATTCGCAAGGCTCATGCATGAGTGAATTTCAAATCGTTTGTTGCGCGTAGAACGGCGCCCTAGGATGGCAATCACGTCGAGTTGCGGCGTCTGAGCCGTCCGCACGCAACCGTGATTCCAGTCGTCATTGCATACAGTACGCAAACAAATAAATTGGAGACGCCCCCAATGAGTGAACAGGCACATTTCGTAGACGAGAGTTTGTTGAACAAAGTCCCGCGCTGGCGCAATTACCTTGCGGCCAAGCTGGGTTTCCGGAACCACTGGTATCCGGTGAAGCTGTCCGGCGACGTCCTCGAAGGGAAGGTATCGCAGGCGACGGTATGCGGCGAGGAGATCCTGCTGAAGCGCGTGGACGGGGAGGTGAAGGCGATTCGCGACCGGTGCCTGCACCGCGGCGTGAAGTTCTCCGAGAAGGTGGAGTGCTATACGCCCGACACCATCACCTGCTGGTATCACGGCTTCACCTACAAGTGGAACGACGGCAAGCTGTGCGACATTCTGGCCTCGCCGGACAGCAAGGCCATCGGCCGGCGCAGCGTCAAGAGCTATCCGGTGCAGGAAGCCAAGGGCCTGATCTTCGTGTTTGTGGGCGACGAAGGGTTTGACGCGCCTCCGCTCGCGGAAGACGTGCCGCCGACCTTCCTTGACGACGATTTGCAACTGCACTGCGCGATCTATGACGTCGAGTCGAACTGGCGCGTCGGCTGCGAAAACGGCTTCGACGGCTTGCACGTCTACATTCACCGCGCCTCGGAGCTCGTGCCGGACACCCAGCGATCGTTGCCCATCGGGCACCTGGCGAAATCGGGCGACGTGCTGGTGCACGAGGACGAGGGCGCACCGAAGGGCGTCTACGACGCGTTTGCCAACCACACGAGCATTTGGGAGGGCAAGGTCGATGGTCAGGTGGTCGTCACCGGCACCAAGCGTGTATCGGAGAAACCGACCCGAACCACGGCGGCGTCGCTCTGGATGCCGTGCGGGCTGCGCGTCGACGACTTCCCGGATCAGGACATCACACAGTTCGAGTTCTACGTGCCCGTGACGGAAACGAAGCACCTTTATGTGATGCTCGTCGGCAAACGCGTTTCGACGGAAGAAGAAAGCGCGCACTTCAATCACGAGTTCTGGAATCGCTGGAAGCCCATCGGCTTCGAGAATTTCAACGCGCAGGATATTCAGGCGCGACTCGCACTGCAAACCTTCTACAAGCGCGATTCGGCGTGGCTCGACGAGATGCTGATCGAAGGCGACTCGCCCCTCATCAAGTGGCGCGAGCTGTGTCATCGCCATGCGCGCGGCATTCAGAAGCCGGAGCACATGTGAGCGGTCAACGCTCAATGGCGTGAGGTGAGCAATGAAAAACACACATGAGAATGAGCCGATGGTGATCATCGGCGCGGGCATCGCAGCCGTCTACGCCGCCGAAAGCGCGCGAAAGGCGGGCTTTGACGGCCGAATCATCATCTGCGGCGACGAGCGCGAAGCCCCTTACGACCGTCCTCCGCTTTCCAAGAAGGTGCTTCAGGAGGCGGATGAGGCGGCCCACATTTCGCTGCGGGACAACGCGTTCTACGACGCGCACAACATCGATCTGCGCTTAGGTAACGCGGCGCAGCGTATTGACCGGGAGGCGCGTCGGGTCGAATTCTCCGACGGCACGTCGCTTGGATACGGGACGCTGGTGCTGGCAACCGGTTCGTCGCTGCGCACGCTTGCGCTGCTTCATCCGGGCATGCAGAACGTGTTTTACCTGCGCCGTATTTCCGACGCCATCGCGCTGCGAGAAGCGTTGCCGAAGATCCGCAATCTCGTGGTGGTGGGCGCAGGCGTCATTGGCCTTGAAGTGGCGTCCGTGGCCAACGGCATGGGAATCGACGTGACGGTACTCGAAGCCGGGGAGCGTCCGATGGCGCGCGCGACTTGCGCCGAGGTTTGCGAGTTCGTCGTGAAGCAGCATGAACAACGAGGCGTGCGCATTCGCACCGGGGTATCGATTCGCGAGGTTTCCGAACGCTCGTCCGCCTATCGCCTCGCGCTCTCCGACGGCGAATCGCTCGACGCGGATGCGGTGGTGGTCGGTATCGGCGTGGTGCCGAACGTCGCCCTTGCCGAAGCCGCTGGCCTCGAGACGTGCGCGTCAGGGATCTGCGTCGACGGGCAGGGGCGAACGTCCAACGCGCACATCTACGCCGCTGGGGAAGTCGCATTTCACTTCAACGCGCGGGTAGGGCGGGCGGAGCGTCAGGAGAACTGGCATCACGCCGTCGCCCACGGGGAGCATGTCGGGCGTGCCATCGTGTGTAGCGGGCCTGACTACGAGGAAATCAGCGGCTACTGGTCAGATCAGTACGACTTCAGCCTCCAGTCCTTCGGGGTTCCCATCGGCGAGCAGAACGTCGTGCGCGGCAGTACCGACATCGGGGCGTTCGTCGTCTTCCACTTGCAGGCGGGCGTGGTCGTCGGCGTCAGCGCCGTGGGCGTGCCTCGCGAAATGCGGGCGGGCAAAGCGCTCGTGAGGTCGGCTGCCAAGGTCCCCGTTTCCGTGCTCCGGGATGCCAGCGTCGACTTGGCGAAGTGGCGGGAAGCGCGGCCTTCCGACGCCGAGTCCGCGTCTGAGTCCGCATAGGAGGCCGCATGCGAATCCTGTTTGCAATGACGGGCAAGGACACAGGGCCATGGATCGATGCGCTGCGAAGCGCCATGCCGGGGGCCGACGTTCGTGAGTGGAGCGTCGCCGATGTAGCCCCGGCAGATTACGTGCTGGTGTGGAAGTCTGATCCTGAAGTCTTGCGTCATCGCCCTGAACTGAACGCCATCTTCAACGTCGGGGCGGGCGTCGACTGGATTTTCAGCGCCGTCGCGAAAGACCCGGCGGTGGTGACCGGCGATGTGCCCATCTATCGGATCGAAGACGCCGGCATGGCATCGCAGATGGTCGAGTACGCCACGTACGCGACGTTGCGAAGCTTCCGACGTTTCGATGCGTATGAACAGCATCAGCGCGACGGTGTCTGGCAGCCGCTGGCCGTACCTGAGGCTGGCGAGTTCATCGTCGGCGTGCTCGGTCTGGGCAGCCTCGGTGCCGCCGTCGCCAGCCGGCTGGCGTCGTTCGGCTTCGATGTCCGAGGCTATAGCCGGTCGCCGAAACGGGTGGATGGGGTGCAGTGCTTCAGCGGCGAGAGCGAATGGGCGTCGTTCGTGGACGGCGCGCATGTCCTGATCAATCTCCTGCCCAATACGCCGGAGACCCGTGGGGTGCTGAACGCCCAGACATTCCTGCGACTGGCTCAAGGCGCGCATGTTGTGAACTTGGCGCGTGGCGAGCATCTGGTCGAAAAGGATCTGTTGCAGGCCATCGAACAGGGACAACTCTCCGGCGCAACGCTCGACGTATTCATGCACGAGCCGCTCCCGACAGGCCATCCGTTTTGGACGGAACCCCGCATCTGCATCACGCCACATATCTCGGCGCAAACGCGTCTTGGCGAGAGCGTCGAACAGCTCGTGCGCAAGATTGGCGAGATCGAACACGGCCGCACGCCCACCGGTCGGGTGGATGTTCTTCGCGGCTATTGAACGGAAAAGACAAGTCTTATGGAAAAGAAGGTTTTCTTGTGTCGCAAGGCGGACGTGCCGAGCGAGAGCGTGATTCAGGTCTGCCCGAAAGAGGTCGAGGACGGGCTCGCGGTGTATCACGTCGAAGGGAAGTTCTACGCGACGGAGGATCTCTGCACGCACGGCATGGTCGCGCTGTCGGGCGGCGATCTGCAAGGCACCACCATTTTTTGCCCGCTCCATGGCGGGGCATTCGATATTTGCTCGGGCGACGCGCTCGAGAAGCCGTGCACCGTGCCACTCAAAACCTACCGCGTCATTGAGGAAGGCGACGCGCTGTTCGGGCTCATCGACTGACCTTGCCCATTGCCCCTTGCTGCGCGTCAGGCGGCAAGCATCGGTTCAATTTCTGAGGGAAAACTTATGTTCAGTAAGGAAGACAACGAGCGACTGTGTCGAGTAGGCCCAGACACGCCGATGGGCAAGACATTCCGAAGCATGTGGATGCCGTTCCTGATGCCGGAAGAGCTGCCCGGGCCGGATTGTCCGCCCATTCGTGTTCGTCTGCTGGGGGAAGACCTCGTCGCGTTTCGCGATACCAACGGCAAGATCGGCCTGCTCGATCGCTATTGCCCGCATCGTCGCGTGGACCTCTTCTTCGGGCGCAACGAGGAGTGTGGTCTGCGCTGCGTGTATCACGGCTGGAAGTTCGATGTGTCCGGTCAGATCGTCGACATGCCAGCGGAGCCGGAGAACACGCGCATGAAGGCCGATACGCGGATCAAGAGCTATCCGGTCATCGAGTGGGGCGGTGTCATCTGGGCGTATATGGGTGACCCCGCACACATGCCCGAACGGCCTCCCGAACTCGAATGGGGACTGGTGCCGCCCGATTTCCGCTTCATCACCAAGCGCTTGCAGCGCACGAATTATGCGCAAGGCGTCGAAGGGGGCATCGACTCCAGCCACGTCGGCATTCTCCACAGCCACCTCGATGCGGAGCATCCCGAACGGCCATTTCGCCAGCGGCAGGTGTCGCCCAACTTGGCGATTCCTTATCTGGCATCGGACACCGCGCCGAAGTTCTTTGTCCGCCCGACCGACTACGGCATGGCCATCGGCGCACGGCGCAACGCGAGCGATACGTCGTACTACTGGCGTGTAACGCAGTTTCTCGCGCCGTTCTACACGATGATCGCGCCGATCAAGGAAGGGCGCGCGTATATGGGGCACGCGTGGACGCCCATCGACGACGAGAATTGCTGGGTGTTCACCATGACGTGGAATAGCGACCGCCCGCTGAGTCAGGAGGAGCTGGACCACGGTGCCGTGCACTCGGATGTGATGAACGACGGCACGTATCGCCCCTTGGTGACGGCGGAAACCGATTACGGCATTGACCGCCTGCGTCAACGTCTGCACAGCTCGACGGGCATCGAGGGCATCGGTATGCAGGACACCGCCGTGCAGGAAAGCATGGGGCCTATCGTTGATCGCTCGCGCGAGAATTTGGGCTCAGGCGACGCGGCTATCGTCGGATTCCGCAAGGCATTGCTGAAGTTGGCGACGCAGTGGGAGGCGGGCGGCGTGCTCGACGTAGCACACCACCCCGAGTGGTACCGCGTTCGATCCACGGCCGCCATTCTCGAACACGGCATCGATTTTCAGGCGGGCACTTCGGCCGCCACGACCGTGTCCTGATCCACCTCACCCATCTCGTTCATCTGGCAACGCAAGCGACTGGCTTCCTGTGCAAGCCAGTCGCGCAGCACTCGCACGGCGCCGTCTTCCTGCGCGCCTTCGCGCATCAACAAGTGATACGCCCCCGCGCTGGACACCTCGCCCAGCGGCGGCACCACCAGCTCGTCGCGTCCCTCGTAGTTCTCGAGCACGGCCTTCGGCACCAGTGCCACGCCCTTGCCGTCCTTCACCGCCTGTAGCGTGATGATGAAGTGCCCGAAATCGAGCGGGTTGGCGTCATCGGGGACACGCAGTCCATGCAGGGCCAACCAGTCCGGCCACGCGTGCCGGCGGCTCGCCGTATTGATCAGGCGGTACTGAAGCAGGTCGGCAGGTTCGTTGATGGGGCCGACCGCGTCCATGAGATGGGCGGATACCACGGGCACCAGAATGTCCGGGAACAGCGGCTCGACATAGACGTCCTTCCAGTTTTCCGTCATATCCAGATCGATGCGAGGCGCGCGCCGGTCGTAGCGCTGCCCCGGAACCTTGCCAACGCGGATGGCCACATCCACCTTCTCGCTGTGCAGATTTACCGGGTCGATCGACGAGATCAGCCGGACTTCGATATCCCTGTGCGCTTCGGTGAATTGCGCGAGCCTTGGCATCAGCCAACACGTGGCGAGCGTCGGCAGCACATCGAGCGTGACGACGCGATGCGGGTCTCGCACGGCACGATGGGTCGCCATCGAGATGATGTCGAGCGCCTGTCGAATCGATCGAAAGTACTCGACCCCAGCGGGTGTCATCTCGATCTTTCGCGTCAGCCGGACAAACAGCTTTTGCCCGAGAAAACTCTCGAGAAGCCGAATCTGCCGGGAGATAGCCCCCTGCGTCAGATGCAGCTCTTCTCCGGCTTTGGTGAAGGACAGGTGCCGTGTCGACGCTTCAAAGGCGCGCAGGGCCAACAAGGGGGGAAGGCGATAGCTCATATCACGTACCAAGTTCGATGGACTTGTGGGGGGCTCCAGCGCGGGCGTTTATCAATGACGCATTCCGAAATGCACACGTCCGACGCAGAAAAAATCGTTTGTTGACGGCAGCGGTGAACTCCTACCATCCAGACTCGTAACTGACAGGGCTCAAAGGTCGGAAATTTCAATAATTTGCGATTTCCGTGACATTGAGTCTTTATTTATCAGGCACTTACGGATTCCACTGTATACAGTACTCAATGGATTCGATACTAGAGAAAACGCTATGGCAAAAATTGTGATGGGCATCGGTTCCTCCCATAGTCCGACCCTTTTGATGAAGCCATCCGCATGGTTGGCCCGCGCCGCGACTGACGATCAGAACTTCTTTGTGCTGCACGATCACTCCGGCGCCCGGGTGAGCTATGGCGAGTTGCTTGAAAAGGCCGACCCGGCAATCCTGGACGAGATCACGCCCGCAAAACTCGAGCAGCGTCACCAGCAGAATCAGGCGGCAGTCGCACGCCTTGCCGAGACACTCAACGAGGTGAACCCGGACATCGTGGTCATCATTGGCGACGACCATAAGGAAGTGTTCCACGACGACAACATGCCGGCGCTTTCGGTGTATTGGGGCGAGACCATTCCCTATCGCCCGGCGGGGATCATGAAGTGGAAGTACGACCCCGATCTCGATCAGCAGCTCTGGTATCCGCAGGAACCCAAGGACTATCCCGTCGCGTCGCAATACGCCGAGCGCCTGATTCGCGGAATGATGGACGACGGCTTCGATGTCGCGCAGTCCAAGTACTTCAAAGATCAGCAGGCGATGAGCCATTCCTTCGGCTACGTCTATTACAAGCTGATGACCGACAAGATCTACCCGTCGATCCCCGTCAGCATCAACACCTATTACCCGCCCAACAACGTGTCGCCGCTACGGGCCTATCGCATCGGACAATCGATCCGCCGCCAGATCGAATCGTGGAGCGAAGACCTTCGCGTCGTGGTCATGTCGACGGGCGGGCTCAGCCACTTTGTGGTCGACGAAGCGTTCGACCGGCAGTTCCTCGAGCGGCTCGCAGCCGGTGGCCCTGACGTGCATGCGCAACTGCCGCTGGAAAAGCTGCAATCGGGGAATTCCGAGTTCCGTTGCTGGTCGGCGCTGGCCGGCGCGGTCGACGGCATGAAGATGGATCTGGTCGACTACATCCCGTGCTATCGCAGCCCCGCCGGCACCGGATGCGCAATGGCATTTGCGACCTGGTCGTAAAGCAAAGCTTCTGGTTCGGGCGGCGGGGCAATGAAAAGAAGCCATGGCCGCTGCCCGTGATAACGCCGGTGAATTCGAGGATTAGGAAAAGTAGATATGCAAGCGCATACGAGCGGTCAAACGAAACGAGTGGGCGTGGCAGTACTGGGGACGGTTGGCAAATCGATCGCGAAAGCGCTCGATGAAGGGATTCCGGGGATTGAGCTGGTTGCTGTCGCGGCGCGCGATGTGAAAGCTGCTGCTGAGTGGGTCAGCACGCTGAGGAGCCGTCCCGTTGTCGCCAGCTTTGGCGAGATGGCGCAAATGTGCGACGTCGTGATCGAGTGCGCACCGGCACATCTGCTGCCGGAGATCGCCGCGCCCGCGCTCAAGCTGGGAAAACAGGTTGTCGTACTCAGTTGCGGCGCACTGCTCAATAACGATGAACTCATCGAAATCGCTCGTGAGCACGGCGGGCAGATCGTGATTCCGACCGGGGCGCTGCTGGGACTGGACGCGGTGACCGCAGCGGCAGAAGGCCGAATCATGTCGGTGAGCATGGTGACGCGCAAGCCCGTCAAGGGACTGCTGGGCGCTCCCTACCTTGCGGAGCAGGGCATCGTCATCGACGGGATCACCGAGAAGACCCGGATATTTGCGGGCACGGCGCGCGAAGCCGCTAAGGGCTTCCCGGCGAATTTGAATGTCGTAGTTGCGCTGTCGCTGGCGGGGATCGGGCCCGACCAGACGAAGCTCGAAATCTGGGCCGATCCGGACATTTCGCGAAACATGCACACCATCACGGTGGAGTCGGATGCCGCGCTGCTGTCCATGTCGATCGAAAACATTCCGACCGAGAACCCCCGCACCGGGCGCATTACGGCGCAAAGCGTACTGGCGCTCCTGCGCAAGATGACGTCGCCGATGCGCGTGGGAACGTAAGGCGTGGCCATGAGCGTACGACGTCGCCCCCCTGTGGAGCTGCACCGGTTGATTAGTGCGCTCGTGCACCGTCCCGAACTGGTCGCCCGGCTGCGAGAAGCGCCCGACGAGGTGCACGAGGCGTTCGGGATTCCCGCAGATCAACGCAAGCAGTTGCAGGCCGATCCAGCGAGAGCGCTACGTGATCTCGATGTGCATCCGAACTTGCAGTTCAAATATCTGGGCGCCCGTGGGCTGTTGAAGCTGGCCCCGGCGTCGATTGCGCCGTTTCTTCAAAAACAAGGTCTTGGCGATGGGAAAGATTGTTAGTGCGGCGGCCACCTCTCACACGTTTGGCGTGGCGGACGGGGTGGAGGCGCAAGCGCAGCGCATCTTCGACGGCATCGACCGGATTGGACAGGCGATTCAGGCGTCCAGACCCGATGTGATCTTGATTGCCACCAGCGATCATCTGGTCAATTTCTCGTTGGATTTCCAGATTCCGCTCGCGGTCGGTATCTCTGACGATTGGTGCCCCTATGGCGATCTTGGCGTGCCTCGACAGTCATTCCCGGGACACCGCGAATTTGCCACTGAACTCGTCGCGTTTGCCGCCACCAAGCACTTCGATCTCGCTGCGGTCGAGAACGTGAAGCCGGATCACGGGCTGGCGATGCCGAACGCGATCATCAATCGCGGCTCGAACGTGCCAGTGGTGCCGATCTACATCAATACCGTGATGACACCGGCGCCGACGTGCGCGCGCAGTTTCGCTTTAGGGAAAGCGGTGCGGGAATTTGTTGAGACCGCGCGCCCCGCACGGGAGCGTGTCGCAATTCTTGCGACGGGCGGGCTCTCGCACTGGATCTGCTTACCCGATTCAGGACGTGTGAATGCGGAGTGGGACCGCACGTTGATCGAGCGGGTCGTTTCCGGTCGTGGTGCCGAACTAGCGGAACTGTCCTTCGACGCAATCATGAAGGATGGCGGCAACGGCGGGCTCGAGATGGCCACGTGGGCATTCATGGCCGGCACCACCGGAGATAGCGTGGGCGAACGCGTCTATTACGAGGAAATGACGGCGTGGTGGACCGGCATGGGCGGCGTGCTCATGCATCTGGATGGGGCGTGACGCTCAACCACCAACGACGCGATGTTTCCCTAACAATTTAAAGAAGGTTTGAACATGAGCTATCCCTCTCTGCCTGCGGACGTTCAGGCGGCAAGTCATACGGTCGATGTGAACGGCATCGAAACGCATTACCTCGATGTCGGACAAGGCGACCCGCTGATCTTGATTCATGGCGGCGGCGCCGGTGCCGACAGCTGGGGCAACTGGCGCGGCTGTCTGGGCACTTACGCCAAGCACTTTCGTGTGATCGCGTACGACATGCCGGGCTTCGGCCGCACGGCAAAACCGTCACCCGAAGTGTATGAATACACACAACAGAACCGTAATCGCCATCTGCTCGGATTCATCGATGCGCTTGGCCTCGATCGTGTCCGGGTCATTGGCAACTCGATGGGCGGGGCGACGGGGCTCGGTTTGGCGATGGAGCATCCGGAGCGCGTCGAAAGGCTCGTACTGATGGGGAGCGCAGGACTGAATATCGCGAATCCCGATCCGTCGTATATCAAGAACCTGCAAGGCTACGACTACACGCTGGAAGCCATGCAGCGGATCATGCGCGCCATGGTGGGCTCTCGCCACGTGGTCGACCCCGTGCTCGTGCAATATCGCCACGAGATCATGCAGAACGAGGATGCCCGGCAGGCGATTCAGCAAATCACCCGATCCAAACTGACTTACGAGCGCGAGCAGATTGCGGCGGTTAAGACGCCGACGCTTGTCGTTGGCGGAAAGGAGGACAAAGTCGCGGTGCTGGCACGAACCTATGGTTATCTGGAGTTATTGGATAACTCGTGGGGCTTCATCGTGCCTCACGTCGGCCACTGGGTAATGATCGAAGCGCCACAAGAGTTTGCGGTGATCACGCTGCGCTTTCTGATGGACGACGCCTTCGTCGCGTGCTGATCTGTCTTGATGGCGGGGATTCTTGGGTGACCAAGAATCCTTGAGTCACCCCGACCTGTCACCCTTAACAGGTGCCAAAACGCTGCGAATCGCCTAAGTTTCAATTACCCCCTGTTGTGGGCGCGTCTCCCTAGGAGTCAATCATGGCAAGTATTCAAAGTGTCAGCCCCACTCAGGTAACGAGTAGCGACGGCGTTAAGCTCACCATTGCCGGGGATGGATTCAACGCAGCGACGGCGGTCTATTTTTTGGTGTCGTCCTCGTCGTCAAAGGTCTTTGCGCGCAGCTTCACCATCGTTAGCGATAAGCAGATCGACACCCTTATTCCTTCGCTTCCGATCACTGCCGGTATGTTTGAAGTCAATGTCGTCATCGGTGGTGCAGCCGCCACAGTGGCGACGAGCACCAATCCTCTGGCGGCGGTGTTCGGGCCGGTAAATTTCATTCAAATATCGTCCGGTCAAGCAGCTAAGCAATAACGACACCTAACCCAAATCCCTTCGCCAGTAAGCTCGTTGCGTCGCTTCAAATAACCCTCAAGCGCCTATTGAGGGTTTAAATCCTCATTGTTTTGCCAAAAAATTAAGAAAACCCCATAAAATCAAGTGTCTTATGGGGTTCTTGTTTTTCAATTGGCACACCCAGCGATTTCGGGGCAGTTGAGATGCAAGCAATGACCTCCAACGGGGAAGGGGAGTCATCATGGCAAGCGTGGACATTCGCATTTCGACCGACTTGATCGAGCCGTCCTTACGCGACGACTACTGGCGAGAAGTCACGCGTCCGTTCGTGGAGACCTTGCGCTCAACGACAGCGAATGCACCCCCGTTGGAAGGCACGATGCTGATCCGCACCGTCGGCAGCATGACGCTCGGCTCGACAAAATTCAACGCGCAACGCTACGTGCGCGACAAGCGGACGATTGCCCAAGGCGGCCTCGACGACTATCTGATCCACGTGCTGGCGGCCGGCTCGATTCACGGCGATTTCGCGGGGAAAGATGTGGTTGCCGCTCCGGGTGGCATTTGCGTCATCGATCTCGCACGCACCTATACCTGTGAAGTCGACGCGGGGGTACGGATGGCCACAACGGTGCCGCGCGCGAGTATCGAAAAATTGTTAGGCGCGCGAGACCTGCACGGGTTCGTACTCGAGGCCGGGCAGCCGCTCACTCGCTTGCTGGTCGACTACATACAGGGCCTGCATGCGATTTCTGCGAGCCTGTCGGCCAGCGAAGACATCGCGGTGCAGGACGCGCTCATGACGTTGCTCGCGGCTGGCCTCGCCAGCGCGCCGCCCGCACATGCCGAACCCAAATCGGTGCTCGGGCGCGCGTTACGCGAGCGCTTGCTCGCCTTCATCGAAAGCCATCTCACGCATCCGGATCTCGGGCCGGAGCTTCTGATTCAGCGGTTTCGCATTTCGCGAGCGCATCTGTATCGTGCGTTCGCCGACGACGGCGGTATCGTCAACGTGATCCGAAACAAGCGTCTGAACGCCGCCTATCGAGCGCTTCTTGATCCGAGTCGCGCGGCAAGGCCAACCGCGGGCATAGCCACCGACTTCGGCTTTTCGGACGGAGGGAAATTTAGAAAGGCATTCGTTGCGAGCTTCGGCGTGACGCCTGACGACGCACGCGAGCAAGGTCAATACATGGCGTTGCCCACAGACGGCGCTGGTCATCTGTCGACACATTTCGCAGCGTTCAGTGGGCAACCCGTCGCCGGACAAACGCCTAACTAAGCATAGTTAGGCGCGACGCCCCGCAGCCACCGAACGAGGCCACCAATCGCGCTGACATGTGAAGTGGTGTTGGCTCAAAACCGGTACCTCAGGCCCACGATCGGGCCCTGCTGAACAACGTTGTAGACGAAGCCGCTCTTGTTGTACTTCACGCCGAGCGCCCGGTATCCCAGCATGACGGACCAGCTCTCCTTGAACTGATAGCCCAGTGCCGCCGTCACATCCCAATCAAGATCTGCCTGACCCGTACCGACAACGCCCCAGCCGGTCAAATACCAGTTGTCGGTCAAGAAGTAGTGCCCCCGCACCCCCGCAACGGCGTCCACCCACGTTGCGCTATCGCTTCGGCGCTTACCGTTGAGCAATCCACCGGTGATATCGATTTCCGTGCTCGCATACCAGACACGCGCGCCGGCGACCAAATCCAAACGGCTCCTGCCCGTGTCGAGAACGTTGTAGCTCCCTCCCAAGAAGCTCGTGAAAGTCTTCGACGTCACATCGAATTTCCCGCCAGTGGAAACTCGCCCGTACATCACATCAGCCAGCAAACCGTAGCGGCCGTATCGCGCTTCGCCGCCCGCCATGAACGACAGGTCTACGTTCTTGAGAATGGTGCCGAAATCAGAACTGATATGCGTCGCCGCCATACCGAACTGTCCGACGTTGCCATGGATGCCGGCCGCCCAGATGTACGGGCTGACACTGAACGTCCAGTGCTCGGCGTTCGGCGAATCGTTCTTCAACAGCATCGGCGGAACAGGAAGCGAATCCGTTGCGCCCGCCGCATCCGCTGCGGCAGCTGAGCCGTGCATCCCCAATAGCACGCTCAGCAGCGTCGTTGTTGCGACAAATAATTTCATGGTGCCCCGATAAGAGATCTCGTCTGTCAATCAACAAGTCCGTTAGACGGCTTATTGACCCGACAAGGCCGCTTCTTCCGCAGCGCAATTCAACGGCGGCGACGAGCCCTTCGACTGTTGAGCCAGCACTTCTTTACGCGCCGCTTTCAGATCGGCGAGAAAAGCCGCGTTCGTGTGAAGCTTGGCGACGGTGGCCGCGCCCATGGTGCGACCCGCGTCCACGTCGCTTTGCCAATGGGCGTTGCAAATCACGCGGCTTTGACCGAACGCCAGACCACGCCGGAGCAGCGCGTCGGCCCGCGCGGGATTGATTTCAGTCAGGACGAGCGCCCACGCCCAGCCTGCGGCCGTATGCCCCGAGGGATATGAGCCGTCATTGCGCAGCAGCGGTTCCTGCTCAGGGAAGCAAGTGCCTTCGTTGTGAGCGACGAACGGGCGCGTGCGGTTGTAAGTGTTCTTGACGCCGTAGGTCGACATCCCCGCGTCGGTCAGCACCCGCTGCATCAGGTGGTACAGATGCGGGGTTTTCTTCTCGCTGATGTCGACCCCCATCGCGCAGGAGAAGTTTTTCGCGGGCTGCGGAAATTGCAGATCCGCATCAAGACGCGCCAGCTCGGAACGCGGCTTGCCACGCAGTGGAATCGTCGCTTCCCGTGCTTCTTCGTCGCGGGCGAGCGCTGCGCTCCCCGCAGCCGGGGGCGGGCCGAGCAGCTTCTGGCTATCGGGCAAGTCTTTCGGCTGCAAATAGCCGGGTGCCAGCTTAAAGTGCGGGTCGGTGACTTCGGGGCGCGGGCCGGGCGTGTTGTCTTTCGCAATGGAAACGGCACTGTACATGCCGGCAACCACCACCACGAGAGCCGAAATTTTCTGATGAACGTGCGAGCGCATGGGCGAGGGGTCCCGTCGAAATGAAGGTCATAGGTAGTTCATGAATTTCAGGACTGCGACCTTGATGCCTACGCCGGTGTTACTCGTGCGCCTGCTAGCGGGTGATTGCGGGTCTATCCAGTGAGCCGCGTTCGTTTGTGACAAGGTTTCTCGTGCGATCCTGCCCGCGAATTTACCTTGGGGGACTTCGGAAAGGACGGGGCCAGCGGCGGGAAGAGACAAATCCACGTCGATAAAGAGACAGAACCGGGGATCGTTTCACTCGGTCAATCGATCCCCGGCTGCCTTATCACCGTCCCGGGATGATCGGCGAGGGCGGCGGCGGGCTGGGACGCTGCGGCGTCGCCGAATTCCCGAACGCGTTTCCCATCCGCTGAGACGTGCCGCTCCAATTGAACTGGCCGCCGATCTGATTGCTCGGCTTGTTGGCAATGTCTTCCGACTCGAGGCCGGGCGCGCGCCCACCTGCGAGCGGACTCGACGCCGGCTGCAACTGATGCGTCAGGCAGTCGTACGACGGCGAGCGCTGCCCGTTCACTTCCACGTCCACGCAACCGGCCCGCGAGGGCGCTGCCGAAGGGGCCGCCGATGCGCCGCTGGCACCCGACGAGCCGTCGGCGGCGCCCGCGTGGGCCGCCATACCGAGCATCAATGCAACAACGCCTGCCATCGCGGCTCCCCGCCACTGAGCGTGCGTGCGAAACCGCGGATTACCCCGACTGTTCTCTGCCTTCATGGCATGTCTCCCCCATCAAAAATGTTAGGTGGTCCATCAGGACTCCGACCCAACAAGCATACGTCAGCCCGTGCGTTTTTCGAGAAAGATGAATTTCTCGTGACAAACGTTAGTCGGCCGCGCTCCCGGACGTCTAGGTACCTGTATTCGTGAGGAATGTCGACACGGATTGCGTGCGGCAGGGCACTACCAGCGTTGTTTGGCGGTATGCGCTGGTAAGCGCCAGGCCACCGGGGGCACTGCATCGGGCAGGGCCGCGTCGACCTAACAAAGCAGAGTCTTCTATATGCGTTTGATGAAAACGAACCGGCCGTGGCTGCGCTGGGCGGCGGTATGCGCTGTCACGTTGGGGGGAACCGTTCATGGCGTTGCGATTGCTCAGGAAGCCAAAGCAGCTCAGTCGGACAACTCGCCTGCGGTAAATCCGCAGGCCGGCGCAACGGGATCGGCGCAGGCAAAGGAAAACGCCGCCGACGCGCAAAAGCCCGTCAATATCAATGAGTACGTCGTGCGCGGCAATACCGTCCTCGATGTACGCACCATCGAAAAGGCCGTCACGCCCTATCTCGGGCCTAACCGCACGCTCGCCGACATCGAAGCCGCACGCGACGCGTTGCTCGCCGCCTATCAGGCCAAGGGCTATCAGTCGGTGTATGTCGATTTGCCGGAGCAGCAGGTCACCGGCGGCATCGTCTATCTGAAGGTAAGCGAGACCAAGCTGGGCCGCCTGCGCGTGGTCGGCTCGGAATACCACTCGCCGCGCGAGGTGCGCGAGCGCGTGCCGTCGCTGGCCGAAGGCAAGGTGCCTGACTTCAATGCCGCGCAGGCGGAACTCACGGCGCTGAACCGCACTGGCGAGCAACAGGTGGTGCCGCTCGTCAAGCAGGGCGCGGTGCCCGGCACGATGGACGTCGATCTCAAGGTCGAAGACACCAACCCGTGGCGCGCAAGCCTGAGCCTCAACAATGACCGCAGCGCCGATACGAAGCCGCTGCGCATGCTCGCCTCGGTGGGCTACGACAACCTGTGGCAGCTCGGCCACCGCGTGTCGATGAGCTTCTTCGGCGCGCCGCAGGACTTCAGCCAGAGCAAGGTCTGGTCGGGCTCGTACGTGGCGCCGATCGGCTCGTCGCCGTGGTCGCTCGAACTCAACGGCTATCAGTCGGACAGCAATGTCGCCACCACCGGCGGCACGACCGTGCTCGGCAAGGGACACGCGATCGGTGTGAAGACGACGTACACGGTGCCGGATACCGGCGCCTGGTATCACGCCTTCAGTCTGGGCGTGGACTTCAAGGACAACACGGAAACCACGCGCTTCGGCACGGCCGGCGACGTGGTGCCGCTCAAGTACGCGCCGATCACGCTGGGCTACAGCGGTTTCTATCAGGACGAAGACCTGAGCGCCGGCCTGAACACGTCGATCGTCTCCGGCATGTCGAGCTTCCTCGGCTACGGCAGCAGCCCCGCCCAGTTCGATGCGAAGCGCTACAAGGCGTCGCCGAGCTTCATGGTGCTGCGCGCCGATGCCAACGGCACTTATACGTTCGGCGGCGGCTGGCAGCTCGCCGCGCGCGTTGCCACGCAGATGACCGATTCGCCGCTCATTTCGAACGAACAGCTCGCGGGCGGGGGCATGAACTCGGTGCGCGGCTACCTCTCGGCCGAAGCGACGGGCGACTACGGTGTGGTCGGCTCGATCGAATGGCGCACGCCGCCGATTCCGCTGCTCGCCCCGGTCGTCTCGAACTGGCGTGCTTATGCGTTCTTCGACGGCGCACGTCTGGGATTGCGTGACACCTTGGCTGAGCAGACCTCGCGTTATTCGCTGGCGTCGGTCGGTCTGGGCACGTCGCTGCGCCTGACGTCGCACGTGACGGGACGCGTCGATGCGGCCTATCCGCTGACCAACGGACCGCGCACGGAGCGCTACAAGCCGCGCGTGAACTTCAGCGTGACGGCGACCTATTGAGCGAACCCAGCCAACACAGAGAACACATGAAACCGGGCGGGCCGCGCCACTAGCGAACCGCACGAACAAGACACATCCGAATTTCACGACACAACATTCACGACCTGATGCCCGGTGCGCCAATTCAACGCGTCGGGCGGCATAAACGGAGAAATACAGCCATGCGACGCATTCTTCCATTCCTGCTTGCGCTGATCGGCACGCTGATGCCGGTGCTCGCGCACGCCTGGTGGCAACCGGATTGGGCGTACCGCAAGCCGATCACCATCGACGCCGGCCCGCAAGGCGGCAACATCACGGGCGACGCCGGCCGGGTGCCGATGCTGTTGCGCCTGCATACCGGCAACTTCAGCTTTGAAGGCGTGAACGAAACCGGTGCCGACCTGCGTTTCGTGGCCGCCGACGACAAGACCGTGCTGAATCACCAGATCGAGCAGTTCGATCCGGTGCTGGGCATTGCGCTCGTGTGGGTCGATGTGCCCGCGGTGAGCGCCGGCGCCAAGCAACAGGTCTGGATGTACTACGGCAACCGCAAGGCCCCCGCGGCCGGCAACGGTCAGCGCGTGTTCGATCCGGATTACACCGCCGTGTACCACTTCGGTGAGTCGAACGTGCCCGCACGCGACACGACCGCTTACGGCAACAACAGCCAGAACCCGGTCGTCACGCTGGACGGCGCGATCATCGGCAAGGGCGCGCAGGCCGGCGCTTCGCCGATCGTGCTGCCGGCCTCGCCGTCGCTCGCGCTCGCCGCAGGCAGCCCGTTCACGTTCTCGGCCTGGGTGCACCCGGAGAAGCTGGGCGCGAACGAAGCGATTTACGTTCGCCGCGATGGTGGCAACGATCTCGTGGTCGGTATCGATCAGGGCGTGCCGTTCGTGCAGGTGGGCGCGCAGCGCAGCCAGCCGGGCCAACCGATTCAGGCGGGTAAGTGGTCGCATCTGGCCGTCACGGCAGATGGCAAGTCGGTCACGCTTTACGTCGGCGGTCACGCCGCCACGACGCTCGCCGTCGCACTGCCCGCACTGAACTCGCCGACGATCATCGGCGGTGATGTCGATGGCGCCACCGGTGGCCTCGCTCACTTCTCGGGTGCTGTGGACGAAGTGCATCTCTCGAAGGTCGCACGTAGCGCCGCACTGCTGCAAACCGACGCTGTCTCGCAAGGTTCGGAATCGCGTCTGATCGCCTTCGGCCCGGACGAGCAGCAAGCAGGCAAGAGCCACTTCGCCTTCATCCTCTCGGCCATGCCGGTCGACGCTTGGGTGGTGGTTTGTGTGCTGGGTCTGATGGCGCTGGTGTCGTGGCTCATCATGATCACGAAGGGTCGCAGCTACGCCGCCAAGGCGCGTGCTAACAGCGCCTTCATGACGCATTTTCGCGAAGCCTCGGGCGCACCGCTCGACCAGATCGCGCGCACGAATCGCGTGCCAGATGACGTGCGCGGGCAATCGCCGCTGTGGCGTCTGTACGAGGTCGCGCTGGGTGAGCTGCATCGCCGTCACGAACTCGGCTACGACACGAGCGCCGTATCGGACGCGACCATCAGCGCCATTCGCGCGTCGATGGACGGTGCGATGGTGCGCGAAGTCGAAGACATGAGCAAACGCATGAACTGGCTCTCGACGTCGATCGAAGGCGCGCCGTATGTCGGTCTGTTCGGCACCGTGATCGGGATCATGCTGGTGTTCGTCGTGGCCGCCATGGCGGGCGCGGTGGACATCAACTCGGTGGCCCCGGGGATGGCCGCGGCACTGCTGTGTACGGCCGCCGGTCTCGGCGTGGCCATTCCTGCACTGTTTGGCTACAACTGGCTGGTGTCGCGCTCGGATGCACTGTCGGCCGACATGGCCGTGTTCGTCGACGAATTCACGACGCGCCTCGCAGAAGAGCAGGGCGAAGGCCGCCGTCAGCCCGTGCTGCAACGCGCCTGACGAGGACGAATCATGGCTAACGCAACGCGATTCGCCGCGAAGAAGCGCTCGGGCGGCATCAACATCACGCCGTTTGTCGACGTGCTGCTGGTGGTGCTGGTGATCTTCATTCTCACGAGCAACGCCAGCATTCCCGGCATCAAGGTCGATCTCCCGAAGGCCAGCTCATCGGTGGCCCTCGAGAAGCCGAAGACCAAGGCGATCACGGTCGACAACGCCGGTCAGGTCTTTCTCGATGCCTATCCGGTGACGCTCACCGAGCTCGAGGATCGCTTGCGCACGGAAAAGGCAGTCACCCCCGACTTCCCGGTGATCGTGCGCGGCGACGCGCAGGTTCAGTACGCCAAGGTCGTCGAAGTGCTCGACCTGCTGCGCCGGATCGATCTCAACCAGGTCGGCCTCGTGACCGGCAAGCCGCAGTAAGGAGCGCAGCGTGAAACCTCGCGATTTCGCGTCCAGCCCCGTGCGGCCCGCCGCCAAACCGCCCAGTCCGGCGCTGGCGCTGCTGCGCCAGCGCGGCCCACTGATCGTCGGCGGCCTGGTCGTGCTCGGTCTGATCGCCCTTTTCTGGCACTTGCTCACGGACAAGGCCAGCATGCGCCGCGAGGTGAACACCCCGCCGATGCTCATGCTGCCACCGCCTCCGCCGCCACCGCCGCCTCAGGAGAAACCGCCTGAGCCGCAGCCGGAGAAGATCAAGCCCGAAGTCGTCGAGCCGAAGCCGGCCGACCCTGTCGAGCCGCCGAAGGACGACACGCCGCCGAGCCCGACCAAGGATCTCGGCGACGCCGTGACGATCAATGGCGACGCACAGGCGGGCACTGACGCATTCGGTATCGGCGCCGGCAATGGCGGCGGCATGACGGGCGGTGGCGGCGGGCTGGGTAGCCGCTCTTACAGCGCGTGGCTTGCCAGCTCACTGCAACAGGCGTTCGGGCGCGATGCGCGCACTCGCACGCTGGCCTTCGACGACGTCCGTATCGATCTCTGGCTCGACGCCGACGGACGCGCCACGCGCGCTCAACTGGTGCGGGGCACGGGTAACGCGGCCATCGACGACGCGGTCCTCGCGATGCTGCGCGACTTCCGCGCAGAAGAGAAGCCGCCGGCGTCGCTGCGCTATCCGCTGTCGATGAGTATCCGGGGACGCCGGCCATGAAGCGCAATTCGACGCTCGTCACGCCTCAGGTGGTTGCGCAGGTGATGAATGAAGGACTTCCTTTTTACGCAAAAGTCACACACAAAATGAAAGCACTGGAACGTATGACCGGCGCGCTCGCACTCCGACGTGCGCCACGCGCTGCGGGGACCGCAGGCGCCGTGGCGCTGGCGCTCGCACTGATGGGGACCGCAGGTCTGGCTCAGGCACAGGCGCAGCCGGCCCCGAAAGAGACGGCGATGGTCAAGTTGATCCGTGGCCTCATCAAGAGCGGCGCGATCGACAAGACCACGGGCGAAGCTCTGCTGGCACAAGCCGAAACGGAAGCCTATGCGGCATCGGCGGCGGCGCAGAAGGCTGCCGCCGCACCGGTGCCCGTGGCCGCGGTGCCGGGTGCCGAGCCGGGCGACGTGCGCATTCCGTACATCTCGCAGACCACGCGCGATCAGATTCGCGACGAGGTGAAGAACGAAGTGATGGCGCAGGCCAAGACGGAAGGCTGGGCCGCACCGAACGAAACCCCCGAGTGGACCAAGCGCATTCATATCGAAGGCGACTTCCGCCTGCGTAACGAATCGCGCTTCTATTCGAGCAGCAACACCAACACGCAGATCGACTGGGCGCAGATCAACAAGGGCAATGGTTTCGACGTCAACTCGAACACCAACCTGGCGCTCCCGCCGCTGCTCAACACCACGCAGAATCGCACCAACCAGTTCCGCGCCCGTGCACGCTTCGGCATCTTCGCCGACGTCTCGGAGCAGGTGAAAGCCGGTGTGCGGCTGGCGAGCAGCAACGACGACAGCCCCGTCTCGACCAACTCCACGCTGGGCGGCGGTCTGAACAAGAAGAGCGTCTGGCTCGACCAGATGTGGATGTCGTATCAGCCGTTCACGTGGATGAAGGTCACGGGCGGGCGTTTCGCCCCGCCGTACGTCACCACCGACATGCTGTTCTCGAGCGACCTGAACATCGACGGCATTGCCGCGCAGTTCAACAAGGTGCTGCCGCAGAATCCGAACGTCGAACTGTTTGGCTCGCTCGGCTTCATCCCGCTAGAGTATTCGGGCGACAACTCGCCGTCGAACAGCCAGAGCAAGATGTCGAGCCAGACCAAGTGGATGCTCGGCACGCAGTTCGGCGCGAACTGGAAGCTCGACTCGAAGAACAGCTTCCGCGGCACGGTCGGCTACTTCGACTTCCGCAACATCACGGGTCAACTGTCGTCGCCTTGCGCGCTTTACGCGGGCCAGACGAGCTGCGATTCGGACTGGTCGCGCCCGGCGTTCATGCAGAAGGGCAACACGCTCATGCTGCTGCGTAACATCGCGCTCAACCCGCTCGATCCGGCCAACACGGCGCAGCCGCAGTATGTCGGTTACGCCTCGAAGTTCCAGTTGCTCGATCTCTCGGCCCGTTGGGACACGATGCTGGCCGGCCGCTACCCGCTGCGCTTCGACGTGAACTACATCCGCAACCTGGCCTACAACGAAGGCGAGATGTGGGCGCGTGCGAATGGCGGCATCGTGAACAACTTCGGTTCGGGCGATGCAACGCGTGCCAACTTCAAGAGCGGCCCGAACGCCTACATGGTTCAGGCGACGTTCGGCAAGCCGGTCATGGCGTCGCGCGGCGACTGGAACGTGTTGTTCGGTTACAAGCGTATCGAGCCGGATGCCGTGCCCGATGCCTACAACGATTCGACGTTCCACGGCGGCGGCACGAACGCGAAGGGCTACTACCTTGGCGCGTCGTATGCCTTCGACAAGAATGCATGGCTGACTGGCCGCTGGCTCTCGACGAAGGAAGTCTATGGCGCGCCGTTGTCGATCGACACGCTGCAAATCGAAGTCAACGCGCGATTCTAAGGAGGTCGTCATGAGTCAACAGCCCCCGCGCGCGATGTCGCGTCTGGCGTCAGGTGTAGCCGCCGCGGTGCTGCTTGCCGCGTGCGCTGCCGCCTCGGCGCAGACGCCGCAGGGCGCGCCGACGATGGAAGAGCGTCTGCGCACGCAACTGCGCAGCACGACCGAGCAGCTCCAGCAGGCGAAGAACGAACTCGCCGCGCTCAAGGCCGGTGGTGCCACGGCCGGTGCCGCCGGCAAAGAGTCGCCCGAAGCGCTGAAGAAGGCGCTTGATGAGGCGCAGCAGCAACTGGCCGCTGAGCGTCAGGCGCGCGAGCGCCTCGCGCAGGACGCCCGCGCGTCGCAATCGGAAGTGAAGTCGGTGGCCGATAAGGCCAACACGCAGATTGCCCAGTATCGCAACGCCTACGACGAGCTGCTCAAGCTCGCCCGTCAGGCCGATGCGCAGCGCAAGCATCTCGCCGACGAGTCGGCTGCACAACGTGTCGCGCTCACGATGTGCAAGGAGAAGAACGATCGTCTGTATGCCGTCGGACAGGAAATTCTGACGGCCTACGAGACGATGGATGTGGCGACCGTGGTTGCGGCGCGCCAGCCGTTCGCCGGGCAGGCCCGGGTGAAGTACGAGCGTATCGCGCAGGAGTACGGCGACAAGCTCTACGAGGGCAAGTTCGACGAGCAGCAGGCCGCTGCCGCCATTGCCGCCAAGCCCGCCGAGACCGCAGCAGCCACGGCGTCGGCACCGGCTGCATCGCAGTAATACCGCGCGTGACGAGGGGTGTGCATGGCACCCCTCGTCCTGAATTCGCATAACGATAGTTAGAGGACCACTGGCATGAACGAAGAGAACACGATGCAACACGACAATCACGACGCCGAGCGAGCCGGTGCGCCGACGTCTTCGGGCGCGTCGCCGCTCGCAGGCATCATCACTTTTGTCACGTCCACTCAGGTCGCCGAAGCCATTCGCGCTGCCGGTTGCGCGGTGACCGTGCAGCAAGACGATCTGGTCACGCGCCTGCATAGCGCGAGCCACGGCATCGGCTACCAGGTGCATTGGGGCAATCAGGCCGGCGCCGACGAGTATCTCGATTTCACGCTGAGCTGCCCGCTGCGCGTGCAGGGTGGCGATCTGCCCGAAGGTCTCATCAACGAGTGGCATCGCTCGCGCCGTTTCGCCCGCGTGGCGGCCCACGGCGAGTTCCTCGTGCTGGAAATGGACGTCATCGTGGCAGGCGGCGTTTCCCCGGATTTCCTGAATTTCTCGATGCGTCTCTGGGTCGAGATGATGGGACAGTTCTTCCTGCACCTTCGCAACTTCACGCAGCAGTCGACCGGCCAGATCGCCGGTGATGAAGCGTCGGGCGAAGGCATCTCTGCTGCGCCGGGCGACGTGCTCGCGAGCGGCGATGGACAGGCACCGATGACGCTTAACTAAAGCGTCGCCGCGCGACGCATCTTTTGTGTGTTTCTCGCCTGAGCCTCGGGAACCTCCCGCGCGCGGCTGTATCACGTCCAGTTAGACGACTGGTTGGCCCGTAACCTGCCCGTACCCCGTGGCCGTGTTACGGGCTTTTTTGTTGCCTGTGCTGCCGGTGCTACCGGATATGCCGGTCGTCACTTCGTCAGGAGGCCTGATTTTTCAGCGATATCGGGACACGTTGAGAAACATTTCATGACGATAAGAGGCACTGTCAAAGTACGGTCACAATCGGACACCAGAATCCTCAGGAATTCTTACAAATTATTCGTGGATCCACGGGGAAACGGTGATCGCCTGAGGGCATCGCCGCGTGCTTTGCTTGCCGCAGAGGTCCCGCCACTTCCGATATTTCCGACCGCCTGCCATGCAAAGGCAAACCGCCCGACATGATTGCTATTGCTCGCTCTCCACGTTTGCGCTTCGCGGCTGCGAGCGTTCTGGCGGGCTGGCTGCTGGGCGGCATGTTCAGCATGGCACTCGAATGTGCCGTTGCAGCGCCGCTTCAGGCGCAGTCGTTTGATCTCCCGGAGCTGCCTTTGAAGGACGCGCTCGCCCGCTTCGATGCGCTGACCCGCATGTCTGTCTTCTACCCGTCTGCACTGGTGGAAGGGCGTCGCTCGCACGCCGTCTCGGGGATCTACTCACCGGGCGAAGCGCTCAACGAATTGCTCGAAGGCACCGGCGTGATGGCCGAAGCCACGGCGCAGAACGCGTTTGTTCTCGCGCCGCTGGGGCGTGCCGATGCCGATGGACAAGGCGAGATGGACCGTAGTGCCGCCCGGGCCGCCACCGACTATCACGCACGCTTGCAGGGCAAGGTGTTGCAGGCGTTGTGCGCGGCGCCGTCGCTCTCGCCGGGCGAGTATCGATTGGCCATGACGGTTCAGGTTGGCCCGAACGCGCGGGTGGCGCAGGTGCGTCTGCTCGATACGACCGGTGACGGCCGTCGCGACGCCGCCATCTTGCGTCGTTTGCAGGGCCTCGATGTCGGGAGCTCGCCTGCCGACACGTCAAGGCCGTTCGTTCTGCTTCTGGTGAGCGCCGACTGTCAGGCGACCCAGCCCACGTGTGTGCATTCGCCGTGTCAGGCGGCAACGGAGCGATAGATGGCCGATACGCCCCGATCTTTCCTGCGCGATTTGCTGACGCAGCGGTATGAGGACCTAAAACGTAAGCTGACGTGGCGTCTCGGGTCGGCAGAGCTCGCGAGCGATGCGCTGCACGATACGTGGGTGCATCTCGATGACCGGGCCGACCGTCAGAACGACGTGAAGAGTCCCGGCGCGTACCTGATGCGCATCGCCATGAACATGGCGTTCGACCGCGTGCAGCGCGAACGCCGGTACATGAGCGACGACGAGATCGATGCTCTCATGACCGAGTTCGTGGACCCTGCGCCGGGCCCCGCGCAGACGGTCGAAGCGCGCGACGAGATTGCGCTGCTCGAACGGCTGCTCGCCACCCTGCCGCCGCGCCGCCGGGCGATCTTCATCGCCGTGCGGGTGCACGAGATGTCCAACGAGGACGTGGCGCGCCGCTTCGGTGTGTCGCCGCGTCTGGTCGGCCTTGAACTCAAACGCGCCCACGAGTACTGCGTGGCCCACATGCCGAGGTCGGAATGAACGAAGGATTGCCGATGGCGTGCGGGAAAACCGTCTCATGGAGTGAGACCTTCTGTCTCGTGCGAGAGGTGACGCCATGAGTTCTCGACCCGAAGCCAAGTTGCCGCCGAAGCGGCGTCTCGACGCGCTCGAGCGTCAGGCCATGACTTGGGTGCGGCGCATGGCGGCCGGTGAGATGACGCATGCCGATGGCGATGCGCTGCGCGAATGGGCGCGGCGGGACCCGAGCCATGCGCAGGCACTTGCGGACGCGCGCCGTCAGTGGCAACACCTCACGCAAGCAGCCCAGCAGACGGCTTCTGCACCTTGCACGGCACCGGCAAAGCCGGCGGCACCGGAACGAAAAGCCACACGGGGCTTCGATCCCCGTCGACGCTGGTGGCTGGCCGGAACGGCTGGCGCGTTCGCGACCGTCGCGGGCGTGGCGGTGATCGGTGGGCCGCTCGGACTGTTGCCGGGCACGACGGCCCTGCGCGCGGATTACCGCACCGGTACCGGTGAGCAGCGCACCATCGCGCTGGCCGGCAACGTGTCCGTCGAAATGAATACGCGTACCAGCATGGCGTTGAGCACGGGCAAAACGCCCGGCGTCGATCTGCTGGGCGGTGAAGCGGCGGTCGATACCACGCGCGCGGCGGCACCCTTCGAAATCGTCGCGGGGGCTGGACGTACGATTGTCCGCCATGCCCGTGTGGAAGTGCGCAACGTGGCGCAGAAGGTGTGCGTGACGTGTATCGAGGGCGTGGCCGACGTCGTGCATACGGCGGGGCGCGTGCAATTGCGCGCGCGTCAGCAACTGGTCTACGACGAGCGCGCTTTGCAGTCGCTCGTGAACGTTGGCGACAACGACATGCCGGCGTGGCGCGATGGGTATCTGCGCTTCGCCGAAGTCCCGCTCGGTGAGGTGATCGACGAGATCAATCGCTATCGGCCGGGCAAGGTCGTGCTGGTGAACGACAAGGTGGCTGCACGGCCGGTGACGGGGCGCTTTGCCATTCGCTCGCTCGACGTGGCGCTGGGTCAGATCGAGCGTTCGCTGCAACTCTCCGCACACACCTTGCCGGGCGGCATCGTCCTGCTCGGTTGAACGTGCACGTTGTGCTTCGTGGTGCTTCGTGACGATCGGATCGTGTCACGAAAGATTCAAATAAATCCTTGCCGATTGGCTCGCGCCGAACGGTCTTAATCCCGAGAGCGTCAAGCGTTCGCATCGCTTGAACGAAAACCTGCAAGGGCCGTCGCTGGCGTTGTCGCGAGACAACGTCCCACGGCCGCACGAGACGCCAGACGGGATTGAGATGACCATGCACAAGCGCGTAGTTTCCCTATCAACACGCACGCGGGCCAGCGCACGTCTGCCGCGCATTCGGCCGCTGGCACAGGCAGTCGCCGTATTCGCCGCCACCAGCGCCATGATCGGCACGGCGCAAGCGCAACAAGCCTTCAGCAACGGGTGGTTTGCCGCACGCGGTGCGGCGCAATCCGCCGCTGCACAGACGGGCCGCTTGCCGAACGGCATGCCGGTATCGTCGCTGCAAAATCCGGGCGAGCAGCAGCAACGCGCCAATCAGGCGCTGCAAAATTCGATCGCCAATCTTGCCACTGCCGCACAAGGCATCGCGGCGATGCAGGCCGCGCAGACTGCCGCGCGTCAGGCGGCCGCCGCGACACCGGAGACGATTCCCGACGGTCTGGCCGACGGTGGCCTGAAGGTCGACACCAATAGCCTCACGGCGGGCTGGATCAACGCGAAGAAAGACATCGCGAAGAGCCGCGACGCCGCGGGCAACACCAAGGTGGCCATCGAGCAAACGGGCGAGAAGGCGATTCTGAACTGGGAGACGTTCAACGTTGGCCGCCGCACGACGGTCGAGTTCGTGCAGCAGCCGGGCTGGGCCGTGCTCAACCGCGTGAACGATCCGCTGGCGCGTCCGAGTCAGATTCAGGGGCAGATCAAGGCTGACGGCACGGTCATGATCGTCAACCGCAACGGCATTCAGTTCACGGGCACGGCGCAGGTCGATACGCGCAATCTCGTGGCGGCAGCCGTTGGCATGACGAACGATCAGTTCAATCGCGGGATCTACGGCGCGGCCGTATCCGGCGCGACGGTGCCGACCTTCGCCAACGACCTTCAGGTAAGTGGATCGAGCGTGTCGCACACGGGCGCGACTGCCAACGTGACGGTGGACGCGGGTGCCCGCATCAATACGCGGCGTCCGCAGTCGGTTACCGAGGGCGGCGGCTACGTGTTGCTGCTCGGGCGCGAAGCGCACAATCGCGGCACCATCGTCACGCCCTCGGGGCAGACGGTCTTGGCCGGTGGCGACTCGTTCGTGATCCGGCGCGGTGTTGGCACCGACGGCAATCTGAATTCCAGCACGCGCGGCAATGAGGTCGAACCGAAGCTGTTGCCGGGTTCGACCGCGGGCCGCGTCAGCAACAGTGGGCTGATTCTGGCCGAGCTTGGCGACATCACGCTCGCGGCCCGGCAGGTCGAACAAAGTGGCGTGCTGGTTTCGAGCACCTCGGTCAATACGCGCGGCACGATCCACCTGAGCGCCAACGGCGATGCGAATGCGCTGGTGCGCGTTGCCCCCGGCGCCATCAACGCGATCGTGCTCGACACGTCGAGCGATGCGGCACTCGATGCGCAGCGCACCACGCTGCTGGCGCAGGCCGACAAGGTCGCAGAGTTGGGGCTTTTCAATCGCCGCGATCAGTCGCTCGTGCAGATCGTGTCGTCCGGCGACGTGTTGTTCGACAGCGACTCGCTCACGCTGGCCACGGGCGGCCAGATCAACGTGCTCGCCACGCGCCGCGCGATGGCGATGGAGCGCGCAAAGCTCGATGTCTCCGGCGCCGTGGGCGTGAAGATGTCGATGTCGGCAAACAATCTCGAAGTCAACGTGCAGGGCAACGAGCAACGTGATGCGCCGAGCAATCGCGACACGCACATGCTCAACAACCTGACCGTCTACATCGATCGACGCTATCTGGTGCGCGTGCCTGCCGGAACGCAGGGGTACACCACCGACCGCTGGTACACGCAGGGCGGCCTGCTGGAGGTGAGCGGGTATCTGAACACGGCCTCGCACGGCATTGGCGAGTGGGCGGCACAGGGCGGCACGGTGCAACTGGGCGGTGCAGAAGTGGTCACGCGCGCCGGTTCGCTCATCAATCTGGCAGGCGGCACGCTCGACGTGCAGACCGGCATGATCCGGCAAAGCTGGCTGCGTGGCGCCGACGGGCAGTTGTATCGCGTTGACAATGCACCGGGCGATCTTCGTTATCTCGGCGTGTATCGCGGCTTCGAGCTCGAACACGCCCGCTGGGGGAAGGGCACCACCGAGAGCTATGCCACGCTGTTCATCGCGCCGGGGCAGCGTCTGGAGAACGGTTACACGGTCGGGCGCGACGCCGGGCGGTTGATTGTTTCAGGTCCGTCGGTCGTGCTTGAAGGCGATGTCGATACGACGGTCTTTCAGGGCCCGCGCCAGACACAGGCGGCAGACCGAGGGCTTTACGACGGGTATCTGCAATCGCAGCTTGCTGCGCCGCGTGCCGGTCAACTGGTTGTCGGCAAGCTCACGCCGTACTACGACGACGTTTCGCTCTCGCTGCGCGACAGCCCGTCGGCTATCGCACGCACCATCGATGTCGGCGACGTTCAGGCGCTCGCGGCAACGATTGCGCAGGGAAGCCCGCTGGATGCGCAGCGCGCAGGAAAGATCACGATCGACGCCGACTGGCTCAATCGCCAGCAATTCGGCGGCGTGAAGCTGTTGGCAACGGACGAGGTCACGCTCTCGCGCGACATTCGCGTGGCGGACGGCGGCGATGTGGGTCTGCATGCTACGCGTGTGAACATCGGCGCAAACATCACGGCGCGTGGCGGCTCGATTGCGGCGGGCAACGTCCTGATGCGCATGCTGGCGACGTCTGGCAACGGTACATGGGGTGACTCGCCCCTGACGGACCCGGCGCTCGTGACGGGCGGCCAGTCCGTCAAGGTGGCGAATGGTGTAACGCTCGACGTGCGCGGGCTGTGGGGCCGGGCGGACGACGGCGAGGCAGGCATCCACGGTATGCCGTATCTCAACGGCGGCAGCGTCGTGTTTTCGACGACCGGCGACGTGCGGGTGCAGCAGGGCAGCACCATCGATGTGTCGTCGGGCGCTGCCCTGCTGTCGGGTGGCACGGTGCGCGGCGGCAAGGGCGGCAACGTCTCGCTGCTCGCCAGTCAGTACGACGCGGCCGGCAAAAACAACGGCGAACTGCATCTTGACGGTGCACTGCGTGGCTACGGCGTGAGCGGTGGCGGTACGCTGACCTTGAACACGGGCAACAGCGTTGTGATCGGTGGCCCGGCTTCGGTGGTCGCCTTGCGCGATACGTGGCTGGACACGTCGCTCTTCTCGACCGGCTTCTCGCGTTACGACGTGACCGGCCAGCGCAATGTGACGGTGGCCGACAACACGCGCCTCGATGTCGTCATGCCGGTGCTGAACATCGATAAACAAGCGGCAGGTGGCGCTTTCAGTGGCAGCGACCCGTCCGGCGTACTGTCGGTCTTGCTGGCACCCGTCTGGCAAAGCGACGCCGCGAAGGGCACCCTCACGCAACGTGGCGGGGCCGACATCGCGCTGTCCGCCGGTGCGATGCGCAAGCGCGGGCAGTTGAGCGTCGGCGAAGGCGCGCGGATTGAAGTCGACCCGGGCCGCAGCATTACGCTGACGGGTAACGGGCAGATGACGGTGCTTGGCGCCCTCCGGGCAGTCTCGGGCACGGTCAGCCTGTTGCCCGGCTTGTTCAGCGCGACCGACGGGTATGACGGCCCCGAGGGGATGTTCACCCCGACATCGATCTGGCTGGGCGGGAATTCCGTGATCGATGTCGCCTCGCGGGCAGTCGTGGCGCAGGGGGCGTCGGGTGCGATTTCCGGCAAAGTCGCCGCAGGCGGCACCATCCAGATCGGCGCGAAGTATGTGGCGGGAGCCACGCAAGTCGATGCGTCCGACGCGTTCGTGATCGTGCGCCCGGGGGCGCAGCTCGATGCGTCGGGCTCGGCGGCAGACATCGATGTGCCGGGGCAGGGCCGCACGCATGTGGTCAGTAATGGCGGGGTTATCTCGCTGGCATCGGGCCGCGGCCTCTATCTCGACGGCGACATGAAGGCGGCAGCCGGTGGTGCAGGTGCCGCGGGTGGCACGCTGAACGTCGTGCTGGAGACGCTCACCTATGGCATGGTCGATCGCGTCACGTTGCGCGGCCCCATGGTGGATGATTCCGTCCGTGTCGCGCACGAGTTGACCGTGGCGCAAACGCAGGGCAACAGCCGGCTCTCGGACACGTTGGCCCCGGGTTCACTCGGCGGCGGGCTGACGATGGGTAGCGCGCGCATCGGTGTGGACCGTGTGACGGCAGGCGGGTTCGACAACCTGGCGTTGTTCGCGAACGGGATGATGAGTTTCGACGGCAACGTCAATCTGGCGCTTGGTCAGAGCCTTCGCCTGACGGCGAGTTCGTTTGGTCTGGCGACGACCGCCGCACCGGACACACAGGTTCGACTCGCCGCGCCCTATGTGCAACTCGCCGGCCCGACGCGCCAACAAATCGACAACTACATCATTCCCAATCCGGTGAGCGGGTCGAAGAACTCGGGGCAGGGGTCTGGAACACTTGGCGCGCCGTTGTTGGCCGAGAAGACAAAGTTCGAAATCGACGGCGCGCTCATCGACGTAGCGGGCCGGATGCAGTTCGGCACGGCAGGGACCATCGAGACCAACGCAGGGACGCCTGTCAGTGTCTTGCGCAATGCCTTCGGTAACGTCGCGTTGCGCAGTACCGGCGACCTTCGTCTGCTCGACAAGACCGAAGTCTATTCGCCCGGCGACATGACGTTGGCCGCAGTGCAGATCTATCCGGGCCAGAATGCCACCGCAAAGATTGTCGTGGGGCAGCGCAGCTATCCGAGCGATTGCTGCGTGCGTACGACGAGGCTTGACCCGGATCGTGTGCTGACCGTCGAGCGCGTTGGCGACAGTCTGGTGCCGCAACCGTACTCGCTGTTCGGCCGTATGACCCTTCTGGCAGGGCAGATTCGTCAGGGCGGCGTGTTGCGCGCCCCGATGGGGGGCATCGTCTTCGGTTCATCGCTCGACACGGAAGCCAACGGCGTTCTTCACTTGTTGCCGGGCAGCGTCACGTCCGTGAGTGCCAACGGACTGGTGATGCCCTATGGCGGCACGCTCGACGGATTGAGTTATCTCAATGCTGCCGCAGACGCGGTGTACGGGCTGGCGGGCGGTGGGCCGTCGGTGATCGTGTATAGCCATTCGGTCGCTGCGGACCCGGGCGCTGTCATCGACTTGTCGGGCGGCGGTGAAATTCGCGGCGCGGCGTTCCTGACCGGGCGTGGCGGCTCTACCGATGCGCGTCTCGCGCCGCTCATGCAAGTGGTGCAGACCGGCACGAAGGGAAGTTTCCGTCTGCCGTCGCTCTCGTCCAATCCGGTGTACGCGATCGTGCCCGGCGCGCAACCGGCTTATGCCCCTGTCGTGGGCGAGACCGGGGCCGGTGCTCCGCTCGCCGGCCAGCAGATCACCATCGGCGCTGGCGTGCCGGGACTGCCGGCGGGCACTTACACGCTGCTGCCGTCGACGTTCGCGCTGCTGCCCGGCGCGTATCGCGTGGAGTTGCAGACGCAGGCCGTCTCTCAGGCGGGGTTGGCGCCGGTCGCCATGCGTAATGGGTCGCTGACGCTCCCGGCGCAATTGAGTGTGAACAATACCGCCATTCGCAATGCCACCCCGACGCAGGTCGTGCTCACGTCGGCGGATGTCCTGCGGACCTACTCGCAGTACAACGAAATGAGCTATGCGGACTTCGCGCGTGCCACGAGTGATCGCGTGGGTGCGCCGCGTTCGCTGCTCGAGGCAGACGCCAAGCGCCTTGATCTCATGTTCTTGCCGGACATTTATTGGGGCAAGGTTGGCGACACGCCCGCGTTGCGCTTCGAGGGTACGGTCAATGTCGCACCGGCCAAGGGCGGCTACGGCGCGAGCCTGCTGGTGAATGCCGACAACATCGAGATTATTGGGGCAGGCGCGACGCCCCGGCAGGGCGACAAATCGTTGATCTCACTCAAGGCCGACGATCTGAACGCCATCGGCGCAGCACGCGTCGGGATCGGTGCGTTGCCGGTTGTGTCTCAGGACAACTCGGGGTCGATTCTCAATGCCACCACGGCGGGGTTCTCCGGCCGCGCGAATAACGTGGTGCTGCGCGGCGGCGCGGTGCTTCGCGGCAGCGAAGTCTTCATCGTGACGAGCTCGCCGACCAGGGGCATCACCATCGAGCAGGGCAGTGGCATCAATACACTCGGCTACGGCGTGTCGATGTGGGATTCGACGTTGGGGTATACCTACGCGCCGGGCGCGGCGGGGGTGCTCGCGGTCTCCAATGGACGGCTCTCCATGCTCGCACCGGTGGCGTCCACGATTGGCGATTCGTTCGGGGCGGGTTATATCGACCTCGGCGTTTGCGCGGCGGGTGCGGCATGTTCGGGCGAATCGCTGCTGCTCTCCGAAGGGTCAATTGCGGTGGCGACCGACAAGCGGTTCACGATCTCCGATGCCGTGCGCTACGGCACGCGTCAGTTGTCGCTCGCCGTCGGCCGGGTCAATGTCGGCGATCAGGCGTCGCTCGACGCCCTCGCGGCGGACGGACGTCTGGCCGCCGGTCTTACGCTCAACCAAGCGGTGCTCTCGCGGCTGATGCGTGGCGACAGGACTTACGGCGCGCCTGCGCTGGAAAGCCTCTCGCTCATCGCGCGCGAATCGATCAACTTCTACGATTCCGTCGAACTCTCGACCATCGACGCAGCGACGGGTAAATCGACCATCGATACGCTCGTGTTGGGTACGCCCGCCATCTTCGGATACGGGACGAGCGATGCGATCGCCCGCATTCGGACCGACCGGCTTGTGTGGACCGGATCGAAATCGCCGGCGGGTGCCATTGTCGCGGGCGGGGCGGGCACCGGCAGCGGGCGGTTGTCCATCGATGCGCGCGAGATCGAGTTCGGCTTCGGGCCGGCCACGCAGTACGACGTCAATCACGACATGAACCGGATGGCCGTCGGCTTCTCGACGGTGGCGCTAAACGCCAGCGAGCGCGTGAGCGCCAACCAGAAGGGCACCCTGTCTGTCTATCGTTCGCAGAATGGGTGGAACGATCAGAAGCAGAACTTTGACTACAGCGGGGGCGACATCGTTATCGATACGCCGCTGCTCACCGGCGCGGCGGGATCGGTGAACCGGTTCATCGCCGGTGGCAATGTGTCGGTATCCAACGCCAGTGCGCGCGCGAAACCCGTGGTCGACAACGGCGCACTGGTCGCAGCGCTGGGCGCGGAGGTCGGACTGACGGCGGGCGGTGCTGCCACCATCGACACGAATGTCGTGCTGCCGAGCGGCCGACTGACGGTGGCCGCTCAGGGCGATGTGACGCTGGGTGACGGTGCGCAG
Source organism: Pandoraea sp. PE-S2R-1 (assembly GCF_002179865.1). Lineage (NCBI taxonomy): Bacteria > Pseudomonadati > Pseudomonadota > Betaproteobacteria > Burkholderiales > Burkholderiaceae > Pandoraea > Pandoraea sp. PE-S2R-1. The sequence continues at coordinate 6,459 of NZ_NGUR01000015.1, read as the reverse complement.
CTCGACCTCGCCGGACGCAAGCTCGATTTCTTCGACACCAGCAAATACAGCTGGGGTGGCGATGTGGTGGTGTCGAGCGCGAACGGTAACGTGCGCCAGACGGCGGGTTCACGCATCGATTTGTCGGCGGTGGAGAACCGGGCCGGCAAGCTCAGCGTTTCTGCGTTGTCACCGGCGGGCGGTTTCGTGTCGCTGGCGGGCAAGCTGCTCGGCAGTGCCAGCGGGCGCTACGACGCGGGTGGTACGTTCGTGCCGTTCTCGGCGGGCGGTGTGGATATTCGGGCACAGCGCATCGACGACTTCGCGGCGCTGAACGCGCGTTTGACCGAAGGCGGTGTCTTCGGCAGCCGCAGTTTCCAGATCAAGCAAGGCGATCTCGTCGTCGGCGACGAGCTCAAGGCGCGTGAGATCACGCTGTCGATCGACGGCGGGCGGCTCGATGTACTCGGACGTGTCGACGCGAGCGGCGCACAGGTGGGCACGATTCGTCTGTCGGCGCGCGATGGTGTGACGGTTGGCGGCAACGCCGTGCTCGACGCGCACAGCACGACACTGCGTCTGGACAGCTATGGTCAGCCCATCGAGGCGTCCAACCGTGCGGTCATCGAGATCAACGGTGCGCAGGGGCGCGTGGTGCTGGCCGATGGCGCACGGCTCGATGTGCGCGCCGGCACGAACGACAAGCATGGCGCGCCGCTCTCGGCAGGCACGGTCGAGATCAGCGCCAAGCGGCTCGGCGGCGCGAACGAGGCGCTGGGCAACGACATTGCCATCGACGCGGGCGGCAACGTCGTGATCGACGGTGCGCGCTCGATTACCGTCAATGGGATGTTCCGCGACACGAAAGCACCGGCAGGCACGGACGTGACGGTCGACGGCCGTCCGTATCAGGTCGTCAATCAGGCGTATCTGGATGCGCTGCATGCGCAGAACGAGACGTTCATGTCGAACGCGCTGGCCAATGGCGCGTTGCTGGCGCGTCTGGCCGGATTGCGCCGCTACACCGACGCTTTCCATTTGCGCCCGGGTGTCGAAATCGTCAGTGCGACGCCCAATGGCGATATTCACCTCGACGGCGACATCGACCTGTCGCGCTATCGCTACGCGAGCCTGAATCCGAACACGCAGAAGACCGGTGTGTATGGCAGCGGCGAAGCCGGTGCGCTGACGATCCGCGCTGGCGGCAATCTGAATGTATTCGGCAGCTTGAGCGACGGGTTCGACACCAGCAAGCTCACGCCTAACGTCGACAGTCAGGGGTGGGTGCTGACCAGCGGAAAGGCCGGTTGGGGCGGTGATGCCGTGGTGCCGGTGGGCGGACTGGTAACGCTCGCCGCTGGCACCGCCTTCCCGGCGGAACGCAAGCTCAATTACGACGTGCAAGTGGCGGCGGCGAAGCTGCCCGCTGGCACGCGTCTGCCGGCGCTCGCCACGCTTGCCGCCGATCTCACGCTGCCTGCCGGCACCGTGCTCGGGGCCGCCGTGCGCGATGCGGCGGGCAACGTGGTGTATCCGGCCGGTACGGCCCTGACGTCGGCGCTTACCTTGCGCTCCGGTATGCAACTCGATGCCGGGTTGGTGCTGCCCACCGAGGCGTCGGTAGGGGCCATGCGCTGGCCTGCGGGCGCCGTGATGCCGGTGAGCCTGAAGCTTGCTGTCGATATGCAGTTGCGCAAGGGCGCGATCATTCCCTCCGAGACCGATGTCAAGCTGCCGGGGGGCGTGCTGTTCGTCAACGTTCGTCCGGCAGATGCCGACGGCAATCAGGGGCTGATCCACGCGCTTTCACCGATGCTTCAGGCGGGCTCGGCGTCGTGGTCGTTGCGGCTCGTCGCGGGCGCCGACACGTCGGCGGCCGATCCGCGTGCGTTGCAGCCGCTGGGCGCCGACGGTCATCTGATTCTCTCGGATACCCATTACGGCATGGGCCAACTCGATGTGCTCCGGCCGGGAACCGGCACCCTCGGGGTCTGGCGTTGGGGGCCGGATGCCTGGCAAATGGGCGGTGTCGAGGGCGAGATCGTCACGGATGACGACTGGGCGAACTGGGGCGTCTCGACGCCCGCAGACATCGAGATGTGGAACGGGTACTACGACGCGTTTCATGTCGTGACGCCGGGGGTCCCCGCCGAGTACGACAAGAAGACGCAGCCCGCGCGTGAGCCGGTCTTCAGCGTGGTGCGCACCGGCACGGGCGATCTCGACATGCTCGCGGCGGGTAACTTCACGATGAACTCGCCGTTCGGGGTCTACACGGCGGGTACGCAGGCGCGCGATGTGACGAGCGCCTATAACCTCGCCCGCGCCAAGGTCAATAACACTTCCGTGCTTGGCGCAGACGGCACATCCTTCGAGAAGTACGTCAGCGGTACACAGAGTCTCTACAGCGCGTGGTATCCGGAGCACGGCGGCAATCTGTTCGTGCGCGCTCAGGGCGATATTCGTGGCGATACCGTTGGCCAGCGCGACGGGTATTCGCGCGCCACAAGCTTCGGCGTGCCGCGAGCGGTGCCGGATTCCGGCAACGTCGGCAATTGGTTGTGGCGACAGGGATCGGGTTCCGCGATCGCACAAGGTGGCGTGCCCGCTGCCTGGTGGATCAATTTCGGGACTTACGCCGTCGGCAAGCAATCCGGCTACTCGGTGTATGAAACGGCGCCGTTCCTGATCGGCTTCACCGGACTTGGCACGCTCGGCGGCGGCAATGTCGTGCTCGAAGCCGGTGGCAATGCCGGCATGCTGGAGTCGCGCATCGGGCCGGGAAGTGCCGACGGTACGCGTGCGACGGCGCGTAGCGAAGGCCTGAACGTGTCGGTCGGCAGCACCGGGCGCGTGTCGGCAGACGGCTCTGAGATCCAGTTGACGGGGGGCGGCGATCTCGACGTGCGTATCGGCGGCGGGCTGAACCCGGTGCGCGAAGCGCGCGCTGTGGTATCGATCGGCGCCGCTGTGAACGATGCATCGGACTGGCGCAACGGGAATCTGGCGTTGAACGGCACGTTCACAAATCTGCGCGGGGCGACGCGCATCGAAGCGGGAGCGCTTGGCGGTGTCGATACCCGCTTCGGGGCACCCGACTTGCGCGAAGCCCGGGCGCGCGATGTATTTACGGCGCAAACGGCGCTCGCAACCGGTGGCCCGACGCTGGTGCTCGGCGACTCGGCGGCGCGCATCGACACGCGCGGCGATCTGGTGATCGGTGGCTATGGTGACGCGACACGCTTGCAGCAGCGAACCAATGGCACGCCGTTCTCGGCGGGCGGTGTCGACTACAGCGGCGAAGGTTTCAGTTGGTTCACGCTGTGGACGCCCTCGACTGCCATCGACTTGTTCAGTGTGGGGGGGAATCTCTCGCCGCTCACCGCGATGGCCGACAATCGCAAAGGGTCGAACTATGCCCCAACCGACGGTCGCTTCGTGCTGCCGGCAACGCTTCGTGCCGTGGCCGCGAGCGGCAATATTTACAACGGCTTTTCGGCGACAGCGATTACCGACAGGGCCTCGGCCGTCACCATCGGCGATACCCCTGCGTTGCTGGCGCCCGAGCCCGTCAGTTCATTGTTCAAGGTCGCTACCGATGGCGGGGCGCTCGAGATGATTGCGGGGCGTTCGGTGTATGGGTCGGGTTACCCGATCAGCCGCTCGGCGGCAGATCCGACGGCCCTGCCTACGCCGCAGCATCCGGCGTTTGCCGGCGGTGTGCAAACGGCATGGTTTGGCCGTGTCTTTCTCACCAATGTCAGACAGGACGCGCTGGCACCGGAGCTCATCCCCACCCCCGGATGGGACTCGGCAACGATATTCCCGATGTTCAGCCTGACCCCGGCGACTGTGTCCGGTTACGACTTCACCGGTATTTCCCCGGCACGCTTCTACGCACTCACGGGCGATATCGTGGGCCTGCACACCGGCGGGATCGACTATCGCGGCAGCATTCAGCCCAAACAGGGTACCCAGCCGACTTGGTACGAGGGCAACGGCGCAGTGGCCATCCGGGCCGGACGGGACATTGTCAGCTCGGGAACGCCGCTGGGCACCTATCTGGACACCGACAGCCTGTTCGCCGGCTGGACCACGACGCCGGACTTCCGGGACCCGGTGAACAACCCGGGGCGGCCGATGACGGTGGCGAGCACGACGATGCGCGGCAATCTGATCGTGCAGAACTCGGCAGACGATGTCTCCGTGGTGTCGGCGGGCCGGGATATTCTTTACAGCACGTTCTACGTGGCGGGTCCGGGGGTGCTGGAAATCACCGCGGGACGCAACGTGTTCATGGGCGACAAGGCCGAATTGCGCAGTCTCGGCGCGCTCGCCAACGTCAAGGCGGGCGACCGGAGCAATGGGGCGGCGATTGCGGTGGCCGCCGGTGTGGGGCCGAAGGGGCTCGACGGTATCAACTTCAAGGCGTTCGCCGCCCGGTATCTCGATGCGGCGAATCAGGCAGACGGCTCGCGGCCGTTTGCGGATCAGCCGGGTAAGGCGGTGGTCGTGTATGGCGGAGAACTCACGCTCCCGGGTTGGCTGCGTCAGGAGTTTGGCTACGACGGCACTGCCGCCGGGGCCGATGCGTTCCTCGTCCAGAAACAGGCGGAGCTCGACGCGGCAGGTAAGGCGGCTGGCAGCGGTGGCGGCGTGGCGAAGCGTGATCTGCGCAACGAGTTCGGGCAGCAAAGCCAGCTTTATCTGGTGAACTGGCTTGCTACGCGTTTTGGCGGCCGCAATAGCCTTGGCCGTCAATTCGATGCGGCGTCGATGGATGCGCGTCAGTTCTTCGATGCGCTCCCGGCCGAGCAGCAGCGCGCTTATCTGCGTGACGTGTACTTCGCGGAGTTGCGCGCCTCGGGGCGTGAGTACAACGACGCCAGCGGCCAGCGTGCAGGGAGCTATCTGCGGGGGCGCGAAGCGATTGCCACGCTGTTCCCCGCGAAGGATGCGTCTGGCGCTGCGATCGAGTACGACGGCAGCCTCACGATGTACAGCAGCGCGCTCTATTACCTTGAAAACATCGGGCGAATTTCGACGACGCGCCCGAAGCCCGGCGTGGCGTATCTGACGCAAGAGCAGTGGGCGGCGCGGGGCAGTCCGGCGTACTTCGTGCCTCACTACGAAGTGCAGGACGCCGGCATTCATACCGACTTCGGCGGCGGGGTGAGCATTCTCACGCCGGGCGGGCGCACGCTGGTGGGGGTGGACGGCGGCTTCGTGCCGGGTGAAGGCTCGGGGGTGCTCACGCAGGGACGCGGCAATGTCGATCTTTATGCGCGTGACAGCATCCTGCTCGGTCAGAGCCGTGTGTTCACCACGTTCGGCGGCAATATTCTGGCCTGGTCGGCGCAGGGGGATATCAACGCGGGGCGTGGGTCGAAGTCGACGGTGGTCTACACGCCGCAACGTCGTGTGTATGACGAACTCGGGTTGGTGTCGTTGTCGCCGACCACGCCGAACACCGGTGCCGGCATCGCTACGCTGAACCCGATCCCGGAGATTCCGCCGGGCGACATCGATCTGATCGCACCGCTTGGCACGGTCGACGCGGGTGAGGCGGGGATTCGGGTGTCCGGTAACGTGAATATCGCGGCGCTGCGGGTCATGAACGCCGAGAACATTCAGGTGCAGGGCAAGTCCGTCGGCATTCCGACCATTGCCGCCGTGAACGTGGGGGCGCTGACGAATGCCAGCGCCACGGCAGCGCAGGCGGCGGCTGCGGCGCAGGATGCCGTAGCGCGTGACCGGGCGTCGTCGCGCCAGAATCAGTCGTCGATCTTCTCGGTGCGCATGATCGATGCCGGGACGTCTGGCGACGCGGCGGGCAAGCCGCGTGCCGATAACGGCCGGATGTTCCGCTACGATCCGGCGTCGCCCGTGCAGGTCCTCGGGCAGATGAACCTGAGTGAAGCGCAGTTGCAGGCGCTCACGCCCACGGAGCGCAGGAACCTGATGCGTTGATCGTCGACGCGCAAGGGTGAGGGAAAGGAAAACGCCGCAGGGGCCGTTGCTTGGCACCTGCGGCGTTTCTCATTGATGGTGCCCGGTGGATCAGACGTTGATCGCGCGTCACTCGCTATATATAGCGCGACGGCGAGATTTGGCGCCTTTTCAAAATAGTTTCACAAAGTGCTTGCGCAGTTCGCGGAACGTGACTAATATCTCGTCTCTCGCAACGACAGCGATGCAGCGAAAGCGGCGAAGCAAGAAGGTGCGACGGGCTGGAAAGCCCGGTGGTTAGTGGTTTTGGAGCTTGTGAGTCGCTACGGCGACGAGCGAAAAGAAGCGAAAAAAACTGTTGACGACGACGAGAAGCTGCGACACAATCTCACTTCTCTGCTGCTGATGCAGCGACGCAGAAAACGAAGCGACGGCGCGGTAATGATGCGACGAAGCGAAGTTCGAAGCGATTGATCTTTAAAAATTGAACAACCGATAAGTGTGGGCACTCGATGAAAAGTGCGTCTGCTT
>NZ_NGUR01000014.1:0-33913 GCF_002179865.1 Pandoraea sp. PE-S2R-1 | reverse complement strand
GCCTTTTTTATTCCCGGTTGCACCGGGGCGTTAGCTCAGTTGGTAGAGCAGCGGACTCTTAATCCGTAGGTCGAGTGTTCGAGTCACTCACGCCCCACCAAGCAATACCGAAAACGGCGCCGAGAAAGGCTGTCACTTGCAGCCTTTTTTGTTCCCGGTAACACCGGGGCGTTAGCTCAGTTGGTAGAGCAGCGGACTCTTAATCCGTAGGTCGAGTGTTCGAGTCACTCACGCCCCACCAGATACCCTTCAAGGGCCGCACACTGTGCGGCCCTTGTCGTTTCTGCGGTGCCATTTCTATTTCGCCTGCGCGCGGCCTGCATGACATTCCCGCACCGGTACCCGCCCCCTCGCTTCCCCAGTCTCCCGTCGCAGTGTCTGTCGTCCTATTCCTACAGCCGATTCAGTTTCAGCCGATAGTGCACGCGCGATGCGACAACTAAGCTGTACCCATACCGCCGCGCGCTACATGGCTACGCGTGAAATACGTGAAACGCGGCTGACACTCGCTACAGGAGACACATCATGAAGACGGCGAAGTCGATTCTGGTTCTTGCCACCGCGCTCATCATGGGCGCGTCCATCGTCGGTTGCACACTCGGCGGCGCCGCAGCCGGTGGCGTCATCGGCCACGAAGCTACTGGCGGCAGCACCGCAGGCACGATTGGCGGCGCCGTGGTCGGCGGCGTGATCGGTCACGAGTTGGGCAAGTAACCGATTGGCGGCCGCCAATGCGCCCCGATTACGCGCGCCGATCGGGAGACATTAGCGGCGCGCCCTTCCATGTGGGTTCCCCGCCCACGATGTACAGCGGGCCGTTGGACGCGTACGCGTACATCACCATCGCATCGCCCGTCAGTGCCTCCACCGCTGCGCGGGCCGCATCGACGCTATCGAAGCGCTTGGCCTGCGACGTGCATACGGCGTAGTGCCGGCCGCCGCCGGGCAGGTGCCCGTCCTGCCGCCCGACAAAGGCCGCCTGCCGGCCAAGCCACACGAAGTGGCCCTCGCATTTCGCCAGTGCCGGCGGTCGCTTGACCGTCGAATCCTCCGTCTGCGACGGCTCGCCCGCCCGGTGCAAACGCAATTGCCGCCGGATCGCCGCGTCCGACCAGCGTCCCATTCCAATATCTCGTGCTTTGCTCTTCGCCATCGCTCATTCCCCCGGTGTTGGCCTGCGGCACTGCGCTCGCGGGCACTCCGATAATGGTGAACAATAAAGCGGTGAATGGGGTTGGGGAGTGTCCGATATACGATGCCGCGCCCCGGGATCACGCTTCACACGCACCGAAACTCACGGGTCGTTAACCAAAGGGTGCATCGCGTCGATCGCGATTCTCGACACCTCGATTCAGCTCGCAGCGTTTGCAGTCAGCCCGGAGCGGGCGTTATTCCCCGCCCGCTACAACGCAGCCATCACGCAACAGCGCTGCAACGCGCACTACGGGGCCACGCACCGTTGTCTACACTGAGACATGGCAACCGTCACGTTTGCACCCGCAATTCAACGTCACGTCCCCGTCGATGAACAGCAGGTCGACGGTGCCACCGTGCAATCCGCGCTCGCCACATGCACGACGCGGGCGCCCGGCTTGCGCGGTTATCTCTTCAACGATCAGGGCCGTTTGCGCGCGCATGTCGCGGTCTTTGTCGACGGCCATCTGCTCAAGGATCGCAGTCATCTGAGCGATGCCCTCGACGCAGAGAGCCGCGTGTACGTTGCACAAGCGCTGTCTGGCGGGTGAGTGGACGAATCTCTCAGCTGAAAAAAGGTTGATGCGGCGATATGCGCGAGTCGGTCTGCGCGGCCAACCGAACGAGTGAGCAAACCGCAGACTGCCGAGGAGGAGGATCGTGGAAAGCGACACCAGACCCGCACTGCGGGTCGCCACCCGCAAGGGCTTGTTCACCTGGCATCGCGACGCGTCAGGCTGGCAGTTGGTCTCCAGTACCCCTGAGTTTCCTGGTGAGCCCGTGAGCGCGGTGCTGCACGACGCGCGTGATGGCAGCGACTATGCAGCCCTCAATCTCGGGCACTTCGGCGTGAAGCTCTGGCGCAAAGCGGCCGGCGCCCGTGAATGGACCGAACTGGCGCCACCCGCCTACCCGCAAGCCGACGGCGCAGGCACAGGCGCCGGGACCGGCAACGCAAGCAGCGCCAACGACGTGGGACTTGCGACTTCCTCAGTGCCCCCAACATCCTCCGAGCCGCAAGCCCCGAGCGTCGAACTTCTCTGGACACTAGAAGCCGCAGGTCCCGACGCGCCCGGCGTGCTGTGGGCCGGCACGATCCCGGGCGGCTTGTTCCGCTCGCCCGATCACGGTGAGCACTGGCATCTCGTGCAAAGCCTGTGGGACCGCCCGGAGCGAGCCGAATGGATGGGCGGCGGCTACGACCACCCCGGGCTGCACTCCATTTGCATCGACCCGCACGACAGCCGCCACGTCATCGTGGCGATCTCGACCGGCGGCGTCTGGCGCACGCGCGACGACGGCCAGACGTGGGCGCTCGCCGCCACCGGCATGGAGGCGGATTACATGCCGCCGGAACGTCGTCTCGATCCGAACGCGCAGGACGTCCACCGTCTGGTGCAATGCCGCACCGCGCCCAACGCGTTATGGGCCCAGCACCATAACGGCATTTTCCGCAGTCTGGATTTCGGCACCCAGTGGCGCCGCATTCATGCCCTGCCGTCGAGCTTCGGCTTTGCCGCAGCGGTCGATCCGCATGACCCCGATACCGCCTGGTTCGTGCCTGCACAACGCGACGCCTGCCGGATTCCCGTCGACGCCCGCCTCGTCGTCACCCGCACCCGCGACGGCGGCGAGACCTTCACCACCCTCGCCCACGGGCTGCCCGAAACACCGTCGTACGACCTGATCTACCGGCACGGCCTCGATGTCGACGCCAGCGGGCGCACGCTCGCCATGGGTTCGACCACCGGCGCCCTGTGGATCAGCGAGGACGCGGGCGAGCGCTGGCAGTGCATGAGCACACATCTGCCGCCCATTTACGCCGTTAGGTTTGTATAGGATTCATGTCGGCGTTTACCCCGTTCGTCTGTAAGACACCTTCAGAGAGTCGTATTTCAAGTCGTATACGAAGGTAGACGGACTGGCTTCCCTCGAATCCCCCCGTCACGCGTCGCCGGACATGTCACACGTGTCGAACCCGGCGCGTGAGCCAACGTCGCGTCGTACCGTATCCCTTGTATTGACGCGTGCCGCGGCAGCCCGGCGACCACTCCTCGCAACGTCGCAAACGTCACGTCACCCGTGACGCTGCGACATCACATCCCTAAAACGGAGTCATTCCCTATGCGAATCGCCGACCTTAAAATCCGGACCCGGCTGGCCATCGGCTTCGGCACCCTCCTGGTGCTGTTGCTCGCCATGCTCACCATCGCGCTAGTACGTTTCGTGGCGATCGAACGCGCCAACGAGATGCTGCTGACCAGCGCCTGGTCCAAGGCCGATGCGGCCCACACCATCGACGCCATGGTGCGCGGCAACGGACGCCGTCTGCTCGAAGTCTTCACCACGAACGACCCCGCGCTACGCAAGACGTACAACGAGCGCATCGACGTGAACCTCGCGCGTATCGCCCAAGCCCAGCAGGTGCTGGACAAATACGTCACGTCCGACGACGGCCGCGCGCTGCTGGCCAGCATTCGTCAGCATAACGAGACATTCCAGAAGGCCCGCACCGCCGTGAACACCCAACTCGCCGCCGACCAGCGCGACGCGGCCCTCGGCGTGGTGGAACGCGAGGCCTTGCCCGCGCTCGATGCCATGCAGGCCGAGGCCGTGGATCTCGTCAAACTCCAGCAGAAGATCGTCGACGAGACCGGTGCGGCCACCAGCGCCGACATTGTCTTCGCCAAGTGGTTGCTTGCTGCCATCGGGGCGGCCGCAGCCATCGTGGGGATTGGGGCGGCATGGTCGGTCACGCGCAGCGTCACGCGCCCGATCGCGCGCGCCGTGCAGATTGCCGAGCGCGTGGCGCAAGGCGATCTGACAAGCCGCATCGAGGTCACGAGCCGCGACGAGACTGGCCAGTTGATGGCGGCTCTCAAACACATGAATGAAAGTCTTGATCAGATTGTGCGGCGCGTGCGCACCGGCACGGCGGCGATTGCCTCGGCATCCGGTGAATTGCTCGCCGGCAATACCGATCTTTCGGCACGTACCGAAGAGCAGGCGGCATCGCTCGAAGAGACCGCATCGTCGATGGAACAGTTGACGGCCACCGTCAAACAGAACGCCGACAATGCGCGTCAGGCCAGCCAGTTAGCTGCAAATGCGTCGGAGATTGCGGGCGAAGGCGGCCGCGTGGTGGAGCGTGCCGTCTCGTCGATGCAGGAAATCGCAGCCAGCTCGACGAAAATCAACGACATCATCGGCGTGATCGACGGCATCGCCTTCCAGACGAATATTCTGGCGCTCAACGCCGCCGTCGAAGCGGCGCGCGCAGGCGAACAGGGCCGTGGCTTCGCTGTCGTGGCCGGTGAGGTGCGTACGCTGGCGCAACGCAGCGCCGCTGCCGCCAAGGAAATCAAGGGGCTCATCGAGACGTCGGTCGGCAAGGTCGAAGACGGCTCGTCGCAAGTACGCGAGGCCGGCCGCACCATGACCGATATCGTGCAGGCCGTGCAGCGCGTGACCGACATCATGGGTGAGATTTCTGCGGCATCGGCGGAGCAGTCTGGCGGTATCGAGCAGGTCAACACCGCCGTGATGCAGATGGATCAGGTCACACAGCAGAATGCCGCCCTCGTCGAAGAAGCCACGGCCGCCGCCGGCTCGCTCGAAGATCAGGCGCGCAACCTGCGCGAAGCCGTCGCCGTGTTCCAGTTGCCCGGCGGGCAGGCCCTGAACCCGATGCATGACGGTGACGACCTGGCACCCGCGGCCAACACCCCGCGCGGTGCCGTACTCGCCTTCTCCCGCGAGCGCCACATCGCCTGATGCAGCAGGCCGGCGCAGGCGGCTTGCCCGCCTGCGCCAGTCGGTCGAAAAGCCCCGTGGCTGCTGGTCTTCAGGGCGAATTGCCTGCCAGCGCGGTAACGCGACATTGGAGTATGATGGCTGCTCCTATGCTTTTCCCACGCCTGGCAAAAGAGGTGCATCGTGCCCCGAGAAACTCCCATCGAGCGCTATCGCAACATTGGCATTAGCGCTCACATCGACGCTGGCAAGACAACGACGACCGAGCGGATCCTGTTCTACACGGGCGTCAATCACAAGCTCGGCGAAGTTCACGAAGGCGCAGCCACGATGGACTGGATGGAGCAGGAACAGGAGCGTGGCATCACGATTACGTCGGCTGCCACCACCTGCTTCTGGGCCGGTATGGCCGGCAACTATCCGCGCCACCGCATCAACATCATCGACACCCCCGGACACGTCGACTTCACGATTGAAGTCGAGCGCTCCATGCGCGTGCTCGATGGCGCCTGCATGGTCTACGACTCGGTCGGCGGCGTGCAGCCGCAGTCGGAAACGGTCTGGCGTCAGGCCAACAAGTACAAGGTGCCGCGCATCGCGTTCGTCAACAAGATGGACCGCGTCGGTGCCGATTTCTTCCGCGTGTACAAACAGATTCACGAGCGTCTGCGCGGCAACGCCGTGCCGATTCAGATTCCGATCGGCGCCGAAGACAACTTCCAGGGCGTGGTCGACCTGGTGAAGATGAAGGGCATCGTCTGGGACGAAGCGTCGAAAGGCGTGAAGTTCGACTACATCGACATTCCCGACAATCTGAAAGCAAGCGCGCAGGAATGGCACGACAAGCTGATCGAAGCGGCGGCCGAGGCTGACGAGGCGCTGCTCGAGAAATACCTCGGCGGCGAAGCCCTCACGGAAGACGAGATCAAGGCCGGCTTGCGCAAACGCACGGTCGCCGGCGAGATCGTGCCGATGCTGTGCGGTACGGCCTTCAAGAACAAGGGCGTGCAGGCCATGCTCGATGCGGTGATCGACTACCTGCCCTCACCGGTCGACGTGCCTGCCATTGCCGGTCACGACGAAGACGACAAGGTGATCGAGCGTCACCCGGCCGATGACGAGAAGTTCTCGGCCCTCGCGTTCAAGATCATGACTGACCCGTTCGTCGGCCAATTGATCTTCTTCCGCGTGTACTCGGGCGTGATCGAATCGGGCGCGACGGTCTATAACCCGACCAAGAGCAAGAAAGAGCGCATGGGGCGCATTCTTCAGATGCACGCCAACCAGCGCATCGAGTTGAAGGAAGTGCGCGCGGGCGATATCGCGGCTGCCGTCGGCCTGAAGGAAGCGACCACGGGCGACACGCTGTGCGACCCGGACGCGATCATCATCCTCGAGAAGATGGAATTCCCGGAGCCGGTGATTTCGCAGGCAGTCGAGCCGAAGACGAAGGTCGATCAGGAGAAGATGGGCCTGGCGCTCAATCGTCTCGCGCAGGAAGACCCGTCGTTCCGCGTGCAGACCGATGAAGAGTCTGGCCAGACCATCATCTCGGGCATGGGCGAGCTGCACCTTGAAATTCTGGTCGATCGCATGCGCCGCGAGTTTGGCGTGGAGGCGACCGTCGGCAAGCCGCAGGTGGCCTATCGCGAAACCGTCCGCAAGAAAATCGAGGACGTGCAGGGCAAATTCGTCAAGCAGTCGGGCGGACGCGGTCAGTACGGCGACGTGGTGATCACGCTCGAACCCGACAAGGAAAAGCTGTACGAATTCGTCGACGCCATCAAGGGCGGCGTGGTGCCGCGCGAGTACATCCCGGCGGTGGACAAGGGCATTCGCGAGACGCTGCCGAACGGTGTGGTCGCCGGGTACCCGGTGGTCAACGTGAAGGTCACGCTCACGTTCGGCTCGTACCACGACGTGGACTCGAACGAAAACGCGTTCCGCATGGCCGGTTCGATGGCGTTCAAGGAAGCGATGCGCCGCGCCGAACCGGTGCTGCTCGAACCGATGATGGCGGTGGAAGTGGAGACGCCTGAAGAGTTCATGGGCAACGTGATGGGCGATCTGTCGAGCCGTCGCGGCATGTTGCAGGGCATGGACGACATCGCGGGCGGCGGCGGCAAGCTGGTGCGCGCCGAAGTGCCGCTGTCGGAAATGTTCGGCTACTCGACATCGCTGCGCTCGCTCACGCAAGGCCGCGCAACGTACACGATGGAGTTCAAGCAATACGCGGAAGCCCCGAAGAACGTGGCCGAAGCGATCATTTCGTCGAAGAAGTAAGCTCGCCCCTTACGGGAGCCAGCCACGCCCGCTGCCGGGCCGTCATGAAAGATGACGGCGATCCGGCAGCGGGCGTTTTCATTTACCCCGAGCGCGCCAGCACGCCCAGCGCGAGATCCATGGCGATGTCTCGCCGGTCATCGGCAGAATCCACGGCGGCCATCTGCTTGTCGAACGCGAAGTAGTAGTCCATCAACGCCGCGTATTCCGGACGGGCATTCCCACCTATCTCGATGCCATCCTCGTTGGCCTTCATCATGTCGACCATCGTGCGGATGCCCGGCACCCAGTCATACAGCACATGGGTCACGAGGTGCGGGCCGCATAGATCACTCAACGTACGTGTGAGCCACGCATCCGGTGCTTGCGTCGGCGCGCACAACCACTCGCGATAGCACGGCGGCGCGCCGTCGCCAGTCATCTCCTGCCACTTGCGCCACATGTTGTCGTTGATGGCTTCGATGGCCGGATTGCCCGGCAACGACGCCATGATTCCCACATGCAACGGACTGTATTGGCAAGCATGAGGCGGCACGATGAACCCGCTCACCGCCACGTCGGCCAGCGCCAACGCCTCAGGCAGCGTCAGCGGGCCAAATCGGAACTTGTCGCGCGGATCGAACAAGATGCCACCGAGTGCGTGCAGCACCCGGTAGCGCACGGCGTCGTGTGGCGCGCTCCAGTATTTCGCTGCCGTCAGCTCACGGAACATGGCAAACGACGGCGAAGCCGCGAAGTCGCGAAAAAACGGCTCGTCGGTGAGGACTTTGACTGTGACGTTCGGCAAACCATCGAGTTGCTGGTGCAACGATGGTGCCTGCGCACGCGACTTCATGACGTGAAGTTGCACGGCAAATGACGGCGACGCCTTCTCGAAACTACGGCCCAAACGCGCGATGTTGGCAAATATCCATGTCGACATCCTGCCACCGAGCCATACCGTATGCGCCACACGCGGCAGCGGTTTGCGCACAGCCTCCGGCGGCAAAGATACGGCGTGCGCGGCAAAGCGATACCCCATGCGCTTGAGCCGGTATCGCTGCTGTACGGCACTCGTCACAGCGTCAGTGTCCGGCGTCGGCGCAGCGCGCTTGAACCACTCGTCGACCACCCCCTCGTTGCCGAAGTACTGTCGCGTGCCATCGAGACGTCTGGCGTACCAGAGGTCATAGGCCAGATCTCTGTGCACCGGCACTTCGCCGCCTTCGAAGCGAATGGCGAAGGCGAGCGTCTCGGGCTTCAGCACGGCCTCGGTGCAATCGAGTTCGTCGGCAAATCGCCGGGCGATGACGCTGCGCCTGGGCGTTGTGATGGCGTCTGGCGTCGCGGCAGACGTGGCGGCAACAGAAGCGTGTGGCCGTCTGGATGAAGTGGACGAAAGCATGAGCCGGAATGGGGAAGTGTGAACGGAATGAACACCGTATCCGGCTGCGCCGCGCCTGCTTTTGCAGTCCGCCCGCCGCCCTTGGCATTGCATCCCGGTAATGCGCGGTGCTACGCTGACCGTCTGTCGCTTTTGGCATGACGCGTTTTGCGTTACCTATGGCTCAGCCTTCCCGCCTCGTCACCATGAAAAACATTCTCAGCATCCAGTCGCATGTGGTCTTCGGACATGCCGGCAACAGCGCCGCCGAGTTTCCGATGCGCCGTCTTGGCGTGAACGTCTGGCCGATCAACACGGTGCAATTCTCGAATCACACGCAATACGGCAAATGGACCGGACAGGCGCTGCCGAGCGAAGAAATTCTGCGGCTGGTCGATGGCATCGCCGATATCGGCGAACTGGCCAATTGCGATGCGGTGCTCTCCGGTTATCTCGGCGCGCCCGAGCAGGCCGGCTTCGTGGTCGAGGCCGTGCGACGCGTGAAGCAGGCGAATCCGGCGGCGATCTATCTGTGCGACCCGGTGATGGGGCATCCGGAGAAAGGGTGTCAGGTCAAACCGGGCATCGAGCAGTATCTGGTCGAACACATGCCGGACGTGGCCGACATCATGACGCCCAATCATCTCGAACTGGAAAAGCTGTCACAGCATCCGATCGATACGTTCGACGATGCGCTCGCTGCCTGTCGTGCGCTGCTCGCACGCGGGCCGAAGATGGTGCTGGTCAAGCATCTGGAATACACGGGCAAACCCGCCGAGCGCTTCGACATGCTCGTGGTCACGGCCGACGAAGCCTGGCATGGCTCGCGCCCGCTCTACCCGTTCTCGCGCCACCCGGTGGGCGTGGGCGACCTGACCTCGGGCATCTTTCTCACACGTCTGCTGAAGGGCGATACGGTGCGGGCCGCGTTCGAACACACGCTGGCCGCCGTCGATGCCGTGCTGTCGGTCACGCATCTCGCCGGGCGCTACGAGTTGGAAATCGTTCGCGCACAGGACGAGATTGTGAACCCGCCGCGCCGTTACGAAGCGCGGGCGGTGTAAGGCGACTGCGCGGCGCTATCGCGGATAACGGCAGGCGGCATCCGCCGGGGCCAACGCCTCGACAGATGCGCTCCGCCGTTCACTGACCGGCCGGCTCAATACGCGCGCAAGTGCTCGGCGTGGTGCGTCAGGTGGTCGGCCATGAAGGTCTGGATGAAGTAGTAACCGTGGTCGTAACCGTTGTGCCGGCGCAAGTTCAGCGGCTGGCCGGCGTCGCGACAGGCACGCTCGAAGATGTCCGGATGCAGTTGCGCTTCGAGAAACTGGTCGTTCAACCCCTGATCGATCAGAATGCCGCCCGGGAATACCGCTTTCCCGGCCTTCGCCACCAACTCGCTCGCATCGTACTGACGCCACGTCTCGCGATCGCTGCCCAGATACCCCGTGAAGGCCTTCTCGCCCCACGGGCAGTGCATCGGTGCGGCGATAGGCGCGAACGCGGACACCGAGTGGAATTTATCCGGGTTACGCAATGCGATCGTCAGGGCCCCGTGACCGCCCATCGAGTGGCCGAAGATACCGACACGGCTCGCGTCGATCGGCAGCGTCTGCGTCACCAGCCCATACAACTCATCGACGATATAGCTGTACATGCGGTAATTCGTCGACCACGGTGCCTGCGTCGCATCCAGATAGAAACCTGCACCGGCGCCAAAGTCCCACGCATCCGTCTCGCCGGGCACACCCGCGCCGCGCGGGCTCGTATCCGGCGTGATCAGCGCGACGCCGTGCTCAGCGGCCAGCCACTGCGCGCCGCCCTTGATCATGAACGTCTCTTCGGTACACGTCAGACCGGCCAGATAAAACAACGCCGGCACGGCGCGGCCATCGCGTGCTTGCGGCGGAATGAACACCGAAAAGCGCATCGGCAGACCGATGGCCGTCGAGGCATGGCGGTAGAAGCGCTGCGCGCCGCCGAAACAACGGTGTTCGGCAATGAGTTCGAGCATGACGAGATCCGGGAGTCTTCAAATAGTCTGAAAAACCTGCAACGTCTTGGATGCAGCGTCGCCGCATAGGGCGAGACGAGTATCTTACCGCGCGGCGCCTGCGCGTGACGGTGTGCAGACCCTGTGAAAACGATGTGAAAGATCACCAAGGCACGCAGGGCACGTGGCCCGCGCACCTATGCCGCGCTTGCGGCCTTGTGACAGGCGATGACGCGTCGCTACGGTGAGCCTCCCTTTCTCGTCACAAGGAGCGCTCCATGCCGATGTCATCGTTCGACCTCGACGACGTCACCAATCTCGTGCAGCGTCAGGGCATCGCCGCCCGGCTCTCCGAACAGGAAAAACGTCTGCTGGTGCTGCTGGCCACCCACGCCGGCACCTCGCTCGACAAGCGCGTGCTCATGGAAGCGCTGTGGGGACGCCGCGCGCAGTGGATGGAGGAGGCCGCGATCGTGCAGCTGGTCTCGCGCCTGCGCCGCTCACTGGCCCCGCTCGGTCTGCAACGCGCCATCGTGACGGTGGCACGCGTCGGCTATCGGTTCGACCCGCCAGCGGGGGAAATACACACCGCGCAAACCGGGCAGACCACGAGCGCTTCGCCTGCGCTCGACGCGCTGCCACGGCACTGCGTCGCCCGTGAAGGACACGGCGAGGTGTCGCGCAATGGCATCGTCGTCCGGATTCCGCAGATCGAGTACCGCCTGTTGCGCGCCCTGCTCTCGCCACCACACGTCGTGCATGACAAACGTACGCTGATCGCGCGTCTTTGGCCTGACCGTCCGGATCAGGACGACACCAACCTCATGCAAGTGGTTTCCCGCCTGCGCCGCAAGCTCATTCCCCTCGATCTGCATCGCCAGATCGTGACCGTGCCACGCATGGGCTATCGCTTCGCGCCAAGCGCACCTACGCCGGCAACAGTGATCGATCAGCGCGGCGGCGCGCGTGCTTGCGATGGCGGGCATTGGCATACCCTGCGCCAGCGTCTGCGCCCGTGCCTTCATCAATGTCTCAGCCGCGTAAAGCGCTCGCTCACGTGGCTGACACGGCATTTGCGCTGGTATGGGCGGTGAGCGTGCCCGAGTCTGAATACGCCACAGCCGGCGCGGCAAGCGCCGCCCGGCGAAGGCCACTGTCCTTTCATTCTCAGGAGCCACACCATGTCTGACACCACTCGCAAGCCCCTTGCCCCGATGGCCACCGCTGCAACGGCGGCCCCGCTGACCGATACCGCTGCCGTCACCACCTCAGCCCTCGTCTATCCGGCTGACCCGTCGGGCGGCGCCACCGAAACCACCTACGCGCAAAACGGTTTCGACCCCGGCACCAGCACAACCCAACTGTCGTACACGTCGGCTCGCGTCGCGCGCCCCGTCTACAACCGTTACGCCAAGAGCACGTTGCAGGTGTCGGGCTACTACACCGACTGGTCGCAATACGATGGCCGCCTTGACGGCGACTTCAGCAACGACGCGGCAGGACGCGGTGTCGACCTGATGCAGCTCGACCCGTTCGCCTACGACCGGTTGATCATCGGCTTCGCCGGCATCGTCGGCGATCAGGGCGAAAAGGCGCAGACGATCACCCGCGCCGCGACGGACTTTCAGCGCAACGCCGATCAGGCGACCTTCGTCGACAGTTGGGGCGACGTGCTCTCGTACCGCAATTGCGGCTTCGACGGCTGGGTGAGCAACGACGTGATGCCGATGTTCCAGCAAGCGCGTGCGCAAGGCGTGCTAGGTGGTCTGCGCCTGCTGCATGCCAAAAACCCGGCGCTCAAGCTGGCCATCGCCATCGGCGGATGGACGATGAGTCAGGCGTTCCACGGCATGGCCGCCAGTGCGCCGCGACGCAAGACGTTTTGTGCGAGCGTGGTCGATCTGCTCAAGCGGTTTCCGATGTTCAGCGAGATCAACCTCGACTGGGAATATCCGGGCTCACCGGCCGACGACGGCAATACCTACGACGACACCGACGGGCCGAACTATGCCGCCCTCGTCGGCGATCTCAAGAAGGCGCTGGTGGCAGCGGGACGCAAGGACGTGGAGATTTCGATCGCGGCCTCGGCCAACGTCGCCGACATGGCGAAAGCCAATCTGCCCGGGCTCGTTGCGGCCGGCGTCACGCGCATCAATCTGATGACCTATGACTTCTTCGGCACCCCGTGGGCACCGGCGCTTGCGCATCACACCAACCTGCACGACACGGACCCAAGCGCCAGCGGTGCGTTCTCCATCGACCGCGCGGTGAACTGGCTGCGTCAGGCCAAGGTGCCGCTGGCGATGGTGCATATCGGCTACGCGGGGTACAGCCGCAACGCCTGTCAGGCACAGATCGGCAGCGTGGCACCGCTCTCGGGCACTTACACGCCGGGCAGCGACATCACCACCGGGACGTTCGAATCGGGCACGACCGAGTACTTCGACATGCTGTTCAACTATCTCGATCTCGAAAACGGCGGCGCGCGCAACGGCTTCTCGCTGTACACCGATACGGTGGCGGACGCCGACTTCCTGTTCAACCCGTCGAGCGGCTTGTTCCTGTCGCTCGACACCCCGCGCACGGTGAAGGCCAAGGGCGACTATGTCCGTCGTAATGGGCTGGGCGGCCTGTTCACCTGGACCATCGACCAGGACAACGGCGTGCTGGCCAACGCGGCGCACGAGGGGCTGGGCCAGAAGGCGGTGCTCTCGACTCTCGATATGCAGCCGTTCTATTTCAGCGGCAAAACGGTGCTCGACGACGAGACGGGAGGCTGACCATGGGTTTTCTCATTGCACGGCTGCTCGAACCGTCGACGTGGGCAGGCCTGACCGGACTGGCCGTCTCGCTCGGCACGTCGCCCGACGTGATGCACGAGATCGCGCAGGCGGGCGCGGCATTGGCGTCGCTCGCCGCTGTGGCGTTGCCGGAGCGCGCCCGGCGCGGCGTCCCGCAGAGGGCGCAGATGTCGCAGGATGAGGCG
This sequence comes from Pandoraea sp. PE-S2R-1, assembly GCF_002179865.1. NCBI lineage: Bacteria > Pseudomonadati > Pseudomonadota > Betaproteobacteria > Burkholderiales > Burkholderiaceae > Pandoraea > Pandoraea sp. PE-S2R-1. Next base: position 20,341 of record NZ_NGUR01000014.1, on the reverse strand, counting down.
TCGCGGCAGCCCTAAGTCTCTGCGTGCACCGCGCTTTCGGGCGGGTTCGCGCGGATTCGGGCCGGCGATACCCCCTTTTTGGGGGCCGCCGGCCCGTGACGCTAAAAAGTTGTCACCATTTCTAAACTTTTGGCGGCAGGCGTCGCTATACGCTAAAGGGCTCCGTGTTCGTTGTTATGCCGCAGCAACGAACGATAAAAGCGATAAGTGCTTTCTTATCCGGCAGGAATGTTGTCATAATCGGCCGCTAAGATGCGCCTCGCATCGCGAATTGCAGGACATGCACCGAGCCCCCCGGCCAGAAAAGCAGTCAGGACCGTCAGTGGCAACAGAAGCCGTCTCGCCGTAAGCCGTGCCAGATCCAGAGATTGCAAGAAGATCGCAAGTGCGTTGCCGGCATATGCCGCGCGCCATAGACGATCCGAGCGATCGATAACACCGACCAGATGCAATTCATGTTTCACCCGGGGGCCTTATGAAGCTAATCCTGCTGGCGCTTGCCGCCTCGCTATTTACGCTCGTGATGATGGTTCAGGCGCGCAGCGAACCCGGCGACGCACCGATATCCGCCGTCCGTTCGCGCCCGGTCGGCATCAACGTCAACGAACGTGCTCCCACCCGCAAGGACATGGCGCTCTGGAGCGCCCGCCGCAAGATGCACGCGGTGCGTCAGGACGACTGAGCGCCACCTTCGCGCAAGCCAGTCTCGTCGCAGCAACATGCTGCGACGCACCAAATTTGGGCATCCTCGCCAGCCGTCCTATAGTGGAATGGCTTTCAGGCGAGGAGACAAGAAAGATGCCCGTATTCCACTTCAATCTTTACGACCTGACGCTGTTCCTGCCCATGGCGGTTGCCGGTGCCCTGCTTGTCGGCGGCATCCCGGTCACCACCCGAGCGACGCGCTACAGTCTGCGCGCCGTGGGTGCCGTGGTCGGCGCCCTCGTCGGGCTGCTTGTCGTGCAGGCTCTGCCGGTACTCGTGTAGCCGCACACGGCTTGGCCGACTTGGCGATAGCGGCCGGTAACGCCTGACGTTACCGGGTGTGGTGCCGTCACCTTCGAATCTGGATAGTCATCCGGTCGTGATGACCGCAGCGGTCATCGCTTTGTCATTCCCGGCAACTACGCTGTGTCTGGCAACTCCGGTTGCGCTGTCACCCCTCTCTGTTGCGCCGCCGACCCGCTCGGCGGCATTTTTTTGCCGGCTTTTTGCCGCGCATTCTTGACGCTTGTCCAGCGGTGCAAATACCGGCGGCTCGCCCGGCGCTTTGCCCCGACAGGGACACACACATCGCCTACAATCACCGGAAGCACAACGTTGTGTGCGTGCTTTTGCGTGGACGACCGGCAACGCTTGCCGAATGTCACGCACGGGCTCCGAAGGAGGCTCTCGCATGTCTGACGCGTTCTCCCACGCCTTTGCTGTCGTCATCAATCAGTACCGCTCACCGCGTCAGTACACCGTCTCGGTGGAACGGGCGAGCGAGATGATCGCGAAGAATATCGGCCTGTTTTCCGATGGCTTCGCCGGCGAAGCCCATCTGATCGTCGGCCTGTTCGAGCGCGAGGCCGACGCCTGGGCACTCGCCCGCCGCCTGCAACGCACCCGTACGACCGTGCAGGCATTGCTGCAAACGCCATCGCACGCGGCCTCCATCGCCCCGCCCGAGCTCGATCCGAGCAAGTAATCCGCGCCTTCACGCACCGCCGTCATCTGCACGGTTTCAGGGTCAACCTTCCAAATTTTCATCTGCGTAGCGATTCACGTGACTCAAGATCCGTTCATCGGCGTAGAATTCGGAATTCCAGATATCACGAAAGCGTCGACACCCTGTCGGCACTGGATTTCTTCATGTCGAACGCCCCGTCACCTGCCGACCCGCAAACTGCCCTCGCCCCGCTGGCGAGCAGCCCGGTCCTGATCGATCAGGTGTATTCGCGCCTGCGCGATGCCATCGCCGATCTCACGCTGCCGCCCGGTGAGCGTATCCGTCAGGCGGAACTGGCCGATTCGCTCGGGGTGTCGCGTCAGCCCGTGAGCCATGCATTGCAATTGCTCAAGCGCGACGGACTGGTCTGTGACAGCGGGCGTCAGGGGCTGGAAGTTGCCCCCATCGACGCCGCCCATCTGCGCCAGCTTTATCAGGTGCGTACGGCACTGGACGGTCTGGCGGCACGGCTGGCGGCCGGGCGCATGGCGGAAGGCACCTTAGGTGAGGACGAATTGCGCCGGTTGCACGATGCCGTGGCAGCCGGCATGGCCCTGACACATGGCACACCGGTCGCCCGGCAGGTACGCGTGGAAGTGGCATTCCATACCGCGCTGCATGACGCCTCGGGCAATCCACTGATCGCGCAGACGGTTGCACCGCAATGGCCGCACATCATGCGCGCGATGGCGGCAACGCTCGGCACGCTGCCTAAGCAGGAAGTCGTCTGGCACGAGCACGGTGAAATCGTCGCGCGCATCGCCGCAGGCGACCCGGCCGGTGCCGAGGCAGCGGCCCGCGAGCACACCGAGGCCGATGGCGGCAACGCCCGGCGCGAGTGGCTGATTCGACTCGCGGCGGAGCACTGATCATGCAAGCCGTCATCTCCGCAGCACTGCCCGTCTTCGGGTTGATTTTCGTGGGCTTTCTGTGTGCCCGCCGCGCGTGGCTCGGGCCATCGGCGCTCGACGCGCTGAATCGCTTCGTCGTCTACCTTGCGTTGCCTGCCGTGCTGTTCCAGTCGATGGCGCAGATCACGTGGGGCGAGCTGATCAATCCGGGGTTTCTGGGCGCGTTTGGCGGAGGCATGGCAGCAACGTTCGCGTTGTCGTTTCTGCTCGATCGCACGGTCCGTGGACGGCTGACCGACGCCAGCATCGAAGGCATGGGCGCCGCCTATCCGAACGCCGGGTTCATGGGTCTGCCGTTGTGTCTGGTCGCGTTCGGCCCGGCCAGCGTACCGGCGGTGGTGGTCGCCATGTTGCTGACCGCGACCGTGCTGTTTGCGATCTCGATTGCGATTATCGAAACCGATCTGCAAACCACGCCTTCGTGGCGCCGCACGAGCGCTTTCGTCGCCCGCGCGTTGATTCGCAATCCGCTGGTGGTGTCGCCGTTTGTCGGCATGGCGTTTGCCGCGGCAGGTATCGCCCTGCCCGCGCCAGTGCTTCACTTCACGACGCTGCTCGGCGGCGCGGCGAGCCCTTGTGCGTTGGTGGCCATCGGCATGTTCCTCGCCCAGAATTCGGGCGGCGCCCGCGAGCCGCGCACGGCGCGCGCCGTTGGACGTCTGGTCGGGCTCAAGCTGATCTTTCAACCGGCCATTACGGCATTTCTCGCATTCCGGGTGTTCGATCTGCCGGCCATCTGGGCGCACAGTGCCCTGCTGCTCTCAGCCCTGCCGATCGGCACCGGGCCGTTCATGCTGGCGCAACTCTACGGACGCGAAGCCGCCGTGGCATCGCGCGCCATTCTGATCTCTACGGTGCTGTCGGTCGTGACGGTGTCGTTGCTGATCGGCTGGTTCAGCGTGCGCTGAGCGTCGTTCGCCCGGCACTCAGCGCAGCGTTGCCGGCGCCGCGACCATGACGCGGTCACGCCCCGCGCGCTTGGCAGCATAAAGTGCCGCATCGGCAGCACCGAGCAGGCGCATCGGCAAGGCCTCCGGATCGGCGCTGTCGCGCGGATCGATACTCGCCAGCCCGATCGAAATGGTGAGCGGCACCAGCGTACCGTCGTCGTCGGGCACTTCGAGACGCGCCACCGCGCGGCGAACGCGCTCTGCCACCGTCCCCGCCCAGTTCTGCTCGGTCTGCACCAACAGCGCGGCAAACTCTTCGCCACCGTAGCGCGCCAACGTATCCGTCACGCGCAGTTGTGCACGCATGCACGCGCTGGCGGCGCGCAACGCGCGGTCACCGGTCGCATGGCCGTGGCTGTCGTTCACGCGCTTGAAGTGATCGATGTCGATCAGCAGACACGCCAGCGGTGCGCCGTAGCGCACGCCGCGAATCACCTCTTCGCGCAGGCGCTGATCGAAGTAGCGGCGATTCGACAAGCCGGTCAACGGATCGGTGAGCCCGATGCGCTTGAGCCGCTCGCGATTCCACATGTTCTCGAGACAGACCGCCACGACCGCGCCGAAACGCTCAAGGAAATCGGTGGCCATGTCGGGGGCGAAGCGCTTTGCGTCGCGGCTGCCCAGCGCGATCACGCCGATGTAGCGGCCGTTGCGCGACAACGGGATGACCACTGCGCTGGCGGGTGCACGCGCCCCGAAGAGCGGCACGTGGCGCTCGCGCGGTGCGCCGATCCAGAGGCGTCCATCGCCGCAGATCGCTGCGAACGTGCCGGCATCCTGCGCGATACATAACCCGGAGTCGAGGGCACGGACACCTTCGGCGGTGTCGATGAGATCGCGCAAGGTGTCGTCGATCTCGGCGAGCATCACGTGGACCCCCGAGAGATCGAAGTCGTGACGCAACCGGTTGAGCACCACCTCCAGAAACTGCCCGAAGTCGGGGGCGCCCATCAGGGCCAGTTCGATGTCCTGAAAACGTTTTAGCGAACGCTCATTGCGCTGCACAGTCGCCAGCAGCGCTTGCAAAGCATCGGGCGTTGGTGCCTGGTTGGTTGCCACTTGTGGTCTCGAAAGACGCGCGGCACTTCGCGGCCGCGTAGCGTGATTGCCCGGATTTGATATCGGCATTGTGCCGGGCATTGAGCCCTATAACGGCACTCACCTGTGAAATTTGAGGGTGTCAGGTATGAATTTTGACGCCCGCAAATTAAGTCGTGGCGCGGTTTTCCACACCCCTAGGGAAAATACCTACCCCGCGAGTCCCTCATGTGGCACCGCACAAAATTCTTGCGAGAGACGCGACACGGTGCCTTCGCGTCACGACGGACGGCCGACCGGCCATCTCGACAACGCTTTTTAGCGGCACTACAATCGCGCCCGCTCGTGTGCGGCGACGGTCACAAACACCGCCGGAATCCGGTCCTCGGCCGGCGCACAACAGACCGGCGTCACTTCACGTTACCGTGAACCACAGCCGGCAGAGCGGTCACGTCTTAACTTTCGATATCCCCACGGAGACACAGTTGTTTACGTCCTACCTGCGCGCTTCGCGCAAGGCGCTCGCCGCCATCACGTTCGCCGTCTTTGCGGCGTTCATCGCCACCACCCCGGCACACGCTGCCGACGCCGCCGTCCGGCATCACACGCACAAGGCGAGCCAGCCGGCCAAGCACGCCAAATCGGCAAAATCAGCGAAACCGGCAAAAGCGAAGAAAACTGCCAAAGCCGCCAAAGCCAAGTCGGTGAAAACGGCGCGCGCGAAACCTTCCAAGATGAAGGCAACGCATGCGACAACCACGCAGGCGAAGTCGCATCGCAAAAACCAAGGCAAGGCGGCCGCCAGACAAGCCTCAGCCAAATCGCACACCGCCGCCGGCAAACGTGCCAGCGCCAAGTCCCGCACGCCGATGAAGACGGCCAGCCTGCGCAAACACAAAGTCGCCGCGTTATAGTCATCAGGCGGTGACGCCACGTACTCCGGACGCCACCCTCTCATTTTCGTGAGGCTGCATAGGGTGGTGACATGTCCATGACATTTCGGCGTACGCCGGCGCGCGTTGCGCCGGCGCGACAACCGATTTATTTCACTTCGTTTTTTTGGTGCGAAGCTAATTCTTGTTTTGCCCGATCCGACTCTCGGCATACGGGAAACATGGCATGACGGCGCCGCGTATTTTGTGCGCCACGCCATCGGATGTGGAAGCGATTGCGGCACTTCACGCGCATAGCTGGCAGGCCACTTATGCACACGCCCTCCCCGCGGGTCCGCTACTCGCCCATCTGGCGCGCGAACATGCCTCGCTCTGGCGCGAGCGGCTGACGCGCGTCGACGACCCCGCGCTGCGCATCTGGAAAGCCTGCCCCGGTCTGGACGACGGCCCGCTCGCGGGCTTCATCTGCGCCTTGTCGGGTGCCGACGGCATTCTGGTCGACAACCTCCACGTGGCCGCGCCGTGGCAGGGGCAAGGCATCGGGCAAGCACTTTTCGGGCGCGTCAGAGCCTGGTCGAACGCGCTCGATCCCAGTGCGCCGCTTTATCTCTGGGTGTTGGCGCAGAACACGCGGGCGCGCCGGTTTTACGAACAACTTGGCGGTGCCGCCGGCCCGGTTCACCCCATCGCTGTCTCACCCGGCATTGAAGTTCCTGCATTGCGCTATATGTGGAAGTCGGGATAACGGGCGCAAACCATCCCGAAATGGAATACCTGGACGGACCGGTCGTCCGGTTGCTCCACGCACATGTCGCACTGCAACGAAAAATGGCTCGAGACTGGCGTAGATCAACAATCTAAAAGTTTCCCCGCTTGACACCTTCCCACCTTTCCCGTAAAAAAACGGGTGCATGAACGTTGTATGGCGAGTCTTGTGTTCATCTAATGTCGCCCTATGCGTCAACTCGGTTGTACCTGATCAGCTTTAATGTCATGCGCTCACTGAGCTTCTCGCTCGCTCATTTGAAAATTTTAAGGATTTAAGAAATGGCAACTGGTACCGTCAAGTGGTTTAACGACGCCAAGGGTTTCGGATTCATTACGCCGGACGAAGGTGGTGAAGATCTCTTCGCGCACTTCTCGGAAATCCAAGCAAAGGGCTTCAAGTCCCTGCAAGAAAACCAAAAGGTCACCTTCGAAGTGAAGATGGGACCGAAGGGCCGTCAAGCCAGCAACATCAATCCGGTCTAAGTGATTGATGTTCGGCTAAGCGATCGCTAACCCGATCGACGCGCCTCGGGCAGAACTTAACCGTCTGCCCGAACTGAAAACCCCGCTCTGGCGGGGTTTTTTCGTTGCGTGGCGGGTCACGCGGCTATGCTGACAAGTCTCCCCACGCTGGAGGTATGAAATGGGCCTGCTGGTAGACGGCAAGTGGCACACCGACTGGTATGACACGCGCGCCACGGGCGGGCGCTTCGAGCGCCGCCCCACGACCTTTCGCCACTGGATCACCACCGATGGCGCACCAGCGCCGGATAGCGAAGGTGCATCCGGCTTTGCGGCCGCGCCGCAGCGCTATGTGCTGTATGTGAGCTATGCGTGCCCGTGGGCGCATCGCACGCTCATCATGCGCGCGCTGAAGGGGCTGGAAGCCATGATTCCCGTCGCCGTGGTGAACTGGCTGATGCTGGACGACGGCTGGACCTTCGCGCCGGGCCCCGGGGTCACAGGCGATCCGGTCAACCACGCCGCATTCCTGCGCGACGTGTATCTCGCGGCAGACGATCGCTTCTCCGGGCGCGTGACCGTCCCCTTGTTGTGGGACACCCTCACCCGCACCATCGTGAACAATGAATCGTCGGAAATCCTGCGCATGTTCAACGGCGCTTTCGACGGGCTGGGCGCCACGGCGGGCGACTACTATCCGGTAGCGTTACGCGAGGAAATCGACACGCTCAATGCGCGTATCTACGACACGGTGAACAACGGCGTCTACAAGGCTGGGTTTGCGACGACGCAGGCGGCCTACGAAGAGGCTGTCACGCCCCTGTTCGAGACACTCGACATGCTGGAGCAGCGCCTCGCCAGCCGCCGCTTTCTGACGGGTGCGCGCATGACCGAAGCCGACATCAGGTTATTCACCACGCTCATCCGCTTCGATGCCGTCTACGTGGGGCACTTCAAGTGCAACGTGCGCCGCATCGCGGACTACCCGAATCTGTCGGCCTATACGCGCGACATCTACCAACAGCCCGGCGTTGCGGCGACCGTCAACTTCGAGCACATCAAGCGTCACTACTACGAGAGCCATCGGACGATCAATCCGACCGGCATCGTACCGGTCGGACCGTCGCAGGATTTCGATGCGCCTCACGGCCGGGCGCAGATGGCCTGGATGGCCTGACAGGTGAGATGGCGGTGAGATCGTTGTCAGCCGCCCTCTGCGGCGGCCGACAACGGGATACAACGCGGGCCGGAGGCCCTCAGACGGCGCGCGGCTTCACGCGGCTGGCCGCTTCCAGCGCGTTACGGCGTGCGACGTCGAGGTCGTCGTCGTAAGCCAGCGCGACGCCCATACGGCGCTTCACGAAGCTCTCGGGCTTGCCGAACAGACGAATGTCGGTCTGCGGCACTTGCAGTGCCTGATCCACACCGTCGAACACGACACCCGTCGCGTCCACGCCGCCGTAGATCACCGCACTCGCACCGGGTGTCTTCAGCGTGGTGTTGACCGGCAGACCGAGAATCGCGCGCGCATGCAGTTCGAATTCGTTCTGCCATTGCGTGATCATCGTCACCATGCCCGTGTCGTGCGGACGCGGGCTCACTTCGCTGAACCACACCTCGTCGCCCTTCACGAACAGCTCGACCCCGAAGAGTCCTTGCCCGCCCAGATTCTGGGTCACTTCGCGCGCGATCAGGCGAGCACGCTCCAGCGCGTTCACCGGCATCGGGTGCGGCTGCCAGCTCTCGACGTAATCGCCGCTCACCTGCTTGTGGCCGATCGGCGCACAGAAGTGGGTTTCGACCTGTCCGTCGGCGCCACGTGCACGCACGGTGAGCAACGTGATCTCGTAATCGAAGTCGATGAAACCTTCGACGATGATGCGGCCGTGGCTCACGCGGCCGCCGGCCATGGCGTAGTCCCACGCGGCTTTCACATCATCGGGACCGTCGATCTTGCTTTGCCCCTTGCCAGAGCTGCTCATCACCGGCTTGACCACGCACGGATAGCCGATGCCGCCGTCGATCGCGGCCTGCAACTGTTCGAGCGAATCGCAGAACTGGTAGGGGCTGGTCGGCAGGCCGAGCGTTTCGGCGGCCAGACGGCGAATGCCTTCGCGGTCCATCGTCAAACGGGCAGCGCGCGCCGTGGGCACGACGTGGACGATGCCGTCGGCTTCGAGCGCTTCGAGCATCGGCGTGGCGATGGCTTCGATTTCCGGCACGACGAGGTCGGGCTTTTCGGCGAGGATGAGCGCCTTGAGTTGTTCCGGGTCGGTCATCGCAATCGTGCGGGCATGATGCGCGACCTGCTGCCCCGGCGCGTTTTCATAACGGTCGACGGCAATCGTCTCGACGCCGAGCCGCTGCAACGCGATCAGGACTTCGCGGCCGAGTTCGCCAGCGCCCAACAACATGACCTTCGTCGCGCTCGGCGACAGCGGGGTTCCGATAGTGGTCATTTGCGACCCTTGATGAGTGAGGAAAAGGGATGCGTTGTCGCGCGCGAGCGCGCCAAACGCGAAAGACGTATTGTAGCGAGCGCCGCCATACCGAAGCTAGAAGCAGCGAGTAGGCGGCGGGAGGTCCGACGCGACGGGCGGGAAGCCGGACGTCCGTCGCCATCGCAGACCTGACACCTAGGCCAGCGCCCCGCGCAACACGCGGCGGCAACACGCGACCATGCGGGCCTCCGTGTCTTGATATCCGGTCAGCACCCATGCCGTCCCGGCGTTGGTCATGGCGCCAACGAGTGCCAGCCCGACAATGCGGGCGTCGGCCGCCGCGTCTTCACTGACCGGCGGCGGTGCGTCGGCCATGCCGATGATCAAGCGGGCAAATTCGAAGAGATAGCGCTGGTAAGTCGCGTCGGTTTCGGGGCTCACGCCCATCACCTCCAGCAGCAGCACGCGCGCGGCGTGAGCATCGCGCAAGAAGGTGAAAAACGCGTGCAAGCCGGCGTCGAGTCGCGCGTCGAGTGTCGGCGCGCTGGTGGCTACGGCCGCCTGCAACTGACCGAGGAGTGACTGCGCGTGATGGGCATACGTCGCGCGCAGCAGATGCTCCATGCTCTCGAAGCCGGCATAGAAGTAACGGTCGTTGAGCTTCGCCAGACCGCACACCGAGCGCACCGTCGCACGCCGGAACCCCACCGTACCGAAAACCGCCGTGCCGGCGCCGATGAGCGCCATGCGCCGTGCCGCTTCCCGCTGGGCCTGCCCCACCCCGCCATAACGGCGGCCGGACGGCGCACGCGACGGTGCGGCGTCCTTGTTGTCCGATTCGAGTCCTTGTTCCATTTCGCTATTTGACATCACGAACGCTGAAAACTAAAGTGGTGACACGCATCACCAAATTATACGCAACGCGATGCGAGTGACAAATGACGAAATTTGGCGTCGTTTTGAAGTCACCGGACACGATCCGAATCCATAGATAGGAGACATTGGCATGAAGACGTTCACCGACAAGGTGGCGGCCATCACCGGTGCAGGCTCCGGCATGGGTCGCTCGCTCGCCCTGGAACTGGCGCGCCGAGGGGCGCATCTCGCGCTATCCGACATCGATGACGCCAGCGTCGCCTACACCGCTGCGGCCTGCCGCGATTTTGGCGTGCACGTTACCGCCCGGCGACTGGATGTGTCCGATCGCGAAGCCGTGTTCGCGTGGGCCAGCGACACGGCCGAGATGCACGGCAAGGTCAATTTCATTTTCAACAACGCCGGCGTCTCGCTGTCGGTGCCCGTCGCGACGGCGCGCCTCGAAGACGTCGAGTGGCTGATGAACATCAACTTCTGGGGTGTCGTGCACGGCACGCAGGCGTTCCTGCCTTACCTCGCCGCCTCGGGCGAAGGTCACGTCGTAAACACGTCAAGCCTGTTCGGCATCGTCGCCATGCCGACGCAGTCGGCCTATAACGCTAGCAAGTTTGCCGTGCGTGGCTTCACCGAAGCGTTGCGCATGGAGCTCGATCTCGCGGGGTCTCCCGTAAGCGCGACATGCGTTCACCCGGGGGGTGTTGCAACGAATATCGTGCACACCTCGCGCATCGACGACAGCATCACGACGCTGACCGGCATGGACGCCCAGACGCATCGCCGTCGCGCCAACAAGCTGATTGACGTGACGAGTGCCGATGCGGCTGCCCGGCAGATTCTCGCGGGGGTCTCTCACAACGCCAGACGCGTACTCGTGGGTGCCGATGCCCGCCGCGTCGACAAGCTGGCACGTCTGCTGGGCGGGAGCTATCAGGCGCTGGTCGTGTGGTTTTACCGACGCACGGCCGTCGCGCGCAAGCCCGCGGCTTCCACGGCTTCCGCATCGCCCCCGACATCTTCGACGGCCTCGAACGCCGACGCGGCGCGCGGCACTTCGGCAGGCGCCTCCGACTAAGGCCACGGGCAGCGGACGCCGCCCGATACGAATGATCGAAGCTACAGAACAGCACCCGACGGACTCCGCCATGACCGCTACCCGCACCGCTTCCGCATCGAACACATCGAACACATCGAACTCGCCGACCGATATCGCCAGCGTGGCCACCGATCTCGACGTCGTCGTCATCGGTGCAGGCATCTCGGGTATCTCTGCGGCGCACTACCTCCGCGAGCGCTGCCCCGGCACGCGCTTCGCGATGCTTGAAGCCCGGCAGTCGCTGGGCGGCACGTGGGACCTGTTCCGCTATCCCGGCGTGCGCTCCGACTCCGACATGTTCACGCTCGGCTTCAGCTTCCGGCCGTGGAACAGCAATCAGGCCATCGCCGACGGCGGCAAGATTCTCGACTATCTCAAAGACACCGCGCACGCCGAAGGACTCGACGGCCTGATTCGCTACGGTCACAAGTTGCGTGAAGCGCGATGGGATTCGGGCATCGCGCGCTGGACGCTCGACATCGAGCGCACCTACCCCGACGGCCGCCAAGAGACGCAGCCACTGACCTGCCGCTTTCTCTTCATGTGCAGCGGGTACTACGCGTACGACGCCGGTCACTCGCCCACATGGCCCGGCATGGATGACTTCACCGGCAAACTGGTTCACCCACAACACTGGCCGGCGAATCTCGATTACCGCGACAAGCGCGTGGTCATCATCGGCAGCGGTGCCACTGCCGTGACGCTGCTGCCGAACATGGCAACGAGTGCCGCCCACGTCACGATGCTGCAACGCTCACCCAGCTACATCCTGTCGATGCCGTCACGCGACGGCGTGGCCGAACGGTTGCGTGCGCTGCTGCCTGCGGGACTGGCCCATCGCATCGTTCGCATGAAAAACGTGCTGGTGACGCTCGGCTTCTACAACGCCGCGCGCCGATGGCCGAACGCGATACGGCGCGTATTGATCAAGCGCGCGGCGCGTCAGGCGCTGGGGCACGTGGATGTCGCGCGCGATCTCTCGCCGCGTTACAACCCGTGGGATCAACGGCTCTGTCTCGCGCCCGGCGGCGACATTTTCAAAGCGCTGCGCAGCGGCCGTGCCGCCATCGTGACCGATGAAATCGCATCGTTCACGCCGACAGGGCTTGCCCTCAAGAGCGGCAAAACGCTCGATGCAGACATTGTGGTGACGGCGACCGGACTGCGCGTGCAACTGATGGGCGGTGCGAAATTGTTCGTCGACGGCGAGCCGATCGCGCTGGCCGACACCGTCTCGTACAAGGGCATGATGTACAGCGGCGTGCCCAATCTGGCATCGATTTTTGGTTACACGAATGCGTCGTGGACGTTGAAAGCGGAGTTGATCGCGCAGTACGTCTGCCGTCTCGTCAATCACATGAACAAGCATGGCTACGACACGTGCGTGCCCCGGCTACGCCCGCACGAGCATGCCGAATTGCCGGCGATCGGGCTCACTTCCGGCTACATTCAGCGAGCCGCCGGTGAATTGCCGAAGCAAGGGGGCCGCAAGCCGTGGGTGTTCTATCAGAGCTACTTCCGTGACGTGCGCCTGATGCGCTGGGGCCGCGTCGACGACGGGGCCATGCGCTTCGAGCGACGCGCCACACGTGAGGTCGATACCCCGCAAGTTGCTGACTTGCCGAGTGGCATGAAAGCGGCGTCGCGTTAGACGCACGGCATCGTTGACATCCATCGACGGCATGTTCGACATCGACACCATCGACATGCGTGAACTTCCCCTCCACGGCACGGCCTCATGACCGCATTCAACTCACTGCCCGACATCATGCTCATTGCCTACTTGCTCGGTTGTCTCGTGATCGCCTTCGCCGTGATCGTGCTGGTGCTCGTGCGCTTCACCCAGCGCGTGGCCAAACGCGCCGAGGCCGCTGTGCCGCCGGACGGTCAGTTTCTGGACATGGATGGCGAACGTCTGCACTACGTCGATTTCGGCAGCGGGCCGGCGGTCGTGTTCGTGCATGGCCTGTGTGGTCAGCTACGTAACTTCGCGTACCTGCCCCTCGCCGAGATGTCACGGACGCATCGGGTAATCCTGATCGACCGGCCGGGCTCTGGTTACTCGACACGGTCACCGGACAGCGACGGCAACATCGCGGCGCAGGCAGCGGTCGTCGCGAGACTCATCACAACACTGGGGCTTGAGCGCCCGCTCGTCGTCGGTCACTCGCTCGGCGGTGCCGTCGCACTGACGCTGGCCCTCAACCACGGCGAGCAAGTCGGTGCGCTGGCGTTGATCGCACCGCTCACGCAACCGGTGTCCCAGCCGCCCAAGGCGTTTCGTGCGCTGGCGGTACGCAGCGCATGGTGGCGCCGCTGGATCGGCCGTACGCTGGCCGTGCCGGTCGGCATGATGACCGGCCGCACGACACTCACTTACGTGTTCGGTCCTGAAGATGCGCCGAAAGACTTCCTGATCCGTGGCGGCGGCGCACTGGGTTTCCGCCCGGGCAATTTCTACGCGGCCTCGGTCGACATGCTCGCTGCCGAGCGCGATATGCCCGGCATCAGCGCACGCTACGGCTCGCTGAGCGTGCCCGTCGACGTGCTGTACGGCCGCAGCGACCGGATTCTCGACTACCGCGTGCACGGCGAAGACTTGCCGCGCGGCTACGCGGCGGCGCGACTGACGTTGATCGATGGCGGGCACATGCTCCCCGTCACACAACCCGAGACCACGATGCAGTGGCTGCGAGCAGTCGCGGCGCGTGCACACGGTGCAGCGGGCGCGGCGTCATCCGCACCGGCGACGGTGTCCACGCACGCTGCGAACGACGCGGCGTGACGTTGCGCAGCGGCTGTCGAATGGTTTTCGAATAGTCACGGATTGCCCACGAAGTCAGACAAACGAGACGCACCGGGTCAGGTGCGTCGACGCTTCCGATGGCACACTAGGGGCTTCGCGACTCCGCTTGGCCTATGCGCCGGCAGCGCCATGTCCGTCATCACCGATTCGCGCCCGTCTGCCCCGTCCCTGCGTCAAGCAGCGAGTCTCGTCGTGCTGCGCGCGCGACCGAGTGGCATGGAGGTCCTGCTGCTGCGCCGTGCCGTGCGCGCCAACGATTTCAGTTCCGACGCCTATGTTTTCCCCGGCGGGGTCGTGGATGCCGCCGACCGGCACGCGCATGCCGCGTGCTACGGGCTCGACGATGCGGCGGCGAGTGATCGCCTGCATCTGCCCGAAGGTGGACTCGACTACTACATCGCCGCGATTCGGGAATGCTTTGAAGAGACCGGCGTTTTGTTTGCGGATGTTGTGAGCGGCGATGTCGGAAGCCTCGCGGACGACGCGGTCGCTGACGACAGTGCGAATAACCGTGCCGGCGCACCGATCGACAGCGCCCGCTTGACGGCCATTCGCGCGCATCGCGAAGCGCTTCATGACGCGGCAATCGATCTGACGTCCCTCTGCCGAACGTTCGACATACGACTGGCACCGGCCCGGTTGCATTATCTGAGCCACTGGGTGACGCCGCTTGCGTTACCGAAGCGTTTCGACACCCGCTTCTTTCTCGCGGTGTTGCCGGACGGGCAACAGGCCGAAGTCGATCAGGTGGAGACGGCAGCACACCGCTGGATGCGCCCCGCCTATGCGTTTGCCCACGCCGAGCAACTGCGCTTGTTGCCGCCGACGCGCAAGCTTCTGCAATGGCTCGACGGCATGGGCGATGTCGACACCGCCGTCGCCGCGGCGCAGGCGCTGACCGAGGTGCCGCGCATTCAGCCGCGGCTGGCCGAAGGCAAGCGGGGCCGCTGGCCCGTGACACCCGACGAACCCGCGTGGGCCGAGTTGTCGCTGACCGATCCGCAGGAACAAGGCACGGGCAGCTACGACATCGTGCCGGGACGCGTGGTCGCGCTCATGCCCGGCGTCCTGCGGGTGAGCGCCCCGAATCCGGGGATGATGACGGGCCCCGGCACGAACACGTACCTCATCGGAGGCGGCGCAGCCAACACGTGGGCCGTCATCGATCCGGGGCCTGACGATCCGTCGCATATCGACGCGATTTTGCGGGCGGCGCCGGGTGACATCCGGCAGATTTTCGTCACGCATACCCATCGCGATCATTCGCCGGCTGCCCGTACGCTCGCGGCGCGCACGGGGGCAACGACATACGGGATGCCTGCGCAGCATGAGGAAGGTCAGGATCTGACGTTTGTGCCAGACGTCATGCTGGCGGACGGCGACGCGGTGGTGTTACCCGATGGGCGCACGCTGCGTGCCATTCATACCCCGGGACACGCGGCCAACCATCTCTGCTATGCGCTCGACGAGGCAAAGCTCGTATTCACCGGCGATCACGTCATGCAGGGCTCGACGGTTGTCATCAATCCCCCCGACGGGCATATGGCGACGTATCTGCGGTCGCTGGAAAAGCTGGCGGCGCTCGCGCCCGCGTGGCTGGCACCGGGGCATGGCTTCGTCATGGATCAACCGGCACGGCGCATTGCGCGGCTGGTCGCCCATCGGCTTCAGCGCGAAGCACGCGTGCTCGACGCGCTTCGCAAGCACGGACCGGCGACGATCGAGGCGCTGACCCCGATCGTGTACGACGATGTGCCGGCCGTGCGCCACGCCGTGGCGCGGCGTTCGCTGCGCGCGCATCTGGAGAAACTCGCGGAAGACTGCCTCGCGGTGCGTCAAGACGAGGGGCTTTGGGCGGCTACCGACGCCTGAAAACGCCCGGCAATTTCGGCTCAGCCGTCACCGTCACCGAGCAACTCGTCGACAATGCGCTCCCCGGCTTTGCGACCGGCCATTTCAGCGTCGACGCGATTGTCCCGATGGCCATCGGGCGAGCGCACTTCCGGCCCCTCCGGCTTCCCGTGCCGTGAGACTTGCACCAGATAGTCCCAAGGACCGGCGTACTCGTTCTGAAACGCCTTGACGCGAATGGCATAGCCGGCGCGATATTCGTACATCTGCTCGTGGGAGGCATAGCTCATGACGGACTCCGGTGCTTGACGTCGAATGACGTCGTGTGACGTCGTGGCGGGATGCGTGCCGATCAGCCAGTGGCGCGCAGGATGACGGGTTCGGATTGAGCGCCGCCGGAAATTTCGGCAACGGCCAGCGCGACGATGGCATCTTCGTGCTCGACGAATTGATCGAAGAGCGCCTCCCCGGCCGCGTCACTACCCGCGAGCTGATTCAGTGCGGCGCGCTCGATCAGGCAGGTCCAGACCCTGCCGTCCACATTAAGGTAAAAGCGCACCGACCGGTCATCATCGACAAGTCCAATGCCGCCGTGCAACGTCGCGCCCATCGCACTTCTCCCATTCGCGGATACTGCCTAATCGTCAAATTCTGACAAAAAATGCTATCACTTTCGGATTGCGTTCGTATTTTTTCCCTATCAAAACTGGCAGCATAAAAAAACCCGCCTGAGAGAGGCGGGCTGAGAAAACCGGAACGCACGGGGCACCATGACTATCCCGGGAAGACAGGGTCATGAAAACATGACGAATCCATTATGCGTCGCGTCGCGGTCGTCGACAGCGGTGTGCGAGCAGGGAATTAGATCTGGATCAATTGCGACGATCGCTGAGCAGTCGGCAAGCAACGGGATGACTTTGTTGTCGCGACGTTCGCTCATTGCTCCCTGACGATCTTTGCTATCACGTCGACCACTGGCCGACCACCCTCGTAGGAAAGATGGGTTTCGTCAGCATAGTTTGAAATTCCGTCATGAATGACCACGCACTTATCGTCCGGACATAGGAAACGGTACGGGTAGACGAAAAACACATTCGCCGGCTTCGGCATGCGCTCCGTCGACTCCATAAATCGCTTAACGACTGCCTGGTCCTTGGCCGCAGGACACGAAACAACGGACTCTACAGGTCGGACTTTCGATTTCTCACAGTTAAAATCGATTGTCGGAGTACTCCCGAGGACGACCAGTTTGGAAAATCGAATGCCAAATGCTTGCATCCGATCCCGAACGACGTTGAGAGTCTCGTCGCCAGTTCCGCCCCCGTACATATGCCAACGTTGGGCCGTTATGACCGCATCATAATGCTGCCCCCTCATCGACCTAAGTGCAGAGACTCGCTTCTCGCAAAGGTCCTTTAGGTCGCCAGTCAGCCCCGTCGGAAACGTAACGGTGTCGCCCATGAAGCAACTACCAAAGTTCACGAAGTCAATGGCGTAATCTCGGCCGAACTGCTCCCGAATCTGCCGACTAACGTGGTTGATGTGGCTATCGCCAAAAGCCAAGAGTCTCTTCGTCGAGCGCCTATTTCCGAACTTCCAAATCGGTTCTTGCAAGCTTTGGCCGGAATCGTCCCATCCAGCCGACGCCTCGAACTTCACCATTCTCGACGGAAATCCACCTTCGGAGTACACACCGAAGCTCGCCGCACATACAGCTACCATCGCAACAACCAAGCCATGTGCAATATGGCGACCTTTACTGGGCTCGATCGCCTTTCTCACCGGCCTCTCAACAAATCGGAAAGTGAGCCACGCGAGCAAGATCGAGCAAAGAATGAGAATTACCCGGACAGAGCGATCGGGCACGCCCGCGTGAAGAATCCGCGCAAACGAAAGCAGTGGCCAATGCCAGAGGTACAGCGGAAAACTGATCAAGCCAAACCACACAAGGATCCTGTTTGACAGAATCACTCTGTTGACCCAAGCGTTGGAACCCCCGGCAATGATTAATGTTGTGCCCAACACAGGGAGTAGAGCCCACTTCCCGGGAAACTCAAGCGTCTGATTGATTCGGAACAAACCAAAGATCAGCGCGGCGAAACCGAGCAGTGAAAGACAGTTGGCCAGCGTACTTCCGTCGGGCGTGGGGGGCTCGCGATACACCAGCTTCGCCAACCGACCGTCTATCGCTGTTAGCCACCCATTAGACCAGGCACCTCTGCTCAATGAGGCATGTGCAAGCAACGCGCCAAAGAGCAACTCCCAGAATCGCGAGTGAGGCCCATAAAAGGTTGCGAATGCATCGGCCGTGACTCCATGGATATTCGCAAAGAATGAGAGCCCCATCAGCAGCACAAGAACCGTGAGCCTGTTTAGATTCACCTTCCAAACTGCCCAAACAATCGCTGGCCAAACGAGATAGAACTGCTCCTCAATCCCCAGGCTCCAAAGGTGCAAAAGAGGCTTCAAGTCTGAAACGACGTCAAAGTACCCTGCTTCTCGCCACAGCACCAAATTCGCTACAAACCCGGCGCCACCCGCGACGTGCTTCCCAAGTTGACGATACTCGTCCGCCAGCAATATTCCCCATCCGGCCGCCAAGCAGGCTGACAACACGACGATGAGCGCAGGGAAAATTCGTCGGATACGCCGACGATAGAAATCCAGAAAATCAAATTCACCGCGATCAAGACTGCCGAAAATAATCGTGGATATTAAGTATCCAGAAATTACGAAGAACACGTCTACGCCAACGAAGCCGCCCCGCATTACTCCTGGAAACGCATGAAAAAACACGACCGATAAGACTGCAATCGCGCGCAGGCCGTCTATATCTGCCCGGTACTTCGGGTGTGACAAATGCTTTCCCAAAAAATCTCCCCGATATCCGTCAAAACCAACCCCGTGCCATGCAAACGTTTAGGAAAGCAAAACAACTGAGTCCGACAATTGGACACGATTGTATCAAGGCAGATGGTGGATCTCGAGTGCGTCCCGTTGCGGGCTAACACTGCTCCCAGTGCGTGCCACCAGCCAGCAGCATCTACACGGTGATGATGCAAAGAATGATGCGGCCCTGGTCTTGGGCCGACAGCGGCGACGCGTTCACGATTGTGATGATCGGTGGTAACCCGGCGCTCACCGACATATGCGGGTTGACCGCGTCGACAGCCGATCCTGCCGGACAAACTACATTGGTGCCCGCCTGCGCAAGCAAGTCGGCAAACGCAAAGTCTTCTTCTACCATCGGCACCTGGACGACCGCAGTGAGGGACTCGCTACCGCACCGCTTGGAGATCGAGCCGCCATCGCGGAAGCTGATCGCATTGCGAATGCGGCGAGCACCGGAGAATCAGGCGGGCAGGTTCGTGGCCGACGCAGTCGCCGACGTCATCCGGCGTTTTCGCGAGGAAGAAGACACGAGAGGCAGCGCAGCGGATAAAGAGAACGTCGAGGGCGAATTCGATATCACGCTCACGCGACATGCCGAGTATCTTGCGCTTCAGGACAGCGCCCCGCCTCCATCTCTGCAAAGCTGCAAAGTCGTGCGGCTGACTCGTACGATTTCGCTGCGCACGCGAACCCTGCGACAACGCATAAACACTACGATCGACGTCGAGTGAAGCGAGCTTCGGCCACCGAGTGAGCGGGAAAATCTTATTTCTTGCGGGAAAATTTCCCGGAACGGGAAAGTAGGGCGCGTGTAACGCTTTGAACTACAAGGGGATTTTGGGGTGACCGATGGGACTCGAACCCACGACGACTGGAATCACAATCCAATCACCAAATCTTAATTTCTCCTTTATTTTCATATGGTTGAGCATCCCGATTTGTCAATTCCAGCAACCACGACGGCAACGGTGCGACAAGGCTTTCCGGGCGGTCGTTGACAAAAAATGGGCTCCATTTTCGGTGTTCCCCACCTCCCCCCATGCGGCGATCTTCAGGCGAGGCCCCGATGATTTCGAGCACACTCTCGCTGCGGGACCCCGGCGACAGAATCTCGGCGGATCTGACGCGATTGCTAGATCTTCGAGACATTCGTTTCGCCGGCACAACAGCATTTGATATTGAAGCGCTAACCGCTTAAGGTCTATCCACGGGATTTCTTCTATATCCGGGAACACCGTCTTGGGAGCGCTCCAATGAATGCCGCAACGCATGTGAGCCGGACTTGCCCTGTTCCCCTAAAGCCACTCTTTGTCGCCCTCTCCCTGTGTGCCGTTGGCCACGCGCAAGCTGCTTGTGACAACCTGAATCCGGCAAGCAACACCACCGTCACATGCACGGGGTCCGGCGGCGCGGTCCTTGCGCAAAGTGGCAGCACCAACGTTACCGTCAACGTCACCCCCGGGAGCTCAGTCTCTCTCGTTCGCGGCACACCCGGCTTGGCGATCATCTCCGTCGACACCTCCAGCACAATTTCCAATTCGGGTACGGTCAGCCTCTCCGGTTCGTCATCGACCGGCCGCGGCGCGGCGCTCCTTGGCCAGAACGACCGCAACGCACTGATCAATACCTCTTCGGGGACCATCACCACG
>NZ_NGUR01000013.1:0-300894 GCF_002179865.1 Pandoraea sp. PE-S2R-1 | reverse complement strand
TCGAAACGACGCGGCGGTCGGTCGTCATCGGCACGTGCCGGACGAGCACCCGCGACGCGCTCGCGCTGGCCGCGCGCCGGCGGACGTTCGCCGTAAGGCCGCTTCTCGAACGGCTTGCCGGCGCCCGCAGGCTTGCGCGGTGCTGCACCAGCACCAGTGCCAGCCGGGCCGGCCGGGCGTCGTGCGCCCCCCGTGGCTTGCGTGAAATCGTCACCCGCCGGACGCGGGCGGGAAGGCCGCGGTCCGGTGGGCTTCTTCTTCACGCCGCTGCCGTCGAGCATCGACGCCGGGACAGATTTCGTCGGACGGCGCAAAGCGCCTGACGAGCGCACCGGCGCGCGGGTCTTGTCGAGGGTTCGGGGGTGTTTGGCGCCCAGTTTGGCGCGCGGGGTATCGCTCATGGTTCCAGTGCTTCTAGTAATTCGGTCTCTACGGCGATTTGCAGACGACTGTCCTGCAAACGGCTGCCATCGAGCAGGAACGTGTCTTCGACACGCTCGCCGAGGGTATTAATGCGGGCGGTGCGCACGCTCACGCCATGACGCGCAAGCACGCGGGCAACCGCGTAAAGCAGACCGGTGCGGTCGTTGGCCGACACCGACAGCAGGTAATACTGACCGCGATCGTCCGGTCGCAGATCGACGCGCGGGGTGACCGGGAAGCTGCGCGAACGGCGCGGCAACCGGCCTTTGCTCGGCTCGGCGAGCGGCTCGACACGGGTGAGCAATGCCACCAGTTCGCTTTCCACCAGACTGATGATGTCGCGATAGCTCGTGTCGAGTCCCGGGTCCGTCAGCAAAAAGCTGTCGAGCGCGAAACCGTGACTCGTGGTGTGCACCTTGGCGTCGAGAATCGACAAACCCTTGCGCTCGAAATAGCCGCAAATGCGCGCGAACAGATCGACCTGATCGCGCACGAAGACCATCACCTGCAAGCCTTCGCCGATCGGCGACGGCCGTGCCTTGACGATCGGCGTATTGCTATCGACATGGCGCCACAGGTGCCGCGTCTGCCAAGCCACGTCCGCCGGGTCGTTGCGCAGGAAATAAGCCACGTCCAGCGTATTCCAGAGCGCCTCCTGGGCGCGCTCGGGCACCGTATAAAGCCGCAGCAGGCCGAGCGCTTCCTCCTTGCGGGTCTTCAACTGCGCGTGCGGGTCGGGGTTGGCGCCGCCCAGCACCTGCAACGTCAGACGGTACAAGTCTTCGAGCAGTTTTCCCTTCCAGGCGTTCCAGACTTTCGGGCTGGTGCCGCGAATATCGGCCACCGTGAGCAGATACAGTGCCGTCAGGCGCCGTTCATTGCCCACCTTCTCCGCAAAGCGGCGAATGACCTCCGGGTCGGTCGTGTCCTGCTTCTGCGCCACCGTGCTCATCGTCAGATGCTCGCCCACGAGCCAGACGATCAACTCGGTGTCTTCCTTGTCGATGCCGTGACGCGTGCAGAAACGTCGCGCGTCGACCATGCCCAGCGTGGAGTGATCGCCGCCACGGCCCTTCGCAATATCGTGAAAGAGCGCGGCAATCGTCAGTGCCCACGGCCGGTCGAAGTTGGCGATCAACTGGCTACAGAACGGATATTCGTGCGCATGTTCCGCCACCGCAAAGCGACGAATATTGCGCACCACCATCAGAATGTGCTGGTCGACGGTGTACACGTGGTACAGGTCGTGCTGCATCTGACCGACCACACGACGGAAATTGATCAGATAGCGGCCCAGCACGCTCGTCTGATTCATCAGGCGCAACGCATGCGTGATGCCTTGCGGTTGCTGGAGGATCGCCAGAAACGTGTGGCGATTTTCCGGATCGGCACGCCACTGCGCATTCATCAGATCGCGCGCATTGTAAAGCGCCCGCAGCGTACGTGCTGATAAACCTTTCACCCCGATGACCTGCTCGTAGAGCAGAAACGTCTCGAGAATCGCGTTCGGATGGCGCTGATACAGCTCATCGTCGACGATTTCGATCATCCCTTGCTTCTCGACGAAACGCTCGTTGATCACCCGGGTGATGCCACTGCTCTGCGGGAAGAGCCGCGCCTCGACGTTGAGCAGCAGCACGGTATTCAACTGCGAGACCGCTTTGGCCGCCCAGTAATAGCGGCGCATCAGTTGCTCGCTCGCGCGCTTGGTGCTGGTGGCCTCGAAGCCGAGGCTCTGCGCCAGCGGGGTCTGCATGTCGAAGACGAGCACGTCCTGACGGCGGCGGGCGATCAGATGCAGGCGCGCGCGCAGCCCCTTGAGAAACTGCTCGTTGCGGCGCAATTCCTTGAGTTCGCGATCGGTCAGCAGGTCGCGGGCGAACAACTCCGACCAGCTATTGCCAAGGCCGGCAGCCTTGGTCATCCACAAAATCACTTGCAGGTCGCGCAAGCCGCCCGGGCTTTCCTTGCAGTTCGGCTCGAGACTGTAGGGCGTGTCCTGATACTTCGCGTGACGCTGGCGAATCTCCAACTGCTTGCTGCGGAAAAACGCGCGCGGGTCGAGATCGGCCGAAAAGCGCTGTTCGAATTCATCGAAAAGCGCCTGATTGCCGGTGAGCAGGCGCGCTTCGAGCAGGCTCGTCTGCACGGTCACGTCGGCATGGGCTTCCGTGATGCATTCGTCCACGGTGCGCACCGACGAGCCGATTTCCAGCCCGATATCCCACAGAAAGCTGATGAACGGCTCGACGTGCGAGGTCAGCGCCTCGCCCTCGGTGTGGCGATGCAAGACGAGAATGTCGACGTCGGAGTACGGATACAGCTCGCCGCGCCCATAGCCGCCCACGGCGACGAGCGCCAGATCGTCGGGCATGGCGCAACTGGCCCATGCTTCGCGCATGGCCTGATCGACCGCCTGACAAAGGCCGTGCAACAGCACGTCGATCTTGCCGTGGGTGGCAAAGCGTTCGACGAGTTCGGCCTTACGTTCCTTGACGGCCTGACGTAGCGGAGAAGGGGCGTGCGCGCGCGCGTGCATGGCGGCTTCCTGGGCGTGGTGAAACGGGGTCAGGCTGGGCGGCCGCCTGGGGGAGGGCGGCCGGACAATTAAGACTTCAACTAGACATCAAGCTCAAGCGGCTGCGGCGTACGACGCCAGATACGCCGAACCCGGCGGCGGGGGCGGCGTCAGGGCCGAATGCGTGAGCACTTCGTGGCCGGTTTCCGTCACCAGCAGTGTGTGTTCCCATTGCGCGGACAGGCTGCGATCGCGCGTCTTGACCGTCCACTGATCGGGCATCGTGCGAATTTCGCGCTTGCCGGCGTTGATCATCGGTTCGATCGTGAAGATCATGCCGGCCTGCAATTCCAGCCCGGTGCCCGGACGGCCATAGTGCAGGATCTGCGGGTCTTCATGAAATACCTGACCGATACCGTGGCCGCAATATTCGCGCACTACGCTGTAGCCTTGGGCTTCTGCATGCGTCTGAATGGCGTGGCCGATATCGCCGAGGCGCGCACCCGGGCGCACCTGATTGATGCCGAGCCACATGCACTCGTAGGTCACCTGGGCCAGCCGCTTGGCGAGAATGGTGCCGTCGCCGACGATGAACATGCGGCTCGTATCGCCAAAATAGCCGTCCTTGATGACGGTGATGTCGATGTTGAGCGCGTCGCCGTTCTTGAGCGCCTTGTCACCCGGGATGCCGTGACAGATCACGTCATTGACCGAGATGCAGGTGGCTTTGGGGTAGGGCGGATAGCCCGGCGGCTGATAATTCAGCGGCGCGGGGACGGTGCCTTGCTCCTTGAGCATGTACTCATGGCACAGGCGGTCCAGTTCACCGGTAGTCACGCCGGCACGGACGTGCGGCGTAATGAAGTCGAGCACTTCGCTTGCCAGACGGCAGGCGACGCGCATCATTTCGACATCGTGGGCATTCTTGATGGTGATGGCCATTGGGGAATCGAACGAATCGCGTAAACAATGGCGCATTATCGCACCAACCTATGGTTTTCGCCCCCGCTTTTACCGGGGCCCGCCCCGTGCGGCGTGGATTTCCGGGCGATTTTCCGGAATCGATCCGGTGGTTCGGCGGTGCGTAGCCAAGCACTTTCCGAATTCGCCGGAGAGCCGCGCAAACCGGGGATTTACGGGATGTCACGGTAAGTTCACGCGTCGCTTGAGTGCCAGCGGGGTGCGATGCTATAATCTCGGGCTAAGTCGAGGACGAGTTGTCAATAAGCCCAAGGGTTTTCCCTTGGGATTCAATGGGTTCTGTCGGGTTTTTGGGGTGATTTCTGCCCCGCAGTGGTGCAAATCGGTTGATTCGCATCGCGTCCGAGGGAATGCCGGGTGACTCAATTCGTTATCGGCTTGGAAAACTTTGAAATCGCGGGCCGGCGCACCCAGGGTGCCCGAACTTCGCAGGCGGGTCATGCAAAGCTGTATGGCAGTCTGACGAAACGGGTACGGCAGCCGGTCTAAGACACAACCCTCACGGAGAATCACATGTCTGTCACTATGCGTCAGATGCTGGAAGCGGGCGTCCACTTTGGTCACCAAACCCGTTTCTGGAACCCCAAGATGGCCCCTTACATCTTCGGCCATCGCAACAAGATCCACATCATCAACCTCGAAAAGACGTTGCCGATGTACCAGGACGCGCTGAAGTACGTGCGCCAACTGGCTGCAAACCGCGGCACGATCCTCTTCGTGGGCACCAAGCGTCAAGCGCGTGAAATCGTGGCGGAAGCCGCAGGCCGCGCTGGCCAGCCGTTCGTCAACAACCGTTGGCTGGGTGGCATGCTGACGAACTTCAAGACCCTGAAGTCGTCGATCAAGAAGCTGAAGGACATGGAGCAGGCGCTGGAAGCCGGCGAACAAGAGCGCATGAGCAAGAAGGAAGCGCTGCTGTTCGATCGCGAAATGGCCAAGCTGCAAAAGTCGATCGGCGGCGTGAAGGAAATGGGCGGTATGCCCGACGCCATCTTCGTGGTCGACGTCGGTTACCACAAGATTGCCATCACCGAAGCCAACAAGCTGGGCATTCCGGTGATCGCCGTGGTTGACACGAACCACTCGCCGGAAGGTGTGGATTATGTCATCCCGGGTAACGACGATTCGAGCAAGGCTGTCGAACTGTACGTGCAAGGCGTTGCTGACGCGATCCTCGAAGGCCGTGCAAACGCCGTCAAGGAAGTCGTCGAAGCCGTGCGCGGCGAAGGCGACGACTTCGTCGAAGTGAACGAAGAGGCGTAAGCGGCCACCGCTGCGTAACAAAAGGGGCTGCTTGTGGCGCCCCTTTTTTTTAGTCCGATTTCCCCGCGTCGGGTGCGCGGGGCGCCTGGGCAGGGCAGTGCGGCCGCCTGGGTGCCATCCGCCCGACTGATTCGATAGACAGGAGTAACGATATGCCGGCAATTACTGCAGCGATGGTGGGCGAACTGCGCGCCAAGACCGATGCGCCGATGATGGAATGCAAGAAGGCATTGACCGAAGCCGATGGCGACATGGTCCGTGCCGAAGAAATCCTGCGTGTCAAGCTGGGCAGCAAGGCCAGCAAGGCCGCCAGCCGTATCACGGCTGAAGGCGTGATCGCAGCCTACATCGACGGCGGCAAGGGTGCCGTGGTCGAAATCAACTGCGAAACCGACTTCGTTTCGAAGAACGACGACTTCCTGAAGTTTGCCAACGACGTGGCCAAGCTCGTCGCTGACAACAACCCGGCTGACGTGGCTGCCCTGGCAGCACTGCCGCTCGACGGCAAGACCGTTGAGCAGATCCGTGCTGACCTGATCGGCAAGATCGGCGAAAACATGACCATCCGCCGCTTCCAGCGTTATGAAACAGCTGGCAAGCTGGCCGCGTACCTGCATGGCACGCGTATCGGCGTGGTCGTCGAGTTCGACGGTGCCGACGCTGAAGTGGGCAAGAACGTGGCAATGCACATCGCCGCCATGAAGCCGGTGTCGGTGTCGGCAGACCAAGTGTCGGCCGACCTGATCGAGAAGGAGCGCAGCGTCGCTTCGCAGAAGGCTGCCGAATCGGGCAAGCCGGCTGAAATCGTCGCGAAGATGGTGGAAGGCAGCGTGCAGAAGTTCCTGAAGGAAGTTTCGCTGCTGAACCAGGCTTACGTGAAGGACGACAAGTCGAGCGTCGAGCAAATGCTCAAGGCCAACAACACGACGGTGAAGGGCTTCACCATGTTCGTGGTCGGCGAAGGCATCGAGAAGAAGCAAGACGACTTTGCAGCAGAAGTGGCAGCACAAGTGGCCGCCGCCAAGCAGTCGTAATTCGCGCAGTACCGTAGTATCCGGGGGCGGCGGTGCCGTCCCCGTTGTTTCATCCAGAATACCCACACTGCCAGACCAGACTTCTTAGGGACCGCCATGTCTACTCCTTATAAACGCGTACTTCTCAAGCTCTCTGGTGAAGCCCTCATGGGTGACGATGCATTCGGCATCAACCGTTCGACGATTGAGCGGATGGTGGCCGATATTGCCGAAGTCGTTCGCCTGGGCGTGCAACTGGCTGTCGTGATCGGCGGCGGTAACATCTTCCGTGGTGTGGCAGGCGGTGCCGCCGGTATGGACCGTGCAACGGCCGACTACATGGGCATGCTGGCCACCATGATGAACGCCTTGGCGTTGCAGGACGCCATGCGTCACGCCGGTATCGAAGCGCGTGTGCAATCCGCGCTGCGCATGGATCAGGTGGTGGAGCCGTATATCCGCCCCCGCGCGATCCGTCAGTTGGAAGAAGGTAAAGTTGTGATCTTCGCCGCCGGTACGGGCAACCCGTTCTTCACGACCGACACGGCCGCAGCGCTGCGCGGTTCGGAAGTCGGTGCCGAAGTCGTCCTCAAGGCTACGAAGGTCGACGGCGTGTACTCGGCCGATCCGAAGAAGGATCCGGACGCCGTCAAGTACTCGACCATCAGCTTCGATGAAGCCATCTCGAAGAACTTGCAGGTCATGGATGCCACCGCTTTCGCGCTGTGCCGCGATCAGAAGATGCCGGTGCGCGTTTTCTCGATCGTGAAGCCGGGCGCGCTCAAGCACGTCATCCTGGGCGAAGACGAGGGAACGCTCGTCCACGTTTGAGTTCAAATTGCGGCGTCGGCGCGCATTGGCGTGCCGACGCCGTATCATTTACGTTTGTTTGCGTATCAATTCTAGGTTTGGAGGTTGTCATGACCGTTGCTGACATCACGAAGAATGCCGAGCAAAAGATGCAGAGCTCGATCGAATCGTTCAAGGGCAACCTTGCGAAGATTCGTACCGGACGCGCGCATACCGGTCTGCTTGACCACGTGCAGGTCGACTACTACGGCTCGATGGTGCCCATCTCGCAAGTCGCCAACGTGACGCTCGTCGACGGCCGCACGATCGGTGTGCAGCCGTGGGAAAAGAAGATGGTCGGTGTGGTCGAAAAGGCCATTCGCGACGCCGATCTCGGCCTGAACCCGGCCACGCAAGGCGATCTGATTCGCGTGCCGATGCCCATGCTGACCGAAGAGCGTCGCCGTGAGCTGACCAAGCTGGTCAAGTCGGAAGGCGAAAACGCCAAGGTTGCCGTGCGTAACCTGCGCCGTGACGCCAACGAGCAGCTCAAGAAGCTCGTGAAAGAAAAGGAAGCCTCGGAAGACGACGAGCGCCGTGGCAGCGATGTCGTTCAGAAGCTGACGGACAAGTCCGTCGTCGAGATCGACGAGCTGGTTCAGCAGAAGGACGCCGAGATCATGAAGGTGTGAGTGCGCAAGCACTCAACGCCTGATTCCTCGCCGACCTACGCCCTGACTCCCGCGCCGTATCTCAATGGGTTTTCTCAGCTCCACGCTTACTGTTCCTGAAACAGCAAGTATTCCGCGCCACGTTGCCATCGTCATGGATGGCAACGGGCGTTGGGCTACCAGTCGTAAATTGCCGCGCGTTGCAGGGCATAAGCGCGGCGTCGATGCCGTGCGCGAGGCCGTGACGGCCTGCGCCGAACTCGGTGTCGAGTACCTGACGTTGTTCGCGTTCAGTTCCGAGAACTGGCGTCGTCCGCAGGACGAGGTCTCGACGCTGATGCAGTTGTTCATCCTCGCGCTCGAGCGTGAGGTGGGCAAGTTGCATAGCAATGGCATTCGCCTGCGCGTCATCGGTGCACTTGAAGCCTTCGAGCCACGCATCCAGGAACTGGTGCGCCGCGCCGAAGCACGCACGAAAGACAACAAGGGCCTCACGCTCACCATTGCCGCCAACTACGGTGGCCGGTGGGACATCCTGCAAGCTGCGCAGAAGCTCGCTGCCGAGCGTGTGGCGCAGGGCGGGGCCGCCGGACTCGAGACATCGTTCTCCGAAGACGAGCTCGCGCCGTACCTGAGCATGGCTTACGCACCGGAGCCGGATCTGTTCATCCGCACCGGTGGCGATCAGCGCGTCAGTAATTTTCTGCTTTGGCAACTGGCGTACACTG
This sequence comes from Pandoraea sp. PE-S2R-1, assembly GCF_002179865.1. Classification (NCBI taxonomy): domain Bacteria; kingdom Pseudomonadati; phylum Pseudomonadota; class Betaproteobacteria; order Burkholderiales; family Burkholderiaceae; genus Pandoraea; species Pandoraea sp. PE-S2R-1. Next base: position 292,508 of record NZ_NGUR01000013.1, on the reverse strand, counting down.
AACTGTATTTCACCGAAGAATTCTGGCCGGACTTCAACGCCGATACGCTTAAACGCGCGGTTGCCGAGTTTCAGCAACGTGAGCGACGCTTTGGCCGTACCAGCGCGCAAGTCCAGAACCCCTCGGGACACTCCGCCTGATGCTCAAGACACGCGTTATTACCGCTGTCGTACTCCTTGCCATTCTCTTGCCTGTGATCTTCGTCGGTACGCCGGCGCAGTTTGCATTGCTCGCCGCCGTGATTGTTGCCGCGGCGGGTTGGGAATGGGGCCGCCTGGTCGGCCTGAACGGCACCGGCGCGGTGTTTTATGGCGCGCTCGCCTTGCTTGGCGTGGGCATGACGTGGGCGGGCGGCTGGACGCTCACGCATATCTGGCTCAAGCCTGCCGCCATTTTCTGGGTGCTCGCCGGTCCCTTCACGCTGTTGCGCAAACCGGCAACGAAAGGCGCATGGCGCGGGCTGTTGCTCGTTGCCGGCCCGGTGTTGCTGATTGCCGCATGGCAGGCGTTGTGTCTGGCGCGTGAGCAAGGCGTGGCATTCCTGCTGTCGGTGCTCGTCATCGTCTGGCTTGCCGATACCGGTGCATATTTTGCCGGACGCGCGTTCGGGCGGCGCAAGCTGGCCCCGTCGATCAGTCCCGGCAAGTCGTGGGAAGGGGCCATCGGCGGCTGGCTGCTGGTGCTGGTCGTGGCGGGCGTTGTGCTCGCGAGCGGCCTTCAGGCACCGACCATTGTTTCGCATCTCGCCAACACGCTCGGCCTTGGGCTTGGCGTGATCGCGCTCACGGTGCTGGTGGCCTTCTCGGTCGTCGGCGACCTGTTCGAATCTCAACTCAAACGGCAAGCCGGCGTGAAGGATTCCAGCGCGCTGCTGCCCGGCCACGGAGGCGTGCTCGATCGCATCGATGCGTTGCTTCCGGTGCTGCCACTGGCTCTGCTCTTCGTCTGATCATGTCGCAACGTCTCGTCATTCTTGGCTCCACCGGCTCCATCGGCGTCAGCACGCTCGATGTCGTGGGCCGTCATCCCGATCGCTTCTCCGTCTACGCGCTGACGGCGCACCGCAACCTCGACCGCTTGTTCGAGCAGTGCGTCGCGCACCGCCCGCAGGTTGCTGTGGTGGCGGACGCCGACGGTGCCCGCCAGATTGCGGCGCGTCTGGCGGATGCCGGACTGAAGATCGAAGTGACCTACGGTCCGCAAGCGCTGATCGATGTGGCCGAAGCGGCCGAAGCCACCATGGTCGTCGCGGCCATCGTGGGCGCTGCCGGTCTGCAATCGACGCTGGCTGCGGCGCGCGCCGGCAAGCGCATTCTGCTGGCGAACAAGGAGTCGCTGGTGCTCTCCGGGGCGCTGTTCATGGCGACGGCCGAGCGCGCCGGCGCCACATTGCTGCCGCTCGACAGTGAGCACAACGCTATTTTCCAGTGCCTGCCGCAAGTGGCCGGCGAGAACCGCATTTCCACGCGTGGCGTGGAGAAGCTGGTGCTGACGGCTTCCGGTGGCCCGTTCCGTGAACGCGAACTGGCATCGCTCGACAATGTGACGCCGGATGAAGCCTGCGCCCACCCGAACTGGGTGATGGGCCGGAAGATTTCGGTCGACTCGGCCAGCATGATGAACAAGGGTCTCGAAGTGATCGAGGCGCACTGGTTGTTCAACATGCCGCCCGAGCGTATCGAAGTGCTGATTCATCCGCAGAGCGTGATCCATTCGATGGTCACCTATACGGATGGCTCGACGCTCGCGCAGCTTGGTAACCCCGACATGCGCACGCCGATTGCTCACGCGCTGGCGTTCCCGGATCGCGTGACGTCGGGTGTCGCGGGGTTGAATCTCGCCGATATCGGCAAGCTGACGTTCGAAGCGCCGGACCTGCGCCGCTTCCCATGCCTGCGCCTCGCGTTCGAAACGCTGCATCGCGGCGGCACGGCCGGTGCGTTGCTCAACGCGGCCAACGAAATCGCCGTCGCTGCTTTCCTTGAAGGCCGCATTCGCTTCACGGCGATCTCGCAAGTTGTCGAGCACGTGCTCGACAGCGAGGCCGTGGGTGAAGCGTCGTCGCTCGACGTCGTGCTCGAAGCCGACCGCCGTGCCCGTGAACTGGCAACGGCCTATGTGGCCAAACTGCCGGCACCGGCGTCGTCATGACGCTGTTTTCCCTGTTGTCGTAATACCACCGCGGCCCGATCTCGCTCATGACCCTGCTCACCACGTTGCTCGCCTTCGCCGTCGCCATTGGTGTGCTGGTGGTATTCCATGAGTTGGGGCACTACACGGTCGCGCGGCTGTGCGGTGTGAAGGTGCTTCGATTCTCGGTGGGCTTTGGTGCGCCGCTCATCAAGTGGACGATGGGGCGGGACCGCACCGAATGGACGCTTTGCGCGCTGCCGCTCGGCGGCTACGTGCGGATGCTCGACGAACGCGACGAGACGCAGGTTGTCGCTCCCGAGGACCTGCCGCGCGCGTTCAACCGTCAGTCGGTCTACAAGCGCTTCGCCATTGTCGCGGCGGGGCCGGTCGCCAATTTCCTGCTTGCCATTGCGCTTTACGCCGGTCTGAATCTCGCGGGCGTGACGGAGCCGGTCGCGCGCGTGGCCGCCCCGGCGGCAGGCACGCTGGCGGCGCGCGCCGGTCTGGCGGGCGGCGAACTCATTACCGGTGTTCGCGAGAACGGCAATAGCCCGGACGAAGCCGTGGGCGACGAAAGCCCGGTGCGCTCCTGGGAAGATTTGCGCTGGCGTCTGGTCGATCCGATGATCGACGGACAACGTGTCACGCTCGTGGCACGCACACGTGACGGCCGGGCGGAATACACGCTGGACGCTGCCGGGCAGCATTTCGATGCCGACAGCGAGCAGGACTTCATGCAGCGTCTGGGGCTGGTGCCATCGGCGCGCATCAAAGTGGGGCAACTGTTGCCTGATGGCGCGGCTGGCAAGGCCGGCCTGCGCGTGGGCGACGAGATCACGGCCGTCGACGGTAGCCCGATTGCCTCGGCGAAGGCGTTCGTCGACGCCGTGCGGGCGCACCCCGGCAAGCCGATGACACTGACGATTCGCCGCAATGGGGCAGGGGCGACACAGGACGTGACGCTGACGCCGAGCGCCGAAGTCGACGCCGAGCAGGCGGGCGGGGCGCGCGTGGGCAAGATCGGTGCGGCGCTGGCGAGCCAGGTCGACACCGTCACGGTGCGTTACGGACTGTTCGAAGCGGTCGGGCGCGGTGCGCAGCGCACGTGGGATGTCACGGCGTTCAGCGTGCGGATGTTCGGCAAGATGATCACGGGTCAGGCCTCGCTCAAGAATTTGAGCGGCCCGGTCACGATTGCGGATTATGCGGGTCGATCGGCGCGTCTCGGCCTCGATTATTTCGTAGCCTTTCTGGCCCTTGTCAGCATCAGCCTGGGCGTATTGAATCTGCTACCGATTCCGGTTTTGGACGGTGGCTATCTGTTATATTATGCGGTCGAAGCGATTACCGGTCGGGCAGTCTCCGAGCGGTGGCAGGGCGCGCTGCAACGAGTGGGCATCGTTTGCATCCTTGCGCTCTCTGCCGTAGCACTTTTCAATGACCTGTCGAAATTGTTGCACTAGGGTGATTCTTCCGCCCTGACAGCGTCACGTGCCTGCCGGTCGCAGGCAAATCCGAGTTTTTCACGATTCAATTGTTTCTTGGGGAAGCAAGTTGTCGAATAAATACCACCTTGTTCCGAAGACCCTGGTGATTGCGGTTCTGGCGGCACACAGTTTCCTGGCACGCGCCGTCGAGCCGTTTGTGGTCAAGGATATCCGAGTGGAGGGCTTGCAGCGTATTGAACCCGGCACCGTGTTCTCTTACTTGCCGGTCAAGCCGGGCGACAAGTTCAACGACGATAAGGGCACCGAAGCAATTCGTGCCCTTTATGCCACGGGCCTGTTCTCGGACGTGAGCGTTGAGGCGCAAGGCAGCGTGCTGGTGGTGCACGTCAATGAGCGTCCCGCCATTGCAACGATCGACTTCCTCGGCATCAAGGAATTCGACAAGGACGGTCTGAAGAAGGCACTGCGCTCGGTCGGTCTGACCGAAGGCCGCACCTTCGACCGCAACTTGCTCGACAAGTCGGAACAGGAACTCAAGCGTCAATACCTTACGCGCGGTTACTACGCTGCCGAGGTGAAGACGACGATTACGCCGCTCGAACGCAATCGCGTGGGCATCCAGTTTGCCGTGACCGAAGGCCCCAAGGCGACGATCCAGCAGATCAATTTTGTCGGCAACAAGGCCTTCTCGACGTCGGACCTTCAGGCCGAAATGGAACTGGGCACGCCGAACTGGCTGTCGTGGTACTCGAAGAACGATCTGTATTCGAAAGACAAGCTCACGGGCGATCTGGAAAAGCTGCGTTCGTTCTACCTGAACCGTGGCTATCTCGAATTTAACATCGACTCCACCGACGTCTCGATCACGCCGGACAAGGACGAGATGTACCTGACGATCAACCTGCACGAAGGCGAGCCGTACAAGGTCTCGGACGTCAAGCTCACCGGCGAAATGCTCGGCAAGCAGGACGACGTGCAGAAGCTCGTGCAACTCAAGGCCGGCGATACGTTCTCGGCTGCCAAGCTGCAAGCCAGCACGAAAGCGATCTCGGACCTGCTCGGCAACTACGGCTTCGCGTTCGCCAACGTGAACGCCCAGCCGACCATCGATCGTAACAACCACACCGTGGCGCTGACGCTGACGATTGATCCGGGCCGCCGTGTGTACGTGCGCAAGATCAACATCGTGGGCAACTCGCGCACGCGCGACGAAGTGATTCGCCGCGAACTGCGCCAGTTGGAAAGCTCGTGGTACGACGCCGACCGCCTGAAGCTCTCGCAAGACCGTATCAACCGTCTGGGCTACTTCACCGACGTGAACGTGACGACCGAGCCGGTGGCTGGTTCGAACGACCAGGTCGACCTTCAGGTGAAGGTGGAAGAAAAGCCGACCGGTACGATCAACGTCGGTGCCGGCTTCTCGTCGACCGACAAGGTCGTGCTGCAAGCGGGTATCAGCCAGGACAACGTGTTCGGTTCGGGTACGTCGCTGTCGGTGAACGTGAATACCGGTAAGACCTACCGTACGTTGGCCGTGACGCAGGTCGATCCGTACTTCACCGTCGACGGCGTGAGCCGTATTACCGACGTGTACTACCGTACGTATCAGCCGCTGCTGCTCACGAGCGACTCCGATTTCCGTATCAACACGCTGGGCGGCAACCTGAAGTTCGGTGTGCCGTTCTCGGAAGTCGATACCGTGTTCTTCGGCATCGGTTTCGAACAGACGCGTCTGCACCTGACCAGCGACGGCACGACGCCGCAACGCTACATCGACTACGCGAACCAGTTCGGTTACGTCAGCAACAACTACCCGCTGACGGTGGGTTGGTCGCGCGACTCGCGTGACAGCGCGCTGATCCCGAATCGCGGTCACTATCAACAGGCCAACATCGAAGTTGGTACGCCGATCGGGACGACCAAGTACTTCCGTGCGTACTACCAGCACCAGTACTACTACCCGGTGAGCCGCGGCTTCACGCTGGCACTGAATGGTGAAGTGGGCTACGGCCACGGGATGGGCGGTCAGCCGTTCCCGATTTTCAAGAACTACTTCGCCGGCGGTATCGGCTCGGTGCGTGGTTTTGAACCGAGCTCGCTGGGCCCGAAGGACACCAACGGCGAACCGTTGGGTGGTGCGTCGAAGCTGATCGGTAACATCGAACTGACGTTCCCGCTGCCGGGCACCGGTTATGACCGTACGCTGCGTATCTTCACGTTCATGGACGGCGGTAACGTGTTCGATAACGGCCAGGCGATTACGCTGAATAACCTGCGCTATTCTTACGGTTTCGGCCTGTCGTGGATTTCGCCGATTGGCCCGCTCAAGCTCTCGATGGGCTTCCCGCTCGTCAAGAAGACGGGCGACCAGTATCAGAAATTCCAGTTCCAGGTCGGTACGTCGTTCTAACGACGGCACATCGACCGGTTCCGAATGTTTCATCGTTGTAAGGGGTAATACATTGAACGGTATCCGTAAGCATTGCCTGCGCGGCGTGGCCGCGGCGTTGCTGGCTGGTGCGGCATTTGCCGCTTCGGCTCAGGATGCGCGCATCGCCGCTGTCAATTCGGATCGCATCTTGCGCGATTCAGCACCGGCCAAGGCCGCACAAGCCAAGCTCGAAGCCGAGTTCTCCAAGCGAGATCAGGACCTTCAGGCCATGGCTGCACGCCTCAAGGCGATGTCGGACAAGCTCGACAAGGACAACGCCACGTTGTCCGACGCCGAGCGCGCCAAGCGTCAACGCGATCTGGCCGCGGCCGACACGGAATTCCAGCGCAAGCAGCGCGAATTCCGTGAAGACTTGAACCAGCGTCGCAATGAAGAACTCGCGGCCGTGCTCGATCGCGCAAACCGCGTGATCAAGTCGATTGCCGAGGCGGAAAAGTACGATCTGATCGTGCAAGAAGCGGTCTACGTGAGCCCGCGCATCGATATCACTGACAAGGTGCTCAAGACGCTGAACGCAAGTTCGGGCAACGGCACCGCTGGCGGCAAGTGACGGGGGCGCGCTCCATGTCGGTCTCGCTCGCTCAGTTGGTTGCCCGCTTCGGTGGCACGCTCGTCGGCAACGCCGAGGTCGCCGTCGAAGGTCTGGCGCCGCTCGATCGTGCCGGCGCGCGTGAACTCGCGTTTCTGTCCAATCCGAAATATCTCGCCGAAGTGCCCGATTCGGGCGCGGCGGCCGTGATTCTCTCCCAAGCCGATTTCGACAAACTGCCGTCGCACGACGGCCGTGCGTGGATCATCGCGCCCAACCCGTATGCGTACTTTGCACGGGTTGCGCAGATGTTCGCCGACGCTGCCACGCCGGCGCCGGTCGCAGGCATTCACCCGAGCGCTGTGGTCGATGCGACGGCGGTGGTACCGGCGTCGTGCGTGATCGGCCCGAACGTGGTGATCGAAGCCGGCGTTCGCCTTGGCGAGCGTGTGCAACTGGTGGCGAACGTGTTTGTCGGCCGTGGCACGACGCTGGGCGACGACGTGTATGTGTATCCGAATGCGACGCTGTACCACACGAGCGTGATCGGTGCGCGCTGCGTGATTCACGCGGGTGCGGTGATCGGTTCCGACGGTTTCGGTTTTGCTCCCGACTTTTCCGCCGCAGGCGGGGAGTGGGTGAAGATTCCGCAAGTCGGCCGGGCAGTGATCGAAGACGACGTTGAGATTGGCGCGTCGACCTCGATCGACCGCGGTGCAATGGCGGATACGGTGATCGAGCGCGGTTGCAAGATCGACAATCAAGTACAGATCGCGCACAACGTGCGGGTCGGTGCCTATACCGTCATCGCCGCCTGCACGGGCATTGCCGGCAGCAGTACCATCGGGAAGTTCTGTATGTTGGGCGGGGCCGTCGGCGTAGCGGGCCATGTGACCATCGGCGATCGTGTCATCGTCACGGCCAAATCGGGCGTGTCGAAGTCGATTCCGGGGCCGGGTACCTACACCAGCGCGTTTCCGGCAATTCCGAACGCCGAATGGAATAAAAACGCGGCGATCATGCGCAATCTGGACAAGATGCGCGACCGCGTGCGTCAACTTGAAGCGAAGGTCAAGGACCTGCAAGACAAATGAGCGAGACCAATACCAATATCGTCGACGTCAGCAAGCTCGACATCCATAAGATCATGAAGCTGTTGCCCCATCGCTATCCGATGCTGATGGTGGACCGCGTGATCGCTCTCGAGCCGCACAAGAACATCAAGGTCATCAAGAACGTCACGATCAACGAGCCGTACTTCACGGGGCACTATCCGCAGCGCCCGGTGATGCCGGGCGTGCTGATCGTCGAAGCGCTGGCCCAGGCCGCGGCGCTGCTCACGTTCTCGGAAGAAGCCGTGCATGACGAGAACACGCTCTACTATTTCGTGGGTATCGAGAACGTTCGCTTCCGGCGTCCGGTCGAACCGGGTGACCAGCTCGTGCTCGACGTCGACTTCGTGAAGCACAAGCGTTCCATCTACTGGTTCAAGGGGCAGGCACTCGTTGATGGCAATGTTGCCGCCGAGGCCGAGTTTACGTGCATGGTCAAGAAGAACGGCGAATAACCGGAACCGAGACGTCCATGACGAATATTCATCCCACCGCAGTTGTCGATCCCAAGGCGCAACTGGCTGACGACGTTGTCGTCGGTCCGTACGCCATCGTCGGGCCGAACGTGACGATCGGTGCGGGCTCGCAGATCCTGTCGCACACGGTCATCGACGGTCACACGACGCTGGGCGAGGGCAACAAGATCGGCCCGTTCGCGTCGATTGGCGGCACGCCGCAAGACATGAAATACGCTGGCGAGCCCACCCGGCTCGTGATCGGCGATCGCAACACGATTCGCGAGTTCACGACCATCCACACCGGTACGGTGCAGGACGGCGGCCTGACCAGCGTCGGTAACGACAACTGGATCATGGCTTACGTGCATATCGCGCACGATTGCCACGTGGCCAATCACACGGTGTTCTCGAGCAATGCGCAGTTGGCAGGGCACGTCCACGTTGGCGATTGGGCCATCATCGGCGGCATGACCGGCGTGCATCAGTTCGTGCGCATCGGTGCGCATTCGATGGTCGGTGGCGCGTCTGTCCTCGTGCAGGACGTGCCGCCGTTCGTGATCGCCTCGGGTGACCGCGCAGTGCCGTACGGCATCAACGTCGAAGGGCTGCGTCGCCGTGGCTTCTCCGCCGATGCGATCAAGGCGTTGCGCGATGCGTACAAGCTGCTCTACAAGAGTGGCCTGACGCTCGACGAAGCCAAGGCGCAGATCGACGCATTCGACAAGGCCAACTCGGCGGCTGCATCCGCCACCGAAGCTGCCGACGTTCACGGCTCGGTGCTTGCACTGCTCGACTTCCTCAATACCAGCACGCGCGGTATCGTGCGCTGACCTATGCCGCCGACCCTTCCCGGTACCGGCCAGCGAACCCTGGCGATGGTGGCCGGGGAGTTGTCTGGCGATCTCATTGCCGGCAACGTGCTTGCCGGTCTCAAGCAGAGTCTTCCCGCCGACATCGCGTATGCAGGTGTCGGTGGCCCGCATATGGCCGAAGAGGGCTTCAACGCCTATTGGCCGATCGACAAGCTGTCGGTCATGGGCTATGTGGAAGTCATCAAGCATCTGCGCGAAATTCTCTCGATCCGCAAGCAACTGCGCGAGCACTGGCTAGCTGACAAGCCAATGGCGTTCGTCGGTTTCGACGCGCCGGATTTCAACTTCGATCTCGAAATCAAGCTGCGTGAGGCGGGCGTCCCGACGATTCACTTCGTGAGCCCGTCGATCTGGGCGTGGCGCGGCGGACGTATCAAGAAGATCAAGCGCGCCGTCGATCACATGCTCTGCCTGTTTCCGTTCGAGCCGGAGATCTACCATCGCGCGGGAATCGATGCGACGTTTGTCGGGCACCCCATGGCCGACAAGATTCCGATGGTGCCCGATGTGGCAGGGGCTCGCGCCAAGCTGGGCCTGACCGGCGACGCGCCGGTCGTGGCGATCCTGCCCGGCAGCCGGACCTCCGAGGTGCAGCGCCTGACGCCGGTATTCTTCGCAGCGATGCGCCTGCTTGCACAGCGCGATCCGTCGATCCGCTTCGTCTTGCCCGCCGCGACGCCGCGTCTGCGTACCTTGATGCAACCGATTTTCGACGCGCATAGCGACCTGAATCTGACGGTGACAGACGGTAAAGCGCCGTTGGCACTCGAAGCGTCGGACAGCGTCTTGCTGGCGAGTGGCACGGCGACGCTGGAAGCGGCGCTGTACAAGAAGCCGATGGTGATCTCGTACAAGGTGCCTTGGCTGACGGCGCAGATCATGAAGCGGCAGGGCTATCTGCCGTATGTCGGGTTGCCCAACATCCTGTCCGGGGAGTTTGTCGTGCCGGAGTTGTTGCAGCATTTCGCCACGCCGGAAGCGCTGGCCGATGCCGTGTGGAAGCAACTGACCGACCCGGCGTTGCGCGAGTCGTTACAGGCGCGCTTCACCAAAATTCACGAGCAGTTGCGCCAGAACACGGCCGCACGTGCGGCAGAAGTGATCGAGCGTGTGTTGCGCGAGAAAGGGCGCCTATGAGCGAAGACATCGTCAAAGGACGCAGGGCGAGTCGTAGCGCGTCGCGTGAGCAAAATGCGGCCGAAGTATCGTCACCGGTCGTGAAGCCGCGTACACGGGCTGCCAAGGCCGCAGTGCCGCAAATGTCGCTGGATCTGTTCGGCGAAATTGCAGCCGATCTGATCTGCGGTGTCGACGAAGTGGGTCGTGGCCCGCTTGCGGGGCCGGTGGTTACGGCGGCGGTCATTCTCGATCCGTCGCGTCCCATCAAAGGGCTCGCCGACTCGAAGAAGCTGACGGCGAAGCGCCGCGAAGCGCTCTATGAAGAGATCATCGAGCGCTCGCTGGCGTATTACATCGCCGAAGCAAGTGTTGCCGAGATCGATTCGCTCAATATTCTGCACGCGACCATGCTGGCGATGCAGCGAGCCGTGATCGGACTGCCGCGCGTGCCGTCGCTGGCGCTGATCGACGGGAATCGCTGCCCGGTGCTGCCCATGCGTGCCGAAGCCATCGTCAAGGGCGATGACAAGGTGCCGGCCATTTCCGCTGCGTCGATCCTTGCAAAGGTGACGCGCGACCGTCAACTGGTCGAACTGCACGAGGCGTTCCCGCAGTATGGTTTCGACGAGCACGCGGGATATGGCACGCCGCGCCATCTGGAAGCTTTGCGTACACACGGACCGAGCCCGCATCACCGCCAATCGTTTGCCCCGGTGCGTGAGGCGTTCGAGAAATTCGGTGCGCTCACGATCTCACGCGTGGCCCTGTCCTCATGAAACTGATTAGTTCCAAAGACAACCCGTTCTACAAGCGACTGAAGCAACTCGCGCAGTCGAATCAGCAACGCCGCAAGCTCGGGCAGACGCTGCTCGAAGGCGTGCATCTGGCCGACGCGTATCTCGGCGCGCTGGGTCAGCCGCTCGTTTGCGTGGCGGCGGAAGAGGCGCTCGATAACGACGAAGTGGCTGCCATCTGGGCGCGCGTCGATCCCGATCGCCGGGTCAGCCTGCCGCATGCGCTTTTCGAGCCGCTCTCGACGCTGGTGAACGGCGTGCCGCTGCTGTTCGTGGTGGAGATGCCGAATGGCCACCTGCCGGCGTCGCAAACGGCGGATTGCGTGATTCTCGATGCGGTACAAGATGCCGGTAACGTCGGGTCGATTCTGCGCAGCGCAGCGGCGGCCGGGGTGCGCGACGTGTATTGCATGTCGGGGACGGCACTAGCGTGGTCGAGCAAGGTGCTGCGCGCCGGCATGGGCGCGCATTTCTCGCTGAATATCGTCGAACATTGCACGCCCGATTCGCTGGCGCCGCGATTGGCGGTGCCGCTGCTGGCAACGAGCTTGCAGGCGAAGACATCGCTGTATCAGGAGGATTTGCGGCAGCCGGTCGCCTGGATCTTCGGCAATGAAGGGGCGGGCGTATCGCCGCATTGGCTGGAGCGCGTGCAGACGCCCGTGCGGATCCCGCAACCGGGCGGCATGGAGTCGCTCAATGTCGCCGCGTGCGCTGCCATTTGTCTGTTCGAGGCAGTGCGTCAGCGGCTGAGTTGACTATCAATAAACGTCGCGTTCGAGTTTGATTTCCTGAAGGATCGTCGTGGCAATTTCTTCGATCGACTTGTGGGTCGACGACAGCCACTTGATGCCTTCGCGGCGCATCATGGCTTCCGCTTCGTTGACCTCGTAACGGCAATTCTCCAGCGAAGCGTACTTGCTGCCCGGGCGGCGCTCATTACGAATTTCCGACAGGCGGATCGGGTCGATGGACAGGCCGAAGATCTTGTCCTTGAACTGATCCAGCGTGGAGGGCAGTTTCTCGCGCTCGAAATCGTCCGGAATCAGCGGGTAGTTGGCCGCTTTCACGCCGTACTGCATGGCGAGATACAGCGTCGTCGGCGTCTTGCCGCTGCGCGAAACCCCCACCAGAATCACATCCGCACTCTTCAGATTCTTGTTCGACTGACCATCGTCGTGCGCGAGCGAGAAATTCACCGCTTCGATCCGGTTCTTGTACGCCTCGCTGTCCGCGTTCTGGTGCACGCGGCCGATGGCGTGCATCGACTTGAGCCCGAGTTCCAGTTCGAGCGGCTCGATGAATGTCTGGAACATGTCGAGAATCACGCCCTGCGTGTTGCGCAGAATCTCATTGGCACGCGCATCGACGAGCGTGCTGAAAATAATCGGGCGGACATTGTCGACCCGATACATTTCATTGATCCGTTGCGCCGTCTCATAGGCTTTATCGACGGAATCCACGAACGGAACGCGAATCTGACGAAAACGCATCTCAAATTGCGCGAGGATCGAATGCGCAAAGGTTTCCGCCGTGATGCCCGTGCCGTCGGACACGATAAAGACCGGGCGCACGCTCACGGGTTTGACCGCTGCGGCAGACGTATCGGCAGCAACGGCGGGGCTTGCCGGGGAATTCGGGGGAGTAGAGGCTTCGCTCATGCGCAGAATCGCAAAATGGTGCATTGCACGGTAGAATAGCGGCAACTTGTTGGATAAGCAATTGCGCGAGCGTCGCGCGAGTTCCTGTCAGAGGCCCGCCCGGTGCGGCGCTCCGGGAAATTCGGACGGTCGAGGCAAGTTGTCGGGAGCTAGCCCCTGGCCGCCGACATCGCCATGGCGCGATTTCTTATCCAACAGGTCAGTCGGCCCACGTCAGTCCCAGCCGATTCGCCGAGAATTTTTTTTCTTACCTTAGGGGCTTTTATGACTAACGCAGCACACGACGGCGCCTACGTGGTGCCGTTTGAGCATCTGCGCATGACCGACGTCGAGTCGGTCGGCGGCAAGAATGCATCGCTTGGTGAAATGATCAGCCAACTGGACAGCGCCGGCGTGCGCGTGCCGGGTGGTTTCGCCACGACCGCCTTCGCTTTCCGCGAGTTCCTCCAGCACAACAATCTCACCGAACGCGTTGCCAAGCGTCTCGAGGGTCTGGACGTCGATAACGTCAAGGCGCTCGCAGAAGCCGGTGCCGACATCCGTCAATGGATCGTCGACGCGCCGCTGCAACCGCAGCTCGAAAAAGACATTCGCGAGCAGTTCGCACGCATCACGGCAGACCAGCCGGACGCGTCGTTTGCCGTGCGTTCGTCCGCCACCGCCGAAGATCTGCCCGATGCCTCGTTCGCCGGTCAGCAGGAAAGCTACCTGAACGTGGTCGGCATCGACAGCGTGCTCGATCGCATGAAGCACGTTTTCGCGTCGCTCTATAACGACCGCGCTATCTCGTACCGCGTGCACAAGGGCTTCACGCACGCCGAGGTCGCACTGTCGGCTGGCGTGCAGCGCATGGTCCGCTCGGACACCGGCGCATCGGGCGTGATGTTCACCATCGACACCGAATCGGGCTTCCAGGACGTGGTGTTCATCACGTCGAGCTACGGTCTGGGCGAGACGGTGGTGCAGGGCGCCGTGAACCCGGATGAGTTCTACGTCTTCAAGCCGACGCTCAAGGCCGGCAAGTACCCGATCATTCGCCGCACGCTGGGCTCCAAGCTCCTGAAGATGGAATTCACGCAGCCGGGCGAACCGGGCCGTGTGAAGACCGTCGACGTGCCGATGGAACTGCGCAACCGTTACTCGATCACCGACGACGATTGCGTCGAGCTGGCCAAGTACGCGCTGATCATCGAAAAGCACTACGGCCGTCCGATGGACATCGAGTGGGGCAAGGACGGCAAGGATGGCAAGATCTACATCCTGCAAGCACGCCCGGAAACGGTGAAGAGCCAGTCGGCCGGCAAGATCGAACAACGCTTCAAGCTCAAGGGCGATGCCCCGGTGCTGGCTACGGGCCGTGCCATTGGTCAGAAGATCGGCGCCGGTCCCGTGCGCGTGATCATGGACCCGAGCGAGATGGAACGTGTGCAGCCGGGCGACGTGCTCGTGGCCGACATGACCGACCCGAACTGGGAGCCGGTGATGAAGCGCGCTGCGGCCATCGTGACGAACCGTGGCGGCCGTACGTGCCACGCAGCCATCATCGCGCGTGAGCTGGGTGTGCCGGCCGTGGTCGGTTGCGGCGACGCGACCGACGTGCTCAAGGAAGGCGCACTGGTGACGGTGTCGTGTGCCGAGGGCGACGAAGGCAAGATTTACGACGGTCTGCTCGAGACCGAAGTGACCGAGATCCAGCGCGGCGAAATGCCGAAGATCCCGGTGAAGATCATGATGAACGTGGGCAACCCGCAACTCGCTTTCGATTTCGCGCAACTGCCGAACGAAGGCGTGGGTCTGGCGCGTCTGGAATTCATCATCAACAACAACATCGGCGTGCACCCGCGCGCGATTCTCGAGTACCCGAACATCGACGCGGACCTGAAGAAGGCCGTCGAGTCGGTCGCTCGCGGTCACGCGTCGCCGAAGGCGTTCTACGTCGACAAGCTGGCCGAAGGGATTGCCACCATCGCGGCGGCGTTCTACCCGAAGAGCGTGATCGTGCGTCTGTCGGACTTCAAGTCCAACGAGTACAAGAAGCTGGTCGGCGGTTCGCGTTACGAGCCGGATGAAGAAAACCCCATGCTGGGTTTCCGTGGCGCCTCGCGCTACATCTCGGAAGACTTCGCCGAAGCGTTCGCGATGGAGTGCCGTGCACTCAAGCGCGTGCGTGACGAAATGGGTCTGACGAACGTCGAAATCATGGTGCCGTTCGTGCGTACGCTGGGTCAGGCCGAGCGCGTGGTCAACATGCTCGCAGGCCATGGCCTGAAGCGTGGCGACAACGGTCTGAAGCTGGTGATGATGTGCGAAGTGCCGTCGAACGCCATTCTGGCCGACGAGTTCCTCGAATACTTCGACGGCTTCTCGATCGGCTCGAACGACCTGACGCAGCTCACGCTGGGTCTGGACCGCGACTCGGGCATGGAACTGCTGGCCAAGGACTTCGACGAACGCGACCCGGCGGTGACCTTCATGCTCAGCCGTGCCATCAAGGCATGTCTGGCGAAGGGCAAGTACGTCGGCATTTGCGGTCAGGGTCCGTCGGACCATCCGGATCTGGCCGAATGGCTGGCGAAGGAAGGCATTGCGTCCATGTCACTCAACCCGGATACGGTTGTCGAGACGTGGCAGCAACTCGCCAAGGTGTTGAAGTGATGTAACGGCGTCGGCGCCCGTTTGGGAAGCGTCCGGTCCACGTGTCGGACGTCGCCCAAATGGCCGCTAGCCCCATGGGACGCGTGCGCTGATGGCCACGGTTTCATGCTATAAACCCCGGTAATACACCGGGGTTTTTTGTTTTTTGGGGATCGCAATGGAGCAGGCTTGGCTGTGGTTCGGCGTTGCCGGATTGACTGTAGTGCTGGAGCTTGCCAGCGGCACGTTCTATCTGCTGATGGTTGCGCTGGGTATGTTCGCCGGCGGTGTGGCGGCGCTGTTGGGCGTCAGCTGGCCCGGTCAGTTGGTCGCGGCCGCCGTGGTAGCTGCCGTGGCGGTCTGGCTGTTGCGGCGTAGTAGGTTCGGGCGTCGTCGCATCAAGGTCGACGTGACGGCCGATCCGAATGCCAATCTGGATATCGGCGAGCGTTTGCATGTCGAAGCCTGGCAGGCCGACGGCAGCGCGCGCACCAAGTATCGTGGCGCGGAGTGGGATGTCGAGTTGTTGCCGGGGGAGGCACCGAGTGCCGGTTGGTTCGTGATTCGCGAAGTGCGCGGCAGCCGGTTGTTCGTGGTGCACGAGGTCGCCTAGGGCTGCATTCGTCTGCATAGGAAAAGTCACTGATTGGTTAGCGCGCCGGGCAAACGCGTTGCAGTGACCGTTACGATATACGCCCCGTGTTTTTACGCAACGGGGAACTAGCCGGCAGTATTCGCCGGCGCTTCAGGGGAAACCATGTTCGCTCTATCCAACGTCGCGTTCATTCTGTTCATCATTGCGATCATCATCGCGGCGCGCTCGATCAAGATCGTGCCGCAGCAGCACGCCTGGGTGGTTGAGCGTCTCGGCAAGTATCACGCCACGCTTACGCCGGGTCTGTCGATCGTCGTACCGTTCGTCGATCGTGTGGCCTACAAGCATCTGCTCAAGGAAATTCCGCTCGATGTGCCGAGCCAGATCTGTATCACCAAGGACAACACGCAGTTGCAGGTCGACGGCATTCTGTACTTCCAGGTCACCGACCCGATGAAGGCATCGTACGGTTCGAGCAATTTCATCGTGGCCATCACGCAATTGGCGCAGACGACGCTGCGTAGCGTGATCGGCAAGCTGGAGCTCGACAAGACGTTCGAAGAGCGCGGCTACATCAATCACAGTGTGGTCAATGCGCTGGATGAAGCGGCATCGAACTGGGGGGTGAAGGTGCTGCGTTACGAGATCAAGGACCTCACGCCGCCGAAGGAAATTCTGCACGCCATGCAGGCGCAGATCACGGCTGAGCGTGAAAAGCGCGCATTGATTGCGGCATCGGAAGGCAAGCGTCAGGAGCAGATCAACCTTGCTTCTGGCGCGCGCGAAGCGGCGATCCAGAAGTCGGAGGGCGAGCGTCAGGCGCAGATCAATCAGGCACAGGGTGAAGCGTCGGCGATTCTCGCGGTGGCGGAAGCCAACGCCGAGGCCATTCACAAGATTGCGACGGCCATTCAGACGCAGGGCGGTATGGAAGCCGTCAACTTGAAGGTGGCCGAGCAGTATGTCGACGCGTTCAGCAAGCTCGCGAAGGCCGGCAACACGTTGATCGTGCCGGGCAATCTGACGGACATGAGCGGCATGATCGCGTCGGCACTCAAGATCGTGCGTGGCACGGAGGGCGGCTCGGGTGGCGGCGCAGGCGGTGGAGGTGCGGGTGCGGGTGCGGGTGCTGGCGGCACTGGCGGCGTAGCGGGCTTCGGTGGCTCCAGCGTTCGGCGCTGATCGATTGCGTGGTTGAAAAGCAAAACGGCCCCGAGGGGCCGTTTTTCTATGGTGCCGCGTTGGCGACACTGCGGGTGCTGAGAGGGAACTGCAAGAGCGCTGCACTTGCCATCGCAGACGGCATCACGGACGTCGTCAGTCCGCCGCCGGCGTCGGTGTGCGCATCAGGCGGGCTTTCTCGCGATCCCAGTCGCGTTGCTTTTCGGTTTCGCGCTTGTCGTGCTGCTTCTTGCCCTTGCCCAGTCCGATCTCGCATTTCACGAGACCTTTGCTGTAGTGGAAGTTCAGGGGCACGAGCGTGTAGCCGCGCTGCTCGACCTTGCCGATCAGTTTCTTGATTTCGTCGGCCTTGAGCAGGAGCTTGCGCGTGCGGACCGGGTCGGGCTTGATGTGAGTCGACGCTGTCTGTAACGGGCTGATATTTGCGCCGATCAGAAAGATTTCACCGTGTTTGACGACGACGTAGCCTTCCTTGATCTGCGCCCGCCCGGCGCGAATCGCCTTGACTTCCCATCCTTCGAGCACGATCCCGGCTTCGTATCGCTCCTCGATGAAGTAGTCGAAGAAGGCTTTCTTGTTGTCAATGATGCTCATGGATCCTTGGCGGGTAACTTGGTCGGACCCGGTGAGTCGGGCTCGGGTAAAATGCTGATTTTAACAAAGAGTCTCGGCAAGGGGCGGCCCACGACGCAGGCGTGTCGATTCTTGATCGATGCGCTCACGCGCAAACGCCCACCTTGCCCGACAGACGATGGCCGAAGTCAGCAAAACCGTTCTCGTGCATTTCTCTGCCGAGCAAATGTACGATCTGGTGACCAATGTCGCCGATTACCCCAAATTTCTGCCTTGGTGCGGCGGTGTCGATATTCGGCACCAGGACGAGCACAGCATGGAGGCGTCGCTGCTCATCGACTTCAAGGGCCTGAAGCATTCGTTTGCGACGCGCAATATTCAGGAGCGTCCGCACTCCATCCAGATGACCTTCGTCGAAGGGCCTTTCAAGCGTTTCCATGGCACGTGGAAGTTCACGCCGCTGCGCGAGAACGCCTGCAAGATCGAATTCGGCCTGCACTACGAATTTGCGAATTTTCTGCTCGAAAAGGTCATCGGTCCCGTGTTCAGCCATATCGCGAATACGTTCGTCGACGCCTTCGTCAAGCGCGCGGAGGCGGTTTATGTCCGCTGAGCTTGCCATCGAAGTTTGCTACGCGCTGCCCAATTCGCAGGCCATCGTCGCGCTCACGCTGCCGCAAGGCGCGACCGTGGGCGATGCCATCGAGCGTAGCGGTCTGCTGAAACAATTCCCCGAACTGGATCTGGCTCGCATGAAAGCGGGCGTGTTCGGCAAGGTGCGGGCGCTCGACGCGGCCGTAGAGGCGGGCGATCGCGTGGAAATCTACCGCCCCCTCAAGGCGGATCCGAAACTCGCCCGCCAGCGTCGCGTCGACAAGGTTCGCAACGAAGGCAGCCGGGAGGGCCAGAAGTGGCTCGGCAGCCGTCGCGGCAGCTGATCACAGTCGCTGTGGCCGTGCGTGAGGGCGGCCCCGGCTTCAGATACTTCGAAAATCTAGAGAACTCAACGCCGTCAGTGCGCGGAGCCACGCGCATGCAACCGCACCGAGGCGCTCACCCCGGCCAGTAGCAGCACGACGGCGGCCACTTCCAATAGGCGCGGCAACCGGTGTTCGTAAATGAACCCGTAGACCAGCGCGAACAGCGTTTCAAACACGATCATCTGACCCGACAGCGTCAGCGGCAGGCGCCGGCTGGCAGCATTCCAGAACGCGTTGCCGATGGTCGATGCGCCGACGGCCACGGCAATGTTCACCAGAATGAACATCTGCCAGTCACGCGGCACATCGGCCGCCACCGGATGCGGCAGCAAGACGGCGGGCACTGCCAAGACTAGGGCGAGCACGCCCGTCGCGACCCCCGTCAGCAGCGACCATTCCTGACTCGTGAAGTGGCCGAAGCGCGCCAGATAGCGTGCATTCGCGACCGCATACCAGGTCCAGCTCACCAACGCCCCGACGGCGCAGAGAATGCCGAGCAGCGTCAGCCGCCAGTCGCCACCGTTGGCCGTGGCGTGCGCAAAGACATCCACATTGATGCAGACGATGCCAGCCGCCACCAGCGCCAGCGGCCCAGCCAGCCGCGACAGGGGCAGGGCGCCGTGGTCCCGGCTGCCGACCAGCGTGACGGTCACGGGCAGCACGCCGACGATCAGCGACGCGGGCGCAATGCCGGCCATCTGGACGGCGCCGGCGAGAAACAGGTAATAAATCAGATTCCCGACCAGACTCAGCCGGAAAAGCGCGCGCCAGTCATTGCCTGTGACCGAATGTCGCAGGCGCGACCACAGCGGGGCGAGCAGCAGGGCTGACACGAGGCCGTAGAGCACGTAGCGCGCGGCGGACAATTCGAGGGGCGAAAAGCCGGGAAGCAGACGTGGGGCGAGAAATACCAGTCCCCAGAGGGCGCCTGCTGCCAGTCCGAAAGAAATGCCTTGGCCCATGACGTTCGCGCTTGTTGTCCGTAAAAGGGTGGGGTGTGCGGGGGTGTTAGCCGGTGAGGCTGACGGGCCGGTCGTGCCGACAATCAGTGTCATCCGGGAGGGCGCAAGAATAGCATGGGCCCCGTGGGCGTTAATTGTGGAATCCGGCACCCGGCCCTGTTGAGAAATTGATCGGGGAAAAAGCCCCTTGACATATGGGGTAGACGTGCCATCGATCGCGCGATTTCTGTATAATTCGGTTTTGCGCCTATAGGATTTGCCATGCGTCTGATCCAAAAAGCACTCACTTTCGATGACGTGCTCCTCGTCCCGGCCCACTCGGTCGTTCTCCCGCGCGACACCAGCCTGAAAACCAAGCTCACGCGCAACATCACTTTGAATATGCCGTTGCTGTCGGCCGCCATGGATACGGTGACCGAAGCTCGCCTGGCGATTGCCATGGCCCAGCAGGGCGGTATCGGCATTATTCACAAGAACCTGAAGCCGGCCGAGCAGGCGCGCGAAGTCGCCAAGGTCAAGCGTTTCGAGTCTGGTGTGGTGCGCGACCCGATCACGATTCCGCCGCACATGAAGGTGCGCGACGTGATTGCGCTGTCGAACCAGCATGGCATTTCCGGTTTCCCGGTGGTCGAAGGCGCCCAACTGATCGGTATCGTTACCAACCGCGACTTGCGTTTCGAGAAGCGTCTGGACGAGCCGGTGCGCGCGATCATGACGCCGAAGGACAAGCTGATCACGGTGCCTGAAGGCGCCTCGCCGGCCGACGCCGAGCATCTGATGCACAGCCACCGCCTTGAGCGCGTGCTGGTCGTGAACGATGCGTTCGAGCTGCGCGGCCTGATGACCGTCAAGGACATCACCAAGGCAACCGAGCACCCGCTCGCGAACAAGGACGAACACGGCAAGCTGCGCGTTGGCGCGGCGGTCGGCGTGGGCCCGGACAACGAAGAGCGCGTCGAACTGCTGGTAGCCGCCGGCGTTGACGTCATCGTGGTCGACACGGCACACGGCCACAGCCAAGGCGTGCTGGACCGCGTGCAATGGGTCAAGAAGCATTTCCCGCAAATCGAAGTTGTCGGCGGCAACATTGCCACGGCGAGTGCCGCACTGGCGCTGGTCGAACATGGCGCAGACGCCGTCAAGGTCGGTATCGGCCCGGGTTCGATCTGCACGACGCGTATCGTGGCAGGCGTTGGCGTGCCGCAGATCACGGCGATTGCCAATGTGGCCAAGGCATTGAAGGACACTGGCGTGCCGCTGATCGCGGACGGTGGTATCCGTTACTCGGGTGACATCGCCAAGGCGCTGGCGGCCGGTGCACACACCGTGATGATGGGCAGCATGTTCTCGGGCACGGAAGAAGCCCCGGGCGAAGTGTTCCTGTATCAGGGCCGTTCGTACAAGAGCTACCGCGGCATGGGTTCGGTGGGCGCAATGAAGGATGGCGCGGCTGACCGTTACTTCCAGGACCCGGCCAACAACGCCGACAAGCTCGTGCCGGAAGGCATCGAGGGTCGAGTGGCGTATAAGGGTAGTGTGCTGGCGATCATTCACCAGTTGACTGGCGGTATTCGCTCGTCGATGGGCTATCTGGGTTGCCCGTCGATTGAAGACCTGCACAACCGTGCCGAGTTTGTGGAAATCACGTCAGCCGGCATGCGCGAGTCGCATGTTCACGATGTTCAGATCATGAAGGAAGCCCCCAACTACCACGTGGAGTAATTGCCCATGAAGGCCATGTTGCGTACGGTACTGTTCCTCGATGCGGCGTTGAATCTGGCACTCGGTGTGCTGTTGATTGCGTCGTTCTGGTCCTCGCTGTATGCAGCCATCGAGGTGCCTGCGCCATCGCCTGTGCTTTATGCGCAGGCGTTGGGGGTGGCATTCATCGGTGTGGCCTGGCTGCAATGGCACGCCACCGTGAATGGCCAGTTGACGTCGACCGTTGCGAAAGTGACGGGGCACATCAACTGGGTCATTGGTGCGTTCGTGCTGGGGTGGCTGATTTCCGGGCAATTGCCGGTCACGGGCGGCGGCAAGTTGTTGATGCCGGCGCTCGGTGGCGTGTTGCTCGTGATTGGCGCAATACTCGTCAAGCTGGCCTCCAGCGTACGCACGAAAGAGCGTGTGAAGGCGGCACAGCAGTCCACTGAGCGGGTGCGTGGCGGCGTCGTGACTGATGGCGCAGGCCGGGCCTCACGTGATTCACGCGATGCACGCGACACCGTTCAGTACGACTACCCCGATGCCCGGGCCGACGAGGCCCGCGGCACGCGCGCTGAGCCGCGCATGGAGACGCCTCGCGGCGGCTCCGCACCCGCTACGCCGGTCGAGCCTGTAGGCGCCACCGGCATTGTCACGCCCGTGCCTTCCGCCACGGCGCCGACGTCCAACGAATCCACTTCATCCGTACCTCACGATGCACGACAAAATCCTCATTCTTGACTTCGGCTCGCAAGTCACCCAGCTCATTGGACGCCGCGTTCGCGAAGCGCACGTCTACTGCGAGATCCATCCGAACGACGTTTCGGACGAATTCATCCGCGAATTCAACCCGAAGGCCGTCATTCTGTCGGGCAGCCACGCGAGCACGTACGAAGATAAGGACCTGCGCGCACCGCAGGCCGTCTGGGAACTGGGTGTGCCGGTGCTGGGCATTTGCTACGGCATGTTCGCGATGACGGTGCAGTTGGGCGGTCAGGTCGAGGCCAGCGACCATCGCGAGTTCGGCTATGCCGAAGTGCGTGCGCATGCGCATACGCCGCTGCTCGAAGGTATTGAGGATTTCCGTACCGCCGAAGGCCACGGCATGCTCAAGGTGTGGATGAGCCATGGCGACAAGGTGACGCAACTGCCGCCGGGCTTCGAGCTGATGGCATCGACGCCGAGCTGCCCGATCGCCGGCATCGCCGACGTGGCGCGCAACTACTACGCGGTGCAGTTCCACCCGGAAGTCACGCACACCGTGAAGGGCCGTGAGTTGCTGGAGCGCTTTGTGCTCCAGATCGCGGGTGCCAAGCCGGACTGGATCATGCGCGACCACATCGAAGAGGCTGTGAAGGCCATTCGCGAGCAAGTGGGTGACGAGGAAGTGATTCTGGGTCTGTCGGGCGGTGTCGATTCGAGCGTCGCGGCGGCGCTGATTCACCGCGCGATTGGCGATCAACTGACGTGCGTGTTCGTTGACCACGGTCTGCTGCGCCTGAACGAAGGCCAGATGGTGATGGAAATGTTCCAGGGCCGTCTGCACGCGAAGGTGGTGCATGTGGACGCGTCGGCGCAGTTCATGGGTCACCTGAAGGGCGTGACCGATCCGGAGCAGAAGCGCAAGATCATTGGCCGCGAGTTCGTGGAAGTGTTCCAGGCGGAAGCGAAGAAGCTGAAGAACGCGAAGTGGCTGGCACAGGGCACGATCTATCCGGACGTGATCGAGTCGGGCGGTGCGAAGACGAAGAAGGCGACGACGATCAAGAGCCACCACAACGTGGGTGGCCTGCCGGAAACGCTGGGTCTGAAGCTGCTGGAACCGCTGCGCGATCTGTTCAAGGACGAAGTGCGCGAGTTGGGTGTGGCGCTGGGTCTGCCGCACGATATGGTGTATCGCCACCCGTTCCCGGGCCCGGGTCTGGGCGTTCGTATTCTGGGCGAAGTGAAGTCGGAGTACGCCGACCTGCTGCGCCGTGCCGATGCGATCTTCATCGAAGAGCTGCGCAACACGGTCGAGCCGAACAGCGGCAAGACTTGGTATGAACTGACGAGCCAGGCGTTCGCGGTGTTCCTGCCGGTGAAGAGCGTGGGCGTGATGGGCGATGGCCGCACGTATGAGTGGGTGGTGGCACTGCGCGCGGTGCAGACGCAAGACTTCATGACGGCGCATTGGGCCCACTTGCCGCACGACCTGCTCGGCAAGGTCTCGAACCGCATTATTAATGAAGTGCGTGGTTTGAACCGGGTTGTTTATGACATCTCGGGTAAGCCGCCGGCGACGATTGAGTGGGAGTAAAAATCTCCACGCAGTTAGGAGATTAGCTCGGTAGCGAATGAGAAACGGCTTGGCAATCGAATTGCCAAGCCGTTTTTTTATCCGTTCCCCTCAATACCGCTCACTAATACTGACCCGCTCGGCAAGAAAATCCAGAAGTGCACGCACGCGCAAGGGCAGGTGTCCACCTTGCCCAACAAACACTGCATGGACTTCCTCCACCTCGCCCGGATTGAACGCTTCGAGTATCGGCACCAGCCTTCCGGCGGCGATGTCCTCTCGCACCTGAAATGCGGCAAGGCGTGCTAAACCCAGCCCCGTGACG
The DNA here is from genome assembly GCF_002179865.1 of Pandoraea sp. PE-S2R-1. Lineage (NCBI taxonomy): Bacteria > Pseudomonadati > Pseudomonadota > Betaproteobacteria > Burkholderiales > Burkholderiaceae > Pandoraea > Pandoraea sp. PE-S2R-1. The sequence continues at coordinate 268,697 of NZ_NGUR01000013.1, read as the reverse complement.
GCCAAACGGTGCAACGCCTCACCATCGCTGGCTTGCGCATTGCCAGTGACGGGGAACACAGTGTCCACACCATCAGCCCGAAACGGCCACCCCGGTTGCGCCCGCACGTAATTCGCCCCGAGCAGATTGTGTTGCTGCAATTCGTCCGGCATCATCGGCGTCCCGCGACGCGCCAGATAACTGGGCGCACCAACAATCACCATGCGCGTTTGACCGAGCCTGCGCGCCATGAGACTGGAACTCTTGAGCGGACCGGCACGAACTGCGACATCGGTACGCTGCTCGAGGATGTCGATGACTTCATCGGTCAGCACGATATCCAGCGAGACATCGGGATAGCGCTCAAGGAATTCGGGAACGAGTGGCAGCAGAAAATGATGCGCAAACGGCACATTCGCGTTGACCCGCAATCTGCCGCGAGGCGTGACTTGCGCACTGGCGTAACGTTCGGCTTCGTCCAGATCGGCCAACACCTGAATGCCGCGCTCATAGAATGCACAGCCTTCCGGCGTCAGTTGAAGCTGCCGGGTAGACCGGTTGATCAGCCGAGTCCCGAGACGACCTTCCAGTCTCCCCACGAGCTTGCTGACGGCAGACGGCGTCATCCCGCTGGCACGCGCCGCCGCCGCGAAGCCGCCAAGCTTGATGACGCGAACGAACACTTCCAACTCGCCGGACCGGTTGACCTCAAGACGTGCCACGACGACCTCCTCGGTGAATTCAACTCATGAATATTTGTACCGGAGACAGTCTAGTCCATAGGTGTCGTTGAATTCATGATTAACACTTGTGTTGACATTGAATTCACCAATATGAAAATCGTCTCAAAATCCTCGACCAACGCGATGCTGGCCTTGGCGCTAACGGCTGGCGCAGCGGTTTCCTCTGGGCATGCAAGCGCTGCCGACGCAACTTGGATCACCACATGGACCGCCAGCCCGCAGCCCGTATGGGGCGCTGACTTCCTGTTTCCCACCAACATCCCGGCAACACTGCGTGATCAGACCGTACGTCAGGTAGCTCGTGTCAGTCTGGGCGGGAAGCGGGCACGCATCGTCTTGTCCAATGCGTACGGAAAGCAGCCGATCGTCGTGGGCAAGGCCACGATCGCGTTGTCTGTGGCGAATGGGGATGGTGCATTTATCAATGACAGCCTGCGTACCACCACCTTCGGCGGGCGCGAAACGGCCACGATCCTGCCCGGCGCATCGTTGGTCAGCGACCCTGTTGCGTTGTCTGTGCCCGCACTCCGGCAGGTGACGGTCAGCGTGTATTTGCCGGAGAACACCCCGGTGACCACCTTCCATTGGGACGGCCGCCAAACCGGCTGGATCGTTGCCGGCGACCAGACGACGGTGGCGACGCCGCCTGCGTCTCGGCCGAAAACCGAAAGCATCACAACGCGCACGCTGCTGAGCGGGGTACTCGTCGAAGCGCCATCGACCACGCAAACGATTGCCGTAATCGGCGACTCCATCACAGATGGCGCTACCGCCAGCCTCGACAAGGACAGTCGGTGGCCCGATTTCCTCGCTACCCGATTGGCACCGTATGGCGTGGGCGTCGTCAACGCCGGTATCTCGGGCGCTCGACTGTTGTCCGACGGTATGGGGATGAATGCGTTGGCGAGAATCGACCGCGACGTGCTCGCGCAGCCGGGTGTGAAGAGCGTCGTCGTCATGCTGGGCATCAACGACATCTCATGGCCGGGGACGGCTTTCGCGCCAACCAGTGCGCTACCGACATTCGATGCCTTGACGGCGGGCTACCGCCAACTGATCGCGCAGGCACACGACCGAGGCATTCGCGTGATTGGCGCGACGCTCACGCCGTTCGAGGGCGCGTTGCCCGGCACGCCGCTTGATAACTACTACCAGCCTGAAAAGGACGCGCTACGTCAGCGAGTGAACGTGTGGATTCGTCACGGCGGCGCTTTCGATGCCGTCGTCGATTTCGACGCAGCACTGCGCGACCCAGCGCACCCGTCCCGGATGGCCGCACGGTTCGATTCCGGGGATCACCTGCACCCGGGTGACGAGGGAAATCGTGCAATGGCAGAGAACGTCAACCTCGAAGCTTTGCTGCCCGGTATCGGCCTCACCCATTCAGCAAGACGCTGAACCTCACCCTCCCGCCGCCAACGTCCTCAACAACATCGACACCTTGTCCTTGCTCGTGACTTGCACGCGAGAAATCAGTGCGTGATCGACGCGGGCAAGGCCATAAGTGCGCGAGATATCGTTCTGCATCCGTTGCCAGAGATGCGTCGTCATTTCCGCATCAACCATCGCCCGGTGAGCGCGTCCGGTTTGTGGCAGTTGCAGCATCGCCGCCAAGCTCGAGAGCCGGTGATTCACTGCATTGGGATAGATCCGGCGCGCCGTCAGCATCGTGCACGCGAACGCGTGATTCGCCGGGGTGCCGAGCAACGCAAGCTCCGCCTGCCAGAACCGCTTGTCGAACCCGGCATTGTGCGCAACGACAGGACAGTTGCCCACGAACGCGACCGCCTCGCGCATGACCTTCGACACGGGCGGCGCTGACGCGATCATGTCGTTCGTGATGCCGGTAAGTGCCACGACGTCGGACGGAATGCGTCGTCCCGCGTTCATCAGGCTCTGATAGCGGTCGACGATTTGCCCGTCACGCCACAGCACCACGGCAATTTCGGTGGCCCGGTCACCTTGCGTGGGCGACAGGCCCGTCGTTTCGAAGTCAAGCACGGCAACAGTTTGCATACGTCTCTAAATCAAGAATCACAGAATTACAGCATTACTGAACGACTAAAAACTTGGCACTAGGGGGCTCGGCGCTTGGCGACCGCCGGCATCAAATATTCATCAACGCCAACGTCGCTCGCGATAACTCCGAATCGGGTCGATTCAACTCATTAACCACTTCGAAGTGGTTTGCGCCTCGCACCCGGAACACCCCAGCGAGCCGCGCACGATCGGCCAGTGCATCGGCAAGCTCCCGGTTCTGGCGTTTGAACTCCGGACTCTCCAATGTCCCCCACGCCACCAGCGCCGGACAATTGGCCTTGTCCAGTTGCTTCATCGGGCTGAATTCAATCACCTGTGCCGGGCTCAGCGTCACGTACTTCCCGCGCACCGACATGACGACCGGCGCGAGGTCGCCCATCCCGCTCATCACAACGCCACCCTTGAGCAACTGCGCAGGCGCACCATGCGCCTTCCAGTCAGTGGTGAGCATCACTGCCGTGAGATGACCGCCGGACGAATGCCCCGAAACATAAACGCGCTCAGGGTCGCCCCCGAAGCGCCGCGCGTTGGCACCGACCCATGCCAGCGCCCGGCGGCACTGATCGACCATGCCGGGCAGCGTGTTGCCCGGCATATTGTCGAAATTGATCGCGACATAGATCGCTCCCGCACCAACAAACGTCGGCGCCGGGCCAGAACTGTCGTCTTTGGAGAGCATCTGCCACGCGCCACCGTGGATGAACACCATGACGGGCAGATTGCGCGCGCCCGGCGGGGCGAACACATCGAGATTTTCCGACGCTTTGCTGCCGTACGAATAAGTCGCCGGCGGCAATTTCTGACGCACTTCCTCGCTGGTCCGTGCATAGCCGTCGATCACCTGCTTGGCGTTGGGCGCCCACACGGTCTGCGTGTAGGCGTCGTCCAACTGCTTCTGCGTGTAATCGAGAAAGACCTTCTTTTCGGTATCGTCCGCGTAGGCGAATCGGGACAGCGATGTGGCGGCCATGGCACCCAACCCATAGCGGACGAACTGACGTCGATCGATCATGAAGGTCTCTTATCTAGCGCTCGGTGTGCGCCAGATTCTACCAAAGCCGTGCGCTCAGAAAGCTGTCATCGCCTTGCGCTCTTCCTCCGTAAGGATCGGGCCATCGAGCGTGACCTGAGAGTGATCGTCCCTGAACTTCGCGATGATGGGTTTGAGCTCCGCCTTAATGTGCTTCTCGCTATAGCCGTTGAACAGATGGCCGAGCAAACCGCGCCGCAAATCGCTGCTTCCCATGTACCAGTCGGCAATCGGAAACGTCAGGTTCATGTTGTATTTCATCATGATGCCCATGTTGTGATGAGCGGTGTGATGGCGGCGAATGGTATTGATGAACGGCATGTTGCGCACGAACCAGTTCTCGTGACAGTGGCAGCAATAGTGAAAGGTCTCATAGATCACATACTGGCCGACCATCGTCAGGAAAACCATCCAGCCCGCATTCGTGTTCAGAATCAGCGAAGTCACGTAGCCGAAGACGCCGCCGCCCACCCCGAGCGTAATCAGCACACGCCACGGAAAAAACACGATCCGGAATTCGCGCGTAGTGTCGATCGTCGACAACTGATCGGTGAAGTACTGGTGGTGCTGCCGCGTATGGCGGTTGTAGATCTCGCGCAAACCCCAGACATCCACGCGCCGATGCATCACGAACCGGTGCATGAACCACTCGACGAAGTTGCCCGCCAAAAACACCGGCACGATCAACAACCATTCCCACGTCGGCTGCTGCAACCGGCTTACCGCGTAAGTCACTGCACCAATGGCCACGATGTACATCACGACGATGTGCAGGAGACCGTTGTACATCGGGCTGATATCGGACTTGTACTGCTCTCTGAACTTCAATTGACGCTCGGTAATCACGGCGAGTCTCCTGCGTTTGAACGATGAAAAATTAACAAGTGCGCGACTAATGCGACACGTCCTCCAGCGATCGCCCCTTGGTTTCGACGCCGAGCAACAGCACGGCCAGCGCGGCGATGACGAAGGAGAGGGCGCCCATGGTGAATACGCCCGTCTGGCCCCACGTCGGCAGCAGCACACCGATGGCGAAGGGGCCGGCCAGCGACCCGACGCGTCCGATGGAAGACGCGAAGCCGGAACCGGTGGCGCGCATGCGGGTGGGGTAGAGCTCGGGCGTGTAGGCGTACAGCACGGACCACATGCCGAAGAGGAAGAACTGCATCATGAGACCCGCAGCGATCAACTGCTCGATGGGCGCTTTGTGGCCCGCTGCCTGCCCATACAGATAGGCCGCCACGGCACTGCCCAGCAACATCAGGGCACACGTCGGCTTGCGTCCCCATTTCTCCAGCAACCATGCAGAAAAGAGGAAGCCCGGAATGCCGGCGAGCGAGATGTAGACGGTATAGAGCACCGACTTGGTGATCTCGTAACCGGCTTGTTGCAGCAGCGCGCCGAGCCACGTCGTCAGCCCGTAGTAACCGAGCAGGGAGAAGAACCAAGTGGTCCACAGCATGACCGTGCGTTTGGCATAGATGCCGCGCCAGATCTCGGCGAAGAGCGCCTTGCGATCAGACTGAACGCGCGGCGCGCTTGCGGTGATGACCGGCTCGGGCAGCTTGTGCCCGTAGGCCTTTTCCACCTTGGCTTCGATGAGATTCATGACGTCGGCCGCTTCTTTCATGCGCCCGGTGTCTTCCAGCCAGCGGGGCGACTCCGGCACCATGCGCCGGATGACGAACACGAAGACCGCCGGGACCGCCAACGCGATGAAGATGCCGCGCCAGCCGATCACGGGCAGCATGAAGTAGGCGAATACGCCCGCAGCAATGAAGCCGATGGGCCAGAAGCCCTCCAGAATGGCCACATACTTGCCACGGCTCTTGGCCGGCACGATCTCCGACACCATTGACAGGCCGATCGGGAACTCCATGCCCATGCCGAAGCCGAGCAGCACGCGGTACAACATCAGCGAATCGACGTTGTGCGCGAAGCCGCACATCAGGCTGCCGACACCCCAGAAAATCATGCTGATCTGGAAGATCGGTTTTCTGCCGAACTTGTCGGCCAGCAAGCCCGCTGTCGCAGCACCCACAAACATCCCGAGGAAGCTTGAACTGGCAAGCAGCCCGGCTTGCGACGCGGACAGACCGAACTCTGCCTTGATCGAGCCAAGCACGAACGTCATCAATCCGAGATCCATCGAGTCGAAAAACCAAGCCGTGGCAATGATCGAGAAAAGACTGCGCTGATAACGGGTCATCGGTAGCCGCTCAAGCCGGGCGACCACGTCAACACCTAGCCGCGACGCGGCTGCGGACATATTCATAGGGGTGTCTCCTCCAATACATGTTGCTGATAATCAACTAACATATTAGACATCGAGACGCAAAGCGGCCGGTGGTCGGGTCGTTGATGTGTAGTGTCTTTGCGGGGGCAGCCGTGAAAGCGCGAATCGAGTCGATTCGTCGAAATCAGGCGGCTGTCAGTCTCTCTGCCTTCTCGTCTCGAAGCGCTCCTTGCCATGCGTTGTCGATGATTTGCGCATAGCCTTCTTCGATATTCCCGATGGGGAATGCTTTGGCCAACCGAGTCACGCCGAGTGAATCGGAGAGCAGGTCTTTCAGTGATGCACGCGCGATGCCGAATGCGTTGAGATCGGTGGGGATGCCCAACTTGCCGACGAGATCGCGCAGCAGGCGGGGCAGCGCGCGAACGGCTTGCACGTCATCGGCGTCGTCGATGCCGAACATTCGGGCGACTTCCAGCAACTCGGCGTGGCGCGATTCGCGCAAGAGATCGATGGCATATGGCAGCACCACCGCGTTCGTGGCGCCGTGAGACTTGTGTGTGAGGGCTGCAACCCCGTAAGCAATGCCGTGGACCGCGTTGAGCCCCGCACTGCCGTAAGACATCGCGGCATAGACGCTCGCGTAGCACATGCCGACGCGCGCCTCCACGTCGTTGCCATTCTCATAGCAGCGCAGCAAATACGCGGCCGCCAGCCGGATCGACTCACGGGCAAAGAGCATCGTGAGGCCGCTGCGGCCGCTGTAACCCGGGTCGGCGCTGCCGTTGCGGTCGAACCGGCTGGAGTCGATCGTGACGAACGATTCGAGCGCATGCGTCAGGGCGTCGATGCCGGACTCGGCCGTGACCTTGGGCGGACAGGTGAACGTCAGTTCGGGGTCGACGGCGGCGATGACGGGGCGCAGGCGGTTGTCCATCACGGCCGTCTTGATGCCGGTCGCCGGGTCGAACAGAATGGTGCCCGGCGTGAGCTCCGAGCCGGTGCCGGCGGTGGTCGGCACCGAGATATGGTCGATGACAGGCGAGTCACTGGTGACACCCGCGCCGAAGCCGCGAATGGGGCGCCCGTCGGGGAGCGTGACGCACAACGCTTTGGCCAGATCGATGTTGCTGCCGCCGCCCAGCGATACCACATGGTCGGGGCATAGCCCGTCGAGCATACGGCGCAGTTCAACGGTTGCCTGATCGCATAGGTCGGTGGTGGGGTCCGGTTGGCCGCCGGCGTAGACATCCATGTGGACCCCAAGGCGTTCGCACGCTGCCACGTATTCGCTCACCCAAGACGTTTTGTCGGCGAAGAAGCGGTCGGTGACGAGCAGGCCCCGGCGGTAGCCAAGACTGTGCAGCAGTTGGGGAAGCTTGCGGCGATAGCCCAGTTCGATGATGAGCCGGGAGGGCGCGCAAAAGTGGATGCAGTCATCGATTCTCATGAATTTTCCTCTTGGTTGGCCGACGGCTGCGATGCCGCACTGTGCCCGGTCAAAAAGGCTCGCGCGGCGGCACCGACGGCTTGCGTGTTCTGTGTCAGGAGGGAATGGCGCGCGCCGGGGATCACGTGCAGCGTCGCGTCGCGGATACCCTCGTGCATGCGATAGGCATGCGCGACGGGGCAGTCTTCGTCTTCGCTGCCATGCACGATGAGCGCGGGCATGGTGACGTATGCCAGATGCGCGAGATGCGAGACAGGTTTGAGCGCCTGCCACGTCCACGCCACCACCTGCGGGTGAGCCGCGCGTTTGAGCCCCAGACGGATCTCCCGCTGCCGTATCTCGTCGCGTAGCGCGCTCTCTTCGGACGCCTCGAACCAGCGCACTTCATTCAATTGCGCGGTGCCGGACATCAGCATGACGGCCACCGGCGGCGCGTGTCGTGCTGTGCCATTCGCCAGTTGTGCCATCAGTTCGAAGATGACGGACACGCCCATGCTCCAGCCGGCCAGCACGTAGGGGCGAGCGCCGATTTCCTGTGCGATGACGTCACCGGCGAGCTGCGCGAACGCGTCCGCGCTGCACGCCTTTGCAGAAGTCGGAAATGCCGCATCACCTCTACCGGGCAGATTCGGGAGAATGAACTCGAAAGCGTCGCCGAGCGCGGTCGCCAGCGGCACCCAGGAATCGTTCGTCCCCTGAATACCGTGCAGGGCCACCACCGGAAAGCCGTCGGGCGTTCCTACACGCCGAATCTCCATGACAAGCCTTTTGTTTGAGTAATATATTAGTTGATGAATAATAGCATATCAGCTTGATCGAGCAAGCAGTACGAACACCGGGAAAGCCCGGAGTAGCGCAGGGGAGGGGCGTCGGGAGAGGACGTAGAAGCAAGTGATATACAATTAATATTTGCTCTGAACCCCGACCCAATGGCGACAAAAAAAGCGACACCACGTAAGGAAAAAGCAGAAGCGGCAACGCCGGATCCGCGCGTGGAAGCGATCCCTCGCGGTCACATGGTCGATCGCGCTTACGAATGGATTGAAGAGGCGATCGTGACGCTGCGGCTCGCGCCGGGCTCGACCATGTCGGAGTTGCAGTTGAGCGAAATGACGGGCTTTGGCCGCACGCCGATTCGCGAGGCGATTCAGCGGCTGGCCCGCGAACATCTGATCGTGGTGCTGCCGCAGCGCGGGCTGCTCGTGCCGCCGATGGATGTGGGCAAGCAGTTGCGGCTGTTGGAAACACGGCGCGAAGTGGAACGGCTGATCGCCAGAAGCGCCGCGAAGAAGGCGACTGCCGAACAGCGCGAGCATTTCACGCGTCTGGCGAAGGAATTCAAGAGTTCTGCACGCAGCGGCAAGGATGTGGAGTTCGTCCGGGCCGACCGCGACTTCAATGAGTTGTGTCTGGTTGCTGCGCGCAACGAATTCGCCGAAGGTGCGATGCGTTTGCTGCACGGCCTGTCACGCCGTTTCTGGTACTACCACTACAAGGAAGCGGCCGATTTGCCGACGATGGCGCGTCTGCACGCCGAAGTGGCCGAAGCGATTGCCGCCGGAGAAGTGAAGCGGGCGGGTGAAGCGCTCGACGCGCTGCTGGACAACATCGAGGAATTCACGCGTGCCACAGTGCTGGGCGACCGGGCATAGCGCCTATCGGGAACGTCAATACGCCGCCTCATAAAGAAAGCCCCGCCATGACAAGACATGGCGGGGCTTTTTCGTGCGCACGAGGGAGGCTTACACCGAGCGCGTCAGTCCGCCATCCACGCGAAGGTTCTGGCCGGTGATATAGCCGCCGCCTTCCGACGCCAGAAACGCCACCGTTGCGGCAATTTCCTCGGCCTTGCCGTAGCGCTGCATCGGCACGCTGTCGCGGCGCGTGTCCTGTTGCGGCAGGCTGTCGATCCAGCCGGGCAGGATGTTGTTCATGCGCACGTTGTCCTTCGCGTACTTGTCGGCAAACAGCTTCGTGAACGATGCGAGCCCCGCCCGGAACACGGCCGATGTCGGGAACATGTCGCTCGGCTCGAAGGCCCAAGCCGTCGAGATATTGATGATCGCGCCCGCCTGCTGCTTCTGCATGATCGGCGTCACCAGCCGCGTCGGACGAATCACGTTCATCAGATACGTATCCATCCCGCGATGCCAGTCGTCGTCGCTGATCTCGAGAATCGGCGCGCGCGGACCGTGCCCGGCGCTGTTGACCAGCACGTCGATACGGCCCCAACGCGAGACGGCGGCATCGACCAGTTGCTGTAGCGACTCCACCGACTGGTTTGAGCCCGTGACCCCCACGCCGCCCAACTCGGCGGCCAGCGCCTCGCCCTTGCCGGACGACGACAGAATGCCGACCTTGTAACCGTCTGCCGCCAACCGGCGCGCTGCCGCTGCACCCATGCCGCTACCGCCGGCGGTCACCAACGCCACTTTTTCTACAGTCATGCTGCTATCCTCCAGATGCATCGGCGGCAGCCATCATGGCGTCCCGACGCTCATAACCCAAGAAATTCACGAAATCCACGGGTGAAAGCGTAACATCCCACGTCCTGGTCGATGCACCAGATTTCAACGCTTGATACAGTAGAAAAACTACACCATGTCCGAAGCGTTTGGCCGTCTCCCATCGCTCAATGCCTTGCGCGCCTTCGAGGCCGCGAGCCGGCATCTGAATTTTCGTATTGCCGCCGAGGAATTGGGCGTGACGCAGGGCGCCGTCGCGCAACAGATTCGGGGACTGGAAGCCGAGTTGGGCATGAAGTTGTTCGAGCGCCATCCGCGCACACTCTCGCTCACGGAGAATGGCCGACGCTATTCCAGCAGCGTGCGCCGAGCGTTCGAAGTGCTCAGCGAAGCGACGCAGGCGTTGCGGCCGGAGCCGCTTCGGCTGACGATCAGCGTGACGCCGACGTTCGCGGCCAAGTGGCTGATTCCGAGGCTTCCGGCGTTTCTCGCCACGCATCCCGACATTGATCTGCGCATTCTCGCGACCGACCGGCTGTCGCATTTTCAGGCCGACGCCGTCGACCTCGCCGTGCGCTATGGCCGGCCGCCGTTCGGTGGCGGCGTGAGTGTGGAGTTGCTGTTCGAAGAAGTGCAGGTCGCCGTCGCCAGCCCGCAATTGCTCGCTACCGCCGGGCATCCCGGACCTGCGGGCACGCTTCACGGCCACGCCTTGCTGCACGATGCGCACAACGCGTGGCCGCAGTTCCTCGATCAGGCGATGCCGAAGTCACTTCCCTCGGTCGCGAAAAACATCCGATTCAACCAGACCGCACTCGCGATCGACGCCGCTGTCACCGGGCAGGGGCTGGCCCTCGCTCACATGGACTTTGTTGCCCCGGACGTCGCGGCCGGGCGGCTCGTACGCCTCTTCGATACCGAATTGCGCACGGGCGCGGGCTTCTACATCGTGTCGCCGCGTCGCCAGCGTCACGCGGGGCAGGTGGCGAATGTGCGCGATTGGCTTTTGCAGGAGACACGCTTCGCGGGTTAGGATTTCGCCAAACGCAATCGAAAACACTCACCTGCCATGGCCTACCCCGATCTGAATTTGCTTCACGCGCTCGACATTCTGCTGGAGGAAGGGAGCGTCGTGGGCGCCGCCCGGCGCATGCATCTGAGCCCGCCGGCGATGAGCCGCACGCTCAGTCGTATCCGCGAAACGCTGGGCGACCCGGTATTCGTGCAGGCCGGTCGCAAGCTGGTACCGACGCCACGCGCGCTGGCGTTGCGTGAGCAGGTCCGGCTGGCCGTCGAGCAGGCAACACAGGTCCTTTCGCCGAGTGCGGAAGTCGATCTGAAAACGCTGGAGCGGCGCTTCAACGTGCGCGCCAACGATATCTTCGTCGGCATGCATTCGGGCCGCCTGCTCGAAGCGATGTCCAACGAAATGCCACGCGCGATGCTGCGTTTCGCCCCCGAAGAGGACGACATCGACGACGAAGCGTTGCGCAGTGGACGCATCGATCTCTTCATCAGCGCCTCGCGCCAGCTCGGACCGGAAATCCGGGTGCAATCGCTGTTCACCACGCGCTTTGTGGGCATCGCGCGCGACGATCACCCGATCTTCGACGAGGACATTACGCCCGAGCGAATCACTCGCTGGGGGCATATCGGGGTATCGCGGCGAGGGAAGTTTGCGGGGCCGATCGATACGGCACTCGACGGGCTCGGCCTTCGCCGTCATGTGGCGCTAGTGGTCTCGACGCCGTTCACGGCACTGTTTGCGCTGCAAGACTCGGACTTGTTGCTGGCGTTGCCGTCCGATCTTGCCCAGAGCGCCGTCTCGGCGGGCATGCGCATTCGCGCGTTCGATCTGCCGGTGCCGCTGGAGACCGTGGTGCTCACGCAGGCGTGGCACCCGCGCTTTCAGGCGGATCCGGCGCATCAGTGGCTGCGCCGCACGATTCGCGAGCTATGCGGGGATCTGCCCGCTGCCGTCTGAGAATCATTGCGTCTGATGCACTCGTCAATTCCAATCAAGTCACTTTTCGCAGCATGGCGGTGACCCCTACAGTGGTGATCAACATCACTTCGGTAAAGGGTCATCGTGCAATCCGCGTCATCGCAGACGGCGACTAATGCCGTGGCAACACTGCCCGGCCGCCTGACCGGCCGATTACTGGTTTTGCTCGGGCGGTTCGATCTCAGTTCGCCGCGCGCCACCTACGTCTTACGGTCCATCCTCGCCGCGTGGCTCGCGCTCGTCGTCGCTTATGCGCTGGAACTGGAGATGCCGTATTCGGCGGCATCGACGGTCTTGCTCGTCATCAATCCCATTCAGGGCGCCGTCATCGGCAAGGGGACGTGGCGTGTGCTCGGCACGCTTGGGGGCATGGTCGTGTCGGTGCTGCTCATGAGCGCGTTCGGGCAGATGCCATGGCTGTTTCTGCTGGGCTTCGGCCTGTGGCTCGGGCTTTGTGTGGCGGGCATGACGCTGCTCCGGCACTTCCGGGCATCAGGCGTGGTGGTCGCAGGCTACACGGTCGGGCTGGCAACGTTCGGCGCACTTCAACATCCGCAACTGACTTTTGAGCATGTGATCGGCCGGGGCTCGACCGTCATGGTCGGCGTCGTGTGTCTGGGGCTGGTGTCGGCATTGTTCAGCCGACGCAGTGTGCGCAGCAAGCTGGACGCGTTGCTGGGCCGCTTGTCGGCCAATGTTGCCGAGGCGCTGGCCACCCAGCATGACGCTGGCAGCGCAGACGCGAGCGGCGCAACGACGTCACGGATCGCACCGGCCCGTCGGCAACTGATGGCGGAAATTTACGGCGTCGACGACTTGCTGTCGCTCGGCAAGGCCGAATCGTCCGATCTTGCCCATCGCGCGGACGCCGTGCGACACGCGATGGCCTCGCTTTTTGCGGCGCTGGCGGGTGGTGCGCCATCGACGGAGCGCGAGCGCGATCAATCGCGGCACTGGCAGCACTCGCAGCATTGGCGCGGCATGCAGTCCATGCTCGCCACCACGTGGCGCGAAGCCGGGCAGGCCGTGGCAGCGAGTGAAACCGGCCTGCCAAAAGCGGTGGACATCCTGCGCACTGCGCGGGCGCGTCTATCGGCAACGCGAGATGCGCCGTCGAGCGTCACGTCATCGACGCCCCCGGCGCTTCACATCGCCGTCGACCGGCTGATCGAACAGATTGACGACTATCTGGCCGCGTTGGATGGCCTCACGTCGCTGCGTCGAACGCGTCCGGGGACATCCGTGCCCCTCATGTCCCTCGTACGCCCCGTGCATTTCCATCGCGACCTTCGCGCCGCGTGGCAAAACGGCCTGCGCGCCATGCTGACACTGGTCTGCACCGGCGCGTTCTGGATCGTCACGGGCTGGCCGCACGGCGACATGATGCTGCTGATCGTTGCACCTTACTGTGCGTTGCTTGCGACGGCACCCAACCCGGCGGCCGGGGCGTTCCAGTTCGTCAAGGGCACGGTGATCGCGGTGCCGGCGGCGTTTGTCTGCGCGTTCGTCGTACTGCCGCACATCGAAGGCCTGCCGCTGTTGCTCGTCGTGCTGGCCTTGTTCTGGCTGCCCGGTATTTACGCGACGACGATGCCGCAGCATGGTCTTGCCGCGCTGGCGTACCTCGTTGGCTTCAACACGTTGACGGGGGCCGACAACCCAATGCACTACGACGTCGCGTTGTTTCTGAATTGGTCGATTGCGTGGGTGCTGGGCACGCTCTTCGCATGGATGGGCTTCCGGCTGTTCCTGCCGCGACAGTTGCCTCGCGACATCGCACGCCTGCGAGCGCGCATTCGAGATGAGGCCGTGAAGTTGTTGCGCGTGGGAAGTCATGCGGCCGCCTCACACAATTCACACGTCTGGCAACGCCGGCAACAGCATCGGATTGCGCAGTTGGGGGCGTTGCTCAAGACGCAGCCGGACGCCATGGACCGGGCGATTGCGGATGCGCTGGCCAGCCTGCATCTCGGGCGCGAAATTCATCGCCTGCGCGCGTGGTTGCAACGCAACGGTGGTGATGCCTTGTGTCGCCAGATCATCGCGACGGCCCTCGCGCGCATGGCGCGCCGCGCAGACGATCCGTCACGGGCTGCACGTCACGCACGTAATGCCGCTCGACGTCTTTGCGTGGCGCAGGCAGACGCGGCAAGTGTCGCCGGCGAGCGAGCCGCGCTGACCGATATTGCCGACTTGCTCGACGCTCACGCCAGATATTTCTCAACGTTGCCTCCGGGGCGTACCCATGCTCAGTGAAGTTGCCGTGGCGGGCATCTATTTGCCGCCGTTCTTTGTTTATGCCTGCGTTGCGGTGCCGCTTTTCCTCGGTGTGCGCTTCGTCCTTGCGCGCACCGGCGTGTTGCGGCGCGTTTGGCATCCGGCGCTCTTCGAGTTCGCCATTTCCCTCTGTCTGGTTTCTGTCTTGATGCTTTATGTCTAATCGTGCGTTGTGGTTCCGTCCGGTCGCGAAAGCGGCGGGCACCTTGGTCGCGCTTTGTCTGGCGGTGGTTCTTGTCGTTGCACTGTGGCGCGCTTACGTTCTCGCGCCATGGACGCGCGACGGGCGCGTCAGTGCCGAAGTCGTGCGCATTGCGCCGGAAATCTCCGGCACCGTGCAGGACGTGGCCGTCGTCGACAATCAGTTTGTGCAGCGCGGTGACGTGTTGTATCGCGTCGATCCCGAGCGTTTTCGACTTGCCGTCGCGCAGGCCGAGGCGCAGTTGGGCGCGGCGAGCGCCGTCTTGCAGCAGAAGCAACAAGACGCTCGACGCCGGCGCGGGATGGACGATCTCGTGCCCGGCGAAGAGATTCAGCGCGCGGGTCAGGCGGTGGCGATTGCCGTGGCGGATCAACGCCGGGCACAGGTTGCGCTCGACGTCGCGCGACTCGATCTTGCGCGCACCGAATTGCGCGCGCCGGTCGACGGTTACGTCACTCACTTGCGTTTGCGGCCGGGCGATTACGCTGTTGCCGGACACGCCAGCATTGCGTTGCTCGACGCCCACAGCTTCTGGGTCACGGGCTATTTCGAAGAGACGAAACTGCGGGGCATTCGCCCGGGCGCACCGGCACGCATCCGGCTGATGGGCTTCGATGATCTGATTGACGGCCACGTTGCGAGCATCGGGCGCGGCATCACCGATGCTAACGAGCGTCCGGATTCGCAGGGACTGCCGAGTGTTGAGCCCACGTTCAGTTGGGTGCGTCTGGCGCAGCGCATTCCTGTGCGCGTCGCCATCGACCGCGTGCCGCCGGGGATCGTACTGGCCGCTGGCATGACATGCAGCGTCGATGTTGGCTCGTCAGGGCAGGGCGCCGCACCGAAAGGCGCGCTGGCCAGTCTGCTGATGCGGTGGATGTCATGAGCGCTGTCTTGATTTCGAACGGCTCCCGGCGCCCTCCGCCGCTGCGCGCGAGGGTCCTTGCCACATCACTTGCCGTGCTGGCGACAGGCTGCACGACACTCGGTCCCGACTACCGCAGCCCTCATATCGATGTGCCGTCGCAATGGCATGAAGCGCAACAGGGGCACGATGGGCGCGGCGCATTCAGTGCTGCCCAGCAGGATCAACTGCGCACGTGGTGGCGATCGTTCAACGATCCGATACTTGACCGGCTGGTCGATGCCGCGCTGGCAGGCAATCAGGATCTCGCGATTGCCCGAACACGGCTGACCCAAGCGAGAGCCGAGCGCATTCAGATCGCCGCCGGACTTGGGCCGACAGTCTCGGTCGGCGGTGTCGGGCAAGCGCTGCGTTCCAGCGAACGCCTCGACTGGCCGCCCGGCATTGGTGGATCGCGCACATGGCGAGCAGGCTTCGACGCCAGTTGGGAGCTCGATATCTTCGGCGGCACGCGCCGCGCGGTGGAAGCCGCCGACGCGCAAATCGATGCGGTGGCCGACGACGCGCACGCGGTACAGGTGAGCTTGCTTGCTGAGCTCGCCGCCGACTACGCCATGTTGCGCACGGTGCAGGCGCGGCTCGCCATTGCGCAGGAAAACATCCGCAACCTGAGCCAAGGGGAGCAGCTTGCCGAACGGGCGCTGGCGCATGGCCTCGGCACGTCGGCCGACGTGGCGCAGGCGCGCGCCGAGCGCGAGACGGCGCAAGCGTTGCCGCCACAACTGGACGCCGAAGTCGCTCGGCTGAGCCATGCCATCGGTGTGCTGACGGGCGGCTTCTCTGGGGACTGGCGAGAGGTGCTGGCGCAGCCGTCGCCACGATTGCCTGTCGCGCCGTCGTTGCCGTTGTCGATGCCGTCGGAGGTGATGCGTCAGCGCCCGGACGTGCGCGCCGCCGAGCGCAGGTTGGCTGCCGCGACGGCACGGATCGGTGTCGCGGAGGCCGCGCGCTTTCCTCACTTCAGCATTCCGCTGAGCCTTGGTACGACGGCCAGTCTGCTGAGTGACCTGTTCTCGGGCGCGAGTCTCGCGTGGTCCGTAGCGTTGCAAGCGAGCCAGACGCTCTACGACGGCGGGCGCTCACGTGCGGGTGTTACGGCAGCACAAGCGCAGGCGGACGCGGCACGGCTGGCCTATGCGCGCGACGTGCGGCTGGCGTTACGCGACGTCGAAGATGCGCTCACCGGGCTGAACAGCGAACGCGCGCGGCAGATTTCATTGGCGGCGGCGGTGAGCGACAGCCAGCAGGCCCTCGACCGGGCGACGCGCTTGTATCGCCGTGGACTGAGCGGCTATTTGCCGGTGCTCACCGCGCAACGAACGGCAAATCATGCGCGCGATGCGCTCGCGTTGAGTCAGGGCGGCGAGGTGCGCAGCGCGATCGCGCTCTACAAGTCGCTCGGGGCGGGATGGGGCGAGGCGGTGAATTGACCGCCCCGCATACCGCAATCATTCATGCATTCGATTCACGCATTTCATTCAACACGCAACAGGAGTTACCGACCATGCCACTCGATCCACAGATGTTTTCGATCCACGACATTCGCGAGTTGCCGTTTGTCCTTTTCAATCAGCACGCCGCCGAGCCCGGCTATGCCCGCCAATGGGAAGCAGAAATGGTCGCGCTCGTGAACAACGGCGAACCGTTCGTGGTGGTCTACGATCAGTTGAAGGGCGACGAATCGCACGAAGACCGCAAGCAGCGCGCCGTCTGGCTCAAGCACAACAAGGCGGCGCTGGCCGAAGTGTGCAAGGCGCTCGTGAGCATCGAGCCCGACGACGCGCAGCGCGCCATGGTCAAGGCAATGGGCGAGACGGCGGTCAAGGCGTTCGGCATCGCCCATGAAGCGGTTGCGACACGAGAGGAGGCGCTCGCGCTGGTCCAGCGCCTGACATAATGCAGGCTTGCGCATGGCGGACGGCCGGCTGCGGGCAGGAGGCGGGTGGTGTCAGAAGAGGTGCATTACAGTCATTCGAGCGACATTCCGGGCTTGACGCTGGGCACGGCGCGTTTCGCCGAGTTCCGTTTTGCGCCTCACTACCATCTCGACTGTCATATCGCGCTGATCGCCAGCGGCGTGCAACGGCAAACCATGCGGGGTGAGTCGCTGGTGCTGACCCGAGGCACGATCCAGCTCATGCCGCCGGGCGAAGTTCATGACGGCACGGCAGGCGCCGAAGCCTCGTACACGCTCCAGACGTTTCGGCTCGCGCCGGCCTTGCTCGAGGGTCTCGGTGAAGAAATCACGGGCAAACACTATTTCCCGTCGCAGGCCGCCGTCGTGCTTCAGGACGCGAGCCTTGCCGAACAACTGCTGGGCATCCATGCGGCCTTGCGCCAGCCTTGTGGCGACGTCATGCGTAGCGAAACCCAAGTGCTTTCCGTACTTGAATCGCTGTTTGCCCGCATGCGGCGGCCGGCACCGCTGGCGGTCGCGGGAGCGCTGTCGTCACAACAATTGCAGCGCGTGCGCGATTATGTGGAGGCACATGTCGCGGAGAAGATCGTGCTGGAGGACTTGTCGGGTCTGGTCGGCCTTGACCGGTTCCGGTTTCTCAAGTTGTTCAAGCACGCCATCGGCATGACACCGCACGCGTGGCTGCTGCGAATGCGGCTCGAAAAGGCCGTGGCGCTGATGCATGCGAATCGCGAGATGCCCATGACGGATGTCGCGCACGCCGTTGGGTTCTTCGATCAAAGTCATTTCACGCGGGCCTTTCGGCAGGCCTACGGGGTGACGCCCGCGCGATTCTGATGCCCAATGGGCACCCCGATCAATTTTTTACAAGGCGATTTGGATAACTGCCGGTAGTCTTCTGTCCAGTGCCCGGCCGGACCCTCGTCCGGGCGTTCCTCTTCCAAGGCAGAAGCCCGGTATGACGACTTTCAGCTTTCTCGACGATTACAGCGAGGGTGCACACCCCGACATCCTCAGCGCGCTCACGGCATCCAACCTCGAACAACAGCGCCCGTACGGCGACGACGACTACTGTGCCGACGCGACGGCGCGTATCAAGGCGCGTCTGGGCGATCGCTTCCAAGGCGCGATCCACTATGTCGCCAGCGGCACGCTTGCCAATATCGTGTCGATTGCCGCTTGCCTGCGGCCACACGAAGCCGTGATCGCAGCGACCTCCGGGCATATCGTGACGCGCGAGGCGGGGGCCATCGAGGCGACCGGCCACAAGTTGATCATCGTGCCGCCCGTTGACGGGAAACTCACGCCGCAGAGCATCGAAGCGGCGCTGGCCAGCAACGCGCATTTTCCGCACATGGCGAAGCCACGGCTCATTTATCTCTCGAATGCCACGGAGACGGGAACGGTCTACACGCTGGCGGAACTGCGCGCGATATCCACACTGGCCCGGCAACGCGGGCTCTTGTTGTTCGTCGACGGTGCGCGCTTGGGAGCGGCGCTGGCCTCGGACCAGAACGACGCGACGCTGGCCGATATCGCGTCGCTGGCGGATATCTTCTGGATCGGCGGCACCAAGGCGGGCGCACTGATCGGCGAGGCCATTGTCGTTTGCCATCCCGAACTGGCGGTGGACTTTGCGTTCCATCTCAAGCAGCGCGGCGCGATGCTTGCCAAGGGGCGCTTGCTGGGCATTCAGTTTCAGGCGCTGTTCGGCGACAACGATCTGTTCTTCCAGAACGCACGCCACGCCAATGCCATGGCCGCGAGACTAGCGGCAGGCATCGTCGCCAACGGGCATCAACTGGCTTCGGATACGGCCACGAATCTGGTGTTCGCGATACTGCCCGACACCGTCATCGAAGCGATGAAGCGCGACTTTGACTTCTACGTCTGGGAGCGCGCCGATGCCAGCCGTTCACTGGTTCGGTTGGTGACATCGTGGGCGACGGATGTCCGGCAAGTCGATGCGTTTCTGGCGTCGCTCGCTGAATCCGACAAATAAGGTTGGGGTAGTCCAGCGCGTCAGGCTTGGGATAGCGAACGTTTGCTGCCAGCGACAGGACTATGATGGGCGCGCACGCGGTTGCGTGCGTCTGACAGGAGATAGCGATGACACAACTCGTCACCATGCTTTGGTTCGATCAGGGTCAGGCCCGCGAGGCCGCTGAGTTCTATGCGGCAACGTTTCCCGATAGTCATGTCGACGCCAGAAATGTTTCGCCCATCCCGGGCATCGGCGTGGGGCCGGAATTGACCGTCGATTTCACCGTGGTCGGCCGCCGTTTCGTCGGGCTGAACGGTGGCCCGAATTTCAAGCCGAATGAAGCCGTAAGCTTCATGGTGGTGACCGGCGATCAGGCAGAGACCGATCGTTACTGGAACGCCATTATCGGCAACGGCGGGGCGGCCATGGATTGCGGCTGGTGCAAGGATCGCTGGGGCTTTTCGTGGCAAATCACGCCGCAGCGTCTGCTCGATCTCATCGGCGGCAGCGATCCCGTCGCCGGGCGGCGCGCCATGGAAGCCATGATGCAAATGCAGAAGATCGATATCGCCACACTGGACCGTGCGGTCGCCGCCGCGGACTGACGCGACGGCGCGACCGGCACGCCGAAGTGACACCGGCAGCGCCTGATTCACGCGATCTGCCGGGCCCTTCGGCGGGGTTCACCTCAAGTGCGACTTAGTGACGGCGTCGCGGCGCAAAGCCGTGCCGTCGCGCGGCGAAGGCGACAAGCCACGCCGCCAGCACCAGTCCGAGCAACACCCAAGGCACGGCCTTCGCCCCGAGCGTTTCGAGCACGGCCCCCCCGAGCACGCCGCTGACGGCGAACGACAGATTGAACACAGTCACGAGCATCGACTGCGCCACGTGTTCGTGTTCCCCCGCAGCATCGCCCAGTGCGGTTTGCAGCAGTGTGGGGGCGCCGCTGAAGCTCAAGCCCCAGAACACGGCACCGAGGCAGAGCACTGGCCACGACTCGCCCCATCCGCTGAACGCGACAATCACCAGCGCAAATGTGCCCAGCGCCACCAGTACGAGCCGGCGCAACCAGCGATCCACCCACATGCCCACGCCCCACAGGCCGATGAGCGTGCAAATGCCGAACGTCGACAGCACGGTCGCCAGACGGTCTTCCCGGCCGACCGATGCCAAAAACGGTGCGATGTAGGTGTAGAGCGTGTAGTGCGCAATGACCCACAGCATCACGACGGCCAACACCGGCCGCACGCCCGGTAATCGCAGCACGTCACCGATGCGGGCGCGCTCGCCGACTGTCTCGGCATGTACGTCGGGCACGATGAGTTGCACCCAGCCGACCAGAATCAGCGCGAACGCCGACAGACCGCCGAACACCCAGCGCCAGCCGATCAGGTGGCCGAGCCACGTGGCCATCGGCACGCCGAGCGCCAACGCTAACGGCACGCCCAGCATGGCAATCGCCAGCGCCCGGCCCTGACGCGACGGCGGCACGAGACGGCGCGCATAGGTGGCGATCTCGCTCCACGCCAGCCCGGTGGCCATCCCAACGACGAAGCGCGCAGCCAACGAGAGTGCGAAGTGCGTCGACACCGCCGTGACTAGATTGCAGGCGAAAAAGCCGAGCAGCGCGGTGGTCAGCACCCGGCGGCGCGGCCAGCGCTGGAGCAGCGTCGTGAGCGGCACTGCGCCGAGCCCGGCGCCCAACGCACAGAGCGTCACCCACTGACCGGCCCACGCTTCGGACACATGGAAGCCTTCGGCCAGTTGCGGCAGTAAGCCGGCTGGTACGGTTTCGTTGGCGGCGGCAACGAACGTGGCAAGCATCAGCGCCACCATCGACGCCCACGGTGTGGCGTCGGCGGCGTGGACCGGGGTGATGGGGACGTCAGCAGGGCGGACAGGTGCGGCACGGCCGCCACTGGTCGCGGGGGAAGGAGAGGACATGGTCAATCATCGGCATCGAAACGTCCCCGGCAGGGACAACATGACGAAGTCTGCCGATGCGAGTTACATTTGATAATTCGGCGAATAATTGAATGACTTTCAAATCTGACAGGCAAATGGATCGATTAGATCAACTAGATCGCGTCAATCGAACGCAGGGGATGCGGGCAGATGGCCACTGACAAGCTGGGCGATATGCGCCTGTTCACGACAGCGGCGACGCTCGGGAGTCTGTCGGCGGCCGGTCGCAAGCTGGGGCTCTCTCCGGCGGCGGCGAGCGCGCGGCTGATGAAGCTCGAAGCGTCGTTGCAGACGCGGCTGTTCGTGCGCACGACGCGTCAGTTGCGCCTCACGGACGAGGGGCGTGTGTATCTCGAACATTGTCTGGTGGCGTTGCAGGCCATCGACGACGGCGAGGCGGCGCTGCAAGCGGGTTGCGCCGCCATTCGCGGCAAGATCCGGCTCTCGGCGTCGACGGATTTCGGGCTGCACACCCTCACGCCGTGGCTGGACGAATTCACGGCGCGCCATCCCGAGGTCCGGTTGTCGATGACGCTAACCGATTCCATCTCGCATCTCGTGCAGGACGACGTCGATTTGGCCATTCGCTTCAGCGAACCCGATGACGGTGCGCTGGTGGCCCGTCGTCTCGCACCGATGTGCCGCGTGCTTTGCGCGTCGCCCGAGTATCTGGCCCGGCATGGCGAGCCACAGGCGCCCGAGGCGCTGGCCGCGCATCAATTCATCGTGCTGGTGACGTCGTCCGGTCCGCTGAACGAATTTCACTTCCGCAAGCACGAGGCCACGTGGCAGTTCACGGTGCCGATGGCGCAGGCATGGGAGACGAACGACGGCACGCTGGCGAGGCGCTGGGCACTGGACGGTCGGGGCATCGTGCGCAAGACGCTATGGGACGCGGCGGACGACGTACGGGCAGGGCGATTGAAGATTCTGCTGACGGATTACATTGCGAAGGAACCGGGCGTGTACGCTGTGCGGCATCGCACGCGCTACATGGTGCCGAGGGTGCGCGCGCTGCTCGATTTTCTGATCGAACGCTTCGCGCAGGAGACCGCACGCTGGCCGAATGTCGACCGGTGCCAAGTTTGACTTCATGTCATCATACGGCATGGCAAAGATCCCTCTTTTTCCGCTCGGTAACGCCCTGTTTCCCGCAGGGGTGCTGCATTTGCGCATCTTCGAGGTGCGCTATCTCGACATGATCAAGCGCTGCCTGAGCGAGGGGACCGAGTTCGGTGTCGTCGTGCTGCGGCAAGGCAGTGAAGTGCGCCTGCCCGATTCGCAGGAAGAGCCTGCGATGATCGGCACCCTGGCGCGCATCGATGACTGGCGCGCGCCGATGCCCGCGCTGCTCGAACTGGTCTGCCGGGGAACGACGAAATTTCGCCTCTCGTCCGTCGAACTGGCCAAATACGGCTTGTGGATGGGCGAGGCCGAGATGCTGCCCGACGATACGCCTACGGCCATTCCCGACACTCTGCAAGTCAGCGCCGATACGCTCGGCAAGCTGATCTCCGGCTTGCAGCGCGACCCGGCCCGTGCGGCCAAATTGCCGCTCGCGCCGCCTTACCGGCTGGACGAATGCGGCTGGGTGGCCGATCGCTGGGCGGAGTTGCTGCCGCTGCCGGCGCACGAAAAAGAAACGCTGCTCGGCATCGACGATCCGGTCGCCCGTCTGGCCCGTATTCAGGCGTTTCTGACCGATCACGGCGTGTTGTCCTGACGCCATCACGGCATTCTCTTGCGTCGCCATCCTCGCTGATCGGCGATAATGCCGCCTGCAAAGTTCTCCTCTCACGTCGCCGCGTCGTCCCGTGAATCCCGCCGGGGCGATGTTCCGCGCGGCGCGACCGTAACGAAAAATCCATGACAGTCCAGATCAACCAAGAACTCAAGGCGTACATCGATCCGCTCACGGCAGACGAATACGCGGCGCTCGAACAGAGCCTGCTTGCCGAAGGGTGCCGCGATGCGCTCGTCCTGTGGGGCGACGTGCTGGTCGACGGCCACAACCGCTACGAAATCTGCTGCAAGCACGACATCGAATTCCGCACGACGCAGAACCCGTCGTTCCAGTCGATGGACGACGTGCGCCTGTGGATGATCGACAACCATCTGGGCCGCCGCAGCGTGTCCGACTACCAGCGCGGCGTGCTGGCCCTGCGCAAGAAGACGATTATCGAAGCCCGCACGGCCGTGCTGGCGACGGCGGACGAGGCCCCGGCCGCGTCTTCGGCATCCGGCGAGGCAGCGCAGGACGGCGCCGCTGCTGCGGCCGCTTCGGGCATTCCGGCGCACACCATGGCGCTCACGCGTGCGGCGCTGGCTCGTGCGGCCAAACTGTCGAGCAATACGCTGGGACAGATCGAACAGATCCATAACGCAGCGGCACCGGAACTGGTCGATGCCGTGAAGCGCGGCGAAGTGTCGATCAATGCAGCGGCGGCAGTCTCGACGCTGCCCCAAGCGGCGCAGGTCGCGGCCGTGGTGGCGGGCAAGCAGGAGTTGCGCGAGTTGGCCCGTCAGGTGCGCGAAGCGCGCCCGGTCAAGCCGCGCAAGAAGAAGGGCGAAGACGAGAACGAGATGGAAGACGACGGCACGCCGCCGTGGGACACCAGCATCGATCCGTCGCAGTATCCGGACGAGCTGACGCGTCTGGGGAACGAGCTCAAGGCCATGACCACCGAGCGCGATGCACTCAAGAAGAAGGTGGCCCACCTGACGATCGCCCTCGCTGAAGCGCGCGCTGGGAAGTAACACCTGTCGCCAAGCCACGCATCGATTCGCAAGCGTCGATGCGTGACATATATCGATAAAAATATTATTTCGTATATTGGATCCAATAAATCGGAATTGGATCCATAATCGCAAAAACCGTAGGAAATGTGCTCTAATCGCGCCATGCGCCCCCCCGGACCCCAAGCACTTCATCAGGCTATTCGCGACACGCTACGAGACGAGATCTTGAGTGGCGTGCTCCCGGGTGGTTATCAATTGCGCCAAGAGGCCTTGGCTGAGCGATTCCACGCGAGCCGGGTGCCCGTGCGCGAAGCGTTGCGCCAACTGGAAGCGGAGGGGCTGGTCACGCACCATCTCAACCGTGGCGCGACCGTGGCGAGCATGAATCTCGAACAGTTGTGCGAGTTGCTCGACATTCGTGTGGCGCTCGAATGCCACGCCGCCAAGCTGGCCGTGCCGAACATGGCCGAGCGCGACTTTCAGGTGATGGAGCAGATTCTCACCGAGTACGCCGCGTCTGAAGTGGTGTCGGAGTGGGCCGAATTCAACCGGCGATTCCATCTGGCGCTCTGTGCGCCGGCCAACAACCGGCGGTTGCGCATGCTCATCGAAGAGTACTGTCTCAACACCGAGCGTCACTCGCATCTCGCGATGTCGCAGGCCACCGGCAAAGAGAAGCCGCAGCAAGATCACTACGAAATCCTGGCGGCATGCCGTCGTCGCGACGTGAGTGCCGTCGTGTCGCTGCTCGAAGCGCACATCCTCGCCACGCGCAATGAAATCAAGGCGATGGCGCGCGAGGACGGCGGTTTCCTCAATTACGCCGCCGTCTGAGTCTTTCGATTCCCGAACGCCGCAGCCTGAGTTGCACAGATTTGTGAATCTACGTCACGAATCTTGTGCGACTGCGGGGACTTTTGGGGATCGGGCGATTGGGCCACACTGTCGTTCTTTGTCGCGCCATTCAACCGTTGTTGATTTTTTCGGCGCGACGTTTTGACAGGAGATGGCATTCATGACGCTTCCCGCATTCGGTCTGGGGACTTTCCGCCTCAAGGGCCAAACCGTATTCGACACCGTGACCAACGCGCTCGATCTGGGCTATCGCGCCATCGACACCGCGCAGATTTACGAGAACGAAGCCGATATCGGCCGTGCGCTGGCAGCCTCCGGCGTCAAGCGTGACGATCTGTACCTCACCACCAAAATCTGGGTCGACAACTTTTCCCGCGACAAGCTAATTCCGAGCCTCAAGGACAGCCTGTCGAAGCTGGGCACCGACCGCGTGGATCTGACGCTGATTCACTGGCCGTCGCCCGCCAACGCCGTGTCCATGGACGAGTATCTCGGCGCATTGCTGGAAGCCCGCGCGCAGGGGCTGACCCGGGCGATCGGCGTGTCCAACTTCACCATCGCGTTGTTGCAGCAGGCGATTGCCATTGCCGGGCCGGACCAACTGGCGACCAACCAGATTGAGCTGAGCCCGTATCTGCAAAACCGCAAGCTGGCCGAATTCGCCCGCGCGCAAGGCGTGCCGGTGACGTCGTACATGACGCTGGCCTACGGCAAGGTGCTCAACGACCCGGTGCTGGTGAAGATTGCGCAGGCGCACGGCGCGACGACCGCGCAGGTGGCGTTGGCGTGGGCGATGCAGCAGGGTTATGCCGTCATTCCGTCGTCGACCAAGCGCGAGAATCTGGCCAGTAATATGAAGGCCTGTGACCTGCGTCTGAGCGACGACGACATGCAGCAAGTCGCGACGCTCGACCGCAACGACCGTCAGGCCAACCCGGCCTCGCTGGCCCCGGCTTGGGACTAAGCCAGACGGCGGCCAACGACCTGTAATACGGTCGCGCCGGCAGAAGTGAAAGCCATGATGTCAAGTGTCGCGCCAAGTGCTATCTTGAGTGACATCGTCCCCGGTGAGGTGCACGCATCATGGCTGCCAGTCCTGCTGATTCCGCTTCCGTGTCCCAAAAGCCTTCCTCGAAATTTGCCACGGTGATTCGCGTCACCAGTGGCAATTTCATGGAGATGTTCGACTTCTTCCTGTTCGGTTTTTACGCCACCTACATCTCCGCGACGTTCTTCCCGTCGGGCGACGAATTTGCGTCGCTGATGCTCACCTTCATGACGTTTGGCGCAGGGTTCCTGATGCGGCCGTTGGGCGCCATCATCCTGGGCGCGTACGTCGACCGGATCGGGCGGCGGCGCGGGCTGATCGTCACCTTGTCCGTGATGGCCATGGGGACCATCCTCATCGCCTTCGTGCCGGGCTTCGCCGCCATTGGCTACGCCGCGCCGCTGCTCGTGCTGATTGGCCGGTTGTTGCAGGGTTTTTCGGCAGGCGTCGAACTGGGTGGCGTGTCCGTTTATTTGTCCGAGATGGCGACGCCGGGGCACAAGGGCTTCTATGTGAGCTGGCAGTCGGCGAGTCAGCAGGTCGCGATCATCGTGGCTGCGTTGCTGGGGTACTTGCTCAACAAGTGGCTGACGCCGGGGCAGGTGGCCGACTGGGGCTGGCGCATTCCGTTCTTCATCGGTTGCATGATCGTGCCGGTGCTCTTCTACATCCGGCGTTCGTTGCAGGAAACCGAAGCGTTTCTCGCACGCAAGCATCGTCCGAGCACTCGCGAAATCTTCCGCTCCATGCTGGAAAACTGGGGCCTCGTGGTGGCGGGCACGATGCTGGTGGCCATGACCACCGTGTCGTTCTACCTCATCACCGTCTACACGCCGACCTTCGGCAAATCCGTGCTGAAACTGTCGACCACCGATGCGTTGGTCGTCACCTTCTGCGTGGGCGTGTCCAACTTCATCTGGCTGCCGATCATGGGGGCGTTGTCCGACCGGATCGGGCGGCGGCCGTTGTTGATCGTGTTCACCGTCCTGACCATTCTCACCGCGTATCCGGCGATGGCGTGGCTGGTCGTGCAGCCGACCTTCAGCAAGATGCTCGTCGTCGAACTGTGGCTCTCGTTCCTGTACGCCAGCTATAACGGGGCCATGGTGGTCGCGCTGACCGAGATCATGCCGGTGGACGTGCGCACGGCCGGGTTCTCGTTAGCCTACAGTCTGGCGACGGCGTTGTTCGGCGGCTTCACGCCTGCGGTCGCGACCGGGCTGATCGGGCTGACCGGCAACAAGGCTGCGCCCGGCTGGTGGATGACCTTCGCGGCCGTGTGCGGCCTGATCGCCACCCTCGTGCTGTATCGAAAACGCGGCGCGGCCACGGCGGCGATGGCCTGACGGCGCG
Source organism: Pandoraea sp. PE-S2R-1 (assembly GCF_002179865.1). Taxonomy (NCBI): domain Bacteria; kingdom Pseudomonadati; phylum Pseudomonadota; class Betaproteobacteria; order Burkholderiales; family Burkholderiaceae; genus Pandoraea; species Pandoraea sp. PE-S2R-1. The sequence goes on along the minus strand of NZ_NGUR01000013.1, from coordinate 241,483 downwards.
GCCGTGCGAGAATATCGCATTGCCAAAGCGGCCCATTGCGCTGCGTGGCGTCTCGCCAAAGGGCGGGGCGTTGCGTGGCGGCTTTCCGTCAGCGTTACATGAATCGAGATTTACCCGCCTCCGACGACCATCCCGACGTTCCGCCGGGCGACACCGATCCGGCCCTCCACGGCACTCCCGAAGCGACCGCAGACGCGACCTATATGGGGCTGGCGCTTGAGCAGGCGCGCGCCGCCATGTTGCAAGGCGAGGTCCCCGTGGGGGCCGTGGTCGTGTGCGACGGGCAGGTCGTTGCCGTTGGGCACAACTGTCCGGTGGGTGGCCATGACCCGTCGGCTCACGCCGAAATGCAGGCCTTGCGTGCGGCCGCTCAGACACTAGGCAACTACCGGCTGCCCGACTGCGAGTTGTACGTGACGTTGGAGCCGTGCGTGATGTGTGCGGGCGCGATCATGCATGCGCGCATCAAGCGTGTCGTGTACGGCGCGGCAGACCCCAAGACGGGCGCTTGTGGCAGCGTCGTCGATCTGTTTGCGGAACCGCGGCTCAATCACCATGCCGAAGTCGTCGGCGGGGTTCGTCGCGACGAGTGCGTCGGCATACTGCAACGGTTCTTCAGTGAACGTCGTGCCGCTGCACGGGCACGACGGCTTGCCACTGCGGCCGAAGCCACCGGCAAAGCGCCCGGCACCCCCTGAAACAACTCCCCCAACGCCTACCCGGGACAACCCAATTGACCCAGACGAAGCTGCTTGAACTGATTGCGCCTTCCGGCTATCCGGCCAGTCTTGAAGTCGCCGCGCGCGGCATCGAGACGCTCGAGCGCCTTGGTTATGCCGTGGACAACCGCGAAGCCCTCGAGCGCCAATACCTGCGTTTTGCCGGCACCGACGCCGAGCGCATTGCCGAGATCAACCGTCTCGCCGGGCGCGACCATCCGGTGCCCGACGTCATTCTGGCCGTGCGCGGCGGATACGGCGCGGTGCATCTGCTCGACCAACTCGATTACGAGGGACTGCATCGACGCCTGTCCGGCACGCCGGCGGCGATCGTCGGTCATAGCGACTTCACCGCGTTGCAACTCGCCTTGCTGGCGCGTTCGCACCTGACGACCTTCTCCGGGCCGATGCTGACCGCCGACTTCGGGGCCGAGACCCTGAGCGACTTCACGCTTTCGCATTTCCAGTCGATTCTGAGCGCGCCCGAGCACGTGGCCGAATGGACCGGTGACGGGGGCGGCAAGGACATCGACGTCGCGGGCACGTTGTGGGGCGGCAATCTGGCGATGGTGTGCAGCCTGATCGGCACGCCTTATCTGCCGCAGATCGACGGTGGCGTGTTGTTTGTCGAAGATGTGAACGAACCGCCTTACCGGGTTGAGCGCATGTTGTATCAGTTGCATCAGACCGGCATTCTCGGGCGGCAGCGTGCGCTCGTGCTGGGCGACTTCTCCGAATACCGGCTGAGCGAGTACGACAACGGCTACGACATGGACACCATGATTGCCAGCATGCGCAAAGTCGTCGGTATTCCTATCGTCACGGGTTTGCCGTTCGGCCATTGCCCCGACAAGCTGACCTTGCCCGTGGGCGGTCAGGCGAGGTTGCAGACGTCGGGTGAGCGCGTCACGCTCACGCTTACGGGATATCCCTATAAGGCGGTCTGACGCCGTAAATCACCGCCGCCGCATCGTTTGAACAACCACGCCGGGCCGAATTTCGCGCCCGGCGTTGTTTTTTGGGTTTCGTGCAGATCCGGGGCGCTTTGGGGGATTTGCAGGGGAAATCGCTGTCAGTTCGCCGGAGAACGGGCAGGGCCTTCAGGGCCGCCAGTGCGCCGGATGGGGCGGCCTGAGCATTGCCGAGCGGGTGCGGTGAAGGGCGACTATATGTCACGGCACAGCTTGAATATCTGTGTACGGCTATGTTTTGCCGGAGTGGATTTGGCTACACTGCTTCGATCGTTTCGCCGTCACAAGGATGCCAAGACATCATGGCCAGCAGCCCAGCCAGCAACACCGCAAGCTCCAAGGATTATCCCCGTGACCTGATCGGCTATGGCCGCCACGTGCCGTTTGCCGATTGGCCGGGCCGCGCGCGCGTCGCCGTCCAGTTCGTTCTGAACTACGAAGAAGGTGGCGAGAACTGCGTGCTGCACGGTGACCGTGCGTCCGAGCAGTTCCTCTCCGAGATCATTGGCGCGGCCGCGTACGAAGCCCGTCATATGAGCATGGAGTCCATTTACGAATACGGTTCACGTGCCGGGGTGTGGCGAATTCTGCGTGAATTCGAGCGCCGTGGATTGCCGCTGACCGTCTTCGGCGTGGCCATGGCCATGCAGCGTCACCCGGAAGTGACCGCCGCGTTTCAGGAGCTGGGGCATGAGATTGCGTGTCACGGCTGGCGCTGGATTCACTATCAGAACATGGACGAGGCGACCGAGCGCGAGCACATGCGCATCGCCATCGACATCTTCAAGGAAATGACCGGCAGCGCGCCGCTGGGTTGGTACACCGGGCGCGATAGCCCCAACACGCGCCGGCTCGTGGTCGAGCAGGGCGGGTTTGTCTACGACTCCGACAACTACGGCGACGACCTGCCGTTCTGGACGCAGGTGGAAACCAGCAGTGGCGAAGTGAAGCCGCATCTGGTCGTGCCGTACACCCTCGATACCAACGACATGCGCTTTGCCGCGCCGCAGGGTTTCAACACCGCCGACCACTTCTTCCATTACCTGCGCGACGCGTTCGACGTCTTGTACGCCGAGGGTGACGAAGCACCGAAGATGTTGTCGATCGGCATGCACTGCCGGTTGTTGGGTCGTCCGGGGCGCTTTGCGGCGTTGCAGCGATTCCTCGATCACATCGAAAAGCATGACCGGGTGTGGGTGTGCCGACGTATCGACGTGGCACGCCATTGGCAGGAGCGCCACCCGTTCGTGGCCGCTTGAGTTCATCACCTAATCTTGAAACCGACAGGCGTCATCGGGCTGCGCGAGGGAGCGCGGCGGGGCGCCACCCTTGTTCTCCAGGAGAGCAGTAAATGAACGCCCCGTTGCCTATGACCCAACGTACCGTTGCCGCGTTGTCGGCGCTGCCGCGCGCAGAATTCATCGCCGCACTCGATGGCATTTTCGAGCATTCCCCGTGGGTGGCCGAAGCCGCCTGGGAAGATCGTCCGTTCGCCACCGTTGCCGCCTTGCGCGATGCGATGTGTCAGGCCGTCATCGATGCCGGCGAAGGCCCGCAACTCGACCTCATCCGTGCCCACCCGGAATTGGCGGGTAAGGCAGCAGTCCGTGGCGAATTGACGGCCGAATCCACGCGTGAGCAGGCCGGTGCCGGTCTCGACCAATGCAGCGCCGAAGAGTTTGCGCAGCTGACGCAGTTGAACGACGCCTACAAGGCCAAATTCGGTTTCCCGTACATCCTGGCGGTGCGTGGACATACGCGCAGCAGCATCATCGAGAACTTCGCGACGCGACTGGAAAACAGCCGTGCCGACGAGATCGAAGAGTGCCTGCGTCAGATCTTCCGCATCGCGGGTTTCCGCTTGCAGGATCTGGTGAGCGACTGAGCCGCCAGCCAGCAGGTTTAAGCACCATCCGCATTACCGTTTCAGACACTAAAGCGCATTAAGGAGTTGGCATGGCCCTCGCCCCGCAAGACCCGAACGCACCGGAATTCGTGCGCCGTTACGTCAATCTGGCTGACCCGCGTCTGGGTGCACAGGCACTGGTGGCCAGCGACGAATTCTTCGCGGCCAAAGAGCGCATGCTCAACCCCGACCCTGCCGTGTTCATCCCCGGCAAGTACGACGACAACGGCAAGTGGATGGACGGTTGGGAGACGCGCCGCAAGCGCGTCAACGGGTACGACTGGTGCATCGTCAAGCTGGCGCGTCCGGGCGTGTTGTTCGGCGTCGATCTCGACACCAGCCACTTCACCGGCAACTTCCCGCCGGCCGCGTCGTTGGAAGGCTGCTACAGCCCCGACGGTGCGCCGGCCGACAACGCCGAGTGGTTCGAACTGCTCGCCTCGACCACGCTGCAAGGCAACTCGCACCATTACCACGACATCACCAGCCAGCGCCCGGCCACGCACGTGCGCGTGAACCTGTATCCGGACGGCGGACTGGCGCGCCTGCGCCTGTACGGCTTGCCGCAGAGCGACTGGAACAATCGCTCGCGTGACGAACTGATCGACCTGATCGCGATGGAAAACGGCGGCTACGTCGTCGCGGCCAACAACCAGCACTTCGGTTTGGCCTCGAACCTGTTGATGCCGGGCCGTGGCGTGAACATGGGCGATGGCTGGGAGACGCGCCGTCGTCGCGAGCCGGGTAACGACTGGGCCATCATCGCGCTGGCGCAGCCGGGCGAGATCGGCAAGATCGAAGTCGATACCGCGCACTTCAAGGGCAACTTCCCGGACCGCTGCTCCATTCAGGGCGCGTACGTCACGGGCGGCACCGAGCAGTCGTTGATTACGCAGTCCATGTTCTGGCCCGTGTTGTTGCCTGAGCAGAAGTTGGCGATGGACAAGCAGTTCTTCTTTGAAGAGCAGATTCAGAAGCTGGGTGCGATCACGCACATCCGGTTCAACATCATCCCGGACGGAGGCGTGTCGCGCCTGCGCCTGTGGGGTCGGTTGGGCGGGAAGCAGTAAGCAAAAGACAGCGTGCAACTGCCGCCCGGAGCGTCGGGCGGCGAGTGTGCGAGTGGATAAAACAAGAAGGAGAGCGTGATATGGCGGGTCCGGCATTGAAGATTGAGCGATTGACGCGTGAGTCGTTTGCGGCGTTTGGCGACGTGATCGAGTTGGCGGGGGCGAAGCATTTCGCGATCAATGGCGGGACCACCGAGCGGTATCACGATCTGGCGACGGTCGATCTGGGGCCCGAGGGTGGCCGCACGTTGGTGAACGTGTTCCGTGGTCAACCGCGCACGTTGCCGTACGAGGTGAAGATGTTGGAGCGTCACCCGTTGGGCAGTCAGGCGTTCATCCCGTTGAAGACCTTGCCGTATTTGGTGGTGGTCGCTCCGGCGGGCGAGTTGGACGTGGGCCAGATGCGAGCGTTCGTCTCGGATGGTTGGCAGGGCGTGAATTATGCGAGAGGCGTGTGGCATCACCCATTACTTGCATTGCACGAGGTGAGTGACTTCATCGTGGTGGACCGGGGTGGTGAGGGTCACAACTGTGACGAGCAGGATTTGCCGGGATCGTATTGGTTGACGCAGGCCGAGTTGGACAAAGTGCAGGGCGGGCAGAAAGCTGCATAACAGGCAGCCTTGCAGGGAATCAAACAAGAACGCCAGACGATGTCTGGCGTTTTTGTTTGGCGGGAAGAGGAAACGAAGAGCGGAGGGGGCGGTGTCGCCGGAGGGACCAGCGACGTGGGTAGGGATAGACCGGAGCCCCTTCCCGAGGCGAGTTGAACACTGTCTGAGCAGCGGGAAGGGGCTTCGGTCTGTCCAGCGGGGAGGTTTCGGCGTGTCCAGCGGGGAGGTTTCGGCGTGTCCAGCGGGGAGGTTTCGGTGTGTCCAGCGAGGAGGTCTAAAAGGCTAAATCCTGTGCCAACGAACGCGCCGACCTATACTCAAAATCACCGGCATGGTGCGTAGTGGAGGAAACCGCACCGAAATCGTGCCGAAAGTGATCAAAAAAGCTCGGGCATGGATATTGCTCGATCTCGACACAGCAATCTGCGGAGAAGCGTATGGTCGAGAGCTATAACGAGATGGCGAGCATCACAGGCACGACTCGCTCGCACTACCGTCGATTTGACGATTGGCTCAAGTGTCAGTCCGACGATGTTTTGCACCATAAGCGGACCGAGGCTGACCTTGCGTTCCGACGGGTGGGGATCACCTTTGCCGTCTATGGCAACGAGGCGGGTACCGAGCGGCTCATACCTTTCGACCTCATCCCGAGAATCATTCCAGCGCATGAGTGGCAGACCTTGCAGACTGGTTTGCGTCAGCGGGTCGATGCGCTGAACCGGTTCATTCACGACGTTTATCACGATCAGGACATTTTGCGCGCGGGCGTCATCCCGGCTGAGCAGGTGTTGATGAACGCTCAGTATCGGCCGGAGATGCAGGGTGTCGACGTGCCCGGCAACATCTACGCGCATATCGCAGGGGTCGACGTCGTCAGAGCGGGAACCGGTGACGATGGTGTGTTCTACGTGCTGGAGGACAACCTGCGCGTACCGTCCGGCGTGTCATACATGCTAGAAAACCGAAAGATGATGATGCGGCTGTTCCCGGAGCTGTTCGCCCGGAACCGCATCGCACCGGTCGAGCATTACCCCGATATGTTGCTCGACAACCTGCGCGCCGTCGCGCCGATGGGCGTTGACGACCCGACCGTCGTCGTCATGACCCCGGGTATTTATAACTCAGCGTACTTCGAGCATGCGTTTCTGGCCCAGCAGATGGGCATCGAGTTGGTCGAAGGGCAGGACTTGTTCGTCGAAGACAATCTTGTCTACATGCGCACCACCAACGGTCCCAAGCGCGTTGACGTCATTTACCGTCGTATCGACGACGACTTTCTTGATCCGCTGGCGTTCCGTGCCGACTCCACGCTGGGCGTGCCGGGTTTGCTGAGCGTCTACCGTGCGGGCCGCGTCACGCTGGCCAACGCCATCGGCACTGGCGTCGCCGATGACAAGTCCATCTACCCGTTCGTGCCCGACATGATCGAGTTCTATCTCGGCGAAAAGCCGATTTTGAACAACGTGCCGACCTACCAATGCCGGCGCGCCGACGATCTTGCGTACACCCTCGATAACCTCGGCGAGCTTGTCGTCAAGGAAGTGCACGGCGCCGGCGGCTACGGCATGCTCGTCGGGCCCGCGTCCACCAAGGCGGAGATCGAAGCCTTCCGGCAACGCTTGCTTGCCAAGCCCGACGGCTACATCGCCCAGCCCACGCTGGCGCTGTCCGCTTGTCCGACCTTCGTCGAAGCCGGCATCGCCCCGAGACACATCGATCTGCGGCCGTTCGTGCTGTCGTCCGGCAAGAACATCACCATGGTGCCGGGCGGCCTCACGCGCGTGGCGCTCACCGAGGGCTCGCTCGTCGTCAACTCATCGCAGGGCGGTGGCACCAAAGACACGTGGGTGCTTGAGAAGTAACCGAATCGACAGCCAGAACTACGTCATCAAACTCGGGAAGAGATCATGCTCAGCCGTACCGCCGACCACCTGTTCTGGATGGCCCGCTACATGGAGCGGGCCGAAAATACCGCGCGTCTGCTCGACGTCAACTTGCAGAACCTGCTGCTCCCGCAAGACGTCATCGACGACGAAGACGACAACGCTCCCATCTCGCTGGCCGGTCTCAACGACGAAGCCGGCTGGCGCGCCACGTTGCGAATTTCAGAACTCGAACCTGCTTTCAATCGCAAACACAGCCGCGCCACGCGTGCCAACGTGCTCGACTTTGTTGTGCGCGATCGCGACAACCCGTCGAGTATCGCGTGTTGCCTCGCGGCCGCCCGCGAAAACGCCCGCGCCGTGCGCGGCACGCTCACTACCGAACTGTGGGAAACCGTCAACAGCACGTGGCTCGAATTCCCCCGCATGATCGACCTGCTCGAGCATGACCCGGCGCACCTCTTCGAGTGGGTCAAAGTGCGCTCGCATCTCTCGCGCGGCGTCAGCTTCGGCACCCTGTTTCAGGACGACGCGTTTTACTTCACCCGGCTCGGCCTCTTTCTCGAGCGCGCCGACAACACCGCCCGTATCCTCGACGTGCGCTTTCACGAGGCCGTGCGCACCGACCGGGCGGGCCCCGACGCGTCGCATCCGACCGATTTTTACTACTGGTCGGCCGTGCTGCGCAGCGTGTCCGGTTTCGAAATTTACCGGAAGGTCTATCGCGACGTGATTACCCCCGAGCGCGTCGTCGAATTGCTCATGCTCAACGCTCATATGCCGCGCTCGCTGCTCGCTTCACTCACGGGCGTTTGCGAAAACCTCGCCACCCTGTCCAACGCGCAATCCGGCGACGTCGAACGATACGCCGGCAAACTGCACGCCGAACTCAAATACACCGATATCCAGCAGATTCAGCAGCAAGGCTTGCACCCGGTCCTGACCGAGTTTCTCGAGCGCGTGTCCGTGCTCGGCAACAAGATCAGCCAGACGTTCCTGATCCCGCTCGCGGCCTGATGCCATGCGCCTGACTATTCGTCACGAGACAACCTACCGCTACGACACGCCGGTGCGTTACACCATCCAGCAACTGCGGCTCACGCCGCCGTCATCGGAAGTGCAGCGCGTCGTGCACTGGCGGCTCAACGCGCCCGGCAAGCTCACCGCCGCGCGCGATGCCTACGGCAACGACATGCACACCCTCGTGCTGCACCAGCCGCATAGCGAAATCCACCTGCTCGCCGAAGGAGAAATCGAAACCACGCCGCTGGTCGACGGGCGGCTCGGCGAGACGGCCCACACCGTACCGGTGTTATCCTTCGCCAGCCCGACGCCGCTGACCGCCCGTAGCGAGGCCATCGACTCCATGGCCGCAGACACCGGACTCACCACGCCTGATGAACTGCTGGCACTGGCAGCGATCATCTGCAACAACGTCGAATACGAATCGGGTATCACCGCTGTGACCAGCACCGCCGCGCAAGCGTTGGCGCTAGGGCGGGGCGTGTGTCAGGATCATGCGCATCTGATGCTGGCCATCTGCCGGGCGCGCGGCGTGCCTGCGCGGTACGTTAGCGGCTACATCGATCCGGGCGACGTGCCCCATGCGGCAAGCCATGCATGGGTCGACGTCTGGGTCGACGGGGCGGGATGGGTTAGCATCGACGTCACGCACGCGTGCTTCGCCAGCGGCAACTATTGCCGGCTGGCCGTGGGGCGCGACTACGAGTCCGCCGCCCCGGTGCGCGGTATGCGCAGCGGCGGGGCGACCGAAGCGCTGCATGTGTCCGTGAAAGTCGATGCGGCGCCGCTCGACCAGTAGTCACTATCAGTCACTGGCAGTACCCTCACAAGATTCACTCGCAGGGGCACCGAATTGGACGGTGCCCCTGCTTTGCAAGACAGGAACGACATGACGTATTGCGTGGCCATGAAGCTCGATGCCGGGCTGGTCTTTCTCTCCGATACCCGCACCAACGCGGGTGTCGATCACGTGAGCACCTTCCGCAAAATGCTGGTGTTCGAGCGCCCGGGCGAGCGCGTGCTCGTGTTGCTCTCGGCGGGTAACCTCGCCGTCACACAGGCCGTGCGCCAGCACCTCGTCGAAGCGCGCGATGCCAACACCCTCTGGAATGCCAAAACCATGACCGACGTGGCGCGCGTCGTGGGGCAGGCCATTCGCGACGTGTACGAACGAGATGCCAAGGCGCTCGAAGCGTTCGGCGTCGACTTCAATTGCAGCTTCCTGCTGGGCGGCCAGATTGCCGGGGCGCCGAGCCGCCTGTTTCAACTGTATTCGGCGGGCAACTTCATCGAAGCGTCGTCCGTGAACCCGTATTTCCAGATCGGCGAATCGAAGTACGGCAAGCCGATCATCGACCGGCTTGTCACGCCCGCCACGTCGCTCGACGACGGTGCCAAGTGCGCGCTGATCTCCATGGATTCCACGCTGCGCTCCAACGTGTCGGTGGGGCTGCCGCTCGATCTGCTCGTGTATGAAGAGAATTCGCTGCGCGTGACGCGCTTCGCGTCGCTCAACGACGAGAACGTCTACTACAAGATGATTCACGACACGTGGGGCGAGCGCCTGCGTCAGGTGTTCGACGAACTGCCCGAGCCGCAGTGGGCCGCCACCGTGCCGGATACCCCGACCGGGCTGCCGCCGTTGGCCGTGCCGCCCGATGGCGTGCCCGGGGCGACCGAGCCGGGCACCGTGCAGTCGCTTGCGCAGACCTTCAAGCTCAAGATGCCGTCCTGAACGCAGGCCATCGGATAACCAGCGCGGCATGAAAAAACGGCGTGACTCAAGTCACGCCGTTCTTATTTGTCTTGCCAATGGATGCTACCGATCCGGCATCAAGCCTGCATCTGCGGGGCGAGCATTTCACCGCCGTTGACCGTGCGCCAGTACAGCCACGCGCTCACGCCCAACGTCAGTATTTCCGTGATCAGCAGCGTGTACCAGATGGCCGCGCCACCGAACCAGACGTTCAGGAACCACAGCAGGCCCAGCAGCAACACCCAGCTACGCAACGTAGCAATCGCAGCCGACGGGCCGGGGGCCTCGATCGCCGTCAGAAAGCCCGCGACGATCAGGTTGCCCGCTGCCGGTAGAAACGCCAGCGCGTACCACAGCACCGCGTGCTCCAGAATCGACCACGCATTGCCGCCTTCCGGCAGAAACAGGAACGTGAGCGGGCGCGAGAGTGTCGCCATGGCAATGGCCACCAGCACCGAAAAGCCCATCACCGCGATTACGCCAAGCTTGAACGATCCCTTCAGGGCCGCCATATCGCGAGCGCCGCGATAGTAGCTGATCATCGGCTGCATGCTCTGCACCAGCGCCACCATCGTGACCGTCGCGCCCAGCGTCATGTATTCGAGAATCGCATACGCCGCCAGACCAGACTCGCCGAAGTTAGACAGAATCACGCGGTTGAACGCAAACACCGTGATCGCCGGGGCGATGGCGCCGAGAAACTCCGACGCACCGTTGTACATCACGCGCCCCACGTACGACTCGCCTGCACCGAACGCGCGACGCGCTGGCACGACCTGCTTCGCGAACACGAAGTGATACGCCAGCATCACGCTGCTCGACACCATCATCGACAGACCCGTCGCCAGCGACGCGCCGTACATGCCCATGCCCTTGACGGCGATGAACCAGTAGTCGAGCGCCACGTTGGCCAGCGCGCCAAGAAACATCGCGTACAAGCCGAAACGAGCAGCCGGTGCGCCTTCCACACGCAGGAAGAGCTCCATCGCGTACAGGCCGTTCGCGAACAGCACGAACCAGCCCCAGCCGGACAAATAGGCCACCACGTCGGCGGCGATGGCACCCTCTGCGCCCAGTGCAGCAGCGATCTCATGACGGAACAGCAAGACGGCAGCGCTCATCATGATGCCGAAGGCGAGCATCGCCCAAAGCACCTGCGAGAACGCACGGCGGGCGTCGGCCTCGCGGCCTTCGCCCAGCAAACGGGCGATGAGCGTGGCACCGCCCACGCCGACCATGACGCTGAAGGCGTAAGGCACGTACAGCAGCGGCACCACGAGGTTAAGCGCGGCAAGTGCCTGTTGGCCGACGTAGCGGCCGATGAAGATCCCGTCGATCAGTGTGTAGATCGTGTAGACCCATCCGGACAAGATGGTCGGAATCGCGAGTGCAGTGAACTGCTTGAAAAGTTGTTTGAACGCAGGCGTCCTCACGCCCTGCGTGGACGAATAAGAATTGGAATGAGACATGTTGGACATGATCCCCTCGATGACATATCGCCGCGTCGTGTCGGGACGCGGCTCACCGTGGCTTGCACATCAGGTACTGCGAGATGGAGAGTGTTGCCGGGGAGTATTGCCGGGCGCGCGCAAGCGATGGCGCACCCGCTCCGCCCGAGGTAACGCGAGAAGCGTTATCGGGTCGGCAGGAAGGACGGCGGGAACATCGCCTGATGCAAATGCACCCAGACAACGCCTTGCCGTGAATCGGAAAACAGAAGGAAATTCATGATGTTTGTGCGTGACGCGCCTGCCAGTGAAGGCATCGCGCCGGTCATCTGACGTCGTTGGAAGGTTGCGGGGAGATTCCCCGTATTGGTTACCTTCTGAACGTCACCCCCGGACTGCCGGGCGCGTAGAACAGACCCGCGCCAGCGTAACAAAGTTCCCAAGTGTTTGATTTTTATAACGTCATGGGAAATAGCTTTGGCTGGCTTTGGGGGGGGGCGTCGACGCGTACATCCATAAAAAAGGGGCGCCGAAGCGCCCCAACATGGGTCCAGCAAGAAAGACGGTCGTAGCCGTTATTGTTGTGCGCCGCCGTTGAACCAAGCGGCAATCTTCTGGCGTTCTTCATCCGTCATCTGGGTCACGTTACCCAGCGGCATCGACTTGAGCGCCACGCTTTGTTGATAAATGCGCTGTGCGTTCTGCGAGATCTCGGCCGGCGTGTCGAGCATCACACCTGCCGGTGCGCTGCCCATCATGGTCGGCTTGGCCGAGTGGCACGTCGCGCAACGCTGCGTGAGGATCGGCTGAATCTCCGAGAGCTTCACGGCAGGGGCGGCGGCTTCACCGTGCGCACCGGCGGCCGGGGCCGGGGTGGGGCGCGGGGCGGCGAACACGGCAATCCCGGCGAGCAGCGCGGCACCCGCTACCGGCAGCGCGTACAGATTCTTGCCCGAGTGACGCAGCACGAAGAACTGACGAATCATCGCACCGGCCGCCATGATGATCGTGAGGATCACCCAGTTGTACGGGTTGCTGTACGTGAACGCGTAGTGGTTGCTGATCATGATGAACACGACCGGCAGCGTGAAGTACGTGTTGTGCACCGAGCGTTGCTTGCCCAGCTTGCCCCAGATCGGGTTCGGCACTTCGCCCTTGGTGAGCGCATCCACGCTCTTGCGTTGGCCCGGGATGATCCAGAAGAACACGTTGGCAGACATCGACGTCGCCATCATCGCGCCCACGATCAGGAACGCCGCACGGCCCGCGAAGATGTGCGTCGTGGCATACGTTGCGGCCACCACGAACAGCGCCACGCCAATACCCAGCACGCGCTCGTTCTTGCCCAGTGCACGGCACAGGAAGTCATAGACGAACCAGCCGCCGATCAGGAACGCCACGGCAATGCCGACGGCCTGACCCGGTTGCAGATCCATCACGTTCTTGTCGATCAGGTACGTCTGCGGTTGCAGCAGATACAGCACGCAGAACAGGGCAAAGCCCGACAGCCACGTGGTGTACGACTTCCACTTCGACCAGTGCAGGTCCGAAGGCATCTGCGGCGGCGAGTTCAGGTACTTCTGGGCGTGGTAGAAACCGCCGCCGTGCACCGACCACATCTCGCCGAACACGCCTTTTTGCTTGTCTTCGGCCGCCTTGGGCGGCTTCAGACCGTTGTCCAGCATCACGAAATAGAACGACTCGCCAATCCAGGCAATGGCAGCCACCACGTGCAGCCAGCGCAACAGCAGATTGACCCAGTCGGTAATAAACGCTTCCATCTTATGTTCTCCTCAACTGCCTGACATTCACGTCCGCGGTTATTAGGTTTAGCTACCGCGATACGTGGAAAAGCTCCACGGCGACACCAGAAGGGGCACGTGGTAGTGCTGCGAAGGCTCGGCAATGCCGAAGCGCAAAACAACGCGATCGACGAAACGCGGCGCCGGAACATCCACGCCTTGTGCCGCGAAGTAGTCGCCTGCGTGAAAAACCAGCTCGTATTCGCCCGCGACGAACTCTTCGCCTTCGAGGAGCGGCTTGTCGCAGCGGCCGTCGTTATTGGTCTGCACGTCGCGCAGCGAGCGGCGCTCGCCGTCCACGCGCCACAGCTCGACACGGATGCCCGCGCCAGGCTTGCCGTGCGATGTATCAAGTACGTGGGTAGTCAGTCGTCCCATGGTGTCTCCTGTGATGGATGGGTGCATTGTAGGGAGATGGCGACCCGGCAACGCGCGCAATACCAAAGATAAAAACGCGCACATACCATGTCACGCCAGACAAAAAGATGACGCGCATCAAGTGACTGCCTGAAGATGGCAAGCGCGCTCAGCATGCACCGGATTGAGGATTTTTTGGACCACTATGGGGTTCTGTTATGCGGTCTATAACAGTATCCGCATGATGCGGTGACCCGGCCATCGATGATTTGCCCGGAAAGCCCAATGGCTACGTGCATTCTTGGGGAAAACCCGAAACTCAAGATAAGCATTCATGCATACGTTCTATGAAAAAAACACTATAGCCCCCGGTGGTCTTGCCGCAAAAGGCGTCGACCTGCACCATTGAGCCACCCCAAAAAATCAATCAAACAGCCCCCCTGGGATGGAGACGCAATGAGTGTGACAACGAAAACCGTCGATCCAGTCGACGAGAGACTGCCGATCGCAAAATTGTTCATGCTGGGCCTGCAACACGTGTTGGTGATGTATGCGGGTGCGGTCGCTGTGCCGCTGATCATTGGCGGCGCCCTGGGCTTGCCCAAGGATCAGATTGCTTTCCTGATTTCCGCCGACCTGATGTGCTGCGGTATCGCCACGCTGCTGCAAAGCGTGGGCGTGGGCCGCTTCGGCATTCGCATGCCCGTCATCATGGCGGTGACGTTTGCGGCGGTCGGTCCGATGCTTGCCATCGGCACCAACCCGGCGCTAGGCCTGCCCGGCATCTTCGGCGCGACGATTGCCTCGGGCATCATCGGCACGCTCATTGCCCCGCTCATCGGCAAGCTGTTGCGCTTCTTCCCGCCGATCGTGACGGGCATCGTGATCACGTCGATCGGTCTGACGATCATTGGCGTGGGCATCAACTGGGCGGCCGGTGGCGTGGGCAACCCCGATTACGGCGATCCGGTCTATCTGGGCGTGTCGTTCGCGGTGCTCATCTTCATCTTGCTGATCACGCGTTTCGTGAAGGGCTTCTTCTCTAACATCGCCGTGCTGCTGGGCATTCTGTTCGGCTTCGCCATCGCGCTGATGCTGCACAAGGTGAGCTTCGACGGTCTCGATCAGGTCAAGTGGTTCGACGTGGTGATGCCGTTCCACTTCGGCATGCCGGTGTTCGATCCGTGGGCGATTACCACGCTCACCATCGTGATTCTGATCACGTTCATCGAATCGACGGGCATGTTCCTCGCGCTGGGCGAAATCGTCGGCAAGCCGGTGGATGAAAAGGCACTCGTGGCCGGTCTGCGTGTGGATGGTGTGGCAACGGTCATCGGCGGCTTGTTCAACACGTTCCCGCATACCTCGTTCTCGCAGAACATCGGTCTGGTCGGCGTGACCGGCGTGAAGAGCCGTTGGGTGTGTGCGGCGGCGGGCGTGATTCTGCTGGTGTTCGGTCTGATTCCGAAGATGTCGGTGGTGGTCGCTTCGATTCCGCAGTTCGTGTTGGGCGGCGCCGGTGTGGTCATGTTCGGCATGGTGCTGGCTACCGGCATCAAGATCCTGACCAAGGTCGACTACAACAACAATCGCTACAACCTGTACATCGTGGCCATCAGCATCGGCATGGCGATGATTCCGGTCGCATCGAACAAGTTCTTCGCAAAGATGCCGGAACAACTGGCTCCGTTGCTCCATAGCGGCATTCTGCTGGCGACGCTGTCGGCGGTGATCCTGAACGCCTATTTCAATGGCTTCAAGGCACCGGCAGCCAACGGCCACGGCGAGAAGAACGGTAACGGTCTCGGGCTGGAGGCGCACTGATGAAATCGCTGCTCGTCAAAAACGCGGAAGTTGTCGTCACGATGGATGCCGGTCGCCGGGAAATCGCCCGCGGCGGCATCTACGTCGAAGACAACCGCATCGTGGCCGTGGGGAGCAGCGACTCGCTGCCCGCGACCGCCGACGAGGTGCTCGATCTGGCCGGGCACGTCGTGATCCCCGGTCTGGTCAACACGCACCACCATATGTATCAAAGCCTCACGCGCGCCATTCCGGCGGCGCAGGATGGCGAGCTGTTCAACTGGCTGACGAATCTGTACCCGGTGTGGGCCAATCTCACGCCGGAAATGATTCGTGTGTCGACGCAGACGGCGATGGCCGAATTGCTGCTCTCGGGCTGCACGACGTCGAGCGATCACCTCTATATCTATCCGAACGGCTGCAAGCTCGACGACAGCATCGAAGCCGCCGGTGAGATCGGCATGCGTTTTCACGCGAGCCGCGGCAGCATGAGCGTGGGCCAGAGTCAGGGCGGTCTGCCGCCCGATCGCGTGGTCGAGCGCGAGGCCGACATTCTCAAGGATACGCAGCGCCTGATCGAGAGCTACAACGATGCGGGCCGGTATTCGATGTTGCGGGTGGTGGTGGCCCCGTGCTCGCCGTTCTCGGTGAGCCGTGACCTGATGCGCGAATCGGCGACGATGGCGCGTCACTATGGCGTGTCGCTGCATACCCATCTGGCCGAAAACGTCAACGACATCGCCTACAGCCGCGAGAAGTTCGGCATGACGCCTGCCGAGTACGCGCAGGACCTCGGCTGGGTCGGGCACGACGTGTGGCATGCCCACTGCGTGCAGCTCGATGACGCGGGGATTGTGCTGTTTGCCAAGACTGGCACCGGCGTGGCGCATTGCCCGTGTTCGAACATGCGTCTTGCGTCGGGCATCGCCCCGGTTCGCCGGATGCGCGATGCGGGCGTGCCTGTCTCGCTGGGCGTGGATGGCTCGGCCTCGAACGATGCCGCCAGCATGATCAACGAAGTGCGTCAGGCGTTGTTGTTGCAGCGCGTGGGCTTCGGGCCGAATGCGATGACGGCGCGCGAAGCGCTGGAGATTGCCACCATCGGCGGGGCCCGCGTACTGGGCCGCGACGATATCGGCGTGCTGGCCCCCGGCATGGCGGCCGACTTCGTGGCGTTCGACACGCGCGGTGTCGGCATGGCCGGCGGCCTGCACGACCCCGTGGCGGCATTGGTTTTCTGTAATCCCGGACAAGCCGCGTACAGCGTGGTGAACGGACGAGTGGTGGTGCGCGAGGGGCGTCTGACGACGCTCGATCTGCCGACCCTCGTCACGCGTCACAACGCGCTGGCGCGGCAACTGGCCGAGGCTTCCCGATAAAGCGTTGCCACACCGGCCGCATATTCATGGTGTGTGGCCGAGCGTGGCAATGGATATCAGGAGGCCTTAGCGGCGTTCTCGTGCATGGGGAACGCTGCCTTGCGGTTCGGCGGAGCGGTGGGGGCCGCTCCGCCGGTAAAAACCGGCAAGGCTATGAATACAAGATTGGGATTTACAGCAGGATGAAGCCGATGTGTCACAGAAGTACGGCCGAACTACGGCCGAGCTAACACAAGATCACAACAGAATCAGGGCAGGGTGCGGGTTTCGAGCAGCGTGCGCGTGGCATCCGAGATGACGCTGCGCAGCCAGCGTACTTCATCCGAGTAGTGCGTGCGTTCGTGCCACAACTGGTAGTACTGCATCGGCGGGAAGTCGATCGGCGCTTCGACCACCGTCAGCGGCAGGAACTCGGCGTAGTGATCGGCAAAGAGACGTGTCGTCGTAAAGATCAGATCGGACTTCAGCAGCACGTACGGCGCCAGATTGAAGTACGGAATCGTGACGACCACGTTGCGCTTGAGACGCTCGCGCGCCAGATGCATGTCGATGGCACCGCGTTGCGCGACGGAATAGGGCGTCGGGGCAAGATGCGGGCTGGCAAGGTATTGATCGAGCGTGAGGCCGCGTTTGGCGAACGGGTGCGTATTGCGCACCAGACACACGATCTGGTCGACGAACAGGTTCGAGAGGTGAAGCTGCTCCGGCGGTTCGGGCCAGTTGCCGATGACGATATCGACCTTGCCGTCTTCGAGCGCGTGCTCATAGTCGAACGCCGGTCCGAGGGAATGCAGTTCAAGCTGTGCGTTGGGGGCCTGCTGACGAAAACGCTCGACAACGGTCGGCACGAAGAGGGTGTTCAGATAGTCGGGCGAGCCGATGCGGAATGTGCGCACCGTGGTCGCCGGATCGAAGTTCGATTGCTGCACCGTAATGCGTTCGATCTCGCGCAGTGCGTTTTGCGTCGGTTCCAGCAGCGACTGGCCGTATTCGGTCGGTACCATGCCCTGCTTGCCGCGCACGAGCAGCGGGTCGCCGGTAATGTCGCGCAGGCGGCGCAGGGCGGCGCTAATCGCCGGCTGCGACTGGTTCAGCTTGACGGCCGCCCGCGTGACGCTGCGCTCGATCAGCAAGGTATGCAAGACGCGCAGCAAATAAGTATCGATCGGTTCGCGGTTTTGGCTCATGACTAATATAACGATCCGAATATGTCGGACCCGGGATTGCATAAGTAAAACATTATGAGGCATAAGCGCCGGCCGACTCTATAGCGGAAAGCCCCTATCACCACAATAGCTGGTTCGCTTCGGGAAACTGCCATGTTATTGACACGCGCTCGACATTTCGCCGCGAATTGGGTATTTTCGGACCGCCCAAGCCTAGGACCGAGACTTCCCGCCGTGACATCTCCTTTGCAATCGACGCCGCGTCTGACGCTGACCGGCATCACCAAGCGCTATCCGAGCGTGGTGGCTAACGACGATATCGCGTTGCGCGTCTTGCCCGGCGAGATCCACGCCGTACTGGGCGAAAACGGTGCCGGCAAGAGCACGTTGATGAAGATCATCTACGGTGCCGTGCGGCCCGACGCGGGCGAAATTCTCTGGGAAGGCGAGCCGGTACGCATCGAGAGCCCGGCGGCCGCGCGCAAGCTCGGCATCGGCATGGTGTTTCAGCATTTCTCACTGTTCGAGACGCTCACCGTCGCCGAGAACATCTCGCTGGCACTCGACGATGCCGGCCATGACCTGAAGGCACTGGCCACGCGGATTCGCGAAGTGTCGGCGCAGTACGGGCTGGAAGTCGACCCGGCGCGGCACGTGCACAGCCTGTCGGTCGGCGAGCGCCAGCGGGTGGAGATCGTGCGCTGCCTGCTGCAAAACCCGCGCTTGCTCATCATGGACGAGCCCACGTCGGTGCTCACGCCGCAAGCCGTACAGAAACTCTTCACGACGCTGCGCCGGCTGGCCGCCGAAGGGTGCAGCATCGTCTACATCAGCCACAAACTCGACGAAATTCGCGATCTCTGCGACCGCGCGACCGTGCTGCGCGCGGGCAAGGTGTCCGGTCATGCCGTGCCACGCGACGAGACGGCCGAGACCCTCGCGCAAATGATGATCGGGCGGGCATTGCCGCAGATCGAGCGCCGGGCGCATCAGCCCGGCGACGTGCTGCTGTCGTTGCAGAACCTGTCGCTGGCGAGCGAAGACCCGTTCGGCACCTCGCTGCACGACGTGACACTCGACGTGCATGCGGGCGAGATCGTCGGCATTGCCGGGGTGTCCGGCAATGGTCAGGCGGAATTGCTGGCGGCGCTCTCGGGCGAGGCCCGCACCGGCCGGCCTGACGGGGTGAAGCTCAACGACCGGGCCGTCGGCCGGATGGGGGCGGCGGCCCGCCGTCGCCTCGGGCTGGCGTTCGTCCCGGAGGAGCGTCTGGGGCGCGGTGCCGTGCCCAGCATGTCGCTGACCGATAACGCGCTGCTCGGCGCATCGGGGACGGCGCATCTTGGCTTGCTGCGTGGCGGCTGGGTTCGTCGCGGGGCGCTGCGGCGCTTTGCCTCGCTGTGCATCGAGCGCTTCAACGTGAAGGCCGGCGGCCCGGACGCGGCGGCACAGAGCCTGTCGGGCGGCAATCTTCAGAAGTTCATCGTTGGGCGCGAAATCCTGCAAGAGCCGAAGGTGCTCGTGGTGGCACAGCCGACGTGGGGCGTGGACGTGGGGGCGGCGAGCTTTATCCGCCAGCAGTTGCTCGACCTGTCCTCGCGCGGCGTGGCGGTGTTGGTGCTCTCGGAAGAACTCGACGAATTGTTCGAAATTTGCGACCGGATCGCGGTGCTCGCGCAGGGGCGTCTGTCGCCGATGCGCAAGCCCGAACAGACCGACGCGCGCGAAATCGGCCTGTGGATGGCGGGGATGTTCCCCGGCGGCCCCGGTCAGCGCGCGGCCTGACGCACGCATTAATTCAGGCATCAATTCAAGCATCCATTCAAGCATCAACGGTCGCCCGCGCCGATGCGGGCACTGCAACGTTTCCATCAAGACCAGACATCATGCTCGATTTCACGCTTGAGCCAAGGCCAAGTCCCTCACGCACCATGCGGCTCGCCATGCCGCTGGTAGCGACGCTCATCACGCTGGCGGGCGGCGTGCTCATTTTCAGTTTTCTGGGCAAGAACCCGGCGCAGGCAATGGCGGCGTTCTTCCTCGCGCCGATCAGCAGCCTGAACGGCTGGTCGGAGCTGCTGCTCAAGGCCTCGCCGTTGTGTCTGATCGCGCTGGGGCTGGCGATCGGCTATCGCGCCAATGTGTGGAACATCGGGGCGGAAGGGCAGTTGCTGCTCGGCGGCATCTTCGCCTCGGGCGTCGCGATTCATTTCGACGGTCATGGCGGCCCGTGGCTGCTGCCGCTGATGATGCTCGCGGGGGCAGTCGGCGGCATGTTGTGGGCGGCCATCCCGGCCTTGCTGCGCGTGAAGTTCAATGCCAACGAAATTCTCGTGAGCCTGATGCTCACGTATGTGGCCACGCAATTGCTGATCTATTTGGTGAGCGGGCCGTGGCAGGACCCGCACGGCATGAACTTCCCGCAGTCGATCAACTTCAGCCGTGACGCGCTGTTCCCGCGCTTCTTCGGCGACTGGCGCTGGGCGCCGTGGCGCGGCACGCGGCTGAACGCTTCGGTATTCATGGCGGTGGTGGCCGTGCCCGCCGCGTGGTTCTTCATGCGCAAGAGCTTTGCGGGCTATCGCATGGAAGTGGGGGGCCTCGCGCCACTCGCCGCGCGCTACGCCGGGTATTCGGAACCGCGCGCCGTCTGGCTGGCGCTGCTCATCGGCGGCGCGGCCGCCGGGCTGGCAGGCACGGGCGAAGTGGCGGGCCCGGTGGGCCAGTTGCAGGCGACGTGGGCGCCGGGCTACGGCTTCACGGCCATCATCGTGGCGTTTGTCGGGCGGCTGCATCCGGTCGGCATCGTGCTTGCAAGCCTGCTCATGGCGCTGCTCTATCTCGGCGGCGAAGCGGTGCAGACCTCGCTGCAATTGCCCAAGGCGATCAGCGGCGTGTTTCAGGGGCTGTTGTTGTTCAGCCTGCTGGGCTGCGACGTTTTCGTGAATTACCGACTGCGTCGTCGCGCCCGCGCGACCGCGCAGAGCGTCTGAGGAGCGCGGCATGGACTGGATCAATCTGCTCACGCCGCTGGCCGCAAGTGCCGTCATCGCGGCGATTCCGCTAATGCTGGCTGCGCTGGGCGAGCTCGTGACCGAAAAGTCGGGCGTGCTCAATCTCGGTGTCGAAGGGATGATGCTGATGGGGGCTATCGGTGCCTTTGCCGTGACGGTCGTGACCGGCAGTCTCTGGCTCGGCGTGCTTGCCGGCATTGCAGCGGGCGTGGCGATGTCGGCCGTGTTCGCGTGGCTCACGCTGACGTTGATGGCCAATCAGGTCGCGACGGGCCTCGCATTGACGATTTTCGGCGTGGGATTATCGGCCTATATCGGGCGCCCTTACACGGACGCGACGATCCCGATGTTGCGCGACCTGCCGATTCCCGGGCTGTCGTCGATTCCGGTGCTGGGGCCCTCGATCTTCTCGCTGAACCCGCTCGGCTATCTGGCGGCAGTACTGCTGGTAGCGATTGCGTGGTTCCTTTATCGCACGCGGGCCGGGCTGGTGCTGCGCTCGGTGGGCGAGGCGCCGTCGGTGGCGCATGCGATCGGCTATCCGGTCGTGCGGATTCGCTATCTCGCCACGCTGTTCGGCGGGGCGATGTCGGGGCTGGCGGGGGCGTATTACTCCGTGGGCTATCTGCGGCTTTGGCAGGAAAATCTGACGGCCGGGCGCGGCTGGATCGCGCTGGCGCTGGTGGTGTTTGCGACGTGGCGTCCGGGGCGTACCGTGCTGGGCGCGCTGCTCTTCGGGGTGGTGATGGCGCTGCAATTTCAGGCGCAGGCGATGGGCATCCGTATTCCGTCGCAGGCACTCGCGAGTCTGCCGTATGTGGCAACCATCGTCGTGCTGGTGATCATTTCACGCAATCGCCAGACCATTCGCCTGAATGCCCCGGCGTCGCTGGGCAAACCGTTTTTTGCTGGCTCTTGAAGTAACTCAATCAATCGATACCGAGGAGAAAATCGATGCGACGTAAAGTCCTGATCACGATGGCGAGCCTGGCGGCCGCCATGCTGGTTTCGGCCTGCGGCAAGCAGGATAACAACACGGCCAGCGCACCGGCCGCCGCATCCGACGCGCAAGCCGCGTCGGCCGCTCCGGCAGGCAAGGGCCCGGTCGGTGTGGCGTTTGTCTACATCGGCAACCCGGGCGACGCCGGCTGGACGTTTGCGCACGAGCAAGGCGCGAAGGCCGTCGAAGCCAAGTACGGCGACAAGGTGAGCGTGACCCGCGTCGAGAACGTGCCGGAAGGTGCCGACTCGGAACGCGTGTTCCGCGATCTGGCCAGCAAGGGCAACAAGCTGATCTTCGGCACGTCGTTCGGTTACATGGATTCGATGGTCAAGACGGCCGCCGATTTCCCGGACGTGACGTTCGAGCACGCCACGGGCTTCAAGACCGCGCCGAACCTCGGCACGTACGACGTGCGCACGTATGAAGGCGCGCATCTGGCCGGTGTGGTCGGCGGCCGTGTCACCAAGACCAACGTGATCGGGTACGTGGCCTCGGTGCCGATTCCGGAAGTGATCCGCAATATCGACGCCTTCACGATCGCCGCACGCGAAGCCAACCCGAAGGTGAAGGTCAAGGTCGTGTGGATCAACAGCTGGTTCGATCCGGGCAAGGAACGTCAGGCCGCTGAGTCGCTGGTCGGGCAGGGCGCCGACGTGCTGATGCAGAACGTGGACTCGGCCGTGGTCATGCAAGTGGCAGAAGAGAAGAAGATTCACGCCTTCGGCTGGGATTCGGACATGAGCAAGTTCGGCCCGAACGCGCATCTGGCTTCGGCCGCGATCGACTGGAGCAAGTACTACATCCGCACGGTTGACGAAGTGATGCAGGGTTCGTGGAAGAACACCCCGGTCTGGGGCGGCATCAAGGAAGACGAAATCAACCTCGTCGCCATCAACGACAAGGCCGTGCCGGAAGCCGTTCGCAAGGCCGTGACCGAGCGTCACGACGCCATTCGCGACGGCAAGTACGACCCGTTCACCGGCCCGCTCAAGGGACAGGACGGCAAGGAAATCGTGCCGGCTGGCAAGACGCTCAACGACGACGAGAAGCACCAGATCAACTGGTTCGTGGAAGGCGTCGAGGGCACGCTGCCGAAGCAATAACGCCATTACCATCGTTGGATGGTGAAATGGCTGGCCCGGCAGGTGTTGCGGGCAGAGAAACCGCCGGTGACCCCGGCGGTTTTTTCTTTGGGGCAATTCATAGGTTCCCGATTCGCCATGTGACGGCGAGAGACACGCATCGGTGTTAAAATGTCAGGTTTCGTGGCGCAAATTCGTGCCGCCGCACCTCATCTTCCGGATACCGCCAGTGCTGTCTACCGCCAATATCACCATGCAATTCGGCGCCAAGCCGCTCTTCGAGAACATCTCCGTCAAATTTGGCGGAGGCAACCGTTATGGCCTGATCGGCGCGAACGGCTGCGGCAAGTCCACGTTCATGAAGATCCTCGGCGACGACCTGGAGCCGAGTGGCGGGAACGTCATGCTCGAACCGAACGTGCGCCTCGGTAAGCTCAAGCAGGATCAGTTCGCTTACGAAGACATGCGCGTGCTCGACGTCGTGCTGATGGGCCACACGGAAATGTGGGCCGCCATGAGCGAGCGCGATGCCATCTACGCGAACCCGGAAGCCACCGACGACGATTACATGCACGCGGCCGAACTCGAAGCGAAGTTCGCCGAGTACGACGGCTACACGGCCGAAGCGCGTGCCGGTGAGCTGCTGCTGGGCGTGGGCATTCCGACGGATCAGCATCAGGGCCCGATGAGCAACGTCGCGCCGGGCTGGAAGCTGCGTGTGCTGCTGGCACAGGCGCTGTTCTCGAACCCGGACGTGCTGCTGCTCGACGAACCGACCAACAACCTGGACATCAACACGATCCGCTGGCTGGAAGACGTGCTCAACGAGCGCAACTCCACCATGATCATCATTTCGCACGATCGCCACTTCTTGAATGCCGTGTGCACGCACATGGCCGACATGGACTACGGCACGCTGACGGTCTACCCGGGCAACTACGACGACTACATGCTGGCGTCGGCACAGGCTCGCGAGCGTCAGATGGCGGCGAACTCGAAGGCCAAGGAACGTATCTCCGACCTGCAAGACTTCGTGCGCCGCTTCTCGGCGAACAAGTCGAAAGCGCGTCAGGCAACCAGCCGTCTCAAGCAGATCGACAAGATCAAGGTGGAAGACGTCAAGCCGTCGTCGCGTCAGAACCCGTTCATCCGCTTCGAATACGAGAAGAAGCTGCACAACCTCGCGTTCGAATTCGAGGGCATCGGCAAGTCGTACGAGCGTCCGATCTTCAAGAACTACACCGGTGCAGTGCGCGCCGGCGAGCGTGTGGCCATCATCGGCGAGAACGGTGCCGGCAAGACGACGCTGCTGCGCAGCCTGATGTCGGACCTGCCGGTCGATGCAGGTAACGTGAAGTGGGCCGAGAACGCCAACATCGGTTACATGCCGCAAGACACGTCGGAAGCGTTCCCGCAGGATCTGAACCTGACCGACTGGATGACGCAGTGGGGCAAGGAAGGCGACGACGATCAGGTGATTCGTGGCTCGCTGGGCCGCCTGCTGTTCGGTGGGGACGACGTGCGCAAGTCGGTGCGTGTGCTTTCCGGCGGAGAGAAGGGCCGCATGATCTGGGGCAAGCTGATGCTTGGCCGTCACAACGTGCTGATGATGGACGAGCCGACCAACCACATGGACATGGAGTCGATCGAATCGCTCCAGATCGCACTCGACAAGTATCCGGGCACGCTGGTGTTCGTCTCGCACGATCGGGAATTTGTGTCGGGTCTGGCGACGCGCGTCATCGAAGTGAAGAGCGACGGCACGCTGGTCGATTACGCCGGTACCTACGACGAGTATCTGTCCAGCCAAGGCGTGGAGATCTGACGTAACGCGCTGACATAACACGCTGTCGTAACGCGTCGTTAGATTCACAACGACAAACAGGGCGCTTGCATTGCAGGCGCCCTGTTTGCGTTTACCTCGTGACGTTACCCCGTGCGTTCATCGCGCGCGACTACAATTGACGTTTGTTGTCACGCTGCGAGCAGGAGACCTCACATGATCACTCAGGACAAGTTTTTCATCGACGGCCAGTGGGTCGCACCGATCGGCACCGGCACGCTGGACGTCTTTCATTCGGCCGACGGCAAGCTGATGGGCCGCATTCCGGAGGGCGTTGCCGCCGACACGGAAGCCGCCGTTGCCGCTGCGGTCAAGGCGCGCGACGCGTGGGCTGCCACGCCCCCGGCCAAGCGCGCCGAGTATCTCCGCAAGATCGCGGACGGGCTCGAAGCGCGTGGCGAGGAACTCGCGCAGGTCATCACCGGCGAGACCGGTATGCCGATTCGCGTCTCGCGCGCGGTGCAGGTGGCTGCGCCCGTTCAGCACTGGCGCCACTACGCGGAGCTCGCGCAGACCTTCGTCTTCGAGGCGCAGGTCGGTAACTCGCTGGTCGTGCGCGAGCCGGTTGGTGTGGTCGGTGCCATCACGCCGTGGAACTACCCGCTCAATCAGATCACGGTAAAAGTCGCACCGGCGCTCGCCGCCGGCTGCACGGTGGTGCTCAAGCCATCGGAGGTCGCGCCGTTCGACGCGTTCATCCTCGCCGAAGTCATCGAGCAGGCCGGATTGCCGGCGGGCGTATTCAACCTTGTCACGGGGCTGGGGCCGGTTGCGGGCGAAGTGCTGGCACGGCATCCCGACGTGGATATGGTGTCCTTCACGGGCTCCACGCGCGCAGGCAAACGTGTTTCGGAAGTGGCCTCGCAAACGGTCAAGCGGGTCGCGCTCGAGCTGGGCGGCAAGTCCGCGTCGATTGTGCTCGACGATGCGGATCTGGCGGCAGCCGTGAAGGGCACGCTCAACGCCTGCTACCTGAACTCGGGACAGACGTGTGCGGCGCACACGCGCTTGCTCGTACCGGCGACGCGCTACGACGAAGTGAAGGCACTCGCCAAGGAGTCGGTTGCGCGCTTCACGCTGGGTGACCCGCGCGAAGATGCGACGCGGCTCGGGCCGCTAGCGTCGGCGGCACAGCGCGAGCGCGTGCAGTCGTACATTCGCAAGGGGCTGGCGGAAGGGGCGGAGTTGATCGCCGGTGGCGACGCGGTACCGGAAGGCTTCGAGGCCGGTTTCTTCGTGCAGGCGACCGTGCTCGGCCGTGTCACGCCGGACAGCACGCTCGCGCAGGAGGAAATCTTTGGGCCGGTGCTCACGATCATCACGTATCAGGACGAGGCCGATGCGGTGCGCATCGCCAACGACTCGATTTACGGACTCGCAGGCGGGGTGTGGTCAGCGGACGAGGCACGTGCGGCGCGCGTGGCGCGCCGGATCCGCACTGGGCAGGTGAGCATCAACGGCGGAGAGTTCAACGTGGCCGCGCCGTTTGGCGGCTTCAAGCAATCGGGCAATGGCCGCGAAAACGGCGTTTATGGATTCGAAGAATTTCTCGAATATAAATCGCTGCAATTCAAGGTTACGGCGTCGACGAAGTCGTAGTCCCGTTGTCGCAAAAGCGCATCGCCGTGCCTTCGCGGGTGATGCGCTCCCAGATGGCGCGCTTCTCGTCTTCGTTGAGAAATACCCAGTTCGACACTTCGTACGCGGTGCGGCCGCACCCTTTGCAGACCTCGTCGAACAGGGTGGAGCAAATGCCAATGCAGGGGCTGTCGGGACGGTCGTGCAGTTCGGACATGTCGGAGCAATTCAGGGAGGTGGGACAGGCGTCATTATCGCATCGCCGACGTTGCCCATCACAGATTGATTACACACAGGCGTCCGTCGGATGCCACGGCAGGCTCGGGAGATTTTCAAATGCTGCGGAGTTGGCAACTTTTTGCACTCGGTTCGGCGTTTTTCGCTGCACTCACGGCGATTTTCGGCAAGCTCGGGGTGGCGCAGGTCAATTCGAACATGGCCACTCTGATCCGCACGGTGATCATCTTCGCGGTGACGCTCGCCATTGTCGGCATGCGCGGCGAATGGCAGCGCCCCACTAGTCTGACGGCGAACACGTGGCTGTTTCTCGTGCTGTCCGGGGTGGCGACGGGGCTGTCGTGGCTGTGTTACTTCCGGGCGCTGCAACTCGGCCCCGTCTCGGGCGTGGCGCCCCTCGACAAGCTCAGCGTCGCGATGGCGATGCTGATCGGCTGGGTGGTGCTCGGTGAGCCGTTCTCGCTCAAGGAGGCGCTCGGCGGCGCATTGATCGTCGCCGGCGCGCTGGTCCTCGTGCTGTAACGTCGTATCGTCCGGTTACCAGCGGAACACGCTGTAGCCGATACGCACCTGCGATGGCGAATGGCGGTTGTAATCGAGCAGATCTTCGCCATAGCCGGTGAAGTACCCGATCCAGATATAGCCGCCTGCGCCCGAAATCAGCTTGCCGAGCGGGTAGGTCACCTGCACATCCACGCTGCCGTAGTTGCGCTTCATGCCCTTGCGCAGCGTGGCACCGACCTGCCAGCCGTTCGGCTTGCCCCACAGCACCAGCAAGTCCATGTAGCCGCGATAGTTCTGGATATCGGGGTTGTCGGCCTTCTCGACATACGCGTACAGCTTGGGCGCCACCGTCCAGTGATACTCCGCCGGATCGCCGAACGTGAAGATCGGTTTGACGAAGACGGTATTGATGCTGCGCGAGTCGGGGCCCGCCTTGCCGTTCGACTCGTGCTCGACACCGGCGGCCGCGCCAAGCGATGAGAACCAGCCCGCGCGAAGACCGGTATCCGGGATGTAATAGAACAGGCTCGGCCGGTAGTTCGAATCGCGGAACGGCGCCGATTCCGCCTCCAGATCCCAGATCGACAACTGCGTGTAACCGAAGTACAGGTTGTCGAGGAATGATTTGGACGACGGATTATCCGGTTTGAGAATGTGGAACTTGAAGCTCAACTGGAAGCGCGCGTTGGCGTCGCCGTTCTTGCCGAACGCGATGTACATCGGCTCATGCGACGAGATGCGCGCGAATTCGGTATCGGCCGTCGGGGCAATCGCATCGGCGGTGGCGCTGGCGGGCGCCGTCGACGTGCCGGGTGTGCCGGGCGCGGCGGTCGCATTGGCGGCACTGGCCGCGTCGGTGGCAGCGGCAACCGCCGCGCCGCCGGTCCCGGCCGCAGCCGCTGCGACAGCCGCGCCACTCGCGGGCGCCGGTGCGGCGGCCACCATCGGCTCGGCGGGGGCGGCGCGATCGAGCACGATGGTCGTGATCGAGGCGTCCCAGTCGACCGGTTCCAGACGCACGGTGCCCCGCAATTCCTTGGGCAATTCAGCCGCGTAGGAGATGCGCCGGTACTGACCGTTCGAGAGCGTGACTTGCGCCGGGACGACGGCGGCGCGCTTCAGATGCAGCAGCGTCGGCTTGAAATCGTCGTTGGAAATGCGCACGACGATTTCGTCGGGCAGCTTGACGGTCTTGCGGCCCGGCGCGTCCTGCGTCACGAGCAGCGTCAGTTGCAACGGTGCGCCGCCGGTAAGGGCGCGCGGCGGTTGCAGCAGCGACAGATCGGCGTGCGCGGCGGTGCTGAACGCGACACAGAGGGCGGCACCGATCTGCATGGCACGCAGCGGCCATGGCGCGAACGTGGTGGATGTGGCGAACGTGGCGAGATTCGTCTTGGGCATCGGTCCGGTCTGGGTTGTCGACCCCGGGCCGGCAAGCCCGAAGTCAGTTACGAGCCGCCTCGGGTGAGCACCCGGAGGTCGGACTCGCGTGCGCAGCGATCGCGCCCGCGAGATTTGGCAAGATACAGCGCGGCGTCGGCACGTTGCAGCCAGGCGTTATCGTCATCGCCCGCGTGCCACTGTGCGACCCCGGCACTGATCGTGAACTGAAGTGCGCGTCCATCGACATTGATACGCGCCGCGCGAACCGCTTCGCGCAAGCGCTCGGCAGCATCGAAGGCACGGGCTTCGGTGGCGCCACTCAAGATAATAGCGAATTCTTCGCCCCCCAAACGACCGCAGATGTCATCTTCGCGTAACGAATCGTGACAAAGTCGCACGAACGTGGCGAGTACGGTGTCGCCGAGCCCGTGCCCCCATGTGTCGTTGATCTGCTTGAAGTGGTCCAGATCGACGAGGATGATGCAGGCCGGCACGCCCGTGGCGTTGGCCTGATTGACCTCGCTGCGCAGGCGTTTCAGGAAGTGGCCGCGCGAGAGGCTGCCGGTGAGGGCGTCGTACTTCACCTCGTGCTCCAGCGCGGCATTCTTGGCCAGTGTGTCGGACAACTGAAGTTTGCCGCGTCGCAGATGTCGAATCAGCAGGACGAGGGCGCCCGCCGAGCTCAACATCAGACCGAACATCAGCACGGCGTAACGCTGGCGTTCGATGAACAGGCTGCGCAGCGTCGGCACTTCGCTCATCGTGTAGATCACCAGCTCGCTATCCATCGACGGGGCGGATTCGAGCAGATAAGGCTGATTGTCCGGGCGCACGCGCACCAGATCGGCGGCATCCGGGTCGTGTTGCGCCTGCGGTTCCCCTCGGGTGCCGGGCAGCATGAACGGCGGCGTGCCGGGGGCCGGGTCGTAGTCCTCGATGGGCACGACCGTGAAGTAGTCCTGCTGATAAAGGTGGCGGCGCTCGGCCGGCGACATCTTGAACACCGGCGCGCCGGGCACGGCCAGCCCCGTGAAGGTCGGGTCGTTGGCCAGCACGATCACGCCGTTGACGTCGGTGACGAACGACGCCCCCGTATCGACCCAGTGCGACAACCGGCGCAACCCCAGCTTGACCACCATGACGCCAACGAGCCGGCCGTCCTGATAGACCGGGGCCGTGAAGTAGATGCCTGGCAGCCGGGTCTTGCGCCCGATCACGTATTGCTGGCCTGCCGTACCGAGCACGGCCGATTGAAAGTAGCCCCGGTCGCCGTAATTGTCGCCGACGAGCGGGTTGGGGCTGTTGGCGTCGCTCGACGCGATCGTGACGCCATCGGGGGTGCCGAGCCAGACGAGATCGGCGCCGAAATACAACTGGGCGGCGCGCAGCAGTTCGTTCACAGGCTTGAGTGCGGCGTTGGCGAGCAGCTTCTCGCGCGCCGTCTCATGGGGCAGATCGGTCAAGGGGTGATCTGCGATGTCGGCGGCCGCATGCTGAATCTGCGAGATCTGCGCGAGCACCTGCGGGATACCGCGAATGAGGATCAGATCCTGATTGACCGTATGCACGGTGCCGCGCGCGAGCCGGGTGGCGACGCTGCGTTCCTCGGCGAGCAGACGCGCCGAGCGGTTCGCCACCAGTTGATCGGCGGCGAAGCGCGCCAGGCCCCACGCGGCAAACACGCACAGGAGCATGACGAAGCCGCGAACGAGGACAGGCAAGGCGCGGCGGCGCGACAGGAAGGTGTTGAAGGCGTTGAGCAACGGCAAAAACGATTACAGACGTCCGTGCCAGTCTCGGATGAACGTCTCGATGTGACCGGGTGGCAAGGGCCGAGTGCAATGATACCCCTGCCATGCGTGGCAGCCGAGTTGCGCGAGCGCATCGCGTTGCGCGCTCGTCTCTACGCCCTCGGCCACCGTCTCGATTTCAAGTTTGCGAGCGATGGCGATGATGGCGCGGATCAACTCGGTGTCGTAGCCGCCGAGCAGCACGCCCGCCACGAACTGGTAGTCGATCTTGACCGTACCGAACGGCCAGCGCTTCAGGCGCACAAAGCTGGAATAGCCGGTGCCGAAGTCGTCGAGCGACAGGCGCACGCCCATCGCCACGAGTTCGTTCATGAGCGTGGCCGCCTCGTCCAGATGCGAAATCAACGACGATTCCGTAATCTCGATTTCCAGCTTGTCGGGCGGCACACGGTGATGCTTGAGCGCGTAGCGCACGGTCTCGAGCGTCTGCACGCGCATCTGCTGGGCCGAGAGATTCACGGCCACGCGCGGATATTCCTCGCCGTTGGTCTGCCACTGGTCGAGCTGGCGGCAGGCTTCGTGCAGCGTCCACTCGCCGATCGGGCCGATCACGTCGCAACGCTCGGCGGCCGGGATGAATTCGCCGGGCATGATCAGTTCGTCATCGCGCTGCCAGCGAATCAGCGCTTCGAGACCGGTCAGCCGGTGCGTGCGCATGTCGATTTGCGGCTGGTAGTGCAGGCGGAATTCCGAGCCCGAAAGCGCGCGGCCAATGGCGCTGCGCCAGTAGTGCTCGTTGCCGGCGTCGTCCGGTGGTGTGACGCCTTCGGTCGGTGCGCTGGGCGCGTCGGTGACCAGGAAGCGTGCCGCGCTCTCGCGAATGGCCAGATCGGCCACTTCCGACGTGTGTTCGAGCAACGTGGCGGGCCACACCGGCACCTGCGGCAGGTGGGTGATGCCTGCGGACACAATCGGGTAGAGCAAGCCGTTGCCGCATGGCACGGGCGATTCACCGGCACGGATAAAACGGCGGGTGATCTGCACGGCGGCTTCACGGCTGCCGAGGTCGCGCAGCAGCACGGCAATCTGTTGTTCCGAGACGCGCCCGATCAGGTCGCGCCGCCGAATGCGCGAGCCGATGCGAAACGCCACCGTGGCGAGCAGATCGGCATCGGAAATGGCTTGCTGATTGGTGGCCGTGCGCTGACCGCGCCCGACGTGCAGCACCACGAGGGCACTGTGACTGCCGGGCGGGCTGGGCGTGCGTAGCTCAAGGCTGAGGGCGCGCAGCAGCCGCTGGCGATCCAGCAACAGATCGGCCAGTACGACTTGCCGGCGCAGCGCGTTGGTATCGTTCATCTCGGCAGGCAGGCTGACGTCGCCCGTAGGGTTGAACGCAGGTCATTCTCGCGTGTCAGGCCGGCGAACCGGTGAAGCCCACGCGTCGAACAGGTCGTGCCGCCAGGAAACCCTTGAATCATGTTCTGCATAAGACGCGTAAATGTGTCGGCCGGTAACAGGCGATGCATTGGCAGCCCCATGCGAGGCACCCCCGTTTTCCGGCAGACCGCGCGCAAGGCGTGGCCCGACAAGAAGCTCGTGCCCGGTCGCGAAAACCGGGTCCTTTGACCTTTAACGGCACCCGACTTTAAAAATTAAGTCCGGGTTTCACCTATGGCCCGGGCGACTGGGTTGCGCCAGCCACTCGCGTCCACGCAACATGTAATCCCAATACACCTTGGGCAGCACGTATTTCTTTAATACCCATGCAAAACGATTGGCATGCGTGCCGTCGATCGGGAATGTCGGCAGCAGTTTGCCGCCATAGCCGAACTCCGCCAGCACGATCTTGCCGTGCTCGACCGTGAGCGGGCAGGCGCCGTAACCGTCGTAATGCAGCGGCAACGGGCGGCCGTCCATGGCGGCGAGCAGGTTCTCGGCGACGACGACGGCCTGCTTGCGTGCCGCCGCGGCGGTCTTGGCGTTGGGGGCCGAGATGGCGTCGCCGAGGCCGAACACGTTGGCAAAGCGCGGGTGACGCAGCGTTGCATGGTCGACTTCGCACCAGCCGGCCGCATCGGCCAGCGGGCTCGCGCGCAGCACGTCGGGCGCGCTTTGCGGCGGCACCACGTGCAGCAGATCAAACGGCTTGTCGACGAATTGCGACTGACCGTCGGCATCGAAAATTTCGAAACGCGCCACGCGGCGCTCGCCATCCACGGCACGCAGATGCGAGAGGTGATTCAGCGAGATGTTGTAGCGCTTCACGTACTCCATGAGCGCCGGAATGTAATCCTTGACGCCGAAGAGGGCGGGCGCGACCAGATGGAATTCGATCTTGGTCTTGTCGAGCAAACCCCGCGAGCGCCACGTGTCGGCCGACAGATACATCGCTTTTTGGGGTGCGCCGGCGCACTTGATCGGCATCGGCGGCTGCGTGAACAGGGCGTTGCCGCCGGAGAACTGATTGACCAGCGACCATGTGTAAGGGGCGAGGTCGAAGCGGTAGTTCGAGGTCACGCCGTTGCGGCCGAGCGTTTCCGTCAGACCGTCGATGGCTTCCCAGTTCAATTGCAGCCCCGGCGCGACGATCAGGTAGCGATAGCTCAGGCGGCGGCCATCGGAGAGCAAGACCTGTTGGTGTTCCGGTGCGAAGGCGGTGACGGCGACCTGAAGCCAGGTCACGCCTTCGGGGATGACGCTCGACATCGGGCGCGCCGTGCGCGCTTGATCGAATTCGCCAGCGCCGACAAGTGTCCAGGCGGGCTGGTAGTAATGCGTGTCGGCCGGATCGACGATCGTGATCGAGAGCGACGGGCGGCGGCGGCGCAGGCTTGCTGCCACGGAAATGCCTGCCGCGCCGGCTCCCATGATGACGATGTCGGCGCTGTGCTCCGTCGCGGGAGTGGGCGTAGCGGATGCGTCGCTGGACATAAGGTCTCCGGCAAATGGGGAAAATTGAGACGGATTACGACATATCGACGCGCATTTAAAAGCGGCGAGCGAACGTCATTAAAAGGGAATGTAAGGCAACCCGCATGAAACGTGCCGGGACATTGTATAGAAAACATGCGGTTTTGCCCGTGTTTCGGCTTGCAAACCCACGATTCATCACAATCATCGCGGCGTTCAACGTAATGCGTGCTCCGAAATGCGTCGGCCCGGCATCGGCGGGGCGCGCGAAATGGAGAGAGGGGGAGGGGGGGCGGCGCGGCATGATGCCGCAGTTCGTGCCGAGGCGGGCACGGCACACTTTGTCGGTTTGCGAACCATTTCACCGGCGCGTGCCGTAGGCGGTCGAGACACGCCGCCAGGTGTCTCGTCAATGCGACAGCGACAGCGACATTCAAGCGTGCTGGTGATCGTGCTCGCACGCCACCGCAATGGGATCGGTGTCGTTATGGCAGGCACACGCCTCGCCGTGGGCGCCTTGCATCAGCGCGCGCAGAATGCCGCAGTCGCTGGTGTCGTGCCGGCTCTGGCACTGCGCCTGCAAGTGCAGCAGCTGTTGCTCCAGCGCCTGCAATTCATGGATGCGGGCGTGAACGCGCGTCAGATGCGCTTCGATCAGTTGATTGGCATCCTCGCAAGTCACGTTCGTGTCGTGCGCGAGTTCGCCCAGCCGCTTGGCATCGGCCAGCGGCATATCGAGCGAGCGGCAGTGACGGATGAAGCGCAAGGCTTCGAGATGCTCCGTGCCATAGGTGCGATACCCCCCGTCGGTACGTGGCGGGGCGGCCAGCAGCCCGGCCCGCTCGTAATAGCGGATGGTTTCGACGTCGGTCTCGGCCGCACGCGCCAGTTCACCGATTTTCATGCTTGACTCCGTAGTGACTACAGGGTTTTGAATGGAGAGTAACACGAATCATGAAACCAGGAGTGAACATGCCCAATCCATCGGATCAGGCCCGCCGGACGGCCCCGGAGGCGGTGTGTGACCACGCGCACGGCCCTCAGGACAAGACGCATGATCATCGCAATCATGGCCACGACCACGACCACGACCATGATCACGGCCATGCCCACGGGCAGGCGCACGATCATGGTGCTCAGGCCCGTCGTGCAGGGCATGACCATGGTCACGATCACGCACATGAGCACAGCCATGAAGCGGCGCCGGGCGGCCACTCCCATTCTCACGGCCACGACCACGGCCAAGCGCATGACGCCGTGGCGTGCTGTGGCGATCCGGCGAGCCTGATGCCGCAGGCAGTGGCCCCGGTCACGGGCGCGCCGCAGGCCCGCTTTCGCATCGACCAGATGGATTGCCCGACCGAAGAGCGCCTCATTCGCGACCAACTGGAGCGCCAGCCGGGCGTCGACGCCCTGTATTTCAACCTGCTCAAGCGCGAACTGACGGTTGTGTTCGGTGCGAAGGCGTCGGAAGCGGATGTCACGCGTCACAGCGACGTGGTGGCCGCGACGCTGCGCAAGCTCGGTATGACCCCGGTGCCGCTGACCGATGACGCGGCCAACCCCGCGCCGCCACCGCCGAGCGGCAAAGGTGACGTCGCGCGGCTGGTGGCCGGCGGCGTGCTCGCGGCGGCCAGCGAAGCGGCCGTCTGGTCGGGCGTGCCCGAGCACAGCCCGTGGGTCGGTGCCATCGTTTTGGCGGCAATAGCGTTGTGTGGTCTGCCGACGCTCAAGAAGGGCTGGATCGCGCTGCGCCATTTCACGATGAATATCCACTTCCTGATGTCGCTCGCCGTGATCGGCGCACTCGCCATCGGCCAGTGGCCCGAGGCGGCGATGGTCATCGTGCTGTTCGCCATCTCGGAGAAGCTCGAAGCCGCATCGCTCACCCGCGCGCGGCGCGCGGTCGAGGCGCTCATGCGTCTGGCCCCCGATCAGGCATCGGTGGAACAACCCGACGGCAGCTGGGCCGACCAGCCGGTGGCCGCATTGACCGTGGGCACGCGGGTGCGGGCCCGTCCGGGTGAGCGTGTTGCCATCGATGGCGTGATCGAGCAGGGGAGTTCGGCCCTGAATCAGGCGTCGATTACCGGCGAGAGCGTCCCCGTCGACAAAACGGTGGGCGACGAGGTCTTCGCGGGCAGCATCAACGAAAGTGGTCTGATCATTTACCGCACGAGCGTTGCCCCGGGCGACACCACGCTGGCGCGCATCGTACGCATCGTGGAGACGGCGCAGCAACAGCGCTCGCCGACGCAGCGATTCGTCGACAAGTTCTCGCGCATCTACACGCCGGTGGTGGTGCTCTGCGCACTGCTGGTCGCGATTGTGCCGCCGCTGGCGTTCGGCCTCGCGTGGACGCCGTGGATCTACAAGGCACTCGTGATGCTGGTGATTGCCTGTCCGTGTGCGTTGGTGATCTCGACGCCGGTAACGGTGGTCAGCGGCCTGACGGCGGCGGCGCGTGCCGGCATTCTGATCAAGGGCGGTGCGTTTCTGGAAAGCGGCCGGTTGATTCGGGCGGTGGCGCTCGACAAGACGGGCACGCTCACACGCGGCGAGCCGCATCTGACCGATGTGGTGCCGCTGGGCGATGCGTTGGGTACGTCGGAAGCGGTGGGAGCGTCGGAAGCGTCACGCAATGAAGTCCTGACGCTGGCGGCTGCGCTCGATGCGCAAACGACGCACCCGATTGCCCGCGCCGTTGTCGATGGCTATCAGGCGACCGGGCTCGGCCCGTTGCCTGCGGTGACTGACTTTGAGGCACTCCCGGGCATGGGCGTGAAAGGCCGTATCGGTCAGACGCTGTACTACTTGGGCAATCATCGCCTCATCGAGTCGCTCGGCGTCTGCAACGCGCGTGTCGAAGCCGAATTGACGCGGCTGGAAGCGCAGGCTCGCACGGCCATCGTGTTGGCGAGCGAAACACAGGCACTGGCCGTATTGGCCGTAGCCGACACGTTGCGCGAAGAAAGCCGCGAGGCGTTGGCGCAACTGGCGCAGATGGGGATCCGGACGGTAATGCTGACCGGTGACAATCGTGCGACGGCACAGGTCATCGGCGAGCAGGCCGGGGTCACCGACGTGCGGGCCGAAATGCTGCCGGAAGACAAATGGCAGGCGATCACGCAACTGCGCGCCGAGTTCGGTCACGTCGGCATGGTCGGCGACGGTATCAACGATGCGCCGGCACTGGCGGCGGCCGATGTCGGATTCGCCATGGGGCTCACCGGCACCGATAGCGCGCTGGAGACGGCCGACGTCACGTTGATGGATGACGATCTGCGCAAGTTGCCGGCGTTTCTGGCCCTTTCGCGGCGCGCAGCGACGGTCCTCAAGCAGAACATCGCGATGGCGCTCGGCATCAAGGCCGTGTTCTTCGCCTTGGCTGTCGTGGGCGCCGCGTCGCTGTGGATGGCAGTCTTTGCCGATGTGGGCGCGAGCCTGCTGGTGATTGCCAACGGCATGCGCCTGCTGCGTACGCGCACGGTCTGAACGGGCGTTAGTGCATTAGCGCATTAGCGCGTTATTGCGGTATCGGCACCGGCAGCGTGGGAAAAGTACGCGGAATTTGGTGGTGTTAGACGACGCTGACGGAGATCCCGTCAGCGTTTTTCGTTCTGTGCTCTGTGCTCTGTGCTCAGTGCTCAGTGCTTAATGCTTAGCGTTTGCGAATGCCGCGATCGAGCGTGGCTGCATCGGGCAACCGGCAAAGCACATGGGCGGCTCGGCTGGTCGCGTTCACGATGAACGTGTCGAGGCGTCCGGTGAGTACGTCGCGCTGCGCTTGCGAGAGCGGCATCGTCTCGCAGAACTGCTGTGCGACGACGGCATCGTTGAGCTGGCCAAGCAGGTTCTGCGCGGCGCGCAGCGTGTCCTGATACGGCGTGCGCATCGCTTTGCGCAACCACGGTGTCAGGGCTTCGGCGCTGTAGCGGGCTTTTTTGATCTTCACGCGCAACGCGTGCAACTGATCGGTGTCGAGCATCGCCAATTGGCGACAATCCGGAAATAACGCAACGTAACGGTGGCGAATCACGTCGCGTGCGTGCTTCGCCACGGCGCGGGGCTGCTTGCCGGGTGTGCGCGACGCGCGCCGCAATGCTTTGGCGGCGCGTACATCCGTGCCGCCATGTTCGTCGATGCCGAACGCGCGCTTTAGCGTGCGATGCAATGCTACCTGACGCTCGCTGAGCAGCGCCTCGTCGGCCTGACTGTGGGCGTCGCTGCGCAGCTTCGCGACATAGGCGTCGACCGAACCCCAGTCGAGATCGGGGTGTTCGGTACGCAGCGCCGGCAACGTCGTGCCGCTCAGCACGTCGGCATCGCGCGCCGGTCCCATGGCGTGGCTCAGCCAGTGCAATTCCTGCTTGAGCTTGCGGTGCCAGCGAGGTTTCAGCCACGGCGAGAACACATCGACGAGCGCGCGCAAACGGCGGGTAGCGATGCGCAAGTGGTGGATGGCTTCGGGAGCAATGACGTCGGCGCCATCGTGCGTGGCCGAAAGCATCGGCCATTGCGCAATCGATTCGGCCGCCAGACTGACGAGCAAATGGGGTGCCGGCATTCGGCGCATCTGTCCAATATCGAGCGGTTTGCCGATGTTGGAATCAGGCGCAGAAAGCGAGGAATTCTCGGGGGAGGCGGCGCTGGCCGCAGACGTCTCGCGTGTCATGTCACGCACCATAGCATAGGTGGCCTGGCGTTGAGCGTCGGAAAAGCTGTTGCAGAGGGGCGTACGAAGGGCGTACGAGGGGCGACGCGATTTGGAGATAGGCGGGACTACCGCGGGCGCCCGGTTCCCGAAGTGATTCGGCGCAGGACACCCGCGAGGCGCGCAGCTCACATCAATCGTGGTCCTCGCGAGAGGGTGACGTGAGACGTATCTTTTTGCTGCGAACCGGAGACGGCAGCGCGGGCAAAAAAGATAGGCCGGCACGGAGGCCGGCCTGCGCGCAACTGGTTTTACTTCTTGTTCACGGCGTCCTTGAACGCCTTACCAGCCGTGAACTTCACGGTCTTGGCAGCCGGGATCTTGATCGCTTCGCCGGTCTTCGGGTTGCGGCCGGTACGCGCAGCGCGCTTGCCCGAACCGAACGAGCCGAAGCCGATCAACTGAACCGCGTCACCCTTTGCGACTGCCTTCTTGACGGTCTCGAGCAGAGCGTCGATGGTTTCGCCGGTTTGAGCCTTGCTTGCACCCGTAACACCAGCGACGGCGTCGATCAGTTCCTGTTTGTTCATGTGTGTTTCCCTTGAGAGGTGGTGAATACCGGCGACAACTCTAACACTTTCGCCATTTGGCGAGTGTCGGTGTTGTATCCGCGCCATAAGGCACGCGGCGCGCGCCAGAATGTCGTCTTCCCGGAACATCGAAAAAACCCGATCCGAAGATCGTACCTCGCGATGATTCAAGAAGACGCCGGCACTTGCCGGGCAGCCGCATTATAGAGCCTTCGGCGGCCTGTGGGCCAGTCCTGGCAACGGTTTGCGGCGATTTTGTTGTGCAATGCCGCGTACTTTCTCGTTCTTGATGGTAAAACCCCGGTAACTGCGGTCATCTGCGGGCTTAGCGTCGCGCAATCCCTTGCTGGGCGGGCTTTGGGGGTTTCCCTAGCGTTGAGGGGCTTGCGCAGTCGGGCGACTTTTGGTTGGCGTTGGCGTACTTTTGGGCGCGTTCTGTCGTGCTGTCATCCCGATGTCATTTTCGGCGCCTAGCGTTGCGCCGCCTGCGTTCATCGCGGCTTCTGCCTCTGCTTTCATCTCCTTAAGTCGTTCGCCTCGTCTCTCGCGCCACGGGTGTTGCCCACGCGCGGGGCGCTGCGGCCTACACTTGAACACGTGATGTCATGCGCCTGCGCGCGCATCAAGGATTCGCCTTCATGTTGCTTTGCCAGATTACCGATCTTCACGTCAGCCGCCCGGGCGCGCTCGCTTGTGAGCGCGTCGACACAGCGCGCGCGCTGCGCCACGCGATTGCCGCGATCAACCGGTGGTCGCCGCGTCCCGATGCGGTGATTGCCACCGGCGATCTCGTCGATACGCCACATCTATCGGAATACGAAGTATTGCGCGAGTGTCTCGCTGAGCTGGAAATTCCGCTGTATCTCGTCGTCGGCAACCATGACCATCGTGCCGCGTTGCGCGCCACGTTCCCCGAGCATGCGTATCTCCACGGCGGCATGCAACGCGATGCCCAAGGCGCCATACAAGACACCGCTCACTCCGGCGATGATTTCGTGCAGTACCGCGTCGACCTGGGGCCGGTGACCGTACTCGCCCTCGACACGCAGTCGCCGCCCAGCGCGGGCGGCCATTTGTGCGAGGCACGGCTGGCTTGGCTCGACGCGCAGTTGCAGGCGTGCGAGGGGCGTCCGACGATCATTGCGATGCATCATCCGCCGTTCGATACCGGCATCGAATTCATGGATGGCCTCGGCCTCTCGGCGCAAGGGCGCGAGGGTTTTGCGGCCGTCGTGTCACGGTACCGTCATATCGACCGCGTGATCTGCGGCCATCTGCATCGCAGCATTCACGCAGTGGTGCAGGGCGCTCCCGGCGTCATGGCCAGCACGTGCGTTTCGACCGCGCACCAGATTTCGCTGGGACTGGCCCCCGGTGCCCCCCGATCGATCACGCTGGAGCCGCCGGGCTTCGCCATGCACCTGTGGCAACCGGGGGCCGGGGTGCGTACGCATCTGGCCTACGTAAGCCCGTACGACGGCCCGTACACCTTCGACGGTGCGTTGGTCTCCTGAGGGTTTCAGGCGCCCTGTCAGGCGGCCTGTCAGGGCGGTAGCCGCCAGCGCGAATCGCATCGGACAGCGATCAAAAAAGGGGACGATAGTAGGACTCACGATGTGTACAGTGCGGCCGTATCAACCATAAGAAGTCTGTTCAGATCAGCAGCCACGGGCTGCCCGGGGATCCAAAAATACCGTCGTCGCGCCGGTTCTGCGCGAAAGCCGTTGTCCGCCACGAGACATTGCGATGCCTGCGCGGACGCCATACCGAAGCGTTGGCGCGTGAGCCCGCAGGCCGCCCGACCCGGCTGATTCTTTTTTCCACAAGCGCCACGTGACAACCGCCACGCCCAACGACGCCGAGCCGGCACGCGATGCCCATGCATCCGCGCGCGTTCGCCGCTCGCAACCGCTCGGCAATCTCGGCGTGTGGGGCCGCTGGCTTGCCCCCGCCGTCGCGCGTCCGTTCGCCGTACTGGAAATCGTGGGTGTCATGGTGCTGGCGGTGTTCGTCGCTTGGGAATTCCGCCCTGAAGACCCGTTGCTGCGCACCGCGCAGTTCCCGTGGCTGTGGCTCGTCGCACTGGTGACGGCACTGCGTTACGGTGCCCTGGCGGGCGCGGGCAGCGGCGTCATACTCGCGCTGGCGTGGGTTCTCCTGTGCGGCCGTGCGGGCGAAGTCTTCCCGATCGGTTACTTCGCCGGTGGCATGACCGCCGTACTCGTGGCCGGCCACTTCTGCGACGTCTGGTCTTACCGCACCCGCCGCGCGCACAGCATCAATGCGTATCTGAACGACCGGCTGGTCGCGATCACCCACAACCACTATCTGCTGCGTGTCTCGCATGAACGGCTGGAGCGTGACCTGCTCGCCCGGCCTGTCACCTTGCGCGATGCCATCACGCGCTTGCGCGACCTGACCGTGCGGCGTGCGGGCGACGCGCACACGAACGGTGCGCCGCTCCCGAACGCCCAGCCGATGCTCGAGTTCGCGGCGCTCACGTGTCAGATCGAAGTGGCATCGCTGTTCCCCGTGCGTGGCGACCGCCTCGGCACGACGGCGTTAGCACGTGTCGGCGAGAGCTTCGAGCCCATCGCCGACGACCCGCTGGTTCAGCATTGCCTTCGCGAAGGCACATTGACCCACGTGCGCACCGATGACGCGGCCAGCGACGCGAGCCCTTATCTCGCGTGCGCGCCGCTGGTCGATGCCGACGGGCAACTGGTGAGCGTGCTGATCGTGCGCCGCATGCCGTTTCTCGCGCTCAATCACGACAATCTCCAGCTATTGCTGGTCCTGTTGGCGTACTACGCCGACGGTGTGGCGCAGCAGCCGCTCGTGACCGAAGTGCGTGCCTCGGTGCCCGAGGCGCCGTATGACTTCGCGTTGGAGTTGGGTCGTCTTGCGCGGCTCAAACGGGCCAGCAGCATCGAGTCGTCGCTGGTTGCGCTGGTGTTCCCGCGCGGGGCGCGCGGCGACTCATTGTTCGAACAGACCGTGCGGCAGCGCCGCGCGCTCGACGCGTTGTGGACGCTGGGCACGCCGCGCCAGCAGATCGCCATCGCATTGATGCCGATCACCGACGAGCATGGCATCGACGGCTATCTCTTGCGGGTGGAAAACCTCCTGCGCCAACAGTACGGTGTCGATTTCCAGAGCGCCCATATCGCCGTACACACCGCGCATGTCGATC
The DNA here is from genome assembly GCF_002179865.1 of Pandoraea sp. PE-S2R-1. Lineage (NCBI taxonomy): Bacteria > Pseudomonadati > Pseudomonadota > Betaproteobacteria > Burkholderiales > Burkholderiaceae > Pandoraea > Pandoraea sp. PE-S2R-1. The sequence continues at coordinate 199,841 of NZ_NGUR01000013.1, read as the reverse complement.
CGCATGCGCCGGGAGAAGGGTTGCTGAAACTTGTCGAGCGGTGCGTCGGTCATGGCTGACGCGATGCCACGCGGCGACGGCACCCCTCGTTGGCAAAACGCCGAGCGGGGCGGGGCGGCAAACGTGCTGCGCTGGAGCCTGCTGCTCGCCGTCGCGTGCCTCGCGATAGCGGCGCAGTGGCAGGCGGCTCGGATCGTGTTGTCGTCGCCAGACATTGTCGGCAACCTGACGGTCATGACGCACCCGCTATGGCTCGTGCTGGCATGGCAAGCCGTGTCGGCTTGTTTGGCTGGCGCGTTCATCGCGCGTGCCTTGCCCCCGAGCTATCGCCACCGGCGCGGTGCCACGTGGCACGCGGCGCTGATCTGTTTCTTCCTGCCTGTTGTGGGCCTTTTCGTCCTGTTCGGCGTGATGGTCATCGGCTATCTGTTTCCGCCGCCGCGCGAGGCGCCACAATCGGTGCAGGTGGCTGCCCCGGGGTTCGTCACGCACCTTGTCGCCCGCGTGCAGCACGGCACCGGCATGCGCTTGCGCGCCCGGCTGCGCAATGTGAATGGGGAGCGTGACGACCGTGTGGCCGCGCTCGTCTCGGTGCAGGCGTTGCCGTCGCGGGTGACCAGCGAGATCGCCCGCGACCTGCTGGCCGACCCGGTCGAAGAGGTGCGCCTGCTGGCCTACGGCATCCTCGACGGACTGGAAAAACGCATCATGCAGCAGATTTTTCGCATGCGAGACCGTCACGAGGCCGCGCAAGACGAGGATGAGCGCGCGGATACGAGCCGTCGTCTGGCGCAGTTGTATTGGGAGCTGATCTATCAGAATCTGGTGCGCGGCGAAGTGCTGCGCTTCACGCTGGAGCGAGTGGAATTCTTTGCGCACGCCACGCTGGAGCAGCACGAAGACGACGCCTCGATGTGGTATCTGCTCGGCCGCTGTTCGTTGCTTCGCCAAGCGCCCGAAGCGGCGGAAATGTATCTTCGGCATGCGCAGTTCCACAGCTTCCCCAGCGAGCGGCTGTTGCCCTGGCTGGCCGAAGCGGCCTTTCAGAAGCGACGCTACGACCGCGTGACGCAGTTGCTCGGCGGGCTGGGCGGCCACGCCGCGCTGGCGGCGGTTGCACCTGCCGTGCAGCCTGCCGTGCGGTTCTGGACCCGATGATGACGCCGCCTGACGATGGAATGCGCGCGCAGGACGGCGCGTCGGCCGAGCCGGCCGGCCGAGCCTCCTTGCGAGGCGCCCCGGTGGCGGATGTCGCTTTGCTCCTCGAAGGCACGTTCCCCTACGTGCGCGGCGGGGTGTCGTCGTGGGTCGACCAGTTGATCCGGGCGTTTCCCGAGCGGACGTTCGCGGTGGTATTTATCGGCAGCCGCCGCGAGGACTACGGCACGCCGGTCTACGCGCTGCCGCCGAACGTCACACATTTCGAAGCCCATTATCTTTACGAGCCCTCGCCGCAGGGGGAGGGGGCGAGCGCCAGCCATCAAGGGGCGCTTCATACCGATGGAGACGCTGCGGCGTTTGCGCAGGTCGGCGAGATGCACGACCTGATGCGGCGTCGTGACGGGGCGGGCGTGGCGGCGGGTGGGCCGGAGACAGGCAACGACGCCTTCCGCCAGATGCTCGCCAGAATTCTGCCGATGCTCAGAGACGGCCATGAACTGGCGCAACCGCAGTTCCTGCATAGCCGTGCCGCGTGGCAGTTCATGACCGAGCGTTACGAGCGCCACTGCCTCGACCCGTCCTTTACCGATTACTTCTGGACGGTGCGCACGATGCACAAGCCGCTGTGGCAACTCGCGCGCATTGCCGACGCGATGCCGCCAGCGCGCCTGTACCACACGGTTTCCACCGGCTACGCCGGGTTGCTCGGCGCATTGCTGCGGTTCTCGACAGGCAAGCCGCTGCTGGTGACCGAACACGGCAGCTACACCAAGGAACGCAAGCTCGATCTGCTTCAAAGCGAGTGGTTGCGCGACAACCGGGGCGTGCTGGAGCGCGACATCTCGCAGGTCGGCTACTTCCAGAATCTGTGGATGCGGTTCTTCGAGACCATCGGGCGCGTGTGCTACGACGCCGCCGATGAGATCGTGGCGTTGTTCGAAGGCAACCGGCAGCGGCAACTGGCCGACGGCGCGCCCGCACACAAGACGCGCAATATTGCCAATGGCGTGGACGTGGCGCATTTTGCCGCGCTGCGTGTGCCGCGCCGTGGCGACCCGGCGGACGCCAGTGATCCCGCCGAGGCCGATCGGGCAGAGATTCCGCCGGTGGTGGCGCTGATCGGGCGCGTGGTGCCGGTCAAGGACATCAAGACGTTTTTGCGCGCCATCTTCATCGCGTATCGCCATCGCCCCGACGTGCAGGGCTGGATCATCGGACCCGAGACGGAAGACCCGGCCTACGCGCAGGAGTGCCGCGACGTGGCGGCAAGCCTTGGCATGGAGTATCAGGTGCGTTTTATGGGCTATCGGCCGGTCGAGTCGGTGCTGCCGCACATCGGCGTGCTGGCGTTGTCGTCGGTGTCGGAGGCGTTGCCGCTCGTCGTGCTCGAAGCCGCAGCAGCAGGCGTGCCGGTGGTCGCCACCGATGTGGGCGCGTGCCGCCATCTGATCGAGGGCGACAGCGGCATTGACGGCGATCCCGCGCTCGGACGTGCGGGGCGCGTGGTGCCGATTGCCGATCCGGAGGCCCTCGCGGCCGCCATCGTCGAGGTGCTGGAGCCTGACGCCTGGCACGCGGCGAGTCGCGCCGGGATGGCCCGAGTCGAGCGCCACTACACCCACGACGCCATGCGGGACGCCTATCGCGCGCTCTATCGACAACTGCTTGCCGGGGGTACCGACTGATGGCGGGCATCGGATTCGAATTGCGCCGGTTGCTGCGCAGCGACACGCTGTCCGGCACGCTGGTGGCGTATGGCTACGCGGGCATCATCAGCGCCGGGCCGCTGGTGCTGTCGATGGTGGGCATCGTGCTCGTCGGCCTGATGAGTCTGGCGAACGTGCAACCGGCGGCCGTACTGACGCAGTTTCAGGTGTCGGTGACGTATCTGATCGCCGCCAGCGTGATCGCGACCGGACTGGTGCAGCTCGCGTTCACCCGGCATCTGAGCGACCGGCTGTTTGCCGGCGAATCGCGCGCGGTCATGCCTGCGCTCAATGCCGTGGCGCTGGTCACGACGGTCGTGCTCGGCAGCGTCGGTCTGGTGCTGTCGCAGACGCTCTTCGCCGACTTGCCGCTCGCGTACCGGTGGCTGATGTGGATTGGCTTTGTGCTGCTCGGCAACTTGTGGATCGTGGTGTTGTTTCTGACCAGCGTGAAGCAGTACCGCGCGATTCTCGGCGTGTTTTGCGTGGGTTACAGCCTGAGCGTGGTGAGCGCCGTATTGCTCGGCCGCTATGGCCTGACGGGCTTGCTCGGCGGTTTCGTGATCGGTCATGCGTGTCTGCTGCTCGGGTTGGCGGCGATCGTCGTGCGCCAGTACCGGACCGATACGTGGCTGTCGTGGGACGTGTTCGCACCGAAGAGCATCTACGTGTCGCTGGTGGGCGTCGGCGTGTGTTTCGGGCTCGGTGTGTGGGTCGACAAGCTGATGTTCTGGGCGTCGCCGGCCACCGGCATGGTGATCATCGGGCCGTTGCGCGCGTCGCCGGTCTACGACCTGCCGGTCTTTCTCTCGTATCTCTGTGTGATTCCCGGCATGGCGGTGTTTCTGCTGCGCATCGAGACGGATTTTGCCGAAGCCTATACGAGCTTCTTCGACGCCGTACGGCATGGGGGCACGCTGCGCCAGATTGCGACGGCGCGCGACATGATGACCCGTGCCGTGCGCACTGGGCTCTACGAAATTCTGAAGGTGCAGGCGGTCGTGACGCTGCTGGTGTTTGCGTTCGGCGACGACATGCTGCGTCTGGTCGGCATGCCGGTGGCGTGGCAGCCGCTGTTGCGTGTGGATGTGGTGGCCGCCGGCATGCAGGTGCTGCTGCTGGGCGTGCTCAACGTGTTGTTCTATCTCGACCGCCGCCGTGACGTGCTGGTGCTCACGGTGTCGCTGGTGGTGCTCAATGGCCTGTTCACATGGGTCAGTCTGCGGCTCGGGCCCGCGTGGTACGGCTATGGTTTCGCGCTGGCGTTGTTCTGCGTGCTGGTGCTCGGCGTGGTGTGGCTGGGCCGGCGTCTGAATGCGCTCGAGTACGAAACTTATATGCGCCAGCCGATGTAAGGGCCGATTGGCGAAGCCGACAGCGGTGGAGTAATATGCGTCACCTCGCGCGCCGTGCGCGACCCCGGGCACGCCGGGCAGGCGACGCCAAGGCATTTTCATGAGCAATCAGGGCACCATTCTCGTTACCGGCGGCGCCGGCTATATCGGTTCACACACGTGTGTCGAGTTGCTGGCCGGCGGCTACGACGTCGTCATTGTCGACAACCTCTGCAACAGTCAACGCGAAGCCGTTACCCGCATCGAGCGCATTGCCGGGCGCGCGCCGGTCTTCGTGCAGGGGGACGTCTGTTCGACGGCGGTCATGGAGGACGTGTTCTCCCGCTACCGCATCGACGGTGTGATTCACTTCGCCGCGCTCAAGTCGGTCGGCGAGTCGGTCAGCCAGCCGCTGCGCTACTACCACAACAATCTCGGCAGTCTCGTGACGTTGCTCGACGTCATGGGCCGCCACAACGTGCGCGATCTGGTATTCAGCTCGTCGGCCACGGTGTACGGCAACCCGGGCTCGGTGCCGATCGACGAGACGTTCCCGCTGTCGGCGACGAACCCTTACGGTCAGACCAAGCTGATGGCCGAGCAGATACTGGCCGACACGGTCGTGGCCGATCCGCGCTGGCGCGTGGCGGTATTGCGTTACTTCAACCCCGTCGGCGCGCATGAGAGCGGTCTGCTGGGCGAAGATCCGGCGGGCGTGCCGAGCAATCTCATGCCGTTCGTGGCGCAGGTGGCCGTGGGCAAACTGCCGCGTCTGAAGGTGTTTGGCGGCGATTGGCCGACCCCCGACGGTACCGGCGTGCGCGACTATCTGCATGTGGTCGATCTGGCGCGGGGGCATCTGTGCGCGCTGGCGGGACTGCGCGGGCGCGAGACGGGTTTCACCGTCAATCTGGGCACGGGGGAAGGGCAAAGCGTGCTCGACGTCGTACGTGCCTTTGAAGCCGCGAGCGGCCGCGACGTGCCTTACGACATCGTGGCCCGGCGGCCCGGCGACATCGCCACGTGCTATGCCAACCCGGCCAAAGCGCAGGCGCTGCTGGGCTGGCGCGCCGAGTACGATCTGGCGCGCATGTGCGCCGATCACTGGCGCTGGCAGCGCCAGAATCCTGACGGATATCAATAATCGGCCCAAAAATTGTCCCAATAACCCCGCTTAAGCGCAGGGGACAAATGAAAGCCATTCCCAATTAAGGTAAAATAGTCGGGTTTTCCCGCCCTCGACCGATAGTGCGTGCATTGCACGCCGCCGTCCGGGCTACGGGGCCATTACCGCATTATCGACCGCCAATATGAGTACACAGAATCAACAGACCGTGCTGGAAGTCCACCACTGGACTGACACGCTGTTCAGCTTCAAGACCACGCGCGACGCTTCGTTCCGTTATGTCAATGGCCAGTTCACGATGATTGGCCTGGAAGTCGAGGGCAAGCCGCTGCTGCGCGCCTACAGCATGGCGAGCGCCAATTACGAGGAAGAGCTTGAATTCCTGAGCATCAAGGTGCAGGACGGTCCGCTGACCTCGCGTCTGCAACACTTGAAGCCGGGCGACAAGGTGATCGTGGGCCGCAAGCCGACGGGCACCCTGATCAACGACAACCTGCTCCCGGGCAAGAACCTGTACCTGCTCTCGACGGGCACGGGCCTCGCGCCGTTCATGAGCATCATCCGCGATCCGGAAGTGTATGACCGCTACGAGCACATCATTCTCGTGCACGGTTGCCGCTTCACGAGCGAACTCGCTTACCGTGACCTGATCACCGAGCATCTGCCGGAACACGAGTACCTCGGCGAGTACGTGCGCGACAAGCTGATCTACTACCCGACGGTGACGCGTGAAGAGTTCGAGAACCAGGGCCGTATTACGGAACTGGTCGAGTCGGGCAAGATGTTCCAGGACATCGGCCTGCCGGAATTCACGCCGGAAAACGATCGCGTCATGCTGTGCGGCAGCCCGGCCATGCTCAAGGACACCCGTGAGCTGCTGGAAAAGCGTGGTTTCGTCGAAGGTCACAACCACGCGCCGGGGCATTACCTCGTTGAGCGTGCGTTTGTTGGCTAAGTTGGCCCGCTAAGTTAGCTGGCTAATTTCGTCGGCTAAGTTCGTCGACCAAGACACCAGCAGCCCAGCACGACAGCACAACGCAAAACCCCACGACTTTCGGGTCGTGGGGTTTTGTCGTTTCCGACGCGGTGCCGCTTAGAACTGAATCGTCGCGTTGGCCACGAACGTACGGGTGGCACCGAGGAACAGGAAGCCGCCCCACGCTTCGGTCCAGTACTTGCGATCGAACAGGTTGTTGATACCGGCGCGGAACACGACATCCTTGCCGCTGATGCGCGTCTGGTACTTCGCGCTCAGGTCGAACGTGGTGTAGCCCGGAATGAACTGCGTGTTGGCCGCATCGACCGCCATGCCGCCGACATACTTGCCGCCGAACGCCACCGTCAACTCACGAAGGTACGACGGGTTGTACTCGATACGGCCCGTGCCGATCACCTTGGCGGCACCGTAGACGCGCTTGCCTGCGACGCTCGGGTCGTCGATGTCGACCGCCTTCGAGTTCATCAGCAACACACCGCCCATCACGCGCCACTCGTCGAGCGGCTTGACCCAGCCGCTGGCATCGAGCCCTTGAAAGCGCATGATGCCGTTCTGCACGAGATTGTTGTTCGAATCGCCATACGAATAGCCGCGACGCATCTGGAACAGCGCGATGTTGGCGCCCCAGTTGCGGTTATCCGTCTTGAAGCCGACTTCCCACTGCTTGCTCTTGAGTGGACCGTACGTCGTGCCCGAGTTGGCGAAGCGGTTGTCGGCCGACGCGCCTTCTTCCAGCGATTCGACGTAGCTCACATAAGCGGTCGAGTTCGCGTCCGTCTTGTACATCAACGCGATGGTCGGCGAGACCGGGTTGGCCGAGTAGTTCGCCGACTGCGTGCCGTTGATGTTGTAGCTCCAGTCGTGATACTGCGTGTAGCGCGCGCCAAGCAGTACGGACAGGCGCGAGGTCACATGAACCGTGTCGCTGGCGTAGATCGCGGCCTGCGTGATGCGGCCGGCGCGATACAGATCGGCCGAAATACCGGCAGCCGAGTTGCTCAAGAGGGTCGGTGAGAACAGATTGCCGTTGCCGAGGTTGTAGCCGTTTTGCCAGCCTTCGCCCGCGTCATAGTCCTTCCACTGGTTCATGTAGCTCGCGCCCACGACCAGATCGTGCTTCACGCCCCACGTATCGGCCTTGCCTTGCAGCATCGCATCGTAGTTCTGGTAGTAGTAGCGCGTCAGGGCGGCATACAGCGTGTTGGTGTAGTTGCCGGCGTTGTCGTTGACCGCAATGAAGCTGTCGAAGTTGTAGCGGTTTTCCTTGGCGAAGCGGAATTTCACGCTGGCACGCCAATCGTCCGAGATGCGGTAGTCGAGACCCGTGCCCACCGACAGGAATTCGGTTTCATACCAGTTCTGCGGCTGCGACAGATCCTTGACGCTTTTGGCCGACGGAATCTGCGTCACGCCATAGAAGCCCAGACCGAAAATCGTGCCCGTCGACTTGCGGTCCTGATACATCACGTCGGCCGACCACGTCAAGTCCGGTGTGATGCGCCAGTCCAGCGCCAGCGATGCACCCTTGCGGCGAATATGCTGATGCGCCTCCGACGAATTGCCTTCCTCGTTGACCAGATTCACGCGGTAGCCGAACTGATTGTCCGGGCCAAAGCGGCCGCCCACGTCGAGCTTTTCCGCCCAGATGTTGGCCGACGTGTAACCGATGGTCGCCGAGCGATACGGGTCATCGGTCGGACGCTTCATCACGTAGTTCAGCATGCCGCCCGGGGTGGCAAAGCCGTACATGAAGCCGCCGGCCCCCTTGAGCAGTTCGACTTTCTCGAACGGCTCCATCGCGAGGTCGGCGTCCCACACCGGGAAACTCTGACCGTCGACCTTGATGCCGTTGAGCATGTCGATCGCCAGACCGCGCACGCTGAAGACCGCGTTTTCACCGGTCGCGCTGCTGATGACCGGCGCGACCGACGGGTCGTACTTGAACACGTCGTTGATCGACGTCGCCATCAGGTCCTGCGCTTGCTCGTTGGTCACCGTCGTGGTCGAGAAGGGCGTATCGACCGCCTTGCGAGTGCCGAGTGCCCCCGATGTCACGTTCTTCACGGCAAGCGGATCGAAGTCGTTGCTTCGATCGCCCGTGACCGTTGTCGTCGTCAACTGCGCCGTGGGCTGTGCCGGTGTGCTCGACGACGCGGCGGCCGCGTCGGTGCCGGCCGGCGTGCTTTGTGCATGTGCCTGCGTGGCGGTCACCGTGGCCAGCGCGGCGTAAGTCGCGATGAGCGCGAACGTGGCGCGGGCAATCGGCGAGGCGAGACGCGAAGTTTCGGGGCGAGCGGGGGCGCGCGCCGTGACGGAGCGGAGTTGCGGCATTCGGGTAAATCTCCCTGAGTGAGTAGGTGTCTTGTGTGCTGGGTCGATGGCGTCAGCGCGCCAAATCTTGTATTCCCCGGCGATGCCAGCGAGGGTGTCGCCGGGGCGTGCTGCTAAACCGTCGTACGCGTGGCGCCGCCGGCTTCCGGCGTGCCCCCCGCCGGCGCGGGCCGTGCCCACACACTGTTCGGGTCGCCACGACGCGCACGACGCCAGGTCGCACGCGCAAAGAGGAAGAACGCGATGGCGCAAACGATCGCCACGAGATCGACACCGGCCAACACCCAGTCGCCGCGCGCGATCGAGCGCAGCGCGTTGTCCGGCGTGACAAGCGCGTCAATGACCGGAATCGCGAGACACGCGAGGGCAGTGGCGGCGAGCAGCCCTGTAGCGGCAATCGCGGGGGCCGTCAAAGCGGCAAAGATCAGCGACACGATGACCGTGGCGACAAAGACCGACAGCGCCGCGGTGCCTTGCGAGAGCAACGCACCCGAGAACGCGACGGCAAGGCCGAGGCAGGTGCCGAGGAATACGCCTGCGGTCGCCTTGGCCATCCAGCGCAGGTTGGCCGGTTGAATGGCCGAGTTGCGCTTGCGGCGCGACTCCAGCCACAGCAGATTGCCGCTGTAGACGAGCACAGCGCCCATCAGGCCGAGCACGAAGTAGACCCAGCGCATACCGATGCCGGCGAAATTACCGAAGTGCGCGCCGTAAATCATGCTCAATACCGCGTGGTTCGCGTCACGTACGCCCGGGCTGTGCTGACCGATGATGGCACCGTCGTTCAGGCGTACGGCGACCGCTGCGAACACCCCGAGCGAATCGCCGGCTTCACCATAGACTTCCGCCACCGCATCGGGTTTGCCGTAACCGGTCCACGACACGGCAGTGGCTTCCACATCCGGCGCGGCGTGCTCGGCGCGAGCGAGGATTGCAGCCAGATCGAGCGGCTTGCCGTCGACCGGGGCAATCTTTGCCGGCACTGCGCCCATCACCTGCGGAATCTGCGCCATCAGTTTGTTTTCGAACGTGATGACGTTGAACGCCATCATCAACGGCACGCTCAGGCACAGCAGCGCGCCGGTCAGTGCAAAGACGATGTGAAACGGCAGGCTCAGCACGCCGATGGCGTTGTGGGCGTCTTGCCAGAACCGCTTGAGATTGCGTCCCGGGCGCAGCGCGAAGATGTCGCGCGTCACGCGCGGCAAATGCACGATCACGCCCGAGATCAGCGCCATGCCATAGAACAGCGACACGATGCCCATCAGATACAGGCCGTACGTCGGGATCGCGAGCGAGTAATGCAGCGCGTTGATCGTTGCCGACAGACCGGGACGGGCATTGCCGACGATGAGCGACGGATCGGCACCACTGCCGGATTCGCGCAGCCGTGCCTGCATCCACTCGCCGTCGGTGCCTTGCCAGTAGGCGAACGGCGTCGGCGAATGGTTAGGCAGCACCACGCCCATTTGCTCGCGGGCGGCCGGATACTGCGCGCGCACCAGATCGGCGAGCTTTTCGGTCTGGGCGAGCGTGAGCGGCGCATGGCGCGTGGCCGGTTGCTCCCAGCGCTCGATTTCATGTTGGAAAACAGTCAGGGCACCGCCGAGCATGGCGATGAACAGCGCGAAGCCGGCGACGATGCCGGCCCACGTATGGACGCTCAGATATTGACGCAGCGTTTGGGCACGCATCGGACGATCCTTACCAGACAGCGCGCGCCAGCCACAGCGCGACCCAGGCGACGACAGTGGTGGCGCCGAGGCCGATCCATGCACGCGTGGCGGTTCGGCTCGCATAGACCACAGCGAACAGGCCGAGCCACACGAGCGGGAAGAGGGTGATGACGGGGATGACGGCGGTGTGCCAGCCGGCCGGCGTCATGTACGCCATGGCACCGCACAGCGCCATGGCGGCGAAGAAGCCGAGCACGAGACCCGCAAAGGTTCTACTCCACATGGGCATCTCCGCGCAGCCAGTGCCATCCGCCAGCGGCATAGGGCCAGAACAGCAGGCCGAAACACAGCGACATGAAGGCGGCAGCAATGCCGGCCGACGCCCCGGCGGCCGCGAGCCAGCACACGAGGCTGGCGACGGCGGCCACGAGCGAGAGCGCGCGGGCGGGTTGAGGGTTCAGGCGCTGCGTGCGCAGGCGCTGATGCTCCGACGTCAGGTAGCAGGCGCCGCCTGCAAACCAGGCCAGCGCGATAGCCAATGCAATCAACATGCTGAGGAATCGATGAGAAACGAGGCGGCACAAGCAAAAACGCCGCCCTCGGGCGACGTCGCTGCGATGCGGGCTAATGAAAGCCGGCGCAATTCAAAGGCTAACGGATTGCACACCAGATGCAAACGTTAACGAAAACGATTCGCATTTATATCATGTTTCGGATAAATCCTGAAACATTGCAAAACATGGCAAGGGAATCACGAAGCCCGGTCGTGGCTTGGCGGCAACGGCGTGCAGCACGCCGTTGCCAAGCCTGCGGATTTGTGCGAGATCGCGACCCCGCGATCAGTGACCAGCGATGGCCTTGCTGGCCGGTAACGGACCGCCGAACTGACGCAGGGCGGCGTGCAGGTAAGGCACTTGCGGACCGGCGGTCGGTTGCGCGGCATTAATCTCGGGCAGCAGGTGCCACGGCGCGGTCGGATAAAGATGATGCACGCGATGCAGATTCGCATTGAGCAGCAATGCGCGACCGAAGGCGGGTGCGTGGAAATTGCGTGCGCGGGCGGGTTCGTCCATCTCGACGCCGTAATGCGGCAGGTTGTCCGCAATCGACAGCCAGATGCCTCGCGCGGCAAATGCAGCAACGAACACCGGCCACCACGGGCCGTACGCCCAGATCGCCAGCGCCAGTGCGGCCAGCGTCATGACGAAATCGCGCTGAATCCGGCGGCGGCGCACCGGGTCGCTGCCGAACATCACCACGCGGCGGCGCACATCCTCGTCCTGCGCGTCGGTGCCGAGCGCATTGGCTGCCAGCGCTGGCAGACGGCGCGGCGGAATCCATGCAATGACCGGCGCGAAGATTTCGGCGAGCCACATGCCGCCGAGCAGCCGCGATTGATAGCCGAACCACGCCCGCAGTCGCGCCAGCCGCGGCGCGCTATCGGCAAGGGTGGAGATGTCCGGGCGGTCAAACGGCTGCCGCGTGAAGCGGTGATGCAGCAAGTGACCGAAGCGCATGATCTCGAACGGCAGGCCCAGCAGCACCGACAACAGGCGGCCGGTGCGTTCGTTATCGCGCGGCTTGAGCCGCAACTGGCCATGAATCGATTCGTGAATCAGCCCCCAGTGCATGGGGGTGAGCAGCAGCACGGGCAGGAGCGTGAACGCTGCTGTCGCGCCCCAATGACGCAGCGCCAAGCCGAGCCCGAACCACTGCCAGAGCCCCGCAAGCCCTGTCAGGGCGATCAGCCACGGATTCCAGCGCGAGGGGCGCGCGTGGCGCCACAGGGCTGGCGATGCAAGAGAAGAAAGCGATGAGTCGGTGTCGGTCTGCGCCGGGTGTGCGACGACATGCTCCATAAGGTCTCCGTGACATGGGGTGCCATTTCGAGCGTCAGAGCGCGATCTTACCCAATCCGTACGCAACCAGCCCGGCACCGTGGCGACAAGAGTGTATGTCGTCCGTCAGGTCGGGAATATGTCAGTCGCGTGGCAATGTCATCTCAGTGCCTTACCGGAGTGACAGTGCAGCGCCTAAGTAGCGCCTAAGTAGCGCCTTGCCGCATTTGCGATGTCCTATCGCTGCCTTACACGAGGCTGTCGTACTGCGCGAGTCCGGTGTCGGTGAGGCGGGCGAGCCGCAGCCCGCGCTCGCCGTCTTCCACTTCGACCCAGCCCGCCTCGCCCAGCACGCCGAGATAGCGCAGCAGGTCGCTCATTGGCAGGGCGCTGCGCTTTGCCAGCCGTGCCAGCGACAGCGCATCGCGCCCTTCATGGCGGCCTTGTGCGAGCGTGAAGAGCAGCCGCGCCAGATCCTGCTCGGCCTGCGAGATATCGCCAGTGGTCGAGGGAGAGGGTGGCGGGCTGCCGGCGGCGCCATCAGGCATGGCGGCGCTCCATCAACACCGGAATCGACTTGGACGTCGGGGTGCCCGCACCGTCGGCGGTGGCGTCCAGCGGTACGAGGCCGTTGGTTTCCGGGTAATAGGCGGCGATGCTGCCGCGCGGAATGTCGTAGGCCACGAGCAGGAAGTCGTCGGCGCGGCGTGCAATGCCGTCGTTCCACACGCCGACCAGATCGATGCGCTCGCCTGCGCGCAAACCCAGCGCGTCGAGGTCTTCCTCATTCGCGAACACGACGCGACGTTGCCCGAACACGCCGCGATAGCGATCATTCAGGCCGTAGATCGTGGTGTTGTATTGATCATGCGAGCGAATGGTCGCGAGTTGCAGCACTTCAGCGCCGCGCTCACCGGCCTGACGGCGCGCCGTGTCGATGGGCAATTCGTGCGGCAGCGGGTGCGTTGTGAAATTGGCGCGGCCCGTGGCCGTCAGCCAGCGGCGCTCGGCGGGCGGCACGTCCAGACGGAAGCCACCCGGATGGCGCACGCGGCGATTGAAGCCTTCGAAGTCGTCGAACGTCGCCGCAATCGCGTCGCGAATGCGGTCGTAGTCTTCGATATACCAGTGCCAGTCGTCGTGGCCGGCGAGGGCGCGGCCCATCGTGGCCTGCGCGATGCCTGCGACGACGGCCGGCTCCGAGCGCAGATGTTCCGACGCCGGGGCGTTGATGCCATACGAGAGGTGCACCATGCTCATCGAGTCTTCGACGGTCACGCCCTGCACAGCACCGGCCTGCATGTCGATTTCCGTGCGGCCGAGGCAGGGCAGGATGAGCGCGTCGCGCCCATGCACGAGATGGCTGCGGTTGAGCTTCGTCGCCACGTGCACGGTCAGGTCGCACTGACGCAGACCTTCCCACGTGCGCGGCGTGTCGGGCGTGGCCATGGCGAAGTTGCCGCCCATGCCGATGAAGACCTTGATGCGGCCTTCAAGCATTGCGGAAATCGTGTCCACGACGCCAAGCCCTTCGCGGCGCGGCGGGGTGAAGTCGAACACCTGACCCAGCCGGTCGAGAAACGCCTCGCTGGGCTTCTCGTTGATGCCCACGGTGCGGTCGCCCTGCACGTTGCTGTGGCCGCGTACGGGGCACAGACCGGCGCCGGGGCGGCCGATGTTGCCGCGCAGGAGCATCAGGTTGGTGATCATCTGAATGGTCGCCACGGCCTGCTTGTGTTGCGTGATGCCCATGCCCCACGTGGCGATCACACGCTCGCCGCGCAGATAGACGTCGGCAATCTGCCACATCTGCGCCTGCGAGACGCCCGCGGCACGCTCCAGATCGTCCCAGCGCTCGGCACGCACGTCGGCGGCAAAGTCATCGAAGCCGTGGGTGTGTTCGGCAATGAATGCGTCGTCGAGCAGTGGCGCGTCGCCGTTGGCGCGGGCCTCGGCATCGCGTTCCAGCACATGCTTGATCACGCCTTTGACGAATGCGAAATCGCCACCGCTCGCGGGCGTGATGTAGTGGCCGCTGATCGCCGTGCCGCCCATGCTGAGCATCTCGGCGGCGCTTTGCGGATCGGCAAAACGCTCCAGACCGCGCTCGTGCAGCAGATTGATCGAGACGATAGTGGCGCCGCGACGGGCTGCTTCGCGCAGTTCGCCGAGCATGCGCGGGTGGTTGGTGCCCGGGTTCTGCCCGAACAGCAGCAGCGTGTCGGCGTGCTCGAAGTCTTCCAGCGTCACGGTGCCCTTGCCGATGCCGACGACCGGTGGCAGGCCCACGCTCGTGGGCTCGTGGCACATGTTCGAGCAATCGGGGAAATTGTTCGTGCCGTACTGGCGCACGAAGAGCTGATACAGGAAGGCGGCCTCATTGCTCGTGCGGCCCGAGGTATAGAACGCCGCCTGATCAGCATCGGGCAGGGCGCGCAAGTGTTCGCCGATGAGCGCGAAGGCGGCGTCCCACTCGATCGGCACATACCGGTCGGTGGCGGCATCGAAGCGCATCGGGTGCGTGAGGCGCCCATACCCTTCGAGCGTGTAGTCGTCGAGCGACAGCAGGTCGGTGACCGTGTGTTCTGCGAAGAAGGCGGGCGTCACGCGGCGTTTGGTGGCCTCGGCGGCGACGGCCTTGGCGCCGTTCTCGCAAAACTCGAACGTCGACGCATGCTCGCGGTCCGGCCACGCGCAGCCCGGGCAGTCAAAGCCGCTGGGCTGGTTGGCGCTCAGCAGCGTGCGTGCGCCCTTGAGCGGGATGCCTTGCGAGACGAGCTGGATGGCAACGTTCTTGAGGGCGCCCCAGCCGCCGGCGGGGCGCGTGTAGTTGGCGATCTTCGGAGTGGTCATGTTGCAGTGCGCTGTGCGCGTGATTCAGGGGGGAATTCGAGCGCGTTAAATAGGCAAATAAATGCATAAATAAACGTCGAATCGTCAACGTGAGATCAGGCGTTCATGTTGCTAGTTCCTGATATCAGGCCGAATGTCCGCATGTTATCAGCAATTTTCATGATTCATATTATGCAATTAATAGCATATGATGGCGCGGCAACAGCTTGACGAAAGCGTCGCTGTCTTGGCCGGCGGGCGATGATCGTGCGAAACGCGATTTGTCGTATGACGGATAGGTAAAAATATGCATAATTGCTGCGTGGAAATCCTCGGCAGCGGAAGTGGTTGATACGCAGAAGGCTTGTGCCTCAACGTGTTATGCCGGTCCGGCGGAATTTCGAAGCGACGCGTTTATGAATGCCCTCTCATATGGATAGCCCTATGCGGATCTCGATTGCCCCTCAACTGCGCTTTCGTCATGACGGCAGCGATGTGCCGCTCGACAAGCTGATTTCGCTGCTGGCGCACGTCGACACGCTAGGCAATTTGCAGGCGGCGAGTCATGCGCTGAATCTCTCGTATCGCGGGGCGTGGGGGCATGTCAAAGAGGCCGAGACGGCGCTCGGCGCACCGTTGCTCACGATGGCGCGCGGGCGCGGCGCAGTCCTGACGCCGCTCGCCCGCCGGCTGCTCTGGGGGCAGAAGCGATTGCAGGCCCGGCTCGGGCCGTTGCTTGAGACGATGGCCTCGGAGTTGCAGACGGAACTCGACGATCTGCTCGGAGAAGACAACGATCAGTTGCGCATCTTTGCCAGTCACGGGCTGGCGGTGGCGGCGCTGGTCGACTTCGCGGCGAAAGCCGAGTTACCGCTGGAGGTGAGTTATCGCGGCAGCATCGAGGCGGTCTCCGCACTGGCAAAGCAGGAGTGCGAGATGGCGAGCTTCCATGTGCCTGAGGGCGCACTCGCCGAGCCGGTGCTGGCGCAGTACGCGCCCTTGCTCAAGGGGAAGGCCTATCGCGTCGCCGACGTGGCATCGCGTCGACTTGGATTGCTCGTCGCGAGGGGCAATCCGCTGCATATCCAGTCCATCTCCGATCTGCCGCGTGTGGGGGCGCGTTTCGCCAATCGTGAACGCGGCTCGGGTACGCGGATGATCTTCGATCTGCTCTTGCAGCAGGCGCGGCTCGATCCGGAAACGATTCACGGCACCGAGAACATCGAGCTGACGCATGCCGCCGTCGCGGCCTATATCGCCAGCGGACGCGCCGACGCCGGGCTCGCCATCGAAGCGGCGGCGACCCAGTTCGGGCTGGATTTTCTGCCGATTCTCACCGAGCGTTATTGCCTCATCTTCCCCGACGAAGCGGCCGATCATCGCTATGTCCGGGCGCTGCTCGATATTTTGCAGAGCGCGCCTTACAAGCAGGTCGTGCACGATATTCCCGGTTACGCCGAGGCGCACACCGGGCGGGTGGCGGCGCTGTCGGAGGCGTTCCCGTCGCTGGGCTGAACTCGCGTCCCGGGCAGGGCTCGTCGGGGTGTCGCGGCTCATATGCAACGGCATGCCTATATGTCGCGGCAGACTCCGGCCGTCTTTTGACGGCTTTCCGGCCGCTAATTTATGCCGGTGAGGTTTTCCCGAATTTTGCTGTCGCGGGAAATATGGACTACTGTCGAAGCCGGGACGTCTGAAAAGCCGCGTCGATTCATATGAATTGGCGAACATATAAGGTGACGCCCGATCCCACAGGAGACGCCATGCCTCGTCAGGTTGAACCGGGCCACGGCCCCGATTTCGGCACCCCGGACCGCACCGTGTCCGCTATCGTAAGTCAGGCAAGCCAGGACGTGACGCTGGAGATCGACGGCCAGCGCGTGAGCGTGCCGGCCGGCACTTCGATCATGCGGGCGGCCGCGATGAGCGACGTGAACATCCCCAAGCTATGCGCGACCGACTCGCTGGAGCCGTTCGGTTCCTGCCGTCTGTGTCTGGTCGAAATCGAAGGGCGGCGCGGCTACCCGGCGTCGTGCACCACACCCGTCGAGGCGGGCATGAAGGTGCGCACGCAGTCGCCGAAGTTGCAGGATCTGCGTCGCAACGTGATGGAGCTCTACATCTCCGATCACCCGCTCGACTGCCTGACCTGCGCGGCAAACGGCGACTGCGAGCTTCAGGACATGGCGGGCGTCACCGGCCTGCGTGAAGTGCGCTACGGCTTCGATGGCGATAACCATCTGGCCAGCGCCAAGGACGAATCCAATCCGTATTTCACTTACGACCCGTCGAAATGCATCGTCTGCAATCGTTGCGTACGCGCCTGCGAAGAGACGCAGGGCACGTTCGCGTTGACGATCTCCGGGCGAGGCTTCGAGTCCCGTGTGTCACCCGGGCAGGACCAGCCATTCATGGAGTCGGAATGCGTGTCGTGCGGCGCGTGCGTGAGTGCGTGCCCGACGGCGACGTTGCAGGAGAAAAGCGTCATCGAGATGGGGCAGCCCGAACACGCCGTGGTGACGACCTGCGCCTATTGTGGCGTGGGCTGCGCGTTCAAGGCGGAGATGAAGGGCAGTGAAATCGTACGCATGACGCCCTACAAGGACGGCCGCGCCAACGAAGGTCATGCCTGCGTGAAGGGCCGCTTTGCGTGGGGGTATGCGACGCACAAGGAACGGATCACGAAGCCGATGATTCGCAGCAAGATCACCGACCCGTGGCGTGAAGTGTCGTGGGACGAAGCGCTTGACTACGCGGCGTCCGAGTTCCGGCGGATTCAGGCGAAGTACGGTCGCGATGCCATTGGCGGCATCACCTCGTCGCGCTGCACCAACGAAGAAACGTATCTGGTGCAAAAGCTCGTGCGTGCGGCATTCGGCAACAACAACGTCGACACGTGCGCGCGCGTGTGCCACTCGCCGACGGGCTATGGACTGAAGCAGACGCTGGGCGAATCGGCTGGCACGCAGACCTTCAAGTCCATCGAACACGCCGACGTGATTCTCGTGATGGGTGCGAATCCGACCGACGGGCACCCGGTGTTCGCGTCGCGACTGAAGCGTCGCGTGCGTGAGGGCGCGAAGCTGATCGTGATCGACCCGCGCCGGATCGATATCGTCGACGGACCGCATATCAAGGCGGCGTTCCACTTGCCGCTGCGCCCCGGCACCAATGTCGCCATGGTCAACGCGCTGGCGCACGTCATCGTGACCGAAGGGCTGCTCGCCGAGGCGTTCATTGCCGAGCGTTGCGAAGACCGCGCGTTTGCGCAGTGGCGCGAGTTCGTGGCGCTGCCGGAGAATTCGCCCGAAGCGGTGTCGGTAGCGACCGGCGTGCCGGCCGACGCCATTCGTGGCGCGGCCCGTCTGTATGCCACGGGCGGCAATGCGGCCATCTACTACGGGCTGGGCGTGACGGAGCACTCGCAAGGCTCTACCACGGTAATGGGCATTGCGAATCTGGCGATGGCGACCGGCAACGTGGGCCGTGAGGGCGTGGGCGTGAATCCGCTGCGCGGCCAAAACAACGTGCAGGGCTCGTGCGACATGGGCTCGTTTCCGCATGAGTTGCCGGGGTATCGGCACGTCTCCGACACGACCGTGCGCGCGGAGTTCGAGGCAGCATGGGGCGTGACCTTGCAGGAAGAGCCGGGGCTGCGCATCCCCAATATGTTCGATGCAGCGATCCACGGCAGTTTCAAGGGGCTGTACTGTCAGGGCGAAGACATCGTGCAGTCCGACCCCAACACGCACCACGTGTCTGCGGCGATGGAGGCGATGGAGTGCATCGTCGTGCAGGATATTTTCCTGAACGAAACCGCCAAGTACGCCCACGTGCTGCTGCCGGGCACCACGTTCCTCGAGAAAGACGGCACGTTCACCAATGCCGAGCGGCGTATCTCGCGGGTGCGGCGCGTCATGGCGCCGCTGCCCGGCATGGCCGACTGGGAAGTGACCATCGCGTTGGCCAAGCGGCTCGGTTACGAGATGCCGTACGCACATCCGTCGGAAATCATGGACGAGATTGCGCGGCTGACGCCGACCTTCCATGGCGTGAGCTACGCCCGGCTCGACGAGGCCGGCAGTCTGCAATGGCCTTGCAACGACGAGGCGCCCGACGGCACGCCGATCATGCACATCGACACCTTTGTGCGCGGCAAGGGGCGCTTCATCATCACGCGCTACGTGCCGACCGACGAGAAGGTGACGCCACGCTATCCGTTGCTGCTCACTACCGGGCGGATACTCTCGCAATACAATGTCGGAGCGCAGACGCGGCGCACGCCCAATGTGCACTGGCACGACGAAGACCGGTTGGAAATTCATCCGCACGACGCGCAGGAGCGCGGCATCAAGGATAGCGACTGGGTCGGTATTCGCAGCCGTGCGGGCGAGACGGTGTTGCGGGCGGTGATCAGCGAGCGCATGCAGCCGGGTGTGGTGTACACGACGTTCCACTTCCCGGAGTCGGGCGCGAATGTCATCACGACCGATAACTCGGACTGGGCGACCAACTGCCCCGAGTACAAGGTGACTGCCGTCCAAGTGCTGCCGGTGGTGCAGCCGTCGGCATGGCAGGCGAAGTATTCGGCGTTCAACCGCGAGCAGCTTGAATTGCTTGAGGCGGCGAGAAAGCCTGCGGAACCCGTCTCGGCGAAGTAGGCCGAGTACGTTTGGATTAGCAGCAATGACAAGTGGAGCGAAGGTTTGACGATGTCTGAAACTCTGCACACCGGGCGAGCGACGCCCGGTGGCGACGCCGCTGACGGCGCCCCGGTGTGTGATGTCGCGCCGGTCGCGATCGACCCGGCGAGCGTGGCCACGCACGCCAGCTTCGAGGTGCGGCGGTTCCGGCATGGCGGCTGGCAGCAAGCCAGCGACGAACTGGCCGAGGAAGTCCCCGTTGCCCTTGAATTCAACGGTATCTCGCATGTCGTGATGCTCGCCACCCCGGCCGATATCGAAGACTTCGCGCTCGGGTTTGCGTTGTCCGAGGGCATTCTGCGTCAGCGCGGCGAGTGTTACGGCGTGGATGTGTCGGCGACGACGCTGGGTGTCACGGCGCATGTCGAGATCTCGTCGCGGGCGTTTGCCGGTCTCAAGGAGCGGCGCCGTAATCTGACCGGTCGCACCGGCTGTGGACTGTGCGGCACCGAGAGCCTCGATCAGGTCCTTCGTCCGTTACCCGCCGCAGGCGCGCCTCTGCGCGTGTCGCATGCGGCGCTGGCCGCCGCGCACGCGGGGCTCGCGAAGCACCAGTCGCTCAATGCCGTGACCGGTGCAGTGCACGGCGCGGCGTGGTGTTTGTCGACCGGCGAGATTCTGTGTCTGCGCGAAGACGTGGGGCGCCACAATGCGCTCGACAAGCTGATTGGCGCGTTGGCACGCGAGGGGCAGGCGTTCGACGCGGGCTTCGTGCTGATGACGAGCCGCGCGAGCGTTGAGATCGTGCAAAAGGCGGCGCAAGTCGGTATTCCGATGGTGGCGGCCGTCTCGGCGGCCACGGCGCTTGCGGTGCGCACCGCAGCGGCGGCGGGCGTCACGCTTGTGGGCTTCGTGAGAGGCGAGCAGTGCGTGGTGTACACCGGCGGGGCCACGCTCGACAGTCACAGTTTGTGACAGTTGATGGCCGCAGGGCCTACGCAGGTCGCGGTATAGTTACGGTGACGGTCGCGCACCGGCGCGGCCCCCGAAGCGGAGGACTTGATGAGCGATACCCCCACGCGCAAGCCCAAGCCACAGCAGCCTCACAAAGAGGACGACGTCGAACGCGATCTCGACGAAGCCCTTGAGGAAACGTTCCCGGCGAGCGACCCCGTGTCCATCGATACGTCACAACCGCGGCGTACGCCTGAGCCCAGGCCGTCGACGGGAAAGCGTCTGGACGAGGGCCTCGAAGAGACCTTTCCGGCAAGCGACCCCGTCTCGATCGACACCGGTAAGACGCCGAAGCCGTAACAATGCGGCGGTGTTGCACGCCAATCGCGGTGTGTTGTACGCAGAGCCCCGGCTGGCGGGGCCGACGGGCGAAAATAAATCGCCATCCCGGTGCGGGTTTGCCGCCCGGCGGGGGCGAATTCATGGCAAAATGCCGCGCCTGACTCTCTCAGGCTGGGACTGTAGGAAATAAATGGCGGCAGGTACGGTAAAAAAAGTTCGACGCTACGCGCTGGAAACCATCGACGTGATGGGGCAGAGCGGGTTGGGCGTCGTCGAGCGCCCGGATGGGCGTTTCGTCATGTATCCGGAGTACTGGACACAGACGCAGGCGCTCAGCCAGAAAATGCGGACGTTGTATCGCAAGAACTGCCAACTCGAATACCAATTGGCGAAGCTCACGCGCGAACTCGATCGTTTGCGCAGCGTGGTCGACACGCCGCGCCCGGCCGGTGGCAACCCGCAGCCCTCGCTGCCGGGCACCGACGTGCCGCAGCCTGAACCGAAGATCGAACGCAAGCCCGCCGCCGAACTCCCGCCCCGACGACGCAAACGCGCCGCCTGAGTGTGCGACGCGCCGTCGCCGCTTCACGGCCAGCGTCGTTCAGTCTCTCCGAATTACCCTGCAACGCCACCGAACTCTCCCCTAAAACACCGATTTCTGCCTGTCCGGCTGACCATCATGGCGCTCACCGCATCGCAACTCGACGCTTTCCGTGAAGACGGTTATCTGATCCTGCCGCGTTATGTGTCGCAGGCCGATTGCGAGGCGATTCTGGCCGACGCGCGAGCGCAGTTGGCCGCCGCGACCCTGCCGCTGGAATTCGAGGCGGATGTGGGCTACGCCGGGGCACCGACGTCGCGTGACGCCGAAGGCGGGCAAACCGTGCGGCGTCTGCTCAAGGCCTATGACCGTGGCGACGTGTTGCGTGGCTGGGCGACCCGGCCCGACCTGATCGAATCGCTGGCGCAGATCTTCGGCGAAGACGTGGTGCTCACGCTCGCGCATCACAACTGCGTGATGACGAAGCATCCGCACTTCGGCACGGCGACGGGGTGGCATCGCGATATCCGCTACTGGTCGTTCCCGCAGAATTCGCTGATCTCGGTGTGGCTGGCGCTCGGTCCGGAGACGCTGGCCAACGGCGCACTGCGCTTCATCCCGGGCTCGCACCGTGAGCAACTCGGCGAACACCAGCTCGACGCACTGGACTTTCTGCGTCCCGATGAACCCGACAATCAACCCCTCGTCTCGCGCGGGCGTCAGGTCGAACTGGCGCAGGGCGACGTCGTGCTGTTCCACAGCGGGTTGTTCCATGCCGCCGGGCGCAACGAGGGCGATACCACGAAGTTCTCGGTGGTGTTTGCGTATCGCGGCGAGAGCAATCCGCCGACGCCGGGTTCGCGTTCGGCCTCTGCGGGTGAAGTCGCACTCGGGCACTGACTCGGGCGCTGACATCATCCGCCTGACCCGGTCTCGCCCAAACCCCCGGGCGAGATCACGGTTTTGGGCTGTTTCCTAAACCGGACAGAACCTCTTCCCGCGTAGACTCGTCGACCATCCTAATGGCGTCGCCTGTCGGCTCGCGCTCGCGCGTCTGCCGTATCGCCGGGCATACCGGTGACCCTGTTTTGCACCCGTAACCTGCCTGACGCCATCCCATGACAACTGTCGTGGCGTGCTGTCGAGCAACGCGAAAGTCGCAGCACGTGCACGTCCAGACCCGGAGGAGACACGTGTCCCATCTGCCCATCTCGCCCTCGGCGGCGCCATCTACGGCGACCGCCTCCGTTGTTTCCAGTACGGCTCCCGCGTCGTCCGCTTCCACCAGTTCCACCGCTTCCACCCACGCCACCCACGCCACCCACGCCGATCATTCGGACCCGTCCGTGCGCGGCACGTGGGGCTCGCGCATGGGCTTTGTGCTCGCGGCCGCCGGCTCTGCGGTAGGGCTCGGTGCGGTGTGGAAGTTTCCGTACGTCGTGGGGCAGCACGGGGGCGGGGCGTTTCTGGTGGTGTATCTGGGATGCGTGCTGACGCTGGGTGTCGCCTTGCTGCTCGCCGAAATGACCATCGGACGGCTGACCGGCAAATCCGCCACCACGGCAATGCGTGAACTAGGCGGTCGCGGCTGGTCGTGGGTGGGGCGAATTGCCACGTTCAATGCGTTTGCCATTCTGTCGTTCTACGTCGTGGTCGGCGGCTGGACGGTCGCGTATCTGCTGCGTGCGCTCAAAGGCTCGGTACTCGCCCCTGACACGTTGAGACTGGAAGCCGAATTCGTGGCGTTCATTGCCGACCCGTGGGCGTCGCTCGCGAACATGGCGGTGTTTCTCGGGCTGGCGGCACTGATCGTCGCGGCTGGTGTGCAGAAGGGCATCGAGCGCGCGGGCAAGTGGCTCATGCCCGCGTTGTTTCTGTTGATGCTCGCCGTGATCGCCCGGGCGCTGACGCTACCAGGTGCGATGGAAGGCGTGGCGTGGTTCCTCAAGCCCGACTTCTCGATGATCAGCGGCAAGACGCTGCTCGAAGCGTTGGGGCTGGCGTTTTTCTCGTTGTCGCTCGGGGCGGGAATGATCGTGGTCTACGGCTCGTATCTGCCCAAGGATGCCAAGCTGGCAGGCTCGGCAGTCTGGGTGGCGACACTCGCGACGCTAGCGTGCATTCTGGCGGGACTGATGATTTTGCCGGCGGTGTTTGCGTTTGGCGTTGCGGCCAACGCGGGCCCGGGGCTGACGTTCATCACGATGCCTGCGATCTTCGCCCAGATGCCGTTCGGCCATCTGGTGGCGATTGCCTTTTTTCTGCTGCTGCTATTTGCCGCGCTGACCTCGGCGGTGTCGTTGTTCGAGCCGGTCACGGCGTTTCTGATCGACGAGTATCAGTGGCGGCGCGGCCCGGCGGTGTTGGCCGTGCTGGCGGCCACGTTCTCGCTGGGCGCTCCCGCGGCGCTCTCGTTCGGTGTGTGGTCCGACGTGTTGCTGTTCGGCCGGACGATTTTCGATCTGATGGATTTTGTGACGATCAATCTGCTGATGCCCGCCGGTGGTCTGTGCGTCGCGTTTCTGGTCGGCGCACGCATCTGGCCGCAGGCGCGCACGGTGCTCGTCGGCACGCGTGCGCAATGGTTCCTGCCGGTATGGCGCCTGATTCTGCTGGTGCTCACGCCGCTCGCCATTCTCGGTATCTGGTACCAGAGCGTTTAGGCGGCGTTCAGGCGGACGCGCTCACACGAGTCGCGTCAAGCGACGCGACTCACGCAACAGCCTCGGGCCAATATCAGCCAGCCACCGGCGTGCGCATCGTGACCCACTCCTCGGCGGCGGTCGGATGCACGGCGAGGGTGCGGTCGAAGTCTGCTTTCGTCGCCCCCATCGACAGCGCAACGCCGAGCAGTTGCACCTGCTCGCCGGCATGGTCGCCCACCATGTGCGCGCCGACGATCCGGTCGGTCGAGCCATCCACCAGCAGCTTCATCAGGATCTTTTCCTGCCGCCCCGAGAGCGTGGCTTTCAGCGGGCGGAAGACGGCCTTGTACACCTTGAGTTGCGGATACTGTGCCCGGGCCTCGCTCTCGATGAGTCCGACCACACCGATTTCCGGCGTGCTGAACACGGCGGTCGGGATGAGCTTGTGATCGACGCGCGTCGTGCGCTCGCCAAAGACCGTATCGGCGAATGCCTGACCTTCACGAATAGCCATCGGCGTGAGATTGACGCGATCGGTGACATCCCCGACCGCGAAGATCGACGGCACGTTGGTGCGTGAAAACTCGTCGACGATCACCGCGCCCTTTTCGTTGAGCGCCACACCACTGGCCGCCAGTCCCAACCCTTGCGTGTAGGGCACACGCCCGGCCGCGCTGAGCAGCACGTCGGCATCATGCGTGCTGCCGTCAGAAAGCGAAATGCGCAAGCCGTCTTGCGTCTTGTCCACACGTTCCACCGTGCGGTCCAGCACGATGTCGATGCCACGTTCGCGGTAGGCCGCTTCAAGCGACGTCCGCACGTCTTCATCGAAACCACGCAACAGGTGAGGGCCGCGATGGATGAGCGTGACTTTCGCGCCAAGTCCGGCAAAGACGCCGGCAAATTCCACCGCGATATACCCGCCGCCGATCACCGTGATGCGCTCGGGCAACTTGTCCAGATGAAACACCTCGTTGGACGAAATGGCATGCTCGCGTCCGACAAAGTGCGGTTGTTCGGCAGGCCGTCCGCCCGTGGCGATCAGGATGTGTTTTGCGGTGATGCGCTCGCCGGTCGCGGGCAGCACCACGGTGTTCGGGCCTTCGACCACGGCACGCGCCTCGATCAGTTCGGCTCCCGCACGTTCCAGATTGGTGCGATAGATATTCTCGAGCCGCGCAATCTCGCTGTCCTTGCGGGCAATGAGCGTCGTCCAGTCGAATGTGGGCGTGCCGACATTCCAGCCAAAGCCGGCAGCGTCTTCGAATTCATCCGCAAAGCGGCTCGCGTAGACGAGCAGCTTTTTCGGCACGCAGCCGCGAATCACGCACGTCCCGCCAACCCGAAACTCTTCGGCCACTTTCACGCGCGCACCATATTGCGCCGCGACGCGCGCCGCACGCACACCGCCGGAACCGGCACCGATCACGAACAAATCCACATCGAACTGGGGCATTGCTGACTCCTTGTTGTCATGCGACGGCATGGGCACAACTGCGGGCACCCCTGCGAGCACATCCGCAAACACGGCCGATAGCGGCTGCGCTGGTGTCCATCGCGTCTGGCGATGAGCGATTGTGCCAGAGACCCGATACCCACGTCGGCAGCCGGGCCGCACTTTCGGAGTCGTCCGATACCGCGATCAGAGACCACCGGAAACGGCCATATGGCGCGTCATCCGTCAATTCGGGTTTTCGCACGGTCGTGCACTTTTATTGATTTGCATCAATGCGCCAGACGAAACGCAAGACGACAATCGAAAGCGTCGAAAGTCGATGAATGCTTCACGGTTGAAGCAGGGTGCCCGCCCACAAGGCGGCGCCAAATGTTTCAACGATGAAGCAATCGCGGCTGCCGGACGTTTCTGAAATGAAACACTTCTGAGGAAACGCGCCGGCATCACGCGACTGGTGGAAATAGAAGTGCATAAGAATCAATACGTTGTCCTCGATGGCCCGGAAGTTGCGTCATGTCTTGCAAGACAGGCGGACCTGACCGCCGGCACAAGAGGAAGTCATGACGAAGTCGCTCTCTCGCCCCTTGGGCGCCGCTGCGGCGCTGGCGTTGATGTTGTTCGTGGGGATGCCGGCATCGGCACATGCCGCCACCCCCTCCGGTACGACGGATCATTCGGTCGTATCCGCGGGCAACACAGCCAGCGCGAACGCCGGTACCCGGCCGACGCGGGCCACACGATCGAAGCGTGTGGCCCGCAGTTCGGCTCGTGCACCGACGCACTCGCCGCCGGGCGCACCGCCTCCCGCACTGGTCGATGCCGTACCGCCGCCATGGAACGACGTGTTCGGTGCAGCGGGCGCGTGGGCTGCCGAGCCGATCATCGTGGGTGGGAAGACGCTGGGCGGCAACCTTGCCAACGCCGGGGTGACGCAACACGTCGACACGGTCATCACCGGACCGCGCGCCGGGCTGACGGGCCTGTATCAGACCGTCTGGCATCGCGCGTTATCGGGGCCGGCACAGAACCCGCAGCAAATGTTCGTCGCCTCGCCCGAGTA
Organism: Pandoraea sp. PE-S2R-1; assembly: GCF_002179865.1. Classification (NCBI taxonomy): domain Bacteria; kingdom Pseudomonadati; phylum Pseudomonadota; class Betaproteobacteria; order Burkholderiales; family Burkholderiaceae; genus Pandoraea; species Pandoraea sp. PE-S2R-1. The sequence goes on along the minus strand of NZ_NGUR01000013.1, from coordinate 173,199 downwards.
CTTCGGACTGCATTTCTAATTCTCCCGACTCTCCCGACACGTTCGGCAGGTCGAGACGGTGCGCTTGCCCGCACCAGCGCTCGCGCTTGCCGAATTCACCGAAGCATTGACCGGGCTATCCGGTGCCCGATGCCTACGGTACCCTCGGCCCCCCGATGCCAGCCAAGGTCCTGCTTTGCAAGGTCCGCGCCACTCGTGTGTTTCGAGCGCATCGGCCTTTGCTTTTCCCTTTGTCTCTCACTTGCCTCGCCAAGATCAATGCGGTTAGGATTAACCCGCAGTTCACGCGTGGCAGTTTCTCAAGACATGCCGACTGCCGGCATGCCATTCCGTTCTGGAGCCCCCTTATGAGCACGCCTGAAGTTTCTGTGCAAAGCCCTCCCCAGCAGAAGAAAGCGGTTCCCATAGGACTGATCGCCGGTATCGTCGTCCTGATTGCCGTGCTCCTGATCCCCATGCCCGATGACCTGCCGGTCGCCGGCCACCGCATGCTCGCGATTCTCGCGTTCGCCGTGGTGGTGTGGATTACCGAAGCCGTCTCCTACGAAGCCAGCGCCATCATCATCACGTCGCTGATGGCCTTCCTCGTCGGCACCGCGCCTACGATTCAAGATCCGAGCGTCGAATACGGCACGTCGCGTGCCATCAGCATGGCGCTCGCGGGCTTCTCCAATTCGGCACTGGCGCTCGTGGCCGGGGCGTTGTTCATCGCTGCCGCGATGACGCTCACCGGGCTCGACCGCCGCATCGCCCTCGTCACACTTTCCAAAATCGGCACGAGTACGCGCCGCGTGATGATCGGTGCCATCGCCGTGACCATCCTGCTCTCGCTCGTCGTGCCGAGCGCCACCGCGCGCAGCGCCTGTGTGGTGCCGATCATGATGGGCGTGATCGCCGCCTTCGGCGTGGACAAGCGCTCGAATATCGCTGCCGGCATCATGATCATCGTGGCGCAGGCCACCAGTATCTGGAACGTCGGTATCCAGACGGCCGCGGCGCAGAACCTGCTCACCGTGGGCTTCATGGACAAGATGCTCGGCGACCGCATCACGTGGGCCGAGTGGCTGGTTGCGGGCGCACCGTGGGCCATCATCATGTCGGTGGTGCTTGTCGTGCTCGTGCTCAAGCTGATGCCGCCCGAAGCCGATGCCATCGCCGGTGGCAAGGAAGCCGTGGAAGCGCAACTGCGTGACATGGGCCCGATGACGAGCCCGCAAAAGCGCCTGCTTGCCGTGTCGATCGGTCTGCTGCTGTTCTGGGCGACGGAAGGCAAATTGCACCGCTTCGATACTACGTCGGTCACCTACGTGGGCCTGGTCGTGCTGATGCTGCCGCGCTTCGGTGTGATGACGTGGAAGGAAGTGCAGTCGCGTATTCCTTGGGGCACGGTCATCGTGTTCGGTGTCGGTATCAGTCTCGGTACCGCGCTCCTGACCACGCAAGCCGGTCAATGGCTGGGCAACCATGTGGTGGCGGCAACGGGTCTCGACTCGCTCTCGACGCTGGGTGTTTTCGCGGTGCTCGCCGCCTTCCTGATCCTGATTCACCTCGGTTTCGCGAGCGCGACGGCGCTGACCTCGGCCATGTTGCCGATTCTGATCGCCGTGCTGCAAACGCTGCCGGGCGACTTCAATCGGCTGGGTCTGACGATGCTGCTCGGTTTTACCGTGAGCTTCGGTTTCATCCTGCCGATCAACGCACCGCAAAACATGGTGTGTCTGGGCACCGACACCTTCACGGCGAAGCAGTTCGCCAAGGTGGGGATCATCGTCACCATCGTCGGTTATGCGCTGCTCATGCTGTTTGCCGCGACCTACTGGCGCTGGCTGGGCTGGTTGTAAAGCGAATCATTGCAAGAAGTCATAAGGAGTCAACATGCGAATTCCAGTCCAAGACGCCATCGACTTCGGCAAGCAACTGCTTCTCGCGCAGGGTGTGCCGGACGATATCGCGTACGACGTTGCGCAACATCTGGTCGAATCCGACCGTGTGGGTTATGCGAGCCACGGGCTCTCGATTCTGCCGACCTATCGCAAGGTGCTCGAAGACGGTCAGGTCAATCCGACCGGCCGTCCGAGCGTCATGACCGACCACGGCAATCTGCTGCTGTATGAAGGCAATCGCGGCTTCGGTCAGCACGTGGGCAAGTTCGTGGTCGAACATGCGATTGCCCGCGCGTTCGACAAGGGCGTGTGCATTCTGACGCTGCGCAACAGTCACCATCTGGGTCGCATGGGTCAGTACGGCGAGATGGTGGCGTTGCAGGGCCTCGTGTTCATGGCGTTCACCAACGTGACGAACCGGCAGCCGATGGTGGCGCCGTTCGGCGGCAGTGAGCCGCGCCTGACCACCAACCCGTTGTGCTTCGCCGGGCCGCTGCCGAACAACCGGCCGCCGCTTGTGGTGGACATGGCCACCAGTGCCATCGCCATCAACAAGGCGCGCGTGCTGGCCGCCGAAGGCAAGCAGGCGCCGCCGGGCTCGCTGATCGACGGCAACGGCAACCCGAGCACGGATCCGAATGCGCTCTTCACCGAACCGTTCGGCGCGCTGTTGCCGTTCGGTGGACACAAGGGTTACGCGCTCGGTATCGTGACGGAGTTGCTCGCGGGCGTGCTCTCGGGCGGCGGTACGATTCAGCCGGAACACCCGCGTGCGGGCGTGGCCACGAACAACATGTTTGCCATCGTGCTCAACCCGCAGGTCGACTTCGCTGCCACGTGGCGCTCGCACGAAGTCGAGGCGTTCATCGACTATCTGACGTCGTGCCCGCCGCAACCCGGCTTCGACCGGGTGCAGTATCCGGGTGAGTACGAGGCGGAGAATCGCCAGAAGCACCACGATCACATCGACCTGACGCCGCCGATCTGGGAGTCGTTGATGAAGATGGCAGCCGAACTGAACGTGGTACCGCCGCGCACGTTGTAAGCGCCGATGCGCGACCGGGCCGCGCATGTTCTGGCGTGATCGGTGTTGAATACGTAACAAACGAAAAAGGCGATGTGCCCGGCATCGCAGGGAGAAGTGAAACGCATGGCATTACTCAAGGTGGATGTCGTCAGTACCGAGCGTGAGATCTATTCAGGCGAAGCGCGGTTTGTGGCGGTGCCCGGCAAGATGGGCGAGCTGGGCGTATTGCCGGGGCATACGCCGCTGCTCACGCCGGTGCGTCCCGGCACCGTGCGTATCGAAGCCGAGGACGGGGTGGACACGTATCTCTACATCGCGGGCGGTTTCGTCGAGATTCAGCCCGATCGAGTGACAATTCTCGCCGACACGGCAATGCGTGCCGAGAGTCTCGATGAGGCCCGTGCCGAACGTGCCCGCGAGGAAGCCCGCGCGCTGATCGAAACGCAATCGGGTGACATCGATTACGCGAAGGCCCGGGCCGAGTTGGCCGAAGCCGTCGCACAGCTCGATGCGATCAAACGCATGCGCAAACAGAAGCAATCGAAGTAAGCCCCGCCCAGCGGCTGGCCGATCGGCTAGCCGCCTCGACGCTATCGCGTCCCTCGTGCACCTTGCACGCGCCGCGATAGCCGTCACCCCAACAAACCGCCACCGGCATTTGCCCGTGGCGGTTTTCTTTTGGGTGCAACCGCCTGAGGTAAACCCCGAGGCGATTCCGGTTGCGCCATCTTTTTGAAATAACTATATTGCTTTCAGATAACAGTTATTGCAGTGAGATAACTGTTTAGCGAGAAATGCGATGTTCGCATGACCGCCATCTCAATGCACACGTTCGTGCCCTTGGAGTTCAAATGAGCGAGACAGCAAAGCAGCCGGAGCAGGAAGTTCTTTTCACGCAGGTCGGCAAGGTCGCCGTGATTACGTTGAATCGTCCGCAGGCGCTCAACGCCTGGACCATCGCCATGCGCGAGCTGATCATCGCGGCGCTCGAGCGTTTCAATGCCGACGAGAACGTGGCGGCCGTGATCATGACGGGGGCAGGGCGCGCCTTCTCCGCCGGTCAGGATCTGGGCGAAGCCAAGCACTTCGACGGCGACACGGCCATCGAGTGGATCAAGGGCTGGGAGCATTACTACGACGTGATCCGCAGCCTGAAAAAGCCGCTGGTCATGGCCCTGAACGGCACGGCCGCCGGTTCGGCGTTTCAGGTGTCGCTGCTCGGCGACATCCGCGTGGGGCATCCGGGCGTGCGCATGGGGCAGCCGGAAATCAATGCGGGTATCGCCAGCACGACCGGCCCGTGGATCATGAATCACATGCTTGGCCTGTCGCGCACCATCGAACTCACGCTCACCGGCCGCCTGATGGACGCCGACGAGAGTCATCGACTGGGGCTGATTCATCACCTCGTGCCGGAAGACAAGGTGTTCGAGAAGGCGCTGGAAATTGCGGCCGAACTGGCCGAAAAGCCGCCGGTGGCCATGCGTCTCGACAAGCAGCGTTTCCGCGAAATGACCGAAGGCACCTTCCAGGATGCCATCGAAGCCGGCATGCGCATTCAGCGCGAGTCGTACGAGTCGGGTGAGCCGGCACGCATGATGGCCGCGTTCTTCGAGAAGCGTGCCGCCAAGGCACAAGCCGCCAAAGTCTGACCGGACGGTTGTCATCACAAGCCCCGCCGCGCAACGCACACCGTCATCGGGTCGAGCGCGAAGCGGGGCAGGACAAGCGACATAGGCCACAAAGCCAAAAAGCCACATACGCCACACACGGCATGCGCGCTGCGCCTGCCCCCACGTTAGCGGAGTTACTCATGTCTTTCTCGCACGACCCGCAAAACCCCTCGCGCCGCCGCCTGCTGCAAGCCGCCGGGACCGTTGCCCTCGCCAGCGCCTTGCCGCTCGTCGCCTCGCGCGGTGCGCAGGCCCAAGCGCGCCAGTTGATCGTCTCCGACCCGGGCGGTCCGTACACCACGGCGTATCGCCGTGCGTTCTACGACCCGTTCGAGAAGGCAACCGGCATCAAGGTGGTGAGCGTCGCGCGCGATTCGCAGCCGGTGGCGCAGTTCGCGGCGATGGTGCAGACGAAGAACTTCGTGTGGGACGTGACCACGCTGACGCTCTCGGCCGACATTCCGTATCTCGAATCGAAGGGCTTTCTCGAGCCCATCGGCATGAAGGCGGCCGACTTCCCCGGCATCATGCCCGAGGCGGTCACGCCCGACTGGCTGGGCGTGGATGTGTACTCGACCGTGCTGGCCTACCGCACCGACAAGTTCACCAAGGAAACCCCGCAAACGTGGGCCGACTTCTGGGACGTGAAGCGTTTTCCGGGCCGCCGCTCGCTGCGCCGCAGCCCGCTCGACACCATCGAACAGGCACTCATGGCCGATGGCGTACCCATCGACAAGCTGTATCCGCTCGACCTCGACCGGGCATTCAAGTCGCTCGACCGCATCAAGCCGCACATCAATCTCTGGTGGACGTCGGGCGCGCAAGCCATGCAGGCGATTCAGAGCGGCGACGTGGACATGATGTCGACGTGGAATGGCCGCGCACAGGCCGCCATCGACAACAAGGCGCCGGTGAAGATCGTCTGGAATCAGGGGCTGTACTCCATTGAAGGGTGGGGTATTCCGAAGGGCACGCCGCGCGCCGAATTTGCACGCCAGTTCGTGCGCTTCTGTGGGGATGCGAGCCGTCAGGCACTCATCACGCAAGACCTCGCTTACGGCCCGACCAACCTCAAGGCCTTCGACGCCATTCCGAAAGATCGTGCGCCGCTGTTGCCGACTGCACCGGACAACCTCAAGGGCATGCGTCTGCCGAGCCCGCAGTGGTGGGCGGAAAACCGCACCCGCGCGACCGAACGTTTCAACGCATGGTTGCTGTCGTAAGTCGTAAGTCGTAAGTCGTCAGTCGTAAGCCGTCTGTCGGATGGAGGGTGGCGCAGGCCATTCTCCGTCGCTGTCTGCCGTTAGCTGCACCTTGCAGGATGAGAGTCGAACATGAGTACCAAACTGGAAACTGTCGGTCTTGCCAAGACGTATCGCGAGACGCCCGCGCTGCTGCCCACCGACCTGCGGGTCGCGGCAGGAGAATTTCTCACGCTGCTCGGGCCGTCCGGCTCCGGCAAGACCACGCTGTTGCAGATGATTTCGGGGCTGGTCGAGCCGACGACGGGGCAGTTGCTGATCGACGGACGCGACGCCACTCGTGACGCGCCCGGTAAGCGCGGTATCGGCATGGTCTTCCAGAGCTACGCGCTGTTTCCGCACATGAGCGTGTGGGAGAACGTGGCCTACGGCCTGCGCATGCGCAAGCTGCCGAAGGCCGAGCTGGGCCCGGCAGTGGACGCCGCGCTGGCCATGGTCAAGATGCAGGCGTTTGCGCAGCGGCTGCCGTCGGAACTCTCGGGCGGGCAGCAGCAGCGCATTGCCCTTGCGCGCTGCTTTGCCTTCCGTCCGTCGATCATCCTGCTCGACGAACCGCTGGGGGCGCTCGACAAGAAGTTGCGCGAGCACATGCAGTTGGAGATTCGCCGCTTGCATCAGGAGTTGGGCGCGACGTTCATCTACGTGACGCACGATCAAGACGAAGCGCTCACGCTGTCTGATCGTATTTGCCTGATGAATCAGGCGCGTATCGAACAGATCGGCACGCCAACGCAACTGTATGACCGGCCCGCGACGCGCTTTGCGGCCGATTTTCTCGGACATTCGAATCTGCTCGATGGCGTGGTCGAACGTCTGCCCGATGGCCGCGTGGCGCTGCGCATGGGCAACACGCTCGTGCCGATCGGCCCGAGTCCGGATTTGCCCGCGGCGGGCGAGGCCAGCTTGCTGGTGCGCCCGGAAGCGGCGCGTCTCACGCCGCCGGGCGACGGTGCACTGGCGGGCACGATTCGCGAAGTCGTGTTCCTCGGTGCCGATACGCGCGCCATCGTCACGCTGGGACACGAGGGTGACGGTGTCGAAGCCGCCGACTTCACCGTGCGCTGTCCGCGTGAGCTGTCGCCGCGCGTGGGCGAACGGGTTGGCCTTTCGTGGGACGACAGCCGTGCCACGTTGCTCACGCGCTGATCGCGCCAACGCCGCTCGCGAATCATGCTGACCGCTCTCACGGCGCCAATGCGCTATTCGATATCCCGTCAGGCTTGCGCCTAAGGAGTTTTTTGCCATGTGGCTTGTTCAACGCCTGCCCCAGGCGGGGCCCCGCTTTGCCTGGCCGAAGCGCCTGCAAGGCTGGTTGCCGGCTTTGCCCGCGCTGTTGTTCCTCGCGGTGTTCTTCATCGTGCCGGTCGTCGAGATTCTGCAAGGCGGTCTGTACGACGCCGACGGTGTGCTCTCGATTGCCCAGTTTGCGCGCATGACGCATTCGGCGGTCTATGTGAAGGTGCTTGGCTCGACCTTCTGGATCGCATTTCTCACGGCAGCGTTGTCGGTGGTGCTCGGCTATCCGGTGGCGTATCTGCTCGCGCGCCTGTCTAGCCGTTCCCGCGAACGGTGGCTGTTGTGGATCGTGCTGCCGTTCTGGACGAGCTATCTCGTCAAGACCTATGCGTGGATGTTGCTGCTCTCCAAGACCGGGCTGCTCACCATCGTCGCGACGCATCTGGGCCTGATCGACGACGCCAGCACGCTGGCACCGTCGCTCACCGGTGTGCTGATCGGCATGGTGCACGCGATGCTGCCGCTCGCCGTCATGACGATGCTGCCGATCATGCGTGGCATCAACATGCAACTGGTGCAGGCCGCCGAGACGCTCGGGGCTGACCGCGCGACGGGCTTCTTCACGGTGTTTTTGCCGTTATCGGGGCCGGGGGCGGCGGCCGCCGGGTTGCTGGTGTTCATCTCGAGTCTTGGTTTCTTCATCGTGCCGGCGCTGCTCGGTTCGCCGCGCGAATCGATGGTGGCGCAGTTGGTCATCTCGTCGGTACTGGAGCTGTTCGATCTGCGCTTTGCCGGTGCGTTGTCGACGGTGCTGTTGCTGTGTTCGATCGTCGTGTTCTACGTGTACGACCGCGTGGTCGGCCTGTCGTCGCTGGCCGGCGAGGCGCCGCAGCGCGCCGGCGGGCAGGGCGGCCGGTTGCTGCCGGTGCTGCTGGCCGTCGGGCGTCTGGCGGGCAAGCTCACACCCGGCGCCGGGCGCGCGGGCGGACCGGGTAGCGGCATTGGCCTGAAAGCCTATGCGTGGGTGATCGTGCTGGCACTCGTGTTGCCCATTGCGTTCGTGGTGCCGCTCGCGTTCACCAAGCAGTCGTTCGTGGCATTCCCGCCAGAGCTGTTCACGCTGAAGTGGTTCGTCGCGTTTTTGGAATCGAGTGTCTGGCAATCGGCACTCCTGCGCTCGCTGGGCGTGGGCTTCGCTACGGCGGCGCTGGCGTTGGTGCTCGGCTTCGGCGCGAGTCTTGCGCTGGTGCGTCTGCCGAGCCGCTGGCGCAAGCCGCTGTTTGCCGTGTTCATCGCGCCGCTGATCGTGCCGCGCATCGTGGTGGCCGTCGGCCTGCTGTATTTGTTTGCGCGTTGGGAGCTGGCGGGTACGAACGCAGGGCTCGTGATCGGGCACACCGTGCTGGCCATCCCTTATGTGGTGGTCACGCTTTCGGCCAGCTTCAAACGCTTCGACTGGCGACTGGACGATGCCGCCAAGATGCTTGGCGCGTCGGCCTTCACCCGGGTTCGCACGGTGTTGCTGCCGTTGCTGGCGGCGAGCCTTGGCTCGGCGTTCCTGTTCGCCTTCATCGTCTCGTTCGACGATCTGACGATTGCGATCTTCGTGTCCGGCGGTATCAACACCACGCTGCCCAAGCAAATGTGGGACGACATTCAACTGGCCGTCACGCCGACGCTCGCTGCCGTGGCCACCTCGCTGGTGTTCCTGATGGCGTTCTGCGTCTGGCTGTCTTCGATGTTCAAACGTAAGAGCTACTGATTCCTGCGGATTTTCGTATGTCCATGTCCAATGCTGCCCGAGTGGTTCCGATGAATGTGCCGTCACACCCGTACACCCGATATTTCCCCCAGCGCGCCGAGGGCGATCAACTGGATGTCGTGCCGCTGTTGATGGCTGGCCTTGCCAGCGCGAGCGGGGCGTCGGTCGCGCATCCGATTGTCGTCTATGAAGGCGAAGCCATCGGCCGCACGCAGATGGCGCAACGCGTGGCGGCCATGCAGGCTTGGTTTGCCGCGCAGGGTCTCGTGCCCGGTGACCGCGTTGCCGTCATGCTCGGCAATAGCGCCACGCAGGTCGCGTTGATCTACGCGTTGATGCTTTCCGGGCTCGTCTGGGTGCCGGTCAATACGCGTCTCAAGGGCGACGGCCTTGAATACCTGCTGGGGCACGCCAAGCCCAAGTTGCTGATCGCCGAGCCGGCGTTCGATGAAGTGCTCGATGCCGGGCTGGCGCTCGCCGCCCAACAACCCGGGCACCACGGGCCGAGCGTCGTCCGGTGGTGGTTGAGCGATGTGCAGACCCAAGCCGCGGCATTCGACGGCGCGCCGCTGCGGGCCGCGCCGGTCACGCCGGCGTCGGTGCTGTGCATCATCTATACGTCGGGGACGACAGGCGCGCCGAAGGGCGTGCTCTTCACGCACCGCATGATGCGCATCGCCAGTGAGGCCGCCATGCAGGTGGCCGATGCGGGCAACGGCGACCGGTTGTTTCTGTGGGAGCCGCTGTGCCATATCGGCGGCGCGCAGATGTTGCTGCTGCCGTTTCTGGCCGACGTGGAAATGCATGTCGTGGAACGCTTCTCGGCGAGCCGCTTCTGGCAGCAGTGCGAAGCGGCGCAGGCCACGCATCTGCACTATCTCGGCGGCATTCTCGACATCCTGATGCAACTGCCCAGCGAGGCCCAGCCGGCGAATAACAGTCTGCGCGTGGCGTGGGGCGCGGGTGTGGCGGCCAGCGCATGGCAGGCGACGCGCGAGCGGTTGCAGTGTGCGTTGCGCGAGTGCTATGGCATGACGGAATGCTCCAGCTTTGCCACGCTCAACGACAGCGATACGCCGGGTTCCATCGGTCATGCGCTGCCGTGGCTCACACTGGAATTGCTCGATGACGAAGGGCGTCCGGTGCCCGATGGCGAACTGGGGGAGATCGTGTTGTCGAGCGATGTCGACGGGGTGTTCCTGCCGGGCTATCTGGATAACCCCGAAGCCAGTGCCAAGGCGTTGCGCGACGGCAAGCTCTACACGGGCGACAGCGCGCGCCGCAGCCCGGACGGCAGTCTGGTGTTCGTCGGACGCCGCACCGACAGCATGCGTGTGCGCGGGGAGAACGTGTCGGCATGGGAGATCGAGCGCGTGTTTGCCCGGCATCCGGCGGTGGCGGCCTGCGCGGCGATCGGTGTCGCGAGCGCGATCGGCGAGCAGGATGTGCTGCTCTACGTGCAGTTTCGCGAAGGTCAGGCGATCGACTGGACGACGCTCTCCGCATGGGCAGGCGACAAGCTCGCCAGCTATCAGCGCCCGCGCTACTATCGCGAAACTGCGCGATTCGAGACCACGCCCTCCGAACGCATTCGCAAGCATCTGCTCTCGCGCGACACGGCACCGGCATGGGATCACGCTGCGGTGAAATGAGTGTGCAGGGGAGGGTTTGTGAGCGCTGGTACGGGGATTTTAGAGTTATCGATATAAAATAGACTCTTATTTTTATGAGATAATTCAGGCCTGATTGCCTTATTCCATCACGATTGTGGCCACCAATAAAACTCCCCGTACCCGTGCCAAAACGGCGGCCGCCGACGATATGCCGGCGGCGGCTTCGAGCGAATCGACGTTGTACGTGCAGTCTGTCGAGAAGGCGATGAAAGTGCTGACCGCCTTCGATGGTTCGAAGCGTCATCTCTCGCTGTCAGAGATCGCGGCGGCCACCGGTTTCGACATCAGCGCGGCGCAGCGCTTCACCTTCACGCTCTCGGCACTGGGCTATCTGCTCAAGGATCCGCAGAGCAAGAAGTACGAACTCTCGCCCAAGCTGCTCGACTTCACCTATCACTATCTGGTCTCCAACGAACTGGTGAGCCGGGCCGCGCCGTACCTTCAGCAACTGGCCGCCGAGACCGAAGAGGCGACCAACCTGACCGTGCGACTCGATACCGATATCGTGTTCGTGCTGCGGATCGTGAGCCGCAGTGTGTTCAACGCGAACGTGATCGTCGGCTCGCGACTGCCTGCCTATTGCACGGCGCCCGGTCTGGCCATGCTGGCGACGCTCGAAGACGGCGAGATCGACGACATTCTTGCCCGTACCAATCTGGTGGAGTTCACGCCGGCAACGGTCTGGCAGCCGCGCAAGATCAAGGAGCGGCTCGCGCGCATTCGTAAGCAGGGCTATGCGCATACCGAAGACGAATACTTCATGGGCGACATTTCGACCTCGGCGGCGGTGGTCAATCTCGACGGCCGCGCGATCGGTGCCATCAATATCGCCGTGCCGCGCGTGCGCTGGAATGCCGGGCGCGACGAGCGCCGCTTCGCCGATCTCGTGATTCAGACGGCCGGTGCGTTGTCGGCACGCCGGCGTCAGGACTAGCACGCGCTCACGCGCCCGGAATTGGGTTGAATAGACCCCAAGGTGTCCTGTCAGGCAATGTAAGGCGCGCTGAGATCGGCTGGGCTTGCGCTTCAGCCGGTCGGCCGCCCGTCCGGTTGAAGTCTCAAAATGGCGTGCTAGAATCCCGCCGCATGGGGTTGGAGCAGGGCTGAATTCCAAGGATTCCGAGATACCGCGCAGAACACGCAGCCGCGCATTGACGGTGTGTTCAGGGAAGTGCGTGTCAAGCCACGGCCGGCTGGGCCAGGGCGACGGAAGACCTGTAGAGAAACCGATGGCCGAACCGGGGCGGCCAGACGGTGCGCCAAACGGGGTGCGCAAGCGACTGCGGTACTTACCAATCCGAATCTCAGGCGGTGCAAAAGCGATTTGCCGCCTCCCCCGCGCCTTCAATCCGCGCGACTGATACGCGTAAGGGCTAGTTGCCCGGCGGGCAGCGCACACGGGGGAATGGAGCTATGGCTCTGGGGTTGTCGTTGCCTGCGTTGGACTTGCCAACGCTGCAATTCGTCACTTTCTTGCTGAGTATCGCGACGGGCATTCTGTTCATGCTCGATGCCCTGCGTCGCGACGAGGCCGAGTCTCCGCGCTGGTGGAGTCTGGCGTTCCTGCTCGCGACGTTCTCTCCCGTTCTCTATTTGCTGGCCGCGCGAAGCGGCCGATTGGCCGTGCTTTATCCGCTGGGGAATGCGGTTGCCACACTGGCGTTTGCCATGGTCTGGAGCGGGGCGCGACGCTTTTACGGACGCAGCGTGCAGTGGGTGGCCGTGTTCGGCGGTCCGGCGGTGTTGCTGTGGGGGACTTGGCTGTTTGCGCGTCCGCTCGACGCGTGGAGCGGCGGCGCCTTGTTCTTTTCCCTGCTCGCGATGTACAGCCTGATGGCGGCCAAGGAGTTCTGGCAGGCCTCGGGCATGCGGCTGCCGAGCAGCATCGTGCTTGCGGTGGTGGCGGTATTGCACGGCAGCTTTTACACCGCGCGAGCGGTGGCGCTGGTCTGGTTCGGGCCGGCCGATGCCTGGTTTTTGACGTGGTTCGGGGCGCAGGTGGCGACGACCGAGATGCTCGTGCTGATCGTTGTGGCGAGTTTCCTGATGGTGTCGCTCGGCAAAGAGCGGTCTGAAATCGCCTTGCACCGGGCGGCGACGCGCGACGGGCTCACGCAGGCGTTCAATCGCCCCGAATTCACCCGGCTCGCTCGTGAGCAGATGCGCCGCCACGGGACCGCGCGCGCGCCGGTGGCATTGTTGCTGCTGGATCTCGATCATTTCAAGCGCATCAACGACACTTACGGTCACCCGTTCGGGGACACCGTGTTGCTGCTGTTCGCGCGCACGGCGTCGCAGCAGCTCAGGGCGGACGACATCTTCGGGCGGTACGGCGGCGAGGAATTCGCCCTGTTTTTGCCGGGCGTGGGTGTGACGGAGGCGCTGACCATTGCCGAGCGGGTACGCGAGGCGTTCGAGCGGGCGGGACGCACGGTGCAGGGCGAAGCGGTGGCGGCAACGGTGAGTATCGGGGTGGCCTGCGACGAGCGCTCGCGCGGCGAGTTGTCGTCACTCGTGCAGCGTGCCGATCGCGCGCTTTATCAGGCCAAAGCGGCGGGTCGAAACCGTTGCGTGCGATATACGCCAGAGACGTCAATAACGATGACGGAAGCGCGTACGCCCTTGCGCGCCGCGGGGTAGAAAAGCATTGCGGCGCCCCCGATAACCGCGTATAAGTGATGGATCGAACATCAAGTCTGACGTTTATCGAGCGTCGATCCTACGATCTTTGCGAGACACTACCGATCTCTGAATTTCTTGGTTGTCCGGCACCGATGCCCAGCCGTGCGCACTGCGATGGCAGCACGTCGGGAGAACTGGGAGTTCACATGAGCACCGGTACTGTAAAGTGGTTTAACGACAGCAAGGGTTTCGGATTCATCGCGCCGGACGAGGGGGGAGAAGACCTCTTCGCGCACTTTTCGGAAATCAAATCCGATCAGGGCGACGGATTCCGATCCCTCAGCGAGAATCAAAAGGTGTCCTTCGACATCACCCGCGGTCCGAAGGGGTTGCTGGCTTCCAATATCAGACCCTCCTGATCTCATTTCCTTTCGTTGTGCTGGCCCGGGCGCGCACTCGACGCCGGGGAAAGTGCGGCGGTCGTCGAGGGCAATATGGCCTACGTCACTCCGTTTTATAAGGGTTTCCGTCTGGAAACGTTCGTGTTCCGCGCACAGGATCCCGATTCGACATCGCGAAAGCATGACCGGACTTTCGGCGTTTCCGTGAGGCTTACCCGTGCGATGATCGAGGATCTCGCATACTCCGGGGAATCCAAGACATTCCAACTCAGGAGCCTTCCGTTCGACTCGATTGGAGAAGCGCGGCGCGCCGGGAATAAATACGCTCAGGGGCTGGTAGATAATCTGGTTGAGAGTGGCGCCAAAGCCCTCTGACCTTGTGAGGTCGACATGCATGCGTCACCTAGCTGGTTTTTGTATGCGGACTACCTTCCTCCGGACCGAACCCGGTTTTTTTCCGTCGCCGCGATCACGTTTGTCATGAGATTGCGCTACCGTGCCTACCGTGGCGCCGCCTGCGACCTGATGCAGCGCTCGCGGATGGCGAGCTGGTTGCCGGTTCCCGCTAACGCGTGGGCCTTGAATGCCGTGAATATTCAGTAACGCTGCGCGATCCTGCGTGATCGATTGCGGCCAGTATCAAATCGCACGAGCACAACGAACCATCCGTGATCGTCGATCATTGTCATTGACCGACCGCTGAGGATTCAAGAATGCTGACCCTTTCGAAGCAAGCCATTGTGGCCGCCATTCAACGCATTTCCGATACCGGACAGACGCGTCCCTCCGAAGCTGTGATCAATGCGCTACTTGCGCGAGAGCTGATTTGCCGTGTTGGCGAACGGCTGGAACTCACCCAGTTTGGGCGGTCGTATTGCCGCTCGGAGCGCGCGCCCGCCTGGCGTTAAGCGGATTCGCCCCGGGGTGTCGGGGCACACTTCCCCGGTCGACTGGCGGTGCAATACCAGCCAGTGATGTTGGGGACATCTGAAGGACATTTAGCGGGCATACGTGCCCGCTAAACGCATTTCAAGTGCTCAGTTCAGGCGCTCAGTGCCACGCCGGGGTGTACATCGATCGGCAGTAGGATTTACCGTACGGCGTCACTTCCAGGCGTTTGCCAACCCGGCGAACCAGTTCCCGGGCGAGTAGCGCGTCGATGACCGCGTCAGGTGGTGTGTCGCTTCCCTTCGCAATTAATTGAAGTGCGGCCGCAATGGCTTGTTTGGTGAGCGAAAGCATGGTTTTTCTCCTGATGCCGCCGTTTTATCGAGTATGCGCGCTATGACGCCGCATTGCTCGAAATCTTTAACGCCGATGGCTAAACAAGCAACAGGGTTCGGCATCAGAATGTTTTGAAACGTCTTTATCGTGTGGCGCAATGCGCGCGGCATGCTTAACAGCGCTGGGAGATCAGGATGGATCGGAAAAACCAGGGGATCGAGGCGCTTCCTGAAGAGCAGCGCGAGCGGTTTCTCGCCGCGTGTCTCGCCAGTGGCATTAACGTGAAGCGCCTGATCGTAACGGTAGAAACCAGCTATTCGGGCGAAGGCGCACTTGCGCAGGCCATTCATGATGTCTATGTGAGCGGCATGCGCCGAATCCGGCATTACCGCTCATCGTTCGGCGAGGCGACGTGGACCACCCAATTCGAGCAGGATGCCCGGGCCGGCGTGTTTAAGTAACGCGCAGCTTTCGCGGCAAAGCCCGCCTGCCAGACGCTGCACCTGCCCGACTGACTTCCCCGGCATTGGATATCGCCGGGATTCTGGAGGTGATCATGGACGCATCGATCGAACCGCTGATCCTCGACCTGCTGGAGTGGATCGGGCCGGCGGGGAAGCCTTATGCCGAGATCATGGAGGCGTGGCGTACATCTTGCCCGCGCTTACCCGTCTGGGAAGAGGCCAACGCGCGAGGGTATCTCATCCGGATTCATACGCCCGGCGGCGTCGCCGAGATCGCGCTCAGTGCGGCGGGGTTGGCGTATATTGCTGCTGCGCATCGCGCGCAAGCCGCTACTTCATCGCAATAGTGGACTGCGGGCGGCGTCCGAAGGGTTGGACGCGTTCGGAAAGACTAAACGGTGATTTCCGTCGACTGGTAGGTGATGTTCTGCCAGCGGCTACCGGTCTTGATCCAGACCGACGCAAACCTTGCCTGATAATCAAACCACGTTGCCCCGTTATGCCCGCTCGCGCACCAGCGGCCGACGACGATGATCGTCGCGCCGTATTGCGTCGAGCGAAGCTGATCGACTTGCGCGGTATCCCAATGCCGTGTGCCGGTGCGATAAGACGCCAGCACATCGGTTTTCGTCTCGATCACGCCGCCCGGTTGAATGATGATGTAATCGGGATGCAGCAACGACTCGATGACGTCGAGCCCGGTCGCTAGGTCGAGATGCGCGTGTGCAAGCGTGTGTTCTGCTTCCTCTACAGCCAGTCGATCGCGGCGGGTATCAGTCATGGCGTGATGGGCAGCGCAAGCGCGGTAAGGTGTGGATTTGGCGATATGCGGTGATTCTAGCGTTGAATCCCATACACTTCGGTTTATCCCCGTATCCTGACCTCATTTCATTCCCCGGTATTCGCTATGCCATCGTCCGTGCGTAATTCGTTGCTCTGGATATTCGATGCTTTCGAGCGAGACGAGACGTTCATTCACAAGCGAATGTTCGGCAGCGACGCTGCTTATGTGGGAGGTTTGCTCTGTCTGATCGCCGCTGATCGCGATTCGCCGTGGGACGGCTTGCTGGTCTGCACCTCGCAGGACCATCACGCTTCGTTGATGGCAGAGATTCCCGCGTTGCAACCTCATCCGGTGTTGGGCAAATGGCTGTACGTGCCGCAATCGGACCCGGCGTTCGAAGCCGTCGCACACACCATGACTGCGCTGGTACTCGCGGGCGATGCCCGCATCGGCGTCGAGCCCAAACCGCGCAAGCGCCGCGCGACCCGGAAGAAGACATAATCTCAGGCGCACCCGGACACGTTCCGGCACACGCGAGTCTTTTCTTCCAGGCGACGCATCCGCCATTCATTCCCACTCGTATGTCTGAGTGCTTCCAACTTGCGAAGCGCCATGAATCGGGTGAAAGAATGAAAACACGTCAAATGTCCGGATTTTCCGGTGTTGTGCTCGCGATTGCCGTGGTCATGGGCGGGCAGGCCGCCATGGTGTCTTTGGCGTCCGCCGCGATGGATGGTGAGAAGACGGTCATGGTGGGCGGGGCGGCAATGTACCCGTCGAAGAACATCATCCAGAACGCCGTCAATTCGAAAGATCACACGACGTTAGTTGCCGCAGTCAAGGCGGGCGGGCTGGTCGACACGCTCTCCGGTCCCGGCCCCTTTACGGTCTTTGCGCCGACCAACGAAGCCTTTGCGGCACTGCCCGCCGGCACCGTCGACACGCTGCTCAAGCCTGAAAACAAACCGACGCTCGACAAAGTCCTCACGTATCACGTCGTGGCCGGCCGTCTTACTGCACAGGATCTGATGAAAGCCGTGAGCGACGGCGGTGGCCGCGCGACGCTCAAGACGGTGGAAGGCGACTCGCTTACCGTCATGCAACAAGGCAATCACCTGACCGTAACCGACGATAAAGGCGGTGTCGCCAACGTCACCATCGGCAACGTCATGCAATCTAACGGCGTGATTCACGTGGTCGACAAGGTATTGATGCCCTGATGTAGATGCCCTAATGCAGGCGCACGTGATCGAAGCGGTTCCGCTCAATCTGCCGCCACGTGCACCATTTCCTCGACTTCGCCCGGCTGCTTCTTCTTCATGCGAATAAACAGCAATAGCGGCATGACCAGCAGCGTGAGAATCATCATCAGCTTGAAGTCATCCAGATAGGCGATCATCGCCGCCTGCCGGGTGACTTCGGCATTGAGGGCGGCGATGGCCGCCGATCCATACGTTTGTGCGTACGATTCCAGTCCCTGTGTGAACGGTGTGATGTGTTCGGAGAGCACCGCGTGATTGACCTGCGTGTTTTGCGTGAGCAGCGTCTGTACGACAGAAATACCGATACTGCTGCCGATGTTGCGCGACAGGCTGTAAATCGCCGCCCCGTCGGCACGCAGTGCACCCGGTAGCGTCGCGAACGTGACAGTGGTGAGCGGCACGAACACGAACCCCAGCCCGAAGCCCTGAATGACGCCCGGCCAGACGATGTCCGACGGACTGAGTGTCGTCGTGTACCCGGCCATCATGTAAAGCGAATAGGCGGTGAGCGCGAAGCCGAAGCCGAGCAGATAACGCACGTCCACTTTGCCCACGAGGCGCCCGACGATCAGCATCGCGGCCATCGTGCCCGCGCCGGACGGCGCCGTGACCAGCCCGGTCAGAATGGCCGGATAGCCGAACAGGCTTTGCAGCATCGGCGGGAGCAACGCGCGCGTGGCGTAAAGAATGATCCCGACGACGAAGATGTAGATGATGCCGGTATTGAAGTTGCGGTCGCGCAGCAAGGCCCGGTTGAAGAACGAGTTCTCGTCGGCGGTCCATGTGTGCACGATGAAATAGGCGAAGCAGATGATCGCGCCGAGCATCTCCAGCCAGATCTCGGTCGAATTCAGCCAGTCTTGCTGCTCACCCCGGTCGAGCAGCAATTGCAGTAGCCCAATCGCCAGCCCGAGTGTGACGAAGCCCAGCGCATCGAATTTTCCGGCCTTCGCTTCGGGTGGCTCTTTCAGATACGCGGCGATGCCGAGAAACGCGATCAACCCGATCGGCAGGTTGATGTAGAACACCCAGCGCCAGTTGTAGCTGTCGGTCAGCCAGCCGCCGAGCGACGGGCCGAGAATCGGTCCGACCATCACCCCCATGCCGAATACCGCCATCGCCGAGCCGTGTTTGTGCGGCGGATTGATGTCGAGCATGGTCGCTTGCGATAGCGGGACGAGTGCTGCCCCGCAGATGCCCTGAAACAGGCGCGCCGCCACGATTTCCGTGAGCGAATGCGCCATACCGCATAGCGCAGACGCGATGGTGAAGCCGGCGACTGACCACAGAAACACCCGGCGTCGACCGAAGCGTGCACAGAGCGCACCGGTGAGCGGCGTGGCAATGGCGGCCGCGACGATATACGACGTCAGTACCCAGGTGATCGAGTCCTGTGAGGCGGAAAGGCTGCCTTGCATGTGGGGCAGGGCAACGTTGGCGATGGTGCTGTCGAGCGTTTGCAGCACCGTCGCGAGCATGACGGAAATACTGACCAGCGCGCGATGCTTGTTGGCGTCGCCGGCGCTTTGCGGGGAAGACACGGTATTACCTCGGGTGGAATGCTTCGAACCTATTGTTGTTGTCGCACTGCGCGTTGCCGTCGTCCCAAGGGTGTTCGCCGGGAGCGGCCGTCTGGCAGTGCGCTTGCCCGCCGACGTCAGGTCATCGGCGCGCTGTCTCCTTCACGGTTTCTCAAAACTCCTTAAAGAATCCTTATTCCGTTGTTTCGTCGTCAGTGCGATCCGTGCGGTCCGTGCGTTTCGGCACGGGCGATGTGGGCGGGCAGGCCGCCTCCGCGCGCGTCAGGTTGGTCAGCACTTTGCCGAGCAGGCGCGAGAGTTCGGCGCGTTCCGCCGGGGTGAGGTCGGCCATCGCGTCGCGCTCGACCATGCCGGCGAAGGCGACGATCGTGTCGATCTTGGCTTCCGATGCCTCGGTCAGATACAGCAGGTGAGCGCGCTTGTCGTTGGGGTCGCGTTCACGACGCACCAATTCCTTCTCTCTGAGCCGGTCGAGCAGTCTGACGAGTGCCATGGGCGTCAACTCCATGCGTTCGGCCAGTTCGGCCTGGGTCTGTACACCGTAGCGGTGCAGCATCACCAGCACGCGGCATTGCGCGCGGGTGAGATCGAAATTGCCTCGGGCGCGCCGGTCGAACAGACGCGAGTGCACCCGGGCCACGTCATGGACGAGCGTGCCGAAGCGGGACGACCAATCGATTTTCGGCATGGCGGACGTGCGCCGGCGAGGCTTCGCCGGCAGACAAATTAGTAAACAGGTTTATCATTTTGCCAGAGTCTCTCTTAGGACGGCAACTGTGGCAAATAGGTGACATGCGGACGGAACGGCGGGGCCGTTCATGGGACGTTTCGCGGGTTTTGCCCGGCGCGACGGGCATTCCGCGGGTGGCGGCTGCGCGGCGTTGCGCTCAACCGCAGTAAAAGTAAAAAGTGTAAGGAAAATAAGCACTTGACACATTGCTTCGGCGGAACAAGAAAGGAATGGTGCGATGCGTTAGGCGCGACCGCCATAGCGTGGCACCTAGCCCTTTCTTGACCCTAAGGAGTGTCAATTATGTTTGACCTTTCACAAGCTTCCGACGTCCTCTCCATCACCGAAGTCGACAATTTCCCCGCCCGGGGAGCAGCGAACTTCGCCAATCAGGCGGATTTGCGCGAAGAATCGCTGCCGTTCATCGTCACCATCGCCAGTGACGAATCCGGACTGCGCGATGCCGTCGCCATGCGTCAGGCGGCTTACGGCCGCCATCTCCCGGATCTGGCCGCGACGCTGAGCGAGCCCGAGACGAGCGATCGCGAACCCGGCTCCATCGTGCTCGTGGCCCGTGCCCGTCTGGACGGTGCGGTCATCGGCACGATGCGCATCCAGACCAACCGCTATCAGGCGTTGCATCTGGAGGACTCGGCACCGTTGCCGGACTGGCTCGGCGATGCAGCACTCGCCGAAGCGACCCGTCTGGGTGTGGTGGCGGGCCCGGTGGGCCGGGCAGTGAAGACCGCGCTCTTCAAGGCGTTCTATCAGTACTGCCTGCTTTCGCGTATCGACTGGATGGTGATCACCGCGCGTCCGCCGTTGCATCGTCAGTACGAAGCGCTGATGTTCGTCGATGTGTTCCCGTCGCAGGCGCTCATTCCGATGGCGCATGTAGGCGGCATCGGTCACCGCGTGCTGGCGCTGGATGTCGCCAATGCCCGTACGCGCTGGCAAGCGGCAGGCCATCCGTTGTTCGGCTACATGTGCCTGACGCATCATCCGGACTTGCGTCTGGGCATGCCTGCCATGGATGCACCGGTCGCGTTTGACCGGTCAGCACCGGGCGAAGCCAGTGTTGGCGCGCATTTGCGGGATTTATCTTTTGGTGCCGACGCGGTAGGATGCGTACCAGCAGGCTACAGCCTGGCGGTGTAATGCCGTTATTTCAACTAACGTTGCCCCGGCGTGTGAACGACGCGATGTCGAACCTGCCGGCGGTGACGAGCAGTACGGGTGTGAGACGCCTGCCCGTGCCGGCCCTATCCAGGGCTTGGCATGGGACAGGGGCCCACCCGGCCGGCAAGACGGGCCCCTCTGGGGTTCGCCTTGCCCGGCGTACCACGCGGGGGCGACTAACGAAATAAGGGCACAAAAGGCATATGGCGGGGGATCTCGGCAACGAGCGTGACAATCACGGCCACAATGCGAACGATCTTGCCGACGAGCTGGCCAATTTTGGCAGCCCGCGGCGGCGTTGGCGCGTGACGGCGCGTCTCGACGAACTGTTTCGCACCGTATCGCTGTATGCCGTGCCCGTCGCGATCATGCTGGTCTCGGGCATCGTGTTGCTGTTTCAGGACAGTCAATATGCCGTGCGCGGCGCGACGCCGCTCGCTTTCCAGGCACTGGGCGATCTGCCCGCGACGTTGGCGCCGCCGATGGTGCAGAGCGCGCTTGAGCGCACACCGAACGTCGATCAATACAGCACGCATTTGTCTGAGACGCCGGTATGGTTTCGCGTCACCGTGCCACCGGTAGACGACGCGCAACACACCGTCATCGAATTCCCTTCACGCCACGCGCAGACGTTGGCCTGCTGGCGCAATCCGGACGCCCCGGCCATCGGCCGCGCCGATCGCAGCGATGTGAGTGGCGCGTTTCGTGTGTCGAAGGCCGGTTTCGCCATCGATTTGGGACCATTGACCGCGCCAGTCACACTGCTTTGCGAAGGCACTTTCTCAGGCCCGGCCCATCTGTCGCTCGTCGCGTGGCCAGCCAGTGAACTTCGTATCTCCGAGAAGGAATTCCATCGCAGTAACGGGCTGCTCGAAGGCGGCTTGCTGACGCTCTCGGCGTTCGTGCTCGTCACGGCCATCATCAACAAGGAATGGCTGTACGTGCTGTTTGCGGCGTGGCTGATCGGCAACTTGCGTCTTGCCGCGAACTCGCTCGGGGCCGACACGCAATGGCTGGAGCGCGCGATCCCCACCGAGTGGGACGCGCTGGTGCGCAAGGCGACATTCGCCATCTATTACGTCCTCACGTATTCGCTCTTCACGCAACTCTTCAAGCGAGAGTTGCGCCGCGTCGGCATGAAGTGGCTCGTGATGATTCTTCAGTGGGCGGGTGTCGTGCTTTGCTGCGCGGCCATCGCGCTGCCGTATGCGCACTTCATCCCCGTGCTGTGGGCGGTGGCGGCGCTCGGTATCGCGATTGTGCTGTTCCTGCTGGTGCGCATTCTCGTGGCCACACGCTCGCGGGTCGCGATCTGGTACAGCGCGTCGCTGGCCATCGTGCTCTTTGCGACCTTCTCCGAAGTGATTGCCGCTGCGTTCAACGCGCGGGCCCTGTCGACCGCGCTCAACAGCGTGACGGCGGCGCTGTTCTCGAGTCTGATGGCGGCGCTGGCGATTGCCGAGCAGATGCGCGCCGAGCATCAGGGCAAGCTGGAAGCGCAGGCAGAACTGCGCAATGCGTACGACGTGACGCCGGTCGGTCTCTTCACGCTCAACGATCAGGGCACGTTCGTGCGGGGCAATGCCGCGCTGCATACGATGCTCGGTATTCCGGGCACCGAGGGCCGCACGTACCGCTGGGATCAGTTCTTCGGCCAGAACACCTGGCGCATGTTGCTCGACGTTGCGCAGCATAGCGACGAATCGGAGCTGGAAATCCTGTCGTTGCCGCGCGACGACGGCCGTACGAGCCGATATCTGGTCAAGGCGATCTTCGCGGACAGTCGGATCGAGGGCTCGTTGCAAGACATCACCGAGCGCGCGCGGACGATGGAGCAATTGCGATATTTGGCCGAGAACGACCCGCTCACCGGTGTCTCGAACCGGCGCGGCATCGAGAAGTCGCTGGGAGAGGCAATTCGCACGCTCTCGGACGCTCGCCCCGCGGCGCTGGCCTATCTCGATCTGGACCGCTTTAAGCTCGTCAACGATTTGTTCGGCCATGCGTCCGGCGATGAAGTCTTGCGTCAGGCATGCGACCGGATGCGCTCGCGCCTGTCGGCCGACCAGAGTGTCGGGCGAACCGGTGGCGACGAATTCATCGTGGTGTTTCGCGACGCCACCATCAAGGAAGCGGCCGCCGTGGCGCGCCGGCTGGTCGACGCGATTGCCGGCGAGCCGTACCAGATTGGCGAGCGCGCGTTTCAGGTACGCGCGTCGGCAGGGGTGATCGAGCTGACCACCGACATGCGTGTGCCCGACGCGATTTCGTCGGCAGACCGTGCTTGCCGCGAAGCCAAGAAGAGCCGGCGTGAATTGGTGGTCTACGAGCGCGGCGCAGCGGCGTTTCGCGAACGGCTGGCCGAATTGCGCCTCATCGACGCCTTGGATGCGGGCTTGACGCCCAACACGCTCTTTCTGGAAATGCAGCCGATCATGGAGATGGCTGCGCCCAGCGGCTCGCTCAACTTCGAAGTGCTGCTGCGCATGCGCGACGGCGAGGGCAATATCGTGCCGGCCTCACGCATCATCAGCGCGGCGGAAGAGAACGGCACGATCGGCATGATCGACAAATGGGTGCTCACGAACACGCTCACGTGGATCGACTCGCACCGTGAGCGGCTGTCAAAGACACAGTTCGTGTGCGTGAACTTGTCAGGCGCGTCGCTCAACGACGAGCATTTCATTCGCGATATTTTTGCGACGCTGGCGGCCCACGAGCGAGCAGTCGGTCTGTTGTGCATCGAGATTACCGAGACCGTGGCGCTCCACGATCTGGACAATACGCGCCGCTTTGTCGACCGCATCCACCAGATGGGCGGGCGTATCGCGCTCGATGACTTTGGCGCGGGCTTCAGTTCTTTCTCGTATCTCAAGGATCTGGCCGTCGACGCGATCAAAATCGACGGTGCCTTCGTCAAGAGCATGGCGGCTCACCCGGCCAATCTGGCCATCGTCGAGGCGATCGTGGCGCTGGCCAAGAATCTCGGCATTCGCAGCGTGGCCGAATGGGTGGAAGATGCCGCCACGCTCGAAGCACTCTCCGAGCTGGGCGTCGACTACGTGCAGGGCTTCCTGATTGCACGTCCGCAGACGCCAGAGGCGATACTTGCCGCCGAATCGGCCGCGAGTTTCGTGCGCGACCCGCAACTGGCCGCCTTGCTCGTCGAGCTGGGTCAGGCCTACTACCCGAGCGAGCGCGGCAGCACTGCGCTGCACTAGGGTCTGTTCCCCCTACGGTCGTATGAAGTATTTCTGCCTGCCGGATTGCACGTATTCCGCGCAATGATTTATTTCCGCGAAGTTTCATTTCGGCGCCTATCTGAACGTGTCGATTCCCGCGCAAGCCCGGCAGAATGGGGCTTTGCGCTGTCAAGTGACCTCCACAAAATCGTCATCAGGACGTAACTCGTCGTAAGAATTCCACTTGGGATAAATCTTGTCCCGCGTAAAGAACGGGTGGCAGAATTTGTTCATCGACGCGACCGGAGACAAATCCGGTTCATCGGTGGCGGTTTCTGCGGGCGGGGGTGAGCGCGGAGTAGGACGGCACCGGCGATTGGCGACACGATCGACGCGCGAGAGGCAACGGGGTTAGGACCATGTGCATCCACGAGATGTGCGCGGCGCGACTAGTAGACCTAACCAAAAAAACGACAATGATTTCGACACTGCTCAAACTTCTGTACCGTCACAGCCATGCTGCGAAGTGGCGGCACAACGAGCGCCTGTGGCCGCACGCGCAGATCGTGCGCGACGCGACAGGTGTTATCGAGCGCTTCACGTGGCGGGGCCGCAACGTGCCGCTGGCGCGCCGCGCCGAGTTGCAGCAACTGCGCCGGCTGCCTTGCCACATCGTCGCGAGCGGCCCGTCGGTGGCCGACATTGACTACAACGCGCTGCCGATGCATCACGTCATGGGCGTGAACGGGGCGATTGCGCTGGTCGACCGCGCACCGGTGAAATTCAATTACTACTGCCTGCTCGATGCGGGGTTTGTCCGCCAGCGCCCGGATCTGGCGCGCCGCATCGTGGCGCGTGACCTCGTGCTGTTCGTCACGCCGGTGGTGTTGGCCCGTCTGCTCGAAACCTATCCGATGTCGGCATTCGGCTGCCGCTTCTATTTGGTCGATGACATCTTCAAGCGCGGCATGGAAGCGGTGCGCACGCCTGCCGCCTTGCGCGCCGACCCGCGCGTGGCCGCCAGTGCCGCGTTCTTCGGCGACGATGGCCATCTGGGCTACAGCTTCGACATCGACAACGGATTCTTCCACGGTGGCACGGTGGCGTACTTCGCGCTGCAAGTGGCGACGTGGCTCGGTTTCTCCGAACTGTATCTGCATGGCGTCGACCTGCGCGATGCCGCACAGACGCCGCGTTTCTACGAAACGATGCAGTCGCGCGCACCGACGCGCCTCGACGCGGAATTTGCCGATCTGATCGAGCCGTCATTCCGGCAGGCGTCGCAAGTGCTGCGCTCGCGTGGCGTTCGCGTGGAGAATCTGTCTCGCGAGAGTGCGCTCGGTGACGAGATTTTCGCCAAGGTCGACTGGCGCTCGCTGCGCCGTCGCAACCTCAGTCTGGTGGTGCCGGGGGATGTCGTGCCGGCGTCGCTCACCGACGTGGCGGGGGTGCCGGCAACGCCGACGTTCCGTCCGACGGGGACCCACGGTCACAAATAACGCAATGTCTGAATGGCGTTCGGCGCGGGGGGCTCCCGCGCTGCACCGCCGCCATGTCACCGCAGTGACATAATCGTGTCGCAATTGGGCCAAGAAGGCCGCCACATCACGGTCTACCTGCTACAATCGCTCTCCGGGTTTTCCTGAAGCACGAGCGATTATGGGGTTTGGCTGGTTCGGACTGTCGACGTTTTGGTTGCTGGCGTTGTGCTGGCCTGGCGTGCGGGGTCTGCTTGGCGGTGAGATACGACTCTTCGGCCCCGGCACCCTGCGCATGCTCCTCGGCGTTCCGCTCGCCATGGTGTCGAGCGCGACGCTTGCCGCACTGACCGGCGGCGACAATCCCAGTGCCGGTGGCAGCATCGGCCAATCGTTCTCCCACGCTTTGCAAGTCACGCTTGGCGGCACGCTCGCCATGGGCGTCGCCGGCTTTGTCCTGTTGTTCTCCCTCCCGCTTGTCTTCGGCACCACTTGGTGGGGCATGTTTGCGCGCACCGGTTCGGGCAGCGCAGAAGACGATGAGGAGAGCGACGTTCCGCAGGGTTCGCGTTTCGGCAGTCGTTTGGGAAGCCATTTTGGCAGCCGTTTTGGTTTTGGCGGTGATTCCCGTGCGGACACACGTCACGAGAGCGGCTACGGCACGCGCAGTGAACCGACCCGGGGGCTGTCGCAAATGTCGTTCGACGTGCCGGAGCGTAGTGATCGCGTCGATCGCAGCGAGCGTGCCGAGCGCTTCACGCCGACGGTGGGGCAGGGCCATCACAACGTTGGCAGCCTGACCGAAGAACTCGTGCCGCGCCGCCGTGGACTCTCGGCGCAACCGCCCTGGAAACTTTCCGACGAAGAGCGTGCGCGGCTTGACGCCATGCAGCCGCCGCCCCCGACGGTGCGCGGTGCCGGTCGCGCCGAGCCGTCGTTCCGGCCAACCGCTGCGGGCGGTACCCGAGCGGTATTGCCGCGCGGTGCCTATGCCGCCGGGACCAGCCGGGGCGATACGCTTCGCATGACGGAATTCGTGCGCACCGAACCGGGGGCGCAAGCGCAAGCTCAAGGACAAGGACAGGGACGTCCGGCACCATTGCCCGGCGCGACACGTTCCCCTGCGTCGACGGCAAAAACAACCACGGCGACCGCTGCGGTTACACCGGCGTCGTCCGTTGCTGCCACCGAGGCGGCATTGCACTCCACGTCGATTGCCGGCACGGCCGCGTATCGCCGCCCGGTCGGCACGGCGCCGGCGCACTTGCGCGGCACGATCGTGCGCAGTCCCTTCCGCAAGCCGCAACTCGGTCTAGAAGATATGCCACCGCGTGGCGCCCAACCGGCGCCGGTGGTGAGTCAGGGCAATGCGTTGCCGGGATCGCGCGCGGTGGATGCATCGGCGCCAGTGTCGTCAACGGCGACACCCGTGTCGGCTCCCATGGCCGCCCCTGCGCCCACGCCAGTGTCGTCGCTGCCGAAGGCAATCATCGCTGCCCCGGTCGCCGCCGCACCCACCATGCAGGGCGCGGCGTCCTGGTCGGCTTCGCATGCGGCGACGCCGATCACTGCCGACTTCTCCGAATTTTCTCCGCTGCCGTCGTTTTCACATACCGACGGTATCGCGTCGGCCGACACGTCCAGCGAACTCCCCGATGTCCCCGAGGTGCCGCCGGGTCCTACGCCGGAAATGATCGCCCGCGAGGTCGCCGCCCGCGCCGCCGAGGTCGCGCGTCAACAGGCACTGGCCGACTTGCGCGAAGAGGCCGAAGCGCTGCTGCGCGACCTGCGCTCGTGGTCGTCGGGCGACGCGCCACAAGCGATTGCCCAGAGCGTGCCGGACGCCGTGCCGCAGCCGCCTGCCGACGTAGCGCATGAGGCAGCCGCGCCGGCGATGCCGGTGGAGCAGGCGGTTGCGCCTGAACCCGAGCGGGCGATGGACGCATCGATCACGGCACAAGACGCGGTATCGCCTTTGCCCTTGCCGGTGTCAGTCACGCCGCGTCGTTCATTCGTGTTCGCTGACGTATTGGCGAGCGTTGAAACGACTTACGACCGGGACGACCACATCGGCGCTGGCGGCATAAGCACCACCATCAACACGGACACCGCCCTCGAAGGGGAGGGGAGTGCCGTCGAAGCACTCGTCGCGCCGCCGGACATCACCATGCCGCCCGATGACGACGACCTGAGCGACACGCAGCACAAGCCGCATTACGTCTTGCGCGCCGACGGCACTTGGGCGCGCACGGATGCTGCTGACGCAGACAGCGAGCCGCCGTTTGACGTGGGACCGCCTGACGTCGATCGTGTGGACGATGCCGCCGCCGACGACTGGCAAGCGTTGCCGCAGGTCACCCATACCCCTTATCAGGCCGCGTCGCCGACGATTCCTCCGGTGGTGGTGCCGAGCTTTGCTTCGGCACCCGCCATCCCGTCGTTTGCGAACTTCGCGGCGCGGCCGCCCGTCGAGCCGCCCCAAGCCAATTTCACGGACGACACGCCGTACGAAACACCCCCGCCGCGTGTGGCCGTCGATTACGATCTGCCGTCGCTTGACGAACTGACGCCCGCGGTCGCCGTGACCGATGTGGCGCATGAAATCTCCGAAGAAGCGCTCGCGGCCGTCAGTCAGCTGATCGAACAACGGCTGGCCGAATTCAAGGTGCCGGTGACGGTGGTCGGTGCATCGGCCGGGCCGGTGATTACGCGCTTCGAAGTCGAACCGGCTGTGGGCGTGCGCGGTGCGCAGGTGGTCGGGTTGATGAAGGATCTGGCGCGCGCATTGGGTGTGACGTCGATTCGTGTCGTCGAAACGATTCCGGGCAAGACGTGCATGGGCCTCGAATTGCCCAACGCCAAGCGTCAGATGATCCGCCTGTCCGAGATTCTGGCCGCGCCGGTATTTGACGCCCATCCGTCGCGCCTCGCGCTGGCGATGGGCAAGGACATCACGGGTGAGCCCGTCGTCACCGATCTGGCACGTGCGCCGCACTTGCTGGTGGCAGGCACGACCGGTTCGGGCAAGTCGGTGGCGGTCAACGCCATGATCCTTTCGCTGCTGTACAAGGCGACACCGGACGACGTGCGGCTCATCATGATCGACCCGAAGATGCTGGAACTGTCGGTCTATGGCGGCATTCCGCACCTGCTCGCGCCGGTGGTGACCGACATGAAGCAGGCCGCCCACGCGCTGAACTGGTGCGTCGGCGAGATGGAAAAACGCTACCGCCTGATGTCCGCACTGGGCGTGCGCAATCTGGCCGGTTACAACGAAAAGATCGCCAACGCGCACGCCGCAGGCCAAAAGGTCAGCAACCCGTTCTCGCTCACACCGGACGCGCCCGAACCGCTCGATCGCCTGCCGTTCATCGTCGTGGTGATCGACGAGCTGGCCGACCTGATGATGGTCGCAGGCAAGAAGATCGAAGAGCTGATCGCACGTCTGGCGCAGAAGGCGCGCGCGGCCGGCATTCACTTGATTCTCGCAACGCAGCGTCCGTCGGTGGATGTCATCACCGGTCTGATCAAGGCCAACATTCCCACGCGGGTCGCGTTTCAGGTGTCGTCGAAGATCGATTCGCGCACCATTCTCGACCAGATGGGTGCCGAATCGCTGCTGGGGCAGGGCGACATGCTGTTCCTGCCGCCGGGCACCGGCTACCCGCAACGGGTGCACGGCGCGTTCGTGGCCGACGACGAAGTGCATCGGGTCGTGCAGCACTGGCAGCAATACGGCGAACCGGAATACGACGAAGCGATTCTGGCGGGCGATCCGGCCGATGCCGCCTCGGCCGATCTGTTCGGCGAGGCCTCTGCCGACGCCGAGGCCGACCCGCTGTACGACGAAGCCGCGGCCTTCGTCCTCAACACCCGCCGGGCGTCGATCTCCGCAGTCCAGCGCCAATTGCGCATCGGCTACAACCGTGCGGCACGTCTCATCGAGCAGATGGAAGCGGCCGGGCTCGTCACGCCGATGGGCCGCAACGGCACACGCGAAGTGCTCGCGCCGGGCGGCACCGACTGATCTTCCCGATCTTGCAACAGATGCGCTCTGCGCGAGCGCATCTGTTGCATCGCACATCTCCTCACCTCGCCCTCGTGCCCGTATCCGGTGCAAAAAAGCGTTCACGCGCGTCGTGAAAGCACGCTGCTAATCGCCGTCCCTTACAACTCCCTTACGACCCGTCATCCGAGTCGAATTCTTTCGCACTCCGTTCTGACTTGCGGACACGCGCCGTACATGGCGTACAAAAGAAAACCCCTTCGAAACCCGCATGAAATGGGGCTTGCTTCGCGCAAACCCGCATCACCGTAGGGGTATTCCCGTCTTTGCGGGCAAAACTCAGGGGTCACATAATCGGCCCGCTAGGTTGGTCGTTCGAAGCGTGCTTTACGGTATCGCCCTGACACGAAATTACAAGACCGGGGCGGTGCGGCGGGGTCAGAACGAACTCGTGAATCGCGCCTCCCACGGCAGGGCCTGCGACATGGATAAGCGCCGAAAGAAAGCGTCATATCGAAACGCATCGCACCGAAGGAGACCCTTATGCAATTCCGATTCAAGCTCATGGCAGGCGCTGTCGCGTTCGCCATCTCCGCTACTACCGCATCGCTGGCCATCGCCGCCGACCCGATCAAGCTCGGCGTGTCCGGGCCGTTCACCGGCGGTTCGTCGTCGATGGGCGTGTCCATGCGTGACGGCGTGCGCCTGGCGGCTGCCGAAATCAACAAGTCGGGCGGTGTGCTGGGCCGCCAGATCGTGCTGGTCGAGCGCGACGACGAAGCCAAGAACGAGCGCGGCGTGCAAATCGCCCAAGAGCTCATCAACAAGGAAAAGGTCGTTGCCACCGTCGGTTACATCAACACCGGCGTTGCACTCGCCTCGCAGCGTTTTTATCAGGACGCCAAAATTCCGGTGTTCAACAACGTGGCCACGGGCACGGTGATCACCGACCAGTTCAAGGCCCCGCAGTATCCCGACAACTACGTCTTCCGTAACGCCGCCAAGGACAGCATTCAGGCCCCGATGATCGTGGAAGAAGCGATCACGCGCCGTGGTTTCAAGAAGCCGGCCATTCTGGCGGACTCGACCAACTACGGTCAGCTCGGCCGTGAGGATCTGGAAAAGGCACTCGCCGCGAAGGGCATCAAGCCGGTCGCCGAAGAGAAGTTCAACATCAAGGACGTCGACATGACGGCGCAGTTGCTCAAGGCCAAACAGGCCGGCGCCGACGTGATCCTGACCTACGGCATTGGCCCGGAACTGGCGCAGATCGCCAACGGCATGGCCAAGCTCGGCTGGAAGCTGCCGATCATCGGCAGCTGGACGCTCGCGATGGCGAACTACATCGACAACTCGGGTGCGAACGGCGAAGGCGCCCGCATGCCGCAGACGTTCATTCAGGAGCCGAACACGCCCAAGCGCAAGGCCTTCATCGACGCCTATCTGGCCATGTTCAAGCCGAAGAACAACCGCATCGACTCGGCGGTCTCGGCAGCGCAAGGCTACGACTCGGTCTACCTGCTGGCCGCTGCCATCAAGCAAGCCGGCGGCACCGATGGCCCGAAGGTGCGTGCCGCACTGGAAGACCTGAAGGCACCGGTGGAAGGCGTGGTCACGACCTACGACCGTCCGTTCTCGCATGACGACCACGACGCCATCACGGCCAACATTCCGGTGTTCGGCGAAGTGAAGGGCGGCCGCGTCGTGTATGCCTACGACACCGACCTGAAGGCCGGCAGCAAGGTCCGCGAGAAGGTGGCTGGCAAGTAAGCCTGCCTGTGCTCGACAGGCTGCACCCAGATGCAGCCCTGACGGGTGACCCACGGCGCGCGCCGTCCACGACCCAAGCCCACGGGGAACACACGGGCAAACGGTCTGGCGCGCGCGCCGTTGCCACACCCGCGGCCTGCCGCCGGCACTCGGGA
Source organism: Pandoraea sp. PE-S2R-1 (assembly GCF_002179865.1). Taxonomy (NCBI): domain Bacteria; kingdom Pseudomonadati; phylum Pseudomonadota; class Betaproteobacteria; order Burkholderiales; family Burkholderiaceae; genus Pandoraea; species Pandoraea sp. PE-S2R-1. The sequence goes on along the minus strand of NZ_NGUR01000013.1, from coordinate 141,885 downwards.
CCGGCGTGAGGCTCGTGATCCGTATGCCTCCCGTGCATCACTCGTAGGCTCGCACTCGCGAGAGAGGACCGCATGACCATCCTGATTCAACTCATCTTCAGCGGCATCGCGCTGGGGATGATCTACGCCGTGATCGCCTTCGGTTACCAACTGACGTTTGCGACGTCCGGCACCCTGAACTTCGGCCAGGGCGAAGCGCTGATGCTCGGCGCGCTGGTCGGCCTTACCCTGGTCGACACCCTTGGTCTCAATTACTGGCTGATGATCCCGATCGTGTGCCTGTTCGGCCTCGTGCAGGGCGCGTTCGTCGAGCGCATCGGCGTGAAACCCGCCTTACGCATCAAATCCGAATTCGGCTGGATCATGTCCACCATTGCGCTGGGCATCATCTTCCGCAACGTGGCGGAAAACGTCTGGGGCCGTGACGATCTGAAATTCCCGTCGCCGTTGCCCGAAGCCCCCGTCAGCGTGCTGGGCGCCAACGTGTTGCCCATGGAAATGCTGGTCGTCGTCGGCGCACTGCTGATGATGGCGGCCGTCGAGCTGTTCAACCGCCGCTCGATCTACGGCAAGGCCGTGGTGGCCACGGCCAACGACCGCGACGCGGCCGGCCTGATGGGGATCAACACGAGTCTCGTCATTACGTTCTCGTACGCGCTGTCGTCGATGGCCGCCGCGTTTGCGGGCGTGCTCGTCGCGCCGCTCACGCTCACCGGTGCCACGATGGGCGCGGTCCTCGGCCTGAAGGCGTTCGCGGTGGCGATCATCGGCGGGTTGTCGAGCGGGATGGGCGTGCTCGTCGGTGGTCTGATTCTCGGCATTGCCGAGACGACCACGGCGTTTTATGTGTCGACCGGCTACAAAGATGTGCCGGGCCTCGTGCTGCTGTTGCTCGTTCTGGCCGTGAAGCCGGCGGGCCTGTTCGGCAAGACCGCGATCAAGAAGGTGTAACCATGACCGCACAGACCACCACCTCCCGCGAGGCCGGCGATCTCGGCGGCCTGCGCATGACCGCGAAGCTCGCGGGCATCGTCGGCATTCTCGCGCTGTTCGGCTTTCCGCTCGCCGTCGGCAACCCGTATTACATCCACATGATCGAGACGATCATGATCTACGCGATCCTGCTCTTCGGGCTGGATATCGTCGTGGGCTACACGGGGCAGGTATCGTTGGGCCACGCCGGCCTGTTCGGTATCGGCGCCTATGTGGCGGGCGTGTTCTTCGCCAAGCTCGGGCTCTCGCTCTGGCTGGCACTGCCGGCGGCCATTCTGGTCACGGCCGCGTTCGGCGCAATTCTCGCGTTGCCTGCACTGCGGGTGATCGGGCCGTATCTGGCCATGGTGACGCTGGCGTTCGGCACCATCATCCAGATTCTCATCAACGAGATGGACTTCCTCACCTCGGGGCCGCTCGGCATCAAGCTCACCAAGCCGCTCATCGGCGGGCACCCGATGGATGAAGTCGAGTACTACTGGCTGGTGGCGGTATTGCTGCTGCTGAGCATGCTGGTGGCGCATCGCATCCTGAAGTCGCACCTTGGCCGTGCCTTCGAGGCACTGCGCGATTCGCCGGTGGCGTCGGACTGTATGGGTGTGTCGGTGTATCGCTACAAGGTGTATGCGTTCGTGATCAGCGCCGGTTTCGCCGGGCTCGCAGGCAGCCTCTATGCCTACTCCGAGCAGTACATTTCGCCGAACACGTACAACTTCGAGTTGACGATTCTGTTCCTGCTCGCCGTGATCATGGGCGGTCGCAAGACGCGCAGCGGCTCGCTGCTGGGGGCGGCCATCATCGTGCTGCTGCCGCAGTTGCTCGATGACATCGCGACCTTCCGTATCGTGGCCACCGCCATCGCCGTGGTGACCACGGGTGTCGCCGTCACCGCCATCGCACGCGGACGCACGAGCCTCGCCAAAGCCGCCGTGCCGATCGTCGGCACGATCGCACTGGCGAGTGTGACCTGGTGGCGCGACAACATCACCGACTGGCGTCTGACGATTTTCGGTCTGATGATTCTGTTCGTCGTGTACTACCTGCCCGATGGCATCGTTGGCTTCCTGCGTGCCAAGGTCATGAATCGCCGCCGGGCAAGTACGGTGTCGGCGGCGCAGATCGACGAAGGCGCCGGGAGCACCACCGATCCGGTACTGGCGGCCGCCGCGAGCGGCCCGGAAGAGTTGCTCAAGGTGCGCCAGCTGCTCATGCAGTTCGACGGTCTCAAGGCGCTCAATCAGGTGGACCTGACGGTCAAGCGTGGCACGATTCACGGCTTGATCGGCCCCAACGGCTCGGGCAAGAGCACGATGATGAACGTGCTCACGGGCATTTACGTGCCCACGGCCGGCAGCATCGAGTTCGCCGGGCAGTCGCTGGCCGGGCGTACGTCGGCAGACATCGCGCTCTCGGGCGTGGCACGCACGTTCCAGAACGTGCAGTTGTTCGGCGAAATGACGGCGCTCGAAAACGTGCTTGTGGGGTTGCATCACACGTTCGGCTCGACACTGGTCGATGTGTCGTTGCGACTGCCGCGTTACAAGCGCGAAGAAGGCGGGGCACGTGCACGGGCGATGCGGCTGCTGGAGTTCGTGGGGCTGGCACCGCTGGCCGACGAGGAAGCGCGCAATCTGCCATACGGCAAGCAGCGTCTGCTGGAGATCGCACGGGCACTGGCGCTGGATCCGCGCTTGCTGTTGCTCGACGAGCCGGCGGCGGGGCTTACGGCACCCGATATTCGCGAGTTGCTCACGATCATTCGCAAGATCCGCGACCACGGCATTACGGTCATCCTGATCGAGCACCACATGGACGTGGTCATGAGCACGTGCCAGACGGTGTCCGTGCTCGACTTCGGGCAGAAAATCGCGGAAGGGCTGCCGGCACAGATTCAGGCCGATCCGAAGGTGATCGAAGCCTATCTGGGCGGCGCAACGACGACTCACTGACGCGCGCCATGTCACGGGGGCCGGCCGGATCGGTGCCCGTGACGTATCAGGCAGCCACGAACTCACGGAACTCCTATGCTTTCCATTCGTAATCTGCAAGCCGGCTACGGCAAAGTGCAGGTACTGCACGGCATCGATATCGATGTGCCGGGCGGCCAGGTCATCACGCTGATCGGCTCGAACGGGGCCGGCAAGACCACGACCATGCGCGCCGTGTCGGGCATGATCAAGCCGACCTCCGGTGAAATCACCCTCGGCGAGAAGCGTATCGACGGGCTCGATTCGCATCGCATCGCCAAGCTCGGCCTTGCGCACTCGCCGGAAGGCCGGCGCGTTTTCGCCACCATGTCGGTGACCGATAATCTGCGCCTCGGCGCGTTTCCGCGCTTGACCGGCAGCCGCCCGCGCGGCGACGTGGCGGCCGACCTCGACCGCGCGATGGATCTGTTCCCACGCCTGAAAGAACGCCGCAACCAGTTGGCCGGTACGCTTTCGGGCGGCGAGCAGCAGATGCTCGCCATGGCCCGCGCGGTGATGCTGCGCCCGGACATCGTGCTGCTCGATGAGCCGTCGATGGGCCTCGCGCCGATTCTGGTCGACGAAGTGTTCCGCATCATCGGCAACCTCAAGTCCGAGGGCGTGACGATGTTGCTCGTCGAACAGTTCGCGGCAGCGGCGCTGGCCGTCGCCGACTACGGCTACGTGCTGGAAAACGGCCGCATCTCGGTGCACGGCCCGGCAGAAAGTCTGCGCAACGACGACGCCGTGCGCGCGGCGTACCTCGGCGGCGGCCACTAAACGAAAAACGGGCGGCCTGTGAGGGCCGCCCGCTTGGTTTGCTGTTTCGGTGGTTTCTGCGTTGCTTCGTTGGCTTTTCAGTGGCCTGCTTCAGCGGTTCACGTCCACCACCACCCGGCCGTGAATTTCCCCCTTCACGATACGTTGCCCGATGCCGATGGCGTCGTGCAGGCTGACGTCGTGCGAAATGCCCCCGAGTTTTTGCGGTTCGAGATCGCGCGCCAGACGCTGCCAGGCTTGTTCGCGCAGTGCGTGCGGTGCCATCACGCTATCGATCCCGTGCAGCGTAATGCCGCGCAGGATGAACGGCGCCATGTTGGCCGGGAAGTCCATGCCTTGTGCGAGACCGCACGCCGTTGCCACGCCGTCATAGCGCAACTGGGCGCAGGCGTTCACGAGCGTGTGTGACCCCACCGAGTCGACCACGGCGGCCCAGCGCTCTTTCTGAAGCGGTTTGCCGGGGGCTGAAAGCAGATTGCGGTCGATGACTTCCGCGGCGCCGAGCGTCTTCAGATAGTCGGCCTCGTGAAGTTTGCCGGTCGAGGCGACCACGCGATACCCGAGCGAACTGAGTAGCGCGATGGCCACCGAGCCCACCCCGCCGGAGGCTCCCGTCACCAGCACATCCCCATGGCGTGGAGACACGCCGCTGCGCTCCAGCGCCATCACCGACAACATCGCCGTGTAGCCGGCGGTGCCGATCGCCATCGCATCGCGGGGTGTCAGGCGCCCGGGCAGGCGTACCAGCCAGTCGCCCTTGAGACGGGCCTTTTGCGCCAGACATCCCCAGTGCGTCTCGCCGACACCATAGCCATTGAGCACGAACCGATCGCCCTTGTGCCATGCCGGGTGCGACGATTCGAGCACCGTACCGGCGCCATCGATGCCTGCGACCATCGGCCAGTGGCGCACGACCGGTGCGCGGCCGGTGATCGCCAGACCGTCCTTGTAATTGATGGTGGAGTAATCGATGGCGACGAGCACGTCGCCATCGGCAGGGAGTGCATCGTCTTCCAGTGCGGTGACGGCGGCCTGTGTGGCACCGTCGGATTGCGTCAGCAAAATTGCGTTGAACATGCCGTGACGTCTCCGAAGCTAAGGGGGACTTGCCTGACTTGCGGGTGTCGGTTACTGCGTTCGACGTTTCATGACAGGCGGGCAGCGGCCGTGATCGCTTCGCGGGTTTCTCGCGTGAGTACGCCGATCAATTCTGCTGCGGGCAACACCCGGGCGAGCGGCGCCGCTTGTCCGGCCCATTGTGCCGCATAGCCGCTGTCCTTATGCGCCTTTGCAGCGGCATTGAGCGACTTGCCGGCATCGTACGTAATCGGATAGTCGGGAATCGCCGGGCGTCCGGCAACGTGTTCGAGTTCCCAGAAACGATTCGCGAACCCGCGTGCCGGGCGGCCCGAGATGGCGCGGATCAGCGCGGTGCGGGGCGGTTCACTACGCGTGAGCGCTTCGCGATAGGCGGCATCCGCGCTGGACTCCGGGCAAAGCAAGAACGCCGTGCCCAATTGCGCGGCCTGTGCGCCGAGTGCGAGCACGGCGGCAATGCCTGCGCCGTCCATGATGCCGCCCGTCGCGATCACCGGCAGCGACGTCAGCGAGACGAGCCGCCGCACCAGTGCGAACGTGCCCAGCTGTTCGTCTTGCGTGCGCTGACGGTCGCCTTCGTCGTTGAAGCGTCCGCGATGCCCGCCCGCTTCCCAGCCTTGCGCGACGATGGCATCGATGCCGGCCGCTTCGATGGCGGCGGCTTCCTCTTCGTTCGTGGCGCTCGCGAACAGCACGATGCCCGCCGCTTGCAGTGCATCGATCCAGTCTTGCGGGGGCAAGCCGAAGTGGAAGCTGATGACGGCGGGGCGTTCTTCGAGAAACATCTCGTACATCGCCACGTCTTCCACGAAGCTCAGGTAGATTTCGCGCAGCGACGCGGGCGGCTTCGCGTCGAATCGTGCGAACTCCGGCGCCAGATAGTCGAGCCATGCGGCTTCGCGCGCGGCGTCGGCCTTGGCCGGCACGTGCGTGAAGACATTGACGTTGAAGGGGCGGTCGGTCAGTGCGCGTGTCTGCCGGATGACGTCGCGTGCCGCCGTGGCGTCAATATTACCGACGGCCAGAGAGCCAAGGCCACCGGCGTTGGAGACGGCAGCAGCCAGTGCCGGTGTGGAAGCGACGGCCATCGGCGCCTGAATGATCGGTGTCGTCAGGCCAAGGCGCTCAGTGAGGCGAAGTGTTGTTGTCATGCGTGACTCCGCGCTCAAAGGGATTCGGCAAGTTCGCGCAGGGCGTCGAACGTCTCATGCAGCTCGGCGCGCAACACGCCCACGAGTTCTGCTGCGGGCATCGCCCGGGCCAACGGGGCGGCCTGACCGGCCCACTGGGCGGCGTAATCGCTGTTGCCCTTGGCTTTCGCGGCGGCATTGAGCGCCTTGCCCGCGTCGTACGTCACCGGATAGGCGGGGAGCAGCGGCCGCTCGGCCGCTTCTTCAAGTTCATGCAGGCGGTTGGCGAAACCCCGCGCCGGGCGGCCGGAGATTGCGCGAATCATCGCAGTGCGCGGCGGATGACCACTCGTCAATCGTTCGCGATACGCGGCATCGGCGGCTGATTCCGGGCACCCCACGAAAGCCGTGCCGAGTTGCGCCGCCTGTGCACCGAGCGCCAGAACGGCTGCGATACCCGCGCCGTCCATGATGCCGCCGGCCGCAATCACCGGTAGCGACGTATGCGTTACGAGCAGACGCACCAGCGCCAGCGTGCCCAGCTGTTCGTCATCCGTTGTCACGCGGTCGCCAAGATCCTCGAAGCGTCCACGATGGCCACCGGCTTCATAACCTTGCGCGACGACCGCGTCGATACCGGCGGCTTCAACCGCGCGCGCTTCGGCCAGATTCGTCGCCGTGGCGAACAACGTGATGCCTGCGGCATGCAGCGCATCGATCTTGGCTTGCGAGGGCAGGCCGAAGTGGAAGCTGACGACAGCCGGTCGCTCTTCGAGCAGCATTTCGAACATGGCATCGTCGGCGACAAAGCTCATATAGATCTCGCTGAGCGTGGCGGGCGGTGTGGCGTCGAAGCGGGCGAACTCGGGGGCGAGATAGGCCAGCCACGCTGCGTCGCGCGACGTGTCGAGCTTGGCGGGAGCGTGACAGAAGAGATTGACGTTGAACGGCTTGCGCGTGAGGGCGCGCGTGTCGTGAATGGCTTTGCGGGCGGTATCGGCGTTCCCCGACGCTACGCCCAGCGAACCGAGTCCGCCAGCGTTCGAGACGGCAGCGGCCAGTGCGGGCGTGGAGGTGCCGGCCATGGGTGCCTGAATGATCGGGGTGAGCAAGCCGAGACGTTCGGTGAGCGGGTGAGAAGCGAGGGAGCTACGCATGGCGATCTGCACCTTTCAATGGTCGGTGGGGTCGTTGGGGGCGGCGGCCATGAGGCCACCGGGGTCGAGCCGACAAAGCAGGGAGTATGTCCACTATGGCATACGTCCATCGCGATAAAAGATACCACTGAAATACATCTTTGTGTCAGCCACCCGTCTGAAATAACGGGGTGGCGGGCCGCTGCGATTGGCGTCAGGCGTCGTGCGAATCGTCGGCGTTGTTATCTGCTGCATCGTCCGCCGTGTCGGGCGCTCCCATCAAGTCGGCAGCCCGTGAGCGTGCCATGTCGGCACGGCGGAAGTAGCCGACGACCGTCGCCACGCTGGTGTGTCCGGTCATCGCCATGGTCTCGGCCAACGGCACTTGCTGGTGTGCCGCTTCGGTGACAAAGCCGGAGCGCAGCGAGTGCGCAGAGAAGTCCCCTTCAAGCCCTGCCAGTTGGCAGCGCTCGCGCACGATGTCACGCACGGCGGCTTCCGAAAGCGGTTCGCCGACGTGACCGCCCCGCCGCACTCGCCGAAATATCGCGCCCTCGGCAATACCGCTGGCCGCCAGCCAATCCGTCATCGCGGCGGCGGCGGCACCCGTCACGGGTTTGTCGTTCTCCGCGAGATCGGCGCCGTGCTGGTTGGTCTTCGACCACGCGAGTGTGAACACGTAGCTTTCCGGTCCGGTGCGTCGCAAGTTCTCGCAGCTCGCGCGCACGACTTCCGAGCGCCGGCGGCCGCCGCTGGCCCAAGCGAAGAGCAGCAATGCGCGATCGCGTTTGCCGCGCAGCGAATCGTCACACGTTGCCAGCAGGGCGCGCAGCGGCTCGCGCGTCAGGGCGTCTTTCTTTGCCGTGCGTACACCACGTTTGGCATAGGCGCGGCGCGTTTTGGCGAGCAGCTCACGTACCGCAGGGTCCGCGCAGGGGTTGGGCAATTCGCGCGAAGTGTGGAGCTTGGCGATGACGCTCACCCGATGCAGCAGCGTCGCCAATGCGGGCGGCCCGGGGCGTGCCTTGACACCTTCGGCGACGAGCGCGGCGTCCAGCGCGGCGGGCATCTCGGTCGTCAGCCCGTGTTTGCCTTGATGCATGGCGTGATCGACGACGAATTGCACGATGACGGCGGGTGATAACGGCAGCGACATCTCAAGCGATTGCGAGGCCATTTCCGCATTGCCAGCGGCCCCATAGCGCAGCCGATACCAACGCAACCAGTACCGCATGGCCGATTGATAGCTTTGGCGCGTATTCGGCGAATCGCCTTCGCGGACGAGGGCGCGGGCCGCATCGCGGGCATCGGCGTCGAGTTTGGCCGGATCGAGCGGCGCGGGCAGGCGAGAGGCTGCCGCCGTCACAGATGCGTCGCGGCGACTCGATTTCGTGGGTGGCGCACCGTCGGATGGGGTGTGAGAGGTAATTTTTCTACCTGACATATGATTTCATATGTAATATGTAGTAAATATAACGTATGTAAGAAATAACTAGCGATAATGTTCCCTTGTCGTGGGTTATTTGGCAATGGCGTTGATTTATCGCCCCAAACCAATGAAGGAGCTCCTTATGAATGCATCGAGACCGCAAGACGCCACCGTACCGGCTCCCGCGCCGCGCTCGGCCGGGCGAGGCATCTCGGAGCTCGACGTCTGGTCTGCCGCCGACACGTTGCTGATGGCAGGCCAGCGGCCCACCATCGAGCGCATTCGGCAGCAACTGGGGCGGGGCTCGCCGAATACGGTCAGTCCGTATCTCGACGCGTGGTTTGCCGGGCTCGGCGCGCGGTTGAAGGGGGCATCCGGCGGGGGTGGTATCGCCGGTTTGCCCGAGGGTGTGGCAATGCCGGAGACGGTGGCGCGCGCGGCCATGGATCTGTGGGCGTTGGCGCTGACGGAAGGGCGTGACGCGTTAGCGGAAGAGGCGGCATCGCGCCGCGCGGTGCTGGATGCTCGCGAGGCGGCGCTTGCCGCCGACCGGGAAGCGTTGGAGCAAGCGCGCGCCGTGCTGCATGAACGTGTCGCCTCTGCCGAGGTGGCAGCGGCGGATGCGCGGCAAGCGCGCGATGAAGCGCAGGCGCAGGCCCGCCGCGCCGAAGCATTGTTGATCGATGCGCAGGCTGACGCCGTCACGTCTCGTCAGGCGGTGGCGGACGCGCGCGTCGCGGCGCAGGCCACGCTTGATGCTCACGCCGAACAACGTGCGGAATGGGATGTCGAGCGCCAGCGCCTCAACGAGCGGGCCGAAGCTAACGAGCGTCGCCTGCTGCTGGAGCTGGACACCGCGCGCGAGTCGATCAAGGCGCTCCAGCAAGAGCGCAAGCAGCATCAGCGGCAGTTGCAGGACACCGAGACCGAACTTGCGACGCTCACCGAAGCGCAACACGAGCTGCGTTCGTCCAAGGCGGTGCAGGATTCGTTGATTGCCCGGTTACGCGAGCAGGTCAGTGCGCAAGAATCGCTGGTCGCGATGTATCAGACCACGTTGGCCGCTGTGCCGGCGACGAGCACAGGCCTATCGTCTGCGGGGGCGTCCGTCGCGAGGAAACGACGTGCGAGTCATGCGGCCGCACCTGCCGCGTCAGTGCTTCGACGTGGGCGCAGGGCGGCATAGCCATTGGTCTTGCAGAGCAAAGGGGAAGTGCGCGGCGGGCGCATCACGTCCATCGCGCCGCGCCGCATAGAGCTCACTTCACCAGCGCCACCGTCGGCAACGGTGCGTCCCATCCGCCGCCTAACGCCCGGAAGGTCGCCACGGCTGCGCGCGCATTGTCCGCTTGCACGCGGGCGTCGGCATCGCGCACCGTCAGCAGTTGGCGGTCGGCGTCCAGCACCTCATAAAGACTCACTGTGCCGCCGGTATAGGCATCCTGAGCACTGTCGCGTGCCCGCGTCTGTGCCTCGACGGCACTCGCCAGATCCCTGCGTTGCTGCTCCAGCTCGACTAGCGTGACCACGGCGTTTTCCACATCTTCCGTGGCGTGCAACATCGACAACCGATATTGCGCGAGCGCCTGCGCGTTCGCCCCACGCGCCTGCGCCACCTCGGCGTCGATCCGGCCGAAGTCGAACAATCGCCAGCGCAGTCCAAGCGCGGCTAACGGCTGGAACGTCGCCACGCTGGGGACGCGTCCCCCAGCGAGCGTATCGAACCCGAGCACGCCAGACAGCGAGAGCTTCGGGTAGTACTCGGCGAGCGACGCGCCGATGCGCTCATTCGACGCGGCCAGTTGGCGCTCCGCCGCGATGACGTCGGGGCGGCGGCGCAGCAAGTCGGCTGGCGCACTCGCATCGCCAATCGCCGGAATGGCAAGCGGTCGGGCATGCAGATCGTCGTCCTGTGTGGCGGCGCTCATCCGTCGCGCGTACGTACCGGGCGCGGCCCCCATCAAGACATCCAGCCGGTTGAGTTGCGTCTCGCGCTCGATGCGCAGCGGCGGCAACGTCGTGCGTGCCTGCGCCAGCAAGGCCTCCGACTGCGCCATCTCACGCGCGGTGGCCAACCCGTCTTTCAGGCGCAAGCGCACGATCTCCACTAGCCGGGCATCCGTCTCGATCTGGTCTTGTGCGATGGCCAGACGCCGCTGTGCGGCACGCACGCGAAAGTAGGCGTCGGCGGCTTCGGCAACGATGCTCACCCGCACGCCGTCACGCTGGGCTTCTGCCGCCTGCGCCAGCGCCCCCGCCGCTTGCGCCGAGCGTTGCAGGCCGCCAAACAGGTCCACCTCCCAACTCGCACCCACGCCAATGTCGTAGATCGTCATGTTCCGGTTGTAGCCCGGAATCGTGCGCGCCACGGTGCCGAGCGGCCCGTCGAGCGACTGATGCTCGCGCGTCACGCTGCCGTCTAGCGAGAGTGACGGCAGTTGCTGCGCACCGGCTTGCCGTGCTTGGGCGCGGGCCTGTTCGACACGCGCCATCGCTGCCTGCAAGTCGAGATTCTGCGCCAGCGCCTGCTGCACGATGCCGGTCAGCACCGGGTCGTGAAAGCCCACCCACCACTCGTCGAGTGCCGGCGCAACCGTGGCCCCGGCGGTGCCGTCCGCTGACTTCCGATCGGCGTCGCGTTGGGTCAGCAGGGCGCTGCTGGCGAAATGCGCGGGCAGATCCGCTGCGGGACGAACGTAATCGGGACCGACGGCGCAGCCTGCCAGCGCGCTCACGGATATCGCCAGCAATGCCGTTCGGAAATTCAACAAAGTCGGCAATGTCGGCCGGGGCGGCCGGATCGGGAGGGGCATTTTCGAGAGCGTCGGCGAGAAGGTGTTCATGGCGGCGAGGGATTGGGTGCGTTGAATTACGAGTTACTTGCAAGATGATAGTTGCAACTCTATACTAACTTTCATTGTGAAAGCAACCCCTCGTTGCCGATGTCGCTTTGACATCTCTCACGCCTCCAAGACCGCTTACGCCACTTGAATGAAGAAGGATTGACCTCCATGACTTCCCCGAGCACAACCGCCCCGCAAGCCACACCGGCCAATCAGCAACCTTCGGTATCTCCGTCCAGCGGCGCGCGGCGCCGCTTCGCGCTGCGAGGCGCGGTGGCCGTGGCGGCCATTGCCGCACTGGGCTATGGGGTGCATTGGTGGACGACGGCGCGGTTCTTCGAGTCGACTGACGACGCTTACGTCGGCGGCGACGTCACCGTGCTCGGCCCGAAAGTCCCGGGTTACATCGCGCAGGTGCTGGTGACGGACAACCAGCCCGTGCATGCGGGCGATGTGCTGGTGCGACTCGATGACCGCGATTACCGCGCCGCGCTCGCGAAGGCGGAAGGTGCCGTGGCGGCCCAGCAGGCGTTGCTCGCCAACCTCGATGCCACCGCGCGACTGCAAACCGCCGTGATCGCGCAGGCACGCGCCAGCGTGGTCGCGGTGGCGGCCGATGCGCGCCGCGCCCATGACGATCAGGTGCGCTATCAGGACCTCGTGGCCAAGGCGGCCGTCTCGGTGCAAAGCGCACAGAAGGCGGACGCCGATTACAAGCAACTCGCCGCCAACCGTGACCGCGCCGAGGCGGGGGCGGTCGCCGCAGAGCGCCAGATCGACGTGATCGCGACCCAGAAGCAACAGGCGCAAGCGGCTTTGGCGCAGGCCGTGGCCGAGCGTGACATTGCGAAACTCAATCTGGAAGACACCGTCGTGCGGGCGCCGGTCGACGGCACGGTCGGCAATCGGCGGGCACGGCCGGGTGCCTACGCATCGACGGGCACGCAACTGCTCGCGATCGTGCCGGCCCACGGACTTTGGGTCGACGCCAACTTCAAGGAGGGGCAACTGGCGCGCTTGCGGCCGGGCATGCCCGTGAAGATTGAAGCCGACGTGCTGCCGGGGCGAGTGTTCCACGGTCATGTGGCGAGTCTGGCACCCGCGACGGGGGCGCAGTTCAGCGTGTTGCCACCCGAAAATGCGACGGGCAACTTCACGAAGATCGTGCAGCGTGTGCCGGTTCGCGTGCTGCTCGATGAGGCTGACGGCCGTCTGGGCACGTTACGCCCGGGGCTGTCCGTGACGGCGGAAGTCGATGCCCGTGCGGGTGACGATGCTGTCGCCGCGCCGGGTGCTGCCAAGGTGGCGGCACGATGAGCGCCGCGCATACCGGCGCGGCCTTACCGGCCGGGCTGCCGCAGCCGACGCCACCGGGGGATGGTAGTGCCGGCGACTCCCCAAGGCCCGGACAGCCCGCGAACGACTCCCGGCCCATGCCGCTTGTCGTCGCTGGCAGCACGCCACCGGGCACAGGCGGAGGATTTTCCGTCGAATCGATGTCGACGCAGGCCAAGGTCATCGCCTTCATGACGATGGTCGTGGGCATGTTCATCGCGCTGCTCGATATCCAGATCGTCTCGGCGTCGCTCAAGGACATCGGTGGCGGCTTGTCGGCAGGGGCCGATGAAACCGCGTGGGTGCAAACCAGCTACCTGATCGCGGAAATCATCGTGATTCCGCTCTCGGGCTGGCTGTCGCGCGTGATGTCGACGCGGTGGATCTTTGCCGCCTCGGCGGCCGGTTTTACCATTGCCAGCCTGCTTTGCGGTGCCGCGTGGAATATCCAGAGCATGATCGCGTTCCGTGCGCTGCAAGGGTTTCTCGGCGGTTCGATGATTCCGCTGGTGTTCACCACGGCGTTTGCGTTCTTCAGCGGCCCGCAGCGCGTGCTGGCGGCGGCCGTGGTCGGCGGGTTGTCGTCACTGGCGCCGACCCTCGGGCCGACCATCGGCGGCTGGATTACTGATAACTACTCGTGGCACTGGCTGTTCTTCGTCAATCTGGTGCCGGGCATTTTCGTGACGATTACCGTGCCGCTGCTAGTGCGTATCGACCGTCCTAACTGGTCGCTGCTGCGAGGCGCCGATTATCTCGGCATGGTCCTGATGGCGGTGTTCCTCGGCTGTCTTGAGTACACGCTGGAAGAAGGGCCGCGTTGGGACTGGTTTGGCGACGCGACCATTCGTACAACGGCGTGGCTGGCAGGGCTGTGCGGGGTAGCGTTCCTCTGGAGAAGTCTCACGTACGCGCAACCACTGGTGGATTTGCGGGCGCTGAAGGAGCGCAACTTCGCACTCGGCTGCTTCTTCTCGTTTGCAACCGGCATCGGCATTTTCGCGACGATCTATCTGACGCCGGTGTTTCTTGGGCGCGTGCGTGGGTTCTCGGCCTTCGAGATCGGCATGGCGGTGTTCTCCACCGGTGTCTTCCAACTGCTGTCGATTCCGCTGTACGCGATGCTCGCCAACCGGGTGGATCTGCGCATTCTGATGATGGGCGGGATTGGGGCGTTCGCGTTGTCGATGTGGCAGTTCGCGCCGATCACGCATGACTGGGGCGCGGCACAACTGATGTTGCCGCAAGCATTGCGCGGGGCGGGGCAGCAGTTCGCCGTGGCGCCGATTGTCACGTTGACGTTGGGCAGCCTGCCGCCCGCGCGGCTGCGGCTCGCCTCGGGGCTGTTCAATCTGATGCGAAATCTCGGCGGCGCCATCGGCATTGCCGTGTGCACCACGGTGCTCAACGACCGCACGAACCTGCACTTCTTCCGGCTCGCCGAGCAACTGGGCGAGGGGAGTCCGGCGGTCGGTGCGTGGCTGGCAGGTGTGGGGTCGCGTATGAGTGCCTCCGGGCTCGACGCGATCGATGCGCAGACGGCGGCGCTTCGCCAACTCTGGCTGCTGACGTTACGAGAAGCACAAACGATCACGTTCGGCGATATCTACGGCGGCATGAGTCTGATGTTCTTCGCCGTGACGTTGATGGTGCCGCTGATGCGCAAGGTAGCGCCCCCGAAAGCGCCTAGCGCGGACGCGCATTGAGTGCGGTGCATTGGAATTCACTTTAAACAATTGACATCGCAAATGTTCGATAAGTGATTGATTTGTCGTTGACGGGAATCATCCGGCTGGCGTCGATTCTCGTCGCAGTGACATATGGAGACGCTGGCCGGCTTGCCCGCCGGCGTCGACGCGCTTATGCTCACTTGCATGGTAATAGGCAGCGTCGGCCCGTGTCAGTCATGGCCGGGCGCGCCCGATGTCAAGAACTCGCGAGGACCCCCTTATGCAACGAAAGACTTTCCGCGACATGCAATGTCCCATCGCCCGCAGCCTGGAGCGCGTCGGCGAATGGTGGAGCATTCTGATTCTGCGTGAGGCCGGTTACGGGACGACGCGCTTCGACGACTTCCAGCGCCGGCTCGATATCGCGCCGAATATGCTGACACGCCGACTTAATGCATTGGTTGAAGAAGGGCTGCTGGAGCGCCGTCAGTATTGCGATCGGCCGCCACGCTTCGAGTACGTGCTGACGGATGCGGGCCGTGATTTCCGCCCGGTCCTGTGGGCGTTGCTCGCGTGGGGGAATCGGCATTTCGCGCCAGAAGGCATCGCTGCGCAACTGATCGATCAGGAGACCGGCGAGGTGGTTGAGCCCGTGGTGGTCGATGCCAAGACTGGCGTGCGGCTGGATCCGAAGCGCCATATCCCGGCGGCCGGGCCGGTGGCGAATGAAGGGATGCGGGCACGGCTTGCGCGAGCGGCGGCATTCGCCACAGGCCAGCCGTTACCGGAAGTCGCGACGCGTGAAGCGGCCGACGAGGTGGATACCGCGTCGCAGTAATCTGCCGCTCGATCCGGCGTTCAGCCTGACGTTCAGGCCATTGCCGGGGCGCTGGGCGGTGAAGCGAGCAAGCGGGCGAACGCGTCACTGGTCAACGGTTTGCCCAGCAGGAAGCCCTGCATTTCATCGCAAGCCAGGGTTTTGAGCGCGGCACGCTGCGAGTCGGTCTCCACGCCTTCGGCCACCACATCCATGTCCAGCGAGTGGGCAAGCGCGATGATGGCCGACACGACGGCGCTGCCTTCGCGCCCGTGCGTATCCAGTCCATTGGTGAAGAAGCGATCCATCTTCAACTGCTTCACCCGGAAGCGTTGCAGATAGGCGAGGCTCGAATAGCCGGTGCCGAAGTCATCGATGGCGACTTCGAAGCCGCGATCCTGAAACGACCGGATCACGTCGATGGTGTGCTGCGCATCGAACATCGCCACCGTTTCGGTAATCTCGAACATCAGCCGGTCGCACTCGATGCCGGCACCTTCCACGATCGCCACAATATTCTCGACGAGCTGCGACTGCGCCAACTGGCGCGGCGACAGGTTGATGGCAACCTTCACGCGCGGCAGGCCGGCGGCGTCCCAGCCCCGAATGTGTTCGCAGGTCGCGCGCACCACCCAGTAACCGATCTGCACGATCTGCCCGGTACGCTCGGCCACCGGGATGAAATCCACCGGCTGCAATTCACCGAACTGCGGGTGTGTCAGGCGCAGCAGGGCTTCCGCGCCGGCCAGCGCTTCGGTGTCGCCGCGATACTTCGGCTGGAAGTGCAGCGAGA
This sequence comes from Pandoraea sp. PE-S2R-1, assembly GCF_002179865.1. Classification (NCBI taxonomy): domain Bacteria; kingdom Pseudomonadati; phylum Pseudomonadota; class Betaproteobacteria; order Burkholderiales; family Burkholderiaceae; genus Pandoraea; species Pandoraea sp. PE-S2R-1. The sequence continues at coordinate 125,894 of NZ_NGUR01000013.1, read as the reverse complement.
AATACTGTTCGCTTTCCGCGTCATGCAGCGCCTGCTGGATCTCCCACGTGCGCTGGGCCGCTGCGTTCATGCGCGGCTCGAAATAACGGAAGATGCCGCGCCCGGCGCGCTTGGCTTCATACATGGCCGTATCCGCATGCTTGAGCAGGACGTCGATGCTCTCGCCGTCGTCGGGATAGACCGCGACCCCGATACTCGGCATGACGTGCAGCGACTGGTTGCCCACGCGCAGTCCGTCGCGCATGTCGTCGAGCAGGCGCTGGGCCACACGACCGGCAACGTCCGAGGACGACAGCGAGCCCAACAGCACCACGAATTCGTCGCCGCCGAGCCGGGCCACCACGTCGTCGCCGTTCACGTTCTTGCGCAGGCGCTTGGCAAACGCGCGCAGCACGTCGTCGCCCACGTTATGGCCGAGTGAATCGTTGATGGTCTTGAAGCCGTCCAGATCCATGAACAACACGGCGAAGCGGCGTTGGTCGCGGCGCGAGTTGATCAGCATGCGCGCGGCCGCGTCGTGCAGCGCGCGGCGGTTGGGCAGGTCGGTCAGCGCGTCGTATGTCGCCATGCGGGCGATCTGTGTGTTCAGTTGCAGCACCGAATTGGCGAGGAAGCTGGTGCGTGCGTCAAGGCGGGAGACGAGCAGGGTGGTGGCCAGAATCAGGAACGTGAACAGGCTCACGGTGGTGACGAGCCACGGCGAACTGACCGACGAGGCCGCGCCGCACACTGCGCCCGGGGCGAAGTTGGCCGCGGCCATGCCGGTGTAATGCATGGCGGTGATGGCCAGCCCCATGACCACCGCTGCGCCGACGCGCTTGGCCATCACGTAGCGCAGGCTGCCGTCGCGCAGCGTCTGAGCGATCCACAGGGCGGCCGTCGCGGCGGCAATGGCGATGAGGATCGAGGCGCAGAAGAGCACTGGATCGTAGTCGATGCCCGGCTCCATGCGCATCGCGGCCATGCCGGCGTAGTGCATCGCGGCGATGCCGACACCGAGCGTGGTGCCCGCGCCGGCCAGCCGCCACGCAGTAAAGCGCTCGCTGGCAACCAGCCAGAGCGCGGCCCACGAGATGAGAATGGCGATGCCGAGCGATCCGGCCGTGATGAAGGGGTCGTACCCCAGCGGGATCGACGCGTGCGACGTCAGCGGCGACCACGAGGGCGACAGCGAGAGCGCCAGCATGCCGATGAAATGCATCGACCAGATGCCGATGCCCATGGCGGTCGCACCGACGGCCAGCCACGCGTGGCGCATGCCACGGTGGGTCAGGAGATAGATGCGCCCCGAGAGATCGAGCGCTGTGAACGACGCCAGTACGGCAACCGCGAGCGATAACGCAACGAGCCAACCACTGTACGAACTCGACATAAGAAAACCGACCGAAAAGTCCCGCTTATCTGGTTATCGGCAACGTTGACCGATAGTTGAGGGTCGCGCGTCAGAAATTTTCTGACACGGCACCTACCGTCCGTGCCAGGTCGACGGGCGCCAAGGGATCGGCCGAAGCGCGGCGACCTGCGCCGATCTCGACAGTACCCATGCCATAGTGAATAATCCGTTCATACCCGCTCCCGCCCGTGGTTTTCGGGGGAGACAGCCGCCGTGACCGCAATCGGATTCATGCGCGGTCCTGGATGTGCCGGGCTGCAAAACCGGGGGCAGAATTCGACAGCCCTCGATTTTGCCTGATTTCCGCGGGATTTCCTCGCACTGCATTCAATCTTGATGGCCAACTTGCCCGCCGGAGCCGTGATATGCGCATTCGCATGGGGCTGTTGCAAGTGCTGTGGGTGTGTGGAATAGCGGTCGCGACGGCAATGCCGGTGGCCGCAGCAGGGCCGGAGGCAGGTGCCTCGAACGGTGCGGCCAGCCAGACGGGCGCGACGCCGGTCGACGCGTCACGGGCCACGGATGCGCAAGGCGATGTGGCGCCAAGTCCGGACACGTCGGCGGTCGCCACGCCGGACGGGGTGGCGCTGCGCTTCATGGACCGGCCCATCGTGACCTTCCATGGCACGGTGGCGGGGGCGACGCCTGCCGTGCGGGCTGCCCGCGCACAAGCCGTGCTGGAAAGCCTGCCGCCCGGCGCGTTCGATGCCCCGGTCGACCTGTTGCGCGGCTCGCTCAGCGGCGTGTCGGGCATCGCCTTCCGCTTGCAGGACCGCATTCTCTTTGCCCTCACGCCTGACGATCTCGCGCCGGGTGACGCCCGCTCGCTCGATGCGGCCGCCGCCGACGTGCGTGCCCGGCTGCAAGTGGCCTTTGCGGCGCGCCGTGAGCAACTCCATTGGCCGACCATTCTGCGCGGCGTGGCGCTCAGCGCGCTGGCGACCGGGGTGCTGGCCCTGCTGGTGCTGGGCGTCGGCCGCATGCGTGCCCGGCTTGAGAAGAAGTTGCAGGAGACGCTCGAGAAGCGCGTCTTGCAGCGCACCGCCCGCACCTTCGACTGGACCGGCTCTGCCGTGCATCTGGTGCATCAGATCGTGCAGATCGGCGCCGTGTGTCTGGCGCTCGCCTTTGCCTATCTCTATCTGATCTTCGTCCTGCTGCAATTTCCGGCCAGTCAGCCGCTGGCCGGCCGGCTGTCCGACTTCCTGTGGTCGCTCGTCGACCGTTTCGGGCTGGGCGTGGCCAGCGCGATCCCGGGCGTTATGACCGTGATCGTGATCTTCCTGCTCACGCGGGCCCTGCAAAGCCTGATCAACAATATCTTCGACGCCGTGCAGACCGGCCGCCTGGCCATTCCCGGCATGCATCCGGAGACGGCCGGAGCGACCCGGCGCGTGGTCTCGGTCGGGGTGTGGGTGCTGGCGATCACGTTTGCCTATCCGTACATGCCGGGCGCGCAGAGCGATGTGTTCAAAGGGCTGTCGGTGTTGCTGGGCCTGATGGTCACGATCGGATCGAGCGGCATCGTCAACCAGTTGATGAGCGGGATGGTGGTGATTTACAGCCGGGCGCTCAAGAAGGGCGATCTCGTGTCGATCGGCGACGCCACCGGTGTCGTGCTGGGCGTGGATGCGCTGTCCGTGAAGATTCTCAATCAGGCGCGCGAAGAGCTGACCATTCCCAACGCGGTGGTGGTCGCGTCCACCGTGCGCAACTATTCCGCACAAGGGCCCCAGCAGGGCGTGGCCATCAGCACCACGCTCACCATCGGCTATGACGCGCCGTGGCGGCAAGTTCACGCGATGTTGCTTGAGGCCGCCCGCGAGACGCCGCAAGTGGCCGCGCATCCCGAGCCGTACGTGTTGCAGCGCGCGCTCTCCGACTTCTACGCCGAGTACGAGGTCTTTGCGACGCTGCGTGACCCGTCGACACGTTTCGCGGCCGTTTCTGCGTTGCACGAGAACATTCAGGACGTATTCAACCGCTACGGCGTGCAAATCATGTCGCCGCACTTCGAAGAGCAGCCCGAGTCGCCGCTCGTCATTCGTCCGGAACATTGGCATCCCGCCCCCGCGCCAGCCCCTAGCGCCGCATCGGCGCGCGCGGCACCGCCGGCACCACAAGAACAAGGAGAAGCTCATGGCCGCTAAATCCAGACCCTCGTCTGCCTCATCGTCGTCGGCAGCCCGCCGGGCGCCTTCTGCCAGCACTAGCGCCCCTGCGGCCTCGGCGGCCGAGACGGCATCGACCGCGCCCGTGGCACCTGCGGCACCGGTGATTCCGTTCGAGACCCGGGTTGCCGCTGGCCGCAAGCTGCGCGACAAGACGCCGCGCAGCAGCCAGTCGCATCTCGGCAATACCGACCGCGATGTCGTCGAGTTGCTTCGCATCAGCAGTGAAGGGCGCGTGGCCTCGCTGGTGCCGTTGCGCTATGGCCGCATGCTCGCGTCGCCGTTTGCGTTCTACCGTGGCAGCGCCATCGTGCAGGCGCACGATCTCGCTGGCACCCCGAACTCGGGGCTCACGATGCAGATCTGCGGCGACTGCCATCTGGCCAACTTCGGCGGGTTTGCCACACCGGAGCGCGCGTTGATCTTCGACCTGAACGATTTCGACGAAACGGCGCCGGGCCCGTGGGAGTGGGATATCAAGCGACTCGTGGTCAGTCTGGTGCTGGCCGCCCGGCAATTCGGGTTTGGGGACACGCTGGGTGTCGAGATGGTGCGCACCGCCGTCGATAGCTATGCCCGTCGTCTGGACGAATATGCGCGGATGTCGACCATTGCGCTCTGGCACGAGCAGATCACGTTCGAGCGCATGTTGAATCTGGCCGAGACCGACCGGGTGAGGGAGGGCGTCAAACGGGGCATCGCCCGTGCGACCGGACGTACCCACGAAAATGTACTGCCCAAGTTCGCCCAGCAGGTCGGCGACCACTGGCAGATTCGCGACACACCGCCGACGGTCTTCCACGTGCATGGCGCGACCACGTTGTTCGGTCCGGAAGACGACTGGCTCGGCACGGGCGACTGGCGTACCCTGTTCGACCCTGTTTATAAGAGTTACGTGAGTTCGCTGCCGCCCGATCGCGCGCGCATGCTCGCCAACTACACGCAGCAGGATCTGGCGTTCAAGGTGGTGGGCGTGGGCAGTGTCGGCACACGCTGTCTGGTGCTGCTGATGATGGACGCGCACGAGCAGCCGCTGTTCCTCCAGTTCAAGGAAGCGTCGAAGTCGGTGGTGTCACGGTTCTTCAAGAACGTGACGCCCAAGCACGACGGCCGCCGTGTGGTCGAGGGACAACGCCTGATGCAGGCGGCCTCGGACGCGTTTCTCGGCTGGGGCAGCGGGCCGTTCGGGCGGTGCATCTACGGGCGGCAGTTGCGCGATATGAAGATTTCCGCGCAGTTCGAACTATTCCGTGCCGAAGGTTTCCGTGAATACGCGGGCCTGTGCGGCTGGGTGCTCGCCCGTGCGCATGCGAAGGCTGGCGGTTGTGCGGCAGAGCAACTGGGTTACGTGGGCAAGGGCATTCGCCTTGGCGAGGCGCTGATCCATTACGCCACCGACTATGCCGATCAGGTCGAGCGCGACTACGAAGTGTTCCGCAAGGCTTGCCGCGACGGGCGGCTCGAAGCACGAACCGACGCCGATATGGCTGCCGATTTTGCCGCTTGAGGATGCTGTTTGAGAATGCCGATGCAACGTTTATGGGCACGCACCGTGCTCGCGGTTCGCAAGTTGGCGCGATGGGTGTCGCGAACGCCGACGTTGATTGTCTGGAGCGGGGTCGCCATCTCGGTGCTGCTCACCGTGGTGGCGGCCGCCTTGCTTTACGAGGGGCGCCTGCTGGTGCTCGCCCGTGCGGCCGACAACCAGCGCAACATCGCGCTGGTGCTCGAGCGTGACCTTGAACTCAACTTCCAGCTTTATGAAGCCTCGCTCGACGCCGTCGTGCAGGTGTTGGCACGCCCCGATATCGACGCGCTGTCGCCTGCGTTGCGCCGGGAGCTGATCTTCGAGCGGGCGGGCGCCTCACAGCATATCGGTTCGCTGGTAGTACTCGACACCCACGGGGACGTGGTGATCGATGCCGCCAGTGAGGTGCCGCGCGCGACCAATCTCGGCGATCGCGATTACTTCACCGTGCATCGCGATTATCCCAATGCCGGTCTCTATGTCAGCGGCTTCATTCACTCGCGCTTGCGCAACAACGTACCGACGATGGTGCTGAGCCGCCGCATCTCCCGGCCGGATGGTTCGTTTGGCGGCATTGTGTCGCTCTCGGTCGACACCGAGTATTTCCGCCAGTTGTTCGAGCACATCGAAGTGGGGCGGCAGGGCGTGATTCTGTTGCTGGGCAAGGACGGTGCGATCTTGATGCGCAAGCCTTACGACCCGTCGGTCATCGGCAAGACCATGGCGCAGACCGGGCGCTATGAAGCGATGCCGCCGCCGGAGCATGACGAGCGAAAGATCTATCCGATCCGCTTCGAAGGGCGGCCGAGTCTGATGACGCAGCAGTTTCTGGACAACGCCCCGATCACCTTGATCGTGGTGACGTCGAGCGACGATGCACTGGCGCCGTGGCGCAAGCGTGTCTACGCGTTCGGGGGCCTGTTCGCCGTGCTGATTACGGGGTTCGTCGGCACGTCATTTCTGTTGGCCGCCCAGTTGCGGCGCCGCTTGCGGGCCGAGCGCGAGCTGCGGTTGCTGGCCCGTACCGACGGGCTGACCGGGCTTTCGAACCGCCGGTCGCTGGACAAGACACTCGCCAACGAGTGGCGGCGTATGCGGCGCATCGGGCGGCCAATGTCTGTGGCGTTTGTCGATATCGACTGGTTCAAGCGCTACAACGATACGCACGGGCACCAGGCTGGCGACGCGGCACTGGCAGCGGTGGCGGGGGCCATCGGGGCGGCGCTGCAACGGCCGTCGGACAGCGCGGGGCGATATGGCGGCGAGGAGTTCATTGCCGTCATGCCCGATACGGACGAAGCCGGTGCGCAGCGGGTGGCGGAGTCGATTCGTCTGCGGGTGGAGCAACTCAATCTCGAACATGCCGCCAGTGATCTTGGCCGTGTGAGTGTCAGCGTCGGTGTGGCCTCGCGCCGCCCGCGCGGACGCGAGATGGTCGACGGGTTGGTGAAGGCCGCCGACGACGCCCTCTATCGGGCCAAATCTACCGGCCGCAATCGCGTTACCGTCGCACCGGCCAACGAATAAGGCCTCACGAATAGGTCTCGCGCCGCCCCGTGTTTTGCCCGGTTTCGTAGGAATTCTCCGATGCCGGGCAGCGATCTCTCGATTTTCTTCAGAATTTTCTTCATCTCATGTCACTTTCAGTTGGTTTTTTAACTAACTGATTTTGCACATTTTTTTTATTTGTTTTCACTGCCTGCGCGCGCCGCAGCCATCCTTGCCAGCATTCGCCTACACGTCTTTCAGACTCCGCCGATTCGCCCGGCGAAACCGGCTATCTACAATCGGTTTCAACAAGTCCGGTGACAGACGCAACAGCAGACAGCGGTGAAAGCCAAGTCCAAAGCCGTCGCCGGGCAGCAGTTCAAGGAGTCATTCATCGTGGCGACGGAAAAGACAGCAGGCGACGCCGATCAGGCATCAGGGAGCCGGGGCAGCCGGGGCGGTAGCGATCCGCGCAAAGACGCGGACACCCAACCGCGAGCGGGTGTGCACAGCGTGCCGGGCGAGCCGCAAGAGACGGCTGGTCGCACGGTCCATGCCCGCTCGCGGGGCCCGTCGGCAGACGACACGGCGTTGCGTGATGCCGTTCGCCGGGCGCTGACCGAAGCGAGCGATCTCGACGTGACGAACGCCGATGTGACCGTGACCTCGGGGCTGGTGATCCTCACGGGCTATGTGCCCGAGCGCTGGATGCAGCACGTCGCGCAGACCGTCGTCGCGAAGGTGGCGGGCGTGACCGGTGTCGACAACCGGCTGCACGAGCGGCGCGGCAAGACGATGAGCCGTCCGGGCGAAAGTCAGGAAGGCCACAAGATTTGAGATCGATAGATCAACGAATTCCAGACGTAGCGCCGCGCTCAATGCACGCGGCGGTGCGTCAGGTCTGAAGCAGCACTTTAGCCGTACTTAAGCAGTAATGAAGCAACACTCAGGCATGTCCCCCGGGCGAGGGGAATCACAAGAGACTCTTTTGGGAGGTCAACAAATGAAACAAGCCAATCTGCTCAAGCTCATCATTGCGGGCGCACTTGCCACCACCGGTATCGCAGCACACGCGCTGGATCAAGGCGGGATCATCAAGATTGCCGACAATGCCGGCGCCAGCGGTGCCATGAGCGACACGGGCCGCAAGATCGATGACTCGGCACTGACCGCCAAGGTCAAGGCAGAGTTGCTCGCCAAGAAGGACGTGCCTTCGACGAAGGTGCATGTGACCACCCGTCACGGTGTGGTTCACCTCACGGGGTCGGTGCCGCAATCGGCCCAGAAGACGCTCGTCGTGGATACCGTCAAGGGTGTCGATGGCGTGGTGGACGTGAAGGACGACATCAAGGTGATGGCGCAGTAACCCGCCAATCGCTCCGCAGTAAATCCGTGACATCCGTGACAGAAGTTTCGCAACGCGGCCCGAGGGCCCGTTGCGAACCCACAGGAAGACAAGGAGATACATCATGACTATGCAAACCGGCCGGGGCCCTGCGCCCCAATCAGGCGCACGCATCGTAGGCTCGACGACCCAACTGCCCGATGGTCCGGGCCCGTCGGTGATGGCCGCCGACACGCTCGACGCGGAAGACGTCGTGAACCCCGCAGGCGATAGCCTCGGCAAGGTCAAGCACATCATGCTCGACGTGCAGCGCGGCACCGTGGCTTACGCCGTGTTGTCGTTCGGCGGGTTCCTCGGCATGGGCGACAAGCTGTTCGCCATTCCGTGGCATGCCCTGCAACTCGACGTGGAAAACAAGCGTTTCATCCTCAACGTCGATAAGGAAGTGCTCAAGAAGGCCCCCGGGTTCGACAAGGACCACTGGCCGACCATGGGCGATCTGCACTGGGCCGAACAGGTCCACACGTATTACACCGTCGACCCTTACTGGCATTGAGCCCGGAGGTCACTTGCTCATGCCGCGCACATCCACAACACGCCGGCTGACGCAGGCCCCCCGTCTGTATGCGCATTTGCCCGAGCCTTTTGATCCGGGCAAACCGCCCGGGACACCGCCGCCGCGATCGCCTCCGAACGAGGACGAGCCGACGCCGATGCCCCCGCCTGACCGACCGCTTGATCCGCCTGTGGAAGAGCCGCCGTTGCGGCCGCCCGGCAAATACGTCGCCAGCATCAGTGAAGGGGGCTTCGTCGACCAAAGCCAGACCGGCAAGGGAGAAAAGTCATGCTTGGCACTATCTTGTTGATTGTCTTGATTCTGATGTTGATCGGTGCGGTGCCGGCCTGGCCGCATAGCCGTGGATGGGGGTACTACCCGTCCGGCGGTATCGGTCTCATCGTTCTCATCGTGCTGATACTCGTCCTGATGGGACACATCTGACGGTCACTCCGTCTGATGGATCGTACGAACCCTGTCGCGTAAGCCTGCCAATGCATGGGCTCGCGTGATGGGGCGAGTACTGATCGCGTTGATGATCGCGTGGAGATTGTGAACAAGGAGCGCTTGTCATGCCGTATCGCCAGACCCACGAGCTGCCGGCCAGCGTCAAGGACCATCTGCCGGCACATGCGCAGGAGATTTACCTCAAGGCGTTTAATTCCGCTTGGGACGAATACCGTGAACCCGCCGAGCGCCGAGGCCACGAGTCGCGCGAAGAAACCGCGCACAAGGTGGCCTGGTCGGCGGTGAAGAAGACCTACGAAAAGGATGAATCGTCCGGTCAGTGGCACGCGAAAAAGTCGCACCACTGATCGAATGCCGTCCCCCAATGCGATTGCTCCGGCCCCCGCAGCCGATGAGCAATCGCACCTTTCCGGCCCTGGAGGCCGGTCTTTTTTTGGGGCGCGAACGATGCCATGGCGTCATTTTTGCGTTGCAAGGCGAATCGGGGTGATATGTCAGTGGTTGCCCGGATTCATGAAGTTTCGGGGTTGCTGCATTGCAGCGCACGTCCGGCAAGATGATGCGGATTGCCGTAAAATCGCACCCTATGAGTTCCCCCCAAGTCCTTCCCGTCGATGCAGCCGAAGCGCTGCCCCCGTCGTCCATTCCCGTCTGGCTCTCGTTTGTCGCACTCGCGATGGGCGGGTTCGCGATCGGGACGGGCGAGTTTGTCATCATGGGCCTGCTGCCCGATGTCGCCCGTGGTCTGAACATCACGATTCCGCAAGCCGGTCATGCCATCAGCACCTATGCGCTGGGCGTGGTCATCGGCGCGCCGTTGCTTGCCGTGCTCGGCGTGCGTTTGCCCCGGCGCCTCTTCCTGATTGCACTGATGGCGATGTTTGCGATCGGCAATTTTGCCAGTGCGCTCGCCCCGGGCTATCTCTCGCTCATCGGTCTGCGCTTTCTGAGCGGTTTGCCGCACGGCACCTATTTCGGTGTGGCGGCGCTGGTCGGTGCATCGCTCGTGCCGCCGCACCGGCGGGTGCATGCCGTCGGTCAGGTCATGCTCGGCCTGACGCTGGCGACACTCTTCGGCGTGCCACTCGCCGCCGGGCTCGGCCAATGGCTGGGCTGGCGCGCGGCCTTCGTCCTCGTGGGTGCGATTGGTACGCTCACGGCCGTGCTGGTCTGGCGCTGGGTGCCGAATGTGCCGGCTCCGCACGGTGCGAGCCCGTTGCGTGAACTGGCGGCGCTGCGAAGCTCGCAGGTCTGGCTCACGCTGGGTATCGGGGCGATCGGCTTCGGTGGCATGTTTGCCGTGTTCAGCTACATCAAGCCGACACTCATGCAAGTGGCCGGTGTGCCCGAAGCGTGGGTGCCGTTCTATCTGGCGCTGTTCGGTGTCGGCATGGTTGGCGGCACCATCATCGGGCCGCGGCTCGTCGGTGCCACCTCGCTGATGCGTGCCATCGGCGGCACGTTGATCTGGTCGGCGCTGCTGCTTGGCGCGTTCACGTTTACCGCCGCCAGTCCGTGGCTTGCCGGTATCAATGTGCTCGCCATCGGCACCATCATCATCATCGGGCCGGCCTTGCAGATTCGACTGATGGATGTGGCCGGTGAAGCGCAGACACTGGCGGCGGCGCTCAATCACTCCGCCTTCAATATGGCCAACGCCGCCGGCGCATGGCTCGGCGGCGTGGCCATTACGGCCGGTTATGGCTGGACTTCCACCGGCTGGGTCGGTGCCTTGCTGTCTTGCGCGGGCATGCTGATGTTCTTCTGGGCGCGCCACGACGCTCGCCGGAAGGCCCGGTAACACAGCCCCTGCATCATGAACATCGCGACGAAAGCGAGCGGATAAGCCCACCAGATGCCGGTCAGCCCGGCCATCCGCTCGAAGATCAGGGCAGCCGGCACTTCGATGCCGAGCAGCCCGATCATCCCCAGCACCATCGGCACCCATACCTTGCCGCCAGCGCGCATGGCGCCCGTCATGACCGCTGTCAGGCCCATCACCGGCACGCTCCACGCCGTGACGTAAAGCAGGTGCGTCGCGAGCGCCAAGACTTCCGGGTCGGTCAGAAAGCCGCGCATGATCAGCGGCGCCGCCAGACAGACCAACGCCGTCAGCACCCCCGTCATTCCCAGATTGCACAGGAAACCCGTCCGCACGATCGCATCGATGCGATCGCTTCTGCCTGCGCCGATGGCATGCGCGCACAGGATCGAGGCGGTGATGCCGAACGTCATGATCGGCAGTTGCAGCCAGCTCATCACTTGCGTGACGGCACCATACGCGGCGGTAGCGTTCGCACCGTGGCGATTCACCATGCCGAGCAACGCCATTTCTGCGATGGCCATCGTCAGCATCTGCATCGCGGCAGGCACGCCGATGCGCAGGATGCCCCGGGCAAGATCAGGTCGAAATTGGACGTTGCGCCACAGACCGGCACCCGGTGCGAGGGCGTGCGCCTTGCGTCGCCAGTACATCGCCATCCAGAGCAGGGCGACGGAAAACGCGATCAGGGTCGACGCGGCGGCGCTCGCCACGCCCAGCTTCGGGAGCGGCCCCCATCCATCGATGAAGGCGGGCGTGAGGCACAGCGCGAGCACGGTCGCGATCAGCAACGTGAAGAGCGGCGACACCGCGTCGCCCGTGCCGCGGCTCATCGACGTCGTCAGCCAGAGCAAATACACGATGGGCATGCCGATGAGCATCCACCGCGCATAACGCGTAGCGTCGTCGATCACTTCCAGCGGAGTACCGAGGGCTCGCATGAGCGGCGTGGCAAGCCACCCGCCGAGCACGCTGGTGACGACGCCCGCGACGAGCATCATCAACAACGCCGTCGCCGCGATGTTTCTAACGCGGACCAAATCCCGTGCCCCCCATGCCTGTCCGATCATCACGGTGGCACCGGCCGACAGCCCAATGACGATGGCGAGCAGAAAGAAGAACACCGGGAAGAATGCGGATACGGCGGCAATCGCCTGCGTGCCGATCAGGTGGCCGAGATAGATGCCGTCGACGGTACCCGCGATGGATTGCAGCGCGTTGGTCAGCATCATCGGCACGGCGATCAGGAGCCACGTCCGCCAGAGCGGGCGCGGCGGTGCCGGTGAGGGGGGCGGTGGTGCTTTGATTTCGGTTGTCATGGTTTTCTCAAGGCAAGCTTGCGATGAAATTTCAGGGGAATTTCGGGCAAAGCGGGGCCCTCCGGTGCGGCAGTCCGACCGGTGAGCGGGGAATCGCAGGGAGACGGGCGTGCGGGCCCGGCGGGTTATTCGGTGATGCGTTCGGCGAGATCGTCGGTTGACGTCAGGCGCAGCAGATACTCGCGCACGTCGTCCGGCCAGCCGGCGATGCGTTTGCCGAGGGCGTCGAAGTCGTTGGCAAACAGCGCGCGCGAGGCTTCTTCGAATTCCGGCAGATCACCTGCCATCGTCGACATGAAGCGATAGGCGCGCTCCTGTGCTCGACGGATCAGGTCGCGACTGGCGAACTTGCGGCGGGCTTCTTCAACCAGCTTGCGCAAGACGACGGACGCGCCGCCGGGCTGCTCGGCCAGCCAGTCCCAATGACGCGGGAGCAGCGTGACTTCGCGCGCGACGACACCGAGCTTCGGGCGGCCACGGCTTTTGGCGGGAGCTTGGGGGGCGTCGGTGGTGTCGATGGCGCCGGAAACGGGTTGCGCAAGCGTCGCATCACTCGCTGCGACAGGTGCCGCGACGGGGCGATAGCGTTCCCGAATGTCGGCAGCGGTGCCGCGAACATCCACATCGCGCGTGTCGCCGGTCAGGTCGTCGAAGATCAGCACCGGCAGGTGCGTGTCGATGAGGGACGCCTGCTGGAAGGCAATGGCGGCGTCGGCCAGCGAGCCGACGGCAATGCGGCGCATGCCGCGAAAGACGGTATAGGTAGGGACGGTAGCGGGCGGGACGGCAGCGGGCGTGACGGACACGGCGAATCTCCGGTAATGAATCAGGTACCGGCGAATATTACCCGGGTGTTATTTGAATTGCAATATTACCCGGGTAATAATTTTGATCGCTGTTTTTGGCGGGCAGTGATTGAGTGAAGGCGTGTCAGGCGGTCAATGCCACGCCGCCCGAGAGGCGTTCGAGCACGGTGGCGCGCACGGCGGCGGGGGCGTCGTCCAGCAGCTTGGGCCATGCGGCCTGTGCTTCGGAGACGGTTTCGCGGGCAATCGTCATCATCCGCGAGACGCGCAGCAGACCGGCGCCCTTCAACAGCGCTTCGAGGGCCGGCCAACCGAACGCACGCAGCGTCTTGTCGATGGCGCGATTCACACCGTAGTGCGATGCGGGCACGTCGTGGAAAAACGCCGCCACGCATACCGGGTCATAGACCGGCGCGAGTTGCGGTGTGTGGGCGTCGGGATAGGTCAGCGCCCAGTTCTTGAGGTGCGCGTCGGTATTGCCCAGCAGGATGAAGGCAATCAGACGCCGCATGAATTCCCGCACATCCTGCACGGGCTGTGCCGAGAGTTGGTCGAGCACACGCAGCATCGTCGTATAGTCGACGTCGAGCCCGCGTCCGTACTTGCTGCGCGGCGGGTACTGAAGCACTTGCGCAAACTCTTCCATATGCACGCGCCGCCCGTCGGGCAGCCGGTCGAAGCGCGGCACGGCCAGAATATGTTCGAACGGGACCTGCTCGGGCAGATCGGCGTCACGGCGCGAGATGATCTCTGCCTTGGCGCAGTCGAGCCCCAACGCTTCGCACAGCCGATAGCCGGTGAATTCGTTTTCGACCAGATCGGGGTGACGCGTCGTGGGCAATTTGAGAATGACCGACCCGGCGCGGCCTTGACGCTTGACGACATAGCGGCGGCCATCGCGTACCGCCGAGAACTTGGTGACGACGCCCGGCAATGACGCGGCGTCTTCAACCGGCGTGTCGACAAAACCGGGCTCGATCATTTCGAGCCCGAGTGCCGTGTGCCAGCGATGCACGACGTCGGGCACGCCTTCGCGCGGCGGCACGGGTTCGACTTCGAGCGCCCCCATCAGATCGTGGCCCGCCGCAGCGAGCAACTCGAATTCATCATCGGGGCTGCAACGCCGTTCGGCGGCGAGGCGCTCGCGATTGTGGCCTTCGGGCAGCAGATTCTCGAAGTACACGGGCCACCGGCCGTCCGTGCGCACCAGCCGGGCGTCCTGCGGGGATCTGAGAATGTCACGAGTGGCGTTTTCGCTGGCGCCGCGATAGGCGAGCGAGAGCGTCGGGCGGCGCGCGTCGGCGATGTAATCCTCGTCGAACGACATGCGCAGAATGTCACCGTATTGCGACAGATAGCCGACGGGGCGGCGGCTCCCGTCGGGCATATGCAGATAGGCGCGCAGGTACTTGATGTTCATGAGCGGGAGGGCGTGGGACGCGGTGTCGTGCCGGACGAGGCCAGCGTTTCAACGATAGATGGCGGGGCAGATACACCGCTGGGCTGGCCCAGATACTTGCCGCCGGAGCGCAGAAACGCTTCGACTTCCTGACGCAGACTCGCGGGGACGAGCATCGGTTCGAGATCGAGCGCGCGCGCCATTTCCAGTACCGTCGACATCCGCGGATCCAGCGCGCCTGACTCGGCCTTCTGGACAGTCATGCGCGATAGGCCGGCGCGTTCTCCGAGGTCGGATTGCGTGAGACCTGCTTCTTTGCGTGCGGCGATCAGTGTGTCGAGAAAGCTCATCTTGATGTGCTTTTTCAAAGAAATGATGCTTTATCTTAGCATCGCACACGCAGGTTTGCTAGAAAAGATAATAAAAGATAGCTTATTCGTAAAAAAGATAATGATAGTTATCTTTTGTGTGATTGGCGCTTCTCACTCGTCGTGGAACTTGCCCCGCGTCGCTTTCACCCGCGAACGCACTTGCTTGGCATCCCGGCGTCGCATCTGGCTGCCGAGCGTTGGACGCGTGGGAATGCGGCGACGCGGAGGAATGGCGGCGGCATCGACCAGTGCCTGCAAGCGTGCCAATGCATCGGCGCGATTGAGTTCCTGAGAGCGGTGCTGCTGAGCTTTGAGCACGATGACGCCATCTTGGGTGATGCGCTGATCGAGACGGGAAAGCAGGCGCGCCTTGACGTCATCGGGCAGCGACGAGCGCATGACGTCGAAGCGGAGATGGATGGCACTTGAGACTTTGTTGACGTTCTGCCCGCCAGCGCCTTGAGCGCGCATGGCAGTGAGTTCGACGTCTTCGGGGGCGATGAGAATGCGACGGTTCATGGGGGAAGGATAACGTCCCGGCCATGCGGCTCACAAGCGGGTGAGCACATAAACGGCAAAGCCCATGATCGTGTTGAGACCCATAAGCGATCAATAAGCGATCAATAAGCGCATGCCGGCGATGTCGCATCGAGAGACGCGAGATCGCCGGCATGGACGCGGGCACGATGCGTGCCGGTGAGATCAGCGTGGCGGCGACACCACCACGAACTGGACGACCGTGCCCGAGTACACGGGCTGATACCAGGTCGAGCCGCAATGCTGATACGCCACGGTGCCCACTACAGTACTGACGCAACTCGGGGGCAAGCTGGCTACCGTCGAGCCGATGATCGCCGCCGACACGCCGATCGTGACCGCGGCGGCCACCGGATCGTACCAGCCACCTCCCCAATACGGTGGGGGCGGAGGCGGCGGAGGTGGCGGTGGCGGGGGCGGCGGATGCGGCCCCGGCCCGGGTCCGGGCCCCGGCGGAGGCGGCGGGGGATGCGGACCGGGGACCAGGACCAGGACCGGGAGGCGGTGGCGGCGGATGCGGATCAGGTCCGGGCCCCGGCCCCGGGCCCGGCGGATGGGGCCCCGGTCCCGGTCCCGGGCCTGGACCCGGGCCGGGTGGCGCGGGGTGTGGCCCCGGCCCCGGCTGCGGCGATGGGTTAGGTCCGGGCCCCGGCCCGGGCGGCTGGCCGCCGTTGTGGGGCGGTCCACCGGAAGGCCCGCCCGCATTGGCGTGCATGGGCGTGTTGCCACCCGGTGCACCGCCACGCTGCATGCCACCCGCGCCAGCGCCGGCATTTGCCATGCCGCCACCGTGAAAACCGCCGCCGCCGCCACCATGCAGACTGGTCCGCGCACCGCCACGAAATCCGAATCCGAAGCTATGGGTCGAGACGACGGCGAAGGTGGCCGCGACCGTCAGGCAGATCGCTCGCATCGCGGGGCGGCTTGCGGGCTTGCGGTGAATCGCCGGTGTTGGCGTGCCTGAAGGCAAGGAAGTCATCCGGGTCATTGTCGACCTCCCTGCGTTTGTCCAGTCTGGCGCTCGGGTCCGTCTTGCGGCGGCCCGGGCGGACGCATCTCAATACGCTGCGCACCGGCGGGCACCTGATAGGTGAACGTTCCCGCCGCGAACGCCGGATTGACGTTCCACCGGTAATTCACGGAATGCCGCGGTCGCGACGGCTGGGTGGTATCGGTAATGACGAACCGGCAAGGCAGGGGCCGCGAACCGGCTCGAATCCACAGTTCCCAATCAACATCGGGTTGCTGATACGCGTAGTGATTGCACCATTCACCATTCACGCGATCGAGCCCGATGAACAGCGCCGAGCGCAATTGAGCGGCGTCGTCAGGGTCCATGCCCCAATAAAACAGATCGGCCAGCGGGAGTCCGATGCCGTACTTCTGATCGATATCCCGTGCCAGTGCATCGATGGTCGGCGGCGCGTCGACCCGGCTGTAGAAGCGCTTGCCCAGTGATTCGTCGTAGAGCGTGAACGTTTTGCCGTTATAGACAAAGCCGCGATTGCGCGCTTGGCCGGTGACCACTGCGCGGACCTTGTCGGGGCGCTGCACCGACATGTCAGTGTGATGCAGGAAGCCTACGTTCTGGCCGGTGCTCAACACGGCGTCGGTGACCGAATCTGCCTCCACGTGAAAGCGCTGCAAGGTTCTCAGGTAACGACTCATTTTCGTCAACGCATCGACGGCGCCTTGCTGTTTCTCCGGCATGCCTTGCACCGGGAGCGTGCTGTCCGAGGCGGGGGCCTGTGCGGAGACCGAGTAAGACGCCAGCGCAATGGCGGCCGCCGCACCGAATGTCAGTGTGCGAGTCAGCATGCGCGTCAGCCCGCAATCAGGGTGATCCGGGCCATGGGGAAGCGTTCGTCGGGAAGACATGGATGGCACTGTGTGACCTCATTCAAAGGGCGGGTGTGAACGGGACGACAACAACGTGCTGGGGCGCCGCATATCGGCGCAAGGGAGGCAGGGCGGGTCACGAATCGTTGACCCGCACAAATATACCGGCAAGGCCGCGTGACCATCGGGTCGGGTAGGAACAAGATTAGTGATTCGGATTGCAAACTGTCAAGACGAAATGCATCATCCGAACGGATTAAGAATTACGTAACTTCAATGAATGACTTTGTAACAAGTTGTTTCTAATTTGATTGAAAATGGGTATGTACTTATCGTCCATACATGAATGGTTTATTGATTTTCATCAACGGAATTCAATGGAGGCTATGGGGCTCAAGGCCTGTAGGCTTGGCGAGGTCGGGGGGTGGGTAATTTTAATTATCCGGTGGCTAACGGTATTTGGTATGCAAAACAAAATTATCTTGCCGAAATGAATTATTTTGTTACTATCGCCGTGAAACATTCGGTAATTGGCGCAGGTCGCCGGTCATCGGAAATTTGTTTCGGATAATTAACTATTTGCCGAATTCGAATGACGGATTCTCATTCGGCGATAACAAAAAGGACACACCATGAAGCTCACGCAAGCGATGATTCTGGCCGGTCTGTTGTCGCTGGGGCAGGCCGCCTATGCACAAACGCAGGCTGCCCCCCCGCCCGCACCGATCGTGCGCGGCGGTGTCGTCGAGTTCCGAACGACACTGCTTGGCGTGGACGTCAAGAACCGCACCATTCAGGTTGCCGACGATCACGGCAAACCGGTGACCTTCGTGGTCGGGCCCGAAGTGAGAAACTTCGAGCAGATGCGCAAGGGCGACAAGGTGGTGGTGGCGTATGAGCGGGCGATTGCCATCTCGGTCGCACCGGGCGGTGGCATTCGCAGCAGCGTCGTCACTGAAGAAGCGAACCGTGCCACGCCGGGCAATCGTCCGGCTGCCGATGCGGCGCGCAACATCAAGGTCGTGGCGACCGTGCAGAAGATCGACCGCACGGCCAACGTCATCACGCTGCGCGGTCCGAAGCGCACCGTCGATATCGCCGTGCAGGACCCCTCGCTGCTCAATGGCGTGAAGGTGGGCGATTCCGTCAATGTGGATTACACCGAAGCGATTGCCGTGGCCGTGACGCAAGACCCGGATGCCAAGCGCAAGTGGGCTCCGCCGCCGCCGCCGCCGGCTCCCAAGCCGTAAGACACGCGGCGGACGATCAGTCGGTTTGACCATTGGGCGCCGGTGACACCACGACCGGCGCCTGATCCCCCCAAACGGCAAGCGCCCACGACCGGAGGTCGCCATGGCACGGTCCGCTCTTAAATTTGACGATGCGACATACGCCGCATTGCTCGCCGCCGCCCGCGACGCGGACACGGCAAATCCCCATAACAATCCGGCCTTTCTCGACGCTTTCCTGCACGACGCCTGGTCTGCCGCACATCGCATTTACGGTGCGCAAACGTATCTGAAGCTGATGGGGTTGGCCGGTGTGGCCCGACGCCCGAGTGCCGGCACCGTGCAAAAGGCCATCGTTCGTGCGCGCACCGCCTACGAAATGCCGGCCGTGCCGACATCGGCATCGTTGCCCGTCAATGCCCATTCCGTCTGGGCGCAGCAGCTTGAGCAAAACCTGGCGAGGGCCATGACATTGCTCGATGCCCTGCCTGAAGGTCAACTCTCCCACGGGCATGCGAGTGCCGACGTGGCCGATGCCATGCGGCGCGTACAACATCTGGAACGGGAGAATCTGGAGTTGCGGGCACGGCTCGCACAGATGACTGTCGCAGCTGCCTATGCGCGCGAAGCGCTGGGTGAAACGCTGACCGGCTTTGCGCCGCAGACCCTATCGCGAGCGGGCAACCACGGTCGGCAGGGCCTCTGACGAACCAGCGACTGCCGGACTTGCCGGGCCCGCCTGTGCCATGGGGCCCGTCCCCAGCGGGTCGACAGGTGCCGCCGGTCCCTTCGACACCGAGAAACCAAACGTATTGAGGCCGCCCGCACTGTGTGCCCACACGGTGCCGCCGTGCATTTCGGCGATGGCCTTGACGATGGCCAGCCCCAGCCCGTGATTCTCGCGGCTGTTGGTGCGCGACGGCTCGGCGCGGTAGAAGCGGTCGAACAAATGCCGCAGCACGTCGGGCGGAATCGGCGCGCCCGGATTGGCGACTTCAATGCGCACCTGATCGGCGTCGTGTGCTGATTTGGCCGGTTGCGATATCCGCACGTCGATGGTGGCGCCCGGGGCGCAATGCTCGATGGCGTTCATCACCAGATTCGCGACAGCGCGCCCCACGAGTGCCTTGTTCACATGGGCAAAGGCGCTGCCATGCAGCCGCGCCGCCACCTGCGCCTCTTCCAGCGGAATCTCCAGAAACTCCAGCGTGTGTGCGGCTTCGCTCGCGATCGACACGCCCGTCAGGCCCGTCGCCCGCTCGCCCTGATCGGCCCGCGAGAGGAACAGCATGTCGTTGATGATCGTGCGCATGCGGCCCAGTTCTTCGAGATTCGATTGCAGCAGGGCACGGAGGTCTTCGACCGGCCGGTCGCGCGTGAGCGCCACTTCGGTCTGCCCGATCAGGATCGTCACCGGCGTGCGCAACTCGTGTGCGACGTCGGCGTTGAACGATTCCAGCCGCTCGTACGCGCCGTCAAGCCGGGCGAGGGCGCCGTTGAACGAATGCGCGAGATCGTCGAGTTCGACCGGCAGCGAACGGGTATCCAGTCGCTGCGAGCGGTTGTCCGGACTGATTTGCGAGGCTTCGCGCGTGAGCCGTGTCAGCGGTGAAAGACCGAGTCGCGTGACCGAGTAGCTGAGCAGCAGCACACCCAGACTGCCGAGCGCCGACAGCGCCGCGAGTCCGAGGCCGAAGGCGCGCAGCGTGCGCTCGTTGGGCGAATAGCTGGCCGACACCTGAAGCGTCACGGCCGGGCGCGAGCCGTAGGGCGGCAATATCTCGCGAGTGGTCAGCATGTCGTCGCCGCCGCCGTCAGGGCGCAGGCGTACGTAGCCGTTCGATAGCCGCTTCACGAACATGCCGCCCACGGGGGTGCCGAAGGTAAACCGTGGGTCGTCGCTCGACACGGCGTAGGTCGTCGTGCCATCGCGCGGTGTCATGTCGCTCAGTTTCTCGCGCACGATCTGCCACTTCTCGGGCGTGCCGCCGTGATAGACGATGATGTGCGCGATCTGCGCGCGATCGTCGAGCGACTCGCGCAGGTGCCGTTCCAACTGCACGCGAAGCATCATATATAGCGCGGTGCCCACCAGCGCGAACACCGATAGCGCCACCACCGCGAACATCGCGGCGAGCCGGCGGGAGATCGAGTGTTTGACCATGGTGAGCGCGGCGGCAATGCGCTCGGCTTACGCCTCGCGCACCTCCAGCACGTAACCCATGCCGCGCACGGTGTGCAGCAGCTTGGTGTGGAAGGGGCCGTCCAGCTTGGCGCGCAGGCGTTTGATCGCTGTCTCCACCACGTTCGTGTGGCTGTCGAAGTTGACGTCCCAGACCAGTTCGGTAATGGCGGTCTTCGAGAGAATGTCGCCCTGACGACGGGCGAGTACGGAGAGCAGCTGAAATTCCTTCGCGGTGAGATCCAGCCGTTGGCCGTCGCGCGTGGCGCGGCGTCCGATCAGGTCGACGTACAGGTCGCCGACCGAAATCAGTGTGGATTCCTGCACACGGGTGCGGCGCGCGAGTGCATGCAGGCGCTCGACCAGTTCGATGAACGAGAACGGCTTGGTCAGGTAGTCATCGGCTCCTTCGCGCAGGCCGCGCACGCGGTCGTTCACGTGATCGCGGGCCGTCAGCATGATGACCGGCGTCGACTTGCGTTCACGCAACGAGCCGAGCACAGCAAAGCCATCGCGCTTGGGGAGCATGACATCGAGCACGATCACGTCGTAGTCGAACTCCAGCGCGAGATGGGTGCCTTCTTCGCCATCGAGCGCGACGTCGACCACCCAGCCTTGCTCGGTCAACCCCGAGCGCAGATAGTCCACTACCTTATGTTCGTCTTCAACGATCAGTACTTTCATGTCGTCACCTCACCTTTGCGCATTATACGAGTCAGTGGATGAATCCGACGGCAGCCATCCGCCGCCTAACGCCTTGACCAACGCAACCGACAACACCAGTTGCTGCCCGCGAATCTGCACATCCTGCCGCTCGCTGGCGAGCAGACTCTGTTGTGCCGTAATGACACTCAGATAGGCGGTCAGGCCACCCGAGTAACGGTCGTTGGCGAGGCTCAGCAAGCGCTGTGCATCGACCACTGCCGCATGGGATTCGTGCGCCGCACCGTCAAGCACCGACAGGCCGGTCACACCGTCCTGCACCTGCTGGAAGGCGGTGAGTACCGTCTGGCGGTAGTTGGCTTCAACCGCGCGATATCCGGCGCTCGCGTAATCCACACCGGCCTGCCGGCGTCCGCCGTCGAAGATGACTTGCGAGGCCGCCGTGCCCAGCGTCCAGAGCAGGCTCGGTGCGGAGAGCAGGTTGGCAAAGTCCGTCGCTTGCCAGCCGATGGACGGGTTGAGCATCAGGCTCGGGAAGAAGGCGGCCTTGGCGACGCCGATCTGAGCGTTGGCCGCCGCCATGGCCCGTTCGGCCGACGCGATGTCGGGGCGCCGTTGCAGCACGTCGCTCGGCACCCCCAGCGGGATGCCCGGCAGCGCGTCGGTCAGCGTGCCGACCGGCACGGAGAATGCCGGGGCGGGCACGCCGACGAGCGCTGCAATCGCATGTTCGTACTGATCGCGCTGCTGATGCAGCAGCTTGGCCTGCACGCGCGTGGTGTCGAGTTCCGACTGCTGTTGCAACACATCGAGCCCGGAGACCGCGCCCAGATCGTGCTGTGCACTGACATAGTCGAGCGCCTTCTGCTGCAACTTGACCGACTCGTCGAGCACGTGAATCTCAGCGTCGAGGGCGCGCAACTGGAAGTAGGCCGTAGCGAGTTGGGTGGTTAGCACCAGCCGGGCGTTGGCGAGATCGTCGCCAGCCTGCTCGGCCGACGCCTGCGCGCCTTCGACCTGACGGCGGATGCGTCCGAACAGGTCGGTGTCGTAGTTCACACCGAGGCCGAGCTGAACGTTGTTCTGCACCGTCGACATCATCGACGACGAATAACTCGTGAGCGGGCGGTTGGCCGAGATGCGCTGACGTGCCAGCCCGAACGACGCGTCGACTTCCGGCAGACGTTGCGCGGACGTACCGGCAAGCGTTGCCCGGGCCTGTTCGTAATGGGCGACGGCGGCCGCCAGCGTCTGGCTCTGCGCCAGTGCCTGCTTCTCGAGATCGTCGAGCGCGGGCTCGTGGAACGAGGTCCACCAGTCGGGCTGCAACGGCGCGTGTGACGGCTGGGCCAGCCGCCAGTAGCTGTCGGTTTTCCAGTCGGGCGGCGTGGAGACTTCGGGGCGCTGATAGTCCGGCCCGACGGCGCAGGCGCTGAGCAGTGTGGCGACGCCTAGCACCACGGCACCGAGCCGCAGACTGCGGCCATCGGTCATGCGAGGCACGCGCTGCCGTATCGCCGACGCCGGACCCATGCGTTCGCTGGCGATCACGATTGCGCTCCTTGCGCCTTACCGTTAGCCGCGTCTTCCGACTTCTCGGCGGGCTTGCCACCGGCTTTGCCGCCCGGTGCCGCCTTGACCGCCAGCGCCTTGGCCTGCACGTGGTCGCCGTCGTCGATGGAGTCGCTCGGGTTGATGATGACGCGGTCCGTCGGTGCGACGCCGTCGGCCAGTTCCAGCGACTGCCCCAGATCCTGAGCGATCACGATCTTGTGCAGATGCACCACGCCCTGATCGTCCACCACGGCCACGCGCGGGCCTTCCGCACGGAACAGCAGCGCGTTGGACGGCACGCTCAGATGGGCTCGCGCCGCGCTCGGCAGCGCCAGTTGTACGTAAGCGCCGGGGCGAAGCTTGCCGTCCGGGTTGGGCAGCGACGCTTCGATTTGCAGCGAACGCGTGGCCACGTCGATGGCACCGGACACATGCGTGATCTTGCCCTGGAAGTGCTCGCCGGGCAGTTCGGCCTGCGTCACCACCACGGGCTGACCCACGGTCACGCCCTGTGCATAGGCCTGCGGCACTTGCACGTAGACGCGCAACGGGTCGGTCTGTGCGAGCGAGAACAGCGCACGGCTGGTGCCGCTACCGGCGTCGATCAGGTCGCCCACGTCGACATTGCGCTGGGTGATCACGCCGTCGAACGGTGCCACGATGCGCTTGAACGATTCGAGTTGTTGCAGGCGCTTCACGTTGGCGTCAGCGGCGGCCAGATTGGCGATGCCCTGTGTGTAGGTGCTTTGGCGCTCATCGAGCTCCTGCTGCGAGACGGCGTCGCGCTGGCGCAGTTGCTGCCAACGATCGAGCGACGACTTCGCCAGCCCGAGGCTTGCGTTGATCTGGTTGCGCTGGGCGATGGCCTGAGCAAGCTCCTGATCGATTTCCGGCGTATCGAGATCGGCCAGCAACTGACCTTGTTTCACGCGGGCACCGATGTCGACGTAGCGGCGCAGCAAATAGCCGGTCGCGCGGGCGTAGATCGGCGATTCGACCGCGCCGCGCAACGTGGCGGGCAGCAGGGTTTCGCTGGCCGACGTGGTCTCCGGCGTGACGACGCTCACATATTGTTTGGCGTTCTCCACCGTCACGTTGGCGACGTCGCGCCGTTGCAGGGCGTTCGACACGGTGGTGCGGGCGGCACCGGCGATCAGCAGCACGGCCACGACGATCAGTGCGATCTTGGCGCGGCGGAATTCGCCCTTGCGCGGCGGCAATTGCCGTCCGTCGGCCGGGTCGTGCTCGGGAAGGGCCAGTTCGGCGTGATGTTTCTCGGTCATGTCAGTCAACCCATCAAGAAGCAATTTTTTTGCGACGCGCGAGGCGGGTGTGAATCCCGGCGAACACGAGCGGCACGAAGAACAGTGTCGAAACCGTAGCGAACATCAGGCCGCCGATCACGGCGCGTCCCAGCGGCGCGTTTTGCTCTGCGCCTTCGCCGAGACCCAGCGCCATCGGCACCATGCCGATGATCATGGCGAGCGCGGTCATCAGCACCGGCCGGATACGGCCCGCACCGGCCTCCAGCGCCGCCTTGAGCGGTGCCATGCCCGATTCCATGCGCTGCCGGGCGAAGGCGACCACGAGAATACTGTTGGCGGTGGCCACACCCATGGTCATGATGGCGCCCGTGAGAGCCGGCACCGACAGCCGCGTGCCGGTCAGGAACAGCATCCAGACAATGCCGGCAAGGGCGGCGGGCAGGGCGCTCACGATGATGAGCGGGTCGACCCACGACTGGAAATTCACCACGATCAGCAGGTAGACCAGCACGATGGCCATCGCCACGCCGACGCCCAGCCCCAGATACGAGCTTTGCATCGTGCTCACCTGACCGCGCACCACGATCTGGCTGCCGCGCGGCAGGTCCTGTCGGGCCTTGGCCACGAGTTTGTTGATGTCGCCCGCCACGCTGCCGAGGTCACGGCCTTCCACGCTCACGTACAAGTCGATCACCGGCCGGATGTTGTAGTGGCTGACCACCGCGAACTGCTCGGTCGGCACCACCTTCACGAAGTTGGCGAGCAACTGCGGCTGACCGTTATTGGCCGTGCCGGCCACAGGCGTGCGCAGCAGGTCGTCGATCGAGCTGACGCGGTACTGCGGCGCTTGCACAGAGAGGCTGTACTCCACGCCGTTCTGACTGTTGAACCAGAACCCCGGCGACGTTTGCGAGCTGCCCGAGAGCGAGATCAGCACGTTCTGTGCGACCGCGTTCGCGTTCAGGTTCAGTTGCTGAAGGCGCGTGCGGTCCATATCGAGGTGCAGCGTCGGCGCGTTCACGCGTTGCTGGATATGGGTGTCCACCGTGCCCGGCACCTGCCGCACCTGCTTGAGCAGCTTCGTCGCGATGTCGAAATTGGCCAGTTGCTGATTGCCGCTGATCTGGATGTCGATGGCGGCGGGCAGACCGAAGTTGAGAATCTGCGTGACGATGTCGGCTGGCTGGAAGAAGAACTCCACGCCGGGGAAGCGTTGCGGCAGGATCGCGCGCAGCTTGTCGATATAGCCAGCGGTCGGTTGATGATCGGGGCTGAGGGCGATCTGAATTTCGCCGTCGAGCGTACCGATCGTGCCGGCATTGCTGTACGAGAGGTTGATACCGCTATACGGCAGCCCGAGGTTGTCGAGAATCGTCTCGAGTTCCTTCGGGGGCACGACTTCGCGCACGACCTTTTCCACTTCGTCCGCCAGCCGCGCCGTTTCTTCGATACGAGTGCCGGTCGGCGCGCGCATGTGCATGCGGATGTCGCCCGCATCGACCGTCGGGAAGAAGTCGGCGCCTAGCGCAAACACGAGCCCCATCGACAGCACGCAGAACGCCAGGAAACTCAGCGCGAACATGCGGCGGCGGACCAGCAAGTTGGAGAGCACCACGATGTAGGCGCCGCGCATGCGCTCGAAACCGGCGTCGAACCGCAGGTAGATACGGCGGAACACGCCGGGCTTCGCGTTCGGGTCAGGGTGATGCGCATTGCCCATCAGCAGCATGGCGAGCGTGGGCACGAGCGTACGCGAGAGCACGTACGACGCAAGCATGGCGAACACCACGGCTTCGGCCAGCGGCACGAACAGGTAACGTGCCACGCCGGTCAGGAAGAACATCGGCACGAACACGATACAGATACACAGCGTCGAGACCAGCGCCGGCACGGCAATTTCGCCCGCACCCTCCAGAATCGCCTCGTGCAGTGGGGTGCCCATGTGCAAGTGCCGCTCGATGTTCTCGATCGTCACCGTCGCATCGTCCACCAGAATACCGACCGCCAGCGCCAGCCCCCCGAGCGTCATGATGTTGATCGTCTGGCCGAGTGCGTGCAGAGCGAGCAACGACGACAGGATCGACAGCGGAATGGAGATGGCGATGATGCAGGTGCTGCGCCAGTTGCCGAGGAACAGCAGAATCATCGCGGCCGTGAGGGCCGCCGCGATCAGCGCCTCGTGAATCACGCCCTGCACGGCCGCTTTCACGAACACCGACTGGTCGAACAGCGCTGAGATCTTCAAGTCGGAGGGCAGGGCGGCGCGGGCTTCCGGCAGCAATGCCTTGAGTGAATCGACCACCGACAGCGTCGAGGCGTCACCGGTCTTCATGATCGACATCAGCACGCCGCGCTGGCCGTTCTGACGCACGATATTGGTTTGCGGCGAGAAGCCAGTACGCACGTGGGCGACTTCGCGCAGATACGTCGTGGCACCGCCCACCGTGCGCACCGGAATATTGTTCAGGCCTTCGACCGTCGGCGGCGACCCGTTCATGTCCACGTTGTATTCGCGCGGTCCGATCTTCGCCGTACCTGTCGGCAGAATCAGATTCTGGGCGTTCACGGCGGCGACCACGTCTTGCGCCGTCAGGCCTTTGGCGAGCAGCGCGCGCGAGTCGATGTCGACCGAAATCAGGCGCGTCTTGCCGCCGTATGGATACGGCACCGCCGCGCCGGGGATCGTCACCAGTTGCGGACGCAGGAAGTTGAGCGCCGTATCGTTGAGGGCGGGTTCCGACAGGCTCGGGCTCGACAGGCCGAGCTGCATCACGGGAATCGACGACGCCGAGTAGCTGATTACCAGCGGCGGCGTGGCCCCGGGCGGCATCTGCTTGACCTGCGCCTGCTCCACGGCCACCACCTGCGCGATGGCGGTCTGCACGTTGGCCGTCGGTTGCAGGAAGATCTTGATGATGCCGATACCGGGCAGCGACTGCGACTCGATATGCTCGATGTTGTTGACCGTGGTCGTCAGGCCACGCTCGTTGCCGGAGATCATCCGGTCGGCAATGTCTTGGGCGGACAACCCGGTATACGTCCAGATCACGCTGATGACCGGGATGTTGATTTCCGGCAGCACGTCCACGGGCGTGCGCATGAGCGTCAGCGGCGTGGCGAGCAGAATCATGATGGCCATCACGATGAACGTGTAAGGCCGTTTGAGCGCAACGTTAACAATCCACATGGTTCAGACGCGCTCGGGCGCAGTCGCAGACGTACGGTCAAGGGCCGGTCGACGGCCGTGAGCCTGTGGGCGCGCAGCGTCGGTCCGGGCTAGGGCCTTGTTGTCTGCCGGCGCGCATGACTGCGCACCGGACGGGGCCCCGGGACGACGCCATGGTAGTGGCGCACTGCCAACGCCAAAATGACGCCAAAATGGCGCAATTGCCATATTCCGGCGAACGACCCGCCGAGGCCCGCCCGGCAAGGCTCTGCGCGAGGAGCGTGCAAAGGGAGTGGCATATTACGGTGTGTTGCGTTATAAATCAGGCACACCAAAAGTCGCCGCCCGATAGCGTTCAGCGTGCCCTTCACCGGTCATGGCTGTCCCGATGCGGGCGCGACGCAGTCGAGAACCCCAGCCCCAAGCAGGAAAGCAATGACTGAACGTCCCCCTGAACCACAGCCGGTCTCCGGCACCGTCACCCGTAGTGCCATTTTTCTCGTCGCCACCGTTCGCGATGACGCCGCTGCGCATGCGACTGTGCGTGCCTGGTGCGCCGATGCCGCCGCGTACGTGCGTGCCGTGGGCAAGCGCGTGCCGTCGGGCAATCTCTCGTGCGTTGTCGGTTTCAGCGACAACGCGTGGGACCGCCTGTTCGGCGACCCGGCCCCGGCCGAGCTGCATCCGTTCCGCGAGTTCGGTGCGGGCAAACGGCACGCCCCGGCGACACCCGGCGATGTGCTGCTGCACATTCGTGCCGACCAGATGGATCTCTGTTTCGATCTCGCAACGCTGATGCTGAACAAGCTCGGCGATGCGGTCACCGTGGTCGACGAAGTGCATGGTTTCCGTTACTTCGACATGCGCAGCATGGTCGGTTTTGTCGACGGCACCGAGAACCCGACGGGTCAGGAAGCCATCGACTTCACCGTCATGGGCGACGAAGATCCCGACTTTGCCGGCGGCAGCTACGTGCTGGTGCAGAAGTATCTGCACGACATGACCGGCTGGAATGCGCTGCCGGTGGAAGTGCAGGAGCGCATCATCGGGCGCACCAAGCTCTCGGATGTCGAGCTCGATGAAGACGTGAAGCCGAGCAATTCGCACAGCGCGCTGACCACGCTGGAAGAAAACGGCAAGGAAATCAAGATTCTGCGCGACAACATGCCGTTCGGCCGGCCCGGTTCTGCTGAGTTCGGCACCTTCTTCATCGGCTATGCGCGCTCGCCGGCGCCCATCGAGCAGATGCTGGAAAACATGTTCGTCGGCAAGCCGCCGGGCAACTATGACCGGCTGCTCGACTTCAGCACGGCGGTGACGGGCGGATTGTTCTTCGTCCCGTCGGCCGCGTTGCTGGAAGAGCTGGCCGATCGCGAACCGGTGGCCGAAGCCACCGAGTCGCCCGTCGTCAAGACGCTGATCGACACGCAGCCGCGCGAGTCGCGCAACACGGCCGTGGTCGACGCTACCGTTTCCTCTCTCACCAATGCGAGCACCGCCCCGGTGGCGGGTTCGCTGAATATCGGATCGCTCAAAGGAGTTTCTCAGGCATGAATAACCTGCATCGCGAACTGGCCCCCATTTCGAACGCCGCATGGGAGCAGATCGAAGAAGAAGTGGCGCGTACGTTCAAGCGCACCGTCGCGGCTCGCCGCGTGGTCGACGTCAAGGGGCCGGGCGGTCTGGCGCTGGCCGGCGTAGGCACGGGGCATCAGAAGTCGATCGCATCGCCGCTCAAGGGCGTGGATGCGCGTCAACGTACCGTGTTGCCGCTGGTGGTATTGCGCGTGCCGTTCGAGCTCTCGCGTGAAGCGATCGACGACGTCGAGCGCGGCGCCAACGATTCGGACTGGCAGCCGGCGAAGGACGCCGCCATCAAGCTGGCGTACGCCGAAGACCGCGCCATTTTCGACGGCTACAAGGCTGCGCAGATCACGGGCGTGCGCGAAGGCACGTCGAACCCGGTCCTGCCGTTGCCGAAGAGCATCGCCGACTACCCGACCGTCATCGCCAAGGCACTGGAGCAACTGCGCCTTGAGGGTGTCGATGGTCCGTACAGTGTGTTGCTGGGCGCGGATGCCTACACGGCCGTGGCCGAAGCCAACGATCAGGGTTACCCGATTCTCGAGCACATCGGTCACATCGTGAGCGGCGAAATCATCTGGGCCCCGGCGATCGACGGCGGTGCCATCGTGTCGACGCGTGGCGGCGACTACGAGATGCACATCGGTCAGGACGTGTCGATCGGCTATCTCGACCACACCGCCGAGACGGTCCGCCTGTATCTGGAAGAAACGTTCACGTTCCTGATGCTGACGGCCGAAGCCAGCGTGTCGGTCGCCCCGGGCGCGCCGGCTAAGACGGCAAAGGCGAAGTAAGACGGGTCGCACAGGGCCGTAGAAACAAGAACACCGGTGGGCGTCGTTGCCCGGCCGGTGTTTTTTTGTCGTTTCGTCGCGAGCGGATTTCGGGCGATGCGCTCGGTCGTCAGGGCGCTTCCAATGCCTTGTCGAGTTCGGCCTTCAGACCCAGATTGTGGGCCGCTTGCATTTGAATGTAGTAGCGAATCAGCTCCACAGGTATCGAATAAGATCCGAGCGCCGACGCCGTAGCGCTGTTCTTGTTCAGTTCCACGATCAGCCCCAGCGTGAACCTGTCCATACCGAACTGGAAGTGCTTCGACAGACTGGCGTACAGAAATATCGAGGGCGTCTCGGCGTGCCGGGCCAGGATCCCGGGTAACTCGGACGGCTTGACGTTGGTGACGTCGATGATCGCGCAGAGATCGTCAGCCCGGTGCGACGGCACCACACCGTGCGTGGCGATTTCGTCGCGGTGCGTGAAGTTGTAAGCCGGGTCGTAATGCAAGGTGTTTTTTTGCGATGGCGTCTTGGCGAGGTTGCTATTGAGCACGTCGCGCGGAAATTCGAAATAGGCCGGACCCAGCCGGAATCTCGACGCCTTGCGAAGGCTCATGGCGACCATGCCGGCCTGCATGCCGCTGTGCGTGAGGGCGGCGCCCGTCATGTGGTGCCCGGACGGTGCCGCCGCCGTGCCGTAGCCTTGCCTGACGACGCTCGAGAACTCGTCGGCGCTCGGCGCCCAGCTTTGCAGTTCCACCAGTTGAAGGCCGTACTCGTTCAGATTCTCGACGACCTGTGTGATCTCGAGGAACAGATCGGCCTTGTCTGCGCCGAGAAAGTTGCCGTAGCGCCGCATGCGCAGCAGCCACTGCCCTTTGTTCAGATTGACGACCAGGCGTTGTTGCAGGAAATCGAGCTTCCGGCCCGGCGCGAACCCGCCTTTGAGGCACACGCTCCGAACGTAACCCATGGCGCGGACCAACGTGGCATATAGGGTGGCGTTCGGTGTTTGCCCCTGTGTCATGGCAGCCGACGGGATAACGCGCGGTGCCGCCGCAGGCAATGCAGCATCGCCGCCCGCCAGTCGCGAGCGCGCAACCCAGGCGTCGTAGCGCTTGAGTACCTCCATGACCTTGGCAATGAAGTACGGTGCGTCGAGCTGCCCCGGCCACAAGCGGATGGATCGCTCCAGATCGGAAATCGTCGGGTACAGGAAGCCGAAGCTGTTGCGCTGATACATCTTGACCTTCGAACCCGCATTGAACTCGTCCATGATGAATTTCATGTGCGGTGCAATCTCGGCTTTCGTCAGCGTCCGGGCCGAGACCGGCTCGATGATGGGGCACGGATACGTGAGGTAGCCGCTTCGTACGTCGGCCACAACGGTGCGGAAGTGCGTCCCGCGAATGCCCGCCAGCGCCGCCACGATCTCGCGGCAGTGTTGGAGAATGATCGTGGGGTAGCTTTGCGAGAATTGGCCTTCGGCATCGACATTGCCTGCGGCATCGAGATAGGCGGATGTCCGCAATGGATTGCCCGCATCGAAGTACGTTTTCGGCATGGCGCTCGACGCCGCCAGCCGTTCGCCACTGACCGGCGTGCCGGCAGCGGCCAGCAGCTTTTCCTTGGTATAGGAATTGACTTCCGATCCATAGCCCGAATGCAGGTATCGTCCGGTGCCGCTATGGGCATACATGACGCCGGGCGCCAGCGTTGAAGTATTGCCGGGTGCGAATGTCAGGGAGCTGTCCAGTTGCTTGTAGAAGTCGTAGACCGGCTTGACGAAGACGTATTGCTTTTTCTTCGACCCCGGCATGGCGAGGAGCAGGCTTTGCCGGTTGTCTCCTGTCCGGTAGTAGTCGACGCTGCTTGCCGGTGGGTAAACCTCCTTGCCTTGGCGATGGGGGTTATCGCCTGTGTCGGACATCGGCGCCGTATGCGTGAGCATCAGCAGGGGGTAACTGCCGGTTGCAGCACGCGCCTTCTGGCGTTTCGTAACGGCGGTGGACGACTTGTCGCCGCGGCGTCCCAGACGCTCGGTCCACTCGTCCATGCGCTCAGCCAACGCAGGCGTCTGTTGATGTGCGCCCCGGATCTGGGGAGACTTGACCGCTGCCTCTTCGACCATGGCCATCAACTCCGCCGCCGTGTGTTTTTCGCCGTCGTTGAAGGCATTGAGCAGCAGCTTGTCGATGATGGGCTTTGTGGTGCCCGTCAGGGCATCGCCGACGACGGCTTCGAAGCGTCGAGTGAGCTCTGCGGAGCCGGCGGTGAGCTTGCGGAATGCCGCCTGAATGTATTTCTCCCCCCTGGCTGCCAGTGCGCGGATCTGCTCCTCATCTTCGGGACTGACCCCGGTCGAATCCCATTTCGCCTGAACCACGCCTGCGGATGCGCGAGGTGCACTGGCCGTGCCGATCGTCGAGTCGCGCTGTTGCCGCTGCATCTGCATGCGCGGACTGTTCTGAATGGCTTGGGAGAGTTGCTGCTGTGACGAGTCGGCAACGTGGTTCTCGGCCAGCTGATCGATACGACGTTGTACGGCAGCCGCCGGCCTGTTGTCGGTAATCTCGCCAGCCTGATCTGACGCCTTGCGTTGCTCGGGAGCGTCGGTGGGTGTCTGGCGTGCCGCCTGGTCCTGCGTCTGCATGTTGAAACGTCCTTGTTCACATGGCGACGGAAGACCCTCGCCGACAACAACGATCGACAAACTGCGGGATAGCTACGGGGAGGCACGGAGAAGGATCGTGCGTCGCCAAGTGTACGCGATTTGAGTTCTTCGCGGCCAGACGGTGCCAGCGGGCGGCTTCAAGTCGCCGCGCTGGCACGAGAACAACGGAAACGGAACGGGTCAGTTCGCCGCAGGGGCAGATGCCGGTGCCGGCGCATCGCCCGCCATCGGCTTTTCGATCATCACGCGACGGTTATCGCGAGCGATGATCTTCATCGGCAGGCCGAGCGTTTCGAGCACCGTGAACTTCTCCGGGTCGACCAGCGCGAGCGCCTTGGGGGCCGCCATCCACACATCGGCGAACTTGGCGAGTGTCGGAACCCAGCTATCCGGGGCTTGCGAGATGCCGAACTCCAGCTCGTCCTGTACCGCGACCATGATCATGGGCTGTTGCAGGTAGTAGGGCATCGTGTGATCGAGTGTGCCCACCGAGTAGAACGGCGTATCCGGGCCGAGACGCTGCATCTCCGCACGCACCGCCGGTACCAGATCGACGCCCGAGCTGCCCCGCCCGAACGCCTCATGCCCCGAGCCACCGATCATCGTGAAGGCCAGCCACGTACCGGCAAACGCGATCAGCGCCTGCTTCGTGCTGCGCTTGGCCAGCCAGCGCGTCAAGCCGAT
This sequence comes from Pandoraea sp. PE-S2R-1, assembly GCF_002179865.1. Taxonomy (NCBI): domain Bacteria; kingdom Pseudomonadati; phylum Pseudomonadota; class Betaproteobacteria; order Burkholderiales; family Burkholderiaceae; genus Pandoraea; species Pandoraea sp. PE-S2R-1. Next base: position 93,075 of record NZ_NGUR01000013.1, on the reverse strand, counting down.
GCCGATCAAGCCGGCAATGCTCGCCGCGTACAGGTAGTACGAGAACGCGCGATACGCCTCGACCGGGTTGCGGCTGTCCGAGTGATGCGACAGAAACACCAGACACGTCACGATGGTGGCCACGAAAAACACTACCGACACGATCAGATGCTTGCGCAGGCTTTCGCGCGTCATCCCGGCCAGCCCCAGCCCGATGAGTATGGCGACGGCCGGTGCGATCGGCAGCACATACGAAATCAACTTCGAATGCGAGGCCGAGAAGAAGCAGAAAATCAGGATCGCCCAGACCCACAGCATCGTCACCGGGCGGAAGCCGTTCGCCTGACGCGGCGTCGCGCGCGAGGCCGAAATCGCACGCGGCAGCATCGACAGCCACGGCAGGAAGCCCACGATGAACACCGGCACAAAGTAGTACAGCGGCCCGTTGCGATTGTGGTCCGGCTTCAGGAAACGGTTGAAGTGCTCGTTCACGAAGAAGAAGTCGAAGAACGACGGGTTACGCGCCATCACGGCCGCGAACCACGGCACGGTGACCGCCAGCAGCACGATCAATCCGCTCACGATATACAGGCGCTTCCACAACGCCCAGTCGCGCGCCACCAGCGTGTAGACCACCAGCACCGCACCGGGCAGCACGATGCCGATCAGCCCCTTGCTCAGAATCGACAGGCCCATCGCGGCCCAGCACAGCCACATCCAGTTGCGTGTCTGCGTGTCCGTGAGTCCCGGGCGTTGCGCCAGCAACAAGGCGCACAGCACAACGGCCATCATGAACGACAGGCCCATGTCCAGCACGTTGAAGTGCCCCAGCAAGGCCCACAACGGCGCGCTCGCCAGTGCGATGGCCGCGAACAGTCCCGCACGGGCGCCGAAGATCCGGCGCCCTGTGTAGCCCACCAGCAGCACGCCGCCAAAGCCGGTGAGTGCCGTCCACAGGCGCGCCTGCCAGTCACCCAGACCGAACACCATGAAGGTGAGCGCGTTCATCCACGTTTGCAGTGGCGGCTTCTCGAAATAGAGATAGCCGTTGTAGCGCGGCGTGACCCAATCGCCGGTGGCCAGCATTTCGCGAGCCATCTCCGCATAGCGGCCTTCGTCGCTGGAGATCAGATGCCGCCAGTTCAGCAGGCCGAACCAGACCAGCGCGAACGCGGCCAGCAGCCAGAGGAGGGCGGCGGGAGAGATCGGCCAGGGTTCTAACCCGGCGTCACGTTGAGGGCGTGTGGACATGAATGCGAAACTTCCGGTCTTGTTGGATGAATGGAACGGGTGTTACGAAACGTCAGGGTTCGGCAGCGTCACGCGCACATGCAGTCCGCGCGGCGGCACCAGGTTGGCGTCCTTCAGATATACCTGACCGCCGAGGCGATCGACAATGGCCCGCACGATGGCCAGCCCCAGGCCGGTACCTTCCGTGCTGAGCCCGGGCGCATGAGAGTCACGCACCTCGGTGGCCCGGTAAAACGCGTCGAATACACGCTCGCGTTTGTCGGCGTCGATGCCCGGGCCGGAATCGATGACGTCGATGGCGGCGTCGGTACCCGTCGCCGACAACCGCACCGACACCGTGCCGCCGCCCGGGGTATAACGCACGGCGTTGCCAACCAGATTACTCAGCAACGTGACGATGTCGCGCTTGGTGCTCGCGACCCGCAACCCCGGCGCGGTGTCGATCAGGTCGAGCACGATCATCTTGCGGTCTGCCAGTACGAATACGTCTTCCAGTGCCTCGTGTACCGCCGGCAGCAGCGCGAGCGGTGTGGCCTCGGCCGTCGGTGCACTCTGGGCACGGGCGAGGGTCAGCAGTTGTTCCAGCAGCCCGCGCGTACGCTGCAAGCCGCTTTTCAGTTTGGTGAGGCGCGCGCGTGTCTCTGTCTCGAGTTCCACCGGCGCGAGGGCCCGGTCGAGGTTTTCCGATTGAATCACCAGCGCCGTGACCGGCGAGCGCAATTCGTGGGCGGCGTCCGCGACAAAGCGGCGCTGCTCGTCGAGCGCTTTCGCCAGACGGGCCAGCAGCCGGTTGATCGACACGATGAACGGTTCGATCTCCTTGGGGGCACTGACCGTATCGAGCGCGTGCAGATCGGTCTCGCGCCGCGCATCGACGCCATCGGCCAGTCGTTGAAGCGGCCGGAACGCCCGGCGCACGGTCAGCACGATCGCCCCGATCAGCAGCGGCACGAAGACCACGAACGGCAGCGCGGTGCGCAGACCGCTATTGCGGGCAATCTCGTTGCGGCCTTCGGTCGGCTGCGCCACCACGATGCGCAGTTCCGGCGTGATCGTGCGGACAAAGGCGCGCCACGTGTGGTCGCCCCGTGCCGTTCCTTCGACAGTGTGGAAGCCGTCGGTCAGCGTGACCGGAAACGTGCCGCCGAGTGTCTGCACGGTGAGGCGGTAATCGTGATCCTTGATGGGCAGGCCGTGCACGGCGTCGTCGGCACTCGACAGGTTGCGGGTGTCGACGAGCGCGGCGAGTTGCAGCAGTTGGTCGTCCTGAAAGCGATACGCCTCGCTAAAGGCGGCCGCATACGACACCAGACCGGCGACGATGCCCAGCCCCACCGCACAAGCGGAGAGCGTGACGACCAGTCGCGACTGCAACGAGCGCATCGTCATGCCTTGGGCACCAGCCAGCCGGCGCCGCGAATATTGCGGATGACGTCGGCGCCGAGCTTCTTGCGAATCGAGTGAATCAGGAAGTCGATCATGTTGCTCTCGATCTCCTCGCCCCAGCCGTAAAGGCGATGCTCCAGCGCGTCGCGCGAGAGGATCGTGCCGGGGCGCAGCATCAGGGCATGCAGCAGCGCGTATTCACGGGCGGAGAGCACACATTTGTTGTCGCCGTAAGTCGCTTCATGCGTGGCCGGGTCGAGCGCCAGCGCCCCGTTGGTGAGCACGGGGACGGCCACACCGGCATTGCGGCGAATGACGGCGCGCATGCGCGCGAGCAGTTCACCGACTTCGAAGGGCTTGACGACGAAGTCGTCAGCACCGAGATCGAGGCCCTGAATGATGTCTTCGGCGCCGTCGCGTGCGGTCACGACGATGATCGGCGTGCGGCCGCCCGCGCCGCGATGGGCGCGCAGCACGTCCCAGCCGTCGCGCCCGGGCAAGCCGAGGTCGAGCAGCATCAGGTCATAGGTATGGGCGGCCAGCGCCGAGAGGGCCGACTCGCCGTCGCGACACCAATCGGCGGCATACGAGGCGTCTTTGAGCGCCTGCATCATGGCCTCACCGATCATCTCGTCGTCTTCTACGAGCAATATCCGCATGGTTCTCTGAAATGTTCACGGCGCGACTGTGGAAGGCGCCAATTCACCGGCCGTCGCGTTTGGCGACGGCTGGGGAGCACGATAGCGCGCGAAACTTAGGAGAAACTTAGTGAAGATCGGCACGTGCCGGCGCGACTATGCCATGAAATGACACGATTAAACAAACACTTAGACGATCTTTTTTATGTCGATTGCGCTGAGGCGCGTGATGGGGGCACTTAGGTTGATTCACAAACGCGATAGGCGACCCGATCGACGCGCCGTTGCCCGGCGAAATGTGAAAGTGACGGGTGAGCGCTGCCCTGACTATTGATTCGTCATCGTAAACACAAGCGCAAGGAGATCGACATGATAAATGCCACGCCAGGCGCTGCCGGAGCGGCAGTGAAATGGCAAACAATGGCACCGCCGCGCGAGAGCCCATCGGCTGCCGGACCGTCTGCCCTGACAGTGGATGCGCAGACGCAAACCTTGCCGGCTGAGCCGTCGCGTCGAATCGAACAGACGTTAAACGCCATTTGCTCTCAGATTCTGGGCGCGCTCACCCGCTTCGATGATCAGGGTTTTGAGATTGGCAATGAGGTGTTCACGCCAGATGAGATGTCCGAAGCCGATCGTTCGCGCTTTTTACATGTAGTGGAGAACTCACTGGGCCTCAACTTGATCGATCCATTGATCCCGTTGTCGGAAGGGCTTGCTGGCAGAGCGTTGATGCGTCTCACGCAAGATCGGGTTCGGGCACGATTGAATCCCGATGTGTTGTGGCTGGCAGACGGCCTTGCGGCAATCGGGGAGCGCCGGTATGCGGCGGCGATGCAGGCCAGTCGCCCGGTATCCCGGCCTGAACCAGAGGGGTGGCTCAATTTTGGCGGCGATGTATTCGGTCCGGAGGTCGAAGACGCATTCAGCGATCCGGCGTCCGAGGTCGGGAGTTTTCTGGACGACGCCCGGTTCGAGGAACTGCTGCACAGGTTTGTTCGCTATATAAGTGGCGCGTTGATGCATTTTCGCTTCGCCGGCTCCGGTGCGGGTCCGCATTTTCGCTGGGCTGGCTACGGGGTGGATCGCTCTCGAGGCATTGACGACGAGCGGCGCGCGCTGATAATGGCAACCCAGTCCGAACGGCCAAACCCTCCCGGTCGGCAGGTACCTCAGATCGCTGGCTCGTCCGCGGCCATGCAGCGCGCGCTGAGCGTTGCCGGCTCGAGAGAGCTCGCGCTGGCACCCAATGTCAATTGGCTCAACACCTGTTACCCCAGCATCACATAGCGCGACGCCGGTGGCGTTAGCGGATCGTCAACATGCAACCTCGATTCAGTTGAAGAATCGCTGTCAGCCACCGGCGCGGAATCGGGCGCCTACAGCGAACGCAGCGTCTGCGCAGCCGCCACCATGTTTTGCAGTGCCGGGATGACTTCGGCCCACTGACGCGTCTTCAGGCCGCAGTCCGGGTTGACCCACAGACGTTGTGCCGGAATGCGCTCGGCCGCCTTTTGCATCAGCATCACGATGTGCTCTTGCGTCGGGATGTTCGGCGAGTGAATGTCATACACACCCGGGCCGATCTCGTTCGGGTACTGGAACGAGTCGAACGCGTCGAGCAGTTCCATATCTGAGCGCGACGTCTCGATGGTGATCACGTCGGCATCCATGTCGGCGATCGCCGCAATGATGTCGTTGAACTCCGAATAGCACATGTGCGTATGGATCTGCGTGTCGTCCTGCACGCCGTTCGCCGTAATGCGAAACGATTCGACCGCCCAGTCCAGATACGTTTGCCATTGCGCACGGCGCAGCGGCAGGCCCTCGCGCAGGGCGGCCTCGTCGATCTGGATCACACGCACACCGGCTTTCTCGAGATCCAGCACCTCTTCCCGAATCGCCAGCGCCAACTGGAAGCACGAGACCGAGCGCGGTTGATCGTCACGCACGAACGACCAGTTCAGGATGGTGACGGGGCCGGTCAGCATGCCCTTCATCGGCTTGTCGGTCAGCGACTGCGCATACTGGATCCACTCGACGGTCATCGCCTTCGGCCGGTGGATGTCGCCGAACATGATGGGCGGTTTCACGCAGCGCGAACCGTACGACTGGACCCAGCCGAACTGGCTGAACGCGTAGCCTTCCAACTGCTCGCCGAAGTACTCGACCATGTCGTTGCGCTCGGCTTCGCCGTGCACCAGCACGTCCAGCCCCAGCGCTTCCTGCTCGCGCACGCTGCGCTCGATCTCGGCGCGCATGGCGGCGACGTAGCCTGCCTGATCCAGCTCGCCGGCCTTGAACCGACTGCGGGCGGTGCGGATCTCGGCCGTTTGCGGGAACGAACCGATGGTGGTGGTCGGGAACAGCGGCAGTTTCAGCTTGGCGGCCTGCTTCGAGGCTCGCTCGATATACGGACGCTGACGGCGGCCCAGCGAGGCTTCGATCTTGGCGACGGCCGCCTTGACGGCCGGGTTGTGCACGCGCGGCGACGCGCGGCGGCTGGCGATGGCGCCTGCATTCGCGTTCAGCTCGGCGGCCACGGCGTCACGGCCTTCGTTGATGGCACGCGACAGCACGCTGAGTTCTGCCAGCTTCTGCTTGGCAAAGGCAAGCCACGAGCGGATTTCACCGTCCAGCTTCTGTTCGCTCGCCAGATCGACGGGTACGTGCAGCAGCGAGCACGACGGCGCAATCCACAGGCGATCGCCGAGTTGCCGGGCGATAGGCTCCAGCCATTCGAGAATGGCAGCCAGATCCGACTTCCAGATGTTGCGGCCGTTGATCACGCCCAGCGAGACCACCTTGTCGGCGGGCAGCGCGGCGAGGGCCTTGGCGACTTCACCCTTGGCGTTGACGGCGTCGAGGTGCAGGCCGTCGACCGGCAGGCGGCAGGCCAGCGGCAGGTTTTCGAGCAATTCACCGAAGTACGTCGCGAGCAGAAGTTTGACCTGCGTGCCGGCGAGGGCGGCGTAGGCGGTCTCGAACGCCTTTTGCCATTCGGCGCCCAATTCGGTCACGAGAATCGGCTCGTCGATCTGCACCCACGCCACACCTTGTGCGGCGAGGGTTTCAAGCAGTTTCACGTAGACCGGCAACAGACGCGGCAACAGGGCGAGCTTGTCGCTGTCGTCCTTGGCCTTGCCGAGCCAAAGGTACGTGACCGGGCCGATGATGACCGGCTTGGCCTTCACGCCCGCTGCGGTGGCTTCGGCGAGTTGCTCGATCAGACGCGAGGCGTCGAGCGAGAACTGCGTGGCAGCCGAGAATTCGGGGACGATGTAGTGGTAGTTCGTATCGAACCACTTCGTCATTTCACCGGCGGCGACGCCACCGCAGCAGGCGGCGTGCTCGTCGGCGCTCTGGGCCGAGCGCCCGCGCGCGACGCGGAAGTAGTTGTCCAGCGCGTCGCCATGGAAGTTCTGCACGCGTTCGGGCAAGTTGCCCAACGTGAAGCTCATGTCGAGCACTTGATCGTAGAAGGCGAAGTCGCCGACCGGGGCCAGATCAAGACTCGCCTGATCTTGCCAGTGACGCTGGCGCAGCGAGGTGCCCAGCGACTTCAGTTCATCACGCGACGAATGGCCTTTCCAATACGCTTCCAGACCGAACTTCAGTTCGCGCTTCGCGCCGATGCGCGGAAATCCCAGATTGTGTGTCTTTGCCATGGTTCTCTAGTGACCTCGCCGCCAGATGAGTGAAGCAGTGACGACGATCATAGAGAATTCAATCAATGAATGAAAATTGTCATATTTTATGGGCACATTAATTTCATTCATGATTCGACGTGCGAGAGAGGTTCGCGTTAGCGCTCGGATCGACCGTATGACGGCGGCGTCAGCGTGCGCGAGACATCCCGCAAGACGTCGATGAGCGCCAGTGCTGCGGCATTCGGGGCTTGACCGTGCAGCACACCGACAGTGGGCGCCACGTGAGCGAAACGCAGGCCGAAGTCGTGCAGACTGCCGCCCAGCGGTGAACGGGCGACGCCGAGCGTCGACGCTAGAAATAGGCATGGCATCGCTTGCGCGGTGCTCGCATTGGTCATGAGCGTGGTCGATTCCATGATGACGCGCGGAGCGGGCAGCCCCTGATGCGCGAACTCGGTGTCGATGGCGCGACGCATCGGCGTGCCGGGCGGCGGCACGATCCACGGGTAGCGTGCGGCGTCGGCCCATGTCGGTGCTGCATGCCGCGTCAGGGGGTGGTTATGCGCCCCGAATACCCGCACGTCATCGTCATACAAGGGGACCACGCCAAACCCGGCGTTCATGGCGTCGGCGTCGAGCCGGCAGACCAACAGATCGATTTCGTGCCAATGGGCACGTGGCAGCAAGCGATCCAGCGTTTCTTCAAACAGGTTGACGCGCAGCGCGGGGCCGGTTTGCTCGAGCCGGGCGAGCGCCTGCGGCATCAGCACGCTCGCCATGCCCGGCAGAATGCCGACGTTCACAGGCAGTCCGAGTCCGTCACGCAGAGCTTGCAGCGCTGGGGTGACCCCGGCCAGATCGGTCAGCATGCGCTCGGCGCGCTCCAGCAGTGCGTCACCGTAGGGCGTAGGACTCACGCGGCGCGTCGTGCGCTCGAACAGTGACACCCCTAACGCTTGCTCTATCTCTCGCAACCACTTCGACAATGCGGGCTGTGTGATCGCGGCGGCCTCGGCCGTGCGCGCGAAGCTGCGCGTGCGGCCAAGCCAGCGCAGCGTTTCCAGATCGCGAATGCGCAGCTTGCGAAGCACGGCGGGTATCTGGCGCGCGAGCCGGACCGGATCGTCGACGTGAGCATTGTCACTGGACGAACGATCTTGCGGCGGGGACAGGTGCGTTTTGTCCGCCTGCGGCAAATGGGGAACATGCGGCGCGGGCGGCGTGGAACGAGGGCTCATGGTGGTCGGCGTAGGCGGCTCTGCGTAGACGCGTTACCGCATCATTGATGTCATTCAGGTAATGAATATAGCGTCACTTTTCATCGATGGGTGCTGAATCTTGCCAAATAATGGGATTCCGTTACCGCCCGATGCGTGACAAAACGCCAATGCATCGGGGTGAGAAACATCAATCCCGGCAATCGGCGCAAATCACGAAAGCGACGCCGACGCCCCCACAGGAGCGAGAGACATGCCCGAGCGCGAACAGCCACCGACGACTGCGCCCGTCGACCCGGTTTACCCCAGCGAGGCATCCGATGCGGGGGCTTTGGCCGCCGCCACACAACCGTCGCGCCGCCACTTTCTGAAGCAGGCCGGTGCGGCCGTGGCGTCCGCCGGATTGGCCTCGTCGGCCGTGGCCGCGTCCGCCGCCGCACCGCGCGCAGCGGCATCGCCGGATGACGGTTACGTCATGCCTGCCGAGGCACCGCCTGTGCCGCCCAAGGGTTACAACATCCTGTTCATCCTCACGGATCAGGAGCGGCATTTCGACCAGTGGCCGTTCCCGGTACCGGGGCGTGAGCGCCTGCGCCGCGAGGGCGTGACCTTCGTCAATCACCAGATTGCATCGTGCGTGTGTTCACCGTCGCGCTCGACGGTCTACACCGGCCAGCACATCCAGCACACGCGCGTGTTCGATAACTGCGGCATTCCGTGGCAGCCCGATATGTCGCCCAACATTCGCACCATCGGCGACATGATGCGAGACGCAGGCTACTACGCCGCGTATCTCGGCAAGTGGCATCTGAGCGGCAAGCTGCATCACAACCACACGCCGTACGACACGCCGACGCAGGAATACAACGAACTGATCAAGTCGTACGGTTTCGACGATTACTTCGGCGTGGGCGATCTGATCGGCCGGGTGCGCGGTGGCTATACCTACGACGGTCTCACCACCTCGTCGGCGGTGTCGTGGCTGCGTGGCCGGGGCGCGCAACTGGGCAGCGAGAACAAGCCGTGGTTCATGGCGGTGAATCTGGTCAACCCGCACGACGCGATGTTCCTGAACACCGATCCGGCCGGCGTCGATCAGCAGAACGCCAACCGCCCGACGCTCGGCAATGCCCGTCCGCCGCGCGACGCCCTGTACGACGCGCATTGGAACGTGCCGCTGGCCGCCACACGCAAGCAGGCCTACGACGCGCCGGGACGGCCGGCGGCGCATGGGGTGTACAACGCAGCGGAAGGCGTGCTCGTGGGCGACTACCCGATCGACGACGCCCGGCTGCGCGTCTATCAGGACTATTACTTCAACTGCATTCGCGATTGCGATACGCATGTGGTGACGCTGCTCGATACCCTGCGCGAGCTGGGCATCGACAAGAACACCATCGTCGTGATGAGTGCAGATCATGGCGACCACGTGGGCGCCCATAAGCTCGTAGGCAAGGGGCCGACCACGTATCGCGAACAGAACAACGTGCCGCTGGTGATCCGGCATCCGGCGTATCCGGGTGGCAAGCAATGCGCGGCGCTGAGTTCGCACGTCGATATCACGCCGACGCTGCTGGGGCTCACCGGGCTGGACGCGGCGGGGATTGCGCGCATTGCGGGCGACGGCGCGCATGGGCACAACCTGACGCCGCTGCTGCGCGCGCCGGCACGGCAAGGCGTCGACGCGGTGCGCCCGGCGGCCTTGTTCAACTACGCGATGCTGCTGTTCTACGACAGCGAATGGCTTGCGCAGGAATACGCCACGTTGCGCGAGAAGGGCGTGCCGATCGAGGAGATCCATCGGCGGGTGATGGCGCGACAGCCGGACTTTCGCCATCGCGGCATGATCCGGAGTGTGTTCGACGGGCGCTACCGGTTCTCACGCTATTTCTCGCCGACGCAATTCAACCGGCCCACGTCGCTGGAGTCCCTGTTCGCGAACAACGACGTCGAGCTCTACGATTTGCATTCCGACCCGACGGAGTCGCGCAATCTGGCACTCGATGCGCGAGGTAATGGCGAACTGTTGATGGCGATGAACGCGCGCCTCAATGAGCGGCTCGATGCCGAAGTCGGTGAAGACCGGCCCGACATCCTGCCGATTCGCGACGGACGCGTGCAGTTCACGTTCCAGAAGGCGGCTGCCTCATCTTCGCGGTGAGCGATGCCGTGACGTCTGCGTGATAAGCTCGGGCGACTTTGCGGCGGGGTGGGCGGAGATCGTTGCCGCGTGCGCCGCCGCTCGTTGCTTCGCACCTTTCACCTCTCGTCACGACCTCGCATGAAGAAACGTGAATTTCTGGCCAGCGCCGTGGCGCTCGGCGTCTCGGCACCCGTGCTGGCAAAGCCGCAGGCCCCCGTGGCCTTGGCGACTACACCGCTCGTCACGGTCAGCGGTGCCATCCATCGTCACAACCGTGGCCCGGTCGATTCGGCGCTCGATCAGCTTTTCCACAAACAGTTGGTGCAGTTCGACGCGGCCTATGCGTTCGATTTCGGCGCGCTGGCGCGTCTGCCGGCGCAAACGATTCGCCCGACGCTGGAATACGACGCGAAGCCGCACACACTGCGCGGCCCGCGTCTCGCCGAGGTGCTTGCGCAGACGGGCATGCCATCCAACCCGGCCACGCAGGTGCTGTTGCGTGCGATCGACGGCTACGTGGTGGCGACGACGCTGGGTCAGTTACACGACTATCAATTCCTGCTGGCCACCCATATCGACGACAAGCCGCTCGCGCTGGGCGGCCTCGGGCCGCTCTGGGCCGTCTACGATCCGGCCGCCATCCCGGCCCTCGTAGGCAAACCGCTCAAGGAGCAGTTCACGCTGTGTCCGTGGGGCGTGTATCACATTCAGGTGAACGCGGTTTCCTGAGCGTCACGATGTGGCAATGCCCCGGGCGTTACTTCGCCGGGACCGTCGTGACGTTGGGCTTCGTGACCTTCGTCGGCGTGACGCGCGGCGGCGGGTCGATGCTCTGGAACGCCCGCACGCCCTTGAGCGACTTCACCGGATCGAGTTCGTCGACATCCTCATGCAGGATGCGGCGAATTTCGAGAATCGCCTGCGGCGTCTCCTGCACGCTATGGCCCGAGACAATCACGCGCTCGGATTGCGCGCCTTCCAGATGAGCACTCGCATACGGCACCACGCCGTCGCTCGATTCCTGAAGCGGGCCCGCGGCATTGCGGCGCGCAATGATCGAGTGATATTGCACCTTGGGCGAGATGCCGAGTCCGGCCGCCGCCACCACATAAGGATCGTTGTCGCGCAGTTGGTCGATGCTGTTGGGCACGTAGCGCGTCTTGCCTTCCGAGGGGTTGTCTTCCGAGCCGGTCGCGTAGTGCAGCACGTCGTCGATGCCCGAGAGCAGCGTGACGGGCAGCTTGATGAGGTTGGAGATCCAGCGGCCCAGCCGGTTGCGCGCGAACGGGGTGCCGCGATGCGGGGCCGCGATGAAGATCGCCCGCTCGAACTGCGGCATCGGCGCGAAGTGGAAGAGCGGGTCGAGCCGGTCGCGGGCGCGCGTCAGTTGATCGCCATCGAGGTGGTAATCCGCCTGAAACGCATTCCAGAGCTGGTCGTCGGCACTCGACACCATCAGCCGTGCGATCACACCGCCCATGCTGTGGCCGATGACCACGGCGTCGTGCGACGCGGCCGATTGGCCGTCCGGGTCAAAGTGCTTGAGCGTTGCGTCGAAGGCGTTGCGAATCGCCATGGCGTTCACGAGCAGCGGCGCGTTGGTTGGGTAGTACACCTGCCAGATCTGGAAATGCTCGCGCAGTGCGGCGTCGCCCTGAATTTCATTGGCCAGATTCACCCATGCCTCCGGGCTGCTGGCGAGGCCGTGCAGCATCAGGATCACCCGGCGGCTGGGGTCGAACGGCTGCATCAGGTAGATGTGCGGCCGCACGATGCCTCGGTCGCGCCCGAAGAGGGTGCGCAGCGATTGCTCGGCAAAGCCCGAGCGGGCGAGCCACAGGCCGTAGCCCGCCGTGAAGTTGCCTGCCAGCGGCACGGTCTGCCCATGCAACTCGATCGACGTCTGACGGTAGGGGTCGTACACGACGAGCGTGGCGACCTGGGTGGTCAGAATCTCGTCGAGCGTGTTGCCGTTGAAGCGCAACAGCAGCGTGAGCGACGGCGACGACATTTCGCTGAACTCGGGGCCGGCGTTCGGGTCGGTCGCCCGGTGAAAATCGCGCGACGCGAGGCTTTCCTGACTGGTGCGGGCACGACTGCTGCCCCCTTGGCGGTCATTCGCGTTCTGTGAATAAACGTTGTCGTTGTCAGGGCCGGTCGAGGCGTCGCCACGCGGTGCCGGGGTGCGGCCCGTGGCGACCACCGCCTCGGCGGCCGATTTTTCATCGAGCACGGCCACCAGTTCTGCGCCGAAACCGTCGCGGCGATACGGGCTGCGCAGGCCTGCAAAGCGCAGTGTCGATGCGGGCAGCACTTCGCGTGGCTGGGTGCGGTTGTTGGCAAAACGCACGCTGCTGGCGTCAACTGGCAGCGTCCAGCCGGCGATCTTGTCGCTGCCAGTGCGCTGTACGCGGCGGAACAGCGCCACCGAGAACATCTGCACCGCGTAGTTGTAATAGTCGCGAACCTGCGTCTGGCGGTCTTCGAAAGCGCGCTCGCTAGAGGGGCGGTCACCGTAGAACAGGTAGGCGTAGGCGTAACGCGCCGAGCGCAGCCAGAGATCGAACTGCGAGTCGTTCCAGAGTGTATCGCCGGTCGGCGTTTGCGCGATCGCCAACTGCATCGACATTTCGGCCATGGCGGCCAGCCGCCGGTCGATGTCGATTTCCTTCGCACGGCCGAGCGCGTCGATGCAGTCGAGCGACGGCTTGGCGCAGATCGTCTCGTCCAGACCCGCCACGCGAATCGTCTCGTCGGTGGCCGCGCTGAGCTTGCCCGTGGACAGGATGTCACCGCGTTTCATCGCAATGTACTGATCCGGGCCGAGCGAGCGCACTTCCACCATGGCGCAGCCGCTGAGCCATACCGCGCTCGCCATGAGCGCCGCATACGGCAAGAGACGCCGCCAGACGGCGCGCGTGGGGGCGTCCGGGGCCGGCGTCGCCGGGGCACGCATCACGACGATCACGGCGTCACCTTCGGGTCGTCGCCGGGGACACCTTGGCGAATCAGCGTCGAGAAGTCGGGGGAATCGCCGGCCGCCAGCGCGCGTTTGACGAAATCGCCGCGCGTCTGCAATTGCTCGTAGGTAAAGCCGGGCGTGAGGCCGCCCTGATCGTAGGCGTATTGCGCGAAATAGCCGGACAGCAGCAGGCGGTAATCCAGCGGCAGGCCGGGGGCAATGATGCGGGCCAGTTCGAACACGATGGTGGTGCAGTTGCTGGTGAGCGTGTTGTACCACTCGGGCGTGCGTTGCAGGTCGCGGGCGCGTTCCAGATAGCCGATGAAGACCTTGCGCAACTCGGCGGCGGGAATATTCAGGCGGTAGAGATGCACGTCTTCGCCGCGCACATTGCTGCGCACGCGCAGGATATCGCGCTCGTCGGCGGCGACCAGCGTGGCTTCGAAGTCCTTGAAGAAGCCGCCGACAGCCGAGAAGGCCTGACCGCGCTTCTTGCGAATCTCGATCGAGAACACCACGCGTTGCCCGTCAGAGAAACCGAACGACACCAGCGTGTGGGCGATGGCCGGTCCCATCCAGTAGGACAGCGCGAGATCGGCACTCACGAGCTTGTCCAGATCGTAGCGGCGGGTTTCCCAGCGCGGGGTGAAGTCGGTCTCGGTGCGCCATTCGAAGTTGCGCACATTGCGCAGCGTGACCTGCGAGCCGTTCCAGTGCGGGTCGAGCAGTTGCGCGACATCGGGCGCCCAGTCACGGTCATTGGATGGCCGCAGCGTCTGCCACCAGGCGATCACCAGAATCGCCACGATCAGGAACGCGAGCGGCCAGCCTCGCAGCGGCGCACCGGCCCGCACGCGCAGCAGCGCCACGATGGCGAGGACGCCGAGCGCAACCCACAAGGCGATGAGGGCGTAGCGCACGAGCGCGGGGCCCGGGCACTGGTAGGCGAGCGCCATTGCGCCCCAGGCGCACGCGCCCAGCACGATGAGGGCGAGGAAGGTGCGCAGCACGTAGACGTACCACGCGATGTGATGGCCGGCGAGCGCGTCGCCGGCGTGAGATTGCAGTTGCACCATGTTTTGCTGATCTGAAACCTGACTGTCCTGCCGGCCACGCGGCCCAGCCGGCGCGGTGTACGACCCATTTCTTGAGTTCGCCCCGAAGAATACCAGCAGACAAGCGCAGTCCTATGGAATCACGGCCAGATTGAAAACAATCGGCGCGGCGGCCCAGCGATGCGGGACCGCCTGTGCATGGGCTTCAGACCGGATGTCCGACGATCAGCCGCAGCGACCCGTCGAAAAACGGTTGCGTGCGCAGCGCGCCGTATTTCTCGTCCCACGTCCCGTTGTCGAGATCGCGGCGCAGGCGCTCGACAAAGTTGTCTTCCACGTGAGGTTCGACAAAGCTCCATGCGGAATTGGCGCGGCGTGCGCCCGGTTCGAGCAGCCGCTCCGGGCGGCCGTAATACGCTTCGCTGAAACCGTCGGTGCAGGCCAGCGGAATCTCCACCGGCTGCACGTCTACGCTTGCGCCCAGCCCTTCTTCGATCGCGGATATCGACGGGTATCGGCGCGCTTCGACAGCAATCATCTCCGGCGCGTAATCGGCCAGCCATGACATATGCAGGCGGGCAGGGGCGCAGGTCAGGATCAGGACCGGGCCGCGCGTCACGCGCCGCATTTCGCGCAGTCCGGCGGCGAGATCGGGCCACTGGTGAACCGAAAACGTCGCCATGCTGGCGTCGAACGAGGCATCGGCAAAGGGCAGATTCTGCGCCACGCCATCAATGGCGACGGGCAGGTGCGACGGCCGCTGGGCCCGCATGGACGCCGACGGCTCTACCGCGACGACGCTGCGGTCGACGGGCTCGTAGGAGCCTGCGCCTGCACCGACGTTGAGCACCGAATGCGCATCGCCCAAGGCTTGCCGGATAAACCCTTCGATATGGGGTTCGGGCTGACGGTACCGGGTATAGCCGATGCCGATCGTGCCGTAGTTCGCGTCGCCGGCACTCCCATCGTTAAATCGCTTATCCATTGAAACGGCCCTTTTTGACGTTTTCTGACGTTGTGTGAGAATCGCTATCGGTCCATGCCGTCATCGTAACGACCCGGTTTTGCCGTAATGTGACGATATTCAACCGTGTATGCGATGAAAGGATAGGGTTTTCGGCACGCGCCGAAAATCGAGTTTTTTCGTCAGATTCGATAGTTTATTTAACGAAAGAGGGCGAAATGCGAGACTTGCCGCCGCTATCGCTGCTGCGCGCATTCGAAGCGACGGCCCGGCACCAATCGGTGACGAAGGCCGCCGAGGAGCTGTTTCGCACGCACGGCGCGGTCAGCCGTCAGTTGAAGTTGCTTCAGTCGCACGTGGACGCACCGCTGTTCGACAAGGACGGGACAGGGTTGAAGCTCAATGCCCACGGACAGGGCCTGTTTGCACTCGTCACGTCGGTGTTCGAGCAACTGGAACAGGGCTACACGCGCATTCGCACGCAGGCAAAGCGCTCGGGGCTGCACGTGGCTTGCAGTGCGACGTTTGCGATGCGGTGGCTGGTGCCGAATCTGGCTGACTTCTATCGGCAGTACCCGGATGTGGGGATTCGGCTGTCGATGACATCGGCCCGGGAGATTCGCAGCGAAGGCGCGGATCTGGTGATTGCGTGGGATCTGACCTCGTACCCGGAAGCCGATCGCCAGCGTGCGATTCGCTTGGCGCCGGTGGCCTTCGGGCCGGTATGCGTGCCCGGCTACCGACGCCGGGCGGCCACGGGCACGCGCATCACGCACGACTTCACGTCGAGCGCGTGGACCTACTGGGATGGGCAGTCGGCGGACAAGATCGGGGCGGGCGGGGAGATTGCATTTCCGCACACGCACCTGTGCATCGAGGCGGCATTGTCCGGGCTGGGTGTCGCACTCGTCGAGCGGCGCTTGGTGCGAAAGGAGCTCAGTGAAGGGCAGTTGGTGGCGCCTTGGGGCTTCATGGAACTACCGTTCGGCCTGATGGCGCTGCCGGGGGAAGGCGCACCGCCGCCCGATTTCGACAACTTCTTGCGCTGGCTGCGCGAGCGGCTGGCGCGAGAGGCGGCGTAATTCACTTCTTCACCGGATCATTCTCCGAAAGCGAGGTATCCGACCAGCCGCCGCCGAGATCGCCGATCAACGCGGTCGCGGCCAGCAGGCGCGACTCATGCACGTTCAGGGCATTCTGCTGCGTATTGAGCTGCGTGGTCGTTGCCGTGACGACGGTCGTGTAGTCGACCGTGCCCGCCTGATATTCATTGAGCGCGATGCGTGCACCGTCGGTCGCATCCTTCACGGCAGAGTCCAGTACCTGCGACTGCCGCTCAAGAATACGCAGCGACGCCAGATCATTCTCCACGCCTTGCAACGCCGTAAGTACCGTGCCGCGATAGTTGGCCACTGCCGCGTCGTAGCCAGCCTTTGCCGCATCCACCTTGGCGCTGCGCTGCCCGGCGTCGAAAATCGTTTCGCTGGCACTCGCCCCCAGCGACCAGACGTAGTTCGCAATTTTGAACAACCCGGCGACCGGTGCCGCCGAGAAGCCGTCAGACAGCGACAGCGTGATATTCGGGTAGTACGCGGCGACCGCAATGCCAATCGCGGCGTTCTGCGATGCCATCTGACGTTCGGCCACCGCGACATCCGGACGGCGTTGCAGCAGCGTGGATGGCAAACCGATCGGCACGTCGGGGAGTGTCGGCAATGCGTTGTTCGGCGCAATCGTCAGCGACTCCGGATTGCGCCCGACCAGTACCGCAATCGCATGCGCGTACTGCGCCCGCGATACCCCCAAGGCAATCAGACTCGACCGCGCATTCTCGAGCTGCGTGCGGGCCGTGATCACGTCCGACGGCGGCACAGTGCCCGCGCGATCCTGATCGGCCACCACGCGCAGGTAATCGGTGTACGCGTCGACGGTCTGCTTGAGCAGGGCGATATTGGCATCGGTGATGCGCAAGTCGATCACGGCGTTCGCCAGCGAAATCTGTGCGGACAGCGTCGCGTTGGCTAACGTTGCCGCACTAGCCTGCGCTGTCGTGCTGCTTTGCTCGATGGTGCGACGCACCTGTCCCCAGATGTCAGGCGCCCAACTCACCGTGCCTTCGGCGGCGGCCGCATTGACGATATTCGCGCCCGCGTGCGACGCCAGCGCGGCACTGGTGCTGGCGCCGCCACTGCTGCCGCGCGAGCGCGTGGCCGAGCCGTCGATGCCCACCGTCGGGAACAGCCCCGCGCGCGCCACACGCACTTCTGCCAGTGCCTGCTGATAGTTGGCGTAGCTCTGCCGCACGGTCTGATTCGAAATCTCCACCTGCGGCATCAACTCGTCGAGCAGCGGATCGTGGAAGCCTTTCCACCATTCGCCTTTCGGGCCTTCCGCATCGGGCCGGGCCTGTGTCCAGCCCTCCAGTTCGGTGAATTGTGTCGGCATCGCGACCGCCGGACGTTGATAATCCGGGCCAACGGCGCAGGCACTCAGCAGCATCAGACTGGCGAGACAGGCGAAGGTCAGCCGCGGCCACCGGTGCGCGGGCGGCGAGGCTTGCGAGGGGAGTGTCATCGGTTTCATGGTCATGCCTCCGTGCCTTGGCGACGGTTCCAAGGCAGGTGTTTCGACCAGCGTGCGACACGTTCGCGCAGCCGGTCGAGATACAGATAAATGACGGGAGTCGTGTACAGCGTGAAGATCTGGCTGAGCAGCAGCCCGCCCATGACCGTCACGCCCAGCGGCTGACGCAGCGACGCGCCTTGCCCCAGCGCGATGGCCAGCGGCACGGCGCCCAGCACGGCAGCGGCAGTCGTCATCATGATCGGACGCAGCCGCACGACGGCCGCTTCGTGAATGGCGCGCTTGGCGTCCAGCCCCTGATTGCGCTGCAACTGGATCGCGACGTCCACCATCATGATCCCGTTCTTCTTGACGATCCCGATCAGCAGAATCATGCCGATCATCGCGATCACCGAGAACGGGGTGCCGAAGATCAGCAACGCGAGGGTTGCGCCGATTCCCGCCGACGGCAGCGTCGAGAGAATGGTGAGCGGGTGAATCGTGTTTTCGTACAGCACCCCCAGCACGATGTACACCACGCCAAGCGCCGCGAGAATCAGCAGCGGCACGGTGCCCATCGATTGCGAGAACGCCTGCGCCGCGCCCGCAAACGCACCGTGAATCGACGCCGGCATGCCGATGGCCCGCGCGGCATCGTCGATGGCGACCTGCGCCTGACTCAGCGAGCCGCCCGCCGGCAGGTTGAACGAGACCGTTGCCGCCACCATGCCGCCCTGATGGTTGACCTGCGTGGCGGTATGGCGCGGGTAGAAGCTGGCGAGCGCCGAGAGCGGCACCATCGTCTCCGAGGCCGTACTGTCCGCACTGCCGCTGGAGCTGCCGCCCCGGCTGTTCGCGATGGCGTTGTTCTGCTGATTGGCCACCGCATTCGCATTGAGCGGGTTGGTGCTCGATGCTGCGGTTTTGGCCGTGACGCCACTGACCGTCTTGCTCGACATCTGCGTCTGCGCCGAACCGTTGGCGTTACCCGCCGCCGTACTCAGATAGATCTGGTCGAGCGAATTCGGGTATTGCCAGTACTGCGGCGCGACTTCCATCACCACGAAATACTGATTGATCGGGTTGTAGATGGTAGAGACGGTGCGCTGCCCGAAGGCGTCGTAGAGCACGTTATCGATCTGGTTCGGTTGCAGATTGAAGCGTGCCGCCGTCGCACGATGGATATCCACATACATCTGCAAACCGTTCTGTTGCAGATCGGTATTCACGTCGAGCATCGTGGCCCGATGCTTGTTGAGTTCGGTGACGAGTTTGGGCACCCATTTGTAGAGGGCGTCGGCATCGTCGCTGGTCAGTGTGTACTGGTATTCGGCTGCCGACGAACGCCCCCCGATGCGCAGATCCTGCTGTGCCTGAAGGAACAGCCGCGCACCCGACACCGCGTTGAGCTTGGGCCGCAGCCGGTTGACGACGGCGTCCGCCGAGAGGTGCCGCTCTGCCAGCGGCTTCAACTGCACGAAGACCGTCGCCGAGTTGAGCGAGCGCCCGCCGGTGAAGCCCGCGACCGATGCGACGGCCGGGTCGGTCTGGACGATGGTCTGCAACTGTTCGAGCTTCTTGCGCATCGCCGGGAACGAGATGCTCTGATCGGCCATGATCTGGCCGATCAGAATGCCCGTGTCCTGTTCGGGGAAGAACGTGGCCGGCAGCAGGCGGAAGAGAAACACGTTGCCGACCAGCAGCGCCAGCATGACCAGCCCGACCAGCCCGGCGTGATCGAGCACCGCCGTGAGCGAACGGGAGTAGGCATCGCGGAACCGGTCGAACTGGCGGCCGACCCAGACCGACCAGCGGGCTTCCGAGGTGGCCGATTCGCGTGTCAGCACGTAGGCGCACAAGGTCGGCGTGACCGTCAGCGAGATCACCAGCGACAGCAGAATGGCGATCGAGAGCGTGACGGCGAATTCGTGGAACAGCAGGCCGACGATGCCCGGCATCAACAGAATGGGCAGGAACACGGCGATCAGCGACAGGCTCATCGAGAGCACCGTAAAGCCGACTTCCGCCGAGCCTTGCAGCGCCGCCTCCTTGGGCGGCACGCCCAATTCCAGATGGCGCACGATGTTTTCCATCACGACTACCGCGTCGTCCACCACGAAGCCGGTGCCGATGGTCAGCGCCATGAGCGAAAGGTTGTCGAGGCTGTAGCCGAGCAGATACATCGGCCCGAACGTGCCGATGATCGACAGCGGCAGGACCACCGCAGGAATCAGCGTCGAGCGCGGCGAGCGCAGGAACACGAACACTACGCCGATCACCAGCAGCACGGCCAGCATCAGCGTGCGCTCGGTGTCCCCGAGCGACGCTTCGACCGAGACCGAGCGGTCGAGCGCCACGTTCAGCTTGATATCGCTGGGCAGCGTGGCTTCGACCAGCGGCAGAATACTGCGGATCTGCGAGACGGTCTTGACCACGTTACTGCCCGGCGACGGGTAGACGATCACCAGCACCGACGGCTTGTTGTTGAACAGCCCCGCGTTGCGGATGTTCTCGTTGCTGTCGCGCACGAGTGCCACGTCGTGCAGCATCACCGGTGCGCCGTTGCGGTAGGCCACCACGAGGTCGCGGTAACCGGCCGCCTTGCTGATCTGGTCGTTGGAGGTGACTTCGAAACGCTGGTCGCCCTGATCCAGATGCCCCTTGGCGCTGTTGGCGTTGGCCGCCGAGATCGCCGCGCGCACGTCTTCCAGCCCGATGCCGTAACTGTTGAGCTTGCCCGGCTCCAGTTCCACGCGCACCGACGGCAACGCACCGCCGCCGACGGTGATCTGGCCGACGCCATCGACCTGCGAGAGTTGTTGCAGGATGACCGAGTCCGCCGAGTCGTAGAGCTGCGCCGTGGTCAGCGTGGCCGAGGTGAGCGCAATCACCATCACCGGCGAATCGGCCGGGTTGAACTTGCGGTAGCTCGGGTTGCTGCGCAGAGTGGTCGGCAAGTCGGCCCGGGCCGCCTGAATGGCGGCTTCGACATCGCGTGCCGCACCTTCGATATCACGGTTCAGGCCGAATACCACCGGGATCGACACCGAGCCGACGGTGCTGGTGGACGTCAGTTCGGTCACGTCGGCGATCACACCCAGCCGGCGCTCCAGCGGTTCGGCCACGGTCGAGGCCATGATCTCCGGGCTGGCCCCGGCCATGCTCGCCTGCACGGCAATGACAGGGAACGACACGTTAGGCAGTGGCGCCACCGGCAGCCGCAGATACGCGAGGACGCCGGAGAGCAGCACCGCGATCGCCAGCAACGTGGTGGCGACCGGGCGCTTGATGAAGAGCGCCGACATGTTCACGGCGCATCTCCTGTGGGCGGTTCGTCCGGTGCCTTCGGTGCGGTCGGTCCGCTTGGGCTGCTTGGGCCGTTCGGGCCGCTCGTCTGGTCAGGGCCTGGCGGCGGGGTGCCACCGCGTGCGGCACGTCGCGCCGCCCGGCGCTCGCGCACCCGCTCGGCCATGCGGTCGAAGTACAGGTAGATGACCGGCGTGGTGAAGAGCGTGAGCAACTGGCTGAGCATCAGCCCGCCGATGATCGCCAGCCCGAGCGGGCGGCGCAGTTCCGAGCCGGTGCCCGTGCCGAGCAACATCGGCAACGCGCCGAGCATGGCCGCGAGCGTCGTCATCAGAATCGGCCGGAAGCGCAGCAGCGACGCTTCGAAGATGGCCTCGCGCGGCGGCTTGTGATGGTTGCGCTCGGCGTCGAGCGCGAAGTCGACCATCATGATGGCGTTCTTCTTGACGATACCGATGAGCAGCACGATCCCGATGATGCCGATCACGTCGAGGTCGCTGCCGGTGATCATCAACGCCAGCAATGCCCCGATGCCTGCCGACGGCAGTGTCGAGAGAATCGTCACCGGGTGGATGAAGCTCTCATACAGCACGCCCAACACGATATACACCGCGACGAGCGCCGCAATCAGCAGATAGACCTCGCTGGAGAGCGAATCTTCGAACGCCTGCGCGGCGCCTTGGAACGACGAAGCGATCGAGGGCGGCAAGTTCACAGCCTGCTGGGCGGCGCGAATTTCCTTCACGGCGCTGGAGAGCGACGCGTCGCTTGCCAGATTGAACGACACCGTCACCGCCGGGAACTGTTGCAAATGGCTGATCGCGAGCGGCGTGCTGATGATCTTCAGCGTGGCGATGGCCGAGAGCGGCACCTGACCGCTTGAGCTCGTCTGGCTCGGCAGATAGATCGCGCCCAGCGAGTTGATCGTGTTCAGGCTTTCGGGCTTGGCCACCAGAATCACCCGGTACTGGGCCGACTGCTGGAAGATCGTCGACACGATGCGCTGGCCGAGGGCGTCGTACAGCGCGTTATCGATGGTCGCGGGCGTGATGCCGTAGCGCGCCGCCAGTTGCCGGTTCACTTCCACCTGAATCGACAGGCCGCTGGTGTCCAGATCGCTCGCCACGTCGGTGATCGACGAAATCTTCTTCATGCGGGCGATCAACGGCGGCACGTATTTGGCGAGCGTCGCCTGATCGGGGCCGCGCAGTACGAACTTGTACTGGTTCGGCGATACCGTGGTGTCCAGCGTCAGATCCTGTGCGGGCTGCACATACAGCTTGATGCCCGGCACCCCGGCGGTCGCCGTTTGTATCCGGCGTCCGATCTCGGCCGCCGTCTCCGACCGGTCGTCACGCGCCTTCAGGTTGATGAGGAACCGGCCGTTGTTGAGCGTGGTGTTGATGCCGTCGATGCCGACGTACGAGGTGATCGAGGTCACATCGGGGTCTTTCAGGACGGCCTCGGCGAGTGCCGTCTGGCGCTTCACCATGGCCGAGTACGAGACCGAGTTGTCGGCCACGGTAATGCCTTGCAGCACGCCCACGTCCTGCACCGGGAAGAGCCCCTTCGGGATCACGACGTAGAGCACGACGGTCAGCGCCACCGTGATGAGCGCCACGATCAACGTGAGCAACTGGTGATCGAGCACCCAGCGCAGGCCGCGCTCATAGGCGGCGAGCGTCTTGTCGAACAACCGCTCGCTTACCCGCTCGAAGCGGCTCGGATGGCGGTCTTCCTGCGCCCGCAGAATCCGCGCGCACAGCATCGGCACCACCGTGAGCGACACGATGGCCGATATCACGATCGTGACCGCAAGCGTGACGGCGAACTCGCCGAACAGCCGCCCGATCACGCCGCCCATGAAGAGCAGCGGAATCAGCACGGCGATCAGCGAGATCGTCAGCGACATGATCGTGAAGCCGATCTGCCCGGCACCTGCCAGTGCCGCTTCCAGCGGTGGCATGCCCTGTTCCAGATAGCGCACCACGTTTTCGATCATGACGATCGAGTCGTCCACCACGAAGCCGGTGGCGATGATCAGCGCCATGAGCGAGAGGTTGTCGATCGAGTAGCCGAGTTCGTACATCACCGCGAGCGTGGCGATCAGCGAGACCGGCACTGAAATGCTCGGAATGATGGTCGCCGGCACGTTGCGCAGGAACACGAAGATCACGGCCACCACGAGCACCACGGCGAGCACGAGCTCGAACGCGGCGTCGCTCACCGACGAGCGGATCACGCCCGTGCTGTCGGACACCACGCTCACTTCCATGCCGGCGGGCAGCGTGGCTTCGAGCTGCGGCAGTGCGCGCTTGATCTGGTCGACCGTGGCAATCACGTTGGCACCGGGCTGGCGTTGCACGTTGAGCACGATGGCCGGGGTTTTGTTGAACCAAGCGCCGCGCTCCACATCCTGTGCGGCTTTCGACACGTGGGCGACGTCGCGCAGATACACGGGCGAGCCGTTCTGATAGGCGATGACCGTGTCGAGATAGTCCTGCGGATCGGAGATCTGATCGTTGGCGTCGAGCGTGTAGTCGAGCTCGGGGCCGTCGAAGTTGCCCTTCGGCTGGCTGACGTTGACGTTGGCGAGCAGCGTGCGCAGGTCGTCGAGATTGAGACCGTAAGCGGCGAGCTTCTGCGGATCGGCTTCGACGCGTACGGCCGGTACGTTGCCGCCTGCGAGCGTCACCACACCGACACCGGCCACCTGCGAGATCTTTGCAGCGAGGCGGTTGTTGGCGGCGTCCTGCAACTGCGTGAGCGAGAGCGTCTTCGAGGTGACCGCTAGCGTCATGATCGGCTGGTCGGCGGGGTTCACCTTGGCGTACGTCGGCGGCGCGGGCAGGCCGCTCGGCAGCAGGCTGGTCGCGGCGTTGATGGCCTGTTGGACGTTTTGCTGCGCGACGTCGAGATTGAGCGCGAGATCGAATTGCAGCGTGATGACCGACGAGCCTTCGGCGCTGTACGAAATCATTTGCTGCAAGCCGGGAATCTGGCCGAGCTGCACTTCGAGCGGCGCGGTCACGGTGGTGGCCATCACCGAAGGGCTGGCCCCCGGGTAGAACGTCTGCACCTGAATGGTCGGGTAATCGACGCTGGGCAGCGATGAGACCGGTAGTACGCGCACGGCCACCAGGCCGACGAGTACGAGCGCGATCATCAGCAGCCAGGTCGCGACCGGGCGCAGGATGAAGATGCGAGAGAAATTCATGAGCGGGCGCCGGGGGTGCGGGGTCTCGGTCGGACGGGCATGGCGTTATTGGGCGCCAGCGGCGGAGGCCGGGGCTGCGGACGGAGCCGATGCGCCTGATGCCCCCGAAGCCGCCGAAGCTTCAACTGCCGCCGGTGCCGACGCGCCGCGATGTCCGCCGTGGCGTCCCGCGCCCGACGCCTGTGCGCCGGAACCGGGTTCGCTGGCAGCGGCTGCGCCGCTTGCCGGGGTCGCCGCGCCAGGCAGGGCAATGTGTGCGCCGTCGCTTAGGCGGTCCATGCCGTCGGTCACCACGGTTTCGCCCGCATTCAGACCGGCTGTGATGACCGT
Organism: Pandoraea sp. PE-S2R-1; assembly: GCF_002179865.1. Taxonomy (NCBI): domain Bacteria; kingdom Pseudomonadati; phylum Pseudomonadota; class Betaproteobacteria; order Burkholderiales; family Burkholderiaceae; genus Pandoraea; species Pandoraea sp. PE-S2R-1. The sequence goes on along the minus strand of NZ_NGUR01000013.1, from coordinate 68,415 downwards.
GTGTTTGCCGTCGCTCGGCCCGATGGTGACTTTGCGCAGCGAGGCCGTGTTGTTCTGTGTGGCGACATAGACGAACTCGCCCGGTGCGCCGCTCTGGACAGCGGGTGTCGGCACCAGCACCACGTGCTGGAGCGTGTCGACGAGCAGCGTCACATTGACGAACTCCTGCGGAAACAGCACCTCGTCGTCATTGGCGAAGCGTGCGCGCAAGGTGACCGTACCCGTGGACGTGGCCATCTGATTGCTCACGGCGTACAGCGCGCCGGTGGCAAGTTTCTCCTTGTTGTCGCTGGAAAAGGCGGTCACGGTAAGCGGTTTGCCGGTGCGGTACTGCTTCATCACGGCCGGCAGTGCGTTTTGCGCCACGGTGAATTCGACCGTCGTCGGCTTGACGCTGGTAATGACGGCGATACCGGTCGTACTCGTTGACGTCACATAGTTGCCGGCGTCGACGAGTCGCAGGCCCACACGGCCAGCGACCGGGGCGGTGATACGGCAGTAGGTCAGATCGAGCTCGAACTGGGCGATGTTGGCCAGATCGGCTTTGACGGCGGCTTCATCTTGCGCCACGAGGAATTGCTGATCGGCAAAGGTTTGCTCGGCAATCGACTTCTGCTGGTGCAGTTGGGTGTAGCGCGCGAGATCGGCCTTGGCTTGGGCGAGCGCGGCGCGGTCCTTGGCGAGTTGGGCCTGCGCCTGTTCTTTGCTGATTTCGTACTGGCGCGGGTCGATCTGCGCGAGGAACTGGCCCTTGGTGACTTCCTGACCTTCCTGATAGCCGACCTGCGTGAGGTAGCCGCTCAACTGCGGCAGTACCGTCACCGTCGCCTCGGGCGTGACCGTGCCCAGCGAGGTGATCGTCACCGGCATTTCGCCGTAGGCCGCCTGCGCCACCGAGACGATTTGCGGCTGCGCACCACGCTTGGTATTGGGCCGGTGCGCGAGGTGCCAGGCAACCCATGCCACCAGCACGAGCACGACAATGCCAATCCATAGGGCGGTGCGACGCCGCTTCTTGGGCGGTTGCGATCCGGTATCCGGTGCTGCTTCCATTTCTGCCTCCAGCGCGACGCAAATGCGCCGCCCATGCACCCGGGAGAGGCCCGGGTTGCCACGCTTAGCAGTCTAGCGACGGGGGTGCCCGTTTTGGCGGGCCGAACAGGCGCTGGAAGTTACGGCATCTTACCTCCGCTCGCGTTCACAGGCGTGGCGCGGGGGGACGTAAACGCCCGTAACGGCAGGGGAAATTGCAGTGAAATCAGGGGGTGGGAAGGGGGCTTGCGGGCAGGGTGCCAGTGACAGGCCCCCTGTTACATCGTGTTACTGAGGGGTGCTGAAAGTAATCCGGCGCAAGATCGCCGGACGGTCTTTCAGCACCCTTGTGCTGTGACCGATGCCCGGTTATGCGGTCGGACGGCCTGCGGCGCGACCGGGCATGAGACGGCGGGCGATGCGGCCGAACGCACGGACTTGCTGTGCAATCACGCCCATGCCGTAGCGGCGCGAACGGCCTTCCGGTGCGGGCAACTGGTCGCGAATGCCGGTCGGCTCGACGGCGTGCTCCCACGAGGCGGTGCGAAACACCATGTCCCACCATGGGAACAGCACGCCGAAGTTACAGCCGTAGCGCGTGCCTTCGTGCCCGTAGCCGATGGCGTGGTGGCGGCGATGGAACGTCGGGCTCACGATCAGGCGTTCCAGTACCCGGCCATACGGCAGGCGGGCATTCACGTGCTGCACGCTTTGCAGGAAGTTGCTCACGGCCACCAGCACGACGTATTGCGCCGGTTGCACGCCGATGAAGAGTGCGATGCCTGCGAAGAATGCGGCTTGCAGTACGTCGTCGAGGAAGTGGTTACGGTCGTCCGACCACAGCGACATCTGCTGCTGGCTGTGGTGGACGGCGTGCAGTTCCCACCAGACGCCGAACCGGTGTTGCCAGCGGTGATACCAGTAGCCCGCGAAGTCGAGCACGATCAGGTAGATCAGGAACGAGGCAAGCGGCTGATCGGTGACGCCGGGGTACAGGCCGTCGAGATCGATGCTCGGCAGGCCGTGGATCACCATCTGGCTTTGCAGCTCGTTGAAGACCGGCTGGAGCACCACGAAGAACAGCAGATTCAGGATGCCGAGCTTGGCGATCCATGTGTAGATCACGTCGGCGCGCACTTGGCGGCGGTCCTGCCACTTCTCGACGGGGCGCAGGGCTTCGAGCGGGCGCAGCAACGCGTACGACACGCCGATTTGCAGCACGCCGATGAGGACGAAGTAGAGCGCGTCGTAAATATCGTCGTCATAGCCCATGAAGTTGAAGTGAAACAGCAACGGCTGGATCACGTCCACGTAGATGAGCGTCTGCACGGCCGAGATGCCGCTGTCGACGAAATTGATGGCTTCCTGAATCATCGGGTGGCCTCGTCAGTCCGGATTCGGGGAGAGTACGGGGGCTCGGTCGGCAAAGAAAATGCCGTGCGGCGAACGGTTCACCGCGATGCGGTCGACCAGTTGGCGTGTGGTCAGATCGATCACGCCGACGTGGCGGGCAAAGCGGAACGTTACCCAAAGATAGCGTTTGTCGGCGGAAAGTTCCATATCGTCCGGGCCCGGCATCAGGCCGGTGATGTCGGCGACTTTGGTGAGCGATTCGTAATCGAGAATGCTGATGGTGCTCTCAACGCGGTTACTCACGGCGATGTGGCGGCCATCGGAGAGCGAGCGGAAGTTGTGCGCGCCGCGTCCGGTCTGGATGCGCTTGATCACCTTCTGCGTGCGCCAGTCGACCACGGCGACATCGTCTTCACCGGTCATGCCGACGAGCAGATATTTATCGCCGGGCGTCATCCACAGGCCGGCGGGGGTTTTGCCGACGTTCATGCGCCACTTGACGGTCTGCGTGGGCAGATCGATGGCGACGAGTTCGCCCGAGTCTTGCAAGGTGACGAAGACCGTCTTGCTATCGGACGAGAAGGTCATGTGGCTGGGCGTCTTGGCCAGCGGAATGCGCTTGGCGACCGTGACGTTTTCGCCGTCGTAGTGATAGAGGTCCACCCGGTCGAGGCGCAGTGCGGCGGTCACGAACCATTTGCGATCGGGCGAAAAGCCGAGCTGGTACGGATCGTCGATGTCTGCGACCTGACGCTGGAGCTTGCCGCTGGACGGGTCGAGGAACATGAGGCTGTTCGAGACCGAGTTGGCGACGATGAGCGAGCGTTTGTCGGGGGTGATCATCAGGTGGTGCGGCTCCTTGCCGGTGGGCATGGTGCCGATGACCTTATGCGTGGCCTGATCGATCAGAGACAGTTGGGCAGCGCCGGAGTCGAGCACGATGACCGTGCTGGCGAAGGCAGGCGAGAGGTGGAAACCACCCACAACCAGGGCCGAGATGGACGCCAGAGCGCGCATGCGGCCGAAAAGCTTGGAAGAAAACACCATGAATGCCGTAGGGTAAGACCAATATGAAGCCGACAACGGTGACGCTCCGCCGGGATGCGGACCGCCGACTTGAGAGGTAAACGCACCACCGGGCCGGCCCGTTGACAAGAAAATGGGACGAAAGGGAATGCGGCAGTGCGAGCTTTCCGACGTTTGTGGACGGCGTGCAGTCGACGGGACGAGCAATGATCTCGCTGATGTATGAAAAATAAACGCTCACATGTGAGCGTTTATTGTGGATAAAGCGACGCATGTGAGCGGTTAGGCGATTTGTCGATCGACGTCGGAACCGTCTGGCAGGTAGGCGACGCTATTAGTGCTCATTTCGACGAAGTGTGATCGTTTTCCGCGCTGGCCGCCGTGACTTCCACCCCATCCCACTGTTCCAGCAACGCCAGCGCCTCGCGCGTCCAGTCCAGCCAGCCTTGTTCATACCTCACGCCGAGCATGAGGATGTGGCGCTGCAACGCCCGCTCCCGCGAAAGGTCGACCCCCGTGGGGAAATCACGGGCTTCGATCGCCCGGTAGGCCGCCAGTTTTTGCGCATGCAATCCTGCACGCCGGCGCAATTCCGGCTGTAGCCCCAACGTCCCCATCGCAGCATCGGCGCGCAGACGCACCATCAGGTCGTCGCGCAGATCCGACGGCTCCGTCGGCGTCGCCGCCCACGCCAGCAACTCGTCCCGCCCGCCATCCACCACCCGATAGACGCGCTTGCGTGTTCGCCCCCCATCCGGCGCGGCCGTCGAGACGATCCACCCAGCCGCCTCCATGCGGGCCAGTTCCCGATAGATCTGCTGATGCGTGGCGTGCCAGAAGAAACCGATCGATTTGTCGAAACGGCGGGCAAGGTCGTACCCCGAAGAGGATTTCTCCAACAGCGAGGTCATTAGGGCGTGGGCGAGCGGCATGCCCGGCAGTGTAGGCACTCTATTCCACCTATGCAACCCGTTGCATAGTGGCCGCCGTCGCCTTAGAATCGCCATCAAACTATGCAACTGGTTGCATAACCGAGATACGCATCGACGTGTCCTATGCTTCCCGGATGCACCCCCAAAACCTGCCGAAAAGCGAGAGAGACAGCGATGAGCGGCTATCCCCACCTGTTGCAACCCCTTGATCTGGGCTTCACCACCTTGCGTAACCGTGTGCTGATGGGCTCGATGCACGTCGGGCTGGAAGAAGCGCGCAACGGTTTCGCCCGGATGGCCGAGTTCTATGCCGAACGCGCACGCGGCGGTGTCGCACTCATGGTCACCGGCGGTATTGCCCCGAACGACGCAGGCCGGCCCTACGCCGGCGGCGCCAAGCTCAGCACGGAAGACGAGTCGGACAAGCATCGCGTCGTGACCGAGGCCGTGCACGCAGCCGGCGGCAAGATCGCCTTGCAGATCCTGCATTTCGGCCGCTATGCCTACCACCCCGATCTCGTCGCGCCGAGCGCGTTGCAGGCGCCCATTACGCCCGCCAAGCCCCGTGAATTGTCGAGTGCGGACGTCGAAGCCACCATCGACGACTTCGTCAACTGCGCCGCGCTGGCGCAGCGCGCAGGTTATGACGGCGTAGAAATCATGGGCTCGGAAGGGTATCTGATCAACGAATTCATCGCCGCACGCACCAATCACCGCACCGACGAATGGGGCGGCAGCTACGAGAACCGCATCCGTTTCCCAGTGGAAATCGTGCGTCGTGTGCGTGAACGCGTGGGCCGCGAGTTCATCATCATCTACCGCTTGTCGATGCTCGATCTGGTCGAGGGCGGCTCCACGTTCGACGAGGTTGCGCGACTGGCCAAAGCGGTCGAAGCCGCAGGCGCCACGTTGATCAATACCGGTATTGGCTGGCATGAAGCGCGCATTCCGACCATCGCCACCAGCGTGCCGCGCGCGGCGTTTGCGTGGGTGACCGGCAAGCTCAAAGGCCACGTCGGCATTCCGCTCATTACGACCAATCGCATCAACATGCCCGATGTGGCCGAGCGCATTCTTTCGGCGGGCGAGGCCGACATGGTGTCGATGGCGCGCCCGTTGCTCGCCGACCCCGAGTTCGTGAACAAGGCCGCTGCCGGGCAGGCCGACGCCATCAATACCTGTATCGGCTGCAATCAGGCGTGTCTCGATCACACGTTCAGCGGCAAGATCACGTCGTGTCTGGTCAATCCGCGTGCCTGCCACGAGACGGAGTTGCGCATCGAGCCGGCCGGGCGCGCGCGTCGCGTTGCCGTCGTCGGTGCCGGACCGGCCGGGCTTGCCGCCGCCACGGTCGCTGCCCGGCGGGGGCATGACGTCACGCTCATCGAGGCCGATGCCGAGATCGGCGGCCAGTTCAACATGGCCAAGCGTGTCCCCGGCAAGGAAGAGTTCTACGAGACGCTGCGATACTTCCGCCATGAACTGGCGGCGACCGGCGTCAAGGTCCAGTTGAACACCCGCGCCAGCGTCGATTCGCTTACCGCAGGCCGCTACGACGACGTCGTGCTGGCCACCGGCGTCGTGCCGCGCACCCCGGAGATCGAAGGCATCGATCATCCGAAGGTGCTCAGCTATATCGATGTGCTGCGTGGTGTGCGTGGTGGCGCGTCGGTCGGCAAGACGGTGGCGGTACTCGGCGCCGGCGGTATCGGTTTCGACGTGGCGGAGTTTCTGACGCAATCCGGCGAAAGCGCCACGCTGGTGCCCGAGAAGTTCTACGCGGAATGGGGCATCGACCCGACCTACGCCCACGCGGGCGGTCTGCGCGCCCCTGCGCTGGAAGCCTCGCCGCGCAAGGTCTATCTCATGCAGCGCAAGACATCGAAGGTCGGCGACGGGCTGGGGAAGACGACCGGCTGGATTCACCGCACGTCGCTCAAGCATCGCGGTGTGGAAATGATCCCCGGTGTGACTTACCAGCGCATCGACGATGAAGGCCTCCATGTGACGCTGGACGGGCTGCCGCACGTGCTGCCGGTCGACAATGTCGTGCTGTGCACTGGCCAAGAGCCGCTGCGCGAGCTGGAAGCGGGTCTGAAAGCGGCAGGTGCCCGCGTTCATGTGATCGGCGGTGCCGACGTGGCCGCCGAGCTCGATGCCAAGCGTGCCATCAAGCAGGGGACCGAGCTGGCCGTGGATCTGTGATCGACGATCTGGGTGTCCGGCAATTTGGGATGTCTCCCCGACGGTGAAACGCACTATGAGACAATGCGCCGTCTCGCTGAATGCCCCGTTCCGGGGCGTTCGCGGCGTCAACGCGTGAACGCCGTGTGCCGGGCGTGCCTTGTCGCCGTCAGCCGTTTGGCCGCTGTCACGGCTCGCCGCCAGTGACAGTTTCAAGGGGAGTACGTACCGTTTGGCCGACGGTGTGATCGTGAATGAAGCGTAATTTACCGTCTGCCTCGCCACTGACGGGCCGTCTGCGGTTGCAGAATCTGGCCATCGTCTTTGTCGTTATCGTGCTTTGCGCCGGGCTGCTGACCTTAGCCTGGCGGTCGTATCAACGTGCCAGCGATGCCGCCCAGGGTTTCGACGCGCTGCGTGCCACGCTTCTGGCGATGGAGAAGGCGTCTGCCGAACGCGGGCCTGCCAATGCGGTACTGGGTGCCGACCTGCCGTTGCCGCAGGAGGCCGTCACCGCCCTGAGAACCGCGCGCGAGGCCACGAACTCCCAACTCGATCGACTCCTTTACGTGCTCTCGTCCGACCACTGCGAGCGCTGCGGCGCCAGTTTGCGCGCGGTGGAGAAAGCGCGGCTGGATCTCGCGGCGGCCAGCGCCAACGTCGACCTGCTGGTGCAGCGTCCGCGCGAGATGCGCAGCGACGCCGCTGTGCGAGACGCCGTCGATCGCATGATTCGCGTGATCGCCGATTTCACACCAGTTGCTTCCACCCGAATCGATATCGTTGCGCGCGGCGCCCCCGAGGCCCTGCACTACATCATTCTTGCCCGTCTGGCGGCCGATCTGCGCGAATACGCCGGGCAACTCGGCTCCCAATTCACCGCGTCGCTCACCACCGGTCAAACGCTGACCGAGGCCGATCAGCGCGCCATGGAGCGGATTCTCGGTCGCATCGAACAACTGCGCGAGATGATCACGTCTCGTCTGTCTGATCCGTCGGAGCTGCCCGCAGGCATCGTCTCGGCGCTCAATTCCCAGTACTTCGGTGCCGGCCTGCATTACGTCGCGACGGTACGGACATTGGCGAGTCAGCCGAAACCCGCGCCGTTTTCGACGGCAACGTTCGCCCGCCAGTACGTCCCGACGATGCGCTCGATCACCGACTTTCGCGATGCCATGCTGACGCTGGCGCAGGAGAAGGTCGACGCCCGGCGTACCTCGGCGTTGCACTTGCTGATCGCGACCGCTGTGGCCGAGATTGCCGTGGTGCTGTTGATCTATCTGGTCATGCGCAACTTCCGGCGCAATGTCGTCTATCCGCTGGAGACCGCGGCAGGCGTCATCGACGCGCTAGCCAAGGGCGATCCGCATCTGGCGGTGGTCGGCGAAGAGCTCTCGATGCATCGCCCGGAAGTTCGCACGATGTTCAAGGCGTTGCGCATTCTGCAACTCAGCGGCATCGAGTTGATGCAACTGCGTCGCGAGCGCGCACGGTTGGTCGGCGAACTGGAAATGCTCTCCGACACCGACCCGCTCACACGATTGCTGAACTGGCGTGCCTTCGAGCGGCATGCGCGAGCGTTATGCGCCATCCCCGCGCCGGGGCGCGTGGCGCTGATCAAGTTCGATATCGATAACTTCACCCAGATCAACGCCACATGGGGGCACCATGTCGGCGACGATGTGCTGCGCCGCGTGAGTGCGGTGTGTCTGAATACCTGTCAGCCGGGCGACGTCGTAGGGCGTTTGGGCGCCGACGCGTTTATCGTGCTCGCGCGCGTGCTCGACGAATCGCGTGCGCAGCAATTCGCCGAACTGCTGCGCGGACGTATCGAAGCCAGTACGTTGCCGCTAGGCGACGGCGAGGTGTTGACCGTCTCGGCGAGCTTCGGTATTGCCATGGCCGAACCGGCGACGGACGACATTGATTCCGTCGGTGAACGTGCCGTCGTGTCGTCGGCGGTGGCGGACATCTCCGCATTGCTCAGCCAGGCCGAACGCCAACTGCGTGCGGCCCGGCTGGCAGGGGCGGGCGCTTAGGGCCACTCAGGCGTTGCGGTGCCCAGCGCCATGGCGGGCAGCGCCCAATCGACCGGTGTCCCGGCAATCGTCATCGGTGTTGCTACCCGACGTACCGGGCCCCACGATGTATCTTCAATCCGCGGTGACAAATCGTCGGCAGTCTCGTCGGCGAGTGGCGGCAGGGGTGTTTCCGTACGGTGCGTCACCAGCAGGCGCGCGGTGCGCGCCAGCGACGCGCGAATCGTCACCCCGAGCCCTTGCGTCTGACGCATCGCCAGCGCACGCACGGCGGCCGCTGCCATCAGATATCCCGTCGCATAGTCGATCCCTTGCCCGGGCAGAGGCACCGGGCGCGCCGCGTTGGCGGCTTTCATGCCCGCATCCGCAATGCCCGCACTCATCTGCAACAGACTGTCGTAGCCCCGGCGCGCGTGCCAGGGCCCTTGCCAGCCGTAGGCATCCAGCGAAACATCGATCAATCCCGGGTTGAGCTCACGCCGGCGTGCGGCACCCAGTCCGAGATTTTCCAGCGCATCGGGCCGATAGCCGTGGACGACGATGTCGGCGTCGCGCAGCAACGCCTCCAGCGTGGCGCGACCGTCCGCCTGCTTCAGATCCAGTCGCGCACAGCGCTTGCCCAGAACCACTTCCGGCACCGTGCCCGGCTCATCCCAGCCGAACGGATCGATGCGCAGTACCTGCGCGCCGAAGCCCGCGAGAAAACGTGTGGCAGTCGGCCCGGCCAGAATGCGTGTGAGGTCCAGCACGCGAATCCCGGAGAGCGGACGGCCCGCGAACGGTCGCCATGCGCCGGTGCGCGTCGTCGTTGCTCCCGCGTCAAACGTCTGCCAGTGCAGCAGCGGTTCTGCCGCCACGGCCAGACCTTGCGGATGGGCATCCCATTGCGCGAGCGTTCGCATGGCGGCAGCGCAGCCACCGTTGGCGACGACTTGCGCTTCCAGCGCATCGCCTTGCCATGTGGACACGGCCTGCGTCACGGCATCGCGTTCTCCCGGCACGCCGAGCACAGCGAGCGCGGCAGCACGGTGATGCGGGGCGTTGGTGTGCAGCCGAATCCAGCCATCGGCGGTTCGGTAGTCGCCCGCGATCGGGTCCCACAGGGGCGACGACGCCCAACCCTGCGCCCGGAACGACGTCTGAAACCAGAACGAGGCAAGACGCCGATCGACATTCACGGCAGGCAGTGCGACGTCGCTCGCAAGACCATAGTTGCCCGCTTCACCTGTGCCGAGCGCTGCAACCGCGAGACTCGCCGTGGCGATGGCAGCGGTCGCGAAATCGGTGAACGGAAACGCACAAGGCAATGCGCCATGACCGCTGAGCGTGAGCGATGGGGTGGCGAGCGAAGGCAACGACGCGCCCTGATCGACTGCACGAAGCATCTCGCGCAAGTAGTTGACGACAAAGGTGGAATCTTCGGCGAGCGATACGGCATCGGGGCGCCGGGTGGCGCCATGTCCGCTGGATTCGGTAACACGCATGAGGAAGTCCTCGAGTGAATCGATGGAAACATCGCATGAGTCGCGATGCGAGACTGCCGGCGGATTGAAGCTTATGCCGATGGATTTTATTGTCAATATTGATTAACTTAGTCAATCTATTGCGAATTCATCTGTGAAGTGATGTCTTCAAAAAAATTGCTAAGTCATTGATGTCATGACAAATTATTTCACTGCGAAGCAAGCTGCCGAGCACTTGGGCGTGTCGTTGCAAACGCTCTACGCCTATGTGAGCCGGGGGCTGCTGCATGCCGAACCGGGCAAGACACATCGCGAACGGCGTTACCGCGTCGTAGACGTTGAGCGACTTGCCGCACAGCGCACGCGCGGACGGAAACCGAAAGAGGTCGCCAAAGCGGCTTTGGACTGGGGCACGCCCGTGCTCGAATCGGCGATCACGTTGATCGAAGACGGCCGCTGCTATTACCGGGGACGTGATGCGCTGACGATGGCGCAAACGGCGACCGTCGAAGCCACGGCAGCGTGGTTATGGCAATGCGGCGAGGCGACGGCGTTTGGTGAGGGTGGCTTGCCAAAGGCGTCCGAATGGCCCGTGTTGACGTTGGAGAGCTACCGGGACCGACGCGCCGAAGCCGCGCTGCTGCCGTGCTTTACCGTTGCCAGTGACGATGCGCCGACGGCGATCTGGCAGCGCGACCCCACACGCGTTGCGCAGGGCAGCGGCGCGCTGTTGCGCTTGATGACGGCATGTCTGTTGGGTACGGCACCAAGCACTGCGCCGATTCACGAGCAGTGCGCAAGCGCCTGGGGGATCGACGATGCCGAGGGCGCTGATCTGATTCGCATGGCGCTCGTGCTGTGCGCCGATCACGAGTTGAATGCGTCGAGTTTCACGGCGCGATGTGTGGCGTCGACCGGCGCCAGTCTGCGTGCATCGGTGATCGCCGGGCTCGCGGCGCTCACCGGCACGCGTCACGGCGGCACGACGGCGCGCAACGAGGCGATGTGGGAGGAGGTCGGCGAAGTCGATATCGCGGCACGCATGAGCGCGCGACTGGCGCGCGGCGAGAAGTTGCCCGGCTTCGGCCATCACCTCTATCCGGCAGGTGACGTGCGCGCGAGTGCGATGCTTGCACGCGTGCTGCCCGCGCATCCGGCATGGCAAACCATCATCGACACCGCCGACGCGCTGCTGGGCCAGCGGCCATCGCTCGATTTCGCACTCGTGGCGGTGCGTCGGCATTTGCAACTGCCGCTGGGCGCAGCGTTCGGCCTGTTCGCGCTAGGCCGCACGATCGGCTGGATTGCCCACGCCCTTGAGCAACGCGAGAGCACGCGCCTGATTCGACCCCGCGCTGCTTACGTCGGTGCGCCGCCTTCGCACGGCGACTGACGCCGCATGATCGGCAGCACCGAGATCACTGCGGCACGGACGTGCGCTGACGCTTGAAGATCACCCGGTCGACGGCCCAGACGACTGCCATCGTCACGCCCATCAGCGGGAACACGCACCCCAGTACCCACATGCTGAGCGTCCAGCCGCGCATGGGCGGACGCGTCTGACTGCGTGACGGTGCCCCCAGCGAGCGTGCGGGCCGCCGGATCCACCACATCGCCGCCCCCGTTGCCGCCATCGCAAAAAGCCCCATCGAGATCAGCGCACACAGCCACTGGTTGGCCGCGCCGAAATACCGTCCCATGTGCAGCGAGGTGCCGTACGAGATTGCTTGAGCGACGCCGCCGTAGGCGTCGTAATCGATGTCGTTCAGCACTTTTCCGCTGTACTGATCGATGTGCAGCGTGCGCTCCACGCGTGGGTCGGCGGGGAAGTACGACACCGTATAGACGCCGTCGGGGCGTGACGGCACTACAAGGCTGTAGCCGCTGGCGACGCCGTTGCGTGCGGCGATATCGATGACGCGATCGATCGGCAGTGCGCCCTCGGCGCGCAGTTGTGTCGGTGACATGCCCATCGCGCCCATGCCTTCGTGACCCGCATGACCTTCGTGCCCGGCGTGGCCTTCATGGCCCATGGGCGCAGACGTCGGCACGTTCGTATCGCCGACCGCCCATGGCATTTGCGCGAGCGGAAGATCGTCCATCTTCATCGGCCGGGCGGGAATTTGCGAGCGCACCGGTGCTTCGCCCCAAGCGCCGGGTGGCGAGCCCATGCCCGCTTGCGTCGCCAGCGCCTTGAACTGCTTGCCCCACGAGCCCGACCATGGCAGGCCCGTCAGCACGAATGCGAGCCCACCCGCCGCGAGCCACAAGCCCGCAACACCGTGCAGATTCCGCAGCAGCGGGCGACCGCGCAACTGCAAGCGAGGACGCAACGCATTGGCCCATGAGGTGCCACCGCGCGGCCACCAGAGCGCGACGCCGGTCGCCAGCATCACGAGTGTCCAGCAGCCGGCGAGCTCCATGAGCAATTCGCCCGGCTTGCCCAGCATGAGCGATCGATGCAACTGACGCACCTGTGCCATCAACCGGTTCTGCACGCTCAGCGTGCCGAGCACAGTGCCCGTGTACGGATTGACGTAGACGCTTTCGCGCTCGCCGCCGGGCAGTTTAAAAATGAATTCCGCACTGCGTGCCGGGTCGCGATTGACCTCCACCGAACTGATTTGCGCGCCCGTTGGCAACGACGCGGCGGCACGTTCCATCAGCGTTTGTTGGGCCAGTTGCGGTGTGTTCTGTGCGGCGACGATCAAACGGTCGTGATACAGCCACGACTCGATTTGCGGCTGGAAGACATACAGCGTGCCGGTGATCGCCAGCACCATGAGCCATGGCATGACGAACAGGCCCGCGTAGAAATGCCAGCGCCAGAGGGTGCGATATTGACCGGCCGCGCCGGCCGATTGCGCTTCTCGCGCCGGAGTGTAGGGAACTTGCATGAGTCGATTCCGAGACGATTGTGTGAGCTAACGCCGGTCTGTCGCGCCATGCGGCGACACCGGGCGTAGCAAGGGAACGACGCACCGCCACCGTCATCGGGGGAGGGTCGTTCGTGAGGCAATCTCAGGAAAAGACGGGCGGGGCGCGCGCAGGCGGCGCAAAGGCGAGGCGGGAGGCAGAGGGCGTGACGACGACAGCGGGGCCGGCGCGTGCAATCCACGCGAACGACAGTGCCCCCGTCAGGGCAGGCAGCGTGAGCGGCGGATGATTCGCGAGCAACGAGCAATAGCCGCAAACATCGCCTTGATCGGCGTGTGAAGCGTGCGACGCATGTGTGGCGTGACTGGCCGGGTCGTGATGGGCTGTGCCGGATACGCCGTCGGTTGCCTGCGTACGTGAGAACAGCACAACACTTTGTGTCTTGCCGTCAACCGTACAGAACGCGGCATCGATGGGCCGCTCAGCGGCGGCGCGATGTGCCGCGAGCACCTGACTGATCGCAGGCACGCAGATAGCGAGCCACATGGCGGCGAGGCCGAGCCATGCGCATAAGCGTCTGCGTGAGGTGCGGGTCATCGGACTCGGTCGAGGGCTAGAGGGGTATTGCGCGGCGCCCGACTCCGGGGGGCCGCAAGAAGCGTGAATGCTATCACGAGACTCAGAGCAAACCTGCGGTCAGCGCCTTGAGTGTGGCGGCAGCACGCGTGGAGCAATCGAGCTTGCGAAAGATGCTTTCCACGTGCGTGCGCACCGTGCTCGGGCTTAATGCCAACGCGCGCGCGGCCTCCTTGTTGCTCATGCCGGTACTGATCTGGCGCAGCACTTCAACTTCGCGCGGCGAGAGCAGCGAACCGGTCGTCGATGGCGCAGGACGTACCGCTGCCTGACCTTCTTTACCTTCTGCCACGGCGATGACGGCTTGCGCCACCGCCGCATCGAATTTGCCCGCGCTCGCATCGGCTGTCAGTAAGCGCGCGGCGGCGTCGACCGAATAGGCGGGGCGCCATGGCCGCACCGCACAAAGCGCTTCGAAGGCAACGGTCGTGGCAAGCACGCGAGCCGGCGCGCTCAACGCGTCGCCCGACACGCCCCGGAAGTAGCCATTTCCGTCCAGACGCTCGTAGGCGTGTGAAGCGAGATCGGCCGCCGTTCGCAAGCCCTCGATCTGCTTGGCCGCCCGTGCGCTCCAGTACGGCACCAGACGCACCTGTTCCCACTGATCGGCGGAGAGTTTGCCCGGCGTGTCCCAAAGCCGGTTCGGCAGGGCGGCGCGCCCGATACCGTGCAACAAGGCTGCCGCGTCGAGTTGCGCCTGCACGTCGCCGCTCATGCCGAGACACTGTGCGGTACGTGTCGCGAGCCCGGCCACGCGGCGAGAGAAACCCGCCATCCACGGCAATTTGAGCTCGGTGACGTCGGCGAGCAGGCTTAGCGGCACGCGCGCGGTCGATGCCGGGTCGGCGAGTTGCCACGCGGCGGTATCGGGTTCGGACGCCTCCAGCGCATCGAGCCACTGATCGGCGTGGCGAAGTGCCAGATCCACCAGCTTGCCGGGGTACTTGGCGTCTGCCTGACTGCGCAGGAACGCGTAAGCGTGTTCGCGACCATGCGCCCGCGAGAGGATTTCCAGATCGCTGGCGACGTTGACGATGAAGACGGTAGATGGGATGGCATCGCCAAGGCGCCCGGCTGGCATGCCCTTGCCGTCGAAGCGTTCGAATATCTGGCGCAAGGCGTCGACCACCGGTGCGGGCATGCCAAGCGTGACCGCCACGTCGCCCGAAATCTCGCAATGGATCAATGCCAACGGCACGATCAGCGATTGCGTGTGGGCACTGAGCGGCGGCAGCGTCTGCGCCATCATCGCTTCGCGCGAAGCGACATCGTCGCCGAGCAGTTCGGCAAACCCGCTCGCGTTGGCCGTGCAGCCGGACCAGCGCAGCAGCGCTGTTGCCCGTGCGTCGTTCTGTGCCGCTGTCGTGTCGCCCGAGGCGTCGGCCAGCCAACCGGCCAGACAGGCGGCGCGGCGCGAGTGGTCCGTTGAACGGCCCATGCTCAGGTCGCCGATGAAGGCGAGCGCGAGAACGGCATCGGTGAGTCCCGCGGTGCTCGAAGACATGATTTGTGAGTGGGGGCAGGCGAGGTGGCGGGGGTGAAGGCAGGGGCTTGGCGACGTTGCTCGCATCGGACAATCGTCCGATACCGGGCGGACCGCCGCGCGACGACACTGGCAACCAGTCGAGCCAACGTCGTGGTTCGTTCCCCTGATCAAAGGAGTTTTCGATGAAACGCCATTCTATCGCAGCCCTCTTGCTGAGCACCGGCCTGATGGGCCTCGCAGGTGTCGTCGTCCCGGCCAGCGCTGCCGAGACCCAACCGTCCGTCGTGATCGTGCACGGCGCGTTCGCCGACGGTTCGGACTGGGCCAAGGTCGTTGCCCTGTTGCAGGACAAGGGCGTCAAGGTTACCGCCGTACAGAACCCGCTCGATTCGCTGGCGGGCGACGTTGCCGCCGCCACGCGCGCTATCGACAACCAACCCGGCAAAGTCGTGCTGGTCGGCCATTCGTGGGGTGGCGCCGTGATTACCGAGGCAGGCAAGGACGCCAAGGTTGCCAGCCTCGTCTACGTCGCGGCATTCGCGCCGGACGCCGGTGAGTCGGTCGCCACGCTGGGCGAGACGCTGCCCAAGGCGCCGGGCACCGACCACATCACCGCCGATGCCAGCGGCTGGCTTAGCCTGCCCCCGGCAGACGTGGCGAAATACTTCGCACAGGACGTGCCGGTCAAGCAAGCGAACGTCATGGCCGCCACGCAGGGGCCGATCAAAGCGACGGCATTCGGCGAAAAAGTGAGCGTCGCGTCGTGGCATCAGAAGCCGTCGTGGTTCGTCATCAGCCAGAACGATCGCATGATCGCGCCTGATGCGCAGCGCGCCATGGCCAAGCGTATCGGGGCGAAGGTGACGGAGGTGCCGTCCAGTCACGTGCCGCAGCAATCGCGTCCCGCCGATGTGGCCAAGGTCATTCTCGACGCCGTGGCCAGCGTGAAGTAAGGTGCCAGACGGGCTTTTTTGAATTCGTATGTGTCGTCGGTAACGGCAGATACATTCGGACATAAATGGCCCGGCGGGGCCGGATATAACTCTGATCAGGCGTCCGGGACGCATCCCGATAGCCCTTTCCGGGGGCTCTCCCGAACGATGCGCCGGACGCCCCCGACACCCAACTCAGAGAGGACATCACTCATGTCGAATCCGGTCAACCTTCGCCGTCGTCGCATTCTCGGTACCACCCTTGCGGGCATGACGCTCGCCGACCTCGGTCTCAGCAATCTGGCCCGCGCACAAACGCCGTCGCTTTCCGGCGCGCTGGCGGGCGGGCACACCTCGTTCGACGCCATTCGTCAGATCGACGCCGGTGATCTGAACGTCGGCTATGCCGAAGCGGGTCCGAAGGATGGCAAGGTGGTGATTCTGCTGCACGGTTGGCCGTACGACATCTACAGCTATGTGGACGTTGCCCCGTTGCTGGCGGCGGCCGGCTATCGCGTGATCGTGCCGTACCTGCGGGGTTACGGTTCCACGCGTCTGCTGTCGGCGGCGACACCGCGCAACGGTCAGCAGGCGGTCGTCGCGGCAGACGTCATTGCCCTCATGGACGCGCTGAAAATCGATCAGGCGGTGCTTGGCGGTTACGACTGGGGCGCGCGCACGGCCAATATCGTTGCTGCGATCTGGCCCGAGCGTGTGAAGGCGCTGGTGTCCGTGAGCGGTTATCTGATCGGCAGCCAGGAGGCCAATCGCCAGCCGTTGCCGCCACAGGCCGAACTGCAATGGTGGTACCAGTACTACTTCGCCACCGAGCGTGGTGCCAAGGGCTATGCGGAGAACACCGACGCATTCAACAAGCTGATCTGGCAGACCGCATCGCCGCAGTGGCATTTCGACGATGCAACCTATGCGCGTTCGGCGGCGTCGTTCCGCAACCCCGACCACGTCGCGATCGTGATCCACAACTACCGGTGGCGGCTGGGGCTGGCGAAGGGCGAGGCGCGTTTTGATGCGCTCGAGCAACGTCTGGCAGGCGCCCCGGTCATCACCGTGCCGACGATCACGCTGGAAGGCGAGGCCAATGGCGCACCGCATCCGCCGCCCGCCGCTTACGCCAAGAAGTTCACCGGCAAGTACCTGCACCGCGATATTGGCAATGGCGTGGGCCATAACTTGCCGCAGGAAGCGCCCAAAGCCTTTGCCGACGCCATTCTGGAGGTCGTGACGCTCTGATCGGCGTGATGTGACCGGTGGTTGCATCCGAATGGGGATCCGGCACGTATGTATGGGCATCCACACCATGCCCCGACGACCATGCCCGATCTCCAACTCTCCAGTCGATCCCGGCGGCGGCAGTCCGACGCGAAGGTGCTATATTTCCGGAAACCAACACGTCACGGCGATTCCGTTCGCCCTCACGACATGACTGACATACCAGGGACCACTGGACGGCCAGGCGATGTCGAGACGTCCCGCGCCGGGGCGTCTGACCCACAAGATGTGCGGCGCGAGCACCTGAACCAGACGCTGTTAAAGGTCGGGCAGGGCAGTCAGGAGGCGTTCGGCGAGTTGTACAAGCTGACGTCGTCCCACCTGTTTGGCGTGATCCTGCGCATGGTTCGCGAGCAGGCAGAAGCCGAAGACATGCTTCAGGACGTGTTCGTCACCGTCTGGCGACGCGCCGACGCGTATGACGCGACCCGTGGCAACGCGATGACTTGGCTGATCGCCCTGGCGCGCAACCGGACGATCGACCGTCTGCGCCAACACCGCGAGGCCGCGCTCGATGACGAGCAGGCCATCGAAATTCCCGACGACAACCCCAGCCCCGCAGCCCTTGCCGAAGCGAGCGAAGATCGCCAGCGGCTGGAGTCGTGCATGGAAAAGCTCGAGGGCAAGCAACGCGCCGCCGTGCGCGAGGCCTTTTTCAGCGGTGCAACGTATAGCGAACTGGCGGCGCATCTGAGCGTGCCGCTCGGCACGTTGAAAAGCTGGATTCGCCGCAGTCTGATGCAGTTGAAAGTGTGCCTCGAACAATGAATACGCCGATCAACCGCGATGACGAAGTGCGCTGCGCAGAGTACGCGCTGGGTGTTCTCGACCTGGACGAGCGCCGTGCGCTGGAGCAGGCCGCAAACGCCGACCCGCAACTGCAAGCCGTGCTGGAGCGCTGGCAGCAATACTTTGCGCCCCTCGTCGAAGACTTGCCGCCGCAAGCGGTGCCGCCGCGTGTCTGGCTGCGTATCCGGAGCGATCTGGGCTTCCGAATCGATCAGGCCGCCAATCAAACCGGCAATCAAAGCGCTAATCGTCCGGCCAGCGAAAGCTGGTGGAACAACCTGGCGCTCTGGCGCTGGGTAGGTGCCGGTGCGAGCGTTGCGGCACTGGCATTGCTGGCGGTGAATCTAACGACCCATGTCGGCCCGCAAGCCCCGAGCGCGACGGTGGCCAGCACCTATATGGTGGCGACGCTGGCGCGTGCCGATGGCGTGGCGCACTGGACGGCGACCGTCGACGTCCAGAACGCCCGCATGGTGGTGGTACCCGCCGACAAGCCGGCCATCGCCGCCGACCGCGCGACCGAACTCTGGCTGATTCCGCCGAACGCGAAACCGATTCCGCTGGGCGTCTTCGCGTCAGATCAACCGGCGTCCATGGCGCTGCCGCCGGCCATCCTCGCGCAGATCGACACGAAGGCGGTCTTCGCCGTCTCGATCGAGCCACCGGGCGGATCACCGACCGGCCAGCCGACCGGTCCGGTGGTGGCGACCGGCGCGATCCATCCGGCTTGATGCCGGGTGGGGCCGCCGGTGGCTGCCGTCAGGTTTGCCACTGCTGCAACGCGAAATCGTTGCGAATGAGTTTGCCGTTCAGCAGGAAGCGTTTGACCCCGTCGAGAATCTGAATTCCCGAGGCGGGCAGGGGATCGGCCGGATAGTTGGAGATCGGATGCGAGATCCGGATCGCGTCCTCCGCGATGCCGCTCGTTTGCTTGTGGAAGTTGAAATACGCCTGCGGGTCGCGGTCGATATCGGCGAGCGCAGCACGCCGGGCGCGGTTCCACGCGGCGGGCAACTGCGGTGCGCGAGCCAGCACGTCGTTCGACGCTACGATGACTGACGACCCCAGCAACTCCGGGTGGTCGTTGGCGCGGTCGATCACTGGATAGCCTGCCGCGGCCAGTGTCGGCCCGAGATCCGATTGCGCCGCATACGCCCCCAATGAGCCGTGTTCCAGCGCTGCACCGGCGTCGCGGCCGAGCATGTGAACCACGCGCGTGCGCCCCGTGAGGCCTGCGCCATCGAGCACACCGAGCAGATACCGGTGGATGTAAGAGCCCAGCGGCACGCCGATTGACTTGCCTTCCAGTTCCTTGATGCTCTTGACGCCACCGCGCGGTGTCAGCAGCCAACTCGCCAGCCCGATTTCCTCAAAGCCGATCAGGCGCCCCTTGAGCCCCTGTGAGCGTGCGACGACCGCAGGCGTGTCGCCGTAGATGCCCACGTCTAGCGTGCCAGAGAAGAACGCTTCGTTGAGATCGGGGCCGTTCTGGAACATGTCGAACCGCACTTCCGTGAAGCCGAGCGGGGCCAGTTCGCGCAGCAAGTAACCGCGTGAGAGCGCATACCCGGTGGGTGCCGCCGGCGCCCGTGCCGGGCCGATCACGCCGAAGCGCAGCGTCTTGCCGTTGTTGGTCGCGGCGCGTGCGGTACCGCCAGCGAGCAGCAGGCCACTGGCGAGCGCGCCTTTGAGCAGGGCGCGACGCGTGGTGGAGACCGCCTCGTGGGCGGTCAGATCATCGGTTTGCGAGTCCGTCAGCAAGACCGGGGAGAGCTTGTTTTGCGTCATCAATGTGCCTTCGTCAACAGAACATAACTGGCGTCGAGCGCCGCCGTAGAGCGCCGCCCCGGCCCCCAGCCGACCGCATCGCGGTAGCTGCCCCACAGCGACTCTTTCAGCACGCTCGCCTCGTCGGCCGTGATGTGCCGGTCGGCGTGGGCGGCGACAAACAGCGCGTCTTCCGGGCAATACAGTTCGCACATGAAGCATGTCTGGCAGTCGTCGGGCCGGGCAATTTGCGGAATACCGTCCTTCACCGCGTCGAACACGTTCGTCGGGCAGGCGCGCACGCAGATGTTGCAGCCGGTGCAGCGCGCTTCGTTCACGATTTCGATCATGCGAACACTCCGTCGTTTTCCGGGGTGAGAACCGCTGACTTCACCGCTTGCCGGCGCACCCAGATGTCATCGAGACCGCCGCTGATGAGGCGGTGATGCTGGCCGTCGTCGGTGGCGGCATAGTCGACGCGGCGATGCATGCCGCGCGTCTCGGTTCGTTGCTGCGCCGAGCGGTACATCCAGCGCGCCGTCGCCACCATGGCTGCGGCCTCGCGGGCGCGCACGGCTTCGGCTGCCGTTTGCGCCGGGGCACTCGCGCGCAGTTGTGCCCACAGCGTGTCGAGCCGCCCGAGCGAGTCTTCGAGCCCGTCGGCACTGCGCCACCAGTTGCGCTCATACGGAAACACTTCGTCTTGCACCGCTTTCACGATGTGCTCGCTGTCGATGCGGGCATGCGCCGAGGTGGTTTGAAGGGCAACGGTGCCCGCGTGATACAGCGTGCCCGGGGTCGCGTCGCGATTCGCCCGGGCGTGACCGGCGGCACCGGCCCCTGCCCAGAAGCCCGACGACATTGCCCATGCCGCGTTGTGACTGCCGCCCCCGGTAAATCCACCGCAAATCAGTTCGCGCGTGGCCGCGTCGCCTGCGGCATAGAGTCCGGCAACGGAGGTCGCGCAGTCGTTGCCCGTGACGTTCAGGCCGCCCGTGCCGCGCACGGTGCCTTCCAATCGCAAGGTCACCGGGAAATGCTGCGTGAAAGGATCGATACCCAGCCGATCAAAGGGCAGGAAGAAGTTGGGCTGGGCGGTGCGCATCCACGCACGAATCTGTTCATCGGCCAGATCGAGGCAACCGAACACCTTGCGCGTCTGGAGTTCGCGGGCAATGACGCCGCGCCCGCGCGCCGAGCCCGCACCGTCGATCTTCACGCCGTCTTCGTCGTAGAACGTCGCCCACTTGTAGAACATCGACTTGGTGACCGACGCGAACGCCGGCCCGAGCCCGTAGGCGTTCGAGAATTCCATGCCGGAGAGCTCGGCCCCGGCTTCGGCGGCCATCAGTTGGCCGTCGCCGGTGAGGACGTTGCAGCCCAGCGCCCGGCTCAGGAACGCACAGCCGCCAGTGGCGATGACGACGGCGCCAGCGCGAACGCGCCACGTCTCGCCGGTCTGACGGTTCACGCCCGCCGCGCCCGCGACGGCGCCGTCATCGTTCACAAGCAGTTCGAGGGCAGGGCTGTGATCGAGAATGCGCGCACCGGCTTCCTTCACGCGCTTGCGCTTCAGACGCATGTACTCAGGCCCTTGTACCGAGGTGCGCTGTTCTTCGCCGAATTCATCGACCGGAAACGGATAACCCCATTGCGCCAGTTGCTGAACATTGGTCCATGTCTGTTCAAGCACGCGGTCCATCCAGACGGATTCGGCCAGTTGCCCGCCCATCTCGAAGCGACTCGCCTTGGCCCGTTCGCGGGCGTCACCCGTCGGCGGCACATACCAAACCGCGGTCCCTGACGGCGCTGTCGCCCCGGACGTGCCGCAGTAGCCCTTGTCGGCCAGCACCACGCGCGCCCCGTTGGCCGCCGCGCTGATGGCGGCCCACGTCCCGGCGGGGCCGCCGCCAATCACCAGCACGTCGGCGTCGAGACGCTTGCCGACGAAGGCATCGGACACCGCATTTGCGGGTTTTCTCACCTGCGCATTGGTTTCACTCATTGGCACCACCTCCTGATGATCACTATTCGAAACGCGGGACGGCACCCGTCCCGCATGAATTTCCATATGCCGATTCGTCACTTGGCAGGCGCGCGAAACGGGGTAATGTGGTCAATTCCCCGCATCACCGCACCCCTCGATTCCTCTCTCTATCAGCCAGTGGCGACATGGAAGCACCTGCACCCGACGCACTTGATACGCCCCCCACGACCGACCCTCACGCCGCACCGTGCTACGCCAATGCCGGTCAGCGAATCGCCCTTCAGGCGGCGAGCCATTTGCCGTTGCAGTCGAGCGGGCGCGACCTGACGGCGCAACAGCGCGACATCGTCTGGACCGCGTTTCGCAACAACGCCGGCCTGCGCAACTGGCCTGACGACGTGCTCGAAGCGCTTGTCTGCGCGGGCCATCTGCGGACCTATCCCGATGGCACGCTCATCTACGGCGCGGGCGAGGCCTGCCCGGACATTCACGTCATCCTCAGCGGCGTGCTCGAATGGGAGTGGTCGAGCCCCGAGGGCGGACGTGCTGTCGAAGACTTCATCCCGCCCGGCGAGGTCGCCAACTTCATTGCCGTCCTGACCGGCGAAACCTCAGTCCACAATCAGCGGGCGCGGGGTCTCACGCGGCTGTTTCATATCCCTGCCCATACGCTCCATACCCAACTGGCGCGCGACCCGACGCTCACGGCCACGTTGCTGCGCCTGATTGCCGGGCGTGCACGCGGGCTTCACGACCGACTGGGGCGGCATAGCCTGACTCCGTTCCGCACGCGTCTTGCCTATCAGTTGCTCGCGCTGGCCAAGCGCTATGGCGTGCCCGAGACGGCTGATACCCACGGCGGGGCTGGCGGTATCGCGCTCAGCCTGCGGTTGTCGCAGGAAGACCTCGCGGCACTGCTGATGGCCTCGCGCCAGTACCTCAATCGCGAATTCCGCTGGTTTCTGGACCGGCACATCGTGCGGATTCGGTACGGGCGCATCACGCTGCTCGATCTGGCGCAACTGCGCGCCATCAGTGAGGGCGTCGATGAAGGTCATTCTGGGCGCGATGACGCGTAACGATCTGTCACCAAGCCGACAGTCCTTCGCGTGATTTCTGCTACGCAAAGCACCGATTCGACTTTGCGGTGGCCATGAGCGACCGATGGGCCGGGGCGGCCGAATGGTGCGGGCAAAGGGCTCACGGCTTATGCCTGAGCGCCATAACCTTGTCTGATTTGCTTCGTTGACCGCGACAGCGCGGCACCGCTACTTTCGGGCTTCTCTGCACACATCCCGCACGCCCTTGAGGACGCCCTCCGCCATGCGTTTTGCCCATTCCTTCCTGCACACGCTGCACAAGCTCGCGCCTTCGCATCTGATCCAACGTTTCAAACCGTCCGGTATTCGTCGACACGCGCTACGCCTGTTGTTGGTGGGCCTGTCGTTTGCCACCGCAGTGCCTGCGGCGCACGCGGAAGGCCGTATCCGTATTGCCGAGCAATTCGGTATCGTCTATCTGTTGCTCAATGTGGTACGCGATCAGCAGCTCATCGAGCAGGAGGGCCGCAAGCTGGGCGTGGACGTCAAGGTCGACTGGGCGAAGCTTTCGGGCGGGGCCGCCATCAACGACGCTTTGCTCTCGGGCGCGATCGATATCGCTGGGGCCGGTGTCGGGCCGCTCATCACCGTCTGGGACCGGACGTATGGCCGCCAGAACGTGAAGGGCGTGGCGTCGCTGGGCAGCCTGCCGTACTACCTCATCAGCAACAATCCGAAGGTGCGC
Organism: Pandoraea sp. PE-S2R-1; assembly: GCF_002179865.1. NCBI lineage: Bacteria > Pseudomonadati > Pseudomonadota > Betaproteobacteria > Burkholderiales > Burkholderiaceae > Pandoraea > Pandoraea sp. PE-S2R-1. The sequence continues at coordinate 44,837 of NZ_NGUR01000013.1, read as the reverse complement.
ACGATCGCCGACTTCACCGAGAAGGACCGCATCGCGCTGCCCGCCGTGAGCGTCTCGGTCCAGTCGCGCGTGCTGCAATACGCGGCAGCCAAACAATGGGGCGACGGGGCATTCGACCGGCTCGACAAGCTCACGCAGACCATGGCGCATCCTGATGCTGCCGCCGCGATCATTGCGGGCGGCACCGAGATCACGGGCCACTTCGGCACACCGCCGTTTCAGGAACAGGAACTGGCCGCCAACCCGAACGCCCACATCGTGCTCGATTCGTACGAGGTGCTCGGCGGCCCGAGTTCGGCCACGGTGCTCTACACGACCGAGAAATACCGCAACGACAACCCCAAGACGTATCGCGCCTTCGTGCTCGCGCTCGCCCGGGCGGCGGACTTCGTCAAACACCAGCCAGAGGCCGCCGCCGATATCTACATCCGGGTGAATCAGGCGAAGACCGACAAGAAGCTGCTGGTGAGCATCATCAAAGACCCGAAGGTCGACTTCTCGATCACGCCGCAAAACACGCTGGGACTGGCGCAGTTCATGCAACGCGTGGGTGCCGTGCGTCACAAGCCGGCGTCGTGGCGTGATTACTTCTTCGCAGAACCCGCGCTGGGGCAAGGGAGCTGAGATGGCGGCGGTGCTTGAGGTTAGCGGCCTCGACATCGAATTTCGCAGCCATGGGCGGCGTGTGCAGGCCGTGAGCGATGTGTCGTTCGATGTCCATGACGGCGATCGCTTCGTGCTGCTCGGGCCGTCGGGCTGCGGCAAATCGACCTTGCTCAAGACGATTGCCGGGTTCGTGAGCCCGACGCGCGGCGAGATTAGGCTCGACGGACAGCGCATCGACAAGCCCGGCATCGACCGCATGGTCGTGTTTCAGGAGTTCGATCAACTGGCGCCGTGGAAGACGGTCGTGCAGAACGTCATGTTTCCGTTGCGCGCGGCGTTGAGGCTTTCCCGGACGGACGCGCGTGAGCGGGCACTGGAGACGCTGGATAAAGTCGGACTCTCGCGCTACGCCAACGCGTTTCCGCACACGCTGTCCGGCGGCATGAAGCAGCGCGTGGCGATTGCCCGCGCGCTCGCGGTGCGCCCGCGTGTGCTGCTCATGGACGAACCGTTCGCCGCGCTCGATGCGCTGACCCGCACCCGCATGCAGGAGGAGCTTCTGCGACTGTGGGACGGCACGCGCGTGACGCTTATCTTCGTCACCCATTCCATTGAAGAGGCCCTGATCGTGGGCAACCGTATTGTCTTGCTCGACGCCCAGCCCGGCCGTCTGCGTGCAGAACTCGATGCGGGTGCGTTCGCGCTCGACGACGTGGGCACACCCGCGTTTCAGCGAGCCGCAACCCGCATTCACGATCTGTTGTTCGGCGAGGATGAGCCCGTGCCGCGCCAGTACGCCAAGGAGGCGTTGTGAGCCAGTTGCCCTCCGAAGTCGTCCGCCTGCGGCCCGCGCAGCGTCAGGAGCGCATTTATCCGCGTACACCGCGTCGTGCCAGCACGCGCGAAGCGGTCGTCGAGACGGCGGCTGAGTCGAACGTCTCCGTCGATACCCAGCCGAACCGTTGGGCGATCCCCGTCTCCGTCTGGCGCAAGCTCGCCATCGGCATCGTGTTGATCGTGCTGTGGGAAGTCGCAGCACGTCTGGTCGACAACGATCTGCTCCTGCCGGGGGCGGGCGCCACGGCCCGCGCGTGGTGGGACGGCTGGGTCAGCGGCGAGCTATTGAGCCGTACCGCCGCGTCGCTATGGGTCTTGCTTCGCGGCTATGCGCTAGGGGTGCTTTGCGCCTTCGCACTGACGTCGCTGGCGATGGCCAGCGCGACCGGGCGTGACCTGCTGGCGCTGCTGACCGGCATGTTCAACCCGTTGCCCTCGATTGCGTTGCTGCCGTTGGCACTGCTGTGGTTTGGGCTGGGCACAGGCAGCCTGCTCTTTGTTCTCGTACACGCGGTACTATGGCCGCTGGCGTTGAGCATCTACACAGGTTTCGAGGCGGTTTCGCCGACGCTGCGCATGATCGGGCGCAACTACGGACTCTCCGGATTGCGGCAGGTGGCGTGGATTCTCACCCCGGCGGCATTGCCCTCGGTACTGTCCGGGCTGCGGGTCGGCTGGGCGTTTGCATGGCGCACGCTGATCGCTGCGGAACTGGTGTTCGGTGCGAATACGGGCGGTGGCGGACTGGGGTGGTACATCTACCAGAACCGCAACGAGCTTTATACCGATCGCGTCTTTGCCGGTTTGCTGACGGTGATCGTGATCGGGCTCATCGTCGAGCATCTCGTATTCGACACGCTGGCGCGCGTGACCGTGCGGCGCTGGGGCATGCAGACGGCGTGAAGTGAGCGCCACGCCCGGCGACCGGTAGCGGCACGCGCATCAATTCGACATTTGATTGCCGTCGACGGCAATTTCAAAAGCAGGAGCATCACTCGTGGCAGCGTTTGATATTGACGACGTCGTTACCTCATTGCACGCCGCACGTGTTCGCTGGCGCGAACGGCAGCGGCGTTTTCTCGAACCCGGCGGGCGCGACCTGCCGTCGCGCGAGCGACTCGCCGACGTTGTCGGGTTGCTCAAGGGCGTACTGTTTCCGATGCGGCTCGGCCCGCTCGAACTCCATCAGCAGGGCGAAAACTACTACGTCGGTCATGCGCTTGCCAGTGCACTGAACGGCTTGGCGGAGCAGGTGCGGCTCGAGTGGCGATACAAGGACAGGCACGACACCGACATCGACGCGACGCTGGTGGAAGAGCGCGCCCATGTGGCGGTTCAGGAGTTTGCACGGCGCCTGCCGCAGATTCGCGAACTGCTCGACTGCGACGTGCTGGCGGCCTATCAGGGGGATCCGGCGGCGGGCAGCGTCGACGAGGTACTGCTGTGCTATCCGGGCATTCTCGCGATGATTCACCATCGTCTCGCGCATGAACTGTACCGGCTCGAACTGCCGCTGCTCGCCCGCATCATTGCCGAGCAGGCGCACTCCGAAACAGGCATCGATATTCACCCGGGCGCACAGATCGGCGCGGGTTTCTTCATCGATCACGGCACGGGTGTGGTGATTGGCGAGACGGCCATTCTGGGCCAGCGCGTACGGGTGTATCAGGCGGTGACGCTCGGTGCCAAGCGCTTCCCGGCGGACGACGACGGCAATCCGCGCAAGGGCCTCGCGCGCCATCCGATTGTGGAAGACAACGTGGTCATCTACGCGGGCGCGACGATTCTCGGTCGTGTGACCATCGGTCAGGGTTCGGTGATCGGCGGGAACGTCTGGCTCACGCAAGACGTGCCGCCGTACAGCAACATCACACAGGCCAAGTCGCGCAGCGAAGCCGGTGCGTCGTCGCGGGACGAGAGCGACCGGCTTTAATCCGGTCGTTGCTGCGCATCAACTGACAGAACCAGGCGGCGACGCCACGTTGTGGCACGTCGCCCCCGGTTCCTCGTCTTAGTTCTGCTTTTCCATCCGAACGATGGTCATGGTGCCGTTGACGTTTTCCACGCGCACCTTGACCTTGTCGCCCTCATGCACCTGCGCGGCCATGGCGGCGTCGCGGGTCTTGAACGCCATCGTCATCGCCGGCATGCCGACGTTTTCCAGCGGCCCGTGCTTGATGGTGACCATGCCCGTCGCGGTGTCCGTCTTGCGCACCACGGCATCCGTGAGCTGCCCTGCGGCGGCGGGCTTGGTGCCTTGCGCCGACGGCGACATGGCCATGCCGTTCATATTGCCCATGTTGCTCATGTCGCCTGCTGCAAAGGCGGCGGTGGAACTCGCGGCAAGTACCGCCATCGCAAGCATCGTCATTGACTTCATCTTCATTGCATTTCTCCAGAGGTAAGGGAAGGCACGTCCGTGCCAGAGGAAACAGCCGGGGGTGTTGCATCGGGGCCAGCGCGTTGCGCTTGTCGCAAGCGGCGACGCTGGAGTAAGAACCAGGCGGCGGGAATAACGAACATCGACAGCAGCGGTGCCGTGACCATGCCGCCGACCATCGGTGCGGCAATACGCTGCATGACTTCCGAACCGGTGCCATGTCCGACCATGATCGGGACGAGACCGGCGAGGACGACGGCCACCGTCATGGCTTTCGGACGCACCCGCAACACAGCGCCTTCGCGAATGGCGTCACTGAGCATGGCTTCGCTCAACGGTTCGCCAAGGGCCAGCCGGCGGTCGAGGGCGCCTTTCAGATACAGCAGCATCACCACGCCGAATTCCGCCGCGACACCGGCCAGCGCGATGAAGCCGACCGACGTGGCGACCGACACGGCGTGACCCAGCATCCAGATGAGCCAGAAGCCGCCAACCAGTGCGAAGGGCACCGTCGACATCAGCAGGGCGGCGTCTGCCGCCGAGTTGAACGTGAGGAACAGCAGGATGAAGATGACCGCGAGCGTGATCGGAATCACTGTGCGCAGTGTCGTGGCGGCTCGCTCCAGATATTCGAACTGACCGGACCACGCGATGGAATATCCCGGCGGCAGCACGACCTTCTGTGCGACCGCGTGCTGCATGGCCTTGACCGCCGACTGGAGGTCGGTGTCCCGAATGTCCACATAGACATAGCCGGCCAGCCGGGCGTTTTCGCTGCGGATCATCGGCGGCCCGTCGGTCAGCTTGATATCGGCCACATCGGCCAGCCGGATCTGCGCGCCCCGGTCGGTGACGACCGGGAGTTGCCGAAGCGACTCAAGCGAATCGCGAACTTCCCGGGGATAGCGCACGTTGATGGGAAACCGCTCCCGGCCCGCAATCACTTCACCGACGTTCTCGCCACCGACCGCCGACGACACCACCGACTGCACGTCTGCCACCGACAAGTTATAGCGAGCCGCCGCCTGCCGGTTGACGTCCACGTCGATGTAGCGGCCACCGTTCAGACGCTCGGCAAGCGCCGACGTCACACCCGGCACAGGTTTCACCGCCGCCTCGACTTGCGTGGCGATCTTGTCGATCTGCGTCAGGTCCGGGCCGGAGATCTTCACACCCACGGGGGTCTTGATGCCAGTGGAGAGCATATCGAGCCGGTTCCGGATCGGCGGCACCCAGACGTTCGACAAGCCCGGCACCTTGACCGTGCGGTCCAGTTCGTCGACCAGCTTCTCCGGCGTCATGCCCGGCCGCCATTCGCTGCGCGGCTTGAACTGAATCGTCGTCTCGAACATTTCCAGCGGCGCCGGGTCCGTGGCCGTATCCGCTCGCCCCGATTTGCCGAAGACGGTCGCAACTTCCGGCACGGTCTTGATCAGGCGGTCCGTCTGCTGGAGCAATTCCGTGGCTTTGGCTGCCGAAATGCCCGGCAACGCGGTCGGCATGTAGAGCAGGTCGCCTTCGTCGAGCGGCGGCAGAAACTCGCCACCCAGTCGCGAAATGGGGATCGCCGTCAGCATCAGCGCCACGACGGCGATGCCGATGGTGACCCATGGACGCCGCAGAGTTCGCTCCAGCAATGGCCGGTAAAGCCGGATCAAGACCCGGTTGATGGGATTGGACGCCTCGTGTGGAATGCGCCCGCGAATCAGGTAGCCCATCAGCACCGGCACGAGCGTTACCGACAGCCCGGCCGCCGCCGCGATCGTGTAGGTCTTGGTGAACGCGAGCGGCGAGAACAGTTTGCCTTCCTGTCCTTCGAGCGAGAACACCGGGATGAACGACAGCGTGATGATGAGCAGCGAAAAGAACAGCGCAGGCCCCACTTCGGCCGCCGAGCCGGCGATCAACTGCCATCGTTTCGCGCCGGTGAGGGGCGTGCCGGGGTGCGCGTGCTCGAACGCTTCCAGATGCTTGTGGGCGTTCTCGATCATGACGATAGCCGCGTCGATCATGGCGCCAATGGCGATGGCAATGCCGCCCAACGACATCAGATTGGCGTTCACGCCCTGATAGCGCATGACGATGAAGGCGGCCAGCACGCCCAGCGGCAACGACAGGATGGCGACAAACGCACTGCGCAAATGAAACAGGAAGACCGCGCAGACCAGCCCGACGATGATGAACTCTTCGATCAGCTTGTCTTTGAGGTTGTCGACCGCGCGCTCGATCAGTTGTGACCGGTCGTACGTCGTGACCACCTCGACGCCCGGCGGCAGCGACTTCTTCAGGTCAGCCAGTCGAGCCTTGACGCCGTCGATCGTCGTCAACGCGTTCTTGCCCGAGCGCATGACGATGACCCCGCCGGCCACTTCGCCTTCGCCGTTCAATTCGGCGATGCCGCGCCGCATTTCCGGACCGATCTGGATGCGTGCGACATCGCCGAGCAGTACCGGCGTGCCTGCGTCGTCGCTGCGCAGCGGGATGTGGCGGAAATCGTCGAGCGTTTGCAGATAGCCGGTGGAGCGGACCATGTATTCCGATTCGGCCATTTCCACCACCGAGCCGCCCGATGCCTGATTGGCCTTCTTCAACGCGTCGATCACGGCGCTGTGCGTGATGCCGTAGGCGCGCAGCTTGTCCGCATCGAGGACCACCTGATACTGCCGGACCATCCCGCCAAGCGAGGCCACCTCGGCAACGTCCGGCACCGACTTCAGCTCGAACTTGATGAACCAGTCGTTGAGCGCGCGCAACTGTCCCAGATCATGTTTGCCGGTGCGGTCGACCAGTGCGTACTCGTAGACCCAGCCCACGCCCGTGGCATCCGGCCCGAGTGCTACGGTCGCGCCTTGCGGCAAGCGGCTTTGCACTTGATTGAGGTACTCGAGCACGCGCGAGCGCGCCCAGTACTGGTCGGTCTTGTCGTCGAAGAGTACGTAGATGAATGCGTCGCCGAACGACGAATACGCGCGAATCGTCTTGGCACCGGGCACGCCGAGCAACGTTGTCGTCAGCGGATAGGTCACCTGATCTTCGATGACCTGCGGTGCCTTGCCCGGATACGACGCCTTGATGATGACCTGTGTGTCCGACAGGTCGGGGAGGGCATCGAGCGGCGTTCGCGCAAGCGAGTACACCCCCCACGCCGCGACGAGTACGGTCGCCAGCAACACCAGAAAGCGGTTGTGGATCGACCAATGAATGATGCGGGCAATCATCGCTGGCCTCCGCCGACAGGCTCGACCTTCGTCAACTGGAATCCCTCATCGGTCTGCCGGAACACGAAGTGCAGCGTCTGGCCCGGTTTCACCTCGGCAAAGGCCGTCGGCGATGCTTTGCCGAATGACATCGTCATCGCGGGCCAGCCGAGCGCCGGTACGGGTTGATGCGAAAACGTGATGCCCTCGGGGGTAACCGATTCGACTTTGCCCGTGGTTTCGTACGTTGGTGATGCACTCGCCGCGGCTGCCGCCGATGCACTGGCAGGCTTGTCCGGTGTCATGGGCATCGTGGGCATCATGGGCGGCGGGGCGTCTGCAACGGGCAACACCGATTTCAGGCTGGCTTCCGAGTCGATGAGGAACTGGCCCGACGCCACGACGCGCTGGCCGTCGCTCAGTCCGCTGACGATCTCCGTGTCGTTGCCGAAGTCGCTGCCGACCGTGACGTTGACCGGTTGCAGACGGCCGTCGCTGTTCTGCACGATGACGACTGTGCGTTTGCCGGTGGCGATGATTGCCTCGGAAGGCACGAGCAAGCGCGGGGCGGATGCTTGGCCCGCGATGCGAACCCGGAGCCACATGCCGGGTGTGAGCTTGCCGTCGGCGTTGTCGAGTTCGAGGCGGGCGGCCAGCGTGCGGCTGTTCGGATTGATGCCGGGCAGGATTTCGCGAATCCGGCCGGTGAGGTGTTGTGAGGCGTCGGTGGCCAACGTGGCGTCGACGGTCATGCCCGGCTGCACGCGGGCGGCCATCGCCTCCGGAATGTCGACGATGACCCAGAGCTTCGCGAGGCCAGCGACCTTCGCCAGCGTCTGTCCCGGCGTGACCATCGCGCCGTTGCGCACGTTCAACTCGGTCAGCACGCCGGCACGCGGGGCGGGCAACACGACATGGGTTTGCACAGTGCCAGTCCGATCCAGCGCCGCAATCAATCCGTCTGGAATGGACAAAGCGCGCATGCGGGCGCGTGCAGCGGCGAGCATGCCGTCGTCCATGTGGCTGCGTTTGAGCGCGAGGTATTCCTCTTGCGGCGGCAGCCAGTCCGGCACGTACAGCGACGCAATCGGTGCCCCTTGCTTCACCCGTTGCATCGGCGCACTCGCATACAGTCGGTCGATGTAGCCGGTCACGCGCGACTGGACAACATCCGCTTGCGACTCATCGAACTGGGTACTGCCCACCGCCTCGAAGCTTTCGCTCACCGCCTGCCGGCGGACCGTGGCGTAGCGGATGCCCAGATTCTGCTGTAGATCGGCATTGATCTTGATACCGTTCGAGGCCGCTTCGTCGGCATAGACGGGTACCAGTTGCATGTCCATGAAGGGCGACTTGCCGGGCTTGTCGAAGTGCTGATTCGGTTGCATCGGATCGTGCCAGTACAGCACTTTGCGCGCGGCAGTGCCGGTCGGCGCGGCGTCGGCCTTGCCGTCAGCCATTGCAGTTACCGACATCGGCGCCGCTTCGCGTTTGCCTGCGACGTAGCCCGTGCCAAGCAGCGCAGCGGCGGCAAATAACCCGGCGATGCCGATGACCAGAGGTTTCTTGTTCATGTTCGTCTCCCTCATTGGTCCGCCGCCATGCTGGGCGGGACCACTTGATATTCGAGTTGTGCCCACGCCAGCGAGGTGTCGCGCTGCACGTCCAGCGCCTGCAACTGCGCTTCCAACTGCGCCCGCTTGGCCGCGAAGATGTCGGTCAGTGCGCCGTTACCCGCCTGATAGGCCGCGGTGGCTAACTGCACGCGCTGATCGGCAGCAGGCAGCAGCGTGCCGTTCAGATTAGTCAGACGCTGGTGGCCGTTCTCGATGAGAGTGGCGAGGTTGTGGATGTCGGCTTGCACTTGACGTTGCGTGTCCTCGTACACCAGCCGTGCACGCGTGCCTAACTCGGCCTTTTCCGCCACATCGCGGTCTTGCCGGCTGCCACGGTGAATGGGCAGTGGAATGCTCACGCCGACCGACACCATGTTCGAGTACTGGCTGCCGCGTTGCTGATACGCGACCTCCCAGCTCCAGTTCGGTGTGCGGTCGCTGCGTGCAACCGAGGTATCGGCGTCAGCGGCGGCGATGTCGGCTTCGGCCGAAATCAGGGCGGGTTGCACCCGATCCAATTGCTCCGGCGGTAACGACGGCACCACCGAGTCGGTGGCGGGCGGGTCGCCGACCACGTCGCCGACCGTGGCCGTGGTCCAGCGAGACAAGGCGATGAGCGTGGACTGGAGCGTTTGCTGCGCTTTGAGGCGTTGATCCTGCGCCTGACCGAGCATCGCCTGCGCTTGCGCCACGTCGGCGGCCGAGGCTTTGGCACCGCGATACGACGCCCGCGTCGCGCCCAGTTCGTGGGTCATGTGCATGACCAGCGCCTGTTGCAACGTGAGGGCCCGTTTGGCATAGACGGCATTGAGCCACGCAGTCGCGGTCTGCTGCCGGACATTGGCCACTTGCATGAGATACGCCGCGCGATCGCGGTCGACTCTGCGGTTGCCCAGCGCGGTGCGCAGTTCCCGCTTCTCTGACGAGACCCACTCCTGTTCGATGCCGATACGGCGCATCGTCATGAAGTCCTGCCCGACGGTAAAGCGCTGGTCGCCGTTGATGGGCAGGTTGTCGATGCCTGCTTTGAGCGTCGGATCGGGCAGTTGCCCGGCTTTCACGGCGGCCTCGGCACTGGACCGGACGGACGCCTGCGCTGCCTGCATGCTGGCAGAGCGTGTCACCGCCGACTGAAGCGCGGCCTCAAGCGTGAAGGGAACGGATTGTGACGCGCTGGTCTCTTGTGCGAATGCACGGGGTGCACTGGCGCCAACGAGAGCGAGCGTGATGAAGAGAACGCACGAGTGCGTTCGGGTGCGCCAGCGAATGGACGCACCGGGAATCGGATGCATGGTAGAACCCCGAATCGACGAACCCCATAGGGATTCGCGCTCCGCATGGAGCAACTTCGCCGCTTGCGCGACGAACCTTGATTAACAACTGGCTGGGGTCAGAGCGATGTGGGCGGGCGCCACGGGCCGTCGGGGGCGCGCACGCTGAGGGTGTCGGCGTAAGCGAACGTGACGGCGGTCATGGGGCCGAAGGGGCGGGTGGCCGACGGCAGGTCGACCGGGTGATACAGGCTGCCCAGTTGGCACTGGGTGGTGGCCTTGCAGAACGGCGCTTTGAGTTTGACGCCGTCGGGGGCTTTCATCGAATCGCAGCCGGGCATATCTGCTGCCATGGCTGCCATCGCGGCCATGTCGCCATCGTCCACCGACGGTGACATCTGCATCGGACAAGCGCCGGTCAAGCCGCTGGCCGCCAGCCCACTGATGGGCAGCACGGCGCAAAGCAGAAAGAGGCAGCAAATCCGCAGGAATTTCATCGTGCGGAGTATAGCAGTCCGTTATCTGCGTTGTCGGGGATTTTGGTGCCCATGGCCTGTTGTGGATGACTCATCGTTGGGTTGAATCGCTCACTCGTCGGCCGCATAGCGCTGCCGGGCCGATTGCAGCATGTACAGCGTGATGCGCTTCACCTCCGCCTGACTCTCGGCGATGTGCGCCTTGATCCGTGATTGCGCCAGCGCGACGTTGCCGTCCTGAATGGCGTCGAGAATGGCCGCGTGCTCCTCGTAGGTGGCGGCGATGCGTGGCACTTTCGTGAAGTCGAGTCGGCGGATGATGCGGATGCGCTCGGTGACGTCCTGATGCATGCGCGACATCTCGATGTTGCCCGTCGCCGTGACCAGTCCGGCGTGAAAGGCCTCATCGAGCGAAGCCACCGTTGCCGGGTCGGCCTCGCGCTGCTCCGGCGCGACGCACCAGATGGCGCGCAAGGCCGCCAGCGACGGCACCATCGCACCTTCGATGATGCGGGCGATGGCGGCCGACTCCATCACGATGCGAATCTCGTACAGGTCTTCGAAATACTTGAAGTCGAACGCGCGGACTTGCCACCCGCTCTTGAAATGAACATCGACGTACCCTTCGCGCTGCAACCAGAACAGCGCCTGCCGCACGGGTGTCCGGCTGATTTGCATGCGGGTTGCGACGTCGCCTTCGCTGAAGCGGTCGCCGGGCAGCAGGCGAAAGTCGAAGATGTCGGCTTTGAGCGACGCATAGACCTGTGCCGCAATCGAGTGGGCACTGCTCGCCGGACCTTGCTTCTCCGGCAGAAGGGCATTGTTTTCGTTCATGGCAAAGACAGGTAGTGAAGGGGCAGCTAAGAAAGGGTCAGCTAATCGAGACGAGCGGATCGCCCGCGTGAATCATCATGCCGGGCCGGCAGTGGAACGTGTCGACGATGCCGTCGCGGGGTGCGGCAATATGGAACTCCATTTTCATTGCCTCCAGAATCAGCAGCGGATCGCCCGCGCTCACCCGTTCGCCCGGTTGTGCGACCAGCTTCCACACGCTGCCGCTGATATCGGCTGCGACCACCGAGCCGTCGATACGAATCTCGGCAGCCGGGTCGCCGCGCTCAGTGGCCTTGGGCGCGTGCGCCGATTCATGGTTCCACCGCTGGACCTCGGCATCGAACGCGGTCTTTTGCGCGGCCTTGAAGGTTGCCAGCTCGGGGGAAATGCGTTCGAGAAACGCGTTGTACTCGCCCAGATCGAAGGTCTCGTCTTCGATACGCACGCTTTGACGGCCCTCGCGGAAGTCCTGCCGAAGCTTGTCGAGTTCGGCTTCCGTGACCGGATAGAAGCGCACCTGATCGAAGAACCGCAGCAACCACGGCTTGCCGTCGATGAACACCTCGTTCTTGAGAAACTTGTTCCAGATCGGCAGCGTGCGGCCAATGAGCTGATAGCCGCCCGGCGAATCCATCCCGTAGATGCACATGTACACGCCGCCGATGCCCACGGTGCCCTCGGCGGTGTAAGTGCGCGCCGGGTTGTATTTGGACGTCATCAGGCGATGGCGCGGGTCGACCGGCACGGCACATGGGGCGCCGAGATAGACGTCACCCAGCCCCAGCACCATGTAGCTGGCTTCGAACACGGTGTTACGCACGTCGTCTGGCGTCGCGAGCCCATTGATGCGGCGGATGAACTCGGTATTGCTCGGCAGCCACGGTGCGGTATCGCGCACCGACTGACGGTAGCGGGCAACAGCGTCGAGCGTGGCGGAGTCTTCATAGGCCATCGGCAGGTACACGACGCGGCTGGGTACGCGCATCGTCCGGATGTCGCTCAAGCCGTCATCAGTCGCCGCGACGATACCTACGAGTGCCCGTTGATCGATCACCCGGCTGTCGTAGCGAATTTGCAGCGAGCGTACGCCGGGCGACAGCTCGAGAATGCCGTCATGCGCCTGCTCGCGCAGCGAGGTCATGAGCGCGTGAATACGAAAGCGCAGGTTGAGGTCGAGCACGTTCTCGCCGAATTCCACGAGCACGTGCTTGTCACCGGCTTGCCGGACCACGGTCTTGGGGCGCTCGCCATGGGCGGCCGTCTCATGCAGGATCGGCGACGTGCCGGGTGAGGTGAAGCTTGGGGTCAAAGCGGTCGCAATGCCGTCCGTGTCGAAGCCGTGGTCGAGCAGCGCATCTTGGGCGCGTTCGAGGGCAAGTGCATCGTCAAACGACATCGGACGGAAGCGGATTTTGTCGCCCGGCTTGACTTGGCCTACCTTCCACAACTCGGCTTTTGCGATGGTGACGGGGCAAACGAAGCCGCCGAGACTGGGGCCGTCACGGGTGAGGATCACCGGCATATCGCCCGTGAAGTTGATGCTGCCGACGGCGTATTCGCAATCGTGGATGTTCGACGGATGCAGGCCCGCTTCGCCGCCGTCGGCACGCGCCCACTCGGGTTACGGGCCATTGAGCCGGACGCCCAGCCGGTTCGAGTTGTAGTGCACCTCCCATTCGGCTTCGAAGAACGCAGTAATCGACGCGGGTGTAAAGAAGTCCGGCGCGCCATGAGGGCCGTAGAGCACGCCGATGTCCCACGTCTTGCCGTAGGCCGGCACCAACGCTTGCGGTAACGCGACCGGTGCATGCCGGGGCGCGAGGCCGGCGCTCGCCGGAGCCGTTGGGTCGGCAATCGGCAGGATGTCGGAGGGGCGCAAGGTACGCCCGCCGTGTCCACCGAATTGCCCCAGCGCAAACGTGGCACGACTGCCCAGATAGACCGGCACGTCGAGCCCATTGCGCACGGCGAGATAGGTGCGGCAGCCGCTGAGTGTCTTGCCCATGCGCAGCGTCTGGCCAGACTTGACGGTAATCGGGGCCCAGAACGCGACGGTTTCGCCGTCCAGCGTGGCGTCGGTCGGTGCGCCGGTCAGCGCGATGACGGTGTCTTGCCAGAAGCGCAGCGTCGGGCCGACGACGGTCGCCTCAATGCCAGCGGCCTGCGCCACGTTGCCCACGATGGTGTTGCCCACGCGAAACGCCCAATCGTCCATCGGGCCGGACGGCGGCACGCCGATGTCCCAATAGCCGACGCGTCCCGGATAGTCCTGAACGGTGGTGTAAGTGCCCGGCTCGATGACTTCGATGGCGTTTGGCGCGTAAGCAAACGTGTCGAGCGCGCGCGTCGAGACATTGCCGGTGCCGAAGGTCTCGGAGGCGACCACGGCGCGAAGGTAGTCAAGGTTCGTCGCGATGCCGCCAAGGCGTGTCTGCGACAAGGCCTGTTGCAGGTTGGCGATGGCGGCCGGGCGGTCGTCGCCAAAGGCGATGATCTTGGCGATCATCGGGTCGTAATGTGCCGAGACTTCCGTGCCGGTCGACACCCATGTATCGACGCGAACGCCGGCCGGGAATACGGCCTCCGTCAATACGCCGGGGCTCGGGGCGAAGTGCTTCAGCGGATTCTCGGCGTAGACGCGCACTTCGATGGACGCGCCACGCCCGGTGATGTCCTGCGTCAGCGATGGCGGCTCACCCGCCGCCGTCCGGATCATCCATTCCACCAGATCGATGCCGGTGACTGCCTCGGTAATGGCGTGTTCCACCTGAAGCCGCGTGTTGACTTCGAGGAAGTAGAACTGCGCCTGCGCGGCGTCGTAAATGAACTCCACTGTGCCAGCGGATCGGTAAGCGACCGATTGACCGAGTCGGCGGGCAGCGGCCAGCAATTGTTCTCGTATCTCGGCGGGCAGATTGGGCGCGGGTGTTTCTTCGACGACTTTCTGGTTCCGCCGCTGCAACGAGCAGTCGCGCTCGCCTAGCGTGATGACGTTCCCTTGGCCATCGCCGAAGATTTGCACTTCCACGTGGCGGGCCCGGTCGACGAAGCGCTCCACGAAAACGCCCGCGTTCGCAAAGAACGATTTCCCCAGACGTTGCACCGAGGCGAAGGCCGCCGTCAGTTCCGCTGCGTCGTCGCAGCGAGTGAGCCCGATGCCGCCGCCTCCGGCGGTGCTCTTGAGCATGACCGGGTAGCCGATGGCGTCGGCCGCTGCGTGTGCCGCGTCGATGTCTTCGAGCAGGCCTGAGCCCGGCGTCAGCGGCACGCCCGCTTGTTCTGCCAACGCTCGGGCGGCGTGCTTCAGACCGAACTGCGACATTTGCGCGGGCGTCGGTCCGACGAACGCGATGCCTTGCGCTTCGCACTCGGCGGCAAATTCGGCGTTCTCCGAGAGGAACCCGTAACCGGGAATGATGGCCTGCGCGCCGCTCGACTTTGCCGCAGCAAGGATCAGGTCGGTGCGCAGATAACTCTCTGCCGCCGTGTTGCCGCCGAGCGGGATGGCGATGTCGGCGGCACCAACGTGCAGGCTGTTGCGGTCGGCGTCGGAATAGACGGCCACGCTGCTAATGCCCATGCGCGCCAGCGTGCGGGCAATGCGACACGCGATCTCGCCACGGTTGGCGACCAGAACGGTATGAAACATGGCGGGCTCCGGGGTCAGTGCGCGGTCGCGGTGGCGATGTTGCGCATCGCTTGCAGGTAGTCGGCCCAGCCGCCGAATTCGGTAATGTCTTTCGCCTCGCGGAGCGCAAACGGCTCGCAGATGAAGCCCTTCACGCGTCGCCCGTCGGCGAGTTCCAGCGTGCCGATGCCCAGCGGCGCCGGAATGCCTGTGACAAACGTGCCGAAGGTTTCGGCGGGCACATCCCACAACTCGACGCGAATCGGCGCGCCGCTGTCGGCACGGGCCAGCCCGGGCTTGGGTGGCGACGTGTTGGCGAGTGCGTAAAGCCGGTAGTCCGCGCTGGTCGTCGTGGCTTCGACGAAGCGCGCGTTGCGCGACGTCAGCTCGTGATTGAGCGGCATGCCGCGCAGATGGGCGCCGACGACGGCCACCCGAATGGTTGCTGCACCCTCGGCACGTGCAGGGAGCGACACGTCCTTCGGCAGCGGCAGGCCGGTCGCGCCGCGCGGCAGCTCGGTGCGTTGATGCCACTTGGCAGCGTAGGCGGCGAGCGCACGTTCGCGCCAGGCGTCGGCGATCAGCGTGATGCCGAACGGCAGGCCGTCGCTTCGAATACTGGCGGGCACGGAGATGGCGCTCCAGTCCAGCAGATTGACGAAGTTGGTGTACTTGCCCTGATTGCTGTTCAGGCGCACGGGGTCGTCGAGCAGTTCGGCGATTCGGTAGTGCGTGGGGGCTGTGGGGACGAGCAGGGCGTCGAATTGCGCGAGGAGGGCGTCGGCACGCCGCTTGAGGTCGGCAAGGCGATACACGCCGTCGAACGCATCGGCGGCGGAGAACTGCGTCGCCTTGAAGATGATGTCGCGCACGACCGGATGAATGTCGGCCTCGTTGGACTGTGCGAAGTCCCGCACCGCTGCGTACCGCTCGGCGACCCATGCGCCGTCGTAAAGCAACGCCGCGACCTCGTCGAACAGCGAGAAGTCGATCGGCACACAGGTCGCGCCTTGCGCCTGCATGGCGGCCACTGCGTCGCGGAAGGCTTGTTCTGCCAACGCGTCGCCGAAGAATTCGGGCTGCTGGGGAATGGCAAAACGTGGGGCATCGGGCACGCCCCAAACCAAGGCGGACGATGGCGCTTCACGCGACAGGCCATCGGCGGGATCGAGCGCAGCGGCGACGTCATACACCCGCGTGGCATCGCTGAGCGTCGTCGCAAAAACAGACACGCAGTCGAGCGTGCGGCAGGCGGGCACCACCCCGGTATTGCTGAACGCGCCGCGCGTGGGCTTGAGGCCGACGATGTTGTTCAGCCCTGCCGGCACGCGCCCGGAGCCTGCCGTGTCGGTGCCGAGCGAGAACGGAACCAGGCCGCGTGCGACCACCGAGGCCGAGCCTGAACTGGAGCCGCCGCTGATGTAGTCGGGATCGAACGCGTTGGTGGGAATGCCGTAGGGGGAGCGCACGCCGACGAGTCCGGTGGCGAACTGATCGAGATTGGTCTTGCCGATGACGATGGCGCCGGCGTCGACCAGTCGTGCGATGACCGTCGCGTCGCGATCCGGCGTGTAGGCAAAGGCTGGACAGCCGGCCGTGGTGTCGAAGCCGAACGCGTCAATGTTGTCCTTGGCGGCAAACGGCACGCCGTAGAGCGGCAGTAGGCTGATGTCCCCATCCACAGCGCCTAACCGGTCGGCAAGACGCAAGAGTTGGTCTGCGAGTGCCTTTTCCGACACCACGGAGATCCACGCGGGGTCTGGCGAGCGCAGCGTCTGACGCAATGTAGTGAGTAGGGCTTCCGGGGTTGCCCCGCCGCGATACGCCTCAAGCCACTCGCCGATGGTCCATCCACGCATTTGGTACTCCTTCTTGTGTACAAGTTTGCATTTGTATTAACAAGAAGCGTGCCAAGGCTTGCGGGTAAAGGCTTTGGCGGTTTTGCGGGCGAAGTTGGTGCGCTGTGGCCGCGCAGTTTTTGTTCGTGTTGGTGCGCGCGGGCACCATGGGCACGCGCGCGCACCTCAAGCGAGCCGTAGTGCACCAAAGCCAGACCAACTACCTTGAAAGCGAGTATTGCGTGAGTGACTGCGGTTCCGTAATGTGTGCTCAGGTTCGGTGAATCGCGCGCAGACGGCGGAAAACCAAACCGGACGCAGGGCCGCAACTCGTAGGTCGTGTATGTCAATTCACAGGGAGTGTGAGATGCCAGTACAACAACGCGATGTGGCAAGACAAGTGTTGGGTGCTTTCGCCGCCGGCCTGCTGTTGGCAAGCGTCGGCGCGCAGGCCGAGCCGCTGCAACTGCCGACGGTAAAGGACGCAACGCAAACACGATTGTTGCGGGAAGCCGACGCTCAGTACCAACGTTATGCGGATGCGCAGAACGTGTTCTTCTACGTCGACACCGCCAAGTCAGGCGATTGGCCTTGTCAGGTACCTGCGGCCCAACTGACGTCGTTGACGGGGACCTCTGATTACTCGGCAGGCGACGGCCCGACGGGTTACGGTCATCGCTACACCAACGTGGTCGTTCGCCCGGTGTCGGCCAGTTGCAAAGCCGGCAAGCTGGACGGACAAGTCGAATTGGTCTACGAAGCGGTGCGCGAGTCGTGGGGGCCGAGCTATCGCGGGAGTTCTCAGCAGACCGGGCGCATCGTCGCGGAGATCGCAGACGGCAAGCTGGTGCATCGGCTGGAGTTGCGTAAATCGGTCGAGGGGTCGAAAGACGGCGGCGGGACCGCTATACCGACGACGGCGGTTGCCAGTAGCGCCGAAGCGCCGGTGGGCGATTTCATGAATAGCGCGACGATTCTCGTGACAGGAGACGGTTCGAGAGTCTTCCTGAAGCGGCCCGTGAAGACGGCGCGCGGTCCGCGCCTTGAAAAGGCGTTCTACATCGGCACGACATTGATTGCCGTCGATCATGCCGATGCCAACGGTACGCCCGACGGTCTCTCAGTCAACTACAAAGGCGGTACGGAGACCAAAAGCTGCATGAGCCAAGGCAAGCCCGCCGATATGAAGGTCTGCGGCAAATAGTGGACGTGGCGATGACGACGGGATGAAGCACGAAAGCCAACGTGGGTGGCCACGTTGGCTTTCTCTTTGATGGCGCAGCGCTTATTTGTCTTGCTCGTGGCTCATGGCCGCCGTGGCGAGTGCCGTTGCCACGGCCGGTGCTGCTTCCTTGCGCTCGCTGTACCGGTCCGTCAGGTAGTCGGAGCGGTCACGTACCAGCAATGTGAACTTGATCAGTTCCTCCATGACGTCGACCACCCGGTCGTAATAGGGCGACGGCTTCATGCGGCCATTCGCATCGAACTCCTGATACGCCTTCGCGACCGACGACTGATTCGGAATCGTCACCATGCGCATCCAGCGTCCGAGCACGCGCAGCGCATTGACCGAATTGAACGACTGCGAGCCGCCGCAGACCTGCATCACGGCAAGCGTGCGGCCCTGCGTCGGGCGAATACCGCCCATTTCGAGCGGCAGCCAGTCGATCTGATTCTTGAAGACGGCGCTCAGGGTGCCATGACGTTCCGGACTGCACCACACCTGACCTTCCGACCACTCAGAGAGCTTGCGCAGTTCGACCACCTTCGGATGATCGGCCGACACGCTGTCCGTCATCGGCAACCCGTGCGGATCGAAGATGCGGGTCTCAGCCCCGAAGTGCTGAAGGATGCGCTCGGCTTCCTGTACCAGCAAACGACTGTAGGACGTCTCGCGCAGCGACCCGTAGAGCAAAAGAATGCGCGGCGCATGGGTGCTGACGTCGGCGGGTTCGAGCTTGCGAAGGTCTGGCACATCGAGCGCCGGGTGGTTCACGTTGGGCATATCGAGGTTCATCCGATTCTCCTGCCTTGGGCGTCGATGACGGCTTCACCGTCTTCTTTGGTGAACGC
This sequence comes from Pandoraea sp. PE-S2R-1, assembly GCF_002179865.1. Classification (NCBI taxonomy): domain Bacteria; kingdom Pseudomonadati; phylum Pseudomonadota; class Betaproteobacteria; order Burkholderiales; family Burkholderiaceae; genus Pandoraea; species Pandoraea sp. PE-S2R-1. The sequence goes on along the minus strand of NZ_NGUR01000013.1, from coordinate 26,081 downwards.
GCCTTGTTGCGGCGACGGCAGGATATCGAGCACGCGCTCGGACGGACGGCAGAGGCGCGTGCCCAAGTCCGTCACGACGAACGGACGATTGATCAGGACCGGATGCGCGAGCATGGCGTCGAGCAACTGATCATCGCTAAGCGACGGGGCAGCAAGACCCAACTCGTCGTAGGGCGTGCCTTTCTCCCGAATGGCTTCGCGCACGGTGAGTCCCGCGTCGCGAATCATGGTTTGCAAGGTATGCCGGTCGGGCGGCGTGTTCAGGTACTCGACGATCGTGGGTTCGATACCCGCGTTGCGAATCATCGCCAGCGTGTTGCGCGACGTGCCGCACGCGGGATTGTGAAAGATGGTGACGGACATGACGTTTCCTTAGTGCTTTGCCTTGCTGCGTAGACTTATTGCACGGACTTATTGCGTTTCGTACCAGCGTTGCGAGCGATTGACGACGGCGACCACGAGGAGCATGACGGGCACTTCGATCAACACGCCGACGACCGTGGCGAGTGCTGCCCCTGACTGAAAACCGAAGAGACTGATCGCCGTGGCAACGGCCAGTTCGAAGAAATTGCTCGCGCCGATCAACGCGGACGGACCGGCGACACAGTGCGCCACGCCCAGCTTGCGGTTGAGCCAGTACGCCAACCCGGAATTGAGCAGCACCTGCACGAGAATCGGGACCGCCAACAGAAGGATGATCAGCGGCTGCCGGACGATGGCGTTGCCCTGAAAGCCAAACAACAGCACGAGTGTGGCGAGCAGTGCCGTGATCGAGTACGGCCCCAAGGCACTGACGACGCGTTGATACGTCGCTTCTCCACGGGCAAGCAGCGCCTTTCGCAGGATCTGAGCGATCACCACGGGGATGACGATGTAGAGGCCGACCGAGGTCATCAAGGTGTCCCACGGGACGGTGATCGACGACAGCCCGAGGAGCAGCGCCACCACCGGGGCGAAGGCGACGATCATGATCGCGTCGTTAAGCGCCACCTGCGACAGCGTGAAGTACGGATCGCCTTTGCAAAGCTGCGCCCACACGAAGACCATGGCGGTGCAGGGCGCGGCGGCGAGCAAGATGAGACCCGCGATGTAACTGTCGATCTGATCGGACGGCAGCCACGCGGCAAACAGATGGCGTATGAAGATCCAGCCCAGAAACGCCATCGAGAACGGTTTGACGAACCAGTTCACAAACAGCGTGACGCCGATGCCCCGCCAATGGCCGGTCACTTGCCCCATCGCGCTGAAGTCGATCTTGATCAGCATCGGGATGATCATCACCCAGATGAGCACGCCCACGGGCAGATTCACCTGTGCGACTTCCATGGCCCCGACCGTACGGAACAGGCCCGGCAGCCATTGCCCCAGTAGAATGCCGGCGACGATACACAGCGCGACCCAAGCCGTCAGATAGCGCTCGAAGAAACCGATGGCATTGGACGCGGCTGCCGAGGCTGGCGATGCGGGTGTTGGCGTGGTGCTCATGATTTCGGCTTCATCGGGACGGTGCACGCCGAATCGGGCAAGCACGGGACGCCGCCGCAGCAATTTTCCGTGAGATAGCCGAGCAGGCCGTTCATGGTCTCGAAGCGCGCCATGTAGATGATGGAGCGGCCGTCTTGGCGGCTCGCGAGCAGCTCGGCGCGGTGCAGTTCCTTGAGATGGAACGACAGCGACGACGCTGGCATGTCCATCAATTCGGCGATACGGCCAGCGGGCAAACCGTCAGGTCCGGCCTGCACCAGCAGCCGGAACACCGTTAGACGGACGGAGTGAGCAAGCGCAGCCAGCGCTTCGAGGGCGTTATTCGTTTCCATGTTTCGAATATAGTCGAAACATGGAAATATATCAACAACGGCACCTCAGTGAGCCGCCACCGGGCCACTTGCAGCGTTCTTGTCGGGTTTCGTGAACCAGATCAGCGGAATGATCAGCACGAAGATCACGCCGGAGATCCAGAAAATATCGTCCAGTCCCAGCATGACCGCCTGAAGATTCAGGCTGTTCTCGATGGACGCCAGCGCCTGCGCGTACGAGAACCCGTTCACGGTCTGCAAAGTGTTGATGGTGGACTGAACCGATGGACTGCCGACCACGATCTGCTCGGTGAGGCGCGCATGGTGGAGGATGGTGCGGTCGCTCCATGCAGTGGCCGTCAGCGAGGTGCTCATCGCCCCGCAGAATGTGCGGACAAAGTTCGACAGACCCGCCGCTGCAGGGATCTTCTCCGGGGGCAATCCGGACAGCAAAATCGCGGTCAACGGGACGAAGAAGAGTGCGGTCGGAATGCCCTGCAATAACGTGGGAAGCACCAGCGAGTGCATGTCGATGCCCGTAGTGAATTGCGCACGCATGAAGAACACACCGGCAAATCCCACGAAGGCCAGCGTGGCGAGTATGCGCAGGTCGGTTTTCGGGATGATGCGTCCGAGCATGGGTGTGAGCAGGACGGCGAAGATCCCGAGCGGCGCGGTGGCGAGACCCGCTTGCAGGGCGGGATAGCCGAGGTATTGCTGCATCCATTGCGGCAACACGACGAGATTCGCGAAAAAGATGCCGTACGCCACGGAAATCGCCACCGTGCCAGCGAGGAAGTTGCGGCCTTTGAACAGCCGCAAATCGACAATTGGATGGGCGTCGGTAAATTCCCAGATGATGAAGAAGGCGAAGCCGATCACGGCGACCAGTCCCAGCACCACGACGGTCGTCGAGTGGAACCAGTCGAGATCCTTGCCCTTGTCGAGCATGATCTGCAACGCGGCGACCCACATCACCAGCAACGACAGGCCGACCACGTCAATCGGCAGCTTGCGGCGCTCGGACTCGCGATCGCGGTATATGATCCACGTCGCGGCAGCGGCAAACAGGCCGACAGGGATGTTGATATAGAAGATCCAGGACCATGAATAGTTGTCGGTCATCCACCCGCCGAGGGCTGGGCCGGCAATGGGGCCGACGGTAGCGGTCATGGCCCAAAGAGCTAGCGCCGTCGAGCTTTTCTGCTTGGGATAAGAGCCAAGCAGGATCGCTTGCGAGAGCGGTGTCATCGGACCGGCGACGGCCCCTTGCAGCACGCGCGCGGCAAGCAAGGTCGGCAGGTTCGGCGCAATGCCGCACAGCCACGACGACAAGACGAAAAGCAGAATCGAGATCACGAATAGCCGCACTTGCCCGACGCGCTGCGTCAGCCAGCCGGTCAGCGGAATCGACACGGCGTTGGCCGCTGCGAACAGTGTGATGACCCAGGTGCCTTCGTCGACTGAGACCCCGAGATTTCCCGAGATGGTTGGAATGGCCACGTTGGCGATCGAAGAATCCAGCACATTCATGAACGTTGCCAGCGCCACAGCGAAACTGGCGAGGGCCAGTTTGCCGCCTTTGAGGGGTGGCAGTTCGACAGGCTTGCGCGGTGCTGGCGCAGGAGCTGAAGGGGAGCTTATTGTCTTATCAATGTCTGACATGTCAGATAAATTCCGAAAAAAACGCGTGGATCAGTCGCCCACGAATTTTTTGAGCAAGTTGAGAAACTGCTTGAACTCTTCGGCGGAGAAGTCCTTCAGCCGGTGATTCAGGACGTGCGGTGCAATGTCGGGAATCTGTTCGTCGACCTGTTTGCCGGCAGGGGTCAGTGCCAGTTTGACGACGCGGCGGTCATCGGTACTGCGATGGCGGGAGATCAGACCTTTGGCTTCGAGCTTGTCGAGCATCCGCGTGGTCGAGCCGGAATCCATCCCGAGCATCTTGCTCATTTCAAGCGGGGTGGTGATCTCGCCGACCCCGAGCGTGCGCAAGATGCCCATCTGCGGCCCGGTGAGGTCGAGCGGCTTCAGTGCCTGATCCATTTCTGCCGCCAACAGGTTGCGGGCTTTGCTCAGGTAGAAGCCAACGCTCTGCGTCAGTTGGAAGTTGTTGCGGTCGTAGTGATTCACGCCAGATCCGGACTCGGATTTTAATTGCCTGAACAGTATTTGATAAGTCAGGTAATGTCAAGCGTCCCTTAATCGATGTGTCGATCCTCTCGAATCTGGTGAGTTGCAACTGCAATTGTAGAGTGGCATGATCTTATCGATTGCAATTGCAACCGTTTAAAAAGTAAAAGAGGACTGATCCGATGACAATCCAGCTCTACGGTTTTTGGCGATCGAATGCGGCGTTCCGCGTTCGGGTGGCGCTTGCGCTCAAGAACCTGCCATTCGAAGAAATTGAAGTCGACATTTTGTCGGGGCGTCAGTTTGACGCCGAGTACGCGGCGGTCAACGCGGAGCACGTGGTGCCCACGTTGGTCCACGACGGCCATCGTGTGTTTCAGTCGCTGGCGATCATGGAGTACCTCGACGAGGCGTACCCCGAGCCGCGATTGCTGCCGGAAGATTTGAAGGAACGGGCCTATGCGCGGGCACTGGCATCCGTGTCGATTGCGGACTCGCATCCGTTGACCGTGCCACGTGTTCGCAAGCATCTCGGGCAGGCGTTTGGCGCTGACGGCGCGGCCATTGAGGCGTGGTGCCGGCACTGGGTTAGGGAAGGGCTGGCAACGTACGAGCGGCTATTGAGTCAACGTCCCGCTGAACCATTTGCACTGGGCGCCGCGCCAACCCTTGCCGATATTGGGATCGCCGGCCAGATCGCGCTGGCCCATGTGTACGACATGGACCTCATCGCGTTTCCGAAGGTCGCCGCATTAGGGAAGCAGTGCTTCAAGTTATCGGCATTTGTGCTGGCACATCCGTTCGAGCAACCGGGCTACCGGCGTCGGGGGAGTTGAAAGCGGGGCGTACCTGAGGGTACGCCGCCCGCGATCGGCCATCGCGCCTTTGCGCGGCGGCCGTTGCTGATGACTTTGGCTATCTCGGGGGGATTGCGGCTATGCCGGTTACGCCGGCTGCACCACCGGTGCCGTTGCCGGTGCGGTGGAGAAGCGCTCGCGCAGTTCTTCCAGACCGAGCGATGCCAGCACTTCTTCGAGGCGTTCGGCGGGACGGCGGCGTGGCAGGTTCTTGTACTGGGCGATGATCAGCTCGTTTTTCATCGAGTGTTCCCAGCCGACCAATTCGGTCACCGTGACGTGGTAGCCATGGGCTTCCAGTTGCAGGCAGCGCAGCACATTGGTTATCTGGCTGCCGAACTCGCGCGTATGCAGCGGGTGGCGCCAGATTTCGGTCAGTGCGTTGCCCGCCAGTTGCTTGCCTTTATGCTTGCGCAGCACGCCAGCGACTTCGGCCTGACAGCACGGCACGAGCACGATGTGGCGAGCCTGCTTGGCCAGCGCGAAACGGATGGCGTCGTCGGTGGCGGTATTGCAGGCGTGCAGCGCGGTAACGACGTCGATGGTCGACGGCAGCGCGGGTGACGTGATCGAATCGGCGACTGACAGGTTGAGGAACGACATTCCCGAGAAGCCCAGCCGTGCGGCCAGGGCTTGCGAGGTCGTGACGAGTTCCTCGCGGGTCTCGATGCCGTAGATGTGCGAGTCGTCGGCGAGCGCTTTGAAGAACAGATCGTAGAGGATGAAGCCGAGGTACGACTTGCCCGCACCGTGGTCGGCCAGCGTCACGCGGCCTTTTTCGGTTTTGACTTCTTGCAGCAGTGGTTCGATGAACTGGAACAGGTGGTAGACCTGCTTGAGCTTGCGCCGGCTGTCCTGATTCATCTTGCCGTCACGCGTCAGGATATGGAGTTCCTTGAGCAGCTCGATAGACTGACCGGGGCGGATTTCGTGGGTATTCGACATGTGCGGACTAAGTAAGCTGCGGGACGTGAGGCGTCCTGGAAACCGACAGTTTACCGAAATTAGGGCGCGGGCCTGTGTGATCTAACCGAACGGGCTCAGATTCTACCGTTCAAGCACACACTCAATATTCGCATAATGTACATTATGTTAAATCGTATTTTTGAGGAAGATTCCGTTCAGAAATCTTCCCGGAGGCACCTGTGAGACTGAAGCAAACAGCAGTCGGCGGACGCAATTTAGGGTAATGAACCCCGCTTTTTCGGACATAAATGTGCAACTTCATTGAGTTTGCAGATTTGCAGCGGAATTCTGTCGCAGAAATGATCATTCGCAGAATCGTAGTGAAATTGTGTCCATGGCGGTTTGACGGGCACTTATAGCTTTCCCGTGGCGTGGATGGTTGGCAGTAACTGCTTTAGCGAGCTGATGCAATCGATCCCGAAATGCCGTGTGCCCGAACGGTCAACGAGAGCAGCCGGAATACCCACAGAGGTCGCGACCTCGTAATCACATGCACGCGAATCGCCGACCATCAAAGTATGCTGGACGTCGACCGCAAGTTCTTCACATGCCAGTGTACACATGCGGGCATTTGGTTTGAGCAGTCCAGACTCAAACGACCAGATACGGGGCGTTGGTCGGATGGGCAAACAGTCGAGCGCCGGCTCGGCATATGGGCTGGCCAGACTGGGCAGAAGTCCGATCTTGATACCTCCTGCATACGTTGTATTTCGAGTTCAGGGCGTCCGCCCTCCTCCGCATGTCGGGGTTACGTGCTATCCCCTCTCACTCGTTCGGATCACCCTAACGCTGGCGCCACAGGTGCGAAATTCTGTCTAGATTCGCAGACAGATTTTCAGGCGAAAGTTTGCCCCGAGGGCCCAGATATGCAAGGGTCGACGATGGAATGTTGTAGGCCCTCCCAAAGAGCCTCCAGTTGTCTCCCCCGGCATCTTCCACCTGCTGCAAAAATGTGTTCGCTAGTCGTCGGGCCCCCGCATTCAATAGTAGTTCTGCTGTGTGAGCGTCGGAAGCGATGGTGGCAAGTGACGCTGCGTCGCGAAACACATGTCGTGCAATCTGTTGAATTCCGGCGAGCCCCATACCGAGAAGAGGCTCTGAGGTGGATTCACGCGTGGGATCGGCAGTCGTCCACAAGTCATCCGATGCAGTTTTAACTCCCGTCAGATCGATCCATTGCCTCAGCAGCTCGCTTAACGGCGGCACCACGTACACGATTTGACATCCAGGCTTTCTGTGCTGAGCTTTAAGGACGGTTTGATTTCGAGCAATGTCCTCGCCCGACAATGCCTGAACTTCAGGAAGGCTGAGCGTACCGTAGTAGCACAGTGAAATCACTAGCTGGCGGCGCACCCCTTCACGCGTGTCGTCGTTTTCAATTGCACGCCAGAGATAGCTCATTGCCGAGCTGCTTATGGGCTCGCTGTGAATTTTGCGATTCGTGCCAGCAGTCATCGGATTCGCGTCGGCCAACGGTCCTATTCGATACGGACGGATCTCGAAGCGGTTCGTTGCGTAACGTATGTTGCTTAACCACTCATAGAGCAGGCGAATCGCGATCATCGTCAAGCGAATACTTGCCGGTGCGAGGGGGCCACGAAATGGCGCCCACTCTCCGCCGGAGCCGCTGCCCATAATCCATAAGGTCCGTGGACTAGGATTCAGTAGGAATGACTCAAACGCATCGAAATCAGCTCTGTCGAGCGAGCTCATCGCCTTGCCTCGCTGCACGTACGCCCAATTCACGATTTTTTCGAGCGCGAGCCGGTAACTGATTGCCGCTGCAGGTTGATCTCGAAAGGTGTCTAGCCACGCGTTGATCGCTTGTAGATCGTTTTGCAACGGTATCGACGGACCTTCCGGCGCGCGAAACACGCCATCATGACCATCGAGTTCTGGACCCGGGTGCATATCCGTTAGGTGCTGCGGGCGATTCAGCCTAGTTGTGGCGGTAGTATTGCCGTTGCCCTCGTTGATCTGCCGCGAGGCGGCCTCGTAGTTGGCACTCTTATGCCGCTTGGACAAACGTGCAGCTACGCTTGGAATCGCGGCAAGAATCCGTGATGCCTGGTGAATCCACTCGTTATAGCCCTCCCCTGCGCAAACGAAGATCCAGATCTGCTGCGGGGCAGTGCTGGGCGTCGCCGATTGATAGGCATAGCTCAAGTGACATGGCCATGGCGGATTCGACGAATTGAGTTTTGGGCGAAACTCATTGACCAGCTCCATCCAACGGGGGTTGCCCGGCCCTGTTGAATCCAGTGTCGTTAGTCGCTTTTGCCATTGCACGCACACGGCGTAATCTGCCAGAAAACTCATGGCGCAAAACCTGACCCAAGTGTCCAAGCTAGCGATAACGTCGACAGGCCAAGTAGCCATTCGACTGCGTAAGACCGTCGGTGAGTCAGAAGGGAGTGCGCCTAGTGTGTCTTCAAATCGTTGGCGCCAGAGCATAAAAGCACTGATTTCAGGGGGCTCATCACCAGGGGGGATGAGCATCGCACCGTCTTCGTGTTCTTCCAGCCAGCGGGTGACGTAGCTTCGTTTCGACGAGTCGGCACCGAACCCTAGCGTACGCCACAGCCATCGGCGCAACGCACGATACAGCGACATCTGACATTGGTGGCGGATCAGGCTCCGCTCAAAGTTCAACGGCTGTGATGTTAGCAACGTACCGAGAATGCATATCTGGTGTGATGGGGCCAGAATGGCTGCGGACACCTGTGTTTCACTTACTAGGCATAGCGCGTGAAACGTCGACTTCCGGCGCTCTCGCTCAACGTCGGAGGATGAACAGGACCAAGTTGACTGATTGGGCCAGGTGAGGCTCAGCGCAGAGAGTCCGGTTAGCCACGTCGCTAACGATTCGTATGTACTACCGGAAACGATGTCGGAAAGTGGGTTTTCCTTCGACGTTGGTTTCCAGGGAGCGCCATACCAATTCCAGCATGAGGGGCAGCGGAACGGCGCATCAAATGTCGCACGTGTCAGTGCATACCGAGGTGTGGGAGCGCCACAGTGAGCACACTTTGAGCATAGCGGGTCCCCGTGGATCGGGCACTTTTGGAGTCCTTCAATTTGGCAAGCCGCGTGATGAAACCCAAGGCTTAGGCAGGTTGGACAAAATCTGAGTGCCTCGTCGCTGGCCAGCCAACTCGCCCAGCGGCCAGGTTCCGGCTGTAGTACCCCTTCGCGGATTTGTTGGATCAAGGCACCTTCAGATTTGCGTTGCGTCATCCACTCTCCCCACAGCAGGTCACGTGGATGCCTCCGGGAATAGTCGTTGGGGGCTAGTGGTCTGCCGAATACGTCGGTGCACAATTCCGCGGCGCCCATGGCATTGGCAATCGCAAGCTTCCCTAAGCACGCATAAGCGCTTTCGCCGACCACGAACCACGCTGGCGACCAGGCCAACCCGTCACGCAGTGGGCACTGAGCGGTCTTACTACCGGTTGATGTGATCAACGCTCTCATAGTCCCAGCGTATCTTGCGAGAGTGTCGCCTCGAAGCCACTGCGTTGCACCGCGTGTAGCCAGGCGTCTCGTGACGATTCGAAACCGCTGCAATCCTCGTCCATATGGGTGCACAGAAAGTCACGAATAGCTCCCCCAACCCATTTCATGCCGATCTCTGCGTCCGGACCAGTGTGGTGAATGCCGAAACTCCTAAAAGCATCCCAGCATGCCCGTGCTTCACGGTGGATCCGCCAACCTGAATCGTAGGCGCGTGGTAGGAAGAACGAGGATATGCATACCCTGCTGCGAGACGGAAATTCAAAGATATCGGGATCGTCATAGCACTGCAGCGTTGCAAGCAAATCCTGTTCCGAACGGATTCCATGAAACGCGTAGGGCGAGAGCAGGAATCTACCAATTAAGTCGGTTCGTCTAGCGGTGCGCAGGTCGGCTCGAAGCGTGTTGAGCTGGTGGTGACCGAACAGCACCACAACGAGGGAGATACCATGGCGCGTCAGGTCGTTGGACAAGTCGCGCATGTGCGTGAGATCTGCCGTTTTCCAGTTCTGCGCTTCGTCGACGAATAGCAGAATTCGATCGCTCGAGCTTGTCTGTGCGGCAGCGAGCATCAGTGAAAATACCCGGATGCGGCGTGCTATGGCGGTGCCTGTGTTGGGACTACCATGGCCGAGATCAAGCAGGAGATCAGTGAATAACGAGCGCTCAGTGGGGTGGTCGTGCTCCTTCGCGTTCACACGCAATCGTGGAATGTTCGCGAAATGTTGCGTGACTGTGGCATCTATCAGGTTGATGGCGAACGTCTTGCCAAAGCGAGACTCAGCGACGAAGCAAACTCCCGATTCGTAATGAAGCAATGCGTCTTCGACGATATCGAAAGCTTCTTTAATCGCGGGCGTTGGCGCGATCACCTGGTCCTTGATCAGTGGGTGAGTGTGCAGCTTTTCGTCGCGCAGTTGCAGAAGCTCAGGCAGCGTCAGTAGCCGGTTAGCGGGCAAGGATGTCATAACCATCACCCCTTCCCTAGCGGCCCTTCCAAACGACTGGTTTGAGTCGATGGGTCAAGGGACGAATGTGCGGTTCTTGGGTAGATCGTTTCGGGGCGGTCGTAGTGGCAACGGTGACGCCGCTCTCGCGCTCCAGGTCGGCAAGAAAGGTTGCATCATGAGAAATCTTGTTGGGTCGCTTGCGAGAGCGTTTTTCGACACGAGTGGCCAGCGTGCGCGAAAATCCTTGGATGGGATCGTCATCGAGTACTTTGACGTCATCACTGGCTTGGATTTTCCTTCGCATCTCCAGCGTGTGTGCATATCTCCCCCACCCTGAGTGCAGTATCGTCAATTCACCAAGAGCAAAGCCATTGCTAAAATACGCGTCGCAGGTGCGTGCATCGCGCGGCACATGCACTACAATCCTTTTGCCGATTAAATGCCACGCGCTCTGCAGATTTTCGTTGCTGTAGCGTGCGCCACCAAATTCGACATAGGGTCGACGGCCCTGCCGTATTGAGCCGCGTACGACAGGCATGACGATTTCCACCCCCAGTGCAGGTGAGTTCCACGAAGGCGCAGGCAAGGCCGGCAGCAAGGGGGCATCGAGTTCGCGTTGAGCGAAGGCACGAAGTACTTCTAAAGGCGACTGACCTCCAAGCGACCGATGTGGGGTCGCGTTGTAGTTGGCGCACAGTACATCCGCGAGATAGAGCAGTTGCTGGTAAGTAATCCCCAGCCGGCTCGCGGTACGCACTGGGGTACGTGCACGCGTGTCGCCCGGATGAGATCCGGTGGTTGACGGGAGTCGTTGGAAGCCTCGCGTTTCCAACGTTTTGAACCAGCGCTCAAGCAGTGCGTTGTGTCCCCAATCGGCCAGTCCCCCATACGCAATGATGCAGCCGAGCCGACGACGCAGATGCTCAGCGATAACGTGGCTGTAGTGCTGCATAGCATTGTCTAGATTAAGCACACAGGGGCTGCATTGGGCCAACTCAGGGATGAGGCCCGAGGGAAATCCAGCACCTTGGGCATACTTTATGCCCAATATGGATGCTTCCATCGGCTGCCATGGGACGTTAGCCGCCACAAATGCCGCTTCTATCGTTTGGGCCGACGGCTGCGTGGTAATGCCCACTGAGTAGCCCAACACGCATCGTGAGTAGCTGTCCAGATACGCGATGAGCCATAGTCGTTCAATGGGCACAAACTGAGGTCCTACCGGGCCGGTAATCTCCAGCGTGCCGATACAATCAATTTTGTGTGCATCACACTGTGCGATATCGAAGGGGGCCAATGCACTAATCGGTGAGCTGCGGGCGGTACCAAAGCGCAGTTTGTAAGCGGCATTCTCTCCGAATCGGGTGTCAACTGCACCGTGCGGCGAGCGCTGGACAAGCTGATCGATGTAACGTGCCACGGATCTGCGTCCTTGGCTTTTCGTGTTCAGCGGGTAGCTCTGCTGGTCGACGCCAGCGTCGAAACACCAGCCGCAGAGCCTTGACCAAGCTGTTTTTGCAGATACCCTAGCTTCGGCGACTTCCCCAGAAATACGACGCCCAAGAATGAGCGCATCGAGCTTGTCCTGAATCTCAGGATGCTCAGTGAGAAACTGTGTGAATGCGCCGGCGTGCCCGTTCCTGTCATTGTCATTGTGATTCGGTGGCGATTTTTTTCGTCGATAGTCGCATGTGCGCATCCCGTGAAGTAACCCCGCCCAGCCATACAGACGCCCGTCATCTGCGAGCGTTACGCATCGATTGAGTTGCCTTATCAATACGCTGCGAGACACTTGAGCAATTTTTGCCGAACGAGTAAGGTGACCGGTTTCCACATACAACGCGATGCCGGCTGACAAGCGCTCGAAGCGATCTCGCACAGGCTCAGCGAGTTGACTTGCGTCCACACGTCGCCAGTCTTCGACGTTGCGCCACTCCCATGGGAGGGTCCGAGCGGTTAGTGGCCGGCTCACGACGACTCTCCCGCTCGCAAAATTTCGGTGCGCAGCGAAAGCGGTTTGTTGGCCAATGCGATCGTGATGCATCCGGTCTGAACGAGTCGAAACGCCGCGGCAATATAGGCGTCACCTTTGCCTATCGGGTCCAACCGTGCGATATCCATTAGCGAGGTGCCCTGCCCTGCGTCGAGGAGTGCCCCTACGGCCATCGATTCGTGCGTCAACGGAATACCGCGGTATAGCGCAAGCCAGTGAATAATGCGTAACCAGTTCTGAAGATGTGCGCTGTTGGCATGCAAGTCGTGCTCACTCAGGCGACAGTGCTCGGCCTCACATGCTTGGGCAAGTCGTACGCAGGCTTGCTCCTTTGCCGGGTCGGTAACATCCCCCAGGCAACGCCACTCCCAGGTCCCATCGCGTCGGAGCACTTCCGCGCACCAGATGAATGATGAACTGTGCACGTCAGCCGGCAATTGACGTGGTGCTGGCGCGTAGTTCACTGCAACGATGTCCGGTGTCGACTCAGCGACTACAAAGTGGGCCAATTCCAGTTTTCCACTGAGGACCCAGTCGCGATCCGATTTTGGACTGTAGGCGTAGAAGAGGTTGGCTTTACGATGCCCACGCTTGTCGTACGCGTCGGCTAGTGCCGCGCGCATGCGAGTCCCTGGGCGTGCGTTGGATGCGGGACGTGAGGAAATGCTGGTCATGGCGAGTCTCCCACGCTCAGTGGAAAGACGCACGCCTCATGAAGGCAGTACCACAGCGCTTCCTAAGTGAAGAAAGCGAGACGCACCAGTCCAGCCTTGACATGGCTGCTTACGCGACCTATGTTCAAAGCGAGTGCCCCACCGGTCAAGGGGGTGTGCTAGTGGTAATCAGCGGGTTCTGTCGCGCCAACGGCAGAGCCCGTTTGTATTTTCATGTTGGCGCTCGTATGCGTCTCCTTTCGGATCGTTGTGATCCGTCTCCTATATCGATAGGTCGTAACGCGTGCAAGGTCAAGTCCGACACACGTTTGCCCGCGCCGGCAGGCGGCGAACGCGGGCTACAGGTGTGCGCCAAACGCGTTATCCATGTCCTCGGCCCGCTTGCGTCTCTCGGGGTGCAAGTATTGTGATGTCGTGGCCAGGCTCGCATGCCCCATCTGGTCTTTCACCACGTCAAGCGCGGCACCGCGCGCCACGGCGTGCGTGCCGAACGTATGCCGCAGCCAGTGGGGGGTGGCTTGACGGATTTGGTTGGCAGCGCCGGGATTGACGGTTTCATAAACGCTTGCCGCCTCTGTGAGCGTTTGACGAAGCATATGGGCGAGCCCACTGGGAGACAAAGGCTGACGGGGATGCCGCTGCGCATCCTTGCCCAAGCGGCCAATGAGCGGGACATCCGGATCGACGTGCTCGATGAGCTCCCCGAGTCCACGCTGCGTAAGATAGCGTTGGAGCATCTGCACCAGAACGGTGGCCAGCTCGACCACGCGTGTATTCTCGCCTTTGCCTGTGACGACCAGACGCCAGCGCATACCGAGCCCATCGAGCTTCTCGCATGACAAGTCCCCTACTCTTGCACTGGCAAGTTCAGACAACCGCAGGCCCGTGGCGTAGGCAAAGCGCAGCACGAATTGACGGCGTTGCGCTATCGGGTCGACGGGGTTCAGGCGATCTAGGTAGTCTTTGAGCAAACCCCAATCGCCCTGCGAGAGACTGCGGCCGCGATTAGCGCCACGATGCGGGTGTCCCGGTTTCGGTTTGGCGATGAGCAACCATGGGTTGTAACGCAGGAACTGCACGGCCATAAGCCAGTTGAACTGGCGCTGTAATACTGTCATCGATAGGCGGATGCTCGCAGGTGCGAGTGCCCACGCGAAGGGGCGCCAGGTGGCGCTATAGCGAGGCAGGTGCCGTGACGCAATCCAGTGTGGTGCGGGTGCGGCGAGAAACTCCCGGTACGCCGCGCAGTCCTCCACGCCCACATCGGACAAGGCCTTGCCCCGCTCAAACCAAGCCCAATTCAAGAAACGCTCGGCGTGGCTGCGATACGATCGCCATGTATTGCCGCCGATCGGGTGCAGCGTTGCGAGCCAGGCCTGCACGGCGCTAAGGTCGTCTGCGGCCATCAGTCGACAAGTGCCGCCGATCATGCGATTGTGGCCATCCTGCCCACCCAATCCGGTGGGCACACTCAGGAATTCAAGGGGCGCTACGCCGCCCAATTGGGGCCGCAACAACCGCTGCACGTCAAGTCCCGCAGCGCGGCGCGGCACCAAGGCATAAGCAGGTACGCTCTGTCCTAGCGAGCCCTCATGCGCGTCTAACCATCGCTGCAGGCGAGTGGCTGCGACCGGTCCCATTCGGTGTACGCGGGCGTGCCAGCTCGGTCCGTGAGTACGGATAAAGGCAATCAGATCCAGCAGCGTGAGGATGCCAACGGTCTCAAGCCGACCGGCAATGGCCTGATGGAACCAGCCGCGCACGTGGTGATGTATTTGAGGCTTAACCACCAAAAGCTGCTGTAGTCGCACCAGCGCTCGCATTTGGCTCGCTCGCAATCGGTCGTTACGCGCTTGACGTCGGTCGGCGCGGACCTCCGGGTGGGCTTCTTGAAAGAGTGCTAGCAGCTCTTTTTGGCTAAAGCACTCGTAGGGATCGTAGGCTTCGGCAAAGGCTTCCAACGTAGGAATGCTGCTCGCGTGTGTCGCGTCCCCGGCGAGCAAAGATGAATCGATGAGCGTTTGCGGTGCGATGCCGAGCACCCGTGCGCCGGTGAAATCCCGTTCGCGCCGTGCGGCCGTGACCAATTGCTCTCGTATCCAGCGCAGTGTCGTTTTGGCTCGACGTAGATCGAGGCCAGTTTCCAAGTACTGGTCGGCCAAACGCTCGAGCGGCAGGCCTTCCAGATAGCCGCGAAAGAGCGCGAAGTGCTCGAGGCCGAGGTGCTCGCGAGTGGCCTGGGATGGGGGGATGCGCCCTTCGGTGCTGCTGAAGGCGACATCCGTCACGTCGGGGGTGCGAAATGTAGCGTGCTGCATGGTCTTGCACGGATTACCTGTCTTGCGGGAATGCTTCCCCAGTTTGGGCTCGGCCCATAGGGGCGTTGCACGACGACCTCCTGCCCGGCTTACCAACGGGGTCGGGTAGAACGCCGCTAGGGCATTGATTTGCAAAAGGATAGCGTTTGGACCTTGCGTTGGTGTCAGATATATTGAGCAAAATCGGCACTGATGCTTATGACACTAATCATCAGTCCCATTTCAGCTTCAGGGCGCTAGCGTTGCCCTGAAAGGGAGGTCTGATGACTTGTCGCCTTGTTGCGCTGTCAATGACAAGGCGCGGGTCTTCCCGCGTTTTCGACGTCACCTACTCCCGGATTCCTGTCGCCAGGTTGGCGCCGTTCATCTTGAGGCGTTCGATCAAGCTGGGGGCGGATGCGGGCTTAGGATGCGGGAACAGCGTGAAGAAGCCGCGCGCATGGTCAAGCGCCATCATTATCCGGACCAGCGTGTCGATGCTTCCCGTTCCGCTCAGTTCGAAGCGCTTGTAGGTTCTCAGGGAAATGCCGGCCTTTTCTGCGAAGGCCGCTTGAGACCGCCCGCTTCGGCTCCGCTCGCCGCGTACTCGCATCGCCAGAAATTTCGCAATCTCTTCGTTGCTCGCGGCCTGCAAGAATTCCAGTTGTTGATTAGGAGTCATTTGAAAGTGCCATATTTGGCACCACATTCGGCGCCATCTGTGGATAACCTGTGCATAGTACTACTGACTCAGGCACAATTGGTCATTCAAAACCCAAGATTACGCTAAAAATATTCAACCTATTTGGTTGATTTTTTTCTAGAAGTCGGTTGCTGTGATGCCTTGATCTTTGCTACACTGGAGCACGATTGTTTTGGCATCGGGGGAAAAATGGCACTCACCGCATTTGGCAAGGCTGTGCGGAAGGCGCGGGTCGATATTGGGCAGACGCTGCTGTCGATGGCGGCAGATCTGGGGACGACGGCGTCCTTTCTTAGCGCCCTGGAGACGGGCCGCAAGAAGGTGAACGCGCAGTGGGTCGAGAAAATTGGACTGTTTTTCGAGCAGAAAGGACACCCGATCGCTGATTTGGACGAGCTGGCCGCGGTGTCGAATGAGGCCATTCCGGTGGACGGCCTCCCCCTTCAGCAGCAGATGCTGGTGGCGGGCTTTGCGAAGTCGAGTTTTACGGCCGAGGAACTGAAGCAGATTGCCCAGTTGCTCGATAAGATCAACAAGCGGAAAAAAGAATAATGACGCAGGGTGCTGAGAAGCGACCGTATGTGATGCGAGGTAACCGAGTGGTACACCGATCTGCCGTCGAGATCGCTGACAGTGCGAAGACGTTCTGCCGACTGTTCCATGTCGGCGGCAAGACACGGCTTCACTTCGCTGAGTTCATCGAGTCGTTGGCGCTGCGCTCGATTTGTGTCGATCCGATCGCGGACAGCGAGTGGTTGCTGTTCACGGACGCAATTTGCGAGCCGGGGACATTTACGATCCTCCTTCCCGAGAGCACCTATATCAAGGCGTGCCACGGGGACGAGGCGGCGATCAGCACCATCTGTCATGAGATCGGGCATTTGATGCTTGGGCACAAGGCGGTGCTGCACAACGAGAAAAGTGCGGTGCCTTCCCAGGGGGAGGATGCGGAATGGCAGGCGGACGCCTTCGCAGACTACTTGCTTTCGAGAATGGGATTCCCGTCCATCAGGCAACTGACGTTGGATTTCGACGGCGAATAAAAAGGCCCTGAGCGTTAGCGCGCTGAAGGCCTCGAAGCAAAGCGATATTCGAAAACGAGCCACTCAACGATCTCATGAGTGACGCGTCTTGATGTTAAAACTGTGTGAGAGCGGAGATAGTATGTCTATTGGGCAGCACTGTCAACATCAAGTTCCATGCTGAGATCGCTGATTTGGGAGCCACATATGGCGACTAGCAACAGCGAAGAACAGGTCATCTATCGGATGACCATCACGGTCAAAGGACGCGTTATCAGGCGCGCCAATGGCCAACCGTTTCGCATCGTGCTGCGTAATACGCAGCCGAAGTAACGGTGTGAAAACAGCGTAGAACCTGGAGGGGGATTCCCCCTCCAACTTGATCGATTGATATGGAGCTAAGTATGACAAAAAAAATCTTCGTCGAGCGTCGTCCCGAGGGGGACTATGCTGTGCGGCGTCCAAACTCGCAGCGCGCCAGCGACGTTTTGCCGACGCAGCGCGAAGCGATTGAGCGTGCCACAGAGTTGAATCAGGGGACGCCACCGCTTGTCGAACGCGTACGCCACACGGGCAAAGGTGGCCCAGATAAGTGGCGTAAACCGTAAGCTGACGTGAAGCTTAGGAGGTTCGGGCGGCATCGTATGCCGCCCTCTTCCTTTTCAGCCGCCGAGATTATATCTCGCGTGTAGTCGCTGACTAGATGAACGCGAAAGCATTCGCCCGGGCGTCCTGCAATGCGTGGTGCTCGCCACCGTGCACAAGAATGTACTGAGCAAAACGTTCAGGATTAATTTTGAGGAAAACGTTCTCATGGCGCCATCCGCGCGGCAAGGATTTTCCGAGCAGGCCAACCATTAGCTGGTAGTCACAATCGGAATCATAGCTAAGCACTGGCTGCGGCCGTAACGGCGTATTCAGCAACCACGCAACAAGTTCCTCGCGTAACCTTGCGGACGGCATTGATCGGCCAGGGATACGCCCAAGTTGAGGGAGCACGATTTCGCTTACAAAGCTGGTGCAAAGGGACTTGTCAAAATCCATGCATTCGCCATAAAACTCACGCCCGTCTTCGCCCACAATAGCAATACTGATCAGTTGACGGCTTTCAAGACTGAAGTCGGTGAATTCGGTATCAATGAAATAGCGAGTCTTCCATGGGCTGCGCGGGCGCCGCTGCGATGAATGGTCTTGAATCATCAACTATTCTCCTTCCCGGTCTAAGCGGTCGATCGAGAACAGAAGCTTACCCAACTTCCGCGCTCGACAAGATGGGCAAGCAGCAGACCGAATGGCATGCGGATCCAGCGAGGAATCCGACGTACCGCACGGAAAAAATTGGCGTCGCCCTGGGGCCCGACGTCATCACCACTTGAGCAATTGCGTGCATGTTGAGGCACAGCGAGATTTCTTCTTACTCGCGTATGGGACGCGATCTGTCGCCGGCCCCTTAATCCGGGTAGCGCGGAATCATTGAAACGGCCCAGATGGAATGCTCGTTTGCGGGGGGGGCTACTGTGGCATGAGCGCCGAACACAAAAACCGCGTGACGCTGCCACAGGTTTGCATGGATATCAGTCATCACCTGCGTAATCGAGATGACCCACACATCTATCAATCTAATGAAACGAGAACTACAACGCGGCTGGACGAGCAACGTCAGGCTTTTTTCGCGAGGTGGCTGCCTAAAAAAGTCGGCAGACACAAGGGACCACCGACTTTTCAAAGGGTTCGCGCTAGTAGCTTGTACGGAACATCGCTCGTGAGCTGCGCGTCGGGATAGTGCCGAAAGTCCCGGCACCACCCGGCGCGGCATTGCGGATCTGACAGATTTCTGCACGGACGAGTATTTTCCTTTTTCTACTCTGTGGTCAATTCGAAGTCAGGCATTTTGAACGTCCTGTTGTTGAACGCATCAGTGGGGCCATAGAGCCGGATTGCCGGTAATGGCCGCTTTCCGCCAGTCGGAATCCAATTGTCTTCGAAGCCTGCCGGTGCCGAAGTTCCCACATATAGCGTCACGCTGCCATCCGAATTCTTCTTCAGTTTCGGGAGATCGTACGACGAAATCGTTGTCTTATTGGACGGCGTGTAAATGAATGAATTGGTGGCTTTGTCGTACACCGTCAGTGCCCAGAATTGTTTGACGGGCATATTCGCAGGCACGGTCACACGGTAAGTCTTTCCGGCTGCCAGCGGCTCACCTTTAGCGTCGCTGAGCGCCATCAAATAGTAAGCGGCTCGCGACGGCCGTTCCCTGTCCCGCGCGCGCGTGAGGCATGATGGTGATCTGGATAGTGACGGGTAGATCGGGGGAGATCCTGTCCATGATCGCTTGCGAGAGATCCCCATCGTCGAATCACCTTATCAGCGAGAGAACAATCTGAGCATGGCGATGCGACTGCGTCGTCGGCCCAACGGGCTTATTGAATCGGCCTGGGCTCCGGAATCGTGTATGTGCCATCGATGACGGATGCGCCGGGCCGATAAATGCGCATGCCGAGATACCAGTTGTCACCGGGAGTTGGCAACCAGTTTTTCGCATCGCCGCATGCTGCCTTCGGCCCGTAGCGAACGGTGAAGGTGCCGTCATCGTTGAATTTGATGGCGCGATTATTAAGGTTCGAGTCCTCACTATGCAGATATTTATCGGATCCGTACATCGTGAATGAAAAAAAGCCTCCTTCCTTGAAGTCTGGCTTGGTGTATGTAGCCTGGTAGCATTTATCGCCACTCAGGTGGTAGTCGCGGTAAAGGTACACTGCGTCCTGCGGTGGAAGCAGTCCTAGCGCAATCGAAGCGCCAATCCGCAACATGTGCGGATCGACAACTCCGCGCGGACCAGAGGTCTTGTTGAAGTTAGGCAGCGCCTTGGCCTCTTCCTGATACTTCTTCCGTAATGCCTTGAGCTGGTCCAGGTTCCAGTCGGGCGCCTTGTATTCCTTCGCTTTCTTGCCAGGAGGCAATTTCACGACGATGCCATCCTGCAGAACGTGAACATACTTGATGTCATCGGGATTGCCCGGGTCGACCTGCGTCCTCGCCACCACAGCGATGAATTCCGTCTTTGCCTTGATTGCGAACGTGCCTGGCGCATAGAACACCTGGTCGGTGTAATCGTCGTTCTGAAGGATCATGGCCGACTGGTACCGGTTATCCTTCGATTTGGGCAGAGTAATCGTCGTGCCAGCCGGCGCGTAAAATATGCCAAATGAATACACCGTGTCACGATTCATGGTGACCGCAGGCTGTTTGTCAAGCGGCATAAGCGAGCGGTCGTGCCGAAACCGGTTCGATCCAACGTCTTTGACGATGCTACTGAAAGACTCGTCCACTTCCGCCCGCGCATAATTTTCCGGTGTAACGTTTTCTGCGGCATGAGCCGAGAAAACGCCAACAAGCATCGTGGCCAGCATCGTCATTTTGAGCTTCGTCATTGCGTGGTTCTCCTAGGATTGGCGTGATAAGCAGCCTGTATCGCTATATTGATGCCATATTTCAGTCGATACGAAAAGGACCTCGTTCCCCGCCTCGAATCCAGTTCGGCGGCCGTCCCATCCCGTTCCACGTCTCGCCTGAATCGGGATTGCGATACCGTACAAGATCCGGGAGGTCGGGGCCGAAGAACTGGTCCGGCGTGATACTGTAACGTCTGATGGTCTGGCGCATGTCGGTAAGAATCTGGTGTAATTCCCGACGGCGCAACTGTTCCGCCGCGGCTTCGAGGGCACGGATGCGTTTTTTGACATCACGATAATTTTCAGCCATCAGTTTGATCCCGACGTCGAGGTGCACGAACTAAAAATAGCGGATGCCGGGGGTGAGCGCTATCCGGAAAGCGAAATCTTTGAGAAGAATTGCCATGCCGTTGCAATTGGGCTATTTGAGGCACGTCTATTTGAGCTTCGAACCTGCCAGGCCTTCAATGTGGTTTATGGTAGAAGCTTCGAGCACCGTCCGCTGTCATCGAAGCTGACGACGATGGAACATCAGCGTCTGACGACCGGAGAGATCAGACTGGAAACGGGCACCTACGCTTCTCCCTGGTTGCGCAAGGCAGCATGCCACGTGACACGATTTGCATCGGCTTTATGGCGCAGGGCAGCGACGTTACCTGCTATAACACCGCACTGATCGGACAGGACGAGATTCAGATTTACCCGGCCGGTGCGGAGCTTCTTTACCACGCCTTCGCCTCGTCTCGGTGGGTCAATTTCGCCGTCCCGGAAGAACGTCTGCTCTGGCAACTGAACTCTCCTGCTCGTTGGTGGCAGAGTACGCCGATGCACTGATCGATTCGGAGCGCTCGCGGTGGGAAAATTTCGCAGCCGAACACCGCGATTATCATTTGAACACCGCGTGCCAACGGCTGGTCCTCCCAGATGAGGAGGCCGATATTCCGCTCGACATCGCGCGACAAAGCGGATACAGCTTGAGCGCGCTCCAGTTGATTTTCCGCCGCGGTACGCGGCATAACACCAGGAAGGTAGTTCATGAACGCGCGACTGAACGGCACGTTGCGTGACTGTCTGCTCACTGGGCCGACGTGTATCGTTGCCGAAGTTGCGTCGAAATGGAGTTTTCGCCATATGTCGCGATTCTCGGAACCGTATCGCAAGGCCTTTGGCGAATCGCCGCGCAAAATTCTAGACCGATCGCGCGGCCGCCTCCTGCCTGCAAGTTAAAAGCAGACTTTCGGAACGACAGCGCCGAGCGTCCAACGGGGTGATTGGGTCATTATTACTCCAACAATTTCGCTTTTTGGATACCGCATTCGCCAGTTTTCAACTAGCTTACCTAAGCAAGCTCCGTCGGCCACGGACATTACGCAATTCCGGCTCGGCCGCCAGACGCGCAATCATTTCTGGGCAGGCGCGGCTTTCAGAACCGCGTAAAAGGAAGCACGCCGTGACGATCGAGGTGTCGTTCCCGATCTGAAACGGCTTCTTCGAGCCAAGTATTCATTTTGAATGACATTTCTCATCGTCAGCAGGAATAGGAGAAATCAACGAGTTCAAGCGAAACAGGACCTTCGGCGGCTGTCAAGGTGCGAAGGCCGGGCATGGACGAGTTGACCAACCAGGTCACGCGCCTGGCTAACTTTAACGTGAAAACGGAATCACTTGGATCTCAACCAGGAGAGATACACAATGGTTAGCATTCGGAACTCGATAGTCGCAACCGCTGTGGCTTTGAGTGCTGCAGTCCACGCAGCGCCAGCAGCGCTTCAGAGCGCCCCGCCCAAGTCCGCCGCATCCGTTCCAGCGGTTCCGTCGGGGGTCGTGGTTACCAAAGAAGTCGCTGAGGTCATCGCGAAAGATACCTACCTCTGGGGTTGGGCAATCGTCAACTCGTTCCACCGGCGAGCATCATTCGCTGCTGCACCGGAGCCCGGGTTGCAGGGGGGAATCGTCCCAGTCGCGCCCACCGGCTATGTCTCGATGATGAGCCACTACATCGCGCCCGAACAGCGCTTCATCGCACACCCGAACCAGGATGTGGTGTATGGCTTCGGCTATGCGGCCGTTGACAAGGATCCTGTCGTGGTGCAGGTACCGGACTTTGGCACCCGGTTCTGGGTTTATGCTTTGTACGACGCCCGCAGCGACGAGTTCTCGCGAGTCGGCAAGCAATACGGCACCAAGCCGGGTAACTACCTGATTGTGGGCCCGAACTGGAAGGGAACGGTGCCCAAAGGCATTAACGGCGTGATTCATGCGCCGATGGACCTCGTTGCGATGGGCCCACGTATCTTCCTGGACGATAGCGATGCCGATCGTGCCGCGATCCAGCCGGTGCTTGATCAGGTCGTCTTCTATCCGCTAAGCAAGTATGACGGGAAGAAGAAGACCACGGATTGGAGCAAGGCGCCGAGTTTCCCAGCACCGACGTCAGCGGATCCGAACTCGAAGTCCGAGACGTCCTGGGTAAATCCCGAGACCTTCTTTGACGAGTTGCCCGAGATCCTCAAACAGGTACCTCCACTGCCGGGCGAAGAGAGTCGGTACGCCACGATCCACACCTTGCTGGATGCGGCGGCCAAGGATCCTGAATTGATGAAAGTGCTTAAGCAGGCCGCCGTCGATACGGACAAGAACGTAATAGGCCCATTATTCAACTTCCGAACTAACGGGATCACGCTTGACGGGGGCTGGAATACTCCTCGCAACGCGGCCGCTTTCGGCTACGACTACCTGACGCGTACGGCGACGGCCAAGTCGAACATGTACACGAACAAGCCGGAAGAGACACGCTACTTCTTCATCGAGGTCGATGGAAGCGGGCAACGTCTCAACGGCAGCAATCGCTATACATTGACCTTTCCCAAAGGCAAGACGCCTCCGGTGAACGGCTTCTGGTCATTGACCATGTACGGGCCGGAACACTTCTTCGAGGCAAACGACCTGAAGCGTTATTCGGTTGGTACCAAGAACCTCAAGAACATGGCGTACAACCCCGATGGATCGCTGACGATATACATCCAGAACGATTCACCCGGTAAGGACAAGGAGTCCAACTGGCTACCGGCGCCGAAAGGCGAGTTCGAAATGACCATCCGCACCTATTGGCCGAAGCCGGAAGTCAACAACGGTGGCTGGACGCCTCCCTGGGTAGTCAGGCTGAATTAAGTCGACGCGGGCGGGGGGCATTAGGTCTACCATTCAAAATGGCCCCCTCCAGATGTCGCGCCGGGTGCTCAGCGCGCCTGTCTCCAGTCTCCGGCAACCAGCCATAAGTGGCCTTGGACACGGGCGTGTGTTTTGTTGACAACCGCGATTATTGGTAATGAGAGCGAGGTCCATCGCGACCAGCAGAGAAGCCCGTATCGAGTCAGGCGAAACGACGCTCGCTGTCCAGGACCACGGCGGGGGGGGGAGAATGGCCGCAGACTGCAGGCCAATGCCGCCCGTTTTGGCGCACCTCGACCCTGCTGGTTTGTGTGAAATCGCACTGCGCCTCAGTTGGAATCAGACGCGACTTTCCCGAACGCTCTCGATATCAGGCGCTACACTTATTTTGGTTTCGACCAGAGCCAGAATTCTCATGCAATATGGATCGATGTTGATTGCCGGAAATACGTTTGGATAATCGTATTTGCAGATTCGACGCCTGCAAACAGGCTAAGGCCATTAACCCATCAGGAGCACTCATGAAAAGAGCCATACTCACCGCAATCCTGCTTTCAATTGCCGTTCCGGCTTTTGCAAAGATTTCAGACAAGCTCGCCGAAGACGCTTTCATCTACGCCTACTCAATAGACGAAGCCTACAAGTTTTTTTACGAAACGGCGGTCAAAACCAACACGCCGTTGAACCGCTTCCAGAACATCCGCCACCTGGCCGATGACACGTACACCGCGCACCCCACCATCAATAACGACACTCTGCACCTCATGGGTTGGTTGGACGTGGCGTCGGAACCGGTGATCATCAGTGTTCCCGACATGGACAAAGGACGTTACTGGGTGCTGCACACCATGGACATGGGCCATTACACCACGTCCATGATCGGCGCCCGCACCCGAGGCACCAGGGGTGGTCACTTCATGTTCGCCTCCAAGGACTGGAAAGGCGAAGTCCCGCCCAGCGTGGACGAGGTGATCCGGGTTGACTCCAACCTGGTGAAAGTGATGGGCCGGATCATGGCCATCGGTCCCGAAGACGAAAAAGTCGCGCTCAAGTACATGGACGACTGGAATGTCCGGACACTTTCCGCCTACCTGGGCGAGCCGGGGCCAAAAGAGAAACAGCGCACTTATCTCGATCCGGCCAAGTCCAACTGGCTGCAACGGGTCAACGCTGTGCTTTGTGACGGCAGCATGGGCAGCGCCGACAAGAAGTGGCTGGATCAGTATAAAGACATCGGGCTTGCGCCGTGCAAAGAGAACTTCACCCAGGACCAACTCGCCGCGGCAAAAAAGGGTGAAGAACTGGGTATGAAGCACATCAAGGAACTGGCGCCGAAGATGACCAACGCCGGCAAATTGCTGGGTACTCGGGAGCAGTTGGGTGACGGTGAGCGCGACCTGTTTGCCGAAGGTACATACCTGGGTCAGTGGGGTCTGCCGCCCGATGAAAGCGTCTACCTCAAATCGGAAACTGATAGCACCGGCAAGCACATCAGCGGCGCCAATGGCCAGAAGTACCGCATGCACTTCAAGGCGCCCGACGTCAGCCAGTTCTGGTCCTTCACGGTGTACTCCTCGAACAATCGCCTGATGGCCCACAACGAACTGAACCGTCACAGTCGTGGCGACCGCACGTTAAAGCCAGACGCCGATGGCATGTATACCATCGAAATGAGCGCCAAGGGCGACGCTAACAATCCCAACTACCTGCCCATCCCCGAGAACGACGCCTATATCATCATGCGCATGTACGGCCCGAGCAAAGCGGTGCAGGAAGGCAGTTATAAATTCCCGGCCATCGAAGCGGTCGGTAAGTAATCGGTATCGCTGCCCAATGGCCCATGGTGTCGCCGTGCGAGCCATTGAGCAGCCTACCGCAACATTGGTGTTTTTGAATGAAAGCAATGGGTCCAGGCCGTGTGTGGAAACCCGATGGAACTACGATGCGACGCCCGCCCAGCCGAGCGACGAACCGGGCAGCGAGGCGTTTGCGATAGGGTGAAGCGCTCAGTAAATGCCGCCAGCGTCTTGAAGTCCCTGCGGCCCGTCATCTGCGCCCCCGACTGACCGGGATCCCGGTCCAGCGTACGGATCGCCGTTTCCGTCCAACCCAATGCCAGCGCCTTGTCTCCTGACGGTGTCGCACCTGGGCCAGTGTCGGTTGGTGGATATATTCCATGAGCCAATCGTCACTGTTGTTTCATCTGCATTTCACGATTCACCGGCTAACGGCGTTGACCTTTTTCGACGTAGCCCTAAAGCTCGCCGATACCATCATTCAACGCGGAATTGCTCCCGATCTTTTCCTCTGATCCAGTTCGGCGGACGTCCCATTCCATTCCATGTGTCACCGGTCTCGGGATTGCGATACCTGACGAAATCCGACAGATCCGGGCCGAAGAGCTGGTCTGGTGTGATACCGTAATCCCTGATCTTGCGGCGCATGTCCACGATGATCTGGCGCAATTCCTGGCGTCGCAACTGTGCCGCCTCGGCCTCGAGAGCACGGATGCGTTCCTTGACCTGGCGGTAGGTTTCAGCCATACATG